>NZ_JALNYS010000002.1 GCF_023229695.1 Sulfuricurvum sp.
CCGGGCAAAGCCCGTAAAGTGGCAGGGACAATTTGTCCCCTGCACCCCCCTGAAGCTACCCGTATCTTTCGGATACGGGAGATTACTAACCTTTTCGCACTTGTTGAGACAAGGTGCGTAACATCAGTTAGTCATCTTTAGCCCTTAGCGTACGATTCTCTCCGTTTTGGCATCTAATACCATCCCCAATTAACAAAACTACCTTACTATCATCCATTCAGCAATAAAGTTCCATTGCTCAAAGATCCCGTCATACCGATCCCATTTATACGGCGATACGTCTACATCATTCTGGCGTTAGTTTAACACTATCCTAAAACAGTTAACTCCCGACGCGTAGTGATATTCGAGTGCGTACCCATGCTTTTGAAGGATGGAATCGGTGATATACAGACCCAACCCAAGCCCTGTCATAGAACTCTCATAGGTGCGATTAAACGGTTTGCTAAAGTGACGGTTTTCTTCACTTAGAGGTTCTCCGACACTGCATATTTCGATAGCTTTGGACAATATAATCAAAGTCGGTTTAGTGTTGGAATATTTAAGGGCGTTATCGAGAAGATTTTTCAATGCAATCGCAAACAGTTCAAAATCGACGTTGATAATGAGGGCGGATTCTTCCCCTTTGATCGTAATATTTTTTTTGTCGCACATTAAAATATCGCAGGTATGATCGAGGATATCGACGAAGCGGTACTCTCGGGCGTTGATGTTGATCTCTCCGCTGCTAAAGCGCTCCATTTTCGAAAACTCACCCAGCAGATAATCCATACGATTAAATATCCTCTTGAGTCTCTCCTGATCCTTTGAGGGCTCAAGACAGTCGCTAGTGAGGGAACCTTTCATAATCGGTGTTTTAAGTTCATGTAAAATATTGCGTAGAAAAAGGGAGCGCGCCTCTTTCATCGACGCAATTTTTTCTAATGCATGGTTGAACTCATGGGTGATTTGAGATATTTCGTCTTTCCCCTCTATCGGCACATCCAGATGGGTATCCCCCTCTTTAAAATTGATAATAGCATTTTTGAGACGGTGCAGGGGGGTGAGTTTTTTGAGTATGAAAGCGAAAAAGAGCAAAACAAGAATATCAATAGTGATCATAACGCTCCAGACACTGATCGACGATTCTTTTTTTAAGTCTTCTAAGACGATAGGAGAAAAATCACCCATAGAAGGCGGTAAAACGTGATCGAACATCGGCGGAGGAGGGGGAAAAGGAAATCTCGGCGGCAGGTATTTCACAAAATAGACTTTACCGTTATAGCGGAGCATTTGACCGAAAGGAAATTCTGCCATATTCTTTCCGTGAGATCGGAGGAAATCGGGTGAGAGTGAAGAGGGGGTGATCATTAACTGACGTAGTTCCGCATCAAAATTTCCGCTTCTATGATGGATAAGCCGCTCCGCCAAAGCAAAACGTCTCATCCGATCCCCCTCCTGCTCTTTGGAGAAATGTTGCTCTGCCATCCAAAACAACCCGTTTATCAAGGCAAAAATGAGGAGAAAGAAGAGGGTAATTAACAGTATAATGGAGTGATTATTCATTGACAAATTTATATCCTACACCCCGTACCGAGACGATGTAATGGGGATTTTTTGGATCATCACCGATTTTTTGTCGGATACGTCCCATAATGACATCGATACTTTTGAGACTGCTCTCAAATTTAATCGAGCCGATATTCATCAGCAGCTCTTCGCGTGAAATAGCGTAGCGATCTTTTTTAATCATATATAAAACGATATCGTACTCCGCTTGTGTCAGGCGCAAGAGTGTGCCGTGGCGGCTAATCTCGTGTCTGTTTTCATCCACTTCGAAAGGGGTAAACTTTTGAGGGAGTGTGGGGTGAAGACGCCGCATAATGGCATCGATCCGAAATATAAGCTCTTGCGGATCGTAAGGTTTGGGGAGATAATCATCCGCACCGCGCGAGTATCCCATCATTTTATCCCGTATATCGGAGCGTGCGGAGGAGATGATTATAGGGATGGCACTCTCTTGGCGGATCAGGCGGCAAATCTCCATCCCGTCCATCTGAGGGAGTGAGAGATCAAGTACCAAAAGATCAAACTGCTTCGTTTGGAAAAGGGTGAGCCCCTCCAGCGGAGTGGGGGCGATGGTCACCTCAATCTCATCTTTATAGAGGCGTGATTGCAACAGCTGCGCCAGTTCAACATCATCTTCGATCATTAAAACCTGTATCATAAATCGATTATATCGGGGAGTAAGTAAATAAAAAGTAACACGCCCAAAAGGGCATGTTTGCTTAAGCACTGATGCTTAAGAGGGAGGTGGAGTTGCTGGAAGAGGCATTACTGCCATAATAAGAGAGAATTTTTTGAAGCATATCGTTGCGCATCGTTTTAAATGCGTCATCGGTTTCTGTCTCTGTCGAGGCGGTTGCGGTCGTTTCTGTAGAAGCGGTTGTACTCTCGGAAGATTTCTCTTCAAACAGTGCCATAAACTCCTCAGAACTGATCGTTCCGTCTTGATTGGTATCCAGTGCGGAGAAAATCTCAGTCGCGCTTTCACTCTCCGAGGAGGATGATTCACTCGGGGGGGGTGGAGGTGGCATTCCGCCCGGCGGTGGAGGTGGCATTCCCCCTTCACGCTCCCCCTGAGCGTGTTCAGGCGGCTTCATGTTTTTAAGTGCCGTTACAAACTCTTCAGTACTCATACTGCCGCTGCTGTCGGTATCGAGAGTAGAAAAAATATCATTTGCAGATGAACTGTCAGTAGTGCTACTGCTTGAACTGGAGGCGAGTGCTTGCGCTGCCGCACTAAATTCGGCTTTATCGATTGAACCGCTTTTATCCGTATCCAGCGAATTCAGTAGTTCCTGAGCCATCTTTTCAAAATCGGGTTTTCCTTTTTGTGAAGCAGATGAGACACCGGAGGTACTATTAGACGAATACGCACTGTAGTTAGAACTAACTGTCATGGTAAACTCCTTATCAGGTGTAGCAAGAAAATTTCTTACTCGACTGTAAGCATAAAATTGAATGGGTAACTATTGGGTAACAGTATTTTATTTAATAATGTCAAATCTTTGGGGAATAACAGCTGTCAAACGTGGAGTTAAATTCTGTGGTTTTGAGTATCGCATAGATTTTAGAGAGGGTGCTCATCGAGACCACTTCGACCATCGCCCAGATCGGGAGATCGGTAGTGCCGTATTTGTCCCTGAAATGGGAGATAAACGTTTCGCTCGAACGCCCTGTTTCCTCTCTGATAGCGAACATTACATTTTCGTAAAATTCGGATGTCGTTTTGAAATTAGTCGGATTAAGATACCCGAAAGCGCCGTAAGCCGGTCCGTGATGATAGGCGATTTATGTACGAATAGACTTCAATAGCTTTGAAAACAATTTTCGTAGTTCAACATCCGCCAATTCATTGAATCGTTTTACTCTCAACAACCCTATTACGGCCTAATTTTTTTGCCCGGTACAAAGCAGTGTCCACCCGTTGAACCAAAGAGAGTTCATTGTCGTTCTCCTCGATGGACGTTACGCCAAAACTGGCTGTTTTTGTTCCCACGTCCGAAAATGGGTGCAATGCAATCGTCAAACGCAATTTTTCGGCGAGCCGGACCGCTTCGTCACCGCTATTTTGTACGCAAATAATCATAAACTCTTCACCGCCCCAGCGCCCTAGGATATCGGTTACACGGATATTGGTTTTCAAAATTCGCGCAATTTCAACAAGGACTGCATCCCCGGAGAGATGTCCGTACACGTCATTCACCTCTTTAAAATAGTCAAGATCAATCATGATAATGCTCAAAGGTGTCCCGTACCGTTGAAAACGCGTTACCTCCCGGTGTAACGTTTTATCGAGGTAGCTCCGGTTGTACAGCTGAGTCAATTGGTCCGTAACGGAGAGCTCTTCCGCGTATTTTTTATCGGTAATGTTTTGTTGGATGCCTCGATACCCTGTTGTTATTCCGCTCTCATTCACGATGGGTTCGATATAGGTAAGGACCCAGTATACGTTTCCGTTTTTATCGATATTTTTAATTTCGCCGGACCAGCTTCGATTGGTATGAAGATGTTGCCAAAGCTCTTTATACACCGAGGAGGGGGTATCGGGATGGTGAACAACCGTATGGGTTTTCCCGATCAGCTCGTCGTGCGAATAGCCCGATATTTCGCAAAACGCTTTACTCACATAGGTCATCGTCCCCTGTAGATCGGTCGCTGAAATGATGACGTATTTATCGGTCATCATTTGCTGTTCTTCCAAATCACGGGTACGCTTAATGACCATGCTTCTTAATTTGCGGCTGATGGCGACGAGGATCACGGCGATCAGGAAGATCAATCCCAGCAACCCCAACGATAGGTAAAAATAGCGCACGTCGATTTGATGCTTCTCGTAAGGGTTCCAGATCAGTCCGTCCAGTGCCCGGTCCAAATCGCCCTTGTTGGCTTTATTCATGGCTCTGTAAATTTCGGCGATGCGATAAAAGCGTTGCGGATTGGTATATCCGACATCCACCATCGACGGCAGCATCATATCTTCACTGATTTGCGCTTCATAGCGCAAATGTTCCACGGAGCTTTGGGCATTGTATTTGCTGCGAAGAAGGGCAATGGTCTCCTCTTTATTGGCCAGCGCATAGTGCCAGCCCCGGATAGAGGCTTCCAAAAATTGTTGTGCACGCTCCGGATGTTCCGAAAGCTCTTTTTCGGTCGAAAAGAGGTTGTCTCCGTAAAAATCGATGCCGTAGTTGAGCGGATTGATAATCGTAATGGGGATATTTTTTTCTCTCATTAAAAAAGGCTGATCGCTGGAATAGGCACTCATCACATCAACTTCACGGTTCATAAATGCCCTCCCCGTAAAATCGAGAGGCGAATAGGTATAATCCGTCGCTCCCAGATTGGCTTGATCAAGCATCGCAAGCAAAGGGGCGTCATCAATCCCTTTTTGATACGAAACCTTTTTCCCCTTCAGCTCATACGGGCTTACAATACCCGAATCTTTATGGGCGATAAAGATAAGCGGGCTGTGCTGAAAAATGGAGGCCATAATCCGAACCGGTTTCCCCTCTGCACGATAGAGGAGCAATGCCGAATCGGCTACACCGTATTCGGCTTCTCCCTCAACCACCTGCACTATGTTGTTTTTTTGGGGATCGCGTTCCATGATGGTGACATCCAGCCCGGCCTCTTTGTAAAACCCTTTTTCCAATGCCATATAATAACCCGCGAACTGAAAAGAGCTGAACCATTTAAGCTTAAGTCGTATTTTTTGCATGGGGGGGCTTGCAGATACGGAAGAGAGGAGTAACACGCAAAGAAGAACGATTCGTATGGATTGATTCATAAATGCACCGGTTCTTAGATCAATCATTTTAAAAGATATAGCGATACCCAAAAAAACAACTCTTAGCTGTATTTTACTTTATCCGTAATGAGGAATGGATTAATGATAAGCGGCTATCCTAGGAATATACGGTTTTTCTGACTGTTTTTAGCCTGATAAAGCTCTATATTTGAGACGGTATAAATATCCAGCGGAGTTGTCAATACGTCACTCCCCGTGATCCCGACAGATGTCTGGATACGCTACACCTTCCCATCCTTGTAATCCAACCATTTGTAATGTCCCACCACTTCACACTAACTTCACACTCCTTTCCTATACTTCGCGCTTAACTTATACATAATCAAAGGGCTTATTTGCGTATTTCTTACTATAGCACACTGCTGCTTCTCTTGGCTTCTCCGCTATTTGGATCAGCCATGAACTTTGATGCGGCGGTTGCCCAATTTACTCAACACAATTATGATCTGCTGATTGCACGGCAGGAAGCCCAGAAATCCTATGCCAACCTGATCACCGCTAAAGAGCGTCCTAACCCGGTTTTGAATGGCTCCTACGAATTCATGAACATCAAAAACCATTTTAGCGACACCTCTACCGGATCGAATGCGCAAGCGACGATTATATTGGCCCATCCGATTGAGACAGGCGGCAAGCGGGACCGGCGGATTGATCTGGCTGTACACTCGATCACGTTTAACGATTTTATCTATGATGAGACACTCAGAGAGTCTCTAAGCAGCTTGATCGATACCTATTATGCCGTTTTAAGTTCTCAGTCCGACCTCGCCAATGCCGAGGAAAATGCCAGAGCCTACGCGCGTGTTATGGTGATTGCCAAAGTAAAACTCGATAGCGGATTCCTCTCCCAAATGGAGTATCAAAAAATCTCCCTTCAGCAAATCGACTATATCCGAGAAATTGAAAATAACCGACGCACCTTAGGCCAAGAGCGAGAAAATCTGGCTTTATTACTGGCTCTCCCTTCATCCGATATAAGCGTAACAGAACCCGTCAGTCCCATTGCTGCCATTGCCCCTTTGGATGAATTCCTGGCCAACATTGCCGAACGTCCCGACTGCAAAGCGGCCAAAGAGAACCTTGCGGTCGCTGAAGCTGCACTGAAACTTGAAAAAGCCAATGCTCTCCCCAATATAACCGTTGGTGCCGAATATGCCAGTTTCGGTCCTGATTATCAACCGCTTGCAGGGGTAAACTTCTCAGTTCCCCTTCCGGTATACGACCGAAACGAAGGGGATATCGAAAGAAGCCGTATCGGTACCCTTCAAGCCGTAAATCTATATAACAAAACCCTTCATATGGCCAGAACCGATGTCATCCAAAGCTATGAGACTGCAAAATCTCGAGAGACGCTGTATCGGATTATGGAGAAAGGGTTTATTGCCGCCAAAGAACTCAAAGAGAAGCAGGAGAAAATTTTTGCCCTCAAAGGAATTTCGATACTCGAACTCCTCGATGCCCAAAAAAGCTACCGCGACTATCAAAAAAATCTAACCCATGCAGCTATTGATCTGCATAGTGCCGCCGTCCGTCTAAAGCTCAACTCCGGCTCATCTCTTATCGATCCAAAAGGACATTAATGCGTTTTCCTCTCTTGATCTTATCCTATGCCGTTGCTTTTGTTTTGCTCACCGGCTGTAACCAAGAACAAAAAATACCTGCAGTCCAGGAAATAGCTGCTTCATCTCAGCCTGCCATTGCCACCGTTGCCCCCCAATACGGTACTTTCAGTGCTTTAATCTCCACAACAGCGTCCATTCAGCCCTCCCCGGACGGGATCGTATCCATCAGCGCCCCGGTTACCGGTACGGTCGATAAACTGCACGTTTCGATCGGAGATAAAATCTCCCAAAATGCTCCTCTGGTCACGATCCGTTCCTCAGAGGTCAGCGATGTCCAAAATGACCGTCTCTCCGCCAAAGCCAATCTTGCACAGGCAAAGCACCTGCACGATATGAATAAAGAGCTTTTCAAACTCGGTGCCGTAACCGCCAATGATCTTGCCGCGTCCCAGAGCAATCTGCAGCAAGCCGAAGCGCTTCTCAATGGTTTTTCCCAAAAGCTGAACTACTTCGGAGCGTCGTCAGGGCAAACGCTGACATTACGCGCTCCTATCAATGGTGTCGTGTATGAAATCGGAACCCATTTGGGAGAAAAAGTAGCTAACGATGCGGCCCAGCCCCTCATCAAAATAGCCAATCCTCATAAAAAAATGGTGGTGGCAGCGGTGTATGAAAAAGATATTTCGGCCTTTTTTGTAGGCAAAGAAGTCGATATAACAATTGAGAATCGTGAAGTCGGACCGATCAAAGGGACGGTGACCTATGTGAGCGATGTTCTGGATCCGGAAAATAAAACAACCCAGGTTTACATCAAGCCCTCAGTCGATTCGCCTGATCTGCGCATCAATATGTTCGCCAATATCTCGACGGGAGCTGAGCAGAAAGAGGTCTTCCGCATCCCTAAAAAATCACTCTTGTTCAAAGAAGGGAAATTCATCGTCTTTATCAAAAAGGGGGATCAATTCTCCCCTCTCAACGTCACACTGATCAGTGACGATCCGCAGGATAATTTTTCACTGGTAAAAGGGCTTCCGCAAAACAGCCAAATCGCACTTGAAGCGATCACGCTGGAGAAACAATAATATGCGACGACTTGCCAATTTTTTTATCGATAACTTTCTTGCGGTATTGTTATTTACGGCCATTACGGTTGTCGTCAGCATCGTCGTCGTACGCGATCTCAATATCGAAGCTTTTCCTGATCCGGCACCTCCGATCCTCGAAATCGTAACGACCGATGAAGGACACTCTGCCGAGGAGATCGAGAAACAGATTACCACCCCTATGGAGATTGCCCTCGCCGGTATGCCGGGGCTTGAAAACATCAATAGCGTCTCACTTTATGGCCTCTCCGATATCAAATGCAAATTCTCCTACGATGTCGCCTACAAAGATGCCCGCCAAGAAGTGTTAAACCGTCTCGCTCAGGCGGATATCCCCGCCGAAGTGACGCCTCAGATCATCCCCAATGCAATCGGCGAAATCATGCGCTATCGCGTGGTGGGCAATCGCAGCATGAGCGAACTGCGCACCTACCAAGACTGGGTGATCTCACGCTATCTTAAAACGGTCCCGAACATCGCCGATATCGGAAGCTACGGCGGGACGATCAAAGCGTACTCGGTTGTCGTCCACCCTGAGGATCTTATCAAATACAAAATCCCTCTCAGCGACGTCATCGCTTCCCTCTCCAAAAGCAACGTCAACGTCGGGGGGCGCGTACTGGAATTTGGGGACCAATACTATACGATTCGCGGGGTCGGTCTGATCAAATCAATCAGCGATATTGAAAATACCATTGTCGCTACGAAAAACGGCCGTCCGATTTATGTCAAAAATCTTGCGGATGCCTCCATCTCTACCATGCCGCGAACGGGGATTGCAGGGCTAAATCAGGCCAATGACATCGTTATGGGGGTTGTTGTATTACGCAAAAATGCCCCGAGCGTCTCCGCGATGGAAGAACTCCACACAAAAATCGATGAGCTCAATAACGGCATCCTTCCCAAAGACATCAAAGTCGTCCCGTTTTACGACCGCCAAGACCTCCTTCACACCGTTGTCGACAAACTCAAAGAGACCGCCTCCATCGGGATGATTTTGGTGTTTGTCATTATTCTCCTCTTTTTGGGAGATCTGCGGGCGGCAGTGATTGTTGCCGCCATCATCCCGATGTCGCTCCTCTATACCCTTGCCCTGATGGCCAATCAGCATGAATCGGCCAATCTCCTCTCTCTGGGAGCCATCGACTTTGGGATCATCGTCGATATCCCTCTGATCGTTATCGAAAACTATTTCCGCCTCAAACACCAGGGGCGTCAGCACATTCAGGCTATCCAGGAGACGGCAAGTGAAGTGGGCAAGCCGATTATGTTTTCCATTCTTATTATTTTTCTCGCCTTCATCCCCCTCTTCGCCATGAAAGGGGCTGAATCGCAAATTTTCCTCCCAATGGCTAAAACCTATGTATACGCCATCACTTTTGCGTTTATCCTCACTTTCAGCTTTCTGCTGGCGAGCAAATACACTTTTTTGCTCCACTCGCACGAAAAAGTACTGCCGTTTTTGGATTGGGTAAAAGCACAATACATGCTCACCATCTCTCGTATCACCAGCAAGATGGCATTGATAGCAACCGGAGTGATTATCGTTTTAACCCTCTTTATCACAACCATTCTGGGGGCGGAGTTTTTACCGAAAATGGACGAGGGAAATCTCTACATCCGTGCCATTTTCCCCTACTCCATCAGTCTCAACAAAAGCTATGAAAACTCGAAAAAAATCCGTGATATTCTGGCACAATACCCGGAAGTACAGACCATCGAATTTCAAGCCGGACGCCCCGAAGACGGGACCGATCCGACAGGACCGTTTAACAGCGAATATTTCGTAAAGCTCAAAGGCTATTCCGAGTGGCACCGCAGCATCACCAAAGAAGAGCTCGAAAATGAAGTGCGCCATGCTCTCCGCGCCGCATTCCCCAATGCCGATGTGAGCGTCTCCCAATACATCGAAGACAATCTGGCCGAAGCGATGTCGGGGGTCAAAGGGGAAAACTCCGTCAAAATTTTCGGAGATGATCTGTATGTACTCGACCGGCTCGCCAAAGAGATCGAGTCTAAAATCAAAAAAATTGACGGTGTAACCGACGTCGGCATTTTCAAAGAGACCGGACAGCCGAGCCTGATTGTCGAAGCAGACCGGGAACAAGCGGCACTGTACGGGGTGAATGTCGAGGATTTGATGGACATTGTATCCTCCTCCCTCGACGGCCGCGCGATCACCAAAATTATCGAGCAGGATAAGCGTTTTGATCTGGTCGTCCGTTTTCCCGATACCTATCGAAAGAGTATCGAAAACATCAAAGAGATCCCGATCATTTTGGATAACGGCGGCATCATCCCCCTCTCTAAAATTACCAAAATCTATTACGATACCGGAGCATCCTTCGTCTATCGCGAAAACTTCAAACGGTTTATCCCGATTAAATTTTCGGTCGCTTCGAATGATTTGGCCGGAACCGTAGCCCAGGTTCAAGCCGCTATCGATACGGTCAAGATGCCCGAAGGGTATCTGACGAATCTTTCAGGACGCTTTGAGCAGATGCAAAGCGCCTTCGGACGGCTGAAAATCATGACCCCTTCGGCAATGTTTTTAATCACATTGGTCTTATTCATCTATTTTGGATCGATAAAAAATACCGTCATCATTCTAAGTGCAGCCCTGTTTTCGGTATTCGGAGGGCTCTCTTTCTTGCTCCTTTTGGGACAGTCGTTAAGCGTATCGGCATCGGTCGGTTTTATCTCGATTTTGGGGGTCAGCATTCTCAATGCCTCCATCCTCGTCATTCACTACATGCAGCTGTACCGGGATGGAATGGATACCGATGAAGCCATCGCACAAACCGCTTCGGATAAATTCAGAGCCATCCTAATGACCGGGCTCACCGCATCGATCGGACTGCTTCCGGCCATGCTCTCTACCGGAGTCGGAAGCCAGGTTCAAAAACCTCTTGCCATCGTTGTCGTAGGGGGGATGCTCATCGGAACCTTCATCTTGCTATTGCTCATGCCGCCTCTTTTGCGGTTTGTCAAACATAAGCAATACTAGCCCGTCTTTGTACGAGATAAGATAAGGTTAGCGTGAAGCGGATTCCCACGTAATCGTAAATGCAGTCCCTTTGGCAATCTCGGAATCTACCGCTATGGCAAAACGGTATTCCTGACATATCATCTGAATCAGATTCAAGCCGATTCCGAATCCGCCGTTGGCCTCGTCAAAACGGGTATAGCGATTGAAAATTTCATCGAGTTTATCACCCGATATGCCGATACCGGTGTCGCTGATCCGCAGAAATTTGGCCGTAAGAGAAATATCTATCGCTCCGGAGGGTTTATTGTATTTGATTGCATTGGAGAGGAGATTGTCGATAATCCGGATCATTTTATCGCGATCCATTATAAGGGTGCTCGGCTCAAGATGGGCATGAACGGTAATTCTCTTAGCATCCGCGAGGGGACGAAAATATTCAAGCCGCTCTTCGACCAAAAGCGGCATATCGATCGCTATATTATGATTTTGATTTTGCTCGTACATCATCAGAAAAGTAAGATCATTGTAGAGGTTGGAGATGGTTCGTGAAGCCACATGGATACGATTAATCTGCTTCAGCTGTTTGGCATCCAGATGCTCTTTATTCAGCTGTTCAATGCTCATGGTTATGACGGAAAGAGGGGTGTTGAGTTCATGGGTCGTATCGCGGATAAAACGGTCCAGCTTCGCAATCGTATCCCGCAAAGGATGCAAAAAAAGTTTGGAGAGGGCATAAATCACAATCGATAAAAATACAATGGAAAAAAGGAGAAAGAGATAAATACTCTTACGGGTCTGCTCCAATTCAGTCTCGATGGTTCTGGCCCGAATCACAATATAGTGAATTTCTTTTAAATGTTCTAATTCAACCGTATCGATATAAAAAAAGTGATTTTGATACTCGAAGAAATCGGTCCCGAGGGGGATCACAAGATTCGGAGCAGAGGTATAGAGTATCTCGTGGTTCTTGGTCAGGAACCCGATATCAAATCGGGGATCTTTGCTCAGATGGGATTTAAGTTCGGTCAGATTTTTGCTTGAATAGATATGATGCAGCAGATTCCCGGAGTAATACATCATGGAGTTATGGCGCGCTTCCAAAAAAATGTTTTTTTGGTAGTAGTAATACATCGTTGAGATGATTAAAAGAAATATCGTATTGAGAACGACAAATAAAGAGACAAAGCGGATCAGGGATTTGCGTTCAGGTCCGTGCAATGGAGTACCCTTGTCCCCGAATATTTAGAATCGTCTCTTTGCCGAGGTGTTTGCGTAAATTCTTGATGTGAGTGCGGAGGCTCTCTTCGGTAGCCTCTTCATGAAAATCCCATGCCGATTCGATAAGGATTTGGGTACTGATGATTTCGTTGGGATGGGACAGCAGCATTTTGAGAATTTTTGCCTCTTTGCGGGCGAGCGGTATCTCAATCCCCTCATGGATGAGACGACCTTGCTTGAAATCAAACAAAAGATCCTCTGTGATCACGATCGGTTCATACAGATTGAGTCCGGGTGAGCGCTTAATAAGTGCTTTGATCCGCAGTTCCAGCTCTTTAAGCTCGAACGGTTTTTTGAGGTAATCGTCACAACCGGCATCATACGCGGCAGAGAGGTCTTCGATACTTCCCAGTGATGTCATAAAAATGGCGGGAGCCTGCTTATTGTCTTCTCTAAGGGTTCGAAGGACATCAAATCCATTGGTGTAAGGAACTTTAACATCGAATAAAAAAAGATCAAACGATTTTTCGTATCCCGCGTCCAAGGCTGCCTCTCCGTCATACACACACGTCACTTCGCACCCTTGTTCGCTCAAGAATTCATCAATGATATCCGAGAGGGTCGGATCATCTTCAAGGAGCAAAATCCGTACTGCGTATGAAGCTTTATTTTTTGGCATTTACCGCCTTTTTAATTTTAGATTCAATTATAAACCATTTATCTTAACGCCGGATACACTATCTTTTGTTTAATTTTTTTTCAAATCTCTTTTACCAATTCAAAGAGATACCGGCATACACCCCGCCGGGCATCAACCGTACTACCCAGGGGCCGTAGTGCCGTGCCGCCAGTGCAGAACCGACCCCCACACCGAATCCGGCGATCACGTCGCTTTGCCAGTGTTCCTGTGCCTTGATACGCCCTATCGCCTGATACAGCGGAACTCCCCAGAGCAAATGGAGCCACGGATTTTCCTCCGAATATTCTAAAATAAAAGGGGTAATCAATGCGGTTGTAATCGCCGTATGGCCGCTGGGCATACTCTCCCCCCCTGAAAACCATCGGTTCGGATTATCGGTATCGGCAGGACGCTGACGGCTGAAAACCTCTTTACCCGCCATCGTCACCGCATAGCTCAGCACACTGCTGTCGATACTTTGCCACAGAGTACGCCCCATACGGGTTTGATTTCCCTCCATCAGTGCTCCGACACCGACCGCAGCAGCCAGATAAAACGGCAATTTATCCTGTGCCGCCCATATCCCGGATTCATCTTTCGCAACCCTGTGATCGATACTCTCCCATCCTCCGAATAACGAACTGATCACCAAAGAGAGTGCGACTACTATTTTAATGCTCATAGTGTAAACCTTTTTATTTTTATACAAATATGCACTTTCCGCTCATAGCCCGGAAAGTGGCGGGGACGAATTGTATCGAAGAATCACACGAAGGTGAGATTGATCCGGTAAACAGACCCTTCGTTGATGATGGCATAGGTAAATTGGAGATCTTCGCTGATTCTTCGCAACATTTTTTCCCCTATTTTTGAGCTGAAAAGATACTTTTCTTCCCCGATAACATTGATCACCGAAAGGGTTCGGCACTCGGGGTCAATCACAATCTCGATCAGACTCCCCTGTGCGGCATAGGTCATCGCATTGTCGATCAATGCCATCAGAACTTTGTTCAGCAGTTTTTCCGATGCCTGTACGGTAAAACTCCGGAGAGAGAGATGAATTTTCAGCTCTTTTTGGTGGGCAAGGATATCAACTTTTTTGAGAATAGCCCTCAGGGAGCGGTTGATATCGACCGAAACCGGATCTTCAAAATCGGAGCTCTCCAGAAAAAGGACGTTTTTCAGTTCGGCCGTCAACCGCTCGACATCGTGCCCCAAATCGGCGACAAATTTACCCTTTGCGTACCCTTCGCTCTTCTCATACACATCCAACCGCGAACGCATCAGAGCCAACGGCGTTTTCAGTTCATGCGCCGCCTCTTTGAACAGCGCTTTCTCTTTGGCCCGAAACCCTTCCAATCGGCGGATCAGTGCGCTGAAGGCATCCGATACCTCTTCGATCTCCGTGCACGGGTTATCGAGTGAAAAGGCGAACGGATCGCCGTTCTTCCAGTTTCGTGTTTTATGGGCCAATGCCCCCAGCGGCCGCATGAAGTACTCCAGAAAAAGGATACTGATGATCAAAATAACCAGCAAAGAGTATCCGTAACGGATCAAAAGTTTCTCGGCATACTTGTTTACGGAAGATCGGAGTTTATGGTCATCGCTGATGGCATTGAGATAAAGAGTGTTAGAGAGCAAAATCGCGGCACTGATCTCATCTCGCCGGGGGAGAATCGGTTTTTTTGAGATACGAAAACGCAAATGGCTCGCTTCCGAATCGTGAAGAATCATCCGGTTGTGGGGGATCGAATACAAAAATGAGAGATTGCTCTCTTCGGTCAACGAGACGGTTATGTACTCATCCACACTCTCGGCAAGAAGATGGTGGAGCACTTTTTCCAAATCCTCCCGCTTCTCCCCCTCGATCGTCCCCGTCGCCACCTTCCAGTTGATACTGAATGCAATCGCGATCAAAAGGGAAAACAGAAGCGCTATCTTGATCTTCAGCGATCCGGCCCATCTAGCTTTCAATCCGATATCCTCGCGTTTTGATCGTTTTAATTATCGAAGGGGTCAATTTTTTACGCAATCGTGCGACCAGTTCATCGATGGCATTGGGGGTGACATTTTGGGGATTGTCGTACATCGCGTCCATGATCTCTTCACGCGTTGCGACCGAATCTCTCGAAAGCAGATAAAAAAAGAGGGTATGCTCATTTTTACTCAAAGCGACCCATTCGCCGTTTTTGAAGAGGGTCTGCGATTTTTGATCGACCACAATCCCCTCTATCTCCTTCGTCTGCGGAGCAAAACGGCGGCTCAGAGCCAGAATACGGGCCCGCAACTCTTTGATATCAAACGGTTTTTCACGATAATCATCCGCTCCGTACTCCAGCCCCTCGACCTTATCATCGACGCTCCCCAAAGCGCTCAAAACCAAAACGGCCTGCTGCGGATTTTTATATTTGGCATAGCGGATCAGCTCCTGAATCCGGTCTTTTCCGCTGAAGGTACGGTCAAAAATAGCCACCTGATACGTATACGCATCCAAATGCCCCTGCGCGTCATCGATCGTAGAGGCGGTATCGATGATCCATTCCCCCTCTAGTGAGAGCTTTAAAAGTTCCAGAAGTTCTTCTTCATCGTCCGCAATCAAAATACGCATCAGGCTTCATGAACCTCATACGTGACGATCGTAATCGTATCCTCTTTTAATTCGCTACGGATGGCCAGAGAAAGCGAACCGATGGTCTCTGCGCTGACGAAAAGGCGAAACATTCCGAACTCCCGTCGCGCACTCACCTGCTCCTGAGCACTGATCAAAAATGCCCCCGCCCCATAGCGATCGCAGGGAAAAAAATAAAAACCATCATACCCTTGCGCCAATAAAAAATCGACCAACGTATCTTTATGCCCCATCTCGAAATAGATCTCCATCCCTTTCAGACTCATTTTGCCCCCCTTTTGTAAACCATTTTAAAGGCCGGAGGCAAAATCATCAGGGTCAGGATCGTCGAGGTGACCAATCCCCCCAAGACCACGATTGCCAACGGTTTTTGAACTTCGCTGCCGACTCCCGATGCAAAAAGAAGCGGCAACAATCCCAATGCCGCAATGTAGGCCGTCATCAAAACCGGACGCAACCGCCGGGTCGCCCCCTCCCGCACCGCTTCATCGATGGAACTCCCGTTTTTCAGCAGCGTGTTGAAATAACTGACCATCACGACACCGTTTAAGACCGCGATCCCGAACAAAGCGATGAATCCCACCGATGCGGGGACGGAGAGGTATTCACCGCTGATAAAGAGGGAGATAATCCCCCCCGTCACGGCAAAAGGGATATTGAGCAAGATCAGCAGCGTCGAACTGACCGAACGGAAGGTAAAAAACAAAATCAGAAATATCACGCCGATACTGACGGGAATCACCGCCATCAGTTTGGCAGCCGCGCGCTGCTGATTCTCAAATTGTCCGCCGTAAACCAGATGGTATCCCTTGGGCAACGGCACCTTTTGCGCGATTTGACGTTTTGCCTCATCCACGAATCCGACCAGATCACGCCCTTCGACGTTTGCTCGTACCGTACTCAGACGCTCCGCATTCTCCCGATCCACCTTCAATGCCCCCTCCACCGATTTAATCTCGGCAATACTGGAAATCGGGACGGAAAACCCGTCGCTCAACGGAAGTTCGAGGGATTTAAACAGCTCTCGGTCCTGAGCCACTTCGCTGTCAAAACGGACCACTACCGGGATACGCGAATTGTTGATCGGCAATTCCGTAATGGTAATCCCCTCCAGTGCCGTTTTCAAAAAAAGCCCCAGCTCCGCCGTGTCGACACCGGTTTTGGCCGATTCGGTACGGTTGGGCTTGATGCTCAGATAGTTCACCCCTTCGTTCAGTGTCGTGAACACTTCGGAAGAGCCCTGAATCCCCTCAAGGGTAGCGGCTATCTCCTCACTCAGACGGTTCAGTATTTCGATATCGTTTCCGTAAATCTTAACGGCCAGATCCCCCCTCGAACCGGTCAGCATCTCCGATACCCGCATCTCGATGGGCTGAGTAAATCCGAAACTGATTCCGGGGAAATCCCGGAGTGCCTCTTTGATTTTTGCTTTAATCTCCTCTTTATTTTTGGCTTTCCACTCCTCTATCGGTTTGAGGATGATAAATGTGTCGGTCTGATTAAGCCCCATCGGATCGAGTCCCAGCTCATCCGATCCGGTACGGGCGATAATCGTCTTCACTTCCGGGACATGGGCCAAAATAGCCCGCTGTATCTCAAGATTAAGCTCTTTGGATTCGTCCAGCGAAATGGAGGGGGGGGTTTCGACCCCCAAAATAATATCCCCCTCGTCCAGAGTCGGCATAAAACTCTTCCCGACAAAGCCAAACAGGGTAAAACTGATAATCAGAAAAAGGATCGCTCCGCCAAAGAGGAGTTTCGTCCGTGTCAACGCGAACGTCAGCATCGGCGCATAGATTCGGGTAAACAAAGCGCCCAAGCGGGTCTCTTCATGCGGAGTACTTTTCAGAATCAATGACGCGACGACGGGGATCAGAGTCAGTGACAGGATCAGAGAGCCGAACAGTGCAAATACGATCGTCATCGCTACGGGGGCAAACAGTTTCCCCTCCAGCCCCTCCAGCGTCAACAGCGGCAAAAATACGACCGCAATGATCAAGATACCGCTAAATACCGCAACGCTAACCTCTTTGGTCGCACGGTAGACCTGATGAAGTTTCGGAAGCGAGGGGTCATTTTTGCTCAATTGGGCAAAGATATTCTCGACGACGACGACGGCCGAATCGACCAATATCCCGATCGCAATGGCCAATCCCCCCAAACTCATCAGATTGGCGCTGAGTCCGAAGTACTTCATCATCAAAAAGGCGATGGCCAGAGAAAACGGCAAAATAACGCTCACCGCGATTGCCGCCCGGATATCTCCCAAAAACAGCAATAAAAGGAGGACAACCAAAACGATCGCTTCGACCAAAGCTTTGGAGACCGTCCCGACCGCTTTGTCGATCAGACTGCTCCGATCGTAAAAAGGGACGATGGTGACCCCTGCGGGAAGCTGCGGTTCCAGCTTCCGGAGACGATCTTTAATCAGCTCGATCGTCTCTTTGGCATTGGCCCCTTTGAGCGTCAGCACCAGCCCCTCGGTCGCTTCCCCTACCCCGTCTTTCGTGACAAAACCCATCCGTGTTCGGGAGTCATCACGCACTTCGCAAAAATCACCGATCCGGATCGGTCCGTTGTGCGAGTGGATCGTGATATTGGCAATCTCATCGGGATCTTTTACACCGCTTTCCACCTTGACGAGGAAACTCTCTTCGTGCTCATCGATTCTTCCGGCACCGTCATTTTTGAGATTTTTCTCCAACGTCTCCTGAAGAGCGCTCAACGGTATCCCCAGATGACGCATCGCCAGATAATCGGGATGAATCACAATCGCTCGCGCTTCCCCCCCAAGCGCGTTCACATCGGCAACCCCTTTGGCCCCCCTCAATGCCGGCCGGATCGTAAAGTCCAGTAACTCCCGCTTCTCTTTTTGGCTAATGTTCCCCTCAATCGTAAACATAAACGCTTCACCCAGCGGCGTCGTGATCGGAGCCATCCCCCCGCTCACCCCTTTGGGGAGCGAAGGGAGGAGCGCAGAAAGCTTCTCGGCAACCTGTGCCCGGGCGCGGTAGATATCGGAGCCGTCGTTAAAATCGAGGGTAATATCGGCTATCGCATATTTGGAGGTGCTTTTGAGGAGCCTTTCGTTTTCAAGCCCCAGCAATTCCGCCTCCATCGGCTTAACGACCCGATTTTCAACCTCTTCAGGGGTCATCCCCGGCGCTTTCATAATGATTTTCACCTGCGTCGACGAAATATCCGGGAATGCGTCAATCGGAATTTTAAAAAAAGAGTAGACCCCATAGCTAAACAGCGCCAGAGAGAGGAGAATCACCACCAGCCGCTGTTTAAGCGAAAATTCAATAATAGCGTTCAACATTATTCAAACCCCATACCGCTCAATGCGCCCTTGAGATTGATAATCCCCTCGGTCACAACCCGCATGTGCGGGGTAAACCCCTCCGGTTTTACGGCGACGTGCTCCTTGTAATTTTTTTGGATTTCAACTGTTTTGGGGGCAAAGCCGCCGGCTGTTTTGACAAAACAGATCTCTTTATTTTTGTATTTCGTAACCGCCACTCTCGGCAGGAGGACCCATTTTTCGTTCTCTTTGGAAAGGATGTAAAATTCGCCGGATGTCCCCGCACGGTACTCTGCGCCTGAATTTTTAAGGGTCGCCACCGCCGTCGCCGAATTGCTCATTTTGTCTACCGAAGAGGAGATTGCACTGATTTTTCCGATCTCATTTCCCGTTTTGTCTTTGATCAGCGCCCCTTTGCGAATGGAGCTGATCATTTTCGGAGGAATTTTAAGGTAAACGCTAAATGCCTTCGGATCGGCAATCTTTAAATAGGGGACAAAAGGGTCGATTTTTTCACCCGCCTTGAACGGGGCTTGGGCAATCACACCGTTCAAGCGGGAGCGTATCGTAAACATCATCCCCTCTTTTGGCTCCGTATCGGCTCCGGCGAATCTAAAACGGCTCTCAATTTCACCGGCTTTCGTCTGAAGGCTTAACACTTCGAGGAGCCCCTTTTCCGATTCGCGCTGGGAGATGACCCCCTCTTTGTACAAAAGGGCATCTTTTTTGGCATACGCTTTGGCCAGTTTGAGCCGATTTTTAATATCTCTGAGTTCAAAGCTTTGGGCAAGCAGTTCCGCCGAAGCGATTTTACAAATCGCGTCCCCTTTTCGAACCGTATCCCCCGTCTGTTTCATCAATTCCGCCACCGTCGCTTCGGAACTGAGGGTATAACTTTTCGCCCCCCGGTCACTGTATTCGAAAAAACCGACGAACGGCCCGACCGACTCATTTTTGATCAGATGGACCTCATCGGTCACAATCCCCATTTTTTTGATCTGTGCATCGCTCATGGTAATCTGCCCCATTGCCGCCGTCGCAATGGCCAGTAAAATCAGGCTCCATCTCATTTCCATACTCCTCCCAGTTTCTCTTCCAGTGTACTCATCTCTTCAACATAATCGTTTTTCAGCCCCACACTGCGCAGCCGTGCGTCGTAAAAAGCATTTTTGGCGGCAAGATATTCAAACTGCGGGACAACTCCCCCCTCAAACCCTTTGTACGCCATATGAAAAAGGGTTTCATAACTCTTTTCATTGTTCCTGAGCTCTTTAATCCGTTTCTCCCTCTCGGCAAGATGTTCCAGCGCTCCGTAGGTCCGCAGCCTCAGCTTATCCTTCAGCGCCTCGCGCTGAGCGATGAGGGCACTGCGTTCGCTCATCAATGCCGCGATCTTTTTTTCATTTCGATCATTCCATACCAACGGAACGGTCAGCTTCATGTCCAGAGAATTTTGCGTCGGCTCCTGCGTCATCCCCACCCCCAGATTGATTCTCTCGACCCGGGAACGGCGCAGCAGATCGATCTCGGCATTGAGCTCCTCTTCACGCCCCCGAAATACGCCGAGTACAGCGGCATTGTCTATTCGGTTTTCGGTGCCGTTGTCATCACGGATAAACGAAAAAGCAAGATCATCGATGACCAGCGCCCCTTTGTTCATCGTTATCTCCTGAAGTCGTAGCTGCGCGTGTTCCGACTCCATCGCGGCGAGGGCATATTCACGCGAAGCGTTTTGCCGCTCGGTATCCAGCCGAAGGAGTTCCATCTGCGACATCCGCCCCGCCTGGAATTTTTTGGATCCCATGGCATACCCTTTTTCCGAAACTTCCACTTTGTCCGCGAGGATCTTCATCCGCTCACCGCTCAGCAAAAAAAGGAGCCAATCGCGTTTCAGAGAGACTTGGATCCACCCTTGCTGCTGCAGCTGCTCATACTGAAACGTTTTCGATCGCACCGCGTATTGGCGTTGCTGTGCATGCTTGATGCCGGCAGGCTTCATCGAAAAACCGACCATCATCCCATACTCTATCCCCTCACCTCGTGCATCGTCGGCCCGGATACGGCGGGCAGACCCCTCTAACGAGAGAGGCTCAGCGCTCAGCACGGCATCTCTCTCATAGCCGTTTGACTGGACCTTTCCCGAAAGACGGATCATCTCTCCCGACGCACCGTACGCCTGTTCGGATGCGGCTTGAAAACTCATGGCGCTGCTCAGGAGCGGGATCATCAACACTCCGCATACCCAACTTTGCTTCACGAAGGAACCTCTTTTCATGGTAGCCCTTAACGCTAAAATTATTATTATGGAGGATATTATAGAGATTGTCTATGAGAAAATCTTGAGAGCGGGGGGAAACGGCGGGTTTTGATCATGCCCGCCCCCTCTTCGCTAGATTATGCGGTGAGCTCCGGCAACAATCGGAGGGAGTCGTAATGCATCTGCAAATAGGGATCATCCCCCTCTCCCGAATACCGAAAGAGTGTGACTCCGCCGATCTCTCCCAGCGGTTTGAACCCCTCTTCCAGCGTTTTCAGATACCCCTGCGTTGCCTGACGTTTCGTTTCGAATCCCTCCAGCCGTTTATGGTAAAAACTGCTGCTGATCTTCCCTTTGGAGGCAAAAAACTCTCCCCCCTCCGTACGGATGGCATGACAGCTGGTATCCACCAGAATATCTTCGTAATAGGGGCTCAGGGGGTAAATCCGGCAGGCCGGGGGGCGGGAGTCGTAAATCTCGCACTTCCCCTCTTTATGATACCGGCATCCGCCGCTGCTCAGGGTATAGAGGATAAGGGCACGCCACTCCTCGTTGATTTTTCCAAAAACGATCGGAAAATAGGGGGACACCTCTTCAAAATCCTCCAGAATCAACGGGGCAAAAAGGAAACGGGAACCGTCACAGCACGAGAAACTGCACCCTTCGCAATTCGAAAAAGTAAGCTGATCGATTTTTGTAATACTGACATAGGTGTGTTGCATATCGTTATCTTACCCAAAAAAGGGGCATTACCCGTCAAATTGGTTCACTTTTTCCCATACTAGCTGCTCGTTAACGGCCGGGGACGATAGTAATCGTGTAGGCAAATGTGCTCCGGGTCAGGACAAAATCATGTTTTTTGCAAAAATCACGTTCCATCTGCTCCACCATCGCTTCCGCAGCGGCTTTAGCCGTATCCGCCGTTTCAAAGCTCTCATTTTCCGCCATACCGCTGCGTAAAAAACAGCGGCACGGATTTTTGACTTCAACCCTGTACGTCATCCTCTCCCCCTTTTAAAAATCAAAAATATCGTCCAGATCCACCGCTTCCTCCGAAGCCGAATCGCTCAGCAAGAAAGAGCTGATCATCCGGGCATTGGCCGAAATCGTATCATCCATAAAATTAACGCCGATGCCCCTTCGTGAAAGATAAGACGCAGCCAGCTTCCCAAATCGCGGCTAAAGGCGGCACACAACGGCCCCAGCTCACGGGATTTGTGGATAAACGTATCGATATGCGGCGTAATCGCCAAAGCAAGATCGCTCAGAGCATGACCGATGGTATAACTTTCGGTATACAATTTGGCCACTTTCCCGATCCGCATGAGATTTGAAACAATCCCCTCCACCTCTTCGTACTGAATATCGCCGTTGCCGACGAGAAGCAGCAATGAATCCAGATCCGAGAGATGCTCTTTGATGTTTTCGAGGTCCTCTTTATCCATATAGGTGTACACCTGTACCACCTGATCTTGCGCCACGTAAGCGGCAACCGGAACATTGGCCGCTACCGGTTCGGGCATGCCATCCTTCAGCGGCACCGTCGTCGGGGCGGTTTTGACGACCTTCGGAATCCGAACCGATATTTTTGCCCCTTCTATTTTATAGTCTCTCACATCGGAGTTTTTAATCAGAATCAGCTTAACGATTTTCTCATCGATCTGGTCGATCCCGACCATCGTCATATAGAAAAAATCGTCCCCCTCTTCGGTAATCAGCTGTAATTTCAACTTCAGTTTGTTCCCGATCGATCCGATCGAGAAGAGGGTCCGCACCGCAGCGCTCAGCTCTTCATACCCCACTTCCGGATTCAGAAGATAATACTCCCAATACTCACTCAGTTCATCATCGTTTTGAATATAAAAGAGGAGTTTTCGGCTGAATATTTCGGAAGAGAACAGGTTTGCCGGGCTGGGGTTAAACCGTTTCGGAACCGTATGACGCGAATGGATCAGGGTAAAATAGTTCCCCAAGCGGGCACGAAACACATCGGCTTTGATCGGTTTGGAGATATAATCCTCCGCGCCGCACCCGAGAATCTCTTTTTGCCGCGCCGAATCATCCACGGCTGAGACGGCAACGATCATCACCTTGGAATTGTTAGCCCTGATCTGCCGGGTCGCTTCGATCCCATCCATCTCCGGCATCATAATATCCATCAAAATCATATCGTATTCGGTTTCGGCAGCCATGGCAACCGCCTCGACGCCGTTTACCGCTTCATCAATAAAGAGGGGGATCGTGTTCTCCTCTTCATAATCTTCCAGCAATGCCCGAAGAAGCATACGGTTGTTTTGATTATCATCTACGATTAAAATCTTTTGCATGTTCTATCCTAATCTTTCTAATAACTCTTGCGTAAATCGCCGATAGTCTTCGAGTCCTTTGGAACGGGTCTCCCCTAATACAACGGGGGAAGAGAGTTCAAACTGTTTGGCCAGTTTGATATCGACTCCGATGGGGGAGAAGAGTTTCTCCTCTCCGAACTGCGTTTTGATTTTATCCAGTGCTTCCCGATGTTCGGGGATATGGGGGTTAAACATTACCGGTAAAATCCCCACTTCAGCGATATTTCTCCCTATCTGAAGGGCATTTTGGTAAATGGCACGGACCATCTGCCCCACCGCAACCGTCCCTAAATAGTGGGGGACGAAAGGGATCACTACGGCATCCGCCACCTCAAGGGAGTTTTTCAGCAGCGCATCAAACGTCGGCGGGGTATCGATGATACAATAATCGAAAAAGTCCTCAATCATCTCCCGGCGAAAACGGTTTTTGAGTACCCCGCGCAAATCGCCGTATTCGTAGACGTCAAAAAACTCCATGGCCGGAGCCAATGTCAGCTGATCATGGACCGAGGGGATAAACGTTTCGCTCAGCGTCTTCCCCAAAAAAATCGAATGGACACCGTTCTCTCTCGACCCTTGCGATCCTACCCCCATCGACGCGTGTGCCTGCGTATCAAAATCGATCAGCAGTACCGAACCGTATTTGGCAAGTTCACAGGCCAGATTGACCGCCGTCGTCGTTTTGGCCGATCCCCCCTTGCGATTGCTGACAACAATCGTCTTCATACACACCCTTTGTGTTTCATGCCACCTCTTCTGAGGGTATTTTTAAGGCACCGATAACGATGACCAGCCGATTTTTATACTCTATAACCCCTAGCGTCTCCAAATAGTTTCCGACATTAACCGTATGGGCATAGTGTTTGAGTGCCGATTCATCAATCTGCGCGATATCCTGAATAGCGTCCACCTTAACCCCTAAAAACCCCTCTTTGCTCTGGTAAATCAGCATCTTTTGCTGATGGGCACCGATCCCCTCTTGTCCCGATCCCTCTTCGTCCCCTTCCATCCCGATCATTTTTCGGAAATTAACCACTTTTATCGTCTGATTCCGGTACAGCATCATCCCGTCTACAAAAGGGTGGCTGTTCGGGATCGGGGTGAGGTGGGAGATCATGCTGATCCGCTCGATCTGATCGACGGCAATGGCGTAACTGCTCTTCTTGATCGTGAAGATAATGTAATCACGCACAGTGCTCCTCCCCGCGTTCAAACCCTTCACACACTTTTTGATACATTTTGACTTCACTTCCGTAGCGGCACTCCCCCGCGTATTGTTTTACATAGGCCAACACCACTTGCAGCGGTGCCAGATGGATATCCGCGCATTCGCAAAAATCGAAGAGCACCGGGGAGGGGGCAATTTCTTGTAAAAAATCACGAAGCACCCCTACCTCCTCTTCATAAACAATCCCCTCAAACACGACCGTATCACCTTGAAATTCTGCACCCATTATAGCCCCTTACGTACCGGTAAAGATACCGATTTGATGACATTAACCAATTTTTCATCCATCTCCACAACCCCTGACGTCTCTAAAAACTCCTCAAAACGGTTGGCTGAATCGACCTCTTTCATCATTGACGCGTCGATACTCGTCATATCTTCGATCGTATCAACTTTGATGGCAAATAAATTCTCACCGTTTCGATAAATCAGCATCTTCTGGGAATGGCCCGAAATCGTCCCGCAGGCACTGATCATTTTATCCAGAGACCGGATCGTATTCTCAAAAACCGTTCCCATCTCTTGTTTTAACATCTCTTTCGCCGCTTCCGAATCTTTTTGACACAGAAGAAGAAGCTCTTTGCCCAGTTCATGCAACCGCGAATGGACCGATCTCAGCTGTTTTAAAATGGCCAGTATATCGCTATCATGCGTACTGAAATGGTCCAGCCATTTTCCCAATCGGCATCCGTGCGGATCGGTCGTAAGATGGAACTCCGTCCCATTCATAATAGCATCCCTCAGGGCTTTCTCCCACACTTCATGCTCTTGTTTCACCTGTGTAAAGACGGCGATCAGTTCGGCTTCATGGGTCGGAAGATCGGTCATTTTACGAAAATTAACCACTTTCGTCACCCGCCGCTCATACGACATCATCCCGTCGATGTAGGGATGTGCGTTCGGTATGGCGGTGATAGGGGGTGTTTGAACGATCCGTTCGATGGATGCCACTTCAATCGCATAATGGTTCCCGGCAACCGTAAATACTATGTAATCTTTCATTTAGACCCCTTTATGCGCCAACCGAGTAATACGCTCTCTCTTCGGAGGGATGCGCTCTTTGCGCAGTAACCCGCCCTTAATTTTTTATGGACGTTTTCAAACGCATCGGCCGTATTCATGATCAACTCGCCTTTTTCCGCTCACTCTTAAGGACATGAGAAATTCCGAGCATCCCCAAGGGATCCAGTGCCATAATGATTTGTCCGTTGCCCAGCAATGCCGTTCCGCTGAAAATAGGGTGATTCTCCATAATCCCTTCCAACGGTTTTTGGACGACATCCAACTGACCGAGCAATTCGTTCACCGCTACCGCAAGGCGGTTTCCTTTGATATTCAAAACGACGATCGGCAACGCTTTGCCGATAAGAGCCGCTTCGTTCAACATCGATTTGACAAACAGCAACGGAATCACCTCCCCTCGAATATAGACAAAAGGTTCATTTTGCAAATACTCGATAGCGTCATGATCGATTTTCACCGTTTCGGAGACACTGTCCATCGGGAACCCGTAATGAACACCGCTCATGGTTACGTGAAGGAGAGACGTAACAGCGAGAGATACGGGGATAGAGAGGATAATCGTCGTCCCTTTATTGGCTACCGTTTTGATACGAATGGTCCCGCCGAAATTTTCGATCGACTTTTTCACAACGTCCATCCCAACCCCCCGGCCGCTGTATTCGCTGATCGTCTCCGCCGTCGAAAGGCCTGGAAGCATCACGAGGGAGGCTTTCTCGTCATCGCTCAATGCGTCAATCTGATCGAGGGTAAGGAGGTTTTTCTCCAAAACTTTTTGGACAACCCGATCGATATTGATCCCTGCTCCGTCATCTTTGATCTCAATGAGGATCTTGTCGCTCTGCGCATACGCATTGAGGGTAATCAGCCCTTCCGGATTTTTCCCTTTTTGGGCACGTATTTCAGGCGATTCGATTCCGTGATCGAGTGAATTTCGCATGATGTGGATCATCGGATCGGCCAACATTTCGATCATGTTTTTATCGAGTTTGGTCTCTCCCCCCTCCATCGTCAAATTGACTTTTTTACCCAGATTTTTCGAAATATCGCGGACCAGTTTCGGATAACGGTCAAATACGTACGAAATCGGAAGCATCCGCATCGACATGATAAGATCCTGCAGCTGCTCTGCAAGACGGTTGATAAAGGTGTATTTTTCCATAATCGCGCGGCGGATCCCCTCGCTGCTCATGCTATGGACCCCCTCGGCAAGATAAGGGAGGGAGTTTTTGGCGACCAGCAGCTCACCGACGATATTCATCAGATTGTCGATCGATTCCTGATCAATTTTGACCGTTTTCCCGATCACACTCTTTTTAGTGAGCTCGGCCGCATTTCTCTCCTGCGGTTCACTCACCTCGGAACTTTGGGAGAGGGTAACCACTAGAGAGAGGCTCTCCAGCGGTTTTTCTTCACCCTTTTTCGCCGGTGCGGGAACCGCAGGGGTATGCGGTAGCGTCGGCTCAGGCAGCGTTGCCGCCACGGTCGGTTTTTCCTCTGATTCTTCCAATCCCAACTCCCCACGGATCCACTGAATCATCGTTTCACGGTTCTCAAAACGTCCCGGCATGGTCGGAACAAACGGACGGATATAGCCCTCCAAAAACATCCCGACCCGTTCCGTTACACTGCTCTCATCGACACGTTCCAACGCCATAAGCTGTTGGGCCAGCAACGCCTCCAGTTGGGCGCGAAGGAGATCGTCCATAACGATATCGATCGGTGCTTCGGCAACCGAAGATTCCGCGCACTCCTCCGGTGTCGCCTCGTCTGAACCCGTCCTTTGTGCATAACGGTAAATTTTACCCTGCGGAAGCTGTTCGAAAAACGACTCAAGCTGACCCAAATCTTCCGTTTCAATCGCCCCTAGGAGGGTGTATAACCGTTTCAGCTGTGTACTCTGAAGCGTTTCGTTACCGATCAGCTGAAGCGATTTGGAGACTTTATCGGCGATCGCCTCTCTGTTTCTTGAACGCAAGGAGGAAGCGACCTCATGATAGAGCTCTTTCAGGACATCCAGCTCGTGCTCCCCTTTTCCTTCGCTGACCCCAAGCAAAGTTGCGACATCCAAAGGATAGAGTGAAATCTCATCACTGAAATTGAATAACGCATCATTGATCTCATCGTACGTTGCATACACAAAAGCGCTCAGCTGAAGTCTCAGGAGAAGCCCCTCCGGATCATCCATCCCTGAGAGGACCGAAATCACACTTTGTTCTCCCATGCACGAATGGATGCCGACGACCCCTTCGCCCAGCAGACTCAGCGCATACAGCGGATCGTTGCCATACAGCATGCACGACTCGTCTACATCAAAAACAATCGCATACAGCTGCGGAGTCTTGCACGCGGCTTCGTCAAAGGTTTCAATTTTAAACGGTAAAAGGGGGGGAAGGGTGGAGAGAAACGGCATAGGGAGGTTCACAATCCGTTCGATATCCTCAATCAGGGCAAACGGGCGGTTCCACACGGCAACGCTCTGAACCTCTTTACCCATCAGAGTACTCAACTCCTGAGAAATAGCTTCGATACGGGCTTCGTCGGCTTCGACAATATCGCCGCTCTCTTCCGCCGCTTCAATCAGGTTCATCACCTCATCAAAAGCGTTGTACAGCGATTCGATCATCGAATGGTGAAACGGTATCTTTCCGGCACGGAGCATATCGAGAAGATCTTCGGCATGATGGGTGATGTTTTTAACCGCATCAAACCCGACGATACCCGATCCCCCCTTCAGGGTATGGGCAGCGCGAAAAACGGCATTGAGCAATTCCGGGTCATCCCCCCCGATTTGCTCAATATGCTGATCAATAAAAGCGAGATTCTCTCTCGCTTCCACTAAAAACTGTTCTAATAACGGATTCATGCATTACCCTTTACCCGAATATTGAGGAGAAGCTGGAGGTACCCTTTGAGGGCATCGGGTTTAATCGGTTTGGTTTCAAACAGATTGGCCCCTACCCGAAATGCTTCGATCTTATCGGTTTGTTCTTCCTGCGTCGTGATCATAATGACCGGGGTGCGCTGATGCAAAGGCTGACGCCGTAATTCGCTGACAAACGAATAGCCGTCCATTACCGGCATGTTCACATCCACAAGATACAAATCGATCGTGTTGTCCAGAGTTTTTTCGAGTGCTTCCATCCCGTTTTCAGCTTCCAGAACTTCGATTCCAAACTCGCGTAAAATCGAACCGTGGTAACTCCGTACCGTTTTTGAATCATCTACTACCATCACCGTCGCCATTGCTTGCTCCTAAAAAAACTCTATGCCATTATCATCTTGATGCAACTTGCCACCAAAAGCGGAATGTCTCTCTTTAGCCTTTTCAAGGGCACCGGTCAACCTTGATTCCATCTTGTCAATGCTTTCGGCCGTATCCGCATCGCTTTCACTCAATGAACGTAAAAAATGTTTAATGTTCTCCTGAACACTCTCGATCGCCTCAATGGTCGCACTCAGCTGCTGCGATATGATGTCTTGGTACTGCATCGTTTCCAACGTCTCATCATCGGGGAGAATTCCGTTTCGTTCAATCAATTGTACAAATTTAAGCTGCGCTTTTTTGGTTAAATCGATTGTTTCGGACTCTACGCTTTTAATATGCTCAAGGAGCGTATCAAGGGTATGCAGAAACATCATAACCGCACTTCCCTACGCCAATCGCAATACGCGGCCGATGGCCTGTTTCAACTGTGCCGGATTGAACGGTTTGACAATCCATCCCGTAAGACCCAGCGCTTTCCCCTGCTGTTTCAACTCATCACGCGTCTCGGTCGTCAGCATCAATACCGGAGTACGGGCCGTTCCCGCTATCGTACGTAGCTCTTGCAAAAATTCGAATCCGTTCATTACCGGCATGTTCATATCGGTAATCACCAGATCCGGAGTGACTCCGTTTCGGATATCTTGCAACGCGTCGACCGCACTTAAATACTGTTTGACCTCAATCGGCATCGTATCGGTCACCATTCGCGTGGAAGCGAGGGCGGTTTCACTATCGTCTACAAACATTACTAATGGCATTATTTTCCCCTTTTTTTCTATGATTATTTTTGATAAATTAATGTGGAATCAATTTTTTTGGCCTTGTACACCGACGTGATACGGCTCATATATTCCGCATGTCCCAGCAATACGTATCCGTCCGGATTCAACATATCGTAAAAGGTCATGGCGACCTCTTTACGGCTGGCGTCATCGAAATAAATCAGCATATTACGCGAAAAAATGATATCGAATTTTCCCAGTTGCCGCATCTGTGAACGATCAAAAACATTGGCCACTTTAAAATCCACCGTTCCGATCAGATCGTCGATCAGGTCATACCCCAGCGGACGCGCTTTAAACCACCGGTTCAGCACCGGCTTGGGGATGGCATGGATTGAACGTTCGGTATATTTTCCCGCTTTGGCTTTACTGATAACGGTCGAATCGATATCGATTCCGACCACTTCGATATCGCGTTCCTCTACGATTTTCCCCTCTTCGAGGATATGGAGGATGATGGAATAGGGTTCTTCTCCCGTCGAACTGGGGGCCGACAAAATCCGGATCGGCAGATGCTTCGGACGCTTCGCGTGCAGTTCGGGCAAAATCCGCCCCACGACAACCTCGAACTGCTCTTTTTCACGGTAAAAGTAGGTCTCATTGACGGTGATGCCGTTGACCAGCGATTGGAACTCGTTTCCGTCTTTGTCTTCAAACCGAAGAACGTAAAAATATTTTCGAAACGAGTCGGCCCCGATCGTTTTGCACCGCCCGTCAATGTATTTTGCCAATTTATCGTAATGTTTCTCCGCCTCCAGAAAAATTCCGGTTTTTCGGTAAATAAATTCACCCATCTTTTGAAAATCAACCGTTGAAAGAAGATATCCCATCCTTTACCCCCGAATCGAGCGGATTGCGTTATCGATCGCAAAGATGACATAAGGGTCGTCAAAACGCCCTTTCAATGACTCCAGGAGAGGGATATCGGCAGGCTGGCCGATCTCTCCCATATAATCGACCGCCGTCATCGCGACATTGACATCTTTTTCATGTTCCAGCAGCTCCACGAGCATTTCACGTGATTCGGCAAAATTGACATCCCCCAATACGTTGATCGCAAAAATACGCAGATCACGGTCATCGCCGATTAGAAATTTGACAATATAGTACTTGATCGCATCGCCGTAACTTTGAAGCGTCGTAATCCCCAGATTTCGGATATAGGCGTTTTTGACTTTCAGCAAATCCATAACCGCTTCGATAGGGGCCCGCCGTTTATCCATTCCGCAGAGGAGCGAAGCGATATAACTTGCCATGTCTTTATGGATAAAGGGGCTCTCGACAAGGAGGCGGATCAACATTTTCCCCCCTCCCTCAAATTCGGCAATTTGCGCTACGGCGTAACTTTGCTTCTCAAAATTCCCCTCATTCGCATGGTAATACTCTACCGCCTCATCCAGGATGGAAAATTCGGGGAACGCTTCAACGACCGGCGCCGAATGATTTTTGATTAATGCCATAACATTCTCCTAACGCAATACCGCAAGGGCTTTTACAATTTTTGGGAAAGGGAGCTGTTGTACCACTCCGCCGCGCTCATACGCCTCTTTGGGCATTCCGTAGACGGTTGCCGTCTCTTCGCTCTCGCCGATCGTAAATGCACCCGCTTTTTTAACGGCAACCATCCCGTCCGCTCCGTCATCGCCGATCCCGGTCAACAGCACCGCAATGATCTGATCTCCCCGAAATACCTTCAGCGCACTCATCAGCATCTCATTCACGCTCGGCTGAAAAAACTGGTTGTTTTTATTGTGCTCTTCCCGCAAAACAACCTTCCCCGACACTTTTTTCGCGAAATGCAGATGGGTCCCCCCCTTTGCCACATAAATTCTCCCGGAGAGAAGTTCCATATTGCTTTTGCTCTCCACTACCGGAAGGGTACTGGCGCGGTCTAGCCGCGTTGCGAATGCTGCCGTAAACTGCTCCGGCATGTGCTGAACGATGCACACCGGATAGGGGAAATTCGACGGCAAAGCCGTACATATCTGCTCAATCAACCCCGGCCCCCCCGTTGAAGCGCCGATTAGAACGATCTTGGCAAACTCCCCCCCGTTGCCGGAAGGTTCCGCCTTGAGTTTCTCCCGTATCGGGCGTCGCGTACGTACGTCGCCCGTCTGTCCCGATTCACGCCGTACCCCTTTTTGAAGACGTCTTGGGGGAATACGGCTCAGGGATTTTACTTTTTGCAAAATATCGGCGCGATTTTCCTCTTTGCCGATGTTCATCGTTCCGGGTTTGGCGATATAATCCACCGCCCCCAGCTCCAATGCTTCCATCGTGATATTGGCACTCTCGGTCGTGAGGGAACTAATCATCAGAATCGGTGTCGGGCGCTGTGCCATAATTTTATCAACGGCGCTCAACCCGTCCATAACCGGCATATTGATGTCCATCGTAATGACATCGTATTGCTGTGCTGTCGCTTTTTCAACCGCTTCCGCACCGTTTCGGGCAGTATCGATCTCGAATCCCAGTTCGGATATGATCTCCGTGAGCTGTTTGCGTACCAATGCCGAATCATCCGCAATCAACACCCTCTTCATCGTATCCCCTCTGCTGCATACAGCGCCCTTAAATCAAACAACAAAACCAACCGCTTCCCTTCCTCAAACCGTAATACCTGTGAAAACAATGACCCCTGTTCCGGATCGTCGAGAATTTCACTGGAGCGTATCTGCATCACATCACTCACAGCATCGACAAAAAAGCCCATTCTCCCTTTCGGAGTATGGCATACGATAATTTTTTGTTCGTTCCCCGGTTTCATCCGCAATCCCAATCGCCGATGGAGTGAACCGATCGTGACGATCTGCCCCCGTATGTTGATCACCCCTTCGACGATTGCGGGGGCCTGAACCACCGGAGTCACTACCGTCGTATCAATAATTTCAGACACCTCTTCAATGGCGATAGCATACTCTTCGCCCCCAAGCTTGAACACAACCGCTTCCATGACGATGTCATTGTGTTGTCTCTCATCGGAAACATCGGAGGAGATAATGATCGCGTCGTTTTGAAGGATGATCTCCTCAATGACCCGTTCGCCCAATAATGAAATCAGGCACTCCGGATCGTGGATCACCCCCGAAACCCTTTCATGCTGACTGCTGCTTGAAAATCGTTCTACCTGCTTGGTGGCGTACTCTTTTATATCCACAATCTCATCCACAATCAGCCCGATCGTTTTACCGTTTCGATGGGCAACAAGGATCCGGTTTTTTTCGCTGCGAATCGGTTCAAATCCGCAATAGAGGCGTAAATCCGCAACGACGAGAAGTTCATCACGCAACGACATCATACCGGCGATTTCAGGACCCGCTCCGGCCAATACGGTCAAATCGTGATGGGCGCCGAGTATCTCATGAAGAGTATCGATCTCCAAAGCATACGTCTCTTCCCCCATTCGAAAGAGGAGATAGCGTTCGGTCGTGCTATCGTGCTTTAAGGAGATCCCTTCGCATCCGTTTTTTTCGTTGATACTCTGTGCTTCAAACGTATCTTGATGTATCGCCCCTATGATTCGGCCGACATCGAGGATCTGAATTAATGCCTCTTCATGATGATAAATCGCAACGATCGGATCATCCGCGTTCTCTACGTACTCGATATTGGCAGGGTCAATCGTAATCGACACCACCACTTCCGGAACGATCAAAGCCGATGAAGCATACGGCTCCTGAAGACTTAAGACTCTCCCCTTCGCCGAGGTGATATCCACTTCCCCCATCCCCAATACGGCATTCATGTCTACGGCGGTCATAATATTGCCTCCGACCGCACATACTCCACGTACCGTATCGGGGCTCAGGGAGAGCGGGGTCAACTCCGGAATGCGAAGTATCTGTCCGATGGATCCCGTCGAGATGCCGAAGCAAACTTTATCGCGGCAAACGATTAAAATCTCTTCGATAGGCATCAGATTCAGCCTTGTTGAAGCTCATCCGCCATTACGGCGAGCTCTTCAACCCCTTCTCCGATATGATGAACCGTCTCGATAATCAATTCACTCGCTTTACGCGATTCCATGGCATTGCGCGCAGAGAGTTCAACCGCTTTTTGGATTTCACTCACCCCGATCAACCCCTGATTAAGCCCTTCAATGTTTTGATCGTTAATCGATTTGAGCCCGGTAAAACGGTCCAACAGATCGATCAGCATCGTCGTAATCTTATCGATTTCATGAATAAGAACCGTGATCTGATCCTTTTCCACCTCCTGATTTCCAAGGAGTTTAAGCCAATCGGTCCGTACGGTATCGATCTCGGCATTCATCGATTCAATCGTATCATTGATCTTATCCGTATTGCTTTCGGAATCTTTTGCGAGATTGCGGATATCGGCGCTTACCACGGCAAACCCCTTTCCAAAATCCCCGGCACGTGCCGCTTCAATCGAGCCGCTGATCGCCAGCATGTTGAGCTGAATAATGCTGTTCGAGATGCTTCCGACCGTTTTATCAACATTACGGGTCTCTTTGACGATCACATCGAGTTCGTTACTCGCGCTGCTCCCCTCTGCGATAGAGGCGGAAAAATCGTTACTGATACCGGTCATTGCCGCTTTTACTTCGGTAAACGAAACTTTCAGCAAATCAAAATTGCGACGTGCGATTTCAATAAGCTTATTGATATCCTTGGATGCGGCAAGACCGTTTTCAAAGAGCTCTTTGTTCATTAACGCGCTCTGATTCGTTGACTGGGAGGCCGCCTCAATCTGATTCAGGGCCGTAGTCACCTCTTTGAGAGAGCTTTGGATATCGTCCATCGACGAACTGATGGCATCGGCGGATGCGGCGATCTCTTCGGCCGATTTCATCGTATCGGTCGAATATTTGAGCTCTTCGGAGAGGGTATTGAGCTCTTTGATGTCCTCTTCGGTCTGAACCAACGAATTGGACTGAATCTCGATCCCGTTGAGCGTTTTTTCGACGGAACGGGCAATATTGACCGATGCATCGGCAATATCCTTGCTTCCGTCATTGATCTGGGCGACGTAATGACTCAGATTCTGGGTGTAGACGTTCATATTACGGGCCGCTTCCACCGAATAAACGGCAATTTTCGTCAGCTCTTCCATCTTCAGGCTTAATGCGGTTCCGCGCCCTCCGGTGGTTTCGATGATATCCGTCGTGCTGACGATGCTTTTGATAATATTATCAATGCTCTCTTGAATTTTATTCACGAGTTTGGAGATAAATTCGGCATTTTTTTCGGATTCACCGGCCAACGCACGCGTCTCATCCGCCACAACGGCAAACCCTTTACCGTGCTCTTTGGCTCGGCTTGCTTCAATCGCGGCATTGAGGGCGAGAAGGTTGGTCTGATCGGCAATTTTAGCGATAAATCCGACCGCCTCACCGATGTTTTCGGAGGAGGCTTTCAGCTCTTCGGATTTCTTGGATGACGTTTTGGCGACATTGACCGCACCCGTCATCCGCATTACCGAGGTACTTATCGTCCCCACCGCACTCATAATATTGTCTCCGGTTGCCAGGGTTGATGAGATCACCGTATCAATCGTCGAACTCATCCGACCGATATTTACGTTAATGCTACGGACATTTTTAAGGGCCTGTTCGCTCGCTCCGCTATTCTCTTCCGCAGCCGTCGCAATCTGCTCCATTGAGCTCTTAAGCTGTTCAATCGCGCTGACGCTCTCCTGAGCGTTGTCCAAAATCGTTGTTGCTACGCCGGCAATACTTTCAGAAATCTGTTGTTGCTTGGCCAACGTACGCTGACGTCGCTTATCAGGTCCTCCCGCAATACTCGATACAGGGGTGAAATCGCCTCGTTTTACTAATGCCATAATCGTTTCTCCTTAATCTAACGTCGTATAGAGTGCTTGAGCTTTTTTAATCTCGTCACGGGAAGGTTTAACCCGAATCGAAACATACTTAATCTTGCCGTTTTTGTCGGTGGAACGCAATACCGTCGCATAAACCCAGTAATACCCTCCCCCTTTTCGGGAGTTCTTGACATACCCCGTCCAAAAACCTTTGCTTTGGACATCATCCCATAACGATTTAAAAGCCGCACGCGGCATATCGGAATGGCGGACAACGTTATGCGGCTGACCCAGCAAATCGGAAGCTTTCCATCCGGCAACTTTCAAGAAGGAGTCGCTGGCGTACGTTACAATCCCTTTTTCATCCGTTTCGGACAATAAATAAAGATCGTCATAGAGCACCTCCCCATCTTCCAAAAAGGTCAAACCCTCTATTTTTGTCGTATCACTGTTTTTGCTCATCACGTACCCCCCTTACAGAGACTATAATTGAAGATAGCATATCGCTTGGTTAATAAAATCGGACTGAAAGGAGAAGTTTTACGACTTTTTTATCCGCTTATCGGGCCAAAAGCAGGGGGGTTGCCCCTTTGTGTAGCGATTGGTGACAGCCCTCTCCTTCTGTGGAAATTTTTATTCTGCGGGTTTTGTTTGTGTATCACATTTTTCAGAATTACTTTCAAAAATTCGGAGAGCATGCTACAATACGCCACTTTCGCCAACGAGGTTTTATGCATCTTTTTTTACTCTTATTCTCCCTTGCCGTCTCACTGACGGCGATTGAGGGATACACGGGAAAAACATCCCTGATCATTCTCGATTCCCCTAGCGGTTTTATCACGCTGGAGGATAAAAATATCAGCGTTTTGGCCCATCCCGTTGATCGAACACGGGGAATGGCCCTTATTCCGATCGACTATTACGCTTCTGCCGGTGATTACAACATCTCCTGGACTACCCCGGCGATAACACGGACCTTGCCTCTGCATATCTCCATCGCCTCGTATCCGACCGAAACCCTTAGCGTCGATCCCGCAAAAGTGACCCCTCCTCCGGAAGCAATGGAGAGGATAGAGGCCGAAAGTGCCCAAGCCAAAGCCATTTACGGCCACTTTACCCCGATTCGCTACTGGAACAAACCCTTCATCCGCCCGATCGAATCCAATACGACCAGCGCGTACGGCTCAGCGCGTACCTATAACGGATCGCTTAAAAGTTATCACGGAGGGATCGATTTTCGAGCCCTCACTCCGACTCCGGTGCAAGCATCCAATGCGGGTATCGTGGTGCTGACGCAAGATCGCTATTATTCGGGGGGGACGGTCATTATCGATCATGGAGAAGGGCTCTATAGCTGCTACTTCCACCTCAGCCGCTATGACGTCAAGCCCGGGGATCTCGTTTCCCGGGGGCAGATCATCGCCCTTACCGGGGCAAGCGGACGGATCACCGGGCCGCATCTGCACTTTGGCATGATGGCAAACGGGATACAGGCCGATCCCCTTGACCTCCTCCTTCAGCTCAATGCCCTGTTCCCTGAACCAAAGAGACCCCTATGAAACGACTCCTCTTTTTACCCCCTTTGATTGCCGCACAGCTCAGCGCTTTTTCAACCACAAACGTCCAATACCTTTACGGAAATTTCGAAGGGCCGACGTTTCTGGATACCCAAAGCGGAAGCAAACAGACGGTAACGGCAGAGCATTACCGCACCTGGGAGTACGGGGATCTTTATGCCTTTAGTGATTATCTCTATGCACCCGAAGGGCTCCGGTTTACCGATAAAAAAAATGATCTTTACGGTGAGATTTCACCTCGCATCAGTTTGAATAAAATGGCCCATCTACCCTCCTCGCAAGGGTTGGTTAAAGAGTGGTACGGTGCGTTTCAATACAACCGCTCCGATACCTATCATGCCTGGCTGTATGGGGCCGGATCGGATCTCTCCATCCCCGGATTTAGCGTTTTCGGTCTCAACCTCTATCGAAAAATACAAAATATCGGGGATGACACCTATCAACTCTCCGCCAACTACACGCTTCCCCTAAACGATCAATGGCATATCGAAGGGTTTTTGGACTGGACGACACGGGATTTTTTGAGCCAAAATCAACTTTTATTCAATCTCTCTCCCGTACTGGGAATAGTCAAGGGAAAAGTTCATCTGGGGACGGAGTGGCATTACTACCATGAAAATAGATTCCATCAGGAGAACGATCGGTTTCAAGCCATGATCAAATATACATTTTAATCTTTTTTAAGGGCGACCCAAACAAAACCGCCTAAACCGATGCTGACGAAAACTACTAAAAAAACAATTTGAAACCAATCCGCTCCGCTCACGATACCCCTTTTAACTCTTGCTCTTTGAGCTGTCCGCATGCGGCACTGATATCAAGCCCTTTCGAGTCGCGAATCGTGCACAATACGCCGTGTTTAATCAGATACTCCTGAAATTTCACCATATCTTCCCGGCTGGGACGTTGATAATCAGATCCCGGATAAGGATTAAAATAGATCAAATTGACTTTGGCCTTGATCCCGCTTAAGAGCTTGACCAATTTTTTCGCCGATCCCAAATCATCGTTTTTATTTTTGATGACAAGATACTCAAACATCACCCTCTTTCGCATATCAATCGGAAACCGTTTTACCGCTTCGATAATCGAGGCGATATTATACGCTTTATTCATCGGAATCAGTTCACTGCGAAGCTCATCATCCACGGCATGAAGGGAAATCGCAATATGGACTCCCAAATCCATTGCCCCCAGCTTGTCGATCTTGGTGCTCAAACCGCTGGTCGATACCGTCTGCCGTTTACCCGAAATCGAGAGCCCCTCTTCGTCTTTGAGGATTGTGATCGCTTTGGCGAGGTTATCGAGATTGTCCAGCGGCTCCCCCATCCCCATGTAGACGATGTTCAAACGGCGGTGGGCGGCGAGGTTATTATCCATTTTCACCGCTAATACCTGCGCTACGATCTCTCCGGCGCTCAGATCGCGGGTAAACCCCCCCTTCGCCGTCAGACAAAACGAACACCCCACCTTACACCCCACCTGCGTAGAGACACAGACGGTGAAGCGGGCTTCGTGTTCGATATTCCCCTCTTCGTCGATGGATTCATCTTTCATCTTGAGCCATACCGTTTCGATCGTCTTCCCGTCGCTGAGTTCAAACAGATACTTGATCGTTCCATCACTGGAACACTCTTTCCGGGCAATTTTGAGGGGCATAATTTCATAACCGGACGCCAACTCTTCACGCATCGCTTTGGGAAGATTTGCCATCTCATCAAAGCTCATCGCATACTGGTGATAAATCCACCCCCAAATCTGCTTGGCACGAAACGAGGGTTTCACTAAATTAGCTAGTTCCGCTTTGGTGTAGTCGAGGATACACTTTTTATCCACGGATGAGTCCTTTCTCTTTTAGATGTTCACGCAATAACACCTTTGCAAACCCGTGATGGGCAATAAAATCGCGGTGGGCATTGGCATCGCAATAATTCGTGATGCAGAAAACTCCCCCCGCAGGAATCCCAAAAACTTGTGCGACACGCATAACGCTGAAAAACTCCATGTTTTCAATCCCCATCCCGAGCGTTCTCATCTGCTCCATCGCCCGCTCTGATGTCGTGATGTAATTCGAGGAGTTGACGATAACATCTTTGATCGCTTCGGTTTGTGCCGAAACGACGTTATCAATGGGAGTATAGGCATTTTTATCCAAAAACCCTAACTCGATGTTAGCCGCCGTTTTAGACTCGACGATATCATGGATTTTGTATTCGCCATAACTTCCGGCACTCCCGACGAAGAGGAGAAATTCGGGTTTGTGAACCAAACAATGACGGGTGAGATTGATCGCACCGTCGATCAGCCCTACCCCAATGGGGGTCGCAAAATCAAACGTTTCGTTATTGCCGGCACATAATATCATTTATTTCTCCACCCATTTAAAAATATCCAAAATTTGTATCGTATGCTCAGTGATTTTATAGATCACCGTGTAACCTTTGTAGGTCAAATCGCGGTAGTGATCATCCTCATAATAATTGGACTGGCGATATTTATAGGGGAACTGAACCAAATTTAAAATATGTTTATCAAGTTCTTTGGTGAAAATTTTTGCGGCAGATGGTTTGTCTGTGGCAATGTATCGGACGATAGAGAAGAGAGCGACAAGATATTTCTTATCTTTTTGGATAGTCATTTTTGAATGCCGAGTTGGTTTTCCAAAAAATCATCCATCAGTCTTTCGTATTCTTCCTGCGTGTAATACTCTCCGTTTGCAATCCGTTTTTCAGCTTCCGCCACACGACGGTGTACCTCTTCGACACTGCTGACGATCACATTTACGGGTAATTCATTCTCTATGATCCGTACTTTTTTATCTTTCACAAAACTGTCAACTATCGCTTTGAAATGGGGAAAAAAATCGTCTTCGATTTTTAAACTCAACGTTTGCATTGCCCCCTCCTTTTCAAAATTTACTTGCTTTAATTATAACCGATTTTCAACTTTATAACCGGACCGGAATACCGTTGGCATTCAAATAGCGCTTGAGATCCATGATGTCGATCTCTTTGTAATGAAAGATGCTCGCCGCAAGTGCCGCATCGGCACCGTGCTCAAACGCCTCGCGGATATGTTCCATCGTCCCCGCGCCGCCGCTGGCGATAACCGGAACATTCACCGCTCGGCTAATCTGCTCGGTAATGGAAAGATCAAATCCGGCTTTAGTCCCATCGGCATCCATAGAGGTGAGGAGAATCTCCCCCGCACCGCGGTCAACCACCTCTTTAGCCCATTCCAACGCATTAATCCCCGTATCGATCCGCCCGCCGTTGAGATAGACGTTGTAGTGATCTCCGGTTTGCTTGACGTCGATCGCGACGACGATACACTGGCTTCCGAAACGCTTTGCCCCCTCATTGATAAACTCAGGGCGTTTGATAGCAGAGGAGTTGATACTTACTTTATCGCATCCCACCGCTAGGAGTCGATAAATATCATTGAGTTTGCGGATTCCGCCGCCGACGGTGAGGGGGATAAATACCTCTTTTGCCACCTGTTCGACGATATGGACGATCGTATCGCGCTCTTCATGCGATGCGGTAATGTCGAGAAACGTCAGCTCATCCGCCCCCTCTTCATTGTATCGCTTGGCTACCTCGACCGGGTCACCCGCATCTTTGAGACCGACAAAGTTGACCCCTTTTACGACACGGCCGTCTTTAACGTCGAGGCACGGGATAATTCGTTTGGCAAAATAGTTAGTGTTCATGGGCTACCTTGGATGCAATCATTCGGTAAATTATACCCCCCATTACCAAAAGTAACGATAAAAAGAAAATTTTGCCAAACTTCAATAAAAAGGTTAGAAAATAGTTTTTTTTTTGGTTTAATAGGGGATTAACACTTGGTTCGGTATACTCCAGACAATGCAAAATCGTGCCGCCATCGCCAAAAAGAAATTTGGCCAAAATTTTTTACGTGACCATACTGTTTTGGCACAAATCATCCAATCGATGCCCGATACGCCTCACCGTATCGCCGAAATCGGGCCTGGATTAGGTGATTTAACTAAGTATTTAGTTGATGTCAAAAGTGTTACCGCTTTTGAGGTCGATACCGACTTGTGCAAGCATTTACAGCACCATTTTGCCGATGCCATCGCTACCGAAGCTCTGACCCTCCGATGCGGAGATGTGTTAGAGACTTGGAAGAGTGAGCTTTTGGATGAACCGTACGATTTAGTGGCCAATTTGCCTTACTATATTGCAACGAATATTATCCTCAAAGCCCTCGCCGATCCGGCGTGCAAAAATCTGCTTGTCATGATTCAGCGTGAAGTGGCGGAAAAATTTTCCGCCGCTCCCAACGAGAGAGCTTTCGGAGCCCTCAGCGTCATAGCGCAAAGCGTAGGAGATGTCAGCATTGTCCTGCATGTGCCGCCCAGTGCGTTTGAGCCAGCCCCGAAAGTCGATTCTGCCGTACTGCTCATTTCAAAACGTGCGAATCGTAACGATGAAGGGTTTGAAGATTTTTTACGCGTCGCCTTTACACAGCCGCGCAAAACCCTTCACAAAAATCTCACCTCACGCTATGGGTCACAAGAGATCGAAAATGCTTACCGCATACTCGAACTTGAACGTACCCTGAGACCTCATCAGCTCGGCACTTTGGACTTTCACCGGCTCTATTCCATTTTACAATAGTCTTTCAAGACTATCCGTTAAAGTATCGAACCATTATTTTAAAAATCAGCACACTATTGCCGAGATTTAGGCACTGTGCATCCAAAGGAAATCCTTATGACTGACGACAAAACTGACACACAACCACAAACTCCGGAAGGAGAAGCCCCGCGACGTCCCAATAATCGCAGACCTTTTCGCAATCGACCGCCTCGTAACGACCGCCCTGTCGGCGATAGCGCTGTCGTAAACGAAGGGGAGAGCGCTCCATCCGATCGTCCGCGCAATGACAATCGACCTCCGCGCAACGATAACCGTCCCGCGCGTGACAATAATCGACCTCCGCGTGAAAACAGAGGGGCAAACGACACCCGTCCCCCTCGCAATGACAACCGTCCGCCTCGCAACGACAACCGCCCGGCACGTACCGAACGCCCTGCAGAGGATAATGCCCTAGCCGTTGACGCCCGTCCTGCACGCGATCGCGGCCGTGGCGGACGCCGTGGCTCTCCAAGTGCACCGATTGACAGTAACCTCCGTGATTTTGTCAATCAAAACCAAGAAGCACACCGAAATCGGCTGAATCCGCACTATAAACTCAATCTGGACAGTAACGAGAAAGTCCGCATCACGCCGTTGGGCGGTTTGGGCGAGATCGGCGGAAACATCACCGTTATCGAAACCGAAAACGAAGCGATTGTTATCGATATCGGGATGAGTTTCCCGGATGAAGAGATGCACGGCGTCGATATTTTGGTCCCGGATTTCACCTATTTACGCGAAATTCGCAAAAAAATTGTAGCCGTTATCATCACCCACGCCCATGAAGACCACATCGGAGGGGTCCCCTATCTCTTCAAAGAGATGCAGTTCCCGATTTACGGAACCCCGCTTCCTCTTGCCATGATCGGTAACAAATTTGACGAACACCATATGCGCGATTTCCGCCGCTATTTCAACCCGATCGTCAAGCGGGTACCCTATAAAATCGGTAACGAATTTGAAATCGAATGGATGCATATGACCCACTCGATCATCGACTCTTCGTCGTTGGCAATCACCACCAAAGCGGGGACCATTATCCATACCGGTGACTTCAAAATCGACCATACCCCGGTTGACGGATATACGGCAGACCTCCACCGTCTGGCCCATTACGGTGAAAAAGGGGTTCTGTGCCTCCTCTCCGATTCGACCAACTCGTACAACAAAGAGTGGACGCCAAGTGAACTGACCGTTGCTCCGGGCTTTGACCGCATTTTCTCGAAAGCGGAAGGGCGCATTATCATGTCGACGTTCAGCTCAAACATCCACCGGGTGTATCAAGCTATCCAGTACGGCCTCAAATACAACCGTAAAGTCTGCGTCATCGGACGTTCCATGGAGCGTAACCTCGAAGTGTGTATGCAATACGATTACATCAAACTTCCGAAAAACATCTTCATCGATGCCGAAGAGGCCAATCGCATGAGCGATAAAGACGTCCTGATCGTCACCACCGGAAGTCAGGGAGAACCGAGTTCGGCCCTTTTCCGGATGGCAATCGGCGAGCATCGCCACATTAAAATCAAACCGACCGATCTTATCGTCCTCTCCGCCCGTGCGATTCCGGGGAACGAGGGATCGATCTCAGGGATGCTTAATTATCTACAGCGTGCCGGTGCCCGCGTCGCCAACGACCGTGATATTCACGTATCGGGCCACGCAAGCATGGAGGAGCAAAAACTGATGCTCCGCCTCACCAATCCGAAATTTTTCCTTCCGGTACACGGCGAGTACAACCATATCATGAAGCATAAAGACACCGCGATCACCTGCGGCGTCCCGGAGCGCAATATCCTCCTGATGAGCGACGGAGACAGTATCGAAGTGGGAACCAAGTTTATGCGCAAAGCCAAAACGGTCAAAACCGGGAAAACCTACATTGATAACCAAAATAATTATCAAATCGAAGACGACATCGTTATCGATCGTCAGAAAATGGCTTCTGAGGGGATGGTCGTCCTTGTAGCACAGGTGAGCTCCGCAGATTCACATCTGCTTTCCAAGCCCCTTGTCACGAGCTTCGGCCTCGTAGCCGACCGTCACGACAAAGCGTTTGCCCAAGAGATGGAAGACGTACTCGAGCACTTCCTTGTCAACCTCAAGCCGGGGCTCATCGAAAATCCCAAAGCGCTTGAAAACGATCTGCGTCAGGTAGTCCGTAAACATATCTACCGCAAAATGAAAAAATATCCGCTTATCGTTCCGCACGTTTTTGTAATGTAATCCCCGTCATCCTCGGACTTGATCCGGGGATCCATCCAAAAAAGTTGGATTCCCCCCTTTGCGGGAATGACGAATGATTCTTTTTTTAATCCCTTCTTCGCTATACTCTCCTAAACTCTAACAAAGATTTATCATGAAAGTAACCCTGCATCATTACACTCCTCTTGTAATTTGCTCCGATGCCATCCGTACCTGCTGGCAAAGCTTTGACAAAAGCGATAACGGCGGTGATGTAGACCGCGCCCTCATAGACCGCGTCGGAAATAAATTCAAGCATGCCTCCACATTGGAGCATATCGTCTATAACTTTTATATCGAAGGGGTCAGCCGTGCACTTCTGCAAGAGCTTGCCCGCCACCGTATGGCAAGTCTCTCGGTTAAAAGTACCCGATATACCTTAAAAGAACTCAAAGACGAAGCACCCTTTACCCTTGAGGAGAAAGTGCGTGCCGAAAAATATCTCGTTATGACCGGTGTCGATATCGTCGATCAAATGAGCCTCAAAGCCCTTGAAAATCTCCGCATCGTTTTGGCGGATGGGATCAGCAATGATCGAGCCAAATACTGCCTCCCCGAAAGCTACAAAACGGAACTCACCTGGAGCATCAATGCGCGGAGTCTTCAAAACTTCCTCTCGCTACGCAGCGATAAGGCCGCTTTATGGGAAATCCGGGATTTGGCAAATACGGTTTACGAAACACTCCCTGAAGAGCATCGCTATCTGTTTGAAAATTCTCTCAAAGGAGACCATTAATGATGAAAAAAAGTCTACTGTTTGCAATAACAATGACGCTATTGGCTGCCGGATGTGCCCAAAAACAACTCGTAATTAACGGGCTGATATGCCCGCAAGGGCACACGGAGGAGCTTATCAAGTCCGATTTTAGAGAGTGCCGCTATTATGATTTGAAAGCTGCTACCAACGCATCAATGCCTCCGCTGACGATCGAGTGCAAAACCTGCCTGGAAAAGAAGGGATACAAAGTCGAACAATAAACGCTATTCCCTCTGCGGAATAGTTTCACATACACTCCATACATTGCTGCTAACAAAAAAAATCAATCGAAGTCATCGGTGTTAAAAAAGATAAGAAGAGGAGAGTCAAGACCGCAAAGGTCTTGATTTTATTTAGAGGGCTGCTTTTGCTTGAGCGGTGAGGGCTGTAAAAGCCGCTGCATCGTTCATAGCCATGTCAGCAAGGATTTTGCGATCAAGGTCGATGTTGGCACGTTTAAGGCCGTTCATGAATACTGAATAGCTCATTCCGTTTAGGCGGCACGCCGCATTGATACGGATAATCCACAATTTACGAAATTCACGTTTTTTCTGTTTGCGGTCACGGAATGCATACACGAGACTGCGCTCAAGTTGCTCTTTCGCTTTACGGAAATGTTTGTGACGCGCACTATAGAAACCACGTGCTAGTTTCAAGACTTTCTTATGACGTCTGCGTCTTACGACACCTGTTTTTACTCTTGGCATTTTTTTCCTTTCTTGACCCGGTTCATTTCAATTTTAATGACAGGGTGCCGCTTTGCGGACTTGCCCAGCTAGGCTGGAGAGTTTAACGGTAGCGCTAAATTAGGCTACGATCATCTTTTTGATGTTTTTAACATCGACAGCAGCAACCACTTTAGGGGTGTTTTGCTTGCGACGAGTTCCTGCATCCTGTTTTGTTAAAATATGGCTGCGGAATGCGCTACCACGTTTTACTGTGCCGTTTTTCTTTACTTTGAAGCGTTTAACCGCCCCTTTAACCGATTTCATTTTTGGCATCGACTTGATCCTTTCGCAAAAATTCTCTAAATGAGACGCGAATTATACCATAAAAAAGCTTTTTATTTGATGTTAAACACTAAAAGGAGCAATGCGAAGAATGAAAATAGAATTCTGCCTCGAACGAGGCAAGCTTCAGTGCCTTAGCGGCTAGCGTAGCCAAAGGGATGGATTCCGTGTCGGAGCACGGAATGACGAGAGGGTGAAACTATTTTTTGTCGTCTTTTTTCGGATGGATCATCATGTTACAATAACGCCCTTCCATCGCCGGAGCTTTGTACATTGTCCCGACATCCTCAACCATCGGCCAGACACGTTGTAGCACCGCCACAGCCGATTCCGGATGGGCCATTTCACGCCCCCGCAAGAATACGCGGAAATGGACGTGCTTCCCCTCTTCGAGGAACTCACGCGCATGTTTTACTTTATAGCCGATATCGTTATCGGCAATTTTTACCGAGAGCTTGATCTCTTTGACTTCGACTTTCGTCTGCTTTTTACGTGCCTCTTTTTTCTTCTTCTCTTCTTGGTAGTGAAACTTACCGTAGTCCATGATTTTTGCAACAGGGGGTTTCGCATCTGGAGAGATAAGAACCAAATCCAATCCCAGTTCGTTTGCTTTACTCATCGCTTCCTGAATCGAAACGATACCTAATGCTTCTCCGCCGTCAACTACACAGCGTACTTCAGGGACCCTGATATCATCGTTCATCAGGACTCGGTCTTGTTTTTTAATCAAAAATGCACCTCATTAATTTTTTCTTTTATCAAAGTGAGAAATTGCTCTTCACTTAAATTGTATTGTTCACGCTTGCGTCGATCACGCACAGCGACACTTTTTGCGTTTACCTCTTCATCTCCCAAAACGATGATCATCGGAACACGCCCTTTTTCCGCTGTACGGATCCGCTTATTAAGACTGTCGTTTTTATCAAAAATCTCATAATCCGCACCCATATCGATCAGCTTATCTCCCAGTTCACGCGCATAGGCAACGTGCGATTCCGCAATCGGAACAATCGCAACCTGTGTCGGTGCGATAAACATCGGAAATTCGCCAGCGTAATGCTCCGTCAATATACCAATAAAACGCTCAAATGAACCTAAAATTGCCCGATGAATCATTACCGGCTGAATTTTAGCGTTCTCTTCGCCGTTATATTCCAGCTCAAAACGTGCCGGCAGGTTAAAATCAAGCTGAATTGTTCCGCACTGCCATTCACGCCCGATCGCATCGGTGATCTTGATATCGATTTTCGGACCGTAAAATGCTCCGCCCCCCTCATCGATTTCATACGGCAGCGCATGCTTATCCATCGCCGATTTCAAGGCATTGGTCGAAATCTCCCAAACCGCATCGTCGCCGACCGCTTTTTCCGGCTTGGTAGAGATCATCATTTTGTAATTGAACGTGAACGTACTCATAATTTTATCGACAAAATCGACCACTTCGATAATCTGCTCTTCGATCTGATCGGCAGTACAAAAGATATGGGCATCGTCTTGGGTAAATTCACGTACACGGAAAAGGCCGTGAAGGGCTCCCGTCATCTCATGACGATGAACGATCCCGTATTCGAAATATTTGAGTGGGAGATCGCGGTAGGAGTGCAAATCATGCTCATACACTTTGATATGTCCGACACAGTTCATCGGTTTGACACCGAATTCGATCTCATCAATATTGGTGAAATACATATTTTCACCGTAGTTTTGATAGTGCCCGCTCACTTTCCACAAATCCGAACGGAGCATCTCCGGACCGCGTACCGGTTCATAGCCGCGCTTTCGGTGTGCTTTAAAAAGCAGCTGCTCCAAACGCGACCTCATCCGTGCACCGGCAGGGAGCCAGATCGGGAATCCCGGTCCAACCTCCTCACGAAAAGTAAAGAGCTTCATCTCGGCACCGATCTTACGATGGTCACGCTTCTCTGCTTCGGCAACCATCTCCAAATGGGTTTTAAGGGTCTCTTTATCCGCAAAAGCGATACCGTAGATACGGGTCAGCATCTCATTTTTGCTATCACCTCCGAGGTAGGCACCCGAAATTTTGGTCAATTTAAAATAACGGATCAATCCTACGTTCGGAAGATGCGGTCCGCGACAAAGGTCTTCAAAATTGCCTTGCTTATAAATCGATACGGTTTCACTCGGAATTCTTTCCATGACCGCCTGCTTGAGATGATCATCGGCAAATTTAGCGCGCGCTTCCTCTTTGGTGATTTCATACCGCTCAATCGGCTGTTTCCCTTTTGCAATCTCAAGCATCTTTTTCTCAATCGCTTTAAGGTCCTCTTCTCCGATTGTCTCTTTTACTTTAAAATCGTAATAAAACCCCTCTTTGACTACCGGCCCTACGAAAAATTCCGCATCGGTATAAAGTGCCTTGATCGCTTCTGCCATCAAATGAGCACATGAATGGCGAAGTACTTCGAGTGCATCGGGAGAATTGTCAAACGCAATCTCTTCTCCGCTAATCCCCAAAGCCTGCGCGGTTTGCAAATCGAAAATCTGATCATTATTTTTGATCGCGATAATATCCATAACGGTAACCTTGTAAAAAGAATCTGATAAAAGTTGCGCGGATTATACGTTACTATTGATTGGTTTGAGTTTAAATCTTGAAAGTATAGGAGAAATTTAGAGTTTGACTGCAGATAAATGGTGGTCCCAACAGGACTCGAACCTGTGACCACTACCTTGTCGAGGTAGTGCTCTACCAACTGAGCTATAAGACCATTTCTTTGTGAGAGTGAAATATTAACCAATCAGAGGTTAATATTTCTTTAAAGATGAATCAACTTTTACAGAACTTGGGCTTCATATTTAAAATCAAGAGCCAAATCACCGCAAAATCAATCATGACGTCGGCAAAATTAAAGACCGCAAAATTAAATCCGCAATGCCAATAGACATAATCCACCACTCCGCCGTGAATAAAACGGTCGGCAACGTTGGATAACCCTGCCCCCGTCATGATACCGGCAGGAATCAGGTAGCACGATTTTTTAAGCCACAAAGTATATCCAACCACTCCGACCAAAAGGGTGAGCTGTATCCATTTAAGGGCCTCTTCCAAAAAGGCGAACATCGAAAAGGCGACCCCTTTATTATAGACCAAGATCAGATCAATACACTCCGTGTAATAGCGAAATCCATCCACAAAAAGGGCTTTTATCGTTTGGTCAACGGTAAGGATTCCCCCCATCACCAGTATCAAAAGGAGAAACGATTTAGCCATTCAGCGCCTTCTTGAAAAAATCGACCAAACGCTCCATACAATTTTCCATGGCTTTGGCATCTTTCCCTTCCAATAAAATACGCAGTTTATTTTCCGTTCCCGAATAGCGGATCAAATGACGCAGGTGTGACGCCTCTGCCAACCGAAGTTCCTCCTCCAGTCCCTCAATCTGATTCAGCGGTTTTTTGATTTCAACTTTAATATTGACCAATTTCTGCGGATAAAGGGCAAACGGACGGAGGAGTTTACTCGCTTTCCCCCCTGAGGTAAGAAGCAATCCCAAAATTTGCAATGCACTGACCAAACCGTCCCCGGTTTTAGCGAAATCGCTCATAACGATATGACCGCTTTGTTCACCGCCGAAATTGATCCCATGCTCACGCATTTGTTCCAAAACATATTTATCCCCGACATTGGCACGATACAGCTTTAGCCCATGCGCTTCCATCATATCTTCCAGCGCTTGATTGCTCATTACGGTAGTAACGATTCCGCCCCCTCTTAACTGACCGTTTTTATGCAGATAAAGGGCCAGTGCCCCCAATATCTGGTCTCCGTCTATCTCATCTCCGTGTTCATCCACGACAATAAGACGATCGGCATCCCCATCAAGGGCCAAACCGATATCGGCACGATATTTTTTAACCGCATGGCGGAGATCTTTGGTATGGGTCGCACCGCACGCTTCGTTAATATTAAAGCCGTTTGGCTTATCATGCAGAACGATCACTTCCGCTCCAAGTTCTTCAAGGACGGTGGGACCGACGAGATAGCCGGCTCCATTCGCCGTATCCAATACGATACGCAGCCCCTGCAGCGTCAGATCACGAGAAAATGAATTCTTCAGCTGTATGATATAACGGCCGATCACATCGTCAATCCGTTTGGCTGAACCGATCATTTTACCGGTCACGTACCCCTCGACCAAACGTTCCCGGTCATTGGCAATCGCTTCGATCTGAGCTTCAATCTCCTCGGACAATTTATTTCCGTGTGCATCAAAAAACTTGATTCCGTTGTCTTCAAACGAGTTATGGCTGGCAGAGATCATAATTCCGGCATCACACCGCATATTTTCGGTTAAAAAAGCGATGGCCGGAGTCGGCATCGGACCGATTTGAACGACATCATACCCTACTGCCGTCAAACCGCTGACAATGGCATTCTCAATCATATAACCGCTTCGACGGGTATCTTTTCCTACTAAAATTTTCTTGGTTCTGGCCCGCTCACGAAAATAGATTCCTGCCGCCATTGCCACACGCATGGCCAATTCCGCCGTTAAAAACGATCCCGCTTCTCCGCGTACTCCATCTGTTCCAAAAAGTTTCATTCTAATTTTTTCCCTTTTTACTCTAAATTTTAGGATTTTTGACGATGCGTCCATAAAATTTAACTTAAATTTAATTATCTTTAAGGTAGTATTCTACCCTAAAAAAAATTCGACAAGGATAAATGCCATGGCAAACCATAAGTCAGCATTGAAACGTATCCGTCAGACTGAAAAGCGCACAGAGCGCAACCGGTTCTATCGTACGCGTATTAAAAACATCGTTAAAGCAGTCCGCACCGCACTGGATGCAGGCAACAAAGAAGAAGCACAAGCAGCTCTTGTTATTGCAAATGCAAACCTTCACAAATATGTTAGCAAAGGTGTCTTGAAAAAAGAGACCGCAGCACGTAAAGTAAGCCGCCTTCACCTTGCAGTAAACGCGTTATAAATTTTAAACGCCGAAGGAGCGAATACCGTTCACTCTTTCGTCTACGCCGCTATGGCACTGAATCTTGCCTCTATCGAGGCAAATTTTCCTCTTGATACCTTTTTAGGGAACCACAACCATGTTATCCGATAAACTCACCCCTTTTATCAACCGTTACAACGAACTCAGTGATTTACTCAGTGCTCCGGATATCGGTTCTGATATCAAACGTATGACCGACCTCTCCAAAGAGCAATCTTCCCTTCAGGCAATCGTTACCAAAGCGACCGAATACAAAAAACTCCTCGCCGATATCGAAGAGAATAAAACCCTGATATTTGATGCGGAACTCGGCGAACTCGCGAAAGAGGAGTTAAAATCGCTCGAACCGCTGGTAGAACCTCTTGAAGAGGAGATCAAGAAACTCCTTATCCCCGCCGATCCCAACGACAAGCGCAATATCTACATAGAGCTTCGTGCCGGAACGGGAGGGGACGAAGCGGCGATCTTTGTCGGCGATTTGTTTAATGCCTATGTCCGATATGCCGATCTCAAAGGGTGGAAGATTGAGCTGATGAGCACCAGCCCTTCCGATGCGGGAGGATTTAAAGAGATTATCGCCCTCATCAAAGGGGAGCAAGTCTACTCCCGTCTCAAATCCGAAGCGCGAACCCACCGCGTCCAGCGCGTCCCTGCAACAGAATCTCAGGGACGGGTCCACACCTCAGCCATTACCGTTGCCGTCATGCCCGAAGTGGATGATGTCGAGATCAATATCAACGAAAGCGATCTTAAAATCGACGTCATGCGCTCCAGCGGGTGCGGCGGACAAAGTGTCAATACGACCGATTCGGCTGTCCGGATCACCCATATCCCCAGCGGCATCGTCGTCAACAACCAGGATGAAAAATCGCAGCACAAAAACAAAGATAAAGCGATGAAAATCCTCAAAGCGCGTCTGTACGAAATGCAGATCCAAGAGGCGAAAGAGAAAGAGATGAATGAGCGCAAGGAGCAAGTGGGGACCGGGGACCGTTCAGGGCGTATCCGAACCTACAACTACCCTCAGAACCGTATCTCCGACCACCGCATCACCCTCACCCTCTACCGCCTTGAAGAGATCATGCAGGGGGGGTTGATGGACGATATCATCGAACCTTTGATTGCCGACACCCAAGCCAAAATCATGGAGAGAGCAGGATTATAAATTCATTAAAATCGCTTGCGATTTTCAGAGAAACATTTTCGTTTTCAGCGAAAAACGGTTCCCTTGTTTTGGGCTTCCTGCCGAAGGAAACCCAGTGTTAACGTAGCCAATCGGGACGTGTTCCGATGGCGTTTACAATCTCCAGTAGGTCTCAAAAACCCCTTTGACTTCCCCTTTAAACGTAATCGTCCCCTCGTCAAGCCCGAGATAGAGCGTCTCTCCGCTTTTCGGGAATACTTGAGTTTTTTCACCCACTTTTCCCTCTTGATTGGCTCGGTAAAATGAAGCTGCCATCCCGGTTCCGCACGCCAATGTCTCATCTTCAACCCCGCGCTCATAGGTACGGACGCGAAGTGTCCCATCAAGGTTGACACTCGCGATATTAACATTGGCATTGTAACGGTGCCGAAGTGCACGTGCCATATCGATATTAAAATGGTCGATATCGGCATCAAAAGTAATCAAATGGGGAACGCCGGTATCGATCAGCCACCACCGCATCCCCCCCTCGTCAATCTCTTTTTCCAGAATAAGGGGAGGAGTCAAATCGCTTTGTACCATCTCTCCATCCACCTGAGCTTTGATCACTCCGGCTCCGGTCAAAAAGGCCATTTTAGCTTTTGCAAGACCGAATCGGTGGGCATAATGGGCACACGCACGGCTGCCGTTTCCGCACATGGAAGCGGTTGAGCCGTCCGCATTGTAAAACTGCCATTCAAAGTCAAACTGCTCGTGCGGGATCAAGACGATCAAGCCGTCTGCTCCGATCCCGTTTTGCCGGTCGCATAATTCACGGGCCAAAAGCGAGCGGTCTTGATTGTCAAATGCATGAAAAATGACGAAATCGTTTCCGCTGGCGCAGTATTTTGCGATTTGGTACATCGTGGATCCTCCGGATAAATAGGTGTAATTATACCTTAGGGGCGGGATAGAGCGCTTTAATAGTTTCCACAAACCGTTCACATTCGGCTTGCAGATGTTTCAGATTGGCAGAATTGTCGATGACCCACGTCGCACGGGAACGTTTCTCATTGATATCCATCTGACTCTCGATACGGCGCAGCGACTCTTCTTGCGAAAATCCGTTACGCTTCATAAAACGCTCCAGCTGAAGCTCTTTAGGGGTGTAAACCACAACCGAATGCTCTATCGGGTAGGCATTGGTCTCGAAAAAGAGGGGTATATCGATAAGATAGGGGTATTTAAGCCGGTCTTGTTTTTCACTCTCTTCTTCGATGGCCGTACGAATTTTGGGGTGAAGAAACGATTCAAGCTCTTTTTTAGCCTCCGGATCGGAAAAGATCCGTTTTCCCAATTCTGCTCGGACAACTTTACCTTTATCGATATATTCCGGACCGAAATGTTCTGCTACCCACATACTGTTTTCATCCAGAATACGGTGGGAAATAGCATCGGCATCGATAATACGAAGACCGTTTAGCCCCATCAGGGAAGCGACGGTGCTTTTCCCCGTTGCAATCCCTCCGGTCAGTGCGATAGCGTATCGGTAGGGCATCAGTTCCGGATAATGCCGAGGTAATTTTTGCGGATGTACTGCGGCATCGCAAATACGCCGATGTGCACGTCGCAGTTGTAAAACTGTTGCCCTTCAAGTAGATCACTCCGCTGCAAAATCAGATCGGCCGTCGGATGATACTCTTTCGAGCACAACAGTAGCGTTGACCCCGCGCCGTTGTAATAGGGCATGATGATTTTAAAATAATTCCCCAAAATCTGCATGAGCTTGGTATTGGCCGCAACATCGTCCAGATCCGGATGTTTCAGAACCGTCAATCCGTCCTCTTTCAGAATACGGTTGACATGGGCCAGTACCGCACCGTCATCGCACAACGTATCGAGTAAAACGATATCGGCACTTTTGTCCGCACTGTTACGGAGCGTTTCCAGCAGATTTCCTGTCCCCTCAAAAACCGTTTCAATTCCTAGGTAGCGTGCCAATTCACCCTCTATCAATTCGGCATCATCGCTGATGACGAGAAGCAATTGAGGATTTTTATGGGTACACAGGGGAACATGCACCATCATTTCGGGATAAATAAACGTTTTCATAAATGGATTAATCTCTTTTTTGTGGAATATTTGAGCGATTGTAACACGCGGAGATTAAAGCGTATTGAATATTCCGCCCCTCCCTTAAATATTAAAGAATTGAGGAACGATCGGGTTGACGATTTGACGATTGTTTCTCTAATATCGTTTAAAAGGAAGATTCGTTACAATTTCGCTACTAAAACAGGTGAGGACTTTCATGAGCCAAATCAGCTATAAAGATGCCGGTGTCGATATTGATGCAGGTAACAGTTTTGTCGAAAATATCAAACCTCTCGTCAAGTCGACGGCTATTCCCGGTGTCCTTGGCGGTATCGGCTCGTTTGCCGGGGCGTTTGAACTCCCGACCGGGTACAAAGAACCGGTCATGCTCGCCGCAACCGACGGTGTCGGAACCAAACTCAAACTGGCTATTGATTCGGGGATCCACTCTACCGTCGGTATCGATTTGGTTGCGATGTGTGTCAATGACCTGATTTGTAATTTCGGAACCCCCTCTTTTTTCCTTGATTATTATGCCACCGGCAAACTTGATGTTGCCGCAGCAACTGCCGTAGTCAGCGGTATCGCGGAAGGGTGCCGTCAAGCCGAGTGTGCCCTCATCGGCGGTGAAACCGCCGAAATGCCGGGGATGTACCACGCCGATGACTATGATCTTGCCGGGTTTGCGGTGGGGATCGGGGAGAAAAGCGAACTCGACCGTACCGACAAAGTCGCTGCAGGAGATATTCTCATCGCTCTTCCAAGCTCAGGATTGCACTCCAACGGATTCTCATTGGCCCGCAAAGTACTGTTCGAAAAAATGGGGATGAAGTTCGAGGATGAGTTCGAAGGAAAACCTCTTATCGAAACCCTTCTTACGCCAACACGCATCTATGTCAAAACATTCAAAGCGTTAAAAGATAAAATTCAAGCGCTTGCCCACATTACGGGTGGCGGGATTGTCGAGAACTTCCCGCGTGTATTGCCCGAAGGGCTGCGTGCCCTCATCACGGAATCTTCGATCCGGGTTCTCCCTATTTTTGAATTGATCGGCCAACATGTCGAACGTGCCGAAATGTTCCGTGCCTTCAATATGGGGGTCGGGATGATCCTCGTCGTCAAGGAAGCCGATGTGACTGACGTCCTTGCCTCTACCGACGGTTACGTTATCGGTCACCTCGAAGCCGGGACGCGTGAAGCGCTCCTCGTATAAATCGGATCCCCGAAAGGGCGATCGCCCTTTCATCCTTTGACCTACCCTTTTTTCTTTCCTCTTTTCCCTCTTTCGATGTATAATCCTATTACGACCCTATCTTAAAGGAGATACCCATGAAAGGAAAAATTCTTGCAGGCGTTGCAATAGCCGCGATTGTGATACAATTTATCCCCTACGGAAAAAACCATACCAACCCCCCCATCATCAGTGAGCCCAAATGGGACTCGCCGCACACCAAAGAACTTTTTGATAATGCGTGTGCCAATTGTCATTCGCATCAGACAACCTATCCGTGGTATACCCATATAGCCCCGATCTCCTGGCTCATCCAACGGGATGTGGATGAGGGGCGTGAACACTTCAATGTCTCGGCATGGGGAGTGCAGAAAAAGAATGAAGGAGAAGATGGGGCAAAAGAGGTACGGGAGGGGGAAATGCCGCCATGGTTTTATCTCCCGACCCATCCGGAAGCAAGACTCACCGATGGAGAGAAGCAAGAGCTGATCAACGGATTGGAAAAAACATTCGGGAAAGAAGAGGCGGAAGAGAAGTAATCACGCGTCAGCGTACATTACATCCAAGCATGCGTGGGCGCACCGCCGAGGTGGGCTCAGCGTAGCCAATAGGGAGACGTTCCGATTGGCGTATTATTGTAATAAATCCGAGCGCGGAAACGTAAACGTTGACTCACGGGTTACAATCACCTTCTCTTTCGTGTCAATGGCATAGGCACGGATCACAATCGGAATGATCGTATCTTTTCGCTCATCCTTGACCAACATATCGGTAGTGGAGAGGATAACCACTTTTTTCTTTTTGATTCCCGGAACGACGTTAAACGGTCCCTCCGGTTCAGAAATTTTAATTTTCCCTTCCATCCCTTTTGGGGCGATTACATCAAAATAGTACTTGTGATCTTCATTCAAGGTATTCTGGAGCAAAAACGTATAGGCATTATCGACTCTGATTTTTCCGTCATTGGTATGATTGATCGAATAGAGACGGTTTTCTTTATTGATGTTCAGTAGCATATGCTCTTTTTTACTTCCCATCATGACCATAATAATCGCCGTTATGACCAAGATAACGCCGTACCCGATAATCTTAGGACGAAAATAATTGGTTTTCCCTTTCTGAAACAGTGTCTCTTTTTCACTTGACCACTCGATCAGAGAGGGTTTCCCGAGCTTGCCCATCACTTCGGTACACGCATCAACACATTCCAGACAGTTGATACACTCCAGCTGAAGCCCTTGTCGGATATCAATATGGGTCGGACAGACCGTTACACAACTCTCGCACGCCGTACACTCGGCATTCGGATTGACGGAGAGGAGAGATTTTTGGGTGCTAAACACCTTCTCTTTATTCTCATTGTAGATATCTCCCCCCCGATTCGGATTATAAATGGCCATAATCGTATCGTCATCGTACAAGACCGATTGAATACGGGAATAGGGACAGACATACACACAAAAGTTTTCTTTCAAAAAAATGACATCGTAAATCAAAAAGAGGACAATTCCGAGAATCGATCCGAACAAAACAGGGTGATCTGCAGGATTTTGCAGGTACACGATAAAATCTTCCGGCGGGACGAAAAACCACATCAGATCCGCTGCTGCGATAAAAGACAATCCGGTCCATATCACGATGGCAAGCACCCGTTTTATCTTATTCTCTATTTTTGAATAATCCGGTTCTTGCTGCTTGTTTTTAATCCGCTTACGCAAACCGAGAAGTTTTGTCTCAATCAGATCACGATAGATAACCCGAAAAATGGTTTGAGGACACATCCATCCGCAAAATACCCGTCCACCCAGTACCGTTAATCCGAAGATCCCGAGAAACAAGATCATCAGCAAAAACGGCATCAGATACAGCTCCTGCATATCAAACTGAACAAACATCAACTCAAGTTTCAATTTGTCAAAACTCAATAAAAACAGATGATTTCCATTCACCTGTATCCATGGAACGATAAGCGAAAAGAGGGTCATTAACCCATATGCCCAATACCGCCGAATCCGCAGCGGAATCCATCCGGCCAGATACTCTTTTGTGTTTGAAACTCTCTTCTCACTCATTCATTCTCCTTTGAAATTATTCCAACAACCGGACACTTGATCGTGCTGACGACCATTGCTTCCGCATCTTCATCACTGCCTATCAAGACACCTCGGACAACCTCTTTCAGCTCACGCGATTCAATATAATCTTTTAATGAACTGCGGCTCACCTCTAAAATCCGAGAAATTTCGCTCACACTTTTGCCGTTTTTTAACAGCAAAAGGATCTCATCCAGATAGATATCAAATTTCGAAGAAGACTTGGATCCTTTCGGACGCCCTATCCCCTTTTTTGCATCTTCCTGAATTTGCTGGCGGAGCTGATCTATCAGACCCAAAACGACCATTGTATCACTTTTACGGTCAATCACGACCCCCTGTTTTACCAAATGGATCGTATTGCCGTTTTTGAGCAAACAGCTTAACATTTGCACCAAATCTTCGATATGGCTGCTCAATGTCCACGTATCATAAACAATCAGGGTATCCTCGTTCAACGTACGGAAAAAATTGACCACCTCATGGCGTTCCGTTATCCGTTTATTTTGCGAGATTTGGTCAATCAGCTCTTCGTTCACCCCAAATTTTTTTTGGTCAACATAGGTATTAATCAACTTCAGCTGCTCATAAATCCCATCGAAATCTTTATCAGGGCGTATATAACTGACTATCATTTAACGATCATACCCTTCTTATTTTTGATTTTCATCGTCATTCTAACGCATTTTGACGATAAAAGTCAATATGAATATCTATTTTATCGTCATTTTGTTGCGTCTATCATCACAATTTCGCATTGCAGGTCGATTCCGAACGCTTCTTTAACCCTCAATTGCGCTTCTCGAATCAGGGTCAGTGCATCGGCAAAAGTACCGCCCCCGTAATTGACAAGGAAATTGGCATGCACTTCGCTAAAAGCCATCATCCCCTGCCGTAGCCCCTTTAGCCCAACCGCTTCAATCAGCCGTCCCGCATAATCGCCGGGAGGATTTTTAAAACAACTTCCGGCACTGGGCTCGGATGGCTGATTGGAACGCATTTGGGCAAACATCTCCAAACGTTCCAAAGAAAATCCTTTCTCCGCTATGAAAATAGCTTCGAAGACAACATCATCAATCGATGTTTTACGATATCCGTACTCAATCTCTTCTTTGGGTATCCATCCGTTTTTCGTTCGAATCGCAACCAAATAATTAAAAATTTCGTACTCTTTGAGCCCCGCATTCATTTTCAACATTCCGCCGAGAGTCCCGGGGAGCTTTGAAAGGTATTCGAAATGGGCAATATCATTTTTTTTGCAATACGATACGACTCGTCCTCCCGGCGTTGCGGCACCGATAACAAGGCGATCCCCTTCCGATCGGATAAAATCGTATTCCTTCGAGAGGATCATCAGCGGCGGCGGTGTCGGAGAGACCAGGATATTGTTCGCCGATCCGATAATGACGTGACCTTTCGGAATCTGATCCTGTTGAATCAAGGCAACATTGACCTTCGGGCCGATCCGTATGGAACTGAATTTGGAAAAATCGATGATTTTAGTCTGCATAATGGTAGATACTACTCCCGACAGTGATATATAAAGGACTGACCTTACGCACTTTTTTCAAAAGTGCAATTTAGAGATTGGTTATCTCTCCCGCATCCGAAAGATGCGGGTAGCTTCAGGGGGTTGCAGGGACATCTGTCCCTGCCATTTTACGGGCTTTGCCCGAAAAGTGCGTAACATCAGTAAAGGGGACAAACGGGTATGGGGATTCTGCCGCACTAAACGGACAATGATCGCGTATAACAATTATTGCATAAAAGTCGGTATCAGATTAAACATCCGAATCGTAAAATCCTCCATCTCGCTCATCATCCACGGCATCGTCAGAACGATGACGATAACAATCCCAACAATTTTCGGGATAAAACTGAGGGTTTGTTCGTTGATCTGGGTGGTTGCCTGAAAAATACTGACGGCCAATCCCAAAAACATCCCCACCAGCAGTGAAGGGAGGGCCAGAAGCATTGCCAGCTTAAATGTTTCAACCCCTAATCCGACCAGTTCTTCTTCTAACATTTTATGCAAATCTCATTTTCGTATACTCTGAGGGGATCGTAAAATCCTGCGGATTAATCCGTGCATCAAAAAATCCGTGCTCATAACCGAGACTGAACAGCGTTTCGATCGCTTTATACTGAAGCTCACTCAGAGAAATAGAGTCATCGTTCGCATACAGTTCCAAATATTTCTCAAGGGTTGGCGCGTCGATCCGTACCAACGAGCGCTCCATCAACATTTTCGAGAGGGACCCTTTATGGTCCCTTGCGATTTGAACCGCTTTGGTTAAAATGTTCTCATACTCAATGGCGGAGGTGAGCGGCAAGGAACGGCGAATTGCCATCCCGCCCAGCGGAAGCGGGAGGGCATCCCCTGCCAAATTGCACCACACATCCCAAAGCTCACGCTCCACTTCTAACGATTCGTCGTATCCCAAAATACTCTCGTGGATCAAAACACCCGCATCCACGACACCGTTTAAAACCGCCTGTTCAATCTCTAAAAAATTCATGTAAACAATTTTTGCATCGGGATACGCTATCCGGAAAAGGAGTGCGTTGGTCGTATATTTTCCACTCAGAGCAACCTTAAAACGGCGCTTTAGAATCGTTTCTTTTTTACGAATCAACTTGGGTCCGTAACCGCTTCCGAAGCTCACGGCCGTTTTAAGGAGAGCATAATCGTCTCGAATATGGGGATACAATCCGAAGCTGATAGCGCTAATGTCATAGGTCCCTTTAAGCGCCTCCGTATTCAGGGTCTCGATATCCAGAGCGATGTTCTCAAAAACAGTATTTTTTTTCCCGACCCAACCAAATTTGATCGCGTAATACATAAAAATATCATCGGCATCGGGAGAATGGGCAATAACCATTTTTTTCACATTGAATCCTACTATTTCATCATATAATTTTGCTTAATTTTCTGTCTCAAAGAGGCTAGCTTCAGCGCTAGAGCGGCTAGCGTAGCCAAAAGGGATTTTATCTCTTTTGGCGTTTAGATTTGTGTCTCAATTAAATTTTAACCAAATAACGCTAAAATATCCCTATTCCATAAGTGCGAATCACTATTATGGCACAATGCAATATTTTTAAATTATATTTCAAATTGTCATATTATTGTACCAACTTTTAGATATTAACCGCAGGAGCGTGGAGCATGATGGATCCTAATAAACAAAAATCGCTGGACTTGGCGATGAAGCAGATCGATAAAACCTTTGGAAAAGGGACGTTGATGCGACTGGGAGATAAAGAGATTGAGCCCATCAACGCCATCAGTACCGGTTCTATCGGTCTGGATCTCGCCCTTGGAATCGGCGGAGTTCCCGAAGGGCGCGTCGTGGAAATATACGGCCCGGAAAGTTCGGGAAAAACGACCCTAAGCCTCCAGATTACTGCTGAATGCCAAAAAAACGGCGGCGTATGTGCCTTTATCGATGCCGAACATGCGTTGGATGTCGGCTATGCAAAAAATCTCGGCGTTGATGTCGAAAATCTACTTGTCTCTCAACCCGATTACGGAGAACAGGCTCTTGATATCGTGGAGACCATCGTACGCAGCGGTGCAGTGGATCTAATCGTCATCGATTCGGTCGCGGCTCTTACCCCGAAAGTGGAAATCGAAGGGGAGATGAACGATCAGCAGGTGGGTGTTCAAGCGCGTTTAATGTCAAAAGCGTTGCGTAAACTCACCGGTATCATGCACAAAATGAACTGTACGATTATTTTTATCAACCAGATTCGTATGAAAATCGGAACCATGGGCTACGGTTCGCCCGAAACGACAACGGGAGGGAATGCCCTTAAATTTTACGCATCGGTCCGGATTGATGTCCGTAAAATTGCTACCCTCAAACAAGGGGAGAGTCAAATCGGAAACCGGGTTAAAGCAAAAGTGGTCAAAAATAAAGTGGCACCCCCTTTTCGTCAAGCAGAATTTGATATCATGTTCGGCGAAGGGATCTCGAAAGAGGGAGAACTTGTCGATTACGGCGTCAAACTCGATATCATTGATAAAAGCGGTGCCTGGTTCAGTTTTGAAGAGACAAAGCTCGGACAAGGGCGTGAAAACGTTAAACAAAAATTTAAAGACGATCCGGAATTGGCACGCCGAATCGAAGAGAAGATTAAAACAGCCATGGGTGTTGCCAACATCATTATCATGGATGCATCTGATATAAGTGAGGTAGACGAATGATTTTTATTGATGAAGTAAGTGCGATTGAAGTTATGGATTCCCGCGGAAATCCTACAGTTAAAGCAACGGTCCAATTGAGTGACGGTACGCGTGAAAGCGCAATTGTTCCCAGCGGTGCCAGTACGGGAAAACGTGAAGCGTTGGAATTGCGCGACGGCGACGAACGTTACATGGGCAAAGGGGTTTTAAAAGCGGTAGAGCATGTGAATACCGATATTGCCGAAGCAATTATGGGACTCAGCCCCTATAATCAAGCGATGGTAGACGCGGTCATGAAAGAGGTAGACGGGACGGAAAACTATTCCAATCTCGGTGCCAATGCCGTGTTGGGGGTATCGATGGCAGTGGCCCGTGCAGCGGCAAAAAGCCTTGGAATTCCGCTATATCGCTATCTTGGCGGCGCGAACGCCATGGTCATCCCGGTACCGATGCTCAACATCATCAACGGCGGAAGCCATGCCGATAACAGTGTCGATTTCCAAGAATACATGATTATGCCGATCGGGTTCACCGATTTCAGCGAAGGGCTTCGCGCTTCGGCAGAAGTGTATCATAACCTCAAAAAAATTCTAAAAGAGCGCGGAGCGAATACCGCACTCGGAGATGAGGGGGGCTTTGCTCCGGATTTAAGCTCAAACGAAGAGCCGATTCAGGTGATCATGGAAGCAATCGAAAAAGCGGGATACAAAGCGGGTGAGCAGATTGCCATCGCGCTGGATGTCGCTGCGTCCGAACTCGTTACCGACGGGGGCTACCGACTCGATTCAGAAAACCGAACCGTTACCTCTGAAGAGCTCGTCGGATATTATGATGCTCTGTGTGCCAAATATCCGATCGTCTCAATCGAAGACGGCTTGAGCGAAGATGACTGGGCGGGATGGAAAATCCTCACAGAGCGTCTCGGTTCAAAAGTACAGCTTGTCGGAGATGATCTGTTTGTTACCAATGCCAATATCCTTGCCGAAGGGATTGAAAAAGGGATCGGAAACGCTATTTTGATCAAACCCAATCAAATCGGTTCCGTCTCCGAAACGATGTTAACCGTACGTCTTGCGCAACGTAACGGCTACAAATGTATCATGTCACACCGCTCAGGCGAAAGTGAAGATGCATTCATCGCCGATTTTGCGGTGGCCCTTAACTGTGGAGAAATTAAGACCGGTTCAACTGCGCGCGGCGAACGTACCGCCAAATACAACCGTCTTCTTGAAATTGAAACCGAAGTTATGTACGGTGAATATCTTGGGACATCCTTGTTTCAATAATGGATCAAACCGATCAACTCTTCGATAGCGATACCTATACCGAAAGTTTGACCGAACGTTATTTCGGTCTCTCTACCAAAAAGTTTTTTATCGCTTCGGGTTTTGTTCTTCTATTGGGGATCTATTTGGGGTTTATTTTTTTCGGAAATAATTCTCTCTCGGTTCTTCTTGATCTTGAAGAGCATCAAGATTATCTCATGAACGATATTGAGAGGCTTAAGAGCGAAAATGCCGCCCTTCAAAAACAATATTTTGAGCTCAAAGAGCTCGATTCGGATTATCCATAAATCCGTACTCTAGTTGAATGTAAAGGGACAGTGTGAGAAAAACACTTTTGGTGTGTGCCATACTTATCAATGCGGCAGCGGCACGTGAAAATCCTTTTTTTCCTGCCGAAAAGGCCCTTACGCTTCCCGTTACCTCCAATATTCCCGATACACTGCCCCCCCTCACCGCACTCCGTTACAATCTTCCCAATCAGGCACGAACCCTCAAGGAAGTCAGCTTTACGGTCCAAAATGTCGACGGAACGATCGAAACGCATACGCTGAGCGTCGATAAAAGCATTGACTGGCATACATCGCTCACGGTTTCGCAATCGGCACATCCCAATCGGCCCGTTGATGCTGCCGAAACGTGTTCTGCCCCCTCCAAAAGCAGCTCTTCCGCCGATTTTGGATTTATCCGCATTGATACAAAGGGGAAGATTTTAACCCTGAAATCCAACGATCCCATGATACGCCATTTTGCCCTCACGGAACCTAATCGTATTGTTATTGATTTTAAGCGCAAAGATATTTTTACGACAAAAGAAAAAAATCTCAATGCGCCCCCTTATGTTTCGGTCAACGTTTCAAATCAGGGAAAATTTATCCGTGCGGTGCTGATACTTGACGGAAGCTACGATTACGTTTTAAAGAATAACGGCGGGTTAATTTCAATTAGTTGCAAATGATACGTAGAGGTTGATTAAAGGGCGAGAAGATATATCCCCGGAGGGGATAGAGAATTTAGCTTACAGCAGCCAATGCAGCGTCGTAATTTGGTTCTTCCGTGATTTCAGGAACGATCTCTTTGTAGGTTACGATACCTTCTTCGTTTACTGCGAAGATTGCACGGCACGTTACACCCGCAAGTACTGAACCGCCAAGCAATACACCGTATGCATTTGCAAACTCTTTATTACGGAAGTCTGAACATACCGTTAGGTTATCAATACCTTCTGCCTGGCAAAAACGGCCTGCCGCAAACGGTAGGTCCAACGAAACGATTGTAGTGATTACATCGTTAAGTCCTGCTGCTTTTGCATTAAAATTACGTGTTTCAGTAGCACATACACCTGTATCCAATGAAGGAACAACGATGATAAGTTGTTTTTTGCCTTGAGCGCCACCTACGACAACATCACCCAAACCAGCTGAATTAACAACGGTAATTTCCGGCGCTTTGTCCCCTACGTTTACGGTGTTTCCTAGAAGTTCTACGTCTGTACCTTTGAATTTTGTCGTTGCCATCTTAGGCTCCTGTATTTTAATTTGATGGGGAAATTGTACATAAATCGGATAATTATAGTCTGAATTCTAAAAGAGCTGTTTTGCTTTAAGGAAACCTACAGTTTACAACGAGGATTAATAGGGATACTCCGATAATCACGGTTTCGGCCACGGGCATACTCTTCGATAGCGACACGCCCGATCATCGCGGCATTGTCCGAACAATAGCGAAGTTCCGCCACATAAAGGGGGGTATTAAAACCCTTCAGAAGAGACTCAAGACGCTGACGGAGATAGATGTTGGCACTTGCGCCTCCGACGATGGCAAAGTGTTTCGGAGGTCGGGTTTTGCAATACTTTTTCACCTTTTGGATAAGGTGCTCGGTCGCAACCCGCTGAAAAGAGGCGGCAATGTGGGGATAATCCTCCGGCACTCCCCTCTCAACCGCCAAGCGGATCTGATTTTTTAATCCCGAGTAGCTAAACGCGATCAAAGGAGATTGCCACAAGGGGACGGTGAAATCAAAACGGCCAGCGTCACCGCTTTGTGCCAACCGCTCAACGACCGGACCTCCTGGATATCCTAATCCCATCATTTTGGCTACCTTGTCAAAACTTTCGCCGTAACTGTCATCCATTGTCGTCGCTACCGTATGAACCGACTCATGCGATTCAACTTCAATCAGCTGCGTGTGACCGCCCGAAACCAGAAGTACCGTCATAGGAAAGAGAGCCTCTTTCTCTATAAACAAAGAGTAGATGTGGCCGATAAGATGGTTAATCGGGATTAACGGTATTCCCAGCGTAATGCTCAACGCCTTGGCCATTGTCACCCCCTCTATCAGGGTAACACCCAGCCCCGGTTCATTGGTCACGGCAACGGCTTTAAGCTCCTTAAACCACGGCGCGCATTCGCTTAAAATTTTTGGCAACGTCTCGGCGTGCAACCGGCTGGCAAGCTCAGGGACAACGCCGCCGTATTTAGAGTGTTCAAGCTCTTGGGAAATTTTTTTATGAAAAATCAATCTCTTCGTCGCAATGTCGGTAATGGCGATCGAACTGTCATCGCAGCTACTTTCTATGCTCAGTATCATACGATCCCTCGCTTTTGATACGCCATCGGAGCAAAACCCCGATTGGCTACGCTAACGCTGTGTTTCCCTCGGAGTGACGCCCGCGCGCAGCAAGCCGCGCTTTGATCATTCACTCTCATGAAACTACCCACTCTTTGACCCACGGCCATGCACCATAACCCGAAAGAGTATTAATATGACCCGCCGATTTGATTATTTTTAACGGGACATTTAATTTGAAGGCAAGCGATATGGACTCTTCTTGGCTCATATAGGGATCATTGTCGGAAACGACCATCAATACCTGCGTTGCATGAAGATCGGAAGGGAGTTCTACCGGAAAAAACGATGAAACCTCACGATAATCGTTCAAATCTCTCGGAGGAGCACACAAAAGGAGTTTTTTTACCGGCTGATTCAATAGCTTAGCTAAATGAAACCACAACGTATTGCCGAGTGAATGGCATACAACAACATCCGGGGAGAGGGTTTCGATGGCGTCAAGGGCCTCCTGTATCCATACACCCTTGTCGGGATTCATTTTGTCGGAAAACTGCGGGAATGCGACAATACAGTTTTCAAGGACGAGTTGTTGTGCCAGCCATCCTTGCCAATGGGGCAGATCGCTCCCGTGCCATCCATGCAGAATCAATACCTTTAACATGCCAAACTCCGGATATACGCACGAACCCGTGCATCGATATCAAAGACCTCGTCTACCGAATCGGGTCGGTCTGGAAAATGGTCGTACGCCATTAAGATACGACGCGAAATCTCTACGAATCCAATCTTGCCGGCAACAAAAAGCTCAATTGAGGCTTCATTGGCAGCATTCAAAACGACTCCGGAACGGGGATCGCGCAGCATCTCCTCTTTAATCGACCAAAGCGGGTAGCGCTCCGGTTCGATAGGGCGAAATTCAAGCGATGCGATACGGCTCAGATCAATACGCTCCACGATCGGGGTATCCACTTTTCCCATCAATGCATAAGCGATAGGAAGGCGCATATCGGCGTGGGCAAAATGGGCGGTCGTAGAACCGTCTTGATAATCAATGAGGGCATGGATAAGCGATTTCGTCTCGATCAGGGCATCATATTCCCCTTCTCCGAAAAGCCAACGGGCCTCAAGCAGTTCAAAAAGCTTATTCATCATCGAGGCACTGTCAATCGTAATTTTCTGACCCATCGACCAATTCGGGTGCTTCAGGGCATCTTCAAGGGTAGCATTTTTAAGCGCTTCAAGGGGCCAATCACGGAACGCTCCGCCGCTGGCGGTAATCACCATCCGACTCACCGGCCGTGATGTCTGGTTCAGATACCATAAACCGAAATGTTCGCTATCGATGGGGATAATACGGGACGTATCGACAAAGGCACCGCCGACGACCAAGGACTCTTTGTTCGCCAATGCCACTTTTTTACCGCATTCAAGTGCTTTCAAGGTTGGTCGAAATCCCGCAAATCCAACCAATGCGTTAATAACGCTTTCCGACGCCGAATTTTCAATCGCGTCCAAAATAGCCGCTTCACCGGAACGGACATTAGGATGCTCGACACGAGAACAATCCTCTTCGCGCATGACAATAACCTGCCTTGGAGAGTGTTGACGGATTTGGGAGTTTAAACGTTCAATGTTGCGTCCCGCAACCAGAGTATCGACATTCAGCCCGAATTGCTCCGCGATGCGCAGAGTATTCACGCCGATAGAACCGGTAGATCCTAAAAGGATCAATTAAGACCCCGCAGCAATACCAGCATAACGATGGAGGCAAACAGATAACCGTCAATCCGGTCAAGGACACCGCCGTGCCCCGGCAAGATCGATCCGCTGTCTTTTACCCCGGCCTTGCGCTTGAGATAGCTCTCAAAAAGATCCCCGAATACCGCACCGATTGCCGCCATCATCGAAATAATGATCGCTTTATCCATATCAACGATCGTGATACCGATAAAGAAACCGGCCGCCGTCGCGATGATAATACCGCCGTATACCCCTTCGCGGGTTTTGCTCGGAGAAGAGAGGCTAAAAGGGGTTTTTCCGATGCTGCGCCCGACAACATACGCACCGATATCGGCCGACGCCACAACGACCAAAAGCCATAAGAGTGCGCTAATCCCGTATTCTTGATACATCCCGAGCATATACAGCATCCCGGCGCTGGGGTAAATAAAGGGGAGAAAGTTTTTCCACGGAAGGTTTTGGGTGTACGCGACAGCGGCCGCGAACACAAGCCCCGCGATAATCAGAAGATCATCTCCGTAGGGATAAACGGCTGCCGCCAGCCAGAGGATCGCCGCATAGGCATAGAGGGAATTGTTACTGATCCCGAACAGCTGTGTCGCTTCGTAAAATGCAAGGATATAAATAATCCCCATCACCAGCCACATAAGCCAAAAGTTATTAATGAGCCCTACGACAAGGGCTGCACCCACAAGGACGATTGCCGTAACAATACGATCTTTTGTTGAATTTTTTACGATTTGCATATGATTAACCAATGGTTTTAAAGTAACGCGATTATAGCATAAGTTTAAATCACCGCTTTCCCTTTTGAACAGAAAGATTACACTTTTATGTCCAGAAGATGAAACGATTTTACTTTTTTAACCGGCGGTTTCTCCTCATGGTGGGAAGGCCTTCGCTGCTCCTGTTCGGATCCTTCCTTTGCATGTTCACGATCCGGATCAACCGAATGGCTCTCTTCCATCGGACGAATGGTAACCACTTCCCGCTCTTTTTCCTGCGAGAGCGCAGCCGCTGCCAACGCTTGTAACTCAAACCGGTTTAATAGAGCACTTTTTTCACTTGCGACACCTGCCATCTGCTGATTTGCATAAATGACGCTGCCGATCGGTCCGATCTCTGCCATGACAAATCCTTTCTCTGACTTTATGAAAGACCCGTTTTTTCAACACTCATGGTTTTGTAATTCGTATACAGGACATTTGCCCCTTCTACAATTTTAACTTCTCTTCGGGGAGTATAATCGACCAAATAGCGCCCTTTTTCAAATACCGAAAAATCGACGCACAGTTTTGCCGCTGCCTCGATTAATTTTTGGGGGAGCTGCTGTTTATCGGTCGTAATAATGAGATGGGCCGAAGGGCGGTCTTTCAAATGCATCCAGATGTCACGCGATTTGGCGTTGCGCAAAAGTTCAATGTTCCCTTTTTCGCTTTTTCCCAACGATACTTTGACCCCTTCGATCCAGAATTCGGCGATCAGATCGGAACCCTTATTTTTTGCCCCTGCTGTTTTTTGGGGGAAAAGGAGGGCGATATCTTCGGGTGTCGCCGCTTCCTGCACCGTTTGGATAAACAATTCAATATAGCGGATCTTCTCATCAAGATTGTGGCGCTCTTTGTAGACCCCCACCCCTTTTTGTTTCAGTTTTTTGGAGCGTTTAAAAAAATGTTCCGCCGTCATTGCCGCACTCAAGCACCCTTCCGGAAGGGTGATATGGAGGAGGGTACCGTCAAAATCCGCGATATCCACTCCCCTTTCATACGGTTTGATCCGATCCAGATTTGCAAGGATCAGATGACCGAAGTGGCGGGAGCGTTCGGATTCAGCCATCAAAGAGGCTTCGTCTTCAAGAGATCCCCGGTTACGTTGGAGCTGTTCCAGACGTTTTCGCAAAAGGAGAGTTTTCTCGTGTTTTAACCGGCCCAGCTTCTCCCCGGCGCATCGACGGTACTCTTCCCTCAAAAACGATTCCACATCCTCAATCGGATACGGCTTCGGAGTATACGGCGGCGGCGGCGGATCGATCAGAAGCTGACCGACGCGGACGCTTCGGGTCGAGAATTCACCGTCGATATGACGTAACGCTTCCAACACATATTCCTCTTTATCCAAAAGAATCACATTGGTGTGTTTACCGGTAAATTCAAACTGTATCATCGTCGATTCGCTCTTATACGCGCCGCTGGTTGTTGTCAAAATCCGGATAATTTTGTCACGGTTATGGAGCGTGATCGATTGAATCGTCGAACGATTCAGACGCTTGGCCAGTAAAACGTCAAAAGGGGCCTGATACATTTTCCCCCGCGAAGCCGAATCATCGAGATAGATGGTTGCATCCGCGCGACGCATTTCGAAATTCATACTCCGATTGTGATCGAATACGATTCGTATGCAGGTATCACTGAGGCGATAGGCGGCATTGATTTGATTAAACGGCTGCATATAATGTACAATTTGCTCTAAGTGTGACAATCTCACGTTGCTATATCCTTACTTTCAGAAGAGCTTTATGAAAAGAGGCCTACAATAGTGGCGTACTTATCACATTTTTATCATAAGGCCCACCCGATGCAACTGTTAAACACCATCAAATCAAAATTTATCTCTAATTTTATCGCTGCGGTAGGGGCTATCTTGATTAGTGTCATTGTAGCATACTTCATCGCCATGAGCTCGATCAAAACCATTATGACCAGTGATCTCAATACGGTAGCCGACGCACTTGAAAAAAATGTAAATTACATTGCCAAAATAGAACCGATGGGGTATCAGGACGAAGGGTTTAAAAAGGAGATCAAGAGCATCAAAATCGGTAAAAGCGGTTATGTCTATTTTATTAACGCCGAGGGGGTTATGACCATTCATCCCAAAGACGAGGGGCAAAACAAGGCGGGACACGATTACATTGACCATATCCGCCACGACAAAGCGGGAGGGATTTACGAATACGTATCGGCCACAACCGGACAGGATAAAATTTCCGCCTATCGCTATATTCCCGCATGGGATATGTGGGTCATCCCGGGGATCAACAAAGCCGACTATTTTGATGAGCTCAAAGCGGGCTTTATCAAATGGTTCCTTCTGCTGGGGACGATTCTGACCGCAATGCTGGTGACCATCAATTACATTACCGGCAACAGTATCCTCAAACCGATCGAGGAGCTCGATCAGGTCTCTTCGGATTTGGCACACGGGAACGGCGATCTGACCAAACGGCTTCCGATCATGAATCAAAATGATGAAATCGGGATCGCCAGCCGCTACCTTAACAGCTTCATCGATAAGATTCAAACGACCATCAACGATACCAAAAAAATCACCTCATCGGCGGTCTATTCCACCGCATCCCTGAGAACTGCCGCGACCAGCCTCTCCACCCAATCGGAAAAAACCAATATGATCGCCCGTACGACCAATACTACCGCCGCAGAGATCGGACAAACGCTCGAATCGAGTGTTTCTATGGCCAAAGCCTCTCTGGAAAACAGCCATTCAACCGAGAAAGAGCTCGCCAGTGTCCGCCAAATCGCCAACATCATTACCCGTGAAATTTACGATACGACGCAAATGAGCAACGATCTGGCCGAACGGTTTGCCCAGCTCTCCAGTGAAGCGGCCAGCGTTAACGGCGTGCTCAGCATTATCTCCGACATTGCGGATCAGACAAACCTCCTTGCCCTCAATGCCGCCATCGAAGCGGCGCGGGCGGGTGAGCACGGGCGAGGATTTGCCGTCGTCGCCGACGAAGTACGCAAACTGGCGGAACGGACCCAAAAAAGTTTGACCGAAATCAACTCCATCATCTCCGTAGTGATCCAGTCGATCTCCGATTCATCCGATATGATGAGTGCGAACGGGAGCAACATTGAGCGGCTTGCCGAACGGAGTCAGGAGATCGATCTGAAAATCGATTCAGCCTCCAGTGCGTTGCGGGCCAATGTCAGCGCCAGTCAGCAAAATGCCGAAGAGTCCGAAGCGATGGCCCGCAAAATAAAAGAGATCATCACCAAAGTTTCCGAAATGTCGGAACTCTCTCAAAACAACCAAAACGACATCAAACAAATCTCCCAGATCGCTACCGAACTCTATGCCGCCGCAGACAGTCTCAACAACCAATTGGCCCAATTTAAATCGTAACCCCTCGCTAAAAAGCTTCCCGTATCTTTCGGATACGGGAGATTACCAACCTTTTCGCACGTGTTTAGACAAGGTGCATAAGGTCAATTACCTAAAAAGGAGCACCATGAGATTTCAAATTTTACTCTTCGTCTGCATGACGGCAGCCGTTCTGCAGGGCGAGGAGGGGACGGTTGAAACGGCTTCGACGCAGCCACAGGCGATAGAGCGCCCCGCTATTCAGGAAGTTGTGCTGAGCAATAAAGAGCCTCTCAATGTCGCTGTTGCCAATAAAGAGCCGTTGAGCGTTACCGTTGCCAATTTTCCGGCAGTCGGGGTCCAAGCCGTATCATTGGAAAATGACGATCCGATCCGCGTCCGTCTCATAGAACCGGTTGAAATCGTCCAAAAAGAGAGGGGGGAGCTCTCCTTTTTAAACGACGCCACCAATCTCTTGACGGTGGAAACATCGGCGACGCTGGGAAAACTGGGAACCGATCTGCAAACGATTTATCTCTATAAAGTGAATCTCAAAAACGATCTCGGAGAAAAAACCGGGGTGAAACTCCATTTTATCGCCGAGGACAAACTTGAAATCAGCAAAGACTTCAAAATTCTCGTAGAGAATGAAATCTATATGGATGAAAATAAGGTCGAAAAGCTTCAGAAAGCCCTCTCTAAAATCCTCTCTCTTGCAAGCGGTACCGTTGAGAATAAAGATTTCAAATTGAGTTTTAAAACACCCGATGATTTTGAGCTGACCCTCTACACGACCAAAAAAATGTTCGGAAACGGCAGAGATGTAACGGCAACCATGGTGATCGGAAAAGAGCAAAAATACAGTTCCAAAAGCGTTCTGAACCTTAAAGAGCTCACCGAGTTTAAAACTATGCTGGATCTCTACAAAACGACCAAAATCAATCCGATCTGATCCGCCGTCCCCAAAATTCCTGCTATAATGCGCCCCACTTTTCAAAGGAGGCGGACGGATGCGCTCACCACGCGGTTTTGGCAAAAACTATTTCACCCTTAGTGCGATTCAGGCCTATGCCTCCGCCCATCGTCTGAGCCAGAATGCCCAGCGTATCCGTCTTCACCGTGAAAACCGTCTCCAGATTGCCGAAGAAGCCGATGCGATCGACGATCCGCCGCCCGATCTCCTAACCCCGATCCAACCGCTCCCTTCCCAAGGGGGACTCTGTAACTGCCGCTTTGCACGTCTCAGCCACCTGTGTCTGCGCAATCACACCTCTGCTAAAAAACTTACCGTCTCGCCGATTCATACCTATTCAACCCTCTCCCCGCCCGTCCATCAAAATGCCTCTCATGGCCTCAACCATTTTAAAAAATAAATCAAGGATTTTTATGGACAAATACACTCTCTCCCTCATCGGTGCATCCCTGCTGATGAGCCCGCTGTGCGCACATGATATCACACTCGATCCCATCATGGTCAGCGCCTCTAAAACAGAGCAATCATTAAGCACCATTACCGCCAACGCCACCGTTATTACGGCAGAAGAACTGGAAGAAAAGCATATTGCAACCGTTGCTGAAGCGCTGAATCTTGTTTCGGGAATCAGCACCATCAGCAATGGAGGAGTTGGAAAATCAACCTCTGTGTTTGTCCGGGGATTTGATTCCAAACGGGTTTTGGTACTGATCGACGGTATCCGCTACAACGATCCTACCGGTTTGAACGGTGCTCCGTATGAGCATTTAATGGTAACCGATATTGAGCGGATCGAAATAATCAAGGGAGCTCAAAGCGGCGTCTGGGGTGCCGATGCCAGTGCCGGCGTTATCAATATCCTCACCAAAAGCGCGCAAAACGGACTTCACGGAGCCATTACCGGCGAATACGGCACGTTTAATACCCAAAAATACGGGGCAACCGCATCCTATGCTACCGACACCTATTACGTCAAAGCCGCCTCAACGACCGTGGATACCGACGGCTTTAGCGCCCAGGCGCCCAAAGGGGTTGATATCACGACCCTCGAGGATGACGGATACAGAAATACAACGACCTCGCTCAGCGCAGGGTATAAATTCGATTCAATGAATAAAATCGACCTCAAGCATACGGCTATCCATGCGACAACCGAAAGCGACCCGTATAACAACCCAAACGGCATCTATAACAGCATCGTGGAAGAGAGTTTCTCTTCTCTCAACGTCAACCACATTGACAGCTTCAACGAGATCAATCTCTACGCAAAACACTCCTCTTTCGAAAGAGATTATCCGCAAGATCTTTATACGAAAGCATTTGACGGAGTCGTAACCGAATACGGCCTCTCTTCGCGTATCCCTTATCGGAGTAAAAACGATTTCGTTCTAATCGGCGCGGATACGAAAAGCTTTGAACATCGCAATGATTTCGACAAAAAATACACCAATACTGCCCTGTTTATGACCAACAGCAACACCTTTAACGGCCGTACCACTCTCACCGAATCGGTGCGACAGGACAACTACGACGCCTTTCATGACAAAACAACCGGGAAGATCGGGGTAAAACACTTTTTGGATAACGGGTTTTATCTCTCCTCCAATTACGGAACCGCGTATAATATCCCGACCGTTTACAATCTCTACGGCCCCTACGGCAGCACGACGATAACACCCGAAAGCACCAAAAGCTTTGACGCGTCGGTCGGGTACAAAGGGGTGGTGCTCACCTATTTTTACAATACGATCGAGGATATGATCGACTTTGACATGAGCACCTATAAATACAATAACATCCGGGGGACCTCGACGTTCAAAGGATTTGAAGCCGAGTATAAAAAAGAGTTCCTTTCCAAAACGCTCCTCTCCCTGAACTATACACGGCTCAGCGCAAAAGACAAAGACGGCTTTGACTTGGCACGACGGGCAAACGAGAACTTCAAATTCGGAATCGATTATTACGGCATCGAAAAACTTCATGTCGGAGTGTTTGGAGAATACGTCGGTTCCCGATATGATGACAAAGAACAAACCAGACAAACGGGGCGTTACACGCTTACCAATGCCGTCGTCAATTATGATCTTTCAAAAACGGTGAGCCTTTACACCAAAATCGATAATATTACCGACAAATATTATCAGAGCGTCCACGGATATGCGACCTCTTCGCGTGCGTGGTATGCAGGGTTGAAGGTCTCCTTTTGAAAATAGTTCTATGGTTGATTCTGGCACTCTCAGTCTATGCACAGGAGCGGATCATCGCCCTCAGCCCCTCCATCAATGAAACCCTCTATGCCCTCGGGGCAGGGGATCAGGTAGTGGCCAATACCGAGTACTGCAACTATCCCCCCGAAGCCAAAAACAAACCCAAAGTGGGGGGTTATTTCTCCCCATCGCTGGAGAAAATCCTCTCGCTTAACCCCACGACGGTGATCTTGCAGGAAAATAACGCCGCGTTAGCCGAAAAACTGACCCGACTGGGGATCCGCACGGCGGTGATCCGGATCGATACCTACCCCTCGATCCGCCGGTCGATTCTCACCATCGGCCGCATCGTCCGCAAAGAGGGAAAAGCCCACGCCATCGTGAGCGAACTCGATCAAAAACTCCGCGCACTGAGGGGGATTGTCCGCAACCAAAAAATTTTGATGGTGTTCGGACACAATACCGATCTCTCTAAAAGCATCTATGTCTCGGGGCAGAATCTCTATTTTGATGACCTCATCAAAGAGAGCGGCAACACCAATGCCCTCCAAAGCCGCCGAAAGGGGCAACCGGTTCTCAATCTCGAAAACATTATTGCCCTCAACCCCGACATGATTATCCTCCTCGCCCCGAATACTAAGGAGCAGGGATTAACCAAAGAGGCGTTGATCGCTCCGTGGCGCCACCTCCCGATCAATGCGGCTAAAGAAGGGAAGATTTATGTCGAAGATCAGCCCTACTCCAGTAATCCGAGTCCCCGTCTGGGTCTTTTTTTAGAGGATATGAGGGGGTACATGATCGATGCTGCACGTCGCTAATCTCACCGCTCAAATCTTAAAAAATATCCGTTTCACCCTGAGAGAGGGGGAGAATCTGACAATTCTGGGCAACAACGGCAGCGGCAAAACGACGTTGGCCAGAGCACTTTGCCATCTCCTCCCCTCCCAAAATATTTTTCTGGAAGGGAAAAATATGGGTGAAATCGCACCCCACCTCCGTTCACGGGTGATCAACTATGTCCCCACGACCCTCGATATTTACGATGAGTACCTGAGCGTAAGTGATTATTTAGAGCTCAATCAATTCGAGTCTGCCGATCCTCGAAAAAGGGAGGAAATTCTCGAAGCGTTGGAGATAGAGCATCTCAAACACTCCCCCTGCCAAAACCTCAGCAGCGGGGAGTCCTCCCTGCTCCTGATCGCCGGAGCGATCCTCCACCGTGCCCGATACACGATTCTCGATGAGCCGACTGCCAATCTCGATCAGGCTAAAAAAGTAAAAATCTACCGTCTCCTCAAAAACGGCTCCTATTTTCAAAACACGATCATCATTACCCATGATCTGAATTTGGCCTACAAACTCGGATATGACGTTCTCTATCTGGAAGAGGGGAGTGTCCGGTTCTTCGGAGGGTGCGGTGATTTTTTCGATCCCTCCCATCTTGAGGGCTGTTTCGGCAACGCGGTTCAAAATATCGGCGGAAACTTTGTGGTGAATTACGATGAAGTACGTTAGTCTTATTCTATCCCTAGCGGTTCTTATCATTGCCCCATTTTTGGGAGAGATCGCTGTGAATATCCAAGAGATTTTCAACCCCGCATCCGCTTCGTCGATGCTTTTTTGGGAGATCCGCTTTCCTAGAGTGATTATCGCCTTTTGCAGCGGTGCGATCCTCGCTCTCGCGGGGCTTGTCTTTCAGAGTGTCTTTCGCAATCCCCTCACCACCCCCTTCACCCTCGGCGTTGCCAGCGGTGCGACATTGGGGAGTGCACTGGCGATTGTTTTTTTTGGCGGTATTCTCTTTTGGCAATACCTACTCAGCTTTTTCGGGGCGTTATTGACGGTAGCCGTCCTCTTTTTACTCTCACGTTCCCTCAAATCGGCGCAGACCGGTTCGCTGTTGCTCGTGGGAATCGCGTTGTCTTTTTTCTATTCGGCCGCCCTTATGGTTCTTTATTACCTGAGCGATTTTGAACAGAGCTATTCGATTGTCCGCTTTACGATGGGGAGTCTGAATATTATCGGATTCGAGACCGTCTATCCGATACTCATCGCATCGCTTCTGTTTTTGGCTTCGATCCATTTACAGCGCAAACCGCTGAGGCTTCTGTTGACGTCGCTTGATTTTGCGTTTTTAAAAGGGGTCCACGTCTCACGGCTTATTATGAGCCTCTTACTCCTCACCTCTTTGGCCGTAGCGGTATGCGTCAGCGTCGTGGGGCCTATCGGGTTTGTGGGGCTGATCGTCCCCCATATCATCAAACTCCTCTACCGTCGCAGCAGCGATACTCTGATCCTCCCGACCTTTTTTTACGGCGGGATTTTTTTGGTGGCGTGTGATCTCGTCGCCCGCAATCTCGGAGCCGCTTCAGACATCCCCATCGGCGTCGTTACCTCCTTTTTAGGCGGGCCGTTCTTTATCTATCTGATTGTACAGCGCAATAAAGGAAAATGATGGGAGTTAAAACAACCCTTTTTCTAGACGATTTACCCCCATTTTTGGACGCCAAAACTATCCATCCCACACAAGATGGGGTAACGGACAGCGTCTATCTCATCGACGAGAAGTGGGTCGTAAAGCTCTTTGAGCAAAGCAGTGTGAAAAGCGTCGAAGAAGAACTACGATTGCTTACACTGTGTAAAACACTCCCTATCGCCACAAGTGTCGGAAATATTTTGACCATTCATACGAAACCTGCCCTGATTTATCGCCGTTGCTGCGGGGAGAGCCTCAAAAATGCCACTGTAGATGACGTAAAACAAATCGGTGCGTTTTTAAAAGCGTTTCATGCAAAAACATCCACGCTCCAAAGTACCAATGAAAAACTGTTTGAGAGGGCGCGGATGGAGGGGATGATTCGTGAGACAAATGTTGAAATTTTCGATACGCTGTTCAAAAAAATCGATCTCACCCTCCGCAACGACGGAATCATTCACGGGGATCTTTTTTTGGATAACGCCCTGTTTGAGGGGGGAAGCCTCTCGTGCGTTATCGATTTTTCTCAGGCGTGCAACGGCGATTTTCTCTTCGATCTCGCCGTCGCGGCTCTCTCGTGGTGCGACAGTGATGAAAAAACGGAGGCGCTGCTGGAGAGCTACGGCGCAACGCTCACATTGGACGAATTTCGCCCTTACCGTGAGTATGCAACGCTGTTTTACAGCGTCAACCGCTACCTTAACGGCGGGAACTATCAAGAACTATTGGAGAAATTAGTATGATACAAACGATTACCGGAAACAAAGATTTTATTGAGAGTTTGCGGGGAAAACGGGCCAGTTTTCTCCTGTGTATGAGCAACACGGCAACAGCAAATACCCCGGGGATCACCCAAGCGGGGATTCCCGGGATGCTACACCTCACCCCGACGCTCGATGCGGAGTTTATTAGCATCGGAGAGGTGCGGAGCCTCGGCACCATCGCCGAAACTCCCAAAGGGGTTCCCACCCCCGCCCTCCTCACCCGCGCCGTCCATCTGCTCCATCCGTTTCGAGAAATTGAACTTCTGAATCTCGGGTTAGAGATCACCCCGAAACTGGAGCATTTTAAAGTGCATACGTTCAGCATTGCACCCAGCGGTTCGATTGAGCAGGGGGCTTCTATCCCCGCCGCAGAGGTGTTTGAAAAAGGGGTGGCGTTTGCCCAAAACCTCGTACTCCAAAGCGACTACATCATCTTAGCCGAATCGGTTCCCGCAGGGACGACGACGGCACTTGCCACGGCGTTGGCATTGGGATACGATGCACGGGATAAATTCAGCAGCAGTTTTAAAAATGCCCCCGAGGGGATCAAACAACGTGTTATTGATCAAGCCCTCTCCCATGTGAATGAGAGTGATGATCTTTTTGAAATCCTCGCCAAAGTTGGGGATAATATGCTCATCTTCAACGCCGGATTACTCCTCGGTCTCCAAAACCGCGACATCCCGATCGTTTTGGCGGGGGGGACGCAGATGGCGTGTGTCCTCCTCGTCGTCAACCGTATCCTTCAAATGATGGAGGGGGAGTTAGATAGCTCCAAAATCGCCCTTTGCACGACCAAATGGGTCGCCGAAGATGCACACAGCGATATCAAAGGGCTGTTGGAGATGAATGATTTTAGTATCAACGCCTATTACGCCGATTTCGATTTCTCCCTCACCGCTCATCCCGCCCTCAAACTCTATGACGAAGGGGAGGCGAAAGAGGGGGTCGGCGCGGGGGGTGCGCTGGTCTATGCCCTCTTAAACGGTATCACGAAAGAGCAGATCACCCGCAAAGTGGAGAGCTTTTTAAGATGAAAATACTTTACTTCGGCGGACAAAAATCGGGGAAAAGCTCTCTCGCAGAGGCAAAGGCCCTCGCTGTTGCGACCGATAAACCCATTTATCTCGCCACCTACGACCATAACTTCGGTGACAGCGAAATGGGAGAGCGGATCGATAAACACCGCTTAACGCGAGGCGAAAACTTTATCACACTCGAAGAGAGCCGCGATTTAGCAAGTGTGATCGAACCGCACCAAACCTACCTCGTCGACTGCATCTCGATGTGGATACTCAACCGACTCGATGAGAGCGAAGAGGAGTTGACCAGCGAGATCGAAGCGCTGGGACGAATAGAAGCTAACATCGTGTTTGTCCTGAACGACGTCGGCAGTGGAGTGATCCCTAATGATCCCATCAGCCGCCGATACGTCGATCTCAGCGGTATTATCGGTCAAACATTGGCTAGGTTTTGTGATGAGGTTTACGAAGTGAAACTGGGATTGGAGAAGCGGCTTAAATGACGACCTACGGACACGGCGGGGATGTGAACAGCTTTGCCGCGCACTGCGGCTGCGCTCTTGAAGAGGTGATTGATCTCTCCTCTAACATCAACTTCATCACCCCGAATGTCGATTTCAGCAGTGTGACCCTCAACGCCTATCCGAGCTATGAGAGGCTAACGGAGACGTTAGCTGAGCACTACGGTGTCACGTCGGAAGAGGTAGAGCTTTTCAACGGCGGCTCTTCGGCGATTTTTACATTGCTCCGATTTTTCGATAACCTCACCTGCACGATTTACTCCCCCGCCTATCTGGAATACAAAAAAGCCTCACACCTTCACGGTAAAAAAGTGTGTCTCATCAACCGCTTTGAGGCTATGGATACGGAGGTCGAGGAGAACTCCCTTGTCATCTTCGTCAACCCCTCCACCCCCGACGGACACTACTACGAAATAGAGACGCTGATACAGATGTGGATTGTCAAAAACTGCACGATCCTCATCGACGAGTCGTTTTTGGAGTTTTGCGGGGGCGAATCGGCAACCCGCTACCTCCAAACTTACGACAAACTCTATGTTTTAAAATCGCAGACGAAATTTTACGGATGTGCGGGGGTGAGGGTCGGGATCGTCCTCTCTTCGCGTGAGAATATCCGCACCCTCAGAGAAAAAGAGCCGCTATGGAAAATCTCGGCACTTGATAGCCATTTTCTCATCACGGCTTTGGCTGATGAGCCGTTTCGTGCACGTTCACATGCGCTCAATGACGAAGCGAAAAGGTATCTGAAAACTCTCCTCGATCTTTCCGCTCTGTTTGAGGAGGTGTTTGAGAGCGATGCAAATTTTTTCCTTGTCCGTCTCGCTCATATGAATGCAAAAGAGTTTCAGGAGAAGCTTATTCCGCATCGTATCATGGTGCGCGATTGTTCTAACTTTGACTTTTTGGATGAGCGATATGTGCGGATTGCGGTGAAAAGTGTTTCGGAATTGAAACGGTTTGAAATAGCGATCACAAATATTACTTCTGAGATGAGAGAGGGTACAATAAGCAAAACAGACAAAAAAAGTGCTCGTGAAGATTGTGGAGGGGAATAAATGAGAAATATCGAAAAATCAAATCACTTTTACGACGAGATTAAAGCGCTGCTTCATCACGCCAGATCACACATCTACAGTACGATTAACACTACGATGACGCAAACATACTGGGAGATCGGAAAACGGATTATTGAAGAAGAGCAACATGGTGCGTTGCGAGCTGCGTACGGAAAAGCTATTTTAAAAACTCTCTCGGACGAGCTTGGCAGAGAATTCGGAAAAGGGTTTTCGGTTGATAATCTGGAAAATATGAGACGATTTTATCTTGCATTTCAAAAATCCGAGACAGTGTCTCCGAAATTCAAACTCAGTTGGTCGCATTACCTTTTTTTGACGCGTATCGATCATCAAGAGGAAAGAGATTTTTATGAGATAGAGGCTATTCAAAACAGTTGGACATTGCGGGAGATGAAACGGCAGTTTGACAGCGGACTTTATGAGAGGCTGAAACTCAGCTTGGATAAATCAAAAGTCAAAGAGCTATCCACACAAGGTTATGTGATCGAATCGGTAAACGATATGATAAAAGATCCGTATGTTTTAGAATTTGTCGGTTTACCAATGCACTCATCGTATAGCGAAAGCGACCTAGAAACTCGACTGATCGATAAGCTGGAGCACTTTTTATTGGAACTGGGCAAAGGGTTCACCTTTGTAGCAAGACAAAAAAGAATCACGATAGATGAAAAGCATTTTGCTGTTGATTTAGTTTTTTATAATCGGTTGTTAAAATCGTTCGTCGTTATCGATTTGAAAATCGGTGAGCTGAAACATCAAGACATCGGTCAAATGATGATGTATGTCAATTATTTCGACCGATTTGAGAAAACAGAAGATGAAAATCTGACAATAGGCATTATTTTGTGTAAAGACAAGAGTGAAGCTCTCGTAGAAATGACATTGCCAAAAGACAACAATCAAATTTATGCGAGTAAATATCTGACCGTATTGCCCAATAAAGAAGAACTCCAAAAACTGTTAGAGGAAGATGAGGGTGAGTAATTCTCCATCTCACCGTGAACGTATCGAAATTAAAAAGATGATCAATTATGTTCTTTGACATCGCCCTCATCGCCTACCTCACCGACCGACTCTTCGGTGAGTTCACATTCATCCGCCATCCGGTCGTATTGATGGGGGATTTTATCACTGCTTTTGAAAAGCGGTTTTACCGCGACAGCATCCTGCGTGGATTTTGGCTCGTGTTTTGGTTGTTAGCCACCGTGTTAGCACTCGTCACTCCGATCTTGCTGATCGACAATCCGTGGATTTTGGGGATCATAGCCTCGAGCGGGATCGCGGGGAAAATGCTCTACACGAGTGTGCAAGGGGTATTAAACGACCCCTCAAGTATCCGATATTTGGTAAGCCGCGACACCGAAAACCTCAGTGAGAGCGAGATCAACAAAGCCGCCATCGAGACCTATGCTGAAAATCTGAGCGACGGAGTGATCGCCCCTCTGTTTTATCTGTTAGTTTTCGGTTTGGTCGGGCTGTTTTGCTACAAAGCGGTCAATACCCTCGATTCGATGGTGGGGTATCGGAGCGAAAAATACGAAAAATTCGGCAAAGCAGCCGCACGGCTGGACGATATCGCCAACTATATCCCCTCCCGCATCACGGCGATGATCATACTGACCCTTTTCGGCAAACTCGGAAAGCTCAGACAGACTTGGCGTTACGGGGCATTGCACGAGAGTCCCAACGCGGGATACCCAATTGCGGCAATGGCATTGTCGCTGGATGTGTCGCTGGGAGGTCCAACCTCCTATTTCGGAGTTCTCAAAGCCAAACCCTTTTTTGGTGAGGGGCGCGAAGCGATCAGTGCAGACGATGTTCGCCGCGCCCTCTCCCTCCGACCCCGAATCGATACCGTTCTCATCACCATTCTGGCATTAGGAGCCATTTCATGAAATCCATCTCCATTTTCGGTACCTCCAGCGATGCGGGGAAATCGACTCTGACCTTTGTCATCGGGCGGCTTCTGCAAGAGAGGGGGATCAACGTCGGGGTGTTCAAAGCCCAAAACGTCTCCAATAACTCCCGCGTCTGTGATGACGGGTCCGAAATCGCTATCGCTCAGTATTTTCAAGCGGAAGTGCTGGGACTTCCGACGAGCTACCACCTCAATCCGATCCTCCTCAAATCGGGGCACGGAAATAGCGCCTCACTCATCGTCAAAGGGGAAGTGGTAACCGATAAAGAGGTTCGCGACTACTACCGCGATCTCGACACCCTCAAACCCGCCGTAAACGAGTGCTTCGAATATTTGAGCGAACGGTATGAGTGTCTCGTCTGCGAGGGGGCGGGGAGTCCCGTCGAGCTGAATCTGATGGACAAAGACCTCTCGAATATCTATATCGCCGAAAAGTACAATACCAAGATCATCCTCGTCGCCGACATCGAAAAAGGGGGGGTGTTCGCCTCGATCTGGGGGGTCTATAATCTCCTCCCCGAATCTCTGCGGGCCAATGTGATCGGGGTCATTGTCAACAAATTTCGCGGAGATCGAACCCTTTTTGATGAGGGGGTGAAGATCATCGAAGAGCGTTTCGGTATCCCCGTTCTCGGTGTTCTTCCCTATCTTAGCCTCAACCTCGGATTCGAAGATTCCCAGAGCCTCAAAAATTTCGTCCAGAACAAACCTCACCCCGCACAAAAAATCGGGATCATCAACTATCCGACGATGAGCAACTACAACGATTTCGAACCCCTCATCGCCGACGAGACCGTCTTTGTCGAGTTCATCACCTCCAATGTGGCGCTGGAGAACTATGATCTCATCATCCTCCCCGGGAGCAAGCGGGTGATCGAGGATCTACGGTGGCTCAAAAAAACGGGGTTATTCGACGCACTTAAAGAGCGACACAAAGAGATGCTGGGGATATGCGGCGGGTATCAGATGATGTTTGAAACCATCATCGACGAGGGGAGTGTCGAAACCTCAGAACCGAGTCACGAAGACGCGCTCGGATTTATCGATGATGTGATCGTATTCAAAAAAGAAAAAGTGCTCAAAAAAGGGGAATATCTCCTCTTCGGCCGCACGATAAACGGTTTTGAAATCCATCACGGAGTGAGTATGAAATATCCCCTCTCGTATCATAAGGATCATATCAAAGGGACGTTTGTCCACGGACTTTTCGAGGATGAAAAATTTGAAGCGTATAAGAAAACGACCCTCGATAACTTTATTACGACGATGCGAGGCGAGATCGATAGGGAGAGGATCCTCAACGCTTTGGAATAACCTTTTTTTTATCACAATATTATAACAACAATACACAAAAAATAGCTATTCATAGAATATTACCAAATTATTACGAACTATGGCTGGTTTTTTATATTATTTTTAACATAAATATCGGTATATTTTGTCCGTTATCATGATCTGCTTGCTGTGAGCCGGATTATTCCGATAGCAAAACTGACGAATGCTATCAATCCCCTGATTCTTTTTTGAAATGGATCGGTACGGTTTTTAACCCGCCGGAGGGATAGCACTTAACGAAGGAGTTATTTTATGAGCGCTCAAAAAAAACGTTTTTTCCCGTTTGCCTTAGCATCCAACGTACAGAACATCAGTCTAGCCTCCTTGCAACACATACCAAGTGCTACTTTGGTTGCCGCTAATAACGTGGAGGATACCATTCCCATTGAACAGCAACTTGTGAATGCCTTTAATGCCAATAACGATGTAATGAGTTATGTTTTGGGTATTACCCAAACGACATTACCTACAATCCCCGCACCGATACCGTCGTGGTACCCCCCTTTTCAAACGGCTTTCAGCAATGCTCAAATTCACGCTAACGGCTGGTACTCAATTGCGACAAACTTAGTCAGTATTCCCAATGCGATATCGGGCTACGGGATTGCCTTCAATTCGAACATGTCTACGATCAATTCGTTGATAGGTGTGCTATTAGCCGATCCAACCAATGCGGCAGCGATCGCTCAACTTCAGAAAATTCTCAATGGCATGATCAGTCAAATCAAAGGGTATTCCCAAACTGCCGTTACGTTTCAACAAAATATTCTCGACTTTAGCAACAACTTAACGGCGGATTCCGCCATCATGTCGAAAGCGGTTGCGGACTCTTTATCAACCATTGGCGTTGATCAGGCGCAGATTCAAAAACTGGAAGACGATATCGCCTCATTACAAGAACAAATCAAAACGTGGCAAACCGTTATGACCGTGGCAGGACTTGCGGCGGGTATCGGATTTTTTGCCGGTGCCGTGATTGCGGTTTTTACATTTGGATTCGGATTGGCTTTTGGTATTGTATCCGCTATAGCCGGAATCGCCACGATGATTGCCGCTTCCGTCGAAATATCGAATCTCACCAATGAGGTCAATAAAGATACCGCTGAAATGAATGCATTGACCCAGCAAGTGGCCAGTTTAAAACTCCTGAACACGCAGCTTGACGCGTTAATCGTTTTGTCGGAAGCGGCAGGGACTCAGGTGGATCTTATTTTAGAAGTGTGGAGTGAGCTGGAGTCTGAAATCAATACCGTTCTTACCGATTTGCAAAACTGCCAGGGCGATACCACCCCCTTAAATCTCGGTCAGCTGCAAACCGATTTAAACATGGCCAATCAAGATTGGCAAACGCTGGTAGGGCTTTGCAATACCATATCTTCCATCACGTACAATCAAGCGACTCCGCTCACCGCAAATTTACAATAAGCAGAGCACGTCTGCATAACTAAAGTTATGCAGACGTTTATCCTTGCTTTGTCCCCACTTTGCATTTAACTCCGTTCTTCAGTATCACTGCAGTCGTTTCATTGACTCCATATAAAGGAGCATGTCAAAGGGACATTTGTCCATTTGTTGTTTTAGAACCCGACTTTAGCGGAAGTATAGACAGAATTGACTATCATAGTTTCTTTTTTCTGTGGTGTCGAAAAGTAGGGATTGGAATTAGCAATTGTTTTTTTTTTCAAAAAAGCAACTTACAGATTTGAGAGTTTTTATAGAAGAAAGAATTAATCCCAAGCTCTTCACCGCACTAAGACGGGAGAGGAGATCTTGGGCTACAATATCAGTATTGTATTGGATTTGACATTAGTCGTCCATGAAAGCGAGTGTGGATATGAAATTTAATGTTTATTGCGATGAAACATTACCTGATCTCTTTACAACGACTAAACCCATAGACAAGCGCCTCATGATAGGAAGTCTATGGATTGAGGCTGAAAGCAAAGAGAGTATCAAAACACATATCAAAGAACTCCGCCAAAAGTACAATTGTTGGGGCGAAATCAAATGGACGAAAGTATCACCGTCACAAGAGGCATTTTACCTCGATCTAATTGATTTATTTTTCTCATTCGGAATGCAAATGAGATTTCGGTGTATTGGGGTTGATCCGAAACAAGTTAACTGGGCGTATCATGGAAATGACAAGGAGCTCGGTTTTTACAAGTTCTATTATTTTCTCCTCGAAAAATGGATTCTTGATTTTAATGAATACTCTATTTTTTGTGACGTAAAAGTGAATCGTGATCTTTCACGTTTAAATACTTTACGTGACTTTTTGGATCGTGTTAACTTAAATGCTTATATTGAACGGGTTCAAGCTCTTCCTTCTCGTGAAGTAGTTTTAATTCAAATGACAGATTTTCTTTTGGGAGCAGCTAGCAGTCAAATCAACAACATAACGCATAAAAATTCTGCAAAGATAGCTGTCATAGAACATTTAGAGAAACACCTCGGACATACCATCCAACCCACTGTTAAAAATGAGGATAAATTCAATGTCTTCAATATTCGACTTGACGGTGGTTGGTAATGGCGCCACCTTTTGTTCAGTATGATACACCAGTAGAATATAAAACTCACTATGAAGTGAACTATTGCCAAAGACCGATTATGACATTTGACGGGATAAACGTCTTTTTTGGAAAAGATAAATTTGAACATGCATTTTACGAGAGCAGTGACCGAAGAGGCTCAAAGGACACCTTTTCAGACGAACGGGCTAAACGGATTAATTGGATCAAAGATACACTTGAAAATCCAAATGCAGTTTTATATCAAGGTTGGGATTTTAAAACTAAACAATATAAGCCTGATGGAAGAGTAAGCGTTGTGTATGGCGATTTTGTCGTTGTGATTCGCTTGAGCTTAAATAAGAGTGGAGTACTAAAAGGAAATTTTGTCACTTGCTATGAAGCTGATAATAGTATTAGCAAAATTAAAAGCTCACCACTATGGGATAAAAAAGAATGTTTGGATTATTTGAAATGAGAGTGATTCTGGTCGCTGATTTGCTACGCTGGTTCTGCGACCGAAACCTCGATAGATTCAACCACCGATGGGTAGTGAATTCAAGCCAGATAATAACATACATTCCTTGCGAATTCATTAAAGTGAATAAATTAGTTAAAGAGACAGTATGCGCCGAAATACCCAAGAATATTTCCAAAGTAAACTTCCCGCAATCAAGCTTTTTTAAAAGTTGGCTTCAATTTCGGAAGAAGACACAAGGAAACCCCAATGTCCTATAAGCAATGGTTCGACGCCCACGCCCAAAAACACAAAGCGATTATGAACCGCCTCACCCACCTAAGCGATGAGGAGGTGATCGAATATTTTCGATTCGAAAACATGGTTCAGCACGAGAGCGATTTCTGCCCCCTCTATGCAGAGAATAAAAAGTGCCACGATACCCCTGAGCTCAACTGCTACCTCTGTGCCTGTCCCAATTTCCGCTTTAACGACGCGGGATTTTCAATCGACGAGAATAAAACCCTCTTTAGCACCTGTTCCATCGAAAGTCCCGACGGAGATCGCTATGTCAGCGAAAAGGCGATCCACCAAAACTGTGCGGGGTGTATCGTCCCTCACCGTGAGAGCTACATAAAAAAAGTGTTCGATCGAAACTGGCTCACCATCATGAAAGAGGTCCCCTGTGAATAACTTCTATCTGGGGATCAAATTTGCCCTGAGCTATTTCACGGTCCTTCCGATCCGGTTTCGCGAGGGGGATGATCTCTCCCACCCGCACGTCCTCTCTTCGATGCTCTACGCCCTCCCCTTTGTGGGGATTCTCCTAGCAGGGGTCAGCATCGGGATATTCGAAGCCCTCGCACCGTTGGGGTGGCTCGCGGCGATCCTCGCCTCGGTCCTCTACATGGCGCTGTACGGATTTATCCACACCGAAGCCATCATCGACGTCGCCGATGCCCTCTACGCCGCCCACAGCGGAAAAGACCCCTATGCCGTGATCAAAGAACCCACCGTCGGAGCGATGGGGGTGCTGTATGGAGTGAGCTTCCTCCTCCTCAAAATCGCCGCCCTCTCGACCCTGCTGATGCACCATCTCTTTCTCCCTTTTATCGCGATTGCCGCCATCAGCCGTTTAGCGCTGATCGTTGTGATTCGGGTGGTTGAATTTCGCTCCTCGTTTGTGTCGCAGCTCAAAGCAAGCCTTTCGCCAATCCCCCTGATAGTCATGGTTTCCCTGTACGGAGCCCTCGGACTCTTCACCCTCTCGTGGCCGTTTGCGGGACTTTTGCTGCTGGGGGTCGTGATCGCCGTAACCACCGCGACGCTCACCCGCAAATCGCTCGGATTTCTCAACGGTGACGGTCTGGGAATGGCGCTTGAACTTGTCGAACTGATCTTGATTCTGGTGGTCGTGCGGCTATGGGTATAATTCTCCTTCGCCACGCCCCTCCCGCTGCGGAGTATCACGGGCGATACAACGGCCACACCGATATCCCCATCGATCCGACCCTCTTCGACGAAACCAAAATCGCCGCACTCGCACACCAAAAATTCGACCGTATCTACGCATCCGACCTGTGCCGATGCACCGAAACACTCCGACGTATGGGGATGGAGCACTTTACGACCGACCCGCGCCTTCGCGAAGTGCGGTTCAAACCCTTGATCGAGGGAAAAAGCTTTGAGCAGATCGAACGGATGGAAAATTTCGACCCCCGAGCCTTGGAGTCCATGGAGAGCTGGCACGCGTATGTCTGCGACGAACCGCTGGAAATGTTTCGAGAACGGGTTCAGAGTTTTTTGGAGGAGCTTCCCAACGACGAAACCATTCTGATCTGTTCGCACGGCGGAACCATCGGGATGATCCGTTCGCTTCTCGACACCACCCCGGCCTCCACCCCATTGGGGTATCTCGATCACCATTTTTTAGGGTAAAATATAGACTTCAATCCAAGGAGCGCGAATGCGGCACGCACTGTTTTTATCCGTACTTGCCCCCCTCCTTTTCAGCGCTCCCCTCCCCCTTCAGTTTGTCGGTAACGAAAAAATTTCTTCCGATGCGCTCTACACGGCCATAGGGCTACGCAAACCCTATGTCATTGAAGTATGGGAAAAAGAGCCCTCCCTCGAACCGATTGCCGCAGCACAGAGTGCAACCGCCATCTCCGCCTACTACCGTTCCAAAGGGTATTATCACAACAAAGTGGCCTCTAAAGTGAGTGATACCGCCATCACCATCATAATCGAAGAGAACAATCCGATCAAAATTGCCGATATCCAGATCAATAGCCCTGTCACTATTGAATCGGACATCCTCCTCAAAAGCGGTGCACTCCTCGATCAGGAGAAGTTTGCCGATTCCAAGAGCCGCATCAAAAAACGGTACGGCGGAGCCGGCTACTGCAACGCGGAATTTAATTCCAAAGCCTGGGTGGATATCGAAACCGATCTGGCCTATCTCGTCTTCGAAGCGATCCCCAATGAGAAGTGCACCTTCGGCGCGATCAGCGTCGAATCGACCCCCAATATCGACGGCACTCTCGTCGCCTCGATGCTCCGGTTCAAAGAGGGGGACCCTTATGATCTCGAAGCGATCCGCCTCAGCTACGAAACCCTCTACGCCCAGGAGGCGATTGCCCGTGTTTTAATCAATGACAACGACCACAACGGCAGTATCGTCCCCATCGCGCTTGATATCGAAGAGGCCGAACGCCCGATCCGCTTCACCGCCGGTTTGGGATACAGCAGCGATCAGGGTATAACCGCCCAAACAGGGGTAAAACACCGTAATATTTTCGGCAATCTCAAGACCCTCTCTCTGGATGCCCGCTATTCGCAGATCATACAAGAAGCCTCCGGAACCTTCGGATACCCCCTTGCCAATCGGGGGGGATTAGGGGCATCCATCGGATACCGGAATGAATTGTTCGACGGATACAAAACCGAAAGTACCTACGAAAAAATTACCGCCAAATACCAAGAAACCCCGACAGCGGCGCTCGTCGGGGTGTTATTCGATCGAATTCAGACCTATAATTCCACCGATATCGTCACCTTTCCCAACAATGTCCTCTTTATCACCTCTCCGCTGGGAGAGCTCAACTACGATACCCGCAACAAACCGCTCGATCCGACCAAAGGGGTATGGCTGAACGCAAAAATGACCGGTTCGCTCCTCACTCCGGTCTTCTCCGATGCGACCTATTTAAAATCGATCCTCTCGGGAGCCTACATCAAAAGTTTCGACACTCAGGTGGTGGGGGCAAAGCTCAAATGGGGTTCGCTTCACCTGCTCGATGGGCGTATCCCCTCCTCGTACCGGTTCTATGCGGGGGGGATGAATTCCAACCGTGCCTATCTTTACCGGGATTTGGGGCCCAAAACCTCCAGCGGAGACCCGATCGGATTTGCCTCGTTAATGGAGGGGAGCGTCGAGTACCGTTTTCCTATTTACGGAGAATTCAGAGGGGTGTTATTTAACGATTTGACCTTTGTCTCAGACGTAACGATCCCCGATTACACCAAAGGGTATTGGGGAGTGGGAGGGGGATTGCGCTACGTCACGCCGATCGGGCCGATCGCTATCGACGTCGGAGCCGACCCCTATAACTTTTCCCAATACGCGATCCATTTTCGTATCGGAGAGCTGTTTTGAACCCGCACGTCCCCCCCCTGCCGGAAAAACGGTTCTCCTCACGCAAATGGCTCCGATGGATCATACACCTCTTCGTGGCACTCCATTTTCTCCTGATCAGTGCGATTCTTATCGGAGCGTTGATCCTCTATCTCCTCTTTCGTTCCGATGGGCTGGCCATCATCAATGCCTATCTTCTCGAACCGCTCGGGGTACACTACAAAACCGCCAAAGGGAGCTTGCTTGAGGGCTTTACCCTCTATGAGGTCAAAACCCAAAAGCTGGAAATCAAATCCCTAACGCTCCACTACAGTCTAACCCGGATTCTACAGGGGAAACACACCGTCGATTCGATCCGCATCGACGGTCTTCGAATCCATACGGAAGATTTTCTCAGCGACAGCTCCGCACCGTGGCCGTTCCCCGTTTTTGCCCTCAAAAAGGTGGACCTTACCAATCTCCAGATTATCAGTCCCTATCCCATCACTCTCAACATACAGGCAAAAAACGGCACCTATGACGGGAAGTCGCTCAATTTCTCCTCCATTCGTGCAACGTGCCAATCGCTCTATGCTGACGCTGCCCTGGAGGGGGTTGTGAAAGATAACGCCATCCAGGGATCGGGGCTCCTCTACCCCAACGCCAAAGCGCTGGAACCCTATTCGGGAAAATTTACCGATCTGCCCCCATCCCTTCGTGTCACGATCCATGAACTCTCCGATAAACGGGCCGATCTCTCTACCCGGCTTGATACCCTGTTTCTCAAGCAAGATCCCCTTATCCATGCCACGGGGATCAAACTCCATTTCGATTACCGTTATCTCAACGACTATTTCGACAGCAGTATCGATTACCTTTTGCGCCGCAACAACGATACGATGGATACCCGCCAGCAGCTGCGCTACCGCTTCGACGGGACAACCACCACCCTCTTTGAGGGGGCCATTACCTCCGCCCATCCCCTCCCCGCCCATCTGCTCTATGGAGAGATCACCGATACACCGGAAGGGATAAAAGGGAATCTCACGATCGACGGCGGAGCAATCGCGTTTGCCAGCGGCGACTACGACCGATTCGTTTATAGGGTCCATTCGGCACACGAGACCCTCTCCTTTCTCCCCTTCCTCCCCGAAGTGCTCCAAAAATCGCCGTTGCAGCTTGAAGCGCACGGAGAGTACACCCTCTCCTCATCGCGGCTAGAGGGGTCTGCCCATATAGCCCATAACCACGCAATTGCGGACGGAAGATTTGTCATTCAGGAGAATTTTCGCGATATCGACGGCAACCTCACCCTCCTCCCCGATGCCCCGACATGGAAAAATTGGGGTCATAAACCGCCGGAACATTTCTTCTTTTCACTCCGTCAGGAGAACGAGCGCAACGCCGTTCAGCTCTCGGGAGACGCGCTGGCCCTCTCGCTCAACGGAGACGATACGTTCATGGAGGGGTCGGGAAATTATCTGGGGAACTATTTTGATCTCAAAGCCTCCGTGCTAAATGAGAAATACGATCTGTGGATCGATGCACTCACCCCTTCACTGTTTGCCTCCATTTCCAAAATCATGCCGCTGGAGCTGCACGAAAAAGAGTATTACGATGCGGAAGTACGGAGCAAAACCCACCTCTCTTTCGACAAAACTCTCAAAATCGACAGTGAAATCACCGTTCCGTGGTACGCGGCGGTTATGGACTCCAAACGCTCCTTCAGCGGAACCGACGGCCATTTGAATCTCGCCTATAGCGAAGGGAATATCACCGTCAGCTCCTACCGTTTCGACGTTGCGGACCACACCGTCGAGACTCAAAAACTCTCCAAACTCCATCTTGGGGACACCAATGAATTGATCGTCGATCAGATATGGATCTACGATACCCTCCTCCTCACCGGGGTCATCCATCTGGAGGATCTGCGCACCTCCCTGCGGCTGCGATCTGAGCGATTCAGCTACAAAGGGCCCGAAGGGGAAGCCCACATGGCCGCCGATATCACCTTCGAACGCGACCGCGATGCCAACCAAACCCTCTTTGGCGAGCTCACCCTTTTGGATGGGGCGATCACCAATCTCCCGATTCAGCAGCTGAAAGTCATGGACGAAGACATCATCATCATTCAGGATGTCCGCCCTCCGACCACGACCAAACTCGCGATCAACCTCCACGTCATCTCACGCCGAGCGCTCCGCTACCGGACCAAAGAGCTTGACGTTACCTTTGTTCCCGATATTACCGTGTGGAAAGATCCTCTCGGCCCGGTAGAACTTTTGGGGATGGTCACCCTCCCCTCCGGAACGGCGACCACCGGAGGAAAGCTTTTCGAGATCAAACCGAGTGAAATCTATTTCGGCGGCGGCGTTCCGCTGAATCCGTATCTCAATCTGACGATCGGCCATGAGGTGGATTACAAAAAAATCTTCATATACGTCACCCATACCCTCGATTCGCCGATCTTTTTGTTCAACTCCGATCCGGTCATGAGCCAAAACGACATTATGAGCTACATCCTTTTCGGCGGTCCGGCAAACACCGGCACCTCTACCGTGAACACGGCCAACCGAACCGGCGATACCGGAACCCAGACGATCCGTGCCGACGCCACCAATTTCATGCTGGGTGCGGGGATCAAAGGGCTGATCAACGGTGCGACCAAAATACAGATCGATACGATGAACATCCTCACGACCCAAACCGGAGGGATGGGGATTGAGGTGGGTGCGCGGCTTAATAAGGATCTCCGGGTACTCTATAAAAATGATACCGTCTCCAGCGTCTTGATCCAGTACACCCTCAACCGCTGGCTCCGCCTCGATGCCGACGTTCATGAGCTGGGGCAGGGGATCAAGGCGGTCTATATAAAAGATTTCGGCGATTTTTTCCCCCATAACCATGAAATGCCGTCCCCTAAAAAACCTTGATATTTATCAAGGCAACCGGATCCGAATAGTGCTATACTCCTAAAAAAAGAGGTGCCCTGATGATTTTGGAATTTATGCGTGATGATCACCGCAGCTGTGATTGTTTGTATGCTGATTGCGAGAGTGCGCTGCTGGCAAAAGAGGTTGAAAAAGGGAGAGACCTTTTTTCCCGATTTTCCGAAACAACCCTGCACCATTTCGACATGGAAGAGAGAGAGCTCTTTATCACCTTCGAAAAACGGACGGGGATGATGGGGGGGCCGACCCAGATGATGCGGTATGAACATCAGCAGCTGCGCAGCCTTCTTGAATCGATGAAATTAGCGTTAAATGAAAACCGTTTCAACGATTTTTTCGGTATCGGAGAATCGATGATGATCATGCTTCAGCAGCACAACATGAAAGAGGAGCAGATGCTCTATCCGATGATCGACCGCGCATTGGGGAGTGATGCACAGCTGATGGTTCAAACCCTCAAAGCGATGGATCAATGATCCTCCTCGATACCCGCGAACTGGATCATCCTCTGCCGCTAGAGATGGCGGTCGATGCGTTTAAACGGTTGAGCGGTTCGGAGGTGATCCACATGGTGAACCGGCGCGAACCCCTCCCTTTGTATATCATCATCACCCAAAACGGCGGAAAATACCGCTCATTCAACGATGCGGACGGAGTCTGGCATATCTACATCACCCGGGATCTTGCCCTCGATTTGGAATCCTACCGTGTTTAATCAAGGGTTGTCACTCGATCAGGCCCCCCCGATCTCCGTCGTCTTGCGCTTTTTCATGAGCGTCCCCTTATTCGGCCTACTCCTGAGCGCATTGATGGGGTTTGCCCCCATCGAAATCCTCACCCCAAACCACCCCTTATCGCTTGCCGCCATCCATCTGATGTTTCTGGGGATCATTACAATGAGTATGATCGGTGCACTGTTTCAGATGCAAAGCGTCTTGGGGGGGCGTCCGATCCCCTATCCGGTCGGAAACGGCTGGATTATTCACACCCTTTTTACGATCGGCGTCCTCTCTCTGGCAGGGGCGTTTGTTTTTGATCTCCCCCCTTTGTTTGTCATTGCCGCAGTAATGCTGGGAGCCGCCGTCCTCTATGCCGCCAACCTCGTCCTCCCTCTCCTCTTCGGAGGCATCACCCACGATACCCTCAGAGGGATGAGACTCTCCCTGATCGCGCTCGCATTGACGGCTATTTTGGGGATTATCATGGCGGTCTCGTATGCCAATGCCACATTCTCCCCTTCGCACGATACGATCCGAACTTCCCACTATTCACTCGGGCTGATCGGATGGATTGCTCCCTTGATCATCGCCGTTGCGTTTCAGGTCGTCGAAATGTTTTACGTCACAACCCCCTATAGCCCCTGGTGCAAACAAAACGTTTTTCGGATCATCGCCGGGTCACTTCTGCTGAAGATACTTTTTCTTTTTTTGACACTCCCTTATCTTTGGGTCTTTGACATGATGGTAGCGGCATTGTTCACCGGATTTGTTGTCACGACAGCACTCCGGCTACGGATGCGCAAACGGCGTGTTAGCGATGTGAGTATCTGGTTTTGGGGGATGGGGATTGCCTTGCTTCAGCTCGCGCTGATTTTTCATATCGGCTATCTGTGGAGCGGTAACCTCCTCGCCGAATCGATCGCCCTGATCGCATTCTCCCTCTTTGCCCTCTCCATCATTTTAGGGATGATGAGTAAAATCGTCCCATTTTTAGTCTGGTTTCATCTTAGCGCACAAGGGTTCATGGATGCCCCCATCATGTCCAATGTTATCCCTCAAAATCGTTCGAAAGGGGTTTTTTGGCTCTTTCTCATTACCGCCGCTTTCGCCGTCATCTCGCCGCTTTATCCTCTCGCCTTGAGCGTCTCTGGAGGCTTTGGAGCCATGATGTTCACTTTGCTACTGGCAAACCTTCTCGGCGCACGGCGTCTCTATCACCGCACCCTCACTCACGGAACCCGCTTTGAGCAGTTGTAATCAACAAAAGCTTCCACCGCCGACTCCGCCTCACTCTCCATCGGGCTTTCGGTAGGAGTTGCGTCCATCAGGGCCATCCCCCGTACCTGCATCGGTACGACTCGCGGTACAGCGCCGAAATGGATGGATGCCGTTTCGCACACCATCCCCGTCTCTTTGGAAAACACTCTCCCCTGCGTTTCCGCCCGGCGTAAAAGCTCCAGACGAAGCTTATTTTGCGTTTCCCGTTCCAGCAGTGCACTCACGCCCCAACTCAATGCCCCCTGATTCTTTCGGACGGTAGAGGAACGGACCTTATCAATCGCGGTGTTCACCTCATTGTACTGATCGATACTCAAAAATTCGCATCCGAAGGTAAGATACCCGCTGTAGCCGATAAATTCCTGAGTATTCTCTTTATACCGGTAACGGGGAGAGAGGGTATACCCTCCCCCATGACAATAGCGTCCGCTCGGATCGATCCGTTTCATTTCAGCGACGATGATGTTGAGATGATCTTTGATCGTGTTTTGGTTTTTCCCCTCCTCCTCAAAACTGAGGCCTCCTCGCAAAACGTCCGGTTTCAGAAGCGCCGATACTTGGACATTCAGACCGATAGTCATCGCCTCCGCCAATACCGGCAACAAAAACACGCTCATCCTCCATCCCCATTTATTCATAATCACCCCTTTAATTATCTGATGTTACGCCCTAAAGCTACCCGCATCTTTCGGATGCGGGAGATTATTATGCGCTTTGCGTATCAAATTCTTTGCCATCCCCCGAAAGATAAACAAATGAAACGGAAACATACTGTACCAATAAAGCCTCCCCAACAGACCGTGGGGATAAAAATAGGCGGTTTGGTAGAGTTTATTTTCTTTAATAAGAAATTCGAGCCACGCTTTTCCCGGCAGCTTCATCTGGGCAAACAACAAAAGCCTCTTGTTCTCTTGAAAATCGACCACCTTCCAAAAATCGACACTGTCACCGAGACGAAGGATTTTGGGGTCCCGTCTGCCGCGCGAAAGGCCATATCCGCCAAACAGCTTGTCGATGACGCCGCGCACCTTCCATAACAGCTCATACCCAAACCATCCGTTATTACCGCCGACGGAGCAGATCGTGGCGAACAGCTTCTCTTCGGGTATCCCTTCCAAAGGGATGATCTGCCGATCGGTAAACACGGCGTCCGCCAAATCGGAGTGATTAACCTCCCACGCTTCACCCGATGCGTCCGACCATCGGCTGATGATCTGGGTATGTTTAATCTCTTCGACGGCGGCTTTGACCGCTTCGTCATACCGCATCGGTATGATCGTCGAAAAGAGCGTTGAAGCGTGATCGTTTTTCACCAATACTTCGCTCTTCAGCCCCTCGATCAGCGCCGAAGCGACCGAGTAGGGGACAGGAGTCATCAGCGTGAGCCAGTACGAAGAGAGTTTCGGTGAAAAAAACGGCACGGGGATCAATGTCCGTTTCAATCCCACGGCGCGTGCGTATCCGAGGAGAAGATTTTTGTAACTCATCATCTCGCTTCCGATATCGATCACACAACTCTCCTCCGTATTCAACTTCGATGCCTGCGCCAAATATTCGATCACATCACGTTCTGCACTCGGTTGGCACAGGGTGTTGACCCATTGGGGGGTGATCATAAACGGGAGCTTCTCGACCAGATTTCGGATGATCTCGAAACTCGCCGATCCCGATCCGATGATAACCCCGGCACGGAACCATAGTGTCTGAATACTCTCGGGTCGAGAGCTGAGAATTTCCCCCGTCTCGATACGGCTAAGCAGATGTTCACTCGCACTCTCTTTTTCCCCGAGACCGCCCAGATAAATGATCCGTTTCACCTTGTTTTGGATACATGCGTCGAGAAAATTGCGGGCACTTTTCTGATCCAGTTCCCGGTAATTATCCGACCCCATCGAATGGATCAGATAATAGGCACAATCAATTCCCCTGAGTGCTTTATCCAGACTCTCACGATCAAAGGTATTCCCCTCGACCACCTCCACTTTTTCTCGCTGGGTAACACTCTGTCCTTGTTTGACAAACAACCGCAGGGTAACATCCCCATCGTTCAACAAACGATGCTTCAGCCGTCTACCGATATAACCCGTTGCCCCCGTCAATAATATCGTCACGGATCCCCCTTTTTCACTCATTCACATCATTGTAGCGAATCCGTCGGACAATTTATTCTCCAAACGCTATAATGATTCCCGATTCGTTTTAGGCGGACCGAAAAGGGGTATAACAGTATGGAACCGATAGTGATTCAAAACAGCGTCCTTTCGTTGGTACTGGGATTTTTGATCGGCTTACAGCGCGAAATGCATGTCATTTACGCCAACAAAACCAAAGATTTCGGAGGGGCCCGTACCTTTTCGATGATTGCCCTTTTTGGCTATCTTGCCTCCTGGTTTTCATCCTATTCCCCCTATTTTCTTGCCGTTGCGACTGCCATTACGGGATTACTGCTCATTGCGGCGTATCTCATTAACAGTTTTTCGGCGCCCGACAAGGGGGCGACGACCGAATTTTCGGCACTTGTCACCTTTATCATCGGAGCGATGCTCCCCTACGTCCCCACCATTTTTCCCGTGTTTTTGACCATGGTCGTTTTGCTCATCCTCAATCTCAAAGACAAAATCCAGGAATACGAACAAACTCTCACCAAAAAAGATCTCAGTGCCGCGATCTTGTTTATGATCATGACCTTTGCGATCCTCCCGATCATCCCCGACAGAGCGATCGATGCGGGAGGATTCGTCAACCTCTACCGTATCTGGATCATGGTCGTTCTCGTGGCGGGAATCTCCTTTTTCGGCTATATCGCCATCCGCTTTTTCGGAGCGACCCACGGGATCGTTGCCGCAGGTCTGATGGGCGGGCTTGTCTCTTCGACCGCCGTGGCGATGAGTATGGCCCGACGGGTCCATGAAAACGGTTTTTTAGCCAAAAATCTCGCCATCGGAATCGCATTGGCCTCCTCCATGATGCTGATTCGTGCCGGCTTCGAGATGTGGATCATCAATCCTCCTCTGATCACCCCCTTTATCCTCCCCATTACCGCCGGTTCGGTTATGGGATTCGTTTATATCGGGATGCTTTACCTCACGACCAAACGCGAACCGATTACCCAGAATATCATCTTTAAAAACCCTTTCGATCTCAAAGAGGCTTTATTGATGGGGGTGATTTTCGGGATCACCCTCGCTTTGATCAAAGTCGCCAATCAATATGCCGGGGATATGGGTGTTTACGCCGTTGCCTCCCTCTCGGGGGTTGCCGATGTCGATGCGATCATCCTCTCCCTCTCCTCTTTAGCCAAAAACTCTCTGGATGCAACCACCGCCCATTATGCGATTATCATTGCCATCATTACCAATACCCTTGCCAAAACGGCTCTGGTCCTTTTTTTGGGGAATGCAACGCTGTTTCGTTTTGTATTCACCTACTACCTTATCTCAATCGGCACCTTTTCGATAACGGCAATGATGACTTTTTAATGTTTGTGGTTAATATGGCTATTTTATTTGATCTTCTATTTCACTTTATCGATGCATCCTTCAAACCGGGACGAAATTCGCATGCGGGCGGATGCACCAAAGCCGAAGGGGGCAATCAAAACTGATTTTATCATCCCGCCTGAAATCCGGTCTCCATCGGCATAAATCACAATCTAATCACATACTCTCCGCATAAAAACACCCAATGCATCATCAACGTTGTTTAACGTTAAAAATACCGAAAGATCCTCTGTTTTTGGGGAAAAATATCACAAAAACAGAGGACTTTGCCCAGAAAAAGAGTTAAAATACCCCTACTTTTTATCACAGAACACTACGCCATCACCAAGGGGAAAAATGCGTCACTTTACACTGCACTATGCGAATAACGCGACACTCGTCCGCTGGCTTGAATCGTGTTCTCTCACCCCCTCTGAATCGCAATTAATCCAAATTTTCAACACCCTTGCCGATCCGGAACTTTTACGCCGGATCACGGCGACGATCTATGAATTCTTTCCCAATGCCACCATTATCGGAACAACGACATCCGGGGAGATTTTCAGGGGAGAGACCCCGAAGAAACAGATTCTCATCTCCCTCTGCACATTCGATCAGATCACCCTCCACCGTATCCATCTCACCGGAGACGATCTCATCATGAATGAGGAAAAAGCCAAACTCGAAGAAGAGTTGATCGAAAGCAACAAAAATCTCCGCTCTCAGCACATCTTTTTGGAAACACTCCTCGAAAACTCCCCCATACCGATCTATCATAAAAGCATAGAGGGGATCTATCTGGGGTGCAACAGTGCCTTCGCCGATATCATCGGTCTGGATAAAAACGAGTTTATCGGTAAAAATGTTTTTGATATCGCCCTCCCCGAATTTGCACTCACCTGCTCCGCCAAAGATCAGGAGCTTCTGGCCTGTCCGCAGAGTACGCAGGTGTATGAATATCAACTCCAGAATCAAATAACCGATGAGATGCGTGACGGTATTTTTTACAAACGGGCCTATTGCAACGAAAAGGAGGAGGTGGTCGGGATCATCGGCAGCTTTATCGACATTACCGAGCGCAAGAGAGCGGAAAACGAGTTTTTCAAACTCTCCCAAGCGGTGGAGCAAAGCCCCGCCTCCATCATTATTACCGATCTCATGGGAAACATCGAGTATGCCAATACCAATTTTTACACTATCAACGGCTACTCTCCCGACGAGGTGATCGGCCAAAATCCCCGATTGTTTCAATCGGGAAAAACACCCCGATCCACCTATGAAAGTTTATGGAACCACCTCCGCCGACACGAAAAATGGCACGGCGAGTTCATCAACCGCAGCAAAGACGGAACCGAATACATCCAATCGGTCAATATCTCCCCCATTTTTCAACCCGACGGCAAGATTACCCACTATATGGCGATCGAAGAGGATATCACCGAAAAAAAACGTTCCGAAGAGCAAATCTACCATCTGGCCAATTTCGATTCGCTCACCGGATTGCCCAACCGTGCCCAGCTCCAAAATTATTTTAACCATACCCTGAACCTCTCCAAGCGAAACAACACCCCTTTTGTCGTCATGTTTCTGGACCTTGATCATTTCAAAGAGATCAACGATACCCTCGGCCATACGATCGGAGACAGGATGCTGGTCGAATCCGCCAAACGGTTTAGATCGCTGATCAGCGACGTCGATATCGTCGCCCGGTTGGGGGGAGACGAATTTATCATTGTCCTTTCCGATACCGATGCCCACGGAGCCGAGCGGCTCCTCCAAAAGCTCTTCGAAGCCATCAGCCACCCCTATCACATCGAACAGTACGGCTTAAACATATCGGCTTCCGTCGGTATCGCCATCTACCCGACCGACGGCAAAGATATCGAAACCCTCTCCAAAAACGCCGATACGGCAATGTACCGTGCCAAGCAGGAGGGGCGCAACGGCTACCGATTTTTTACCGAAGAGATGCAGACCTCATCGTTACGCAATCTCCGATTGAACAATGCCCTCCGTAACGCTTTAAAAAACAACGAGTTTCATCTCCTCTACCAGCCCCAGATTTCCATACAAGCGGGGAAAGTGATCGGGGCCGAAGCGCTGATCCGCTGGAATCATCCGGAGCTGGGCAACGTCTCTCCCGCCGAGTTCATCCCCGTAGCCGAAGAGAACGGACTCATTTTGCCGATCGGAGAGTGGGTATTGCGCACCGCCATAGCGCAGGTGAGAGAGTGGATGGAGGGGGGGCAATCTCCGATCGTCATGTCGGTCAACCTCTCAACCGTCCAGTTTCGTCATCACGATCTCCCCAACCTCGTTTCGCGCATTTTGCATGAGAACAACGTCCCCGCAGAGTATCTCGAACTCGAACTGACCGAAAGCATGGCCACACACAACCCCCACTCGGCCATCACGATCATGAACAACTTTCACGCGCGCGGCATCCGGATGTCGATCGATGATTTCGGAACCGGATACTCGTCGCTGAGCTACCTCAAACAATTCAAAATCTATAAACTCAAGATCGATCAATCGTTCGTCCGCGACATCACGACCGACGCCGACGATAAAGCGATCGTCAGTGCCGTGATTAATATGGCCCACAGCCTCGGTCTCCAAACGATCGCCGAGGGGGTAGAGACCCTCGAACAGCTCCGCTACCTTCGCGAACAGGGGTGCGACGAGATACAAGGGTACTATTTCAGCAAACCGATCAAAGCCGATCTGTTTAAAACGTTTGTAGCGACCTACCTTCCCTTAGACGCTGCCCGATAAGATGCGGGCATAAGCAATAGCGCTACTATTCTTTTCGTTTTTGACGCTCTTCTTTTAATAACGTTGTCAAGAGGGCAAAGACATCTTTGCTCGCCGTTTCTGCCTCTTTGAAATAGGTCATTACATTTTTTGCTTCCGGTATACAGGTGCCGGTTTCAACACAACGAATGGCACTATGGATACGATCATGTACTATTTTATGCGGGCTATCAAGCTTAGAATAGCTCGGGACTTTTCCAAAAATTTCCTTCCCTTTGCCGGTATCGTACCATTGACCGAGTCTGCATCCGTGATGATCCGCAAACTGACCGTCAATACGATTTAAGAAAACGGCTTTGTACCCACGTGATTTAAAGAGAAAATGGTCAAGTTTGACCAAAATGATAAACACTGAGTATAAAACATCCAAAGAATCATTGTCAATATCAATGGTACGATTCTGAAGTTCATTCAATGAGGATTGAAAACGGCTCAGCTTCTCTGTCGAGGAGGAGGAGATACTCTCCATAGAGCTGGAACGTTCATAAATTTCTGTCGCATTTTGTTTCAGACTTTGAACGCTCATCGCAACCTCTTGGGTCGCTTTTTGTGTACGTTCCGCCAGTTTTCGAACTTCATCGGCAACGACGGCAAAGCCTCGTCCGTGTTCACCGGCTCGTGCTGCTTCGATAGCGGCATTGAGTGCGAGAAGATTGGTTTGATCGGAAATGTCTTTGATCAGATTAATAACGGAACTGATGGACCCTACGCTGTCATTGAGTTGAGACACTGACGTGTAGTTATTATTAATGTTAATAACCAAATCTTGCTGCGTCTTTAATAAATCAACAATCTCTTCATTAATCTCATTGGATGCGGTACGATTACATTGATTTAATTGTGCGATTTCTTCAAGCTCTTTGACATTCTCGATTAGATCCTGTTGTAACAGCGACATATCATTTTCTGAACCATCCACAAGATTTTGCGTTAGATTATGGATGAGATAGAATAATCCTTTTTCATCCTCGGCTTTCTTTACGTCGCTTTCAAGCCGTCTGTTCTCTTCAAAAAGCTTTTCGCGTTGTTTCTCAAGCTCTGCAACTTGAGATTTCAATGCATCAATCTCTTCCAGCCACTCTTTCTTTTTATTAAACATTATCCGATTTTTCCTTTTATCTATACTTTTTATTTTAACATTTTTATTTAAAAATAATCTAATAAATAATCACGTATCGTGACATTTGTGTCATTTTATTGTATCGAGGAGTACCGTATCGGATTAAATAGGACACATTTCGGTCGCAGTCATAAAAATTGTCTCTTGGAAATAGATCGATAGGGGATATTAGGGGGGTATGGCGGACAGTTAGGGGTTCGAACCCTAGATAGGTTGCCCTATACACGCGTTCCAGGCGTGCGCCTTCGACCACTCGGCCAACTGTCCATAAATAAGTGGAGACGGAATTATAGTCAATCTAATCTCAATATTCTATTAAACACTGATATTATGCACTTTTCGGGCAAAGCCCGTAAAGTGGCAGGGGACAATATGTCCCCTGCACCCCCCCTAAAGCTACCCGCATCTTTCGGATGCGGGAGATTAACTCCCCTGTAATACCGTCTATCTTTAACTGTACATGCGCATTTTGTCATCCCGTACTTGATACGGGATCCATTTCTTGCATTGGATTTTGTGTCGTAGCACGGATTGACGAGAGTATGCCTAGTTCATAAAGTTTGGTATTAGTTCCCCTTGACGCACTTGCTAGGGCAAGGTGCATAAGGTCCGTTATTCAAATATCCCCCCGAACTATTCCTATGAGAGTTCATGCGGAACTCTCAAACGTGCTTTGAGTAAAGCCCAAAGCACTACGCTGGCCGCTATGGCACTAAATCTTGCCTCTTTGAGGCAGAAGGCAGGGTATAATCATCGTATACCATTACAAGAGAGAGCCATGCGCCCGGAAGAACGTTTTCATCCCATCAGCGACGATTTTCGCTCCCCCTATGCCCGTGACCGCGACCGGATCATCCACTCCGGAAGCTTTCGCCGACTTGAGTACAAAACACAGGTGTTTCTCAATTCGCAGGGGGATTTTTTCCGCACCCGCCTCACCCACAGCATCGAAGTGAGCCAAATCGCCCGTTCCATCTGTTCTCATCTCGGATTACAAGAATCACTGGCCGAAAGCATCGCCCTCGCCCACGATCTGGGGCACACCCCGTTCGGACACATCGGCGGTGATACCCTCGATGAGTGTTTGAAAAAAAGGGGGTTCACCCACGGCTTTGAACATAATTTCCAGAGTTTCCGGGTCGTAACGCTGTTGGAACAGCGGTATAAAGCTTTTTTAGGGTTGAACCTCACCTACGCGACACTCGAGGGGATACTCAAACACTCCTACCCCTATGCCAAATCCTTTCTCCCCCCATCCGTGAGCGACGTGTTTGATCTGGGGACCCACCCCAGTATCGAGGCAATGATCGTCGACCGTGCCGATGAGATCGCCTACATCAGCCACGATATTGATGATGGCATTGCATCGGGACTTATCTCCTTTGATACCCTTCGCTCCAGCGAACTGATCCGGACAATCCTCGATAAAGTCTACGAAGAGGGGATCCGCGAAGAGGAAGACGAAATGTTCCGTTACCGTTTTAGTTCCCATCTCATCAACCATCTGGTCTATTCGCTCCTCGCCTACTCGCGGGATAAAATCGATAACAGCCGTGTGTTAGCCTCCGTGCTCCCCTCAGCGCAGCCGATCGGAATCGGATTTGACCCGGCGCTGGAGACGCAGATCAAAAAACTCAAAAAAACACTGCATCAAGAGCTCTACCAACACAAACTCATCGTTCGAAAAATGTTTGCGGGAAAACAGGCGATTATCGGCCTCTTCAATGCCCTTAGCGAAGAGCCCAAGATGCTTCCGCACTATTATCTCGAACAATGCGACCGACGAAACCCGCACCGCGTCATCAGCGACTACATCGCCAGCATGTCCGACCGCTACGCGATGAAACTCTATAACGAACTCTACGGGAGAGAGTAACCCAAGCGCGCACCCGCTCTGCGTTTCCCTCAAAAAATCTCGTAATCTTATCATCACGCTCCTCCATCCGGAGGGGAGAGATGCCCTATTATTATTTCAATTTCGTAACAATTTATTATATTTTTGTTTCATTTTTGTAATCCTAAACCAATAGAATCTTGCTGAAATTCATTTACCCGGCAAAGGTTACCATGCGCTTCATGCACCGTTTCGACCCGACCGCTCTCGAAAACACCCGACTCAACGACAAAGTCAATTATCTGGTAAAGCTCACGCAGCTACTCGCCATCAGTGCCATCATCGCCGGGGTCATCGGAATGCTCATCTCCAACTTTTCGATCCGTTCGCTGAATGAAAATTCTCTCGAACCGCTGGGGCAGCTGAGACTCATCAAAGAGTCGTTTGAGCAGAAAGTTCTGGTTTCCGCACGCGACATTGCGGAGGGAAAAATAACCGACTATAAAAAAGTTGAAAACGAACTCGTTCTTGAACGAGAAAAAATCAATACGGCATGGAAAATCTATACGTCGGGGCAGCTGACGCAAGAGGAGCGGGAGCTTTTAGCCGATACCGACAAATATCTCACCCTATCGATTCGCAGTCTGGACCGGCTGACTCTGGCCATCCATAATAAACAGCTGATGGAGGTTATCTCATGGACAACCGACGACGCCCCCTACACGGTCTCAGAGCTGACCCCGATGCTCAACAAACTGATGCAGACCCAAATCGTCAACGCGCAACATCTTTACTCAACGACCCAAATCCAATTTTTAGTCATTTTATTTCTGATTATTTCGATCAGTATCGCGGGGGCGATGATCGTCAAAAAAATGGTGCAGCGGGTCGTACAGGATATCACTCATCCCTTCAGCGATCTCATCTCCCAGTCCAATGCACTGGCGAACCAGAAACTCGATGAACCCTTCATTTGGACGCGGAGCGATGAGATCGGACAAGTGGGAAAAAGTTTCGAGCTCTCCCGTCAAGCGCTTCACCACTCTTTCGAATTGATCCGGAAAAACAATCTGGAACTCGAACAGATCAACACGCTGGTCCGCAGCAGTATCAATTATGCCAGCCGGATCCAACGCTCCTTCCTCCCCGATCCCCGAATGCTGAACCATTTTTCCAATGATGCGTTTATCATCTGGAATCCGAAAGACGTCATCGGCGGGGACTGCTACTGGGTAGACAAGACCGACAAAGGTTTTTTTGTCGCCATCATCGACTGTACGGGGCATGGTGTTCCCGGTGCGCTGATGACGTTTGTCGTCATCTCGATACTCGATCGTCTCCTCTCCCACCACCGCCATCTCGAAGATCCCGCATCGCTGCTCAGCCAGATGAATCGGCTGGTCAAAGAGACCCTCGGTCAATACGATTCATCCAGCGAATCCAACGACGGCATGGACGGAGCTTTTTGTTATATTGATCTGGAAAACGACCAAATCACCTTTGCGGGGGCGAACACCCCGCTTCTCTACACAGAGGAGGGGCACCTGCACCATATCCGGCCCGATAAACACAGTCTGGGATACGTTCACAGCGATATGAATCTGACGTTCACCAATCATACCTTGAAGCTAAAAAAAGGGATGCGTTTTTACCTGACAACCGACGGGATGATCGATCAGATCGGCGGTCCGAAACGGATTGCCTACGGCAAGAAAAGGTTGATGGAGACGATTCAGGAAGTGCATCAATTACCGATGCAGCAGCAGCAAGAGATCATTCTGGAACGCTATTACAGCTACAAGGGAGATGAATCACAGCGGGACGACAACACGATGATCGCGTTTCAAATTTAACACTACCGGAGAATCAATGACCTTAAACGAATTTCGAAATTTAAAAACGCTGTTTGACGGCTATAAGCTGATATTTTGCTACAACGGATATTTGTCACAGGATATTATCGTATCCATCAGCTCCATGATCAAAGAGAAGCTAACGGCAGAAAACACCAAAATGGGTGTCAGCCAGAAAGTGTTGTACATGTTTGTCGAACAGGCCCAAAACATCACCCGCTACTCTGCCGACCAGCTGAGCCAAACCAACGACACCAATCTCAGTTACGGCTCGATCGTCATCGGAACGGAAAATGAGAAATTTTACATTATGTGTTCCAACCGGATCGAAAAATCAAAAGTTCCGGCGCTGCATGAGAAACTGACGGAACTTTCATCCATGTCGCAGGAGGATCTCAAGATGCTCTACAAAGAGAAAATCCGGTCCGAATCGGATCAGGGGAGCAAAGGGGCAAGTATCGGATTCATCGAAATGGCGCGCAAATCAAGCGAGCCTTTTGAATTTGATTTCATCCACGATGACGATACCTATGACTGTTTTGCACTCAAAGTAATAATTTAATTGATGTTAGGCACTTTTCGGGCAAAGCCCGTAAAGTGGCAGGGACTAAAGTCCCTACAACCCCCTAAAGCTACCCGTATCTTTCGGATACGGGAGAAAAATTCCCCTTGTCGCACGTGCTAAAGCAAGGTGCGTAAGGTCAGTAATCTAAACTAAAAAAGGACACCCCATGACTACCCAAATCGTCGAAGCAACAGCGGTAACGCCGAAAATCACCCTGGACCCCACCAAAAATTATTTCAGTTTTGAAGGGGAATCGTATCCGGAAGACGTGAACGCGTTTTACGATCCGATCATCAAACCGCTGGAAACGTATCTGAAAAATGCCGAAGGCAAAGCGTTCGAATTTGATTTCTTTCTGACCTATTTCAACAGCGCAAGCACCAAAGTGTTCTTCAATCTGTTCAATCTCCTTGAAGACGTAACCGAGATGAACTCCGTCACCGTCAACTGGAAACATTACGAAGAAGACGATACGGCCGAAGAGTTCGGACAAGATTTCAAAGAAGATCTCGTAAACGTCTCCTTCAATTTTATAACGCTGTAATCCAAAAGCCCCATGGAACATTGCACCCGTTTCAAATGGCTGAAATCCTAAAATTTTCCCGCTAAAACAGGTACAATACGGCCATGAATACCATCGCCATTATCGGCGGAGGGGCTGCCGGTTTGATGGCAGCGCTGACCGCAGCCCGTGCCGGATCCGATGTCACCCTCTATGAGCATAACAACGGCGTCGGGAAAAAGATATTAGCCTCGGGAAACGGGCGATGCAATATCATCAATACCGCCGCCTCAGCCGACGACTACGCCGGAGCCGACCCTTCATTCGTCACCTATCCTCTCAAACAGCTCAATTTCGGCTATTTTGAAAAATTCTGCCACTCCATAGGGCTCATTCTCGACATCAAGGAGGACGGGCGATGCTATCCCCTCTCCAATGAAGCCAAATCGGTATTGATCGCATTTAAAAGCGCGGTCAGTGAAGCGGGAGTGCACATCCTCACCGATGTATCGGTAACGGCCCTCTCTAAAATAGAGAACCGCTTTATCGTCGAAACCGCTGTGGATAAAAACCGTTTTGACAAAGTACTGATTGCGACCGGCTCCGAAGCCGCGCCTCAGCTGGGTTCATCCGCCGATGGGTATCGATTCGCTAAAAGTTTCGGGCATGAGATCCTCCCGACCTACCCCTCTTTGGTACAGCTCCATTTGGATTCCAAAAATCACCACAAAATGGCAGGGGTCAAGACAACGGCCGAAGTGACCCTTTTCATCGACGGAAAATCCAGAGAGAAAGTCCAAGGGGATATCCTCTTTGCCAATTACGGGATTTCGGGTCTGGCTATCCTCGACATCTCTCAGAAAGCTTCCTATGCCCTCACTAACAAACAACGCGTTAGTATAACGCTCAATCTCCTCCCGCGCTTTGACAGAGCGAGCCTTGTAAACATCATCGAAAAACTGTTCGCCTCCGTCCCGAGGCACGACGTCCATACCGCCCTGTGCGGAGTGATCCCGGCCAAAATAGCGACCTACCTCCTTGAAGATGCCGCCATTGCGCTCTCTACCGCCGTATCCTCCCTAAATCCCAAAGAGATCAAAAAAATAGCCCACCTGATCGGTGAATGGAAGTTTGAGGTGAGCGATACCCACGGATTCAAACACGCCGAAGTGAGCGGCGGCGGGGTAAGTACAGCGCAGGTCAATAACAAAACGATGGAATCAAAACGCGTAGAGGGTCTTTATTTCGCGGGAGAAGTACTCGATGTCGTAGGGAAACGCGGAGGGTATAACTTTAATTTTGCATGGGCCAGCGGGATGATTGCGGGGAAAGAGATGGCGAAATAAGCTTTGTATTTTCTCTTCGCCCTGAGCCTATCAAAGGGTTATTGTTTATTTAGCGTATCATTAGTCGCAAGTACTTTTTTATTTTGTGTGTTGAGCTTTCTTTCTACTTTTTTGATGTCTTCTTGCGGTGCTATATTTTCAGGTACTATTCCTCTGCTCAGCAAGTCTGTCTTACCGCTTCGTTATTTGTAATATGTTCATTGGATATTTCCCGCTCATTGTGCATCCGTTTTTCTTTTGCATTGTAGATGGTAATCTCAGAGGCAAAATCTTTTGCTTTTAGTAAAATCGTAGGCATAAAATCCGCCAAAGGTTTTGTCTCTTTTATTCCCCAACGTTCTTTCATTTGTGCAGTAGTCCGACCAAAAAGTGCTTGATCTCCCTTACTTCGAATGAGGGCAAAATTATCATTTCTTCCTGTTTGTTCATAGATAACTTGTGAAAGTTCTTTTTCTGTTAGTGCTAACTTGGCACGCGCCTGTACCCTTTCAGATTCCAACATCTGCTGTTCTATGAGTTCGGCTTTTCTTGTTTGCATCGCAAAATAGGTTTGAGCAAACGCGATCTCCTGCTTTTTACTATCTCCATTTTGTGCAATGAGATAGCAAGCATAACGAGTTAGCATAATATCGTCTATCTCTTTGACCGCAGATTTTGGCATTTCGATCGTTTTACCGACGTCGGCAAAATGATCGGAAACATTCTGGTTTGATACTTCACATGCTATTTTTGCTTTTGCGATTACATTAACAAAGTTGCTCCATTTTGAATAACCAAGAAGCTCTTGCAAATCTCTAGCCAACCAAAATTCGACACCATCTTCCGTCCGCTGTACGAAATCTTCAAAATTAGCTGTGAGGCTGAGTATTATCTCTTTTTCCATTTGCAATCCCTTTAAAACCTTACGTTTATAACTTTGAATATTATAACAAAAGCAAGTAGAACAGGAGATAGAATAAAGGATGGTAGGAAAACGAGATAGTGAAGTAGTTTTTCCGTCATTCCGTGCTATGACACGGAATCCACACAAAAGATGGATACCGAATCAAGTTCGGTATGACAGAGAGGAGATTACTTTTTCGCGTAACGTTTACGATCGGTTGGATCCAACCAACGTTTACGCATACGGATTGAAAGCGGTGTTACTTCGAGAAGCTCATCGTCTTCGATCCACTCTAATGCACGCTCAAGGTTCATATCGCGTGGTGGTACCAATTTAATCGCTTCATCCGCTCCGGAAGAACGGACGTTTGATTGTGCTTTCCCTTTGATCGGGTTGACGTCAAGGTCGTTCGTACGGCTGTGTTCGCCGATGATCATCCCTTTGTACACTTTTGTTTGCGGGTTGACGAACAATACACCGCGATCTTGAAGGTTGAACAATGAGTACGCTAACGCAACACCGTCTTCCATAGAGATAAGCGCTCCGTACTGGCGGCTCTCAACAGAACCGGTATAAGGGCGGAATTCGAGGAATGAGTGGTTCATAACCCCTTCACCTTTGGTATCGGTCAGGAACTGACCACGGAAACCGATCAATCCACGTGCAGGGATTTCGAACTCTACGCGAGTAAAGCCCTCACCCATCGGTACCATCGCCGTCATTTCCGCTTTACGACGGCCAAGACGCTCGATGATCGTTCCGGCAAAATCCGCAGGAAGGTCGACTACGAGGTGCTCGAACGGCTCACATTTGACCCCTTCGATTTCACGTACGATAACTTCCGGACGGCCGATACCGAACTCGAAACCTTCACGACGCATATTTTCTGCCAAAATCGTAATTTGAAGCTCTCCACGTCCTGAAACCTGGAATTTACCTTCACCGATGGTTTCGTAACGCATCGCAACGTTCGTGTTCATCTCAGAATCGAGACGCTCACGGATTTTGTTTGATGTAACGTGTTTACCCTCTTGTCCTGCAAGCGGAGAGTCATTAACCGAGAAAACAACGGTCAACGTAGGCTCTTCGATGTGCATCGGGTCAAGCGGCATCGGATTGTTAGGATCACAAATGGTATCTCCGACGTCTACGGTTTCGATACCGGCAACGGCAACGATATCACCCGCTTCTGCCGTTTGGATCTCCATACGGTTAAGACCCATGAATCCGATCAATTTAGAAATTTTACCTTTAACCATTTCTCCGTCCGCTTTTGCAAGGAGGATGTTATCCCCTTTTGAAATGCGTCCGTTGAAAATACGGGCGATACCGATTTTCCCGACGTAGTTATCGTAGTCCAATGTGAAAACTTGTAATTGTGTTGGGTTCTCAGGATCACCGGTAGGCTCAGGCACTTTTTCTAGGATAGTGTTGAACAAACACGTGAAGTCACCATCAGGGTCAGACATATTGAGTTTCGCCATACCATCACGAGCTGCTGCATAGATGATTGGGAAATCGAGTTGATCTTCGGTCGCATCCATCGCTACGAAAAGGTCGAATACTTCGTCGACTACACGCTCAGGATCAGCGGAAGGTTTGTCGATTTTGTTGATAACAACGATCGGCTTGAGTCCAAGAGCCAACATTTTTTTAACAACAAATTTCGTTTGAGGCATAACACCCTCATACGCATCAACAAGGATCAAAGCCCCGTCAACCATTTTTAATACGCGCTCAACTTCTCCACCGAAATCGGCGTGGCCCGGAGTGTCGATAACGTTAATTTTATGATCGCCAAAGCGAATCGCTGTATTTTTAGAAAGAATGGTAATCCCGCGCTCTTTTTCAAGGGCGTTAGAGTCCATAGCTCTTTCATTCACCTGTTCGTGGCTGCCATATGTACCGGATTGCTTGAGCAATCCGTCAACTAACGTGGTTTTACCGTGGTCAACGTGCGCGATGACGGCGATGTTACGAATTTTTTGCACTGATTATCCTTGTAGGTAGGCAATGATTTTCGCGAATTATACCTTTTTTTATTTTAAGGATGGTTTAAGCGATGTCACCATTACCCACAAATCACCTATTTAAGAGATGGAATACATATTGCTTTCTACTATTTACCTATCGCATTAAGGATCACGTTATGGTGGTGCAGAATAACAATATCGATCCGAAAGCCGCTCTTCAAGAGCTGCTTACCGGAACGCAGAGCCAACAAAAGAGCAAATCCTCTGATCTTTTTTCCAATCTTCTCGCCTCACTCGCTGAAGGGATGAAAAGTGAAAAAAGCAGCTCCGATGAAAAAACCGCCACCCCTTTCAATGTGATTGTCGATCCTAAAAAAACGGAGAAAAGCACTACCTTGCAACAACTCCTCTCCGGCAATGAGGACCCCCGGCACCTCTTCTCCAAGGAGATCTTGGAATCCCTCGGCAACGATCAGATCCGGACATTGATGCACCGGGCTAAAGAGTATCTTAAACAAGAGATCACCGCAGCATCTCCCGAAATTTCTCTCCCTTCGAAAGGGTTGCCGAAAACGTTGGGAGGATTGGTACAGCTTGCCGATAAAATGGGGCTTAACCCTCAGAGCCTTACCCTCTCCACCGTACTGACGGAACAAGAAGAGAAAGCGGCTGTAGCTCCGGCACTCCTTACCAAACCCCTGTTGGAGGTAAAACGGTTGCATGCCGAACCTTCGTCGGCACCGGTATTCTCATCTATCGCCTCCCCTTTTGAACGTATCGCGCACCTTTTGAACACATCAAAAGCGGCCGGATCCGACAGTAGCGTCAAAACCGAAAGCGGCCGGGGAGAGACTGAACCAACCCTCTCCTCTCTCCTTAAAGGGTTGGATGCCCCCTCCAAAAACGGCCTTCTTAAAGATCCATCGGTTAAAAACGATCTCAAAACAATAATCCAGCCCGATCAGCCCCTCTCCTCTTTGCTTCAGGGGTTAGAGAGCGTATCCGGCACGACACCGAATAAAGATAAAGGTAAAAAAGAGGGAGCGCCGATGCAATCTCTCTCCTCGCTCCTGCACGCTCCGGAGAACACCTCTGCCCAGATGCCCCTGCAGCCGCCTGTGGAATCAAAAGGGGAGACGGCCTCTAAAACCGACGCCCTTATGGCTCTGTTACAGGGGGAACCCAAGAAAGAGGAAGAGGTAAAGGGTGAATCCCTCACCAAAAACGATATCGACCTCTCCAAAATCAGCCAACCCCTAAAAGCCGACGCGCTGGAAGTCAAAGCAAAAGAAGCGCTCCAGGGGTTGCGCCATTTCGCCGCCGATCTTAAAGAGGGGGTCGAGAATTACAAATCCCCCTTTACCCGTCTTACCATGAAGCTGAATCCGGAAAAGCTCGGTGAAGTCGAGGTTACTCTCGTTCAGAGGGGGAACAACGTTCATGTCAATATCCAATCCAATACCATCAGCAGTGTCGCATTTCTAGCCCAAAATGCGACTGAGCTCAAAGCGCAGTTGGCCCATCAGGGGATCACCAACACCACGATGAATTTCATGTCCGGCGGCGAAGGGCAATCCCAAAACCCGCAGCAGCACCATCAGCAGCAGCAGCACCAAAATGTTTTTAAATCGTACCAGTCGCTCGAACAGCTTGAGCTGAACAATGAGCAGCTTAGCGCTCTTGAAATCATTCTACCCCATTACGCATAATCTACTAAGGAGACTATCATGGCAATCGACGCAACCGGCACCACAACCGCCACTACGACCACCGCAACCAGTACAACCAATCCGAAAAGCGTTTTAGGAAAAGACGACTTTTTAAAACTTCTTTTGCTGGAACTCAAATACCAAGACCCTACCTCGCCCATGGACAGCGAGAAAATTCTGGCGCAAACGTCTCAGCTCGCGACACTAGAGTCCAGCGAAAATACCAATAAAGCGCTCTCGACGCTGGCATCCTCACTCGCCGCATCCATGCAGTTTTCAAGTATCTCCGCTATCGGTAAAATCGCCGATACCGGGAGTAACGGAGTGAGTTTGACGGAGGGGAAAGGGATCGATTTTGAACTCTATTTGCCCAATGCCGCCCAAAAAGGGGAGATCAATATTATGGATGGCAACGGTAAAGTACTCCGTACCCTCCAAATCGGTGCTACCGATGCAGGTGTCGCCAAATACAGCTGGGACGGTAAAGACACTACCGGAGCCAATCTCAAAGACGGAATCTACTATATCGAATCCACCTACACCAAAACCGACGGCACCAGCGAATCAACACGGTTGGGGCGCTATCCGATCGAATCCATCAAATTCGACAACGGTAAAACCTATGCCAAGCTCGGATCGAGTTATGTCGATTTGAGCACGATCAAAGAGATCACAACCCACTAAAATCGACCCAGAAGGAGCACAAAAATGATGCAGGGATATTATGCAGGAATCTCGGGAATTCAGACCCATCAATACGCATTGGATGTTATCGCCGATAATTTAGCCAATACGGGGACCACCGGATTCAGAAGCGGTTCCACCGAATTTTCCGATCTCCTGAGCGCTACTTTGTCCAGTACCGAAAATACCCCGACAACGGACGATATCGGGTTGGGTGTCAAATTGCAAACGACCAGCTACAGTTTTGCCCAGGGGGATCTGATGCAAACGGATCGCTATACCGATCTCGCTCTGGACGGAAACGGCTGGTTCGGCACCGTCGACAAAGAGAAAACCTATTTTACCCGAGACGGCCATTTTACCTTCGACGCCTATCAGCGTATCCCCGGCGATCCCACCTCCGCAACTTCCCGGTTGGTGACGGCAGACGGAATGATCGTGACCGGTACGATGCTGAATAATTTTACCTTTGATCCCGCATTCGATTACGGTGATTTGGCATCCAACGGAACCAGCGGAGCGTATGTGATCAATCAACCGGCATCCAGCCTCTCGTTAAGCGACGTCGCGGCACAAACGGCACTGGAGTTTCCGGCCCGTTTATCGTACCCGGCAGAACCGACGACCCAAATCAATTTTTTAGGTAACCTGGGGAGCGATAATAGCGTCAGAGCGATGAACGGCCAAGTGATCAATGCCAAAAATGAAACCAACCGGATCCATCTGGTCTATACCCTCAGTGCGACGCAACCGGCCACAGGGAGCTCATGGGACATTGTCGCTACCGCCGAGTCCAAAGACGGTGCCACTGTTTACGACACCCAAAATGGACAAGCCATTTTTGACGGGGCGGGGGGGTTGACCAGTTTGACTATCCCCCCGATTGACAATAACGGTTCTCCTGTATCCATCAGTTTGGGAGACGGATTCGCCGGCGTCGTTGCCACCGGAGCACTCCCGATCAGTGGCGGGGCACAAAGTAATGGATTGGCCGGTGGAATAATGACCGGCTACAGCATCAATAGCGACGGCGTCATTCTCGCTGGATTTTCAAACGGACGGGAAAGTGCCATCGGGCGGGTCGCCGTCTACCATTTTCAAAACGATCAAGGGTTGAATCGCGATGGGGGAAGCTATTTTACAGAAACCAGCAATAGCGGAAAGCCCCTCTTTTGGAGAGATGCAAACGGCAATACCGTTACCGGAGCAATCGTCCGAAGCGGTAATCTCGAAGCGTCCAATGCCCGTGTGGATGTCGGGCTCACCGATATGATCGTCATGCAAAGAGCCTATCAGGCCAATGCCAAAACCATTACGACCGTGGATGAGATGATCCAAAAAGCGTTACAGATGCATCGGTAGTTTTTGGAATGTTTTTTGCTTTTAATCTTTATTATCTGACCTTACGCACCTTGCCTTAACAGCTACTTCAAGGGAAGTTACTCTCCCGTATCCGAAAGATACGGGAAGCTTTAGGGGGTTGTAGGGACATTTGTCCCTGCCACTTTCTGGGCTTCGCCCAGAAAGTGCGTAACATCAGTTACTATGTATAACGAAAAGGATACCCTATGCTAAAGTCACTTTTCTCCGGCGTCAGCGGTTTGCAATCGCATCAGATTGCAATGGACGTCGAATCCAATAATATTGCGAACGTCAATACCGTCGGTTTTAAATATTCTCGCGCCAATTTTGCCGATTTGCTGGCACAGACAAACCAAATTGCCACGGCACCCCAAGGGGCACTGGGAGGTAAAAATGCGGTTCAGATCGGATTGGGTTCCTCAGTCAACTCCATTACCCATATTTTTTCGCAAGGTTCCATCCAGAATACGGATAAGAGTACCGACGTGGCGATTCAGGGTGACGGTTTTTTTATCGTCTCTCAAGACGGAGGGAATACCAATAAATACACCCGTGCCGGAGACTTTAAATTTGACGGTTTCGGAAATTTTGTCGACAACAGCGGTGCAATCGTCCAAGGGTGGGTGCGCGATAAAACAACCGGTCTGGTCGATGCGACCAAACCGATCTCGGATATCAAAATCACCCCCGGCTTGACGACACCGGCCAATGCCAGCACTCAAATTGTCCTCAAAGCCAATCTAAGCGCCAGCCAGATCGTGGATCAATACGGGCCGACCTACGCACTTGATGCGACAGCGGGGTTAGGGGCCGGTGAAAAAGCCGAAGATATGGGGGTGATGTTTAATGCGAACGGAGAAGGGTTTCAGCTGACCCCCTCAAGCGGAACCGCCGCTGCACCGATAGGGGGGCAGGGGATCGCCGTCTCCTTTGACAACGGTGTGACAACTCAGGATTTTCGCTATACCACCGATACCGCTTTAGCCGGAACCACCGTCGCGGGGACCTACTATTTCCGGACAACCGAAGAGATGCGTGCCGGTTTACAGACACTGGCACAAACCAGATCGGCAGGAGCAACGGTTAGTATCAGCGATCAGGGTAAAATCATTGTCAATAACGCGGCCGGTGCTCTTCCTTTAAACATTACGGCACAGGGGATCGTGGATGGCAACACGATCGAAAATACCCGCTTTAGCAGCACCTTTTCAACGCTCGTAGGGTCATTACCGGTCGGTACCACGTTGAAACAATCGCAATCGATCAATGCCGCAACCCATTCGGCAAGCATCGATGTGTTCGACTCCCTCGGGGGGAAGCATACCGTCAAAGTCGATTATCGCAAACAAAGCGTCAATACTCTCAACGGAACAACCGACTGGGGCTACACCATCAGCGTCCCCCTCCCCAGCTCTATCGGAGGCAATCCTCCGAATGAAAACATCTTAGAGGGGGGGCTCGTCTCCTTTGACAGCAACGGTGCCGTCATGGGATACAATATCCCCAGTATCAACTTCTCGCCCAATAACGGTGCGGCCGCCAATCAAGCGGTCAGTCTGAAATTCGGAACCATCGGCGGGTTTGACGGCTTAACCAGCTTTGACAATCCGTCCGGAACCAGCGGTATTTCACAAGACGGTTATGTCGGAGGAGATTTGGTCGGTATCCGTATCGATCAAAGCGGTACGCTGGTCGGATCGTTCTCAAACGGGCGCTCTTTCGGTTTGGCGCAAATCGGTATGGCCAAATTCACCAATAACGAAGGGTTGATTACCGACGGAGGTAATACCTATCTCCAATCGGCCAACTCGGGAGATCCGATTATCGGTACGGCGGCGACGGCGGGACGCGGATTTATCCAATCTTCGTCTCTGGAAGGGTCCAACGTCGATTTGTCCAAATCATTGACCAACCTCATTATTATTCAACGGGGATATCAGGCCAACGGTAAAACCATTACAACCGCCGATACCCTCCTCGAAACACTGCTCGGTATTAAACGGTAACCCTCGCATCTAATCTTCTTCTCGCATTCACGGCGGGAGGGGGAGACAAAAACAATAGTGATTCTTTTTTTTACGTAGTATATGGATTTTTGGCGGAGGAAAGGAGGCCCAACAACGACTGAACGTTGATGGAGCTTTGAAACTTAAGGAGTTGCGTTATAGAATGGAAAAACACCCTGTGACTTGCTGCGTGTCAATTGGGATGAGCAATTATGAAGGAGTTTAGTAAACCAATAGTAATAAAGCTATCATTCCGATAAAAAAACCCGCGTTTCAGTCTCTTTTTTTATGAATAATGGATTACAATACCCAAATGCGCTGGCGAACACTCAAAAAAAAACACCCGACTCCCCTTCCGACACCGAAAGCAAGAATTCATTACGCCCCTTTTTGGCCTAGAGCACTCGGATTTACGACCGATATTTTTATGATCGGTTTACCCATATCGCTTTTAATGATGTTCCTGTTCGGTTACGATCAGATGCATACGGCTTCGGGTCTGGACGTCATCGTCCACAGCGACAAAGCACGTCTTGCCCCCCCCAATCCGATGGCTTCCATTAGCCAAATGTTCCTTTTTCTGATCACCTATGTCTGGCTATGGCACCTGAGCGGCCAAACTCCCGGTAAAAAACTGGCACAAATCCGTGTGGTAGATGCGCGAACACTCGAAAATGCCCCCTACTGGAAACTTATCCTCCGGTTTATCGGCTATTTTATCTCTTTTATCACCCTGATCGGATTTTTTATCGGAGTGTTCCGGCGTGACAAACGGACCCTTCACGATCTCCTCAGCGGTACGGCCGTTATCCGAGTCCTTTGACGTGCCCTCTCTCATCTCCTCGTTTTACTTCTTCTATTTTGCCCTGATCGGGGTCCATATTATCTTCGTTCCTAAAATCCTCTCAATGGTCGGGTTCAACGCGTTGCAGATCGGCGTCATTTTTGCTTCCGCACCGCTGGTCCGTTTTGCCGTCCCTTTTTTATTTTTAAAAGGGTTCAAACTCGATCAAAAAATGTTTTATACGGCGTTGGGGCTCATGGGAGCGGGAGCCGTAGGATTTTATCCCTCACTGGGGACGTTCTGGTTTTTGCTCGGGGTCAACATCCTCTTTGGGATCGGGATCTCCCTGATCCTCCCCTATGTCGAGGTGATTGCACTAGAACAGATCGGGCGGGAGCGGTACGGGCGGATACGGCTGTTCGGCTCATTCGGTTTTATTGCCGTAGCCCTCATTCTGGTTCACTGGCTCAGCTCTGCGCAGATCGGGATCGGTTTTTTGATCGCAATGGCGCTCCTCACCCTTGTTTTCGGCTCTTTTATCGGTTTGGCCAACCCCCATCCACCCCATCAGGAGGAGAATAGCGAGGAGGGGATATCGGGATTCAATCCGTTTCTGCATCCCTATCTGTGGATCGGTTTTTTTCTGATGCAGGTGAGTTTCGGCCCATTTTACAATTTCTTCACGATCTATACGACCTATCACGGCATCTCTTTGGAGTCGACGGTATGGCTTTGGAGTTTTGGAGTCATTGCCGAAATCGCCATGTTTTACTTTCAGGCCCCCCTCATACGGCGCAACCTCTTTAGTATTCTTTGGATTACCGCATTCATTACCGCATTTCGATGGCTGATCGTGGCACTCTTCCCCAATTCGCTGGAGCTGTTGTTTCTCTCCCAAATCCTTCATGCCTTCAGTTTTGCCCTGTTTCATACGGCAGCGATCAGCGTCTTGTTTTCACTCTATCCGGCGCGCCGTCTCTCACAACAGTTTTTCTTCGGTATTGCCTACGGCTTGGGGGGATTTGTTGGGGCGCTAGGGGCGGGTGTACTCTATCACTATACTCCGGCCTATCTCTTTGCCGGAGGTGCTATTGCGGCACTGGGGGCGGGAATCGCATTTAAACTGCACGCTAATACGCGATAATCAGCGATACCAAAAAAGTACGGTCACTGTTCAAAGAGGGGAACATGTTGAGAAAATTGATTTTATAATTTATCCCCATGGATACATGACGATTAACTCTATTTTCAATTCCCACTTTCGTGTAAATAAAATAGTTTTGCCGCTCTTCCAGATTAAAACGAAAGGTTGATTCTTCGATCAACCTAAGGTCATCTTCAATTTGCCATTGATAAATGGCCCCCACTTTGCTCGATAAAGAATCTCTTATCGGGAGGAGAGCGGGCTTGTCCTGTCCGTACACAAGATCCGCCTGTACATCAAATTTATACTTTTCACGATCGATCACTTTGACTCCGATCCCCGGCTTCATAAAGAACTGGTAGTCGAATCCGCTTAAGCGGTCCTCTTTATACCGCGTCAAATTATTCAGCGAATAGATCCCGTTGACCTTATAATCGTAATTGAGCTCGACGGACCACTTGTCCTTGCTCATGGTTCCGCTTTTGACCGAACGGTAGGCATCCGCGCGGAGATTGACGATATGGTTATCGATCACCGTTGCGACCTTTTTGTCAAATGCAAGGACAACCGTCTCGCAGTACCCTTTGGTATTGATTGGCAAAAATTCGGCAAGGGGGATACTCCCATTATTGTTTCCGGAGACGTTCAGACATCCATCCCCAGCACACACCGACATGGCTAATGCCAATCCGGCAACGGTTCGGATCACAGCTCCCCTTTTCGGACATGCAGATCCATCTGCGGAAACGGAATAGAGATATGGTGTTTGTCAAATTCGAGCTTCACCGCTTCGGTGATTTCGAACTTCACTTCCCAATAAGCTTCTACCGGGACCCACGGCCGTGCATACAGCTGTACGGAGCTTTGCGCCAATGCTCCGACCGCGACAAGGGGAGCCGGTTCCTGAAGCACTTTGGGATGGGAAAGGAGTACCTTCATAATCACCTCTTTGGAGAGTTTCAAATCATCTTTGTAATCGATGTCAAACACCATATCGATGCGCCGCGTCTCATTTCCGGTATAGTTGATGATATTCCCGGCGATCAAAGTACCGTTGGGGATAATAATCGCACGGTTATCCGCCGTCGTTAACGTTGTCGAGAAAAGGTTCATCGCCTTTACCGTCCCCATCACCCCCGAAGCTTCGATAAAATCTCCCACTTTAAACGGTTTAAAAAAGATAATGAGTACGGCCGCACCGACATTGGAGAGGGTATCTTTGAGTGCCAGTCCGATGGCGAGCCCCGCCGCACCGAATACCGCGACAAACGACGTCGTTTCGACCCCGAGATGACTGATGGCGGCAACCACCACCACCACAATGAACGCGACATAGATTGCATTTGCCGCGAACGAAATAAGCGTCTGATCCACGTTTGCTTTTTCCATCCCTTTTTTGCTCAAAGTGACGATTTTTCCCGCAACCCACTTCCCGATCAGAAAAATCAGGAGAGAACCGACGATTTTAATCCCGTATTCGGCCCCGTACTGAATCACCAGATCGGTGTATTTTTCAACTTGTCCAAGCATACGTTTCCTCTCTTATCGATACTCGATGATCTGTTTGAGCGTTAGTCTTTTTTGCTCACTTTGGGGATTAACCCGATATCCGAAGGCACACATCACCGCGACACTGCAGCCGTACTCGATATCGAGAATCGCTTCGACCTCTTCTTTATCAAATCCTTCGATCGGACAGCTGTCGATCTTGAGCGTTGCCGCATAGGTCATCATATTGGCCATAGCGATATAGCACTGTTTGGCCGTCCAATTCTCCAGCAAAAGTTCATCCTCTTCAAGAGGCTTTAGATAATTACCGTACACTCCCAGATAGGTATCGACCGCTTCGGCGCTCAATCCGCGCCGCTCGAACATTTTACGCACATACGGGCTGTCGCTGCGAACGGTATCGTTATCGGTGGTGAAAACGACCAACTCCGAACACTCGATAATCTGGTTTTGATTCCAGCACGACGCCTTGAGCGCTTTGCGCAGTTTTTCATTGCGTACGACGATCACCCGCCACGGTTCCATTCCAAAGGATGAGGGGGAGGTTCGGCACACCTCCAAAATCGATTCAAACTGCTCTGAGGGGATCTGTTTTTCGGTATCGAACCGTTTGCACGCGTGACGAAACGCCATTGCCTCTAAAAATTCGGACATGATGCAACTCCTAAATTACTGATTTTCGGCCGTTAAGACCCGATATTGTGTCTCAATTAATCGGATAATTGTAACGTAGAGAGGATAATAGGGAGTTTCAAAGGAGCCGAGCAAACGGCAATATTTACGATACGTATTCCAAGCGGTACGGGAAGGGCCGGGACGCTCCCGCTTTATCAGCTCAAAACTCACTGCCGCATTGATAAACCCTTTCCAAAGCCGCACCTCATCGTTATCTTCAAAACGGCGTGGATACCAGAGCACTTCAAAATCCTCATGGGCATCATAATAACGCCCCTCCCGTATCGAGAGGAGAAATGCTTCACACCCATCGACTAGAGGATCAAATTCTTGCGCCAATACCCTCGCCCTCCCCGCAAACTGATACAAACATGATTCGGAAACTTGCTCCGAAACTCTTTTAACCGCTCTTTGGAGGATTTTCCGGTATCGCAATAAAAGACGAATACACTCCCCTCCGGCTCGGCACGAAGCAATGGGGGGCTGTAGGTCACCGTCTGTGTCCCAAGAATCGGATTGAGGATCGTATCGATGAGGAGCACCTTAACCCCCCTCTCTTCTAACACCCGTTTATTTGTCAAATACTCTGTTTGCGTCCACTCATCGACGTCAAGATCGACCATTATTGTATCCATCATGTTTTTGTGAGAGTCTATCGAACTTAAAAAAGGATGTCCCTTAGAAATTTAGGTTACACTTACGTTATGGCAAAGAAAAAGAAAAAAATGATCAAACTCAACCAACAGATTCGCTATTTCTTCGGCGATGAAGGATTTGACGAGGGGATCGAGCGGGTTCCTACCGAATCGCTGATCGCCCTCTCTCATGCACTCGGAATTTTTAACGGCACGACCGAAAAAGCGGCTCTGATTAAAACCTTTCGCCGTATATGGTCGGAGGGGGAGACCGATAACCGGACGATAATCGTCGATTTTTTTCGCAATGAGGGGCGGATCTATCCCAATCCGAAACCCAAAGAGAAACCGCATGAGCGCGAAGAGAAAATCGATGAGCTCTTGGAGGATTTTGATATCACTTCCGATGAGCGCAGAGCACTTCATGCTGCGTTCATCGATATACGGACCCGAAAAATCACCCCGGAAAAGCTCTCCTCAAAACTGGAGCATCTACGCTATACCCGTAAGAGGGAGCTCCTCGAAAAAGGGGTGGAAGGGAAATTTAATTTTGATGACACCCTCGAATACTACGCCCCTATCCGGTATGAGATCGGTTCGGAAAGTTTTACTAAAATCCATATCCTCAAAACACCCCCTCTCGACAACAAGCGTCTTCATGAAGAGGTGCCTGAGGTTTTGATTCCGGAGATAACCGAACTTAAAACAGCGATAACCGTACAAAAGCAGCTCCAGACCGATGCCTTTATCGCTTCGCTCCCTCTTGATACCCATCGCTATCTGAAACGCGAAGAGATCATCACCGCCCTCAAAAGCGCTCCTCCATCACTGCAGCAAACGACACTCCCCCTCTCAAGGGAGACGATCAAGCGCCTCTTGTCCGGCAATATTGAGAGCGTTGCTTTTGTCGGATCGGAAGAGGATCTTTTGATTGAACATACCCAGCGGCTTGAGCTCCCCTACGCCACCGAAACGTTGAACTATACGACCCATCTTCAGATCGATATCGCCGACATTACCCGTCAAATCTGGATGGAACAGCCGATCGATCTTAATGCCTCTATCGAAAAGCAGTGCAACGAGGAAAAAGGGCATTTTCTTGCCGAATTAAGTGTTTTGATCGACGAATGCCGCGAACACTCCAAGCTCTTGGCACTCGAAGAGTCCCGTCTGCACCAGATGGTCTATGCCCTTCTCTTCCCCTATCTCACCGCAACCCTCCACATCAGTGCCAAAACCTCCCGACGGGTTTTATTTGCCTTTGACCAAAAAATTGCGGGAGAACTCCTCAAACGGCAACGCCAAGAGCTCCTTGCCCGCAGCATCCGTGACTTTAAAAACCTCTTCCCGCTTGCACGCTCGCTTCGCCGCAAGCTCATTTTGCACATCGGCCCCACTAACAGCGGAAAAACCTACACCGCCTTCGAGTCATTGCGCAAAGCGGGGACGGGATATTATCTCGCCCCCCTGCGTCTGCTGGCGTTGGAGGGGTATGAGAGCTTACGAGAGAAGGGGATCAATGCTTCGCTGATTACCGGAGAAGAGCAGCTCATCGATGAGGATGCGACCCATATCAGCTCCACGATCGAGATGCTCAGTTTTGAGACGGAGGTAGACTGCTGCGTTATCGATGAGGTGCAGATGATCGGCGACCGGGACCGCGGCTGGGCATGGGCCAACGGCATCATCGGCGCCCCGGCCAAAACCGTCATCATGACCGGTTCTCCCAATTCGCGCGAAGCGGTTGTCGCCCTCGCCGAGTATCTGGGAGAGGCTCTGGAGATTATCGAATTCGAACGGATGAACCCCCTTGAACTCCTTAAAACAGCTACCCCTATCAACGCTATCGAACCGCAAAGTGCCATTATCGCTTTTAGCCGTTCTAATGTTCTTCGGCTGAAGCAGCAACTCTCGGGCACCTACCGAACCAGTGTCATCTACGGCAATCTCAGCCCGGAAGTTCGCCGTGAAGAGGCACGCCGTTTTCGCGAAGGAGAAACGGAGATTTTGGTGGCGACCGATGCGATTGCGATGGGGCTCAATCTCCCGATCAAAACCCTCCTTTTCTCCAAATCCGATAAATTCGACGGTCAAAACCAACGCAACCTAAGTGTCAGCGAAGTGCGTCAGATCGCAGGGCGGGCGGGGCGCTACGGTTTGAGCGAAAAAGGGTACGTTGGGGCATTGAGTTCGGATGTTCTCAAAACAATCAGCTCCCTTTTTACCAAAGAGATTGAGCCGATTGCCCTTCCGTTTAACGTCATGGCCAATTTTGACCATATTCTCCTTGTCTCGACAATATTGGAGGAAAACTCCCTCTCGTCCATCGTCGAATTTTTCGTGGAAAACATGAAGTTTGAAGGACCGTTTCGGGCGGCCAATCTCGAATCGATGAGCGAAGCATCCGCCATTGTCGATCGTCACGATCTGGATATGCGGACCAAATACACCCTCGCCACTGCACCCCTCTCCACCTCATCCTTGCTGGTGATGGGGGCATTTGAGCGCTATGTTCATGCTCTGGAGCAGAAAAAACCGATCGCTTATATCCCCCCAAAACATTTGGGAACCTATGCCCACACCAGCGAAGAGCTCCAAGATGCCGAAGACCGGATCAAAGAGATATCGCTCTATCTGTGGTTGTCCTACCGGTTGGGAGAGTATTTTGTCGATGCGGAAAAAGCACGTTCATTTCGGGGAGAGCTGAACCGTTTTATCGAAAATTCGCTCAAACAAAGCCACTTCGTCCCCCGCTGTAGAACCTGTTCAAAACCGCTCCCGCCTCAAAGCGAATTCAACATCTGCCAAAGCTGTTTCCGCCGTCTTAAATCCCCCCAGACCTCTGAACCAAGCCGAACCCGCGTTAACGCAGCAAATCCGAATAATCGTGCCGTGAAGGATTCAAAAAGATCATCCTATCGCGGACGCTGATCCGTGAATCCCCCTCTTGGGATTCCTTAAAGCGGTTCTTGATCTTTTTTTTATCTTTCTCTTTTACCCGCTTCAGTTTCAAAAATGCTTTGAGGGATATCCATTCATTATCCGTTTCGACCACATCGGCATTAATCGCCTCTTCGACAATCGCATCGGCGTTCGGATGCGAAAGAAATTTGGAGGCGACGACGTGCAATACGCTTCGCAATTGGGCATCCCGCTCTTTGTAAATCTGCTCGATTTTTATCCTCTCATCGATCAGCATCTGCTCACGCTGGTCACGAAGACGGGTCGTCTCTTTTTCCAAAAGATCCACTTTCTCGCGAAGACGTGCATTCTCCTGCTCAATATAATGCGTATAACGGGTATCGCTCACGGCGTTAGCGTTTAAAGCGGCTTTGATCGCAGGGACGGCAACGTATTTCACTCCGTTTTCCACAATACAATCAAGAGAACCCCGCCGGATACGGTTGTGAATCGCCTCTCTGGAGACTCCGAAATGCTCTGCCGCATCGGCAACGGTTAATTTCTTCATGAGCCCTTTTCTCCTTATTTGTGTAACATTCTGATAAATGCGTCAACCATGCCGATATCCAAATGCTCCGCCATCTGCTGTTTCATCAGACGCAGCGATTCAAACGAACTCATTGGATCTTTATACGACCGTTTGGTCGAAAGGGCATCAAAGACATCGCATACCCCGATAATACGGGCAAATTGGCTAATCTGCCCCCCTCTGAGGTTATCGGGGTAACCTCCCCCCTCAATTCTTTCGTGATGATGCCGGATGCCGGTCAAAATCCGCTCATCCGAAATCCCCAGCTCTAAAGCGATCGCATGACCCAGTGCCGGATGTTTTTTCATCTGATCAAACTCAACATCCGTGAGTTTGCCGTTTTTGTTGATAATGGAATAATCCACTTTGCTCTTTCCCAAATCATGAAGAATGGCCGCCATCCCCAGCGCTTCCAAATCTTTTCCCGTAATTCCCAAAAAGGAGCCTAAGCTCAGGGTATAGATACTGACGTTGATCGAATGGGTATGGGTGTAATAATCGTGTGCCGTTATGTGCATCAGAGACTCTACCGCACTCTTGTCGTGCAAAATAATGTCAATGAAACTTTTCACCACCGGTTCGGCATTTTTCACATTTTCAAGCGACTCGGGATTTTTAAACATCGCATCAATCGACTCAGCCGCTTTTTCATAGATCAAGCGCCCTTTTTGTTCGGTTGATAGGGCCCCGTTTTGGACTACACTTTGGATATGCCGCTCGACATAAGCTTTGTAGCGCGCTTCATCCTCTTCTCGGACATACAGCATCTCAATTTCGCGAAGTTTTACCTTCGCATCTGCGTCCACTGCCCTATGGCTTTGGAGAAAAAGGCTCATAGAGGTTTTGGTTTCGTTCGGCAAAAAAAGGTTGAAATCGATTTGTGACCCTTCGGTGATGAGTCGCTTATCGATGAGTTTATACCTTTTTTGCATGCGTATACCCCCTTAACGGAAGTTGTCAAAAACGAGTGGGGCGTCCCACTCCATTGCCTTGATGTGCGCCATGATTTTTTGAAGCTCATCAATCTGTTTGGACTTGACGCGGATATGCTCCCCCTCGATCGCTACGGAGGCTTTGGTTTTGAGGTTTTTGATTTCAGCCTGGATTTTTTTCGCCTCTTTGGCGTCAATCGTATCGACGATTTTATAGGTCGCTTTGCGGCTTCCTCCGCTTGCATCCTCCGTTTTAAGCTCATCGATTGCTTTGGAGGAGAGCCCCCTTTTGATCAGCTTGCCGATCACCACGTCTTTGAGGGCGTCGAGTTTATTATCGCTCGAAGCGACTAGAATGAGCTGTTTTTCTTTTTCGCGGTAGTTGATTTCATACGCAACCCCTTTAAAATCATAACGCCCCACCACCTCTTTTTCGGCTTGGGCAATCGCGTCTTTAAAAGCTTGGAGATCAATTTTTGCAGAGATATCAAGAGAGTGTTCAGATGCCATTGTACTATTCCTAACGGTTTTATAACATTAGTATAACACATCAAAACCTTATTGTTTTAAAAACTGATGTTACGCACTTTTTGGGCGAAGCCCAGAAAGTGGCAGGGACAGATGTCCCTACAACCCCCTGAAGCTACCCGTATCTTTCGGATACGGGAGATTAACTCCCCTTGAACTACCTGTTAAGGCAAGGTGCGTAATGTCAGTTAAAAACTCCCTCCGCCAAAATCCAATCCTCCCCCAAACGCCATCGCCGCATTGGGATCTTGATACCCCATCATCGCACTTTTCATCCGAAGCATGGTGATGTCTTGTTTGGGGGCAATGTTTTGGGGACATACGGGGACACACTCGCCGCACAGCGTACAGTCCCAAATCCCGTTCGTCTGCACCGCCGCTATTTTTTCCGTACTCTGCGTTTCACGCGCATCGTTCACGTAACGCCATACGCGGGTAAGGGCAAAAGGGCCGATAAAATCAGGATTGATAGCGTATACGGGACAGGCACTGTAACACGAAGTGCACAAAATGCAATCGCTTTGCGTCTCGATACGGCTCGCCTCCTCTTCACTTACCCTCTCCTCTTTGGATCCTTCGCTCCACGCCTTGGCGGTACGGTTGAAACGTTCTATATCACTTGAATCGACGATCAGATCGCGAATCACACGGGCGTTACGGATCGGCTCTACGAGATCCCCCTCCTGAACCTTATACTCGCACATCAACACTTCTCTTCCGTTGACCCGTACCGCGCAGCTACCGCATACCCCGCTGCGGCATCCGTGCGCGTACGTCAGGGTCGGATCGATCTTGGTTTTGATGTGATTGAGCGCTGCGAGCAAGGTTGTGTTGTCAACATCTGGCGTATAGGTTTGCGCCTCTTCGTTGCCGGAACGTTTAACTAAAATATTCATCAGTCACACCACTCTTTTTCGTTATCATCGTCATCCTCATAAAAATCGTCATCAAACGGTTCATTTATTCCATAAAATCGGCACATAATACGCCCTCCTCTTTCCAGGTAACGGTGTGGGCGCCGAACATCCGGTCGTTTCGCACTGGGGCATCGACGCGGTAATGCGCCCCCCGGCTCTCGACACGGCTGATCGCGCTCACCACGATGATCTCCGCCAACTCGATCTTATTTCCGAATTCGATAAATTCGACCAGATTGGTATTGCACACTTTCGACTTGTCGCGCGGCCCCATAAAGGGGAGTTCTTTCTGCATCTGACGGATCGCTCCCAGTACCGCTTTGAGCCCCATATCGTCCCGCACCAAACCGACGTTGTTATAGAAGATATTGGCGAGCATCTCCTGTTTTTGGTAAAAATCGATCTGATTCGTAAAATACATCACGCCGCGAACAAAGTTCGTATCTTTCGCCAACTGCGGGTTACTTGATGACGAAGCGGGATTTTTAGCTCCGTATTCAGCCGCTTTCGCTCCGCAATGGCGGCCGAAAACAACCAGTTCAAGAAGTGAGTTCCCCCCCAAACGGTTTGCTCCGTGTGTTTTATGATTCGCACATTCGCCGACGGCAAAGAGACCCTTTACACTGCTCATACACGCTTCATTCACTTCGATTCCCCCCATGCTGTAGTGGGCAGAGGGTTTGATCGGAATCAGATCGTTCACCGGGTCAACCCCTTCGTAAATCCGGGCCAGCTTACGCTCTTGCGGAAGTTCATGATTGATGAACTCCTCTCCCAAATGGCGAATGTCGAGATAAACACCGCCGCTTTTACTAATCTCATCGTGTATCGCACGGGCAACAACATCACGAGGGGCCAGTTCATCGGTAAAACGGTCCCCCTGTTCATCGACGAGATATCCTCCCGCCCCCCGCGCACTCTCCGATATCAGGATGGATGAATTTTTCAATGCCGTCGGATGGAACTGGATAAACTCCATATCGGCCAGCTTTGCCCCCGCCCGTACCGCCGCTGCCAATCCGTCACCGCTGCTCCCTACCGCGTTTGTGGAGTGCTTGCCGTAAATTGCCCCATACCCCCCCGTAGCAAGGATCACCGCATCGGCACGGATCTCTTCGACTTCACCGCTCGCAATATCCAAAAAGGTTGCCCCCACTACCCGATTTTCTTCGTGATCTACAATCAGGTTCAACAAAAACCGCTCATTCCTAAACGCGATACCCGCTTTCAAACATTGATCGTACAGGGTATGAAGCAGCTTTAGCCCCGTATAATCCTGAGCATGACACGCCCGAGGTGCCGATGCTCCGCCAAGACGGCGACGGGCAATTTCACCCTCCGCATCACAACTGAAAGGGAGCCCCAAAAGATTACACCATCGCACCGCATCGGGGGCGTTTTCACATAAAAATGCGATTCTCTCTTCCTCCCCGAGTCCGGCACCGGAGCGGAGGGTCTCTTCGATATGGCGTGCAATCGTATCCTCTCCCCCCAAAACGGCATTCATCCCCCCCTGCGCCATTGACGTTTGCGAACGGGTCGGAACCGTTTTGGAGACGACCATCACCTCTGCACCCGATTTCTGCGCGCTCAGTGCACTGACCAGCCCGGCACCGCCGCCGCCGATAATTAAAATTCTTGCCATTTAAATAACCTCATTCTACCCTTAGAGATACATTCCCCTTCCCCTGTGAGAAGAGAGAACAGCCCATTGTCCAATTCATTATGCATATTGTGTGCGATTGTAGCAAAAAAAATACGAAATGAACTCTTTAAATCCAATTCAAACTTTCAAGAGTAGTTAAATTTAAAGGTTGTATAATCGGGCACGAATAGATCAAAAAATCACAAAAGGCATAGCAATGGAGTTAAAATACATGCTGAAAACAGCTCTCGCTTCTCTTATCGTTGCAATTGGGTTAAGCGGATGCGGAGGGGGCGGAAGCGGTTCTCTTCCTGTCAATGCGACCACCGCATCCGGATCAAATGTGGTGGAACTGACAAACTCATCGCTGCAATACGATTCAACGGGGATGAAAATAACGGGGACCATAACCACCAAATATTTGCAGGGGGGAAACGCAACCCTCTCCAACATCTCCGCAACGATTGATGGATGTACCGTCAATGACACGACTGTCGATGTCAATAACACACTCTCTTATTCGGACAATAATTCAAAAACATCAAACGTAGTCATCACGCTGGGATCGGAGTGCCGCGCTACCGTCTTGACCCTCAACGCTTCGGAAACGGACAACGCACAAAAGACTCTCCAATGGACCAAAAAAACGCTCATTAATCCGGCAGTGATCAGCAATGCTTCTCCTATAGCCTTGATTCTCCCTAATGCGGCGACCAAAAACATTACGTTGACCCAAAACGGTGAAAGCAGAAAGTTGACGTTCAATGTTTATGATTCGACGAATGTCCCCCTCTCCTCCGGGTCCATCTCCGTCAGTTACCCGAGCCAAATCACGAGCGGTGTCGATGTCGGAAGTTTAAATCCGATCAAAACCGTCGATGTCAAAAATGGGCAAGCCATTTTTGATTATATCGGACCGTCCGACTTGATTGATCTTAAAAACAGCGGGATCACCTCGGCAACGTTTACCTTTTACGACACGAACAATCCGAGCAAATCGATCCCCCTAACCATCAATTATGCTCCGGACACAACAACTCCGCCGGTGAAGCTGACCGGATACGACGTCGAATTTCTCAGTTCAAACGGCAAACCAACCACTAATCTACAAACAACGGCAGCCTTTAACCTGACCCTCAAAGACACGACCGGAAAACAGGTTGCCGATGCGGACATCGTCAGTGCGACCATTACCGCCAAACAGCCCAATATGGTCAAACTCCTCGATTCGACCGGCGCGACGCAAACATCGTTGACCTTTACGAAGAAAAACAATATTTCGCTCAAGCTTAAAACCTATACCGCCGCCGGTCTGGCCAATTTTGACATCCAGTTTAAAATCAACACAACCAACGGCACCGAAGATAAAAACATTACCAAAGCGATCACCATCTTTTCAGGACCGGCAACGGCCATGAGCATCGTCTATCTCAATACCGGGCAAGATCTCCTCTCGGGGCAATTTATCGAGAATATGGCCATCCATTTGGCCGATCAGTGGAACAACCCCGTCAATACCGCTCCCACCATCTATGCCGGGGCCCTTGCCGGATATACGGAGAGTTCTACGAGTCCCACCGGCAATAAATATCTTATCGAAGAGAGGGCGGTTGCCACCCTTGCCGAAGACCCCTCCGGTGCCAAACTGACAGGTGCAGCCATAGACCTCACTAAAATTGACAGCAATAACGATATTCTCGTCACCTTCGGAAACGGCTACACCTATCAGGCATCCGGAAAATGGGATATCAAAAGTGTTTCGGGTTCCACCATTACCCTCAAAGATACCTTCAAGGGGGCAAGCGTCCCCAATCTCGGGTATGCGGTCGGGCATAACTACCGTCAGGAGGTGTGCAGTTTCGGAGACGAGCATCTCGTTCAGGTCGACTCGTCTGACGGTACCTATCAGGTTAATAGCGATGGATATGCCCTCGTCAAAGTCAAATATGATCCATATATGGTGGGCAAGAAAATTGCCCTCTTTGCAAATCTGGTCGGTGTTCTCAACAGTTCAGGCAACGAAATCCGTCTGGGAGAAGTGAAGCGGATGACATTGCGGGGACATGGGCTAACGGCTTCTCCAGCAGCCTTCACCATACCAAAAGGCTATAGCGGAACCGTCACCTTTTCCATAAAGCTGACCGATACGGCCGAATGGCTCATGAATAGCCATTTCGGAGCGATGGTTAACGTGAGCGGTGATGTTAGTGCCTCGTACACATCAAGCTTAAACGATAATATTTACAGTTGCAGTAGCAGCGGGCAAGCATGGATAACCTATAATGTTACAGCTATAGATGGTGGCACCATAACTATCTCCCCAGTTCTAGCTTCAGAGTTTTAAAATATCTTTAAAATGGAAGCGATCCCTGAAGGGGATCGTAAGAGCAGTAGAAAATTAAAATCGGAAATTCGCTCCGACATACCATCCCGAAACATCATCCAAAACGGTTTTCGTAGTCCCCACCGTATAACTTCCCGTACCCAGCATCAGACGGTATCCGGCTTCCACTTCAATCGCATCGTTAATACGATACACCGCCCCCGCTTCACCACCGTAAATAAGACCGCTTAAATCTTCAAACCACATATAGCCGGCACTCGGTCCCGCAAACACACTCACACTGCTTGCCACCGGCAGCATAAAATCATACGAAAGCGACAAGGAATCTGAATTGATCCCGGTATAATCGATATGCGAATAGGTTCCGGACACACGCCCTTTATCGCCGTAATAATGGCCCAATCCGATACTGTAGGCCGTTTTTGTATCGGTAACCGTATTTCCGCCCCTACTTAACGAACTCGTAGCCTCTCCGACGCTAATCGCCGCATAATCACTGTTCCCTGCGGCCATCGCTCCGCTTGCCACCAATGCCGCCAATACTATTTTTTTCATTTCTACAGTCCCGTGTTAAATTTAACCAACAATAGTTATTTGGCAAAGATTGTATAGAGATTACACTTAAGAGATAATTTATCCGAATAGGCTTCGATTGACCTATCCTTGTTCACGTACTATAATCACACTCCATCTTCTCGATTCGGAACCATTTAATGACGACAGAAACTCTTATATCGTTACTGGGCATCTACCTTTTTATCGCCGTCGGCTTCGGTGCCAAATGGACGTTCAAAGAGAAAATAGACGACCGTACGATTACCCTGCTCAGTGTCTATTTTCTTCAGATTTTTCTCACCTTTTGGGGACTGCTCAAGCGCCCGATCGATACCGATCTCCTTTTGGCCCCCTCTCTTTATCTTCTCATTACGATGATAGCACTTCTGCTGATGATACCTCTCTCAAAAATGCTCTTTAGCGATCCGAAGGAGCGCTCTATTGCGGCCGTAGCGGCTTTGATCGGCAATACCGGCAATCTCGGGATACCGCTTGGCATTGCCCTCTTCGGCGAAGAGAGTATCCCCTATACGACCCTTATTAATCTCGCCAATGTTTTCATCGTCTACACGATTGGGGTCTTTTACTATTCACGCGGTGAGTTCAGTGTCCGAGATTCACTCCTCAATATCCTCAAACTTCCGATATTATGGGCGGCAATGATTGCTATTATCCTCAATCTGGGAGGCTACCACCCCACACAAGCCGTCGATAAAACATTAATGATGGGAGCCTACGCTTCGATGACGATGCAGCTGGTATTATTTGGCATTTATCTTTACGGAATTCAACTAGGAGAGCTCACTCTCAAACTCACCGTATGGGTCAACGGAACAAAATTTATTCTATTACCGTTGCTGGCCTGGATTGTTTTAGAAACGGTCGAGATGGAGCCGATGATCAAAGGGGTCTTGTTTTTAGAGCTGCTCGTCCCGCTGGCGGTTGCCAATGTCAATCTCGCCTCTCTTTACAATTGTGCCCCCCGTACCGTAACGGTACAGGTTTTTATCACTTCGGTACTGTTTTTGGGAATTGCTTTCGTACTGCCGAAAGTATTAACACTCTTGTTATAGGAAAAGAACTTAAAACCGATAGTTCACACCTATATAGGGTTTAAATCCGCCCATGTCAATACTTTCAACGGTAACCTTATTAACCTTGGGATCATAGATGTAAAACTCTTCCCATATTTTGCCGACAAAATCGATTCCCGCAAGCAGGTATAAATGATCCGCCGTTTTATAAGAAAGGCCCGCCCCCATGTTGTAACAAACTTCCTGAATACGACTGGTGCTGTATCCTTCCACTCCCATATACCCAATCCCCAAGCCCGCTTTAACAAAAGGATAGAACAGATTGCCTGCATCAAATTCTTTGATTATCTCCACGCTTCCCTCCGTCACTTGTTTAGTTCTTATACTGAACGGATACTCGCCAAATCGGACAAAAGAGAGCGCACCTTGAAACTTGATATCACCATCTCTCCCTTTACCCAATTTCAGTTTTACATCACTGAAAGTAGTATGGTGCCTTCGCTCGGTATCATATAGGCTATTCGTCTCATCCATTTTTGTCATTTTAAGGGTACCGATAGCAAAACCGGACTCTATTCCCATATACCAACCCTGTTCTGCAGCCATTAATCCGCCGGCAAACAAAACTGTCATGAAAACTTTTTTCAAAATACCCCCTTACACTATTTTTAGGATCAAATAAGAGTTATCATACCCCTTCCATCACTCAATGTCATTACCTCTTTCATAGAAATTTTGGAAAACTCCGTTTAAATCTTAAAAAAAGACCGGATATTCTCTATTGTTGCCATTATCAGCCGCTGGCGTGCTTCAACCGAGGTCCACGCAATGTGGGGAGTCATGTAGAGTCTCTCAGGATGTTTGATTTTTAAAAGAGGATGCGCCGTTTTCATCGGCTCTTGTACCAATACATCGAGTCCGACGTAGATCGGTTTAACGTCGATAATCACGGACAAGGCATCCTCATCGACGATTCCGCCCCGTCCGAGATTAAGGAGAATCGCCCCGTCTTTGAGCTGCAACAATTCTGAATGGGAAATGAGCTTTTCCGTCGAGGTGTTTAGCGGAGCATGGATCGAGACGATATCGCTGTTTTCGATCAAACGGCTCAACGTCGTTTTCTCAAACTCGCTGTTTTCGTTTTTACCCGAAGTGGAGGTATAACACACCTTTGCACCAAAAGCCTGAGCAATCCGAGCGACACCTTGCCCGATCTCCCCCAAACCGATAATCCCCCACGTTTTCCCGCGCAGTTCATGGAATGAGGGGCCGATGTGAGTGAACACCTCCTCATTCTGCCAGCCGCCGCTCTTGACGTATTCATCGTAATAACGCGAATATCCCATCAGGTAAAACAGCATTGAAAAGGTGTGCTGCACAACGGCATCGGTCGAATACCCGGCCACGTTTTTCACAGTGATTCCCCGACGTGCCGCCGCATCGTGATCGATGGTATTCATACCCGTCGCCGCGACGCAGATGAGCTTAAGATTCGGGGCTGCTGCCATTGCAGTATCATTGATCACGACCTTGTTTGTGACGATAATCTCGGCATCACGTATCCGTTCCCCCGTCTCATCGGCTGATGTCGTTGCATAGACAATAACCTCACCTAACGCGGCAAACCCCTCTAACGACGTATTTCCAAAGGTGAGGGTATCCAAAAGAACTATTTTCATGCGTCTTTAATCCCCTTGATCAATTTTTTCGCTTTCTTCAACGCTTTTTCTACTTTATCAAACACTAGCACCACTGCCATACGGCGTCCGATATGGGCTTCCGGTTTTCCGAACACCCGGACAAAAGTGTTGTTATCAAAAAGCGAATCATCCACATCGATCACCGGCTCATCCGATTCAACGGCGGATTTAAACGCCGCACTCGCCCCGTCTCCGTAGAACGTAAAGCCTAACGGCAATCCGAGTACCGCACGGACATGGAGGGCAAATTCGCTCTGGCTCTGGGTAATCAATGTCACCATCCCCGTATCGTGCGGGCGGGGGCTCACTTCGCTGAAATAGACCTCATCCCCCGCCACGAACAGCTCGACGCCGAACAATCCTTTGCCGCCAAGGCCGTCAGTAATCGCTTTAGCAATCTTCTGAGAACGTTTAAGCGCTTTTTTCGACATCTCCATCGGCTGCCAGCTGTAGATGTAATCACCATCCTTTTGGATGTGTCCGATCGGCTCACAAAACACCGTCTCCACGCCGTTGCGTGCGGTGAGCAACGTGATCTCGTAATCAAAACGGATAAACTCTTCGACGATCAGTTCGCTCGCATCGCCGCGTGCCTCTTTGGCAATCTCCCATGAGTTTTCTAAATCAAACGGGCTGTGGGCAACACTCTGTCCGTGTCCCGAAGAGCTCATCACCGGCTTGATTACACACGGAAATCCGACATCGTCTGCCGCCGCACACATATCTTCATAGGTGCTCACAAAATGGTAACGGCTGGTTTTAAGCCCTAACTCCTCCGCTGCAAAACGGCGGATGTTTTTACGGTTCATCGTTTTATTGACCGCTTCGGCGTTGGGGATGACGCAGAACCCTTCGGCTTCGGCGGCAAACAACGCATCGATGCTGATCGCTTCGATCTCAGGTAAAATATAATCGGGCTTTTCAAGCCGGATAATCTCCAACACCGCTTCGCGGTCTTGCATGTTGACGACATAAGAACGATTGGCGACCAAATGGGCCGGAGCATGTTCATACCGGTCAACGGCAATCACTTCGATCCCGAGACGCTGCGCCTCGATAGCGACCTCTTTGCCCAGTTCTCCCGAACCGAGTAACAGTATACGTTTGGAGTTGCTTTTTAAAGGTGCACTGAAGAGCATAAGATTAGCCTTGCGTGTAAATTAAGTCCGTAAGTGTAACACAGGGTTTTTAAAGGGGGGATTATTTTTTGAAGGAGAGGTGTAACGAAAGCGCCGAAGCGCTGTTCATTACAGGCGAGATTCGTAACGTCGCATCATATACAGACGTTTTAACATCTTTTTGCGAGCGCTGATTTTGAATTGCTTACGCTTTTCAGTCTCTGTAACATGGTTACGACGAGCACGGGCTTCAGTAACAATCAGATTACGATCTGTTTGTTTCTTGAAACGGCGGTAAGCTGCATCAAAGTTATCATCTTGTCTAAGAACGATACCAGGCATTCACATCACCTACTTTCTATTTAAAATTTTTGAACCGCAATTATAGCATAGATATTTACCTAAAGCACCGTTTCGCTAAAATATCTTTATGATTACCCAAGATTCGATCGAGGCTCTCAAAGCCCGACTTGACATTGTCGACGTCGTAGGCTCCTATATCGAGCTTAAACGCGCAGGTGCAAGCTTCAAAGCTCCCTGCCCGTTCCACGATGAAAAATCCCCCAGCTTCGTCGTCAATCCCGCACGTCAGAAATATCACTGTTTCGGATGCGGCGTTGGGGGAGACTCCATCAATTTTGTCATGGAGTACGAAAAACTCAGCTACCCCGAAGCGATCGAAAAGCTTGCCGCTACGATGAATTTCACCCTCCACTATACCGACAACGCACCGCAAAAAAAACGCTCCAATCTCCTCGAAACCCTCAACGACTGGTACCAAAAACTCCTCGAAGAGAAACCCGAAGCACTTACATATCTGCATGAACGCGGTATCTACGCCTCCAGTATCGAGCGCTTCGGGATCGGATACGCCCCCACTTCCCCAGAAACGCTCCGCTTTTTGGAGCAGCGCAAGCTCTCTGCCGCCGAAGCGCTGGAACAAGGGGCCATCGGCAAAGGGGATGAAGGGAGACTTTTTGCACGCTTTATCGAGCGGATTACCTTTCCGATCCACTCCACCAGCGGAGCCATCGTCGGATTCGGCGGACGGACCATCACGGGGCATCAGGCCAAATACGTCAACTCCGCCCAAAGTGCTATTTTCAATAAATCGCGCCTCCTCTATGCCTATCATCTCGCCCGCGATACCATTTACCGCCGCCGCGAGATCATCGTCACCGAGGGGTACCTCGATGTCGTCATGCTCCATCAGGCGGGATTTACCCATGCCGTCGCGACGCTGGGAACGGCGCTCACTACCGAACATCTGCCGCTGCTGCGTAAAGGGGAACCGAAAGTCTTCGTCGCGTACGACGGGGACAAAGCGGGGCGTGCCGCAGCGTTCAAAGCGGCCAAGCTTCTCAGCACCTCCGGGTTTGACGGAGGGGTAATCCTCTTTGAAGAGGGGAAAGATCCCGCCGACATGATCAAAGAGGGGCTTACCAATGAGCTCAACGCTCTGCTGCACCGCCCTATTCCCTTTATCGAGTTTGTCATCCAAAGCACGATCGAAGGGTATGATCTGCGTGATCCCAAAGCTAAAGAGAGTGCATTGCACGAGTCCCTCGGCTATCTTGCAACTCTCTCTCCACTGCTTCAGGAGGAGTACCGCCTTTATGTCGCTTCACGACTGGGGATATCCCCTTCCCTGATCCGGATCGGACAGAGTAAAAATATCCAACCCAAAGCGATCAATTTTTCGCATCACGATATCTGGGAACTCAGCCTCATTAAAACCATTATCGAACGCCCTGAAGTGACCGATGCCCTCCTTGATTTTATCGATGCATCACTCTTTCAGTACCATGTACAGGAATTTGAATCGGCCATCAGCGGTCGTACCGACGATCCAAGGCTGGGTGCATTGCTGATGGATGAAAGGATCCATCCATTTTCGGGAGATGAGGGGCTCAAAGCCGAACTGATCACCTTTTTAATCGGACACTACACCCGCGAACTCAAAAAACTTAATACCCAAAATACGGTATCATTCGATCAAAAATCGTATTTGATTCGTCAATTTCGAAACAAAATCGAACGCTTGAAACGGGGCGAACTCGTACCATTAACGTAAAAAGGAATTCCATGAAAGCTATCGCTTTGTTCAGCGGCGGCCTCGACTCTACCCTTGCCATGAAACTGATCATCAATCAAGGGATCGAAGTAATCGCATGCAATATCAATACAGGATTCGGTTCCACCAAAGACCGCCTTGCCCACATGAAAAACATGTGCGAACAAGCAGGTGCCGAGCTGCGAATCATCGATATCCAGAACGAATACCTGCAAGAGGTCCTTTTCAGTCCAAAACACGGCTACGGCAAGCATTTCAACCCCTGTATCGACTGCCATGCCAAAATGTTTGCCGTAGCCAAGCGGATTATGGAAGCGGAGGGGGCGAGTTTTTTGATCAGCGGTGAAGTCCTCGGACAGCGCCCGATGAGCCAAAATCGCGAATCATTGGCAAAAGTGCTGAACGACAGCGCTTGCGACGGTCTGCTGCTGCGCCCGATGAGCGCAAAATCATTGGAACCGACCCTAGCGGAGTTAAACGGATGGGTAGATCGTGACAAACTCGAAAATATCGTCGGACGTAACCGCGAGCGGCAATTGGAATTAGCAGAAGCGTTCGGACTGGTCGATTATGAATCTCCCGGCGGCGGATGCCTCCTGACCGATGAGCACTTTTCACGAAAAATACGCGATTTTATTGCACACGACACCTTCGAAGTGGCCGATATCATCACCCTGAAATACGGACGGCAGCTCCGTCTTCCCGAAGGGGCAAAACTGATTATCGGACGCGATGAGAACGACAATACCAGACTCGAAACAATTGACAATCCCAAGTTTACCCATATCAGCACCGAGCTTGTCGGACCGCATGCAATGATTTCCGCACAAGCATCCGAAGCCGATAAAACGTTGGCGGCAAAACTGGTCTTGGCCTATTGCAAAGCAGGATTTGAGGGGGAACAAACGCTTGATTTCGGTGACGAGAAGATCACTACCCTCAGCGATCTGAGCCGCAAAGAGGCGGCGAAATACTTTATTTAAACGCCAATAGGGGCAAAGCCCGAATGGCACTTACTTAAGGAAAAAAGAGCCTAAAAAGCCTAATATATTTACTTGTTTATGTGAATCTATTTGGAAGTGAGGCTTTAGCCTCGCCATCGTGCGGGACTGAAGTCCCACTTCCGATTAAGTTTCATTTGTTTTAGTATCCGAAATAAGGCTTAAAAGCTTAAGTAAGTGCCATTCGGGCAAAGCCCCTATTATTTGCTTACCGCGCAGCCGTAACCCGCTTTTTTAACCGCGTCGCACATTGCGGCAGGCTTAGTACCCGTTGCAGCTTTTACCTCAGCGCGGCCCTCTTTGAGATAGATACTTGCTTCGGACACCCCTTTAACTCCCCCAAGGCTCTCTTTGACCGTTTTGGCACAGGCAGGGCACATCATCCCCTCAATTTTGAGATTAACCAATTCATCCGCACTTGCAAGTGAAATGAATGCCGCAAGAGTAAGTAAAACTTTTTTCATAAACGAAACCCTTTTAAATATTTTCATGCTATTGTTCCATACTTGTGTTACAAAAGCGTTAAAAAATCGAAATAAATTAACACTCCTGTAACAAAATATGACTAAAATCAGACACGTTCGCATCTATGAACCTAATTGAAGGAATTGTATGACTTCTATAGAATGGTGGGCAATCATCACGATTGCCTTTGCCGGCAGTTTCGGCCACTGCATCGGGATGTGCGGCGGTTTCATCGTCGCTTACAGCTCGACGAAAATCGATGCGTCGATGAGCCGCACCGCGCAGCTTATCCGCCACAGTGCCTACAACCTCGGCCGCGTCAGCTCGTATGTCGTTCTGGGGATGTTTTTCGGAGCCGTCGGCTCCCTCTTTGCTCTGAGCATGGAGATGCACGGCGTACTCTTTATCTTTGCCGGAATCGTGATGATCATCACGGCACTGGGGATGTTCGGTCTCTCTCGATTGATCCATATTCTGGAGCGCTCTTTTTCGACCAATACCCTCTTTAAAACTCTCTTTTCGCGCCTCATCAAAAGCAAAAGCATCGGGAGTTTTTTTGCTTTGGGCATTATGAACGGCTTTTTCCCCTGCGGCTTTGTCTTTTTCTTCGCCGCAAAAGCGGCCGCTTCGGCCTCCATCATCGACGGAGGATTGATCATGGCGGCGTTCGGGCTTGCCACCGTCCCCACCCTGCTCGCGTTAGGACAATCGGTCAGTTTTTTCAAAGAGATCGCTTTTCGCCAAACGATGAACCGTATCGCCGCATTGGCCATTCTCATTTACGGACTTTACAGTATCTATTACGGTCTGGCCTATTTTTTCGATTTGCCGATTTAAAACTTTACGTTACTGATGTTACGCACTTTTCGGGCAAAGCCCGGAAAGTGGCAGGGGACAATTTGTCCCCTACACCCCCCTGAAGCTTCCCGCATCTGTCGGATGCGGGAGATTAATTCTCCTTAACGCACTTACTGAAGTTAGGTGCGTAAGGTCAGACTTTACGTTATACTACTTGGAACTTTTATTTGAAGGATTTGTGATGGCCGGGGTAATGTTTTCATTTTATAATTTTTCAGCGCTCTTGGAACTCAATATCGGGATAGCAAACCGGTTGGATGAAAACCGCTCTGAGAGTTTTACGATTTTGTTTTGCGATTTTTCCGGTATCCCGCAGTCGCTAATCGACACCAATCTTCCGAGTCTGCTTCGCAATTCCGATTCCATCGTCCATTATGAACACTACTATTTTTTCGTGATGCCCTACACCGACCGATACGGGACGGGAATTGTAAAGCGGATGGTAGAAGATCTTTTCGTCAAACCTGTCCCCTCTGCTGCGGTATGCTATCCGGTCAACGGGGAAAATCCTGCCGAATTGCTTGAATCGCTCCATCTCGAAGCGAAAAAACTCCACCGAATCGATCTCGATTGCCTTTACAGTGCGGTGGAGCGGAAGCCTTAACGCCCGGCTGTCGATTTAAACGTGTAGTAGGATGAATTTTTATAGTATTCTATCGCTTCGGAAATATCGTATTTTCGGATAGCATTGCGATCGTATATCACTACGATATTCGATGCTGAGCATCCCTTCGCTTCTTTCATCTCTCCCGTAGCATTGGTATCATGATTGGGAGCGGCAGATGAAATCGCCACAGCCGGTTCGTTGTGATTCACAACAACGGAAGCCGTGCCAAGGGGTGATACGTGATCTGCGGCAATGGACTCTTTTATCGCTTTGTGTGTCGAGGAATGTTCCTCCTTGGAGATCGCACCTGACACCTCTTTCCTCTCCATCGGACGGACAAAAGCGTCATGCACGACACTCTTTTTTACTTTTTTCGCATCCATTCCGGAACGATCTCGGGTTTCATAGCTTCCGACAAGGAGAACATGGCGTTCCCCCTCCTCCTTTTTGATATACGGGATTCCCGTTTTTTTAACTTTTTTTTCAAATGCGGGGGTGATTGAGCTCTCTTTGATCGCACTAATGACTTGAATCGTATACTCCTGCGCGTTCAAAGTCATACCGGCAACACCACAGACAAATATTAGGGCTAATTTTTTCATAGTATCTATATCGACCCGATAATGAAAAAACTGTAACCAGACTCATGTCCCTACAACCCCCTAAAGCTACCCGCATCTTTCGGATGCGGGAGATTACTGATCTATGTCGCCCCTTTTGAAAAAAGTGCGTAACATCAGTTAGAATTATCATTTTGCCCTTCTCATCAAAATTTAAGAACATAAAGCGTATAATTTCATCCTTTCCAAAAGATCTCTTTTGGGGCATTAGCTCAGCTGGGAGAGCGCGTCGCTGGCAGCGACGAGGTCAGCGGTTCGATCCCGCTATGCTCCACCATTCCATCCTTTTCTTCGTAACCTATTTGTTTACCGATTTTCCTTTTTTTTCGTTACAATAGCACCCTTATTACCGCTATCAGAAGGAACCCTTATGCTTAAACATTTACCCCTGATTTTACTAACCGCTACTACCCTTACCTTCGCAGCTCCTGTGACGTTAGCAACCATCAACGGAAAAGCGATTACACTCAATGATGCCAATGCTTTTATGTCCAAAGCCATCCCGGGTACCAGCTTTGAGAAGCTGGATGCCAAAACCAAACGCCAGGTTGTTGACCAATTGATCAATCAAAGCCTTATTAAGGATCTCGTACTCAAAAGCGGCATTGAGAATACCCCTCAGTTCAAGTTGTCCTACAGCGCTCTCAAAGATGATCTTGCCGTCGATATGTGGATGAAACAACAGCTCTCCAAAATTACCGTTAATGAAAAAGAGGCCAAATCCTTTTACGATTCCAACGGGGAGAAGATGAAACAGGGGGATAAAAAGCTCACCTTTGACCAAGTAAAAGGGGAAATTATGCAGTTTATTAAAATGGAAAAATTCAAAGCACAAATGGGTAAAACGACCGAAACATTGCGTGCAAACTCAAAAGTTGAAGTTAAACTCTAATCCTTGTACCGCCGACGCGTGAATTCACTCAGACCACTTCTCCTATCGGTTAGCGCACATACTTTTATTGTGGTAGCGGGATGGGCGGCCTTTACAGTTCTGAAGGAGATTCCAAAAAAAGAGAATCCGTTCCGAATCTCGCTTCAAATTCAATCCGCACCCTCAGTGCAGCACCAAAAGATCGCTCTGCCTATGGAACAACACATCGTACAAGCACCGATCGTGACCAAAACTCCTGAACCGGATATTCGACCCCAAAAACAAAAAAGCAGTGAAACACTCTCCCGCCCTGCCGAAATGGAATCAGATCCTGCCATAAAACCGAGTTTGCCCCTAACCCCGATTGCCCCGGTCCATACAGAACCGGTAGCGCTGAAAGCGGCTCCACCCGAACCGCTCATCGCAAAAGCTCCGCCACCGCCTCCTCCCCCAACACCCAATATCCAAACGCTCTACGAAGAAGAGAATCTGGGGCCTATCCGAGCCCTTCTTGCAGAACGTCTGAAATATCCTAAAAATGCTTTGCGCCTTAAACAGCAAGGGATTAGCATTATGGCCTTTACCCTCTCCCCTTCGGGGGATATCAGTGCCGTAACCCTCGTTAAAAGTTCTGATTTCGAACTCCTCGACGATGCAGCACGCACCCTCATCGAAACAACGGCACAGATGTTTCCAAAACCCTCCAAAAGTGTACGGATTACGATTCCGATAGAGTATAAAATCCGTTAAATTATTTTCTCCGAATCCTCAACCCCTGTGCAAGGGAGCGCTCAATCTCGTTGATGTACTTAGGATTTGCCGTTCGAAGCCCTTTTTCAAAACGCAGTACCATTTTTGCATCGGTATTGGGATGGAGACACAGCATCTCGATCAGCAATTCATAAATACGCAGAGGATGTCCCCCCTCCCCGATCATGCCGTAACGTTCCAGAATCATATCCACGGCCATGTTGAGTTCCTCTTTGGTGGAAGAGGGACTTTTAATCATCGACTGAAAGCTCTCAAAGGTAACCGCCGGGGGATCGGGTGAAACCATGACGGGCTGTCTGGAGACGGTTTTAGAATGGAAAATCCAAACGTAGAGAAAAACCAGAAGGATTAATAAAAAAAGGAGTCCCACCATTGTGAGGATCAACGTTATCGGCATGATGTTTCCGGTATGATTTTAACGATTGTAGCAAAAATTGGATGAAGAGATACTCCCGCGTCGTGCGGGAATACAAAGGAGTGTATAAATATTTAAAAAATTACCATTTAACTTCGGTCGTCATCATGTAAACTTTTTTGGATTGACCATCATCAATTCCGGCAGAGTTGTTCTCGTTGATGAATTTTCCTGAACCGATAAAGCTCACGTTTTTATTCATTTTATACGCTAGAGCAACGATTTTTTTAGTACCTTCGTACGTGATCTTTGTTACGGTTGATGATTCAGACTCTTTTTTATAATCATCGTAACGTCCGATGATCGTCCAATCTGTCATAGGGCGGATTTCAGCATTGACGGACCAACCTGTATATTTTGAATCGCTCGCTGATGCCAAAACGACGTCATCCGTTGCTTTGAAATATTGTGCCGCAATCAAGAACTCCGGTTGATTATACACCCCGTGGATACCGTAAAAAGAGCGATCGTATTCTTTTGCATCACCGATCGTCGCATTGTCATCTTTATGGTTTTTAGAGATCAAACCGTACGTTGAAAGGTTAGCATAGGTGTCTTTTGTACGATCGTTTTTGCCCAATTTTGTCCCGCTTCCAAGGAGGTGAGCCGTCAAACGCCACTCAAGTGACAAATCTTTGCTGTTTTGCTGATTTTTTGCCACTTTATCTGCATGGTACCCTTCACCGTTGAACATACCGATTTCAGAACTGAACATATCAGTTTTAGTTTTTAGGTTGAACCCGAGGTCAGCCGAGTTGACAAGGTCAACACCTGCTTCGGTAGTCGTCCCTTTTTCCTCAAGAAAAACTTTATTGAACGAACGGTAGTGCCATGAGTTGTGCTCCTCATAATCGATCCACGGACGGTGGGCGATACCGATCTCTACGCCGGTATACGGAAGGACATCATCCAAATAAAGGTAGGCGTATTTTGCAAACATGTTGGCATACGTCGTTGATGTTGAACCCAACTCTTTTGTTGTGTCCATGGTGACACGGAAATAGTCTTTGTCGTTGAAATACGCTTTTACCTGCACATAGTTACGGCGAAGTTCAAATCCGGTTGATGTATCACCCGTCGCACTTGTTGTCTCCGGCGTAGCCGATGTCAAGCCGAAGTAATGGGTTCCGCTAAACTCGATGGTTTTCGCTTTTGACTTTACTTTTGTGTATTTTTTTTGCCCGTCTAGGTACTCTGCAAATTTTGATTCTTGATCGCGATCCGCCATGTCCACTGTTTTTGCGTCTACGAAATCACCCATCTCGATGCGGTTTTCGCCCGGTGCCGTAAATACTTGACCTGTTTTCGGATCACTGTAAAGTGTCATACTGTCTGCATAGACAACTCCGCTCACCATCGCCGCAGCAAGGGCGGATAATGCTACTTTTTTCATATAATGCACTCCTGTAATGTAATGGCGGTATTGTAGAAAAACTAGGTTACGATGTTGTTACATTACAGAATGATTACAATAAGAAAAAAGAATATAAATATGTGATAGGAAATGTTCCGAAAAGCCGTGCACAAAGTGTACACGGGCTACAAAAACTTAAAGTTGACGAAAAGAGAAAAAAGAAAAGGAGAGAACGCCCCGAAGGGCGTAGGGTCGTTACTTTCTGATGTTACGCACTTTCCGGGCAAAGCCCGTAAAGTGGCAGGGACTAAAGTCCCTACAACCCCCTAAAGCTTCCCGTATCTATCGGATACGGGAGATTACTAACCTTTTCGCACTTGTTTAAACAAGGTGCGTAAGGTCGTTACTTTGTTTCTGCCCAGTATTGGCGGACAAGATTGGTTGTTTCCGTCGGCAATGGGATGTAGCCGAGTTTTTCAGCCGCCTGATCCCCGTTACGGAATGAGTAATCGTAGAATTTAATAACTTGTTCATTCACTTCCGCTTTTTCACGCGGCATCAAGATAAAGGTTGCCGCTACGATCGGATACGATGCGTCCTGCAAAACAAGGGAGCTGTAGAAATGGTCTTTTTTAGACCATTTTGCCTGCTTAACCGCTGCTTGGAAATTATCTTTGCGCGCCGTTACCCATTTGCCTTCAGCCGTTTGAAGCGTCGCAGCCGAAAGATTGTTTTTCTCTTTATAAGCATTTTCAATGTAGCCGATAGAGTACGGAGTTTGTTTGATAAGGTTGGTTACCCCCTCATTCCCTTTTCCGCCGATACCGGTTGCCCAGCCGATCGCTTTACCCACACCGAACTTGCTTTTCCACATTTTTGAACTTTCGCTCAAATAATCGGTAAATACGTACGTTGTACCTGATCCGTCCGAACGATGCGCTACAACGATTTTTTCCGCAGGAAGTTTAACCCCTGCATTATCCGCAGCGATTGCAGGATCGTTCCACATGGTAATCTTACCGGCGAAGATATCGGCAACAACACTGTTTTTAAGCTTAAGATGCTCATCCGCTACACCCGGGATATTAAATGCTACGACGATTGAACCGATAACCGCAGGGAACTGTAACAATTTTGCCGCATCCAACTCTTTTGGCGTCATCGGTGCATCCGTCGCACCGAAATCAACGATACGCTCAGAAATTTGCTTGATACCGCCGCCTGAACCGATTGCTTGGTAGTTGACACGGGTTTTGGTCGCTTTTTGGTAGTTATACGCCCAATCATAATAACACGGAGCCGGGAAAGTCGCCCCCGCACCACTGATTTTGTCGGCAGCGATCATTGACGTGGCTGCAATAGCCGCGATCACTAAACCTTTTGTTACTTTCGTTAGCATGGATTGTCCTTGGTATTTGATGGTGACATTGTAAAATGGTAGTGTAACGAAAAGATTACAAGAAAAAAGGGTGATTTGTAATCACACTGTTATACAAAGTCGTTATAATCGCGTACTATTTATTTAAAAGGCTCCTCATGCTACCACGCTATGAAAATAAGCTTAGCGAGATCCGCTCAATGATCTCCACATTGCTATTACAAATTATTCACTCCAGTGAAGAGACATTGCTTGCGTTTGAAAATAACCAAAATGAACTCTACGAAACCGCACGCAACTATCTCAAAAGTCTCCAAAGTGACGCCAATAAAATTGATAACGAAATTATCAAGACCTTTGCCCTCTTCGGACCGGAAGCGGATGAGCTTCGTCTCCTTGTTTCCTATTTAAAAATGACCAACGAACTTGACCGTATCGGTGACGGGATGCGTAAATATTCCAAACGTCTTGAAGAACACCTGAACGGCGGAATCGATCTTTCTATTCTCACAAGCACCATTATTCAATTGCATAAAACCACGATCAATGCGTTACACTATATTCACCAATGTCTTGAAATCAAAGAGGGGTGTGATGCGGAAGAACTTTACCGTAAAGTCATGGTTGAAGAGTCTAAAAACGACGACCTTTTCTCTATTATGGAAAAAGAGCTTCTCACCCTTGTCATCAGTTCCGGTGAACTCTCCGTAGAATATGTCAAGGTTTTGGGAACACTCCGTAAATTGGAGCGTTCCGGCGACCGAGCCGTCAATATTGCCGCCCTTTTGCTGTATGCGCAAAAAGGGGGGGAGATGCAGATTTATAACTGATGTTACGCACTTTTCGGGCGAAGCCCGGAAAGTGGCAGGGACTAAAGTCCCTACAACCCCCAAAACAAGCGAAGCGCTCCCGAAGGGATGTTTCCTGAAACGCTTCCCGCATCTTTCGGATGCGGGAGATTAACTCTCCTTCTTGCCTCTTTGGGGCAGAGAAGTGTCAATACACTGAGTTTTACAGAAAATTTTTAAAAGGGATCGGCAGTGGATGGGTTGATACTGATCGTCGAAGATGAACAGGACATTTTGGAGTTAATGGAATACCATCTTGCCAAAGAGGGATTTGAAACCATCGGTTTTCTCAATACGAAACATGTTCTCGATGCCCTCGAAGAGGAGAGTATCGATCTCATTTTGATGGATCGAAATTTACCCGGGGCAGAGGGGAGTGAATTTGTCGAATCGCTCCGCAAACGGGGCATTCACACCCCCGTCATCTTTGTCAGTGCCAAACAAAAAGATCAGGAGATAGAACAGGGGTTTGAACGGGGAGGTGATGATTACCTTACCAAACCGTTCAGCATGAAAGAGCTTATTCTGCGGGTCCGTGCCATTTTACGCCGTACCAAAAAATTCTCCTCTCAGGGCGCTCTTTTTTACCGTGACATTACTCTCAATCTCGCATCGCGTACCGTCATGATTGAATCCAAAGAGGTAGAGCTGACCAAGCTTGAATTTGACCTCCTGCATACCCTTATCACCAATCAAAACGTCGTCCTTGACCGTGATTTTCTCCTCGAAAACGTATGGGGCGGCGACGATGTCTATCAAGACCGTACCGTTAACGTCGCCATTAACCGCCTTAAAGAGAAAATTGACCCCACGAAAAATAAAGAGTATATTAAAACGGTTCGGGGAGTCGGATACACGCTGTGCTAAGAATTCACCAACTCTTTTTTCTCAATGTTCTGGGACTTTTTACCTTTGCCCTCCTCATCGCTTCGGTGATCACCTTTTTAACCCTTAAATCAATGTTGATTAAAGACGGCGAAACCTCTTTGATACGATGCATCAGCCTTATTGAACCGCAGCTGATCGGCACTAAAGATCTTGACCTTTTTGCCGCCCAAACCGCCAAAAAAACCGGCTATCGGGTCACCGTTATAGACGAAAACGGCGTTGTGATCGCCGAGACCAATGCCAATAAAAAAACGATGGAAAACCACTCCGGACGTATCGAGGTGATGCACTCCATGACGCAGCCCTACGGTGTTGCTATCCGCTATTCCAATACCCTTAAAACCGATCTTATTTACGTCGCCCGAAAAGTTTCGACACCGCAGAGAACCCTCTATTTTCGACTTGCCATGTCTCTTCAGGGGGTAATGGACCATTTTTACGCCTTATGGCTCAAGCTTTTCGCCGCATTTGCGATTATCATGGTCATTTCTCTTGTGATTGCTTACAACATCTCTAAAAAAGCACGCCACGATATTGCCCAAATCACCCACTATCTGGATCAGATTTCCGCTAAAAATTACAAAGCGATCCTTAAACCCGAATATTTCAGAGAATTTTTACAAATCTCGATCCTGCTGAAAAATCTGGTCAAAAAACTTCATAACCGAGACAAACAAAAACGGAAACATACCGCCAAACTCCGGCTGATCAACAAACAGCAAAACGATATCCTCTCAGCCATCAGCCACGAGTTTAAAAATCCGATTGCCGCCATCATGGGGTATGCCGAAACGCTCCACGACGATCTTTCCCTTGATCCGAAAATTCGGGAGAGGTTCCTCTCCAAGATCCTCTCCAATACCCAAAAAATCACCCTGATGCTCGATCGGCTTGCCCTCTCCGTTAAGCTTGAAAACAACGATCTCAGCATTAAACCCATCCATTTTGACCTCGCCGAAGTGTGCGCCGAAACCGTTTCGATACTTCAGGCAAAATATCCCCATCGGCGTATCCTCTACAGCGGCATCTCCAAAAAAGTCTTTGCCGATAAAACGATGCTTGATCTTGTGATCGTCAATCTCGTTGACAATGCCCTTAAATACTCGGAAGAGGAGGTGAGCATTATCCTCACCGAAGATTCTCTCAGCGTTCGTGACAAAGGGATTGGAATTGCCCCCACCGAATTGGATAAAATTACCTCCAAATTTTACCGCGTACAGAAAAACCGATGGGACAATTCGATGGGACTGGGACTCTCTATCGTCAGCTATATTCTAAAACTGCACCATACGACACTCAACATAGAGAGTACTCTGGGGATAGGCTCAACATTCAGCCTTAAGCTCGATGCACTTCTCCCCAAACCCTCTTCGAAAAAATGATCTCCGTCCCCCTCCCCATTCTCCCCATTATCGAAACGTTAAGCCGCCACCGAATCACCCCGATTCTGGTCGGAGGATACGTGCGCGACGCCCTTATCGGCCATACGGGAACCGATCTGGATTTTGAACTCTACGGGGTCACCTCGCTCGATGAACTGGAACGTATTTTAAAACCTTTCGGAAAACTCAATGCCGTCGGCAAAAGCTTCGGAGTTCTAAAACTCTCGTATCAGGGATTTTCGATCGATTTTTCCCCGCCGCGCACGGAATCGAAGCAAGCTTCCGGGCACAAAGGGTTTGAGATCGCTTTTATGCGTGGAACCGATTTCACTGCCGCAGCGCGCCGACGTGATTTTACGATCAATGCAATCGGATACAATCCCCTCGATAAAACCCTCCTCGATCCTTTCGGAGGGAGAGGGGATTTATCCAAGAAACGTCTTGCCTGCGTCAATCCGGAGACCTTTATTGAAGATCCCCTGCGCCTTTTACGTGCGGTTCAATTTGCGGCACGCTTTGATTTGAAATGCGATGAAAAACTTTTGTCCTTATGCCGCATCATGATCGAAAAAGGGGCATTGCAGGAACTTCCGAAAGAGCGTATCTTCGAAGAGTTTAAAAAACTTCTCCTCTCTCCAAAACCCTCTGTCGGTTTATCGCTTCTCAAAGCAATGGGGGGGCTCTCTTTTTTCTCTCCTCTCGAAAAACTCGAAACAACCCTCCAAGATCCCGGCTCTCATCCCGAAGGGGATGTTTGGACCCACACCCTGATGTGTGTTGATGAAATGGCCCGGCTGCGTACCGGAGATTCGAAACGTGATACGGTACTGATGTTTGCGGCACTGCTGCACGATATTGCCAAACCCGTTACCACGTTCATCTGCGACGGGAAGATCAATGCTCCCCGTCATGCCGAGGAGGGGGCTCTCATAGCCGAAATCTGGCTGTCGCGCATAACCGAAGAGAAGTCGTTGATCGAAGCGGTTTTACCGCTTGTACGCCATCACGGAACCCCCCGTAAATTTTATCAGAACCATTCCCCCGATACTGAAATACTCCGCCTCAGCACAAAAGTAGCTATTGCCGATTTAATTCTTGTAGCACGCGCCGATTATTTCGGCCGATCTTTACCCTCCGTTCCGGATGATTTTAAAGCCGGCAAATGGCTCTATGAACGTGCGCAAGCGTTGGGAGTTTTGCATTTTCCCCCTGAGCCTCTTCTCAGGGGACGTGATCTTGTCGCCCTGGGCCTCTCCCCTTCGGAAACATTCAAAACTATTTTGGACGCCGCTTATGCAGCGCAGATCAATCTGGAATTCACCACCCCTGCCGAAGCGTGCGAATGGTTGAATTTTTACCTTGAAAAGGGGTGATTTCATCCCTCTCGCAACACGAACACCTCTCAGACGGTTTATTCCGCCGGGGCTTAAAATAGCGCTACGTAACGTATATGTAATCATAAATATACTATAATTGCCAACATTTTTGTATCAAGGCTAGGCATGATTGACAAAATCTTCTTTAACATGACCCGTACCAGCGCCCTCTTGATTCTCTTTATCGTGGCATGGATATTTGTGGTCCTCTTTAACCACTCTACCGAAGCGATGCACGCTTTTGGGCTTGATTTCATTACCCAAGACGAGTGGGCTCCCAATCTCGAAAAATTCGGTGCCTACGCCGCAATTTTCGGTTCGGTTGCATCAACATTTTTGGCAATGCTCCTCGCCGTCCCTGTTGCCATCGGCGTCGCTATCTTTTTAAGTGAAATTGCCCATGATAAAATCAAAGGGTTCTTCGGTGTCAGCGTCGAATTGCTAGCGGCTATCCCCTCCGTCATCTACGGAATGTGGGGATTATTTTATTTTGTCCCCATTATCCGTGACATTTTCGGAGGGGTCGGGATCGGCCTTCTCGCGGCGGGGATTGTTTTAGCGATTATGATCCTCCCCTTTATGGCAGCCGTTACCCGTGATGCGATGAACACAACTCCCGATATCCTCAAAGAGTCGGCGTATGCCCTTGGGGGGACGCAATGGGACGTCATTAAAGACATTATCATCCCTTACGCAAAAGCGGGGATTATCGGCTCTCTTATTTTGGCACTCGGACGGGCGATCGGTGAGACGATGGCCGTTACCTTTGTCATGGGTAATGTCCACCACACCCCAAGCAGTATCCTTGATCCGACGACATCGATCCCCGTTACGTTAGCGAACGAATTTACCGAAGCCGATTCGTCACTCTATTTCTCCAGTTTATTCGGTCTGGCGTTGACCCTTCTCGTTATGAGTTTCGTGGTAATCGCTATTGCAAAATTTTACTTTTTACGTAAAGTGAGGAACGGACAATGACCGCTACGCAAAAACGGGTTATTGCAAACCGTATTGTTTTAACCTTGTCTACCCTGAGTGCTGTTATCGCTTTAGGGTTTTTGTTCTGGATTTTAGGCGTTTTAGTCATGAAAGGGTTAAGTGCCCTTAACTGGAACATCTTTATCTTCGAAGGGGCCCCTCCGGGATATGCGGAGAGCGGTCTCAGACATGCCCTCGTAGGTCAGGCCATTTTGATTGCGATGGCAACCGCCATCGGTGTACCCTTGGGGATATTGGCCGGTACTTATTTGAGTGAATACGGCAAAAATTCCAAACTGGCCCACACCATCCGGGATATCTCTGATATCATGATGTCGGCCCCCTCCATCGTTATCGGAGCATTCGTCTATGCCGTTGTCGTTATGCCGATGGGGCATTTCAGTGCCTGGGCCGGTGCCATCGCCTTGGGAATCATCATGATCCCGATTATTTTACGGACCACGGATGATATGCTACAATTGGTACCGGGAACCCTTCGCGAAGCGGCATTTGCCCTCGGTGCCCCAAAATACAAAGTCATTATGGATGTGGTCTATCGCGGGGCCAAAGCGGGAATCTTAACCGGTATTTTATTGGGTATCGCCCGCGTCGGAGGGGAAACGGCACCCTTGCTGTTCACTTCATTTAACGACAATTTTTTCACAACCAATCTAAACGATGCGATGCCCTCACTTACGGTAACCATGTTTAACTATGCAATCAGTCCGTATGAAGACTGGCAGCAGCTCGGATGGGCAGCAGCCTTTATCCTCTCAATGTTTATTTTGGGTCTTAATATCTTAGGACGACTTGTATTACTGATGTCACGCTCAAAATAAGCAAAGCCCATTTTGAGGCAGGGAGAAATGTCCCTTGCAACCCCCTAAAGCTACTCGCATTAATCAAATGCGAGGGGTTGTATTAATTTACGAAAAAGGAAGTAATTTATGGCAAGCATTATCGATATCAAAGAGGAATGCGCACTACAGGTGCGTGATTTTGAATTTACCTATAAAGGGGCAGAAGCTCCGAGTCTGAAAAAAATAACGATGCCTATCGCCAAAAATTCCATTACGGCCCTTATCGGCCCTTCCGGTTGCGGTAAAACAACACTGTTGCGCTCATTCAACCGAATGCATGATCTCTATCCCGGCAATGTGTATAACGGCGAGATTGAATTTGAGGGGCGCAACATCCTCTCTTCAAAAGAAGATTTAATCCAGTTACGGACACAAATCGGAATGATTTTCCAGAAACCGACCGCGTTTCCGATGTCCATTTTTGATAACGTCGCTTACGGACTGCGTCTGCAGGGGATTAAAAACAAATCTGAGCTTTCCGACCGTGTCGAAAAAGCACTCAAAGATGCCGCACTCTGGAAAGAGGTGAGCGATCGTCTTAAAAACGATGCCAACGGCCTCTCGGGGGGACAGCAGCAACGTCTGTGCATCGCTCGCGCTATCGCGGTAGAACCGGAAGTGTTGCTCTTCGACGAACCGACATCGGCGCTTGATCCGATCTCGACACAAGGGATCGAAAAACTGGTCATCGAGCTTAAAGAGCGCGTCTCCATCATCATTGTCACCCACAATATGCAGCAAGCGGCCCGCGTCAGTGATTACACCGGATTTATGTATTTGGGAGAGCTGATCGAGCTTGGAAATACCGAAAATCTTTTTGTCACACCAAAAGAAAAATTAACGCAGGAATACATCACCGGTAAATTCGGTTGATCCCCTGCCCCACCCTTCTCTTCCCCGCATAGCTCTGTTTGTCTTCCAAATTTTTATTTATTGTGATATGATTTAAACAATACTACCACCCGTGTACTGTCCCAAGGAGAATCGTGATGTTGAATGATGAAATTGTGTTTCTTCCCGAAGATGAACAACCATCATCCAACCGTGAGGCGTGGAAAATACTCATCGTCGATGACGATCATGAAGTGCACTCCTTTACGAAACTAGCATTACGAAATTTTATCTATGATGAGCGCCCTCTTATTTTTCTCTCCGCGCACAACACCAAAGAGGCGTTGGAAATTTTGCAACACTCGGAGGATATCGCCGTTATCCTTCTGGATGTCGTCATGGAAACGGCGACATCGGGGCTTGAACTCGTCGAAACCATCCGCTACCGTTTAAAAAATACAATATCCCGTATCATCATCCGTACCGGACAGCCCGGTGTCGCCCCTGAGCGGTACGTCATCGACCATTACGATATCAACGATTACAAAGAAAAAACCGAATTGACGAGCGACCGCCTCTATGTAACGGTTCGAAGTGCCCTGAGCCAGTACAAACAGCTTGTTGAGCTCTTGAATAAAAAAAATGAAATTTACAATACCCTCATCACCGACAGTTTGACCAAACTCGGCAACCGGGTCAAGCTCACCCATGATCTCGATACGGGCAAGCCGATGTCGCTGATTCTCCTCAATATCGATGCGTTCAGTATGATTAACGATGTTTACGGATTCGATGTAGGAGATGAACTGCTGATACAATTCAGCCATATACTCTTGAATGCCGTCGATCCTGCGTGGAAAGTGTACCGCCTCGAAGCCGATATTTATGCGATTTTAGCCTGTTACACCCAGACGCAGAATCTCAACGCCGAAGTGTATCGGATCCAAAATACCATTGTTTCCCAGTCGTTTCACATCAGCGGTATCGATCATCGCATCAACGTGACGATGGGTGTGGTCGAACACGATATCGGTAATATGATCCAAAAAGCGGAAATTGCGCTGCGCGAAGCGCGAAAAATGAGCCGAAACCGGGTTCAGCTCTATTCGGACACATTAGAGGTGATCAAACAAATCGAAGAGAATACCAAATGGACCAAATGGCTTATCGATGCGTTTGAAAACGGTAAAATTTACCCCTATTTCCAGCCCATTATCGAATGCAAAAGCGGAACGGTCTCCAAATACGAGGCATTGGTCCGTCTGGAACGTGACGGAGTGATTTATACCCCCCACCATTTTCTCTCAACCGCCCGCTATGCAGGGCTCCTTTACAAAATAACCCAGCGGGTTTTTGAACATACGTGTGCCTTGTTCGCTTCCAACACCCTCTCCTTTTCCATCAACATCACCGATCAGGATCTGATTGAAAACGATTTTTTAAATTTTATCGAGAGAACCCGGGTAAAGTACGGAATTGAGCCGGAACGGATCTATTTTGAAATTCTCGAAGAGAGTAGTATCCTCTCCAATCCTATTGCCGAAAAACACCTCCACCAACTGACCGAAATGGGGTATCACCTTTGTCTGGACGATTTTGGCGTTCAATGCTCCAATTTTGCCCAGCTCGGAAATTTGAAACTCGATATTTTAAAAATTGACGGAACCTATATCAAGGATATCGACATCAATCTCAAATCCAAATCCATTACCGAAACGATCCTTTTTTTCACCGACAAAATAGGGGTGCAGACGGTTGCGGAGTTTGTCCATAACGAACAGGTTTATACGATTGTGAAAGCGTTAGGGGTTGATTATGCTCAAGGGTATTTTTTAGGGGAACCCAAACCCTATTTACTGTGATGAAAGCGTCTGTTTTTCTTCTCCTTTTTGTACACTCCTGTATCGCTCCTCTTTTCGCCGTTTCGGAAGAGAGTATCAAAGCAGCCTATCTCGAACGTTTTGCGATGTTTATCGAATGGCCAAAACCGATTAAGAGCTACAATATTTGTATTTTCAACGATCCGGTTTTTTCAAAAACACTTCAAAAATCGTACGATTCCAACCTCTTTAATAACCGTCCCGCCACGGTAATTCCCCTTTTCACCGGCAGCTCTGCCGAAGAGATGTCGGAGTGTCATATCCTTTTTTTCCGGACGGCCAAACCGGCCCAAAATGAAGCGCAACTGAACCTGCTGCGTAAAAATAATGTTTTACTGATCAGCGATGAGGCTTCGGATGTTAAAAAAGGGGCAGCTATCGGGTTTTATCTTGAAAACAACGCATTTCGATTTTTACTGAGCCAGCGGAATCTTGAAACGGCAAATCTTAAAGCGAGTTACAAACTGCTCAATTTTGCCACCCTAATCGACCCTACGGAGGGTAAAAATGCAGCTAAATAACCATTCTCTCACCATCCAGATTATCCTCTCTCTCGTCGTAACGAGTATTTTTATCATCTGCATCGAAACCGCTTTCAATCTCGTTTACACCGCGAACCATGAAAAAATCTCTTTTCTCCATGAAAGTAATCTCGAAGCCGATTTAATCGCCGATTTGATTACCGCACCGTTGGCCTTTTTTGATACCGAGGGGATTGCAACGCATCTCATCCGGTTAAAAGGGAACAAAGAGATCAATCTGGCCGTTGTGTACGGTGCCGATAAAACTCCGATAACTTTTATTAACAATAAAAATACCCCTCTACCGGGTACCCTTCCCACCCTCGGAGTCTTTTTTGAAAACGATCATTGGCTCCCGTGGAGATTCGGGAAATTGCACATTACGGTCGAAATTACGCAAAACAGTCAGCTTTTAGGATATCTGTATCTTGAAAAAGAGACCGATCAGATTACTACGTATGTTTTGACATTTTTAAAAAATGTCTCTCTTTTCTCCTTCGGATTGATCTTGCTTATTTATCTCGTCTCCCGCCTGCTCGGTAAAAGGATCCTTCAACCGATCCTGACGTTGACCGAAGCGGCAAAAGAGGTCTCCCAGAATAACAATTATTCTCTCCGCGTCACCCATAAACGCAACGATGAACTCTCCTATCTTTATGATGCATTCAACTACCTTCTCTCCAATACCGAATCGTTAACAACCCATCTGGAGTCACGGGTTGCCTCACGGACGCAGGAACTCGAAGCGAGTATCGAAACCCTTAAAAAGACACAAATGCAGCTGGTACAGTCTGAAAAAATGGCCTCGTTGGGGAATCTGGTCAGCGGCGTCGCACACGAAGTCAATACCCCCCTTGGAAATGCCATGACGGGAGGATCCATTATCGTCAACGAGTCCAAAACACTTCTCAAACAGATGGAGGAGGGGACCCTGAAGCGCTCCACAATGGAAGAAGGGCTCCATGTCCTCAATGAAACGGCCGTTCTCCTCCTTAAAAGCATCACTCAGGCGGCCGATCTTATCCGCAGTTTCAAACGGATATCGGTAGACCAAAGCGTCGAAGAGAAACGGGATTTTAATCTATATCATTACATTGAAGAGATTCTTCTCACCTTCCACAACAAAATTAAAAAAGTTCCCGCACAGATATGCATCGAAGGGGATCCCGACCTTATCATCAAATCGTATCCGGGAGTTTACGCACAGATATTCAGTAATTTCATCCAAAATACCCTGTTTCACGGTTTTGAAAATCCCCCCGCCGATCCTCAAATCACCATCCGCTTTCATACGCAGGGGGATACCCTTGTTGTAATCTACGCCGATAACGGCTCGGGAATGGATGAAAAAGTGAAAAAGAACGCTTTTGACCCTTTTACGACCACCAAACGAAATGCAGGGGGGACCGGGCTCGGGCTCAACATTGTGTACAATCTCGTCGTCCAAAAACTTTTCGGTGACATTTCATTCACCTCCGAACCCTCCAAAGGGGTGACGTTTACCCTCACCCTCCCTCTGGAACCGACGACTCCCCAAACCGAAACGAAAGTTTGAATAAAGGATATCGATATGAAAAAACTTTTTTTATTCTCCGGAATATTTTCCTCTTTCCTTCTGGCAAACAATTCAAACGATCTGGAATCCCTCTCTCTCGAAGATCTCCTGAAAATCGAGGTAACCAGTACGTCACGCCGCGAAGAGCCTCAACACCTCGCTTCCGGAGTTATCACCGTCGTCTCCGCCCAGGAGATCAAACAATTCGGAGCACGCCATTTACGCGATGTAATCGATCGCCTCGTCGGCATGCAGGTGCTCAGTTCCCATCAGCGCCCCCATAACAAAACTTCGATTCGGGCGATGAACGGAGCCCATCAGGAGGGGTGGGAGGTGGTTCTCCTCAACGGACGTCCGATACACGACGCAACCGACGGCGGGTTCAATTTTGATCTTTATCTTGGATTTCCCCTGAATACCATTGATCGTATCGAGATCATACGGGGACCCGGTTCGGTTATCTACGGATCCAATGCGATGGCCGGGGTCATCAACATCATTACCAAAGATCCAAAAAAATCGATTAACGAAACTCGGATCGATCTGAGCGGCGGAAGTTTCAACCGCCGTCAGCTTCAACTCTCAACCCTCAAAGGAGGGGCCGATTATTCATTGAATATCGGACTCAATTCGATCCGTTCCGAGGGCGACACGATCAACGGAGTGATTGATAAAGACAACCTTCCCGGAGCCTACGAGAGCGGTGAAAAGAGCGACAATCTCGTTATCAACGCCACTTACAAAAATTTTACCCTCAATACCATGGTGATGAAGAATATCCTAGACAGCGGCGGTTCAACCTTTCAACTCCCCTCTCAGCCGATGAAGAAAAACCGCTATTTTATCGATGCCGGCTATCAATACACTATTGCCAGCGGATGGGACGCTTCCCTGAATTATACGGTCAATATTGCCGATTTCGACTGGCAGATCAGCGAAGCCGGGGGGAGAAATCACTACAAGGACCGCTCCAACATGACGGAGGCCATTGTGCGAGGCAACGTCGCGAGTGATCTGAATCTCCTTTTCGGTGCCAATTTTATGGATTACACCACCGCTTTTACGATCGGATTTCCCTCTTCGCGTATGCGCAGTAAAAGCGCCTATACCCAATTCGATTACATGCTTACTCCGAAACAAAAAATAATTGGAGGGATACAATGGAACAAACCCGAAGAGACTTGTTCCGATTTGTCCTCCCGGATCGGTTTTATTCAGGGACTATCCGACCAATGGTGGGTAAAACTTCTCTACAGCGAAGCGTACCGATCTGCAAATCTCCAGGAGGCAAAAATCGATGCTCCGACCCTCAAAGGAAATCCATTTCTCGATCCCGAAAAAGTGGCAACATACGATGCCCAGCTCATCTATCAGACACCGACTCGCTATTTTGCAGTGAGCTTGTACGATACAACCCTTAGAAATTTAATCGTCAGGGTTCCGGGAACACCGACGACGTTCACCAATCAGGGGCATGTACGGTTTCAGGGGTTGGAAGTCGAAGGGAAAATGGAGGCAAAAGAGAATTTGAGCATCATCGGCAATTTCAGTTATCAGCACAACAAAAACGACAAAGGGGTTGAAGATACAACGTTTGCCCCGAATGTGATGGCTAAAATAGGAATTTCCCATCAGGGGTTTCGCGGAATGGGGATCGGCCTCTTTAACAGTTACTTCGGAAAATCGACCGATTTGACCGTCACGAACGGTGTTCCGTTAAAAAATCCGAAACCGGAAGGCTATAACCTTTTAACGGCAAACGTATCGGTCGATACGGCCAAAATGTGGGGAGTCGGAAAACCGGGAAATTCTATGATAACACTCTATCTCGATAACTTACTGGATAAAGAGATTTATACCCCCAATCTCAATTATACCAACGGAACCAATACCGTGCCCCACCACTGGGGACGCAGTGCGAATATAACCTATAGCTACAAGTTTTAATAACTGACCTTATACACTTTGTCTAAACAAGTGCAAAAAGGTTAGTAATCTCCCGCATCCGAAAGATGCGGGTAGCTTCAGGGGGGTGCAGGGGACAAATTGTCCCCGCCACTTTACGGGCTATGAGCGGAAAGTGTATAACATCAGTTAATAAAATCACCTACTTTTCACTATCAATCTCAATTACCGTATGGACATTTCCGCGCGGATAAAAATCGGCAACGACTTTTAAACGCTTAGGAGCGATTTTAGTCTCAAAAAGACTATAGATCTCATTGGCACTGTTTTCGTGCGAAATATGGCGGTTTCTGAACGAATTAATGTAGAGTTTGACCGCTTTGAGCTCAGCTACCCATTTGTCCGGCGTATACTCTACGGTAATCGTTGCAAAATCGGGGTATCCGCTTCGCGGACAGAGACAGGTAAATTCCGGCAACGTTACCTTAATCACGTAATCTCTTTGATGTTCATTGGGCCAAATCTCAAAATCTTTTTCGCTATCGAAATTTTCTACTATCTGTTCACCGTATTTCATTGTTTGTTTCCTTGTGGGCAATTTCGTCCAGAGTTAAAATTTTACCGAGATAATTTCCCTGACGATAATTTATTTTCAGTGATTTTGCCAAAAGTTCGGTATGTTCGTCCTCAATCAGCGGCAGCCAGGTTTGGGCCCCGCATAAATGGGCACTCAAATTAAGCCCCTGAAGGATATTCTGATACCCCTGTTCTTTTAAATGGCGTGCATAGATCGAATCAAATCGTACCAAATCAATTTCAGCTCTTTAAGATAGAGCATCGTCGTATGGTATCCTCCTAAACGGTCTAATGCGATTTTATACCCCACTTTTCGATAGTGTCCCAACTGCTGTTTAAAACGGTCCAGTTGATGACAATACTCTTTTTCTTCGAACATCAGGGTAATTCTCCCTCGGGCTTTCGGAAAACGTTCAAACATGGTTACCGCATGTTCGAAAAAATAGGGATTGCGGAGGGTAACCGAAGTGATGGTCAGAATAAAATTTCCTTCATGAGAGCCGCACAATTTACCGATTTTTTCCAGAAGGGACATCTCTAAATTACGCATTTTATTCAGTCGATTGAGTACCGGCACATAACGGCTTTGGTGGATTAATCCCCCTTTTGAATCGATCAGCTTGATTGACGTATCATACATTTTTTCGTTCGGACCGGACAAATGCCATAAACCGATGGAAAACCGCTCTCCTTCGAGTGCATCAAGAATCTGATTTTCAAGTTCGTTAATGGAATAAATTTCCGATTTTTCATTACTTTTACGATCAAAATGGAGTTCATACAAACGGCTGATAAGCATATCGTAATCATCGGAGAGCCTTGAATCGACGAGGCTGCTTTCCAATCTTACCTCGATATCATTGACGAGATGGTCTTGGTATTTAGCGATAAAGAGTTCAAGCAACGGGATATAATTCTCTTTTTTTCCGGAGAAAAAAAGTAAAAAATCCCCCCCCTTATAACGGGTAATAATTAATTTTTCGAACCCTTTGTCACTGAAAAATGTATTTATTTTGTCAACGCTCTCTTTTAAAATCGCATCCCCGTTTTTGATACCGTAACGTTCGTTAATCGCCCAAATATTTTCCAAAGAGATCATCAATAAGGTTTTAACCCCCTTCTCTTTTGCATACAAAGAGAAAAAATAATCGGGGGTGAAGGTATGGGTCGTCGTATCGATAATATTTTCACGGCTGCTTTGGTAAATGAGGTAAAAAATAAAATAAACCATTACCCCGAGCAAGAGGGATGACGCGGTGATAAACGAGACGAACAACCCCTCTTTATGTTGATTAAACATCGCAAAAAAGGTGATGAGGGTTAATAAAAAGATGGGAAGCCCCATCCGAAGTGCTAAACGAAATCGACGCGATCTCTCAACTTGTTGAGTATATGCCATTTAGATATCGAGGTGTTTGACGTCTTTGGCATGAGTTTCGATGTAATTACGGCGGGGTTCAACGTCATCTCCCATAAAGAGGTTAAACGATTCACTGGCCGATTCGGCATCATCAATCGTAATACGGAGCAATACACGGTTTTCCGGCGTCATGGTTGTTTCCCACAACTGCTCCGGATTCATCTCCCCTAGCCCTTTATAGCGTTGGATATAAGACCCTTTCTTCGCGTGATCGGTAATCATCGTCAGGAGTTCCAGCAGATCCCCCTCTAAAGGGAGATTCCACTCCTGGATTTTTTGAAAAATGTAGTTTGCTTCGGCAAAATGGGGCGATGCAAACAATTCATCATTGACATAGAGCTCTTCAAGCCCCTCTTTGGTTTGGACAAAAAGATGCATCTCCTCATCACTGACATTTTTGGAGAGGATATTGTTCCCCTGATCGTTCAGAAATTTTTCTACGTGGGTATACAATTCGGTTAAAGAAAGTGCTATAAGATCCGGATTTTCAATAAAATAACGGATCAATTCGACCAACGCATACCGTCGTTCCAATGCATCAAGGGTACTTCGATAATGGTCCACCATTTTGAAAAAAGAGATCAAATCGTTTACGCCGACATTGAGGTTTTCCATCTCCAGCGCTTCAATTCCGTTTTCGATCAAAAAGGCATTCATGACGCGATCATCTTTAAAATAGATCTCTTTTTTCCCTTTTTTGTATCGAAAAAGTGGCGGCTGAGCCAGATAAAGATAACCGTTTTCGACAATTTTCGGAAGATATCGGAAGAAAAAGGTGAGCAATAACGTTTGAATATGGCTTCCGTCAACGTCGGCATCGGTCATGATAATGACCTTATGATAACGGAGTTTCTCTTCGTTGAACTCTTCTCCGATTCCGCATCCCAGCGCCGTAATCATGTTGGTGATCTCTTCGGATTTGAGAATTTTATCCAAACGGGCTTTTTCAACGTTCAAAATTTTACCTTTGAGCGGCAAAATCGCTTGGAATACACGGTCACGACCCTGTTTTGCCGAACCGCCCGCAGAGTCCCCTTCCACCAGATAGAGTTCACTGATGCTCGGATCTTTGCTTTGGCAATCGGCCAGCTTCCCCGGCAGGGTTCCAACCGTCATCGCGTCTTTACGTCGGGTCAGTTCACGCGCTTTTTTCGCCGCTTCGCGTCCGCGTGCCGCCATTAGCGCTTTTTGGACGATCGCTTTGGCCTGAATCGGATTTTCTTCAAAGTATTTGGTCAACTTTTCGTACGTTACTTTTTGGACTAATGGACGAACATACGTATTTCCGAGTTTCCCTTTGGTTTGTCCTTCGAATTGCGGTTCAGGTACCCGGACCGAAACGACGCAGATCAGCCCTTCGGCAACATCTTCACCCGAAAGAGGGATATCTTTCTCTTTGGCATTGCCGTTTTGTTTGTTGTAATTGGAAACAACACGGGTCAAACCGGCACGAAAACCGGCTTCATGGGTACCGCCGTTGGGAGTATTGATATTATTGACGAAGGTATAACTTTTTTCATCATAACCGTCGTTGTACATGATGGCTATATCCATCTCGATATCTTCTATTTTTTCGTTGAATTCGTACGGAGTAGCCACAACGATTTTTTTATTCATATCGGTAACGAATTGGGTAATTCCCCCCTCGAAATGGTAGGTGTTATCGGCACCGTTACGCTCGTCTTTGAATTTTATCGTGATGCGGGGGTTAAGATAGGCAAGCTCTTTAAACCGTTTTGCCAGATAGTCGTAATCGAAAATGATGGTTTCGGTAAAAATAGTGGGATCCGGAAAAAATTCGATCGTTGTCCCTTTTTTACGGGTAGTTCCGGTTGTTGCCAAAGGTTCTTGGGGTATACCGCATTTAAAATTTTGTTCAAATGTCTGACCTTCGCGAAAAATGGTCATTTTAAGATCGGAACTGAGTGCGTTGACGACGGATACCCCTACCCCGTGCAAACCGCCTGAAACTTTGTAGGTATCTTTGTCAAATTTTCCGCCGGCATGCAAAACGGTTAAAACAACCGTTGCAGCTGATATCCCTTCACCCGGATGGATATCGGTCGGAATACCCCGTCCGTTATCGCTTATGATTGCTGTCCCTTTTTTTGTCAAGGTGACGTTTATGGTATCACAATGCCCTGCCATCGCTTCATCGATTGAGTTATCAACGACTTCGTAAATCAGATGGTGTAATCCTCGATGACCGGTATCACCGATATACATACCGGGCCGTTTTCGAACGGCTTCGAGCCCTTTTAGGACTTTAATATTGCTGGCACCGTAATTTTGTTCCATAATTGCTCCCGCGATAGCGTGTTAAAAGCTCTATTTTACCCGATTTAAACTAAAAAGAAGGTTTTTAACGGATTTTGGATGAATAAGCCGTATAGGGCAGGAGAAGAGGGTGTAAGTGAGAAAACCGGATATGCGATTTTATTTCAGGAGAAGGGCATCTCCGAAATAAAATCAAATGACGATCGGCATGACGATGGTTTTGAAATTTTCATCTTTCAGCACAAAGGGTTGATTCGATTCATTGGCTTCAAGGGTAAAAGTGTTCCCTTGAACCTGACCTAAAAAATCTAAAATATAGCGGCTATTGATGGCAAGGATAAAAGGGGCATCAAATCCGTTTGTAATCTCAATGGCTGTTTTTGCTTCGATGTTATCGTCGCTTAGACTTTCAAACAAAATAGCATCGTTTTGAAAAGTGAGTTTCAGGTCATTGGAAATGGTCGTAATTTGTTTGATTGCCGTAATGATTGTTGATTTGGGAAGGGTAATAGAGCGTTGAACCTCTTTGGGGATGATGCGGGTGTAATCGGGAAATTTACCGTTAATCAATTTTGTGTAAAAAAGAGAATCCTCGGATTTGATAATCAAATGGGTGTTATCGTAATAAATTTCGATGTTATCGGTAAACAGTTTTTGAATCTCTATAATTGCTTTTTTCGGGACAATGATGGAGAGTTCTTCGTTATTTTGACTCTCTATGTGAACAAGAGCGAGACGACGCGTATCGGTAGAGACAAAATTGATCTGATTGGTTTTAATATCGATCAATGCTCCATTGAGCTCGAACTTAGGATTATTGGTATCGGCTGCGGGGGTAATCTTTTTGAGCGATTCGATCAGCAGTTGAGAGTTGATCGCAATATTAGGTTTTCCGTCGATAGAGGGGAATGAGGGGAACTCGGAACTTTTAAACGTGGGAAGTTTGAAATTTGAACGTTTTTGACGGATATGCAAGGTATCTTTTTGGAGATCGAGTTCTATCTCTTCGTCTTTGAGGATACGGATGATATCGAGAAGCTTTTTACCGTTAGCGGTTAATGAGCCGGGTTCTTCAACAGTAAGAGAGTTTGTTTGTATGGTAAGCCCTATCTCATAATCGGTTGCTTTTGCGGTTAGCGTTCTTCCATCGGTAGAGAGAAAAATATGAGAGGTAATTTGGGAGGTATCTTTTTTCTCTAAAAAGGGTTGTAGATGAAGGAGAATGTTTTCTAAAACCGATTTTTCAACGGTAATTTTCATGAGCGATTCCTTATTATTTATATTAACAATAGCTAGTAGTTAGTAATAAGGGGGTGTGAATAAGTGAAAACACTTTGCAAACTCCCAAATCAGCGTAATGGAGGGGTGTGATCAAAAGGCGCGCTTTCATTCACATCCATTCACCTCTTGAATTATATCTTTTTTAAAACCCCTTTACAAATAGAAAAATTATTGGGATGTGACCATCGAAACTTTGTTGGAGAGTTCTTCGACTTTGATTTTGAAATCTTCATCGTTTTTCATCAGTTCCTGTATCTTTTTCATGGTATGACTGACGGCCGTATGGTCTTTCATCCCAAAGTATTGGGCAAGCTGAGGCATGGAATTGGGAGTAAGGGAACGGGAAAGATAAATGGCGATCCGGCGGGCATAGACAATGTTGCTGTTACGGCTTTTGGAACGGATTTCACTGGTTTTGACATTCAGCTCTTTGGCTACGGTATCCATAATCAAATCGATCGTAATATTGCTCCGTTTTTCGGCCATTTGTTCTTTGAGGACATTTCGGGCAAATTCGATGGTGATATCAACCCCCATCAGCTGGGAGTAGGCATTGAGTTTGGAGAGGATCCCTTCGATTTCACGGGTATTGTTCTCGATAATCGTAGCAACGTAATTTATAACTTCCCGATCGAGTTTAACACGGTTGATTTCACACTTTTTCTTGATGATTTCGATTTTGGTTTCGAGTTCGGGGGGTTGAATATCGGCGACCAGTCCCCATTCGAAGCGGCTTTTGAGCCTCTCTTCCAGTCCGCCGATTTGTTTGGGTTTTTTATCGGAGGTGATAATGATCTGTTTGTTTTCATTGCGAAGTGCTTCAAAGGTATGGAAAAATTCTTCCTGTATCTGATTTTTACCGCTTAAAAACTGAATATCGTCAATCAAAAGAAGGTCGCATTTACGGTATTTGTCTTTGAACCGGTCCATCGTACGGTTACTGAGGTGTCTTGAAAAGTCGTTGAGAAACTGTTCCACCGAGGTATAAATGACCGTTTTTCCCTGAGCCGCCATGACATTGCCGACCGCGTGCATGAGGTGGGTTTTCCCCAAACCCACGCCGCCGTAGATAAAGAGGGGATTATAAACCATCCCCGGTTTTTCACTCACATTTTTTGCGGCGATGTAGGCAAAGTTATTGGATCCCCCTACGACGAAATTTTGAAAGGTATAAGAGGGGTTCAATAATGAGGTGATGGTTCTTTCCGGGACGACAACCGGAGCATTCGGGGTAGAGGAAGCAGTACTCGCGGTGAGGACACTGATAATAACGGTCGGTTTTATATTGGTATTGACTTCAAACAGGTGGGCAATTTTATCGGCATATTTGGTTCGAATCCAATTGGCGATCAACGCATTGGGTGCATTGTAAACGGCAAGATTGCTTTTGGATTGTTCTTCATTGAATTGAAGTTGTTTAATATAGCGTGAATAATCAAGCTCGCTGATCTCATTTTTGAGTGCATTTAAAACTTGTTTACCGATCGAATTCATTACATACCCCTGTGAATAGCTATGTGAATAATACCGTTTTTTCCCTATAATTAGGGATAAAATTTATGTGAATGAAATAATTCACAGGGGTGAATAGGAGTGAATATGATGATACTAGGGATCGATCCGGGGACACGTAATTGCGGTTATGCCATCGTCATGATTGAGGGACAAAAGATCCGTTTGATCGAAGCGGGATTAATCAAAATTAAAAGTGAAACACTCCAATATCAGATTCCGCAGGTGGTTGAAGCGTTGGAACAGATTTTTAGAACGCATACGATCGATGAAGTAGCGATGGAAGATATTTTTTATGCCCATAACCCGAAAACGGTGTTAAAACTGGCACAGTTTCGCGGAGCAATTACCCTCAAACTTTTGCAGGAACACGGAATGTTTGCCGAATATACGGCGTTGCAGGTGAAAAAAGCGTTAACGGGTAAAGCCAAAGCGGCCAAAGAACAGGTGGCATTTATGGTGAAACAGATTTTAGGGATTACAAAAGAGATTAAGCCGATGGATATTACCGATGCGATGGCAGTAGCGATTACCCATGCCCAAAGAGTGAAGTTGGAGAAAAATAAGCGCGGTGTAACTGCGCGTGGGCATTCTGCCGAAGATGAGAGCCGTTAAGCAAATGTGAATAGTTTCACGTTTGTAGGTTCGAAACCGAAGATATTGTACGAAGTACTATCGTAGGAAAGCGTTAGCGTAGTCAATCGGGACTTGTTCCGATGACGTATCAAAAATAAGTAATAAGCGACCGACACACCAGGAAGGTCGCTCGGCCGAAAGTGTATCGAAAGAGTCTTAGAGGGGCTTAATTTTTTTCAATTGATGATAGGGTTAAGACTTAATACCCCTCTGTTTTAATAATCTGCGAAATCCCTTGCGTATCTTTAAAAACAGATCAAAAATCTGCTCAATTTTTCAACATTCACACTGTGAGTGAAATGTGAACAAAATGTGAGGCGAATCCCCCTCATAATGGTGTGAATCCATTTAAATTCAGAAAATATTTATCTAAAATAGAACTGAATTTCATTGTTGAAAACTCCGCAAACTCCCTATTTCAGGGAATTGCATCAATTTTAAATGATTTAAATAATTTTTAAGTTTTTATTTCAAAAAGTTATTCACATTTTTGAGATGATTACGGAGGGGTAATCAAACCGTAATTGATTTGAAATGGTTATTCTCTACCATATACCATCACATTCAGGAGAATGAAAATGGTGAGTATCGAATATATCCTAAAAAAAGAGTATCCAAAATTATTTGAATATCCTGATCTTATTTCAAAAAGCGTTGTCAAAATTTCACAGTGGATCGTTCATGAAAATTCGATTAATCGATTTATGGCAATGCATGAACAAAAAACCGGTTTGGCATTTATTGACGCGGCTCTGGAACATTTAAATGTATCGTATAAAATCAACAATCGTCAAGTAGAAAATATACCGGCCATCGGAAAAGTCATTATCATCGCCAATCATCCTCTCGGTGCGTTGGATGCCCTTTCTCTCATTCAAATGGTGTGCCACGTCCGACAAGATCAAAAAGTGAAAATTGTTGCCAACAAGATGCTCTCCTCCATACCGCAGCTCAAAGAATTTTTAATCAGTGTCGATAACATGAATGAAAAAGTCTCAAAATACGCATTACGACAAATTGATACGGCATTGCGCGCAGAAGAGGCGGTTATTTTTTTTCCGAGCGGAGAAGTTTCGCGAGGGGGGATGTTCGGACTCAAAGAGGGGGCGTGGAAAGGGGGATTTGTAAAATTTGCCAAACGCAATAACGCCCCCATCCTCCCCATTTTTATCCGGGCAAGAAACAGTTCGCTGTTTTATACCGCATCATGGATTTACAAACCGTTGGGGACATTGCTGCTCAGTCATGAGATGTTTGCCGCACGCAATCGGGTTTTTGATATGACAATCGGCAAACTGGTGAGCGAAAAAGCGTTAAACGATTTTAATCTGACCGATAAACATCATGCAAAACTTTTTCGAAAACATCTGCTTCGAATCGCAAAAGGGAAAGTGGGGATCTATCCTACCGAATGTTCGATCGCCCATCCGGTATCGCGGCAAGATATCCGTGCCGAATTAAAATTCGGTGAACGGATCGGTACGACAAGCGATAACAAACACATTTATTTGATTGAACATGAAAATGCTCCCAATCTGATTAACGAAATCGGGCGCTTGAGAGAGTACTCGTTTCGAAAAGTGGGTGAAGGGAGCGGAAAGGCAAAAGATCTGGACGAATACGACCGTTATTATCATCACCTCGTTTTATGGGACGATGAAGCGCTGGAAGTGGTAGGGGCTTATCGTATCGGTGAATGCGGATGGATCCTTTCATGGCTGGGACAAGAGGGACTCTATCTGAGTGATCTGTGTGATATCAATGAACGGTTTGATCCGATTTTAGAAGATGCGATTGAATTGGGACGCAGTTTTGTGCAACCGAAATATTGGGGAACGCGGGCACTGGATTATCTATGGCAGGGGATCGGTGCGTATCTGAGTCATAATCCGCACATCAAATACATGATCGGGCCGGTAAGCATATCGGGGAGTTATCCGAAACATGCACAAGAAGCGCTGGTCTATTTTTACAATCTTTATTTCGGATCGGATCACAGTTATCTGAAAGCAAAATCACCCTATCGCCTCTCTGACTTCGTAGAGGCGGAATTTGGAGAACTTTTTTCCGGAAATAATTACACTGAAGATTTTAGAGTGCTGAAGGATTATCTTAAAACGTTTGACGTTGCGGTTCCAACCCTTTATAAACAATACAGTGAGTTGTGTGAAGAGGGGGGTGCTCAATTTATCGATTTCGGGATCGATGTCGATTTTAATAATTGTATCGACGGATATATTTTGGTAGAGATAGCAAAAATAAAAGCGGTAAAACGGCAACGCTATATACAGGCTGTTTAATAGACTTCTTGCATAACCTTGCTATGCAAGAAGTTTTCTGCCTCGAAGAGGCAAGCTTTAGCGCCATAGCGGCTAGCGTAGTGCTTTGGGCTTTGCTCAAAGCACGTTTAAAAGAGAGTTCTGCAAGAACTCTAATAAAAAAACTGATGTTACCCACCCCCTGAAGCTACCCGTATCTTTCGGATACGGGAGATTACCAACCTTATACGTATATACCGTTAAAGATTGACGCTATAGTGTCAGTGATCAACATTCATCGCTTCAAAACACTCTTTGACAAAATCTTTTTCCGACTCAATGCGATACACCTCATTTTCATACTCAAATTCAAGCGACTGGGCGTGAAGCAATAGACGTGTCGAACCGCTTTTTTTCAGTCGTTCTTGAGCGCTCAACTCTTTTTTTATAAAACGGACGATCTCCTCTTCTTCAGGGCCGTAGACCGGATCGCCGATGATCGGATGATTCACGTGAAACAAATGAACCCGTATCTGATGGGTGCGCCCGGTTAACGGCGATGCCTCTACCAACGTCATATCGTGTTCGGGAAAATAACGGAGGGGTTTGATAATCGTATGAGCTTTTTTCCCTTCGGGATGAACTTTGACCACCATACTGATTAAAAGGTTAGGATGATCGTTTCGAAATAGGGGTTCATGAATGTCAAGAGATTCACTCAAATGACCTTTGACCAGTGCAAGATAGCGTTTGGTTATAGCGCGTTGTGAGAATAACCGTTTTAAAACAGCCTCGCTTTTTTTGTTGCGTGATACTAAAACCAAGCCGCTTGTTTCCTGATCGATACGATGGGTTGCGTTAGCATCATCTCCAAACTGATGTTTGATCTCATCGTTCAGCGTATAGGGGGAGAGGCGGCTGTGAGGATGGACACTCAAACCGCTCGGTTTGTCATACACGGCAAAGTCGTTAGTGACAAACATCGGTTTGAATCCTTGGGTAGAGGGCTCAAAACAGATGAACTCACAATCACCCTCAATGTATCCGAATTGATCACACATAACGGTACCGTTTTGGGACAAACGGCCTCTGGCAATCAGACGTTGTCCTTCGCTGCGGGTTAGTCCTAACTCATCCATCAAAAAGGTGAGGGCCATTTGATACTTAGGCGAATGAAGTTTTTTAGTAATGAAAGGCATGAAAATCATTTCGCTTTCATAGCGTCGAAACACTGTGTAATAAAATCTTCTCTGGATACGATATGGTATGGATTATCGCCATAGGTAAATTCAAGCGAATGGGCATGGAGTAAAAGGCGTGATGCTCCGGTATTGGCATACCGTTCTTCTGCCGACATCTCTCTGTCTAAAAAACGGACGGCATCGTTTTCATCTTGATTATAGATAGGATCGCCGACGATAGGATGTTTCACGTGAAACAAATGAACCCGTATCTGATGCTGCCGTCCGGTATAGGGGGAAGCTTCGACGAGGGTGGTGTCGGTTTCCGGAAAATAGTGCAGAGGCTTAATGAAGGTGCGAGATGCTTTCCCCTCCGGATGAACCCGTACGATCATACGTATGACAGAATCGGGGTCTTCACGCCGCAATAGCGGCTCTTGTATATCGAGCGGCTCTTGTAGATGCCCTTTGATTAGTGCGAGATAGCGTTTGGTGATTTGGCGCTCTTCAAACATCATTTTTAAAATCCGCTCGGATATTTTGTTGCGTGCGGCTAAAACCAAACCGCTCGTCTCTTGATCGATGCGATGGGTGATATTGGCCTCGTGGCCGAAACGGTGTTTGATCTCATCATTGAGCGAATAAGGGGTGTGACGATTTTGAGGGTGGACAAGCAATCCGCTTGGCTTATCATATACGGCAAACTCTTCCGTTACAAATGTCGGTATCAGACCGAATGAAACAGGTTCAAAACAGATAAAATCAAAATCTCCTTCGATATACCCCGCGTTATTGGACATGACAATACCGTTTTGAGAGAGTCTCCCTTTGGAGATGAGCCGCTGCGCTTCGCTTTGGGTTATCCCTAGCTCTTGGATTAAAAATAAAAAAGCTTTTTGTCGCGTAGGGGCATGAAGCTTCTTGGTAATAAAGGGCAATTTAATTCCTTTTTAGGGAGGGTTGGATAGACTAAAAATATAGTTTAAGCGCGATATCTAAAAGCGCATTTTAGCATACTAAGGAAAGCAAATCATGGTAGATCGTTACGCCAGAGAAGAGATGAAATCCAAATGGAGCATCCAAGCAAAATATCAAGCATGGCTTGATGTTGAAAAAGCGGTTGTACAGGCATGGAACAGATTGGGACTTATCCCGGATGAGGACGCAGAGAAGATCGTAAAGAATGCGGGATTCAGTGTTGAACGGATTGATGAGATCGAAGCGGTAACGAAACATGACCTTATCGCGTTTACGACATCGGTATCCGAAACTCTCGGAGAAGAGAGCCGTTGGTTTCATTACGGCATGACCTCTTCGGATACGGTCGATACGGCAGTGGCTCTTCAGATGCGTGATTCTCTTGCATTGATTATCGATGATGTCAAAATGGTGATGGAATCGATCAAGAAGCGCTCAGAAGAACACAAGATGACGTTGATGGTAGGGCGCAGCCACGGTATCCACGGTGAACCGATTACGTTTGGCCTCGTGTTAGCGGTATGGTACGATGAGATGGCACGCCACCTAACAAACCTGGAACAAACGATGGAGGTCATTGCCGTCGGTCAGGTATCGGGGGCAATGGGGAACTTCGCTCACGCACCGTTAGAGCTTGAAGAATATACATGTGAAGCGTTAGGGCTTAAAGCGGCTCCCGCTTCTAACCAGGTTATACAGCGTGACCGTTATGCCCGTTTGGCAAGCGCGTTGGCCCTTCTTGCCAGTTCGATCGAAAAATTTGCCGTGCAGGTACGTCATTGGCAACGTACGGAAGTCTACGAGTGTGAGGAATATTTTTCCAAAGGGCAGAAAGGGTCATCCGCAATGCCACACAAACGTAACCCTATTTTGACCGAAAACATCACCGGTTTGGCCCGTATGGTTCGTGCCTATGTCGTTCCGGCGATGGAAAACGTCGCGTTATGGCATGAGCGCGATATCTCCCACAGCTCGACGGAACGTTTTTGGTTGCCGGACAGCTTTGTCACGTCCGATTTTATGCTCCACCGTTTTAACAGCGTTATCGCCAATCTCGTCGTCTATCCGGAAAACATGATGCGTAACCTCAACCTAACGGGCGGTTTGGTTTTCTCTCAGCGGGTACTGTTGGAGCTTCCGCTTAAAGGGGTAAGCCGTGAGGATGCCTACCGTATCGTTCAGCGTAACGCGATGAGAGTGTGGGAAGGGTTGCAACAGGGGAAAAGTGCCGTCAACGAAAAAGGGGAGAGCCTCTATCTTCAGTATTTGTTGGATGACGAAGAGCTGGGGCAAAGTTTGAGCGAAGAGGCGATTCGCGAATGTTTCAATTTTGATTACTACACGAAAAATGTAGACCGTATTTTTGCCAGAGTATTCAAATAATCCAAAATAGAAGTTCAAAGGGAGAAAGATGCTAACCATTATCAAACGTAACGGCCGACGTGAGCCGCTCGATATTACCAAAATTCAAAAATATACCTCTGCCGCCGTCAAAGGGCTTGCCAATGTATCCCAGAGCGAATTGGAAGTGGACGCACAGATCCAGTTTCGTGACGGAATTACGAGCAATGAGATTCAGCATACGATGATCAAAACCGCTGTCGATAAAATTGATATTGACAGCCCTAACTGGACGTTTGTCGCATCACGCCTTTTTCTTTACGATTTGTACCACCGAGTCAACGGATTTACGGGTTACAGCAGTTTAGAGAGTTATTTTGAACGCGGCGAGACGGAGGGGCGTATTCTTCTGGGATTAAAAGAGAAATACGATCTGAGCGATCTCGACAAATACATCGTCCCCGAACGGGATCTGGAATTTAACTACCTTGGGGTTAAAACCCTTTATGACCGCTATCTGATCAAAGACCGCAATGGCGACCCGATCGAATTGCCGCAGCATATGTTTATGGCGGTTGCGATGTTTTTGGCGCAAAATGAGACGGACGCTCAGGGATGGGCCAAAAAATTCTATGATATGATCTCCAAGTTTGAGGTGATGCTGGCAACCCCTACCCTCTCGAATGCACGGACGACACGTCACCAGCTCAGTTCGTGTTACATCGGTTCAAGTCCCGATAACATCGAAGGGATTTTCGATGCCTACAAAGAGATGGCCCTCCTCTCCAAATTCGGCGGCGGGATCGGCTGGGACTGGACGCAGGTACGTGCAATGGGATCGTTCATCGACGGCCATAAAAACGCCGCCGGCGGAACGGTGCCGTTTTTGAAAATCACCAATGACATCGCGATCGCAGTCGATCAGCTGGGGACCCGTAAAGGGGCAATCGCCGTTTATCTTGAACCGTGGCATATGGATGTTAAAGACTTTCTGGATATCAAGAAAAACTCCGGTGAAGAGCGCCGTCGTGCCCATGACCTCTTCCCTGCCCTATGGATCAACGATATTTTTATGAAGCGGGTTATCGAAGACGGTATCTGGACGATGTTCGACCCGTTTGACGTGAAAGATCTCTCCGAATTGCACGGGGCGGCATTTGAAGCGCGTTATCTGGAGCTAGAACACGATAAGAGCGTCGTTAAAGAGCATACAAAAGCGAAAGATTTATGGAAAAAAATTCTCACCAGCTATTTTGAGACGGGGAGCCCGTTCCTGTGTTTCAAAGACAGTGCCAACCGTGCCAACCCGAATGACCATTTTGGGATTATCCGCAGTTCGAATCTGTGTACCGAGATTTTTCAAAACACCCAGCCGAACCACTATCGGACGAAGATTAAATTTGAAGACGGCAGTTTCCTGACTTACGAAGAGGATGAAAGGGTCCGTGTCGACAGCGGAATCGAAAAACCGGCAAAAAAAGTGACGGCGCTCGATTCAATCGGGGGGCGTCAAATCTATATCGTCGAAAAAGAGAAAATCGACGGAGCGACGGCGGTATGTAACCTTGCTTCGGTTAACCTTTCGCGTGTGAATACGAAAGAGGATATTGACCGGATCGTTCCGGTTGCAATCCGTGCCCTTGATAATGTTATTGATCTGAATTTCTACCCTCTCGAAAAAGTGAAGCGGACCAACATGCGCAGCCGCGCGATCGGTCTGGGGGTCATGGGGGAAGCGCAGATGTTGGCGGAACAAAAAATCGTTTGGGGGTCGCAGGAGCATTTCGACAAGATCGATGAAGTGATGGAAGCGGTGAGTTATAACGCGATTAAAGCGTCCAGCGATCTTGCCGTCGAAAAAGGGTCGTATGCCGAATTCGAAGGGTCCAAATGGAGCCGAGGTATCCTCCCGATGGACCATGCGACGGCAGAGGTACGAAATCTCGTCGATCGCGGCGGATTGTTCGCCCCCAATTACGAATGGGATGTTCTACGTGAAACCATCAAAAAACAGGGGATGCGTAACGGTTACCTGATGGCGATTGCACCGACGAGTTCGATTTCGATCCTCACCGGGACTACGCAGGCGATCGAGCCGGTATACAAGCGCAAATGGTTTGAAGAGAACCTCTCGGGACTCATCCCCGTGGTTGCACCGAAACTGAGCCCGGAAACATGGGGATACTACACTCCAGCCTACGATCTCGATCAGACCATCCTCGTCAAAGCGGCGGCCATCCGTCAAAAATGGATCGATCAGGGGCAGAGCCTCAATATCTTTATCACCCTCGATAAAGCGAGCGGAAAGTACCTGAACGACATCTACATGACGGCTTGGAAACTGGGTCTCAAATCGACCTATTATCTCCGTTCCCAGTCACCGGAAGCGAAGAACGATACTGCCGATCGGACGATGGAGTGTGAAGGGTGCCAGTAAAGCCTCTGAGTGCTCAAGCGCTCAAAAACCTGCTTGAACGTACGGATTCTGCCCGTGAGGGGCAAATCCGCTCCCTTACCCCCCTCTCCCCTACTTCCATAGAAATTCGTTTCAGTGTTCAGGACATCGCACGCGGCTATGATTGGATCGATGTGATGTTCCGGATTGAGGGGGTGAATGATGCCAAACTCGTGAGTGACAATGTTCTACGCGGATTGGATATGTCGGAGGGGATCACGGTGGAACTAACACCTAACACCTGCGCGTTAGCCATTGGAAGTTATAGCGGGCGTGTTAGCGAAGCGCCGTGTTATATTTTTGGAGCTTCAATGGGATATGAAGAGCTTCCCTTTAGCGGTTAATCAGCTCTTTTACGCACGATTCGATCATTGCATAGACGGTTTCAAATCCTTCGAAGCCTTCGAAAAAATAGGGGTCAGGGACATCGGCTCCGTTATGCCCGTAATCTCCCAGCTTCACCAGATTTTGACATCCCAGCGCTTTGAGATCACGATAATTGCTCGTATCGAGGGCTACGATCAGATCAAATGATCTAAAATCGTTTTTTTGTACCTGACGGGCGCGCAGAGAGGAGATATCGACGCCGTTTTTGCGGGCGACGGTGACTGAGTGTTCGCACGGCGGTTCGTCGACGTGCCAGCTCCCCGTTCCGGCCGAATCGACGGTGATAGTGTGCCCCCCCTCCTCTATCAGCTTTCGGGCTACCCCCTCGGCGATCGGTGAGCGGCAGATATTTCCCAGACAGACGAACAAAATAGAGTTCATAGATGCTCCATTATGTAAATTCGGTTTATTTGAAGAGAATGATTCAAAGCTATTAATGAAGCGATTGTCAACCGTTCTTTGAGATGTTCTTTTTCCAAGTTGTCTCCTTGCTTTTTAATATTTATCTTTAATAATTTATTTTTCCTATCTCCAATTTATTAAAGCGATCAAACGCTGCAAAGTACCCATTTTGGCTTTGTATTGCTACCTTCATTGCATATTTTCTTTAATTTATTGGAGAGTTCATTTATTAAATTATTAATCTTTGTCTTTCTTTGATTATAGGTTGTCTTAGTCAAATTTGAGGACTTAGCCTTGACTATATATCAAGATTATTTCACCTACCTTTAATAATTTATCGCATACCTTATCTAAAGCTTGTCTAAAATACGGCTAATCTTGTCTAAACTATTTTGCTGTTCAATATCCATACACCCTTTTGCGAAGAGCCCGAAATTGCGATACTTTGATCCTTTTTTGACATAGAGTACAAGATGTTTCTAATCTTATTATGCTTCTGTTTCTCGTCTAAAATATCAGGAAGCTTGTCTAAAAGTAAAGCAGTAATATCGTGACGCTTTGCATATTTAAATGTTTTGAGATAATCAAGAATCAAATTTTTATAATGTTTATCATCCAATCCACGATTTTTGATATAGCCTGCTTTGTCACCCGTTGCGTTTGCCACCGAAGCTGATACATAAAGATTTGGTTTTCGCCCTTCGATAAGTCCTTTATCTCGAAGCTCTTTTAGTGTTGCATCGTCGGAAGGGAGATTTTTAACGACACGATCCAGTGCGATAACGTCATGCAAGCTAAGTTCCTGATTTGTCGCAAGGAGTTTGCTGTATCGCTCATCTATAATCTGACCAAAAATCGTTACTTGAACACGGTTAGGTTCAATTTGATAATTTGGCATAGGGAAAAATCGCTGTCGAAGTTTGGAGTAAATACGTCTGATACCACTGCCAATGGTATCGATCATATTAATCTCAACCATCGCTTGGCACAAAAATGGGTTGCGATACAGTTCAGGCGGTGCGTCACGCTCTATGACATTTTCAACATTTTCAGGAATGAAGCTTCCGACGTTTGAAAATACAAGTTTATCAGGAAACTCGACGACATTGATGCGACCGCCTATTTCATAGTCTTGGTGCGCAATGCAGTTATGCAGGGCTTCGTAAATGATCCAAGGATCGTATTTGTCTATCTCATCGGGAAAAAGTTTGCTGTCCGCCATGTAGCGATATTTATAATTTCGGATCTTTGCATGAACCTTTTGTGCGCTGACAAGCAACGGTAATCCGAAATGCTCATACCCTTGCTCGATTCCGTCGCGGTCTTTGAGTACCCATGTGATACGTGGAACAGCGGGGGAGAGTAAATGCACCGCTTCCGATTTGCCCAATAGCAAAAGGGTACTATTGGTGATCTTGCTATCAAGTGTGAGCTTGGCTTTGTTGAGAAATATTCTATCGTCCCATTGCGCGATCTCTTCGGAAAGGTTGGGATGTTTGGTGATGTATTCCGCTCTCGCCAAACGGATCGCTTCGGGGTCGAGATTTTCTAGGGTTGCACCCTCACAGGTATGTGCTGACCAATCCTCGACTTTCCCAAGCGGCTCTGCCAAAATAGAGGCTTCTCGTTCGGGTCTGAGTTCGATGAGGCTGTCGCCGCTTCGTTGCCATGCTTTGTTATGGGCGTACACGGGCTTGCGTGGCAGATGTTTTGGGACATGGACGATCCAAACGGTTTGTTGAGTGTCCGTTGTCGTATGAGCCTCCATGAATAGCCCCTCACTGCTGAGATTCGGGCAAACCCCTAGTAACCGATGTGGGAGTGTTTCGGGCGTGTAGTCGTGGAAATTGTTGATACCGACGATGTCGAGCGTACCGTCTTTGACACCGATAACGATATGCCCGCCGTTCATATTGGCGATAGCTGAAATATACGTGGATAAATCTTCACCCTTTGCCCCCGAAATGCTATGTTTGAGATTTTTGAATTCTTTCCATTCACACGATTCGTTTTCTTTTGGATAATGAGCTTTAAGATAGTTTTGGAGTTCTGCGGCGGTCATTTTCATACAGTCTTTTCTAGCAGACAGATAAAAAACCCGTCAATTGTGTCGGTCGGCAAAATACGGACGCCGTTTTGAATCCGTTCGTCGAAAATCTCTTTCCCCCACCGCTGTAGAGGCTTTTGAACGTTATCGAAGGGTAAGGACAGGGGAAGGGTCTTTAAATGCTCTCCATGGCGCTCTAAGAGATGCTGAAGAGGGCTTTCGTTCTCCTCCGGCGAAAAGGAACAGGTGCAATAGAGGAGTTTGCCTCCCGGTTTGAGGGCGTCGAATGCCGAAAGCAATAATCGGCGCTGGAGCTTGGAGGTCTCTTTGACTTTGTGGATGGTCCAAAACGACATCGATTTGGGGTCGTGGGTTTTGAACCGCGCTTCGGAGGAGCACGGCGCGTCGAGGAGGATCCGGTCGAACATCTCGGGGCATTTTTTCCCGACGCTGCGTCCGTCGGTCATGTAGGTGTGGGCGTTGGTGACCCCTTGGTTTTCCAGATTGTCCCGAAGCCGGAAAAAGCGCTCACGCGAGAGCTCTACGGCCGATAGCCAACCGGTGTTTTGCATCATCCCCGCCAGCATCAGCGTTTTTCCTCCGGGAGCGGCGGCGAGATCGAGGACGGTCTCTTCGGGCTTTGGAGCGAGGATCATGGGTGCGACCATTGAGGCGAGGTTTTGGATATAGAGTCTCCCGCCGTAAAAGGCGTCTGTCTGGGTGAGCGCGAGTTTATCGGCGGGAGAGATACGGTAGACGCCCTCCAGCCATCCGACACGCTCGTAGGGTATTTCTGCCGCTTGGAGTTCGCTTTCGAGGGATTCGGCCGTCGATTTGAGGGTGTTGACCCGAAAAGTGACCTGTTTGGGTTCATCAAACGTGCGGATGATCGATTCAAACTGTTCACGCGGAACAATCCGGGAGAGGCGTTCGACAAAAGCTTCGGGAAGAGTTGTCGTCATGTGCGTACCGCCATCCGGACGACCGAAGCGATCCCGACATGCCCTCTTCCCTCATTGAGATCGGTATCCATCTCATAAAGCTCGATGATGGAACACGGGGCCGATTCCAAAATACTGCGGAGCTCTTCGGCCGTATAGAGGAGGGTTTCGTCTTTGGGACCGCCGGTCGTTTTCGGGAGCTGATCGATGGAAAAAAACTCTCCGACAAAGACTCCTGCTGGGTTGAGAGAGGCGATAGCCTTTTCAAATACTTCGGTTCGAAGGGGCTCGTTGAGATGGAGAAACGAACACATGATCGCATCGTAGAATTCGGCAGGATTCCAGAGCTCGAGATCGGTATGGATCAAGGCTACTTCGAGGTTTTGCTCCTTGGCCAGCATGGCGGTTTTGGCCAAACCGATATCGGACGCATCCAGCGCCGTGACGGTGTGACCGAGAGATGCGGCGTAGATGGCATTGCGCCCCTCCCCCTCTCCGAGAAACAGGAGGGATCGGCTGGAAGGGAGGAGATCGATGTGGGATTTGAGATAGAGGTTGGGATGGATACCGTAGAAGTACCCTTCTCTGCCGAAACGTTCGTTCCAAAATTCGCGTTGGGTACTCATCGTCGCACCACCCCATCGAGTACCGGAACAAAATCGCATACTTCAAGGGGATCTTCGTGAATCTTACCCCCTTGTTTGGTAAAACGGGTAATCACCTGCTGGTTCCCTTTTTCGACGGGGGCGATTAAAATTCCCCCCTCGCGCAGCTGATCGAAGAGCTTTTTGGGGATCGAACGGGCTGACGCGGAGAAGAGGATCCGGTCGAAGGGGGCATATTGTTCCCATCCGTTTTGGCCGTCGTCGGTACGGGTGTGGATGTTGATGAGCTTGAGGGTTCGAAAGCGCTCTTTGGCCTCCAGAAGAAGCGATTCGATCCGTTCGATGGTGAAGACCCGGCGGAATATTTTGGCCAGAACGGCTGCCTGATAGCCGCTGCCGCACCCGATTTCCAAAACGCTGTCACACCCTTCCGGAGCAAGGTACTGGGTCATTTTGGCCACCGTAAGGGGGGAAGAGATGTATTGCTGCGCTCCGATAGGGAGTGCGTCGAGGCGATAGGCGTTATGACGCATCGCCAGAGGGACAAACGCTTCGCGGTTAATTTGGACGATGGCGTTTCGGACGGTGGGGCGAAGGGGAAACTTTTTGGCAATCTCTTCGACCATACGGGTGGTTTTAATGGCGGTTACTTTATCGGTCACGGTTGATTCCTACATCAAGGTAGCGGCGCATACTCTGCACCGTACGCTCTTCAAAATGGGAGGTGAGGTGTTCTGCCCCGTTGTTGCGGAACTCTGCGCCAAAAGGGGTGATGATGCCGCTCATGCCGCCGGTCTCTTCGTTGGCTGCATCGGACGCGACAACGTAGCACTGGTTTATGAGTGCGAGGGCATTGGTGAGGGTGACAAAATGGTCGCTGCGGAGTTTTCCCCATTGGGCCGGAACGGCAATGAGGTCGCACCCCTCCAGTTGCTGCCACAGGGCTTTAAAACGTAGTTCGAAACAGATGAGGATACCGATGCGGATTCCATCGACGTCGAAGGGGACAATCGCCTCTTCCCGCTCCGGCGAAAAATGGTCGGTCTCGCCGCCGAGGGGAAAAAGTTTCGCTTTCCCCTGCCGATGGAGGATCGCGTTTTTGTGGAGGGTGTAGGCAATGTTGTAAAACTCCCCTCCCCTTTGTGTGATGGCCGTAAAGATAAGGATCTGTTCGTCAATGATCCCCTGCAAACGCTTCAGCGCGATTTCGGTAAAGGCGGCCGCTTCGTCAAAGCGCTCATACGCAAAGCCGCTCAGACACACCTCGGGGGCAACGATAAGTGCATTCTTCGGAGATTGCGATATCAAACCGACAAGGTGATCGAGATTGCGTTCAAATGACGGATCGGTTCGAAAACAGAGCGAAACGATAGGACGGGTGTTAGAAGTCGTCAAAGCTGAGGCTTCCTTTGGAGTAGTTGGTGACGGTCCCTTCGAAGAAGTTGGTTTTCTGATCGTTGAATTTACTGAAATCATCGACCCATTTGATCGGATTGGAGACGTTGTACAGGGGCTTGAGACCGACGGCATTCAGGCGCGTATCGGCGAGAAACTGGATGTATTGTTCCACGATGTCGTTGGTAAGCCCAAGAATCTGCCCCTGGGTGATGTATTTGCCCCAGGCACTCTCCAACTCCACCGCTTTGCGGAACATTCCGTAGACCTCTTCGATGAGCTCTTCGGTAAAGAGATCGCTCCGTTCGCGTCGCAGGGTGTTGATGATGTTCTGGAATAAAACGAGGTGGGTCACTTCGTCGCGCTGGATAAAGCGGATCATCTGAGCGCTCCCCAACATTTTCCCCGATCGGGCAAGGGTGTAGATGTAGGTGAATCCGCTGTAAAAATAGATCCCTTCCAAAATCTGGTTGGCGAAGCACGCTTTGACAAACGCGCTCTCGCTCGGATCATTGGCCAGTTCGTCATAGCGGGCGGCAATGGAGTCGTTTTTGGTTTTGAGCATCATGTCGCGGCGCCAGAGGTCATAGATCTCTTCGCTGTTTTGGCTGATCGAATCGACCATGACGGCGTAGCTTTGGGAGTGGAGGGCCTCTTCGAAGCTCTGGCGTACCAAAATGAGATTGATCTCGGGAGCGGTGACGTAGGGATTGATGTTGTCCATGATGTTGTTGGTTTGGAGCGAATCCATGAAAATGAGCTGGGATAGGGCTTTGTCGTAGGCCGTTTTTTCCATCTCGGTCAGGTATTTGTAGTCAACCGCATCACGGGTCATGTCCACCTCTTTGGGGAACCAGGTGTTATTGAGCATCATCTCCCAAAGATTGTAGGCCCATTGGTATTTGATATTGTTAAGCTCAAAAATACCGGTTGGATTTCCGCCAAAAATACGCCGATCGTTAACATGTTCATTGGAACTTGGGTTGTAGATTTTTTTGCGTTTCATGGCGGCATCCGTATGGTGAGATAAAGAGGCTGATTATGTCGAAAAGTAGATTTAAGTATGATAAAATGGAAAGAGATTTTGACAAGGGTGAAACGCATGACAAAAAAGAGAATCCTCCAATCGTTGGCAGCCGTGGCGGGGATATACGGAATGATCGGTTTTGTCGCCCTCCCTTACGTGATCCGATACGTCGTCCCCGCCAAAGTTGCCGAGGCGACGGAGGGGGGGAAATTTTCGGTCGAATCGGCCTCTTTTAATCCGTTCACTTTCCATCTCACCCTCCGAAATGTCAGGTTTCAAACACCGCAGGGGGGCGACTTGATCGCTTTGGAAGCCTTCAGTATCAATATCGATCCCCTTGCTTATTTGTGGAAAGGGGGGGTGGTGATCGGCGATATGGGGCTGAACGGAGCGAAAATCACCCTTCATCGCGATAAAAACGGCGATTTCAACTATCAATGGCTGAGCGAGCTCAAGGGTGACGAGGAGCCCGAAGAGGCCTCGAAGCCGCTGAAACTTCGGATTGAGCGTTTTACCCTTTCGCAAGGGAGTGTGGAATACCGGGATGCAAGCGAGGGGAGAGGGTATGCCCTGGATCTCGGCCCGATAGGGTTTAGTCTCGAACATATCGATATGGGTGAACTGTCGAACAAGGATGGATCGGTGCGCCTTTATGCCTCGATCAACGAGGGGGGATTCATCGATGTCAAAGGTAAAATCGCTTCCCTCTCCCCGGCGGTGATCGGGGGGAGTGTCGCGTTTGATTCGGGGAAACTCTATACGCTGTGGCGCTATTTTAAAGAGAAATTTCCGATCGAAGTGGCCGATGGGGAGGCAAAATTTGCGTTTGACTACCGTTTTGACGGAAATGATCTCAATGCCACGGAGCTCTCCGGCCTCTCTTTTGACCTTTCCCGTCTTCGGATCATCCCCAAAGGGGAGAGCCGCAATCTTCTGCGGGTGGAGGGGATCCATTTGCGGGAGGGGAAGGTTTTTCCGTTACGCAAAGAGTTTGCCGCCGATGCCCTGGAGATTGAGGGGGTGAACCTTGCCGCCCGCCGTTTTCAGAACAAGACGGTGGACTGGGTCACTTATATCGAGGAGATACAGCGGGCATTTCCCGAAGATGAGAACGAAACCAAAGAGCCGTGGAAGTTTCGACTGAACCGGTTTACCCTGGAGAAGTTTGGAGCCGAGTGGAGCGATAGCGCCCCCAAAGAGCCCTACCGGTTTACTCTGGAGAACGGAAGGATCCATGCAGAGGGGATCGAGAGTGATCCAAAACGCCCTTTATCGGTGTCGATAGCCACCGACAACCTCCGATTGACACGTCAAAAAGAGGCTCAGGTCGTGGCCGAGGCAAAAGGGTTTGCGATAGAGGGGATCGATCTGGATCGAGAGGGGCGGTTTGTCCGTATTTCAAAAGTATCGTTGAATACTCCGCAGATCGATTTGAAACGGCTTAAAAGCGGAGAGATCGATCTGACCCGTTACCTCTACGCGGCTCCCTCCAAACGTGAAGCGGGTGAGTCCGCACCGTGGGGATACCGTTTGGATACGGTGGAGCTGAAGAACGGCAGAATCGGTTTGGTCGATGAGCTCCCCTCCAAAAAGGTGGCCATCAACCTGAATGAAATGATCGTCAATCTCCGTAATCTGAGCAGTGATCCCACAGAGGTGAACCGGATTAACGTATCGACTCGGATTAACGGTGCCGGTATGTTTCGACTCGATGGCGATCTGGTACGCGAAAATCTTCGAAGCAGCGGACGATTTGAGCTCAAAGGGATCAATGCCGCTTTGATGGATCCGTATCTCGAATCTTCGACCTATGCGTCGATCTCACGGGGAGAGAGTTCGGTGGCGGGGGATTATACGTATCGATCGGGGAGAGCGGAAGTGAAGGGGAAAGTTGCCCTTCACGACTGGGTTGTGAACGACTCGCGGGATGGTTCGGTTCTCGTCGGATGGCAGAGTATCGGGGCAACCCCGTTTCGCTATACCTATCCCGACAACCGTTTGAAAATCAATCAGCTTGCGGTGGAGGGATTTTATATCAATACCCTGATCGATTCGAAAAAAGTGCTGAATCTTTCGACGCTCACCAAACAATCTCCGGCAGAAGCGAATACGACCCGCCCCTCTGTTGCGCCCAAGAACCCTTTCGGCATCGATATTGTCAAGTTTCTGGTTCACAACAGCAGTGCGACGTTTAGCGATCTCTCCCTTCCCCTTCCGTTCAAGAGCGATATCCACGATTTGCAGGGGTCTATTCTGGGAATTTCGACGACCAAAGACGTCACGACGTTTGTCAAACTTCGAGGTGGTGTGGATCAATACGGTCTGGCAAAAGTGGAAGGGTCTCTCAATACCAAAACCCCCAAACAATTTACCGATATGAAAGTGACGTTTGAGAACCTCGATCTTCAGCAATATACCCCCTATACACTCGAATTTTTAGGGTACAAGATCGCGGGGGGGAAGCTCTTTTTGAATCTCGGGTATAAAATCACTGACGGAAAGCTCAACGGTGCGAATCAGGTCGTGATCAAACGGATCGAACTTGGCGAAGAGAGAGAGGGGGGATCGCCGTGGCCGATGCGTTTGGTGGTGGCCCTTCTCGAAGACAGTGAAGGGGTGATCGATATCGATCTGCCTGTAGAGGGGGATGTGAATAGCCCCGATTTCAAATACGGCAAAGTGGTATGGCAGGTGATCGGCAATCTCTTTACAAAAGCGGTCACCTCCCCGTTTAAATTTTTGGGTTCGATGATGGGAATTGAGAGCGATAACATATCGAGTATCGATTTTGAGGGGGGATCGTCGAGCCTCCTTCCCCCTCAGCAGGAGAAACTCGATTCGATTATGACGATGCTCTCCAAACGGCCGAAACTTTCACTGGAGATTGTCGGTGTGAGCGACAGCGTGAATGACGGTTACGCCCTAAAGGAGGGTAAACTGGTAGAGGCTGCCCTCAAGCGGGAGAAAGGGGCTAAAATCGATTCTCCGCAGGCGATCCCTCTGCCGCTTCTGGAGTCGATGGCCGATGAGGTGCTTGCCAAAGGGGAGCGTTCCGCCATCAAGGCAAAATTGGAAGAGAGCTATCCGCAGGAGAGTACCTTCGTCCGTTTTTACAGTACGGAGCTGATCGAGAAGCTGATTGCGTTTCAAACGGTTTTGCCGCAGGAGCTTCACGCTCTGGCAACCCGGCGGGGAGAGGAGATTCGCCGCTATCTGCTAAAAAATCCGGCACTTGAAAAACAGATCATCCTGAAGGGGAACGACGTGCTGAGCGGGGGCAAGGAGGGGGAAGTCCCGGTACGCCTTGAAATTATCGTACCTTAGCAAAAGACTATTAATTATAAGACGCAAGAAGTTTATGAATCAAAATGGCCTATAATCCCCCTCTTACTTTGTACAGAACAGGAGGGGCAGGGGTATGCCGTTTTCACCTCAAAAGCGAGCCGGAACGATCAACGGGATCCTTTTCGTCGCTATTTTTGCAGCTGCGGCGACGATGATCGCCGATATCGCCGTTATTAAGAATCTGGGGATCTCACCTTTGGTCGTGGGGATAGTGTTGGGTATTTTTTATGCCAATACCCTGCACAACAAATTTCCTGCCGCATGGGAGATGGGGATCGTATTTTCGGGCAAAAAGATTTTGCGTTTTGCCATCGTTTTTTACGGGTTTCGGATTACCTTTCAACAAATTGCCGAAGTGGGAATGGAAGGGTTTATGGTATCGCTCATCATGCTCTCGACGACATTTATCCTCGGAACCTATCTGGGTCAAAAGCTATTCGGAATGGATCGTGATACTTCGATGCTGACGGCCTCCGGAGCATCGGTATGCGGAGCGGCAGCCGTTTTGGCAACCGAGCCGGTTTTAAAAAGCGAAGAGCATAAAGCGGCGGTTGCCGTCTCTATGGTAGTGCTTTTTGGTACGATTGCCATGTTCTTGTATCCGGCCCTTTACAGTGCCGGGGTGTTTGACATGGATGCGCGGACGTTCGGTATTTTCGTCGGCGGAACGATACATGAGGTAGCACAGGTTGTCGCCGTCGGCGGAGCGTACGGCAAAGAGGCGAGCGATGCGGCAGTCATCGTTAAAATGACCCGTGTCATCATGATCGCCCCGATGTTGATTGTATTGGGAATCTATCTCTCCTACGCAGCTAAAAAAAGCGGTACGACGGGGGGCGGTGTCAAACTCGTTATTCCGTGGTTCGCCGTCTATTTTATCGGGATGGCAGGTGTCAATTCCCTCCTGACCCAATACTCTATGGCACACAGCACTGAAGCGATCTCTACAATGATTGCCTCTGCTGTGGCGAACATCAATGTGGTCGATACCTTTTTATTGACGATGGCGATGACGGCACTGGGGATGGGAACGCGATTCGCGAAGTTCAAAGGGCTTGGGATGGCTCCTCTCTACACGGCAGGGGCGATGTTCGCCTGGCTCCTTATCGGCGGATATTTTATCACGAAGTGGGTTGTGGCGACGTTTTAGATGTAGCTACCGTTTCCGATAGCTGAGCGCCTCCAGGAGGTGCTCTTTTCGTATATTTTCCTCCCCTTCGATGTCGGCGATGGTACGGGCGACTTTGAGGAGGCGTGCGATGGCGCGGAAGGAGAGATGAAACCTCTCTATCGCCTGATCGATCACCTTTTGAGCTTCTTCGTCCAACGGACAGTATTCCAGAATCTCTTTATCGCTTAACGCACCGTTTAATCCCATCTGACCCCGCTGTTTTTGCCGTAAAAATGCCTGCCGTACTTTGGCATGCAGCTCTTTTGAACTGAGGCTCGGACGATCCGATGCTTGAATCGGATGCATTTGGATATAGAGATCGATCCGGTCCAAAAAAGGGTCGGAGAGGCGTGCTTTGTAGCGGGTGATTTCGATGTCCGAACAGCGGCATGGGATCACGGTGCTGAAGAGATTCCCGCACGGGCAGGGGTTCATGGCCGATACGAATAAAAAATCGGCTTCGTAGGTTACCTTGGCGTTGACGCGTGAGATTCGGATGTGGCGATCTTCCAGCGGCTCACGCAACGCCTCTAAAACGGTTTTTGAAAAATGGGGAAGCTCATCAAAGAACAAGATTCCGCCGTGGGCCAATCCCACTTCGCCGATTTGGGCTTTATGGGCCCCTCCGCCGAAAATACTCGCCCCCGTACTGGAGTGGTGGGGGGACCTGAAGGGGCGCAGCGGAGAAAAGGTGGGGTCTTTTCCTTCTAAAATTTCGAGTTTGGCACAGTTGAGGATCTCATCATTCTGCAACGGCGGGAGAATATGGCGAAGACGTTTTGCGATCATCGATTTTCCCGACCCGGGAGACCCCTCCAGGAGAAGATTGTGCATTCCCGCCGCCGCGATAAGGGCAGCTCTTTTAGCGTGCTCCTGCCCTTTGATATCGATAAAATCGAGAGGGTAGTGTTCATGATAATAATAGAGTTGATTTTCGTGGGACTCTCGCGGGAAATCAAACGTCGAGTGGCTGTGCGAGGGGGTAGGGAGATCGCTGCATTTAAGCAACTCGAGTGCGGCGGTGAGATTTTTGACTCCGTAAAAGGCAATACCGGGTATTTTGGAGAGTTTGCCGAGGCTGATGTCGGGGACGATCGCTTTGGCAATCCCCTTCTGATTGGCCAGAGAGAGGAGGATCGGGTAAAGGAGGAGATTTTCGGTCACATCTCCGTTCAGCCCCAGCTCCCCGAACGCATACCATCCGTCCAGATCGACATCGTCGTTTCCCAGTCCGATCAGCAGTGCAATGGCGAGATCGAAATGAGACCCCTCTTTTTTCAGATCGCTTGGGGCAAGATTGACGGTGAGCCGTTTGGGCGGGAAAATATAGCCGTTGCTCAGAAGTGCCGATTTGACACGCTCTTTGGACTCGGTAATGGCGGTATTGGCCATCCCGACAATGGTAAAGGCGGGGAGACCTTTGGTGGCCGTAAACTGCACTTCGACCGTTTTGGCATCAATCCCTTCAAATGTGGCACAGAGGAGTTGTTTCATCATAATCCGTCATATTATTTAACGAATATTGTAGCTTATTTTTTCTCTTTGAGGGCTTTTTTATACTCTTTTTCAAACTTTTTTCGACGGTTATAGGTTAGTTTTTCGATAAAAAGTTTGCCGTCGAGGTGATCGATTTCATGTTGGATAGCGATAGCGAGGAGATCGGCAGCTTCGAGGGTGGATGCTTTTCCGTGGCGATCTTGATAGTGAAGGGTGAGCGATTCGTACCGCTCAACGTCTTCGTAAAATCCGGGGACACTCAGACACCCCTCCTGATACAGGGTTGTCCCTTTGGGATCGGCAATGACGGGATTGATGATCTCCAGAAGATTGTTTTGATGCTGATTCCCCTCTTCGTCGGGGATACAGAGGATAAGAACCCGCAGGGGATTGGCAACCTGGATGGCTGCTAGGCCGATTCCGTTGCTGCTGATCATCGTTTCGTACATGTCATCCAGAAAAGTATGGAGAGCGTGATCGAAAATTTCGACTGCCGTAGAGCGGGTTTTGAGCCGTTTGTCGGGATACGTAATAATAGTGAGAACCATAAGAACCTGTGCGCTTAGCCGTTGCTGACGACATAATGGGATTTGGATTCGGTGTGAGCGCTCTCCAATGCATTTAGAGTCTCCAGAAGAGTCTCTTCGGCTGATTTGGAAGAGTTGATCTCCGTAACCCCGATAGCGATACGAAGCTGTACCTCCTGCTCGGCAATAAAAAAGTTACTGGAAGCAACCAGTTCATAGAGACGATCCGATGCGCGCTTGGCGCTCTCGATATCGGTATGTTTCAGCAACATGGCAAAAATTCCCTCTCCGTAGTGGGCCACGATATCGCTTCGGCGGGAGGTTTTGAGCAACAATCTCGCAACCGTGCGGATCATGAGTTGTTGGGCCTTTTCGCTTTGGATGCTGTTGGCTGTTATTTTGGAGAGTTCAACGGTAATAAGAGAGCTTTTGTGTTTGAATTCGTCGATCAATTGGCGCTCTTGCTCCAGTTTGGTGATTAAAAAGCGTTTGTTGTAGACGCCGAACTGGTTATCGAAAATGGTTTCGTTTTCTACCTGCTTGATAATCGTAGCGGTTTCGTCATAGATGGTCTTCATATGCGAAACCTGTTTTTTGAGGATACCGCTCAGTTTTCCGACATCTCCGCTGAGTGAGTTCAGAAGTTCTCCGGCACTGCTGAGTGTCGGAGAACTTTTGAGCTCATCTTTCCGTTTGTCGAGAATCTTTTCCATTAGGGACATATTTTTGTAGAGGGTTGCACTGACTTGCAAGATACTCTTGATGGAGGAGAACCCTTGCTTGAGGGTTTTTTCAAGTTCGATGCTTTTTTCGTCCTGATTATCCTCTTCTAGTTCTAGAAGAGAACCGATTTGACGGCGGAGGCTTTCACTCTTCCCCTCCAGTATGCGATCAAAATAGAGGGCAAAATTGTTGGGGGTCGGAGGGAGATTATCGGAGATGAGCTCACTCAGTACCTCTTTGGCAAAAATCTCCAAATCGCTAGTCGGATCGTTCAGTGCGGTTGCACTGATAAAATCCATTCCGTCCGATAACTCTTGACGGTGTGAGCGTTTGAGGTCAGTGAGATTTGCCACGTGGTTCCTTATTTCTCTTCTTTTTCTTTTTGCAATAAAACTTCGTCAATGATACCATATTCTACCGCTTCCGCAGCGGACATAAAGTTATCACGGTCGGTGTCTTTTTCAAGTTTTTCGATACTTTGTCCCGAATTTTTTGCCATGATTGCATTCAATTCGGCTTTCATACGCAAAATCTCTTTGGCCTGAATCTCGATATCGGTTGCCTGCCCCTGTGCTCCGCCGAGGGGTTGATGGATCATAATGCGTGCATGGGGGAGGGCATAGCGCTTCCCTTTGGTCCCGGAGCTGAGCAAAAATGCCCCCATCGATGCCGCTTGCCCGATACAGATCGTGCAGATATCGGGACGGATGTAATTCATCGTGTCAAAGATCGCCATCCCCGAGGTGATGACACCGCCGGGAGAGTTGATGTAAAAATAGATATCTTTTTGCGGGTCTTCCGCCTCCAAAAACAGCAACTGTGCCACGATGGAGGAGGCTACCGGATCGTTCACTTCGCCGCTGAGCATGATGATACGATCTTTGAGGAGACGTGAATAGATATCGTACGAGCGCTCACCGCGCCCCGTCTTTTCAATGACGTAAGGGATATAGCTCATTACGCCTCTTTGATTTTGTCGTTAAGCAATTTGCTGAGGACGCGGTCTTCGATCATTGCCATTTGAATCGCAGGCAGATACCCTGATTCTTGGTAGTGTTTGTAAACGGCTGCCGGATCTTGACCCATCTGCATTGCTTCGAAATAGATGGTTTGCATCAACTCTTGTTCGTTGACCGAAATGTTCTCTGCGCGTGCCAATGCATCGACGATAAAGGTCGCTTTGACCGCACGGCAAGCGTCGTCACGGAACGTTTCGCGCACCTCTTTCAGCTTTTCGGCATCGGTACGGAGCTCTTCGAGTTCCGCTTCGCTCATCTCGCGCGCTTTTTTATTCAACGCCATGTCCATCTCCTGATCAACGATGAATTCGGGAAGATCGATCGAGAAGGTAGTGACGAATGTTTCCATAAGATTCGGTTTAAGCTCATCGTTGTAGAGTGCGCTCATCGCTTCGCTTTGGAGTTGTTCTTTTACTTTTTCTTTCAGCATCTCAAGGGTAGCGTCTTCAAATCCCGGAAGCATTTTTTTCGCCAGTTCATCATCGAGGACAACCGCTTCTTTTGTCTGGATCGCTTCTACTTTGACTTTGAACTGTGCCGGTTTGCCGGCCAGTTTCGCGCCGCCGTAATTTTCAGGGAAGGTAACGTCGATGGTTTTCTCCTCCCCTTTTTTCATTCCGATCACCTGGTCTTCAAAGCCGGGGATAAATTGGCCGCTTCCCAGACGGAGTGCAAACCCTTCGGCTTTCCCCCCTTCAAAGGCTTCGCCGTCGACAAACCCTTCGAAATCGATAAGGGCCGTATCCCCTTCTGCCAGCGCGCGATCTTCATCTACGTTGACAAGCGGCGCTTGTGCGGTAGCAAGCTCTTCGATCCGTTCCGTAACGGCCGCATCTTCAATCGCAGGTTTTGCTACTTCAGGGACCATTGCAACATAATCGCCCAATTCGATAGCCGGGCGGATAGCGATCGTTACTTCAACATCGATTCCGTTGTCGTTTTTTTCAAACTTGGTGATGTTCGGCTCACCGATGAGGGTATCGGAAACGATATCCATGATTTTAAGCCCTTCGCTTAGAAGATCACGCAAAGCTTGTGCCTCGGCATCTTGTACCAAACGTTCACCGTATTGTTTTTTCACCGCACTGACGGGAACTTTTCCTTTTCGAAACCCGGCAATTTTTGCCTCTTTGCTCAGTTGATGAGCAATTTTCTCGATGTTGGCATCGATCGTGTTGCGGGTGATGGCCGCATTGATTTTGGCGTTAGCTGAGTCGATTTTGTTGGTTGTAATGTGCATTAGATCCCTTTATTAACGTTGTCTCGTTGGAGTAAATGGGAGCAATAATACCCAAAAAGGGTTAAACAAACGCTGAATGAAAATAAAAGCAAAGTCGTGATAGAGTCACATAAATATCTTTTGGAGTAAGTGTATATGGCTTTGAGCGAACAAGAGCAATTTGAAGAAGCGGTAAAAACGATGATTCGCCACGTCGGCGAGGACGTTAACCGAGAGGGGTTGTTAAAGACGCCCGGGCGCGTACTCAAGGCGTATGAGTTTATGTTTGGCGGTTACCGGGAAGATCCGCAGACCATTTTAAATTCGGCGATGTTCGAGAGTAGCAACGATGAGATGGTGCTGATTAAGGATATTGAATTTTATTCTACATGCGAACACCATCTGCTCCCCATTATCGGACGGGCCCATGTTGCCTATATCCCGGAGGGCAAAGTGGTCGGACTCTCAAAGATTCCCCGTATCGTCGATGTTTTCGCACGCCGGATGCAGATCCAGGAGCAGTTGACGGAGCAGATTGCCGATGCGTTGATGGAGGCGATCAATCCCAAAGGGGTTGCGGTGGTATTGCAGGCACGCCATATGTGCATGGAGATGCGCGGCGTCGAGAAGATCAGCTCAACGACCACTTCCAGCGCTTTGCGCGGATTGTTCAAGCGTGACGAGAAGACCCGTATGGAGTTTTTCAATCTGATCAATTCTCCTGCGGGGAACCGCTATTGATGATGCAATGCCGTTAAAAGCTCTGCGCGAACGCCTCGGCGGTCATAAGCTGACGACCTCCTTCGGTACCGTTACGAAAATCAGTCCGACCATTATTGTCGCCGAGGGGCTTCATGTGAGTATCGGCGATACGGTGATCATTGTGTCGGAACTCGACGGTTCCGAAGCGCTTGGAATGGTCAGCGAAGTGGAACGGAACCGATTTTTTATCACCCCGTTTCGCTTCGTAGAGGGGTTTCGGGCGGGAGACAAAATCTATCCGAACCAAACGGGGATGGCTATTTCTGTCGGAGTGGAGCTGCTGGGACGGGTTGTCGATCCGTTTATGAACCCGATTGACGGGAAAGGGCCCATCGGTTCTCATCACGTCGAACCGATTATCAAAGCCCCCATTGCGGCGATGAAACGGGGGATGATCGATGAAGTGTTTAGCGTCGGGGTCAAAACGATCGACGGACTGCTGACGTGCGGTAAAGGGCAGAAACTCGGTATTTTTGCCGGAAGCGGCGTCGGAAAATCGACGCTGATGGGGATGATCGTACGAGGGTCGCAAGCCCCGATCAAGGTGGTCGCCCTCATCGGGGAGCGGGGACGGGAAGTTCCCGAATTTATTGAAAAAAGTTTGGGCGGAAATCTGGAAAATACCGTTTTGGTCGTAGCGACGAGCGATGACTCCCCCTTGATGCGAAAATACGGGGCGTTCAGCGCGATGAGTGTGGCGGAGTATTTTAAATCGCTCGGGCATGATGTCCTCTTTATGATGGATTCGGTGACCCGTTTTGCGATGGCGCAGCGGGAGATCGGTCTGGCATTGGGGGAACCTCCCACTTCCAAAGGGTATCCCCCCTCGTCGCTGACGCTGCTGCCGCAGCTGATGGAACGTGCCGGAAAAGAGGAGGGGTGCGGATCGATTACCGCTTTTTTTACCGTTTTGGTCGAAGGGGATGATATGAGCGATCCGATTGCCGATCAGTCCCGATCCATTTTGGACGGGCATATCGTCCTCTCGCGTGAGATGACCGATTTCGGCATCTATCCGCCGATCCATATCCTCAACTCCGCTTCACGGGTGATGAACGATATTATCACCCCGGAGCATTTTGCGGCGGTTCGCCGGTTTCGTCGTCTCTATACGCTGTTAAAAGAGAATGAGATGCTGATCCGGATCGGTGCGTACGTCAAAGGGAGCGATAAAGAGCTGGATGAAGCGATTGCGAAAAAAGGGGCAATGGAGAAGTTTTTGTCTCAGGGGTCGATGTTTAAAAGCAATTTTCAAGAGAGTGTCAACGAACTGATTGCGATGATGCAGCACTAAGCATCTCTTGTGTGTATTGCTTTCGGCCGCTTACCAAGCGGACGAGAGGGCGAAATTGACCAGTGCTTGCATGGGGTAGGCGGTTCCGTCTACTGCACCCGATTTGCTCGCCATTTGTCCCGAAAGCTCAAAGTGGAGCCAAGAGGGGCCGGTGGCGATACCGGCCGTATAGATGAGTCCGGCGAGGTCGTTAGCTGCCGTATTTTTCATCAGACCGAGATTCAGTTCCAATAGAGTAAGATCAATATTGGCACCCCCTCCGACGTAGCGGGTGTTGTAGCCGGTGAGCCCTTTGTTTTCGGTGAGATCGGCATCAAAGGCGAGTTCTAACCGTTTTCCGACCTTGTAGGCGGCACCTGCACGGTAAGCGGGTTTGATCTCATACTTGCCGCCCCCTTGAACGTTAAACGACGGTTTGTTAAGGTTTTTACCCACCAGTGCCAGATTTAAACTTTCGGAAAACGAGGGCTGATAGGCGAGACCCAGATCGACGCCGAAAGTTGTGGTATTGACCACATTTTTATCCGCGTTATCAAATGCATTGGTGCTGTCTACTTTCACCTGTGTGTAAAAGGTTTTTCCCGCCATCACTTTTGCCGCCCCCCCAACCGAGAGGGAGCCGTATGGGGTCTCGAAAGCGTAACCGTAGGCCAACGGGACTTCGGCGACGGCAAGTCCGATGACGTCGATATTGGTGGTTCCGCTGTCGGCAGCGGCTTTGAGGGATGCTGCCTGATATTGCGCCTGTGTCAGATAAACCGGACTGTTTGGATTAAACGTTTCGATATCTATGTATTGTCCGGGGGTAGATGTTTCAAAAATCAAAGCGGTTCGGGTCTGGTCCACATTGGCGACTCCTCCGATATCGGAGGTGATAAAGAGTCCCGTACCGAACGATTTGTAGGAGAGACCGAAATCGGCCGTCGGATTGAGGGAAAACCCTTTTTTATCCATTCCGGTGACGATATCCCGTGCTTTTTTCAGGGTATCTATGTCCGTTTGGGTAACACTTTGCGCATTTCCGTCGAGTTTGTCCATCGTATCGGAAAACTTCAGATCGCTCAGATCGCCGACCGCTTTCCCCGCCCCCGTGTCTTTCAGTCCGACTCCGGCGCCGATGTGAAGGCTGAACTTCTCTTTGTTTTTTGCCAAAAGGGCCGGGTTGTTATAGGCACTCAGAGAAGAGGGGGAGGTAGCGACTCCCGCTCCCCCCATCGAAGCCGCTTTGGCCCCCAATACCTGAAACTCCATGGCGGAAACGGCGGTGACGGCACACGCGGATGCGATTAATGATAGAGTAATTTTGGAAAAAGACATAGAAGACCCTTTGTGACTGGATAGATAAAGCTTATACCATTCTTTCACATAATTATTATTATATGAATTAAGCGTAACGTTTTAAGATCGAAAAAAGAGGGGATGATACCAATCGTATCATCTGAAAAATGAAAAAATAATAATTCTTAAACACTACTAAATATAAAAAACCCTTAAGGTTTCTATAACAAGGGTTGCACTATTATCCCAAAAGTTAAAAAAGATAAATTTTGTCTTTTATTCAAATCCCTTTTTAGGAGCACCTTATGCAGGTCTATCTGGATAATAACGCAACAACGATGGTTGATCCCGCCGTTGTTGACGCAATGATGCCGTTTTTTAGCGACATTTACGGAAATCCGAACTCATTGCACCGTTTTGGCACGGCGTCGCACCCTGCGATTACCCAAGCGATCAATCAAATGTACAAAGCGATTAATGCGAGCGACAAAGATGATATTATTTTCACCTCCTGTGCGACCGAGTCGAACAACTGGGTCCTTAAATCGGTATGGGTGGATAAAATTCTAAACGGCGATAAAAATCATATCGTGACAACCGAAATCGAACACCCCTCAGTCCTCTCAACCTGTAAATTTCTCGAAGAGCAGGGGGTCAAAGTAACCTATCTTCCGGTAAACGATCAGGGGATTGTCGAGGCACATACGCTTCGAAGTTTTATCACCGACAAGACCGCATTGGTCTCGATTATGTGGGCCAATAATGAAACGGGGATGATTTTTCCGATCAAAGAGATAGGGGAGATTTGTAAAGAGAAAGGGGTTCTTTTTCACACCGACGGGGTGCAAGCCGTGGGTAAAATCCCGGTCGATATGCAGGAGGTTCACGTCGATTTTATGTCGATGTCGGCCCATAAATTTCACGGTCCAAAAGGGATCGGAGCCCTCTATATCCGCAATTCCGAAGAGCTGACGCCGCTTCTTCACGGCGGAGAGCATATGGGGGGACGCCGTTCGGGTACGCTGAATGTCCCTTACATCGTCGGGATGGGAAAAGCGATTGAGCTGGCAACAGAGAATATCGCTGAAAAGATGGCTTCCATCCGTACTAAACGGGATCGTCTCGAAGATGCTCTGCTCTCGCAGCTTGAGGATGTCATGGTGGTAGGAAATCGCGACAACCGCACCCCCAATACGATTTTGATCTCTATTCGCGGGGTTGAGGGTGAGGGGATGCTGTGGGATCTCAACAATGCCCTCATCGGGGCATCGACGGGATCAGCCTGCGCTTCCGAAGATCTCGAAGCCAATACCGTTATGCTGGCGATCGGTGCAGATAATGAGCTGGCCCACACGGGGATCCGTTTGAGTCTCAGCCGTTTTACCACCGATGAAGAGATCGATTACGTCATTGAGCGCTTTAGCAGCGCCGTTTCACGATTACGCGCCATTTCAAGCTCGTACGCAATTGTACAACCCACTCCCGGCGGTGAAGCCGGAGAATGTCACATTCATCACTAAAGGATTCTACTATGGCAAAAAATGATTTATTAGGCGGATCTCTTTGGGATCAGTACTCAAACAAAGTAACCACGTTGATGAACAACCCGAACAATCAAGGGGAGATCACCCAAGAAGAGTGCGATGCGGCAGGACATAAACTGATCGTTGCCGATTTCGGAGCGGAGAGCTGCGGTGATGCCGTCCGTTTGTATTGGGAAGTCGATCCCTCTACCGATACGATCGTTAAATCGAAATTTAAAAGTTTCGGATGCGGTACGGCGATCGCCAGTTCGGACATGATGGCGGAACTGTGCATCGGTAAAACGGTTCAGGAAGCAGTCAAAATCACGAACATCGATGTAGAGATGTCTCTTCGCGACACTCCGGAGATCCCTGCCGTCCCGCCGCAGAAAATGCACTGTTCGGTTATGGCGTACGATGTCATCAAAAAAGCGGCCGGATTGTATCTCGGCGTCGATGAGTCAAGCTTTGAAGATGAGATCATTGTGTGCGAATGTGCCCGTGTCAGCCTCGGGACCCTTCGTGAAGTGATCAAACTTAACGATCTCAAAACGATCGAGCAGGTGACCGATTACACCAAAGCCGGCGGCTTTTGTAAGTCGTGTATCAAACCGGGCGGTCATGAAGCGCGTGAATATTATCTCGTCGATATTTTGGCCGATGTGCGCCGTGAGATGGATGAAGAGAAGATGCGTTCAGCGGCAGATGCGGGAGCACACGGTGATTTCGAAGCGATGACGCTGGTGCAGAAGATCAAAGCAATCGACAGCGTTGTGGATGAGTCGATTCGTCAGTTTTTGATTATGGACGGCGGAAACATGGAGGTTATCGATATCAAAGATTCTCCCGATTATATCGATGTCTATATCCGCTATTTGGGCGCATGTAACGGCTGTGCGAGTTCAAGTACGGGGACGTTGTACGCGATCGAAGCGACACTCAAAGAAAAACTTTCTCAGAAAATCCGCGTATTGCCTATTTGATTTTAATGCACTTTTCGGGCAAAGCCCGGAAAGTGGCGGGGACGGCCCAGCCGGCACTTCGTGCATCGGCCGGGTTCCAAAGCTAAAAAAGCCAAGCAGTTGGCTTTTTTGACGCTTTTCACCCCTTCACCCCCCTGAAGCTACCCGCATCTTTCGGATGCGGGAGAGATAATCGACCTAGTGTTATGCACTTTTCGCTCAAAGCCCGTAAAGGGGCAGGGACGTAAAGCTACTTTTTTTATTCCCGCTTTCGCGGGAGCTTCATCGTTAAAAATTTTTGTCAAACCAATCGGCGACATTGCTTCGGATCGTGTGGCGCAGCTGAATACCGGCAATAAAATCGGTGTGTTGCGCTTTATTGAGAAGCGTTACCAGTGCATTGCGCCGTTTTGAGAGAAATGGATGATCAATTTGTCCCGGGTCCCCCATGACAACGAGACGGGTCTCTTCCCCCATCCGGGTTCCGATCAGTTTCAGAGAAGCATTGGTCATATTCTGAGCTTCGTCGATAATGACAAATTTGCGGGAGATGGTGGTCCCTCGCATATGGGCAATGTCCATCGCTTCGATATTGTATTTTTTCATAAAAATTTCGGTTGCGTTTTCCCGTTTGATCGAGTTGGTGGTTCCGGTAAACTCGACCCGTGCATCGATGGAGTATTTGCTCTGGTGTTCAATGGTAAAATTGATCGCCGCATAGAGGGGATACATGAAAAAACCGAGTTTTTGTTCTTCATCTCCTTTGCGATACCCAAGTTCCGCTTGCGGATCATTGGAAGTGATCGTATTGCGGGCGTAGACGATCCCCTCCACAATCCCCTCTTCGACCAGTTCCAGTCCCGCTTGGAGGGCGATGAGGGTTTTACCCGATCCGGTTGAACCGGCAACGACCGTGACGTAGTTTTGCGGATGGGTCATCATCGCATAATAAAATTTTTGTTCAACGTTCATCGGACGAACCAGAGTTTCATCAAAATGTTCTCCGAAACGGCGGTCAAAATCACACCATTCGAGCTGGCGGTTAAATGTAAAGGCATAGCGCTGAATCCCCGTCTCGTAGATTTCGGAGGTGGTACTCGTCGCGTGTTGAACAAAAGTGATCTGTTCAAAATTATGATGGACAACTCCTTCCGGCAGGAGAGGGGTTTCGTCGTAGGTATAGGTACGGGTAAAATCGATCTCTTCGGGGGCTTCGACACTGCTGTTACGGATACTTTGGGTCGGGATACCCCGAATCTCGGAAGCAATCCGAAACGACATATCGTTGGTGACCAGCGTTAAGCCGTAATCGTGCGCGATTTCCCCTATTTTAGCGTCATTGATCCCTTTGGATTCGGTGAAAGAGGCTGAGATACGATACTGTTCGCGGTGGATAATAAAAAGGTTGATTTCACTGGCTTCATTGCCGTGCAGTGAGCGGTCGAAGTTAAGGGCGAGGCGGTAGTATCGGTCATTCGGACACTGTGAAGGATCGAGGGATTTTACGACACATTCGGGAAGTTCTATCGCCGCAATGGGTTCACCCCACGCAATATCGGCCAAGCGGAAAAATTCGCGGGCCTGAAATCCCGCTTCGGAACGCATATCGTCTTTTTTGGTGTTGAGCTCGGAGAGGACGATATTGGTAATCAAAATACCGTTTTGGTTCTCATCGCTGATTCGCAGTATATTCGTGTGATCGTCTAAAATAACGGAAGTGTCAAGAAGGTAACATTTTTGAGTGTCGCTCACGGAAGGGCCTTTGATCAAGATGCCCCATTATAAAGGGGTTTTCTTGAAAGGAAACTAAGAGGGGAGGTAGTAGTTTTGAACCCCGTTCATGGTCCGTCCCATATTGAGCAGAAGCATATCGGCGATGACGAGTGCCGCCATCGATTCGGCAACGACGGAGCCGCGTATGGCGACACACGGGTCATGTCGCCCTTTGAGAGATACGTGGACACTTTCGTGATCGGTATTGATACTCTCCTGATCGATGAAAATAGAGGGGGTGGGCTTGAAGTGGACCCGGAGGATCACATCATCGCCGTTACTCATCCCTCCGAGTATCCCCCCCGAATGGTTGGATTTAAACCCTTCGGGGGTGATGGGATCGTTGTTTTGGGAAGCGAGGAGTTCGCTGCTGTGGATCCCCTCTCCGATTTCGACCGCTTTGACGGCATTGATCCCCATCATCGCTGATGCGAGAACGGCATCGAGTTTGTAGTAAAGCCCCTCACCAAGACCGATCGGAAGGGAGGAAATTTTAATCGTGGCAACCCCTCCGACCGAATCGTGAGCGTTTTTAGCCTCCAATATAGCCGCTTTCTGGGCCTCTTCGACATTCGGGTCCAGTGCATAGATAGGGCTGTTTGCCGGATAGGAAAAATCAAGAGTGCGTGCTTCGATGCCGTGAATCGCGCTGATACCGCTTGCGAAGGTGATGCCGAGTTTGGAGAGCATCTGTTTGGCGATGGCTCCGCCGGCAACACGGGCTGCCGTTTCACGGGCGCTTGAACGGCCGCCGCCACGGTAGTCGCGGATGCCGTATTTGTGAAAATAGGTAAAGTCGGCATGCCCCGGGCGGAAAATATCTTTGACGTTGGAATAGTCGCCGCTTTTTTGGTCGGTGTTGTAAATCACCATCATGATCGGGGTACCGGTACTGAGCCCTTCGAATACGCCGCTGAGGATCTCGACCTTATCGGCCTCTTTTCTCGCGGTTGCAAACTCGTTTTGCCCCGGTTTACGACGGTCAAGTTCACTTTGAATGTACGCTTCATCGATTTCCAATCCCGCAGGGACACCGTCCAGGAGGCATCCGATCGCTTTGCCGTGCGATTCGCCATAGGTTGTCATCGAAAATCGTTCGCCGAAACGGTTCATATTATTTTCCTAACGCCAAAGGGAGCCAAGCTCCCTTTGGCTACGCTAACGCTGAGTTCACTTTTTTTCATCTTAATTCCTTCGATAGCATTCCAAGGGCTATTTCCGCCGCTTCCTGCTGCGCTTGCTTTTTGCTTTTTCCGCATGCGGTTGCATAGGGTTTCCCATCGATCAAGACGGCAATTTCAAACTCTTTTTTATGGTCCGGACCATGGGCCGCGATGAGTTGATATTCGGGTGTGATTCCGAAATGGGCCTGAGTAAGCTCTTGAAGCGAGGTTTTATAATCTTTGAGCAAGAAGTCAAGGGAGATCTCGTCATGGACATGTTCCAGAAGGGCTATCGTGATCTCTTCGACCTTTTTAAGCCCCGATTCGAGATAGATTGCCCCCATCAGTGCTTCAAATGCGTTGGAGAGGAGTGAGCTTTTGGTGCGTCCGCTATTGTTCTCTTCGGCATTGGAGAGAAAGATGTATTCACCCAGATGCAAATGGTTGGCCAGAGCGGTAAATCCCCCCTCGTTGACAAGAGATGCACGCATTTTGGAGAGTTTCCCCTCATCAAAATCACGAAACTTTTTGTACAGGTACTCGCCGACGATTAGGTCCAGAACCGCATCTCCTAAAAATTCGAGTCGCTCATTATTGTAGGGCTGTTTGTAGCTTTTATGCGTCAGCGCTTCAATAAGGAGCTCTTTTTTTTCAAACTGATACCCTAATGCTTTTTGCAGGGTTTGTAAATCATCCATTGTTGTTTAATCCTTGTTTAAATTTCTCCGCCTCTTCGCGGGCGATTTGATCGCACCGTTCATTTTCGGGATGGCCGTTGTGCCCCCGAACCCATTCGCCGTAGATACGATGAGGGGTGGAAACTTCCAAATATTCGAGCCAGAGATCGGGGTTTTTGACCTTGGCGAAGTTCCGTTTTATCCACCCTTGCAGCCATTCGTTGATCCCTTTGATGACATAGCTTGAATCGGAGATGATGGTGACGTCACAGGGCTCTTTGAGCGCTTTGAGCCCCTCAATCACCCCCAGAAGCTCCATCCGGTTATTGGTGGTATGGGCTTCGCCGCCTCGGATCACCTTTTCAACCTCTCCGTAGCGTAAAATGGCTCCGTATCCGCCCGGTCCGGGATTCCCCAGTGCGGAACCGTCACTGAAAAGAGTTATTTTCTTCAAATCGTTCCTTTATGAGGCTCATGGTCGGGATCAGCGAGTCGATTGCATGGCAATTCGGGCAACGGTGAAACGGAAAGAAAGAGAGCTGTTTGCATTCATTACACACATATTCGAATTGAAGCGTCGCTTTGCTTCCTCCGCATTGACGGAGCATTATGAGCGTATCGAGTTCAAAAATAGGGCTGTTTTGGGCGAGCGAGAGAGACCCTCTGGCACTAAAGAGCTCACGCAGATAACCGTTGGACGCAATTATATCCAAATCAAGCTTCCCCTCATCCAGACGCCAGAGAATATCGCTTAAACGGTGGGAAAGCGATTGATCGAAATATTTCCAACCCAGAGCGGGGCGGTGGGTAAAAAGATAATCGAAGACAAGATATCCGAGCCGACCGTGTGTACGGTATACCTCCAGAAGTTTAGCCGCTTTTTCATCGACACCGAGAGTGGGATCCCCTAATAAAGAGCGGCATTGGAGGTAGAGTTTCTCATCGGCTGCATCGGGAGCAATCTCCAGCAGCGACTCCATGATTTCGAGCGCTTTATCGTATTGCTGCAGCTGTTCATAAATTAACACGAGCGTATGCAGTGCTGCGGGGGTACGGGGATTGTTTTGCAGGATCTGGGTAAAGGCTAAACGGGAACGTTCTAAAAAACCCGCTTTGAAATAGGCTTTTCCCAGGAGCAGCAGAGTCTCTTTTTGAAAGATTTTATCCCGGTTTTTGGTGAGGAGGGCATGATAGATTTCGACACTTTTTTCGATATTTCCCTGATGTTCGAAACATTGGGCAAGCATTAGCCACGATTCGCTTGAGAGGGAGTTGTTGTGAACCTGTTCGGATATTTTGGCCTCATCCTGAAGGGACTCGAATTTACCCAGAAACGATTCCAGATCGCGGTGTTCGCGTGCCGCTTTATAGCGCCCCCACCAATAACTTAAAAACGAGAGGATAAAGAGGAGGAGAAAAAAGACAATAATCCCGAACAAAGGGTCGCGAAACTCGATAAAAAATGTATTCATGCCGTATTATAGCTTTTGCAGGGAAATTTCGCGAACGGTGCGGGAGTCGGTTTGGATACGGTAGGTTATCGAAGGATGATCGCGATAGCGGCATTCGTCCCGGATGCAACGGATCGCATCCGTATCGGGTAAGGGATCGCTGACCCCTATCCCTTCTTTGTTTTTGATCAGGGGAGAGAGGACAATGATTTCGGTGATAACGGAGCCTTCGGGATCGGATACGAGGAGTGCTATCGCTTTCTCTTCCCGTTTCAGCCGAATCAGGGGGGCGTTTTTGGCAGATGCCACTTGGGAAAGGAGTTCGAGTTCGAATCCGGGGAGTTTCCCCCGTAGGAGGGCAATATCAAAAGAGCTTCCCGGATGGACACTCCCCATCCCCTCTTCCGAAAGGGTAAGGGGATAGGGGAGGGTGTCTGAAGAGTGGTGGCATCCCCAAAACAGCAGCGGTAGAAACACTCCTCTGAGTAAACGCACTTACATTAATCCGTTGAGCATAAGATACCGGTACATCGGCTGGAGCATGTACAAGTCAAAAGCCCACCATATCCAGCGCGGTTCTGCCGGATCGAGGGGAAAGGAGGGGGCAAGGCCGTCATAATTGAATTCGGCCATAATGATTTTTCCGTAGCTCACTTTGAGCGGGCAGACGGTATAGCCATCATACAGCGCTTCGGGTTTTTTGCTTTCCATAACGGAGATCAGATTTTTGATGACGACAGGGGCTTGATGGCGGGCGCTTCCCCCCGTTTTACCGATAGGGATACCGCATACGTCTCCGATTCCGAAGACATTTTTATAACGGCGGTGCTGCAAGGTTTCCCGATCCACTTCAAGCCACCCTTTGGCATTCCCCTTTTGCCAGCTGAGGGGAGAGTTGACGATCGCTTCGGATGCACCGGTCGGGGGTGAAATATGGATAAAATCGTATCCGATTTCTACGCTCTCCTCTTTATCGATCATATCGTACTCTTCGAGGTCTTTGTCGTATTCCCCTTGTATCTGGTATTTGTGGAGAAAGGTGGCGATTTTCTTTTCTGCATCGATCGACACGAGATCGTGGCCGAATTTGTTGGTGATATTTCCGTACCCTTTTTGCACTTTTTGAATCGCATTTTCTATTTCAGGAAAAGCGAAAAGTTTTTCACCGGCCGTCGCAAAAATGAAATCGGCACTCAGCTTCTCCTGACGTAGAAAATCATCACCGAGATAGAGGATTTTTTGCGGAGCCCCGCCGCATTTGAGCGGTGTGGAGGGCTGCGTACAAAGGACACGGGGGTTGGAGGTTTTGGCCGCCTCTTTCAGCGCCAAAAACCATTCATGGGTGATTCTTCCCCCTTCGGCCGTTCCGGCCGCCAGATCGCTGAGGTAAACGCTTGAGATACCGTTTGTCCCGATCATATCGGCAGTGAGCCCCTGAATCTGCTCATAATGGTACTGGGCACCTGCCGCGACGATGAGATAATCGTATTCGACCTCTTTGCCCCCTTTTGTCGTTAGCTTATTGTTGTCGGGATCAAAGGTCGCCGCTTCGTCTTTGATCCATGTTACCGATTTTCCGATGTATCCGCTATTGTCAAAGATGATATCCTCCGGGGAGTATTCTCCGGCCGCGACAAAAATCTGCCCCGGCTGATACACATGCTTGTCGTTCGGAGCGATGATGATGATATCGGGATTGGCGAGGGCACGACGGAGCCGTGCAAGCGTCATCAATGCGCCGGCACCTCCTCCGACGATAACAACCCGTCCCGTCGCATTGGATGCCGATGCCTCCAGATCGCTTGGAGTTCCGGTGCTTGCAAGAACCGATGCGGCAACGGGTGAAAGAGCCATCATCTTTAACGCATCACGGCGTGACATAGATTTTAGGGGATCGTTTTTTGGAAGTAGTGGTGTCATAAAATTCCTCTTAAAATAATCGTTCAATCATTAATTGTAGCGAAACTCTCCCGTTAAATTCATTTTTATTGACGGTATAGCTGCAGCTTAACGGTCTGTTTTTTGGGCATTCCACAACACGGCGAAAAGCGATCAGCTCCAGTGTTTTTGGATGGGCGGTGAGAGGCCTTAGCTCGATACGGCTATGGGAGCGGTCACTGCCGAAGAGTTTGACGCTCACTACCTCCGCATCACGGATGAGAAATCGGGGTCTCGGATTCCCCTCTCCGTAGGGTTCGTACCGCTCAAGCAAGGATAAAAGGTCAAAATTGATCGCATGGTGTTCCAGCTCTCCGAGAATATCGCTTTGGGGGATAAAATCATCGGGATGGAGTTTTGCCGCTTCTGCATTGACTCCTGTGCGGAATGCTTGAATGTTTTTGACATTCAAGGAGAGTCCCGCAGCCATTTTGTGTCCGCCGAATTTTTCGAGAAGGTGCTCTTGGGATTTAATCAGAGAGTAGAGATCGACATTGCCGATACTTCTCCCCGATCCCTTTGCAATGCCGTTATGGACACTGAGTACCACCGCCGGTTTTTGAAAATGGTTGACGAGACGTGATGCGACGATTCCGACGACCCCCTCATTCCACCCTTGCGCTTCTACGATCAGTATGGCATCTTCGGCGTTGACCCGTATCATCGCTTCGGCCGTGGTTTGAGCTTCCGTCTCTTTACGCAGGGTGTTGAGGGAGGTGAGGAGCTCAAACTGGTGATACGCCCTCGCCGTTGTATCGGCCGTTAGAAAATCCAATGCGATGGAGGCATCTTCAAGCCGTCCGGCAGAGTTGATTCGGGGGGCAATTTGAAACGCGATGTCTTCGGAACTGATGGCGGAACGCCCGAGAAAATCGCGAATAATGACAAACGGGGCCAACGATGAGGTTTGCATCATTTGGAGTCCTGATTTGACGATACCTCGGTTCAATCCGATGAGGGGCATGACGTCAGCGATGATTGCCAGTGCCAAAAAGGGGAAAAACCGGCGCATATCGACGTTCAGCCCAAGCTCCTTTTTGATCAGCCCCAGAAGGAGCCACCCCACCTGTGCACCGCATATCTCTTTAAACGGATAGGGGCAGTCGTGCTGTTTGGGATTGACGATGGCATACGCATCGGGAAGGGTCTCCGATGGGGTATGGTGATCGGTGATGATGAGATCAATTCCGCGCTCTTTGCACACTTCGGCTGCCTGAAAAGCGTTGATTCCGTTGTCGACGGTAAAGACCACATCGGCATCAAGCCGCTCCAGCACCCCGCGCGACACTCCGTATCCGTCGGTGAAGCGGTTGGGGATGGTGGTTGTCAGAGGGTAGGGGATGAGATCAAAAAAACGTTTGACGATGGCGGTCGAGGTGACACCGTCGACGTCATAATCGCCGACGAGTGCTATTTTTTCCCCACGTCGGATGGCCTGTACAATTCGATCCGCTGCCTTCTGCGAATCTTTGAGAAGGGTTGGATGGGGGATTTCGGAAAGCTTTTCGGATTGGGCGTCAAAGCGGCGCGCCAAACACTCACTCAGGGTTTCGTGAGTGAGGAGGGGTACTTCAGGCAGGATTAACATGGGAGTACGTCGCCTGAACGAATGCCAGAATCGAAGGATTCGGGCTTTGGAGACGTGAGGTGAATTCGGGGTGAAATTGCACTCCGAGGAACCATGGATGGCCCGGTATTTCGACCGCTTCAATCAGACCGTTGGATTCTCCGGTGACGATCATTCCCGCATTTTCGAATGCTTCACGATAGGTCGGATTGGCTTCATATCGGTGACGGTGACGTTCGTAAATGAGGGGCTCGCCGTTATAGGCACTACGGAGGTGGGAACCCTCTTTGGTTTCACACGGGTATTCACCCAGACGAAGTGTTCCCCCCATCGGCGAATGGTGAGTTCGAAGCTGTGTCTCTCCCGACTGATCGATAAAATTATCGATCAGATAGATCATCGGATGGGTTGTCTGCGGGTTGAACTCGATGGAGTTGGCATCCTCATACCCTAAAACGTTGCGGGCAAATTCAACGAGGGAGAGCTGCATCCCCAGACAAATTCCCAAGTAAGGGATTTTGTTTTCGCGGGCATAGCGGATGGCTTGAATTTTACCTTCAACACCACGGTTTCCGAATCCTCCGGCAACAAGAACCGAATCGGAATCGGCCAAAAGGGCTTCGGCTCCCTGCGTTTCGATTTTTTCACTGTCTACCCAGTTGATATTGACCCGGGTATCCAAATGGGCCCCCGAATGGATCAACGCTTCGATGAGGGATTTGTAGGACTCTTTGAGCTCCAGATATTTACCGACGAAAGCGATGGAGATACGGTATTTGGGAGAGACGATTTTTTTGACGAGGGAGTCCCATTGTTCCATATCGGGTTTGAGTTCGCCCAGACGGAGCTCTTTTGCGATCGGGGTCAGGATGTTTTGCTGTAAAAAACTGAGGGGGACGGCATAAATGGTCTGTTCATCCATCGCTTCGATAATACTGTCGCTGCTGACATCACAGGCAAGGGCAAGTTTTTTCTTGAATGTTTTGGGGAGCTGCTCTTCGCTTCGAGCGATAATCATCTGCGGAGTGATACCGATACGGCGAAGCTCCTGCACGGAGTGCTGGGTCGGTTTGCTTTTGTGTTCGCCGGCCGCTTTGATGAACGGGATGAGGGTGACGTGGATAAAAAAGGTCCCCTCTACTTCATCGTCATGTTTCATCATACGGATCGCTTCCATATAAGGGAGCCCTTCGATGTCGCCGACGGTACCGCCAAGCTCAACGACAAGGATTTCATGCCCTTCACCCGCTTTTTTGATCCGGTCGACGATTTCGCCGACGATATGGGGGACGACCTGGATTGTTTGACCCAAATAGCCGCCGCTACGCTCCCGTTCAATAACGCTGCTGTAGACCTGACCGGTGGTGAAATTGCTGGTGCGTAAAAACGATGCATCCAAGAATCGTTCGTAGTTCCCGATATCGAGATCGGTTTCCGCTCCGTCTTTGGTGACAAAAACTTCACCGTGTTCCAACGGGCTCATGGTACCGGGGTCGACATTGATGTACGGATCGATTTTCAGCATTCCGACTTGTTTGCCGGAGTGTTTGAGGAGTGCACCGATACTCGCCGCAGTGATCCCTTTCCCGAGTGAACTGAGGACACCGCCGGTTACAAAAATATATTTAGTCATTGCTATTCCTTAGGGTAATGGGTCATAATTTTGGGTGAAAATAGGCCAAGAAGGCACTTGCGGCGACTGAAAAGGAGCCGTAATTTAAGTCAGCCATTATATACTGTTATCGCTTATAAAAAGCTACGTTTAAAAAGCACTGTCAGGTGTGCGGGCACTTCATCGGGGAGATTGTCTCCTTTGGATGATTACAGCGTGAGTATAGCCGGTCGGAAGAAATCCGGCCTAAATAAAGGAAAAGTGTGGAATCAGCGCTGTATTACGTCACGATCGCAATGGGATTTTCCATTGTCCTCAATTTGATCCTCAAGCGCTTCGGTATTTCGCAAATTATCGGCTACATTGTGACGGGGGTCACGGTTGCCTATGCTTTTGACTTGCGTCATCTGGCCGATTCGCATACGCTCGAAATGATTGCCGAATTCGGAATTGTCTTTTTGATGTTTACGATCGGCTTGGAGATGTCGCTTCAGCGCCTTGCCACGATGAAAACGGATGTGTTTTTCAACGGGACGTTCCAGGTCATGATTTCGGCAGCGATTTTCTTTTCGTTGGCCTACGGAGTCTTTCATGTACCGTTGGAGACCTCTATTATTAGTGCTATGGCCCTTTCCCTCTCTTCGACCGCCGTGGTCCTCAGCCATCTTAAATCGACCAAAGAGATCACCCGCCCTTACGGCCAAAAGGCGACGGGGATTTTGATTTTTCAGGATATTGCCGTTATCCCTATCTTGCTTTTGATCGGGTTTTTAAGTTCGGATGGGCAGAATATCGGCGAGGCGCTGCTTCAAACCGCAATCAGTGCGGTGATGATTGTCAGTTTGCTCTTTATTATCGGCAAGCGGGTGATGAGTTGGCTGCTCCATTTTGCGTCGTCCAGCAATGTCGATGAGCTGTTTATGGGATCGGTACTGGTGATTGTCGTCTCCTCTTCCCTCCTTGCCGCCTATTTTGGATTTACCTATTCTCTGGGCGCATTTGTTGCCGGGATGATTATAGCCGAGACCCGCTATCACCACAAAGTTGAATCGGATATCGCCCCCTTTAAAGATTTACTTCTGGGGACTTTTTTTGTGACGGTAGGGATGAAAATCGATCTGAACTTTTTTGTTTCCCATACTGCTGAGATTTTTTCCCTCTTGGCCGCTGTTTTGGTGATTAAAGCGATCGTTATTTTCGGTGTCATCCGAATCTATTCGAAAGCGAAGATCGCGTTTAAGACCGCGATGGCATTGGCGCAGGTCGGAGAGTTCTCTTTCGCTATTTTTGCCCTTGCAAGCAACCACAAACTTTTGAATGAGCAATTGGCGCAGACACTGGTTCTGGTCGTCGTGATTTCAATGATGATTACCCCTTTTATCCTCTCTAACATCTCCCGTGTCAGCTCCCTCTTTTTTAAAGAACCGGGGATGAGTGAGGATTTCAGTCTCCTCTCGTTTCGTCAGCACCATGTCGTGGTGTGCGGATACGGAATTGTCGGAAAATTTGTGGTGAAAGTACTTCGTGCCGAAGGGGTGGATTACGTGGTTATCGATAACAGCTACAAACATGTTCAAGAGGCGCTACAAGACGGGGAAGAGGCCTTTTACGGCGATATGTCCAAATCGTCTATTCTGGATAAGCTTCATGTCAAAGAGGCGGCAAGCGTCATTGTTACTTTGGATAATCTGGAGAAAAAACGGCTGGTGTGCGAAGCGGTCTTGGGCTATGCCCCGTCGGTCAAAGTCGTTGTTAAAGTGGTGAGCTTGGAAGAGAAACGTGAACTCAGAGGGCTTCCGATCAGCGTAACCGTTGACGGAAAAAAAGAGGTAGCCGCCAGACTGGTCAGCGAAGCAATGCAGTGCGCGCTGTAAGCACTTTGCCTATTTCTCTTTAGGCTGTTCGCTTACAAGCCATTGGAGATAGCGGATAGACCAGTCGAGCTCTTCGATAGCCGTATCGACCGATTCAAGCGGTTGCTCCAAATGAATTTTCAGCTCTTTGAGACGCTGTTTGAGATACTGCGCCATATTATAATAAGTATTGAGCGACGTATCGTCTTGGGCTTTGATGATCAACTCTTCGAGGGTAGTGACAAGCGCTTGCTCATTCGGGAAAATATTTCCCGCTTTGCGGATGGTCCGTTGTACCTTTTGGAGGTGATCCATATCGAGTTTAAAATTATCCGTATTTTGCATTTTTTTCCTTTGATACGCCAAGGGAGCGAAGCCCCCATGGCTACGCTAACGCTAAGTTTTCCTCGGCGGAAAGCCCGCGCACGCTTGCGTGCTTTTGGGTGCTGATATTAATTCTAATTACCTCGGGAACCCGGTTTGATCGCTTCAGAACCGTTGGCGCAAAGGGGGCAATCGTCCGGTGCATACATCTCAAAATCGAAATCGGCTAACGCGAATAACGGTTTGTTATCAGGAAGAGAACAGTTCGGTTTGCGCTCTAATGCGCTGCCGCTGCGACGGCAGAATCCGCGATTGGCGAGAGCGGCAAAACCGACGACGATACCGCCGAGGGCTTCAATCGCTTTGGCCGCTTCCATCGCTGATCCGCCGGTCGTGATGATGTCTTCGCATACGATGACCCGCTCACCCGGTTTGATCTCAAATCCACGGCGGATCTGCATCTCGCCGTTGACCCGTTCCGCGAAAATAGAGCGTTTGTCCAGCGCGGTCGCAAGGGCGAATCCTGCAATCAAACCGCCGAGTGCAGGGGCACAGACGGTATCGATCTCAAGGCCGCTTGCGTTGATCTGGACGGCCAGCGCATCGGCAAGCAATTTTGCCGTCTTCGGATCTTCGAGTACTTTTGCCGATTGGAGGTAGTACTGGGAGTGGTTGCCTGAACTGAGTTTGAAGTGCCCTTCGAGAAGAGCATCGGCGTTCATATAAATAGATTTGACGTCCATCGTTATACCGTTAAAATTTCTTGCTCTTTGTTCTTGAGCGTGTCATCGATTTTCGTGATGTATTTGTCGGTGATCTTTTGGACTTTATCCTGAGCCGCTTTGGACTCATCGGCGGTGATCAGTTTGTCTTTTTCGAGTACTTTGATCTTGTCGTTGGCTTTTTTGCGGTCGTTACGGACGCCGACTTTTGCATTTTCAGCCATACCCTTGGCTTTTTTCACCGCATCATGACGCTGATCTACCGTCATCGCCGGGAAGAAAAGTTTGATCTCGCTTCCATTGTTGTTCGGGTTGACGCCGATATCGGCTTTCATGATCGCTTTTTCGATGACGCTGAGCATCGATTTTTCCCACGGGGAGATCGTGATCGTCGTCGCATCGGTCGCTAAAACGCTTCCCGCCTGATCAAGCGGCACCATTGAACCGTAGCTATCGACACGGATATTGTCCAAAATACGTGTCGTTACTTTTCCGGTTCGAAGGGTACGGAAATCACTAACCATATGGTCAATGCTCCCTTGCATCTTCTCTTCACAAAATTGATACACTTCGTCTAACATAGTCTCTCCTCCGTTAATTATTTAGTGGTATTGGTATCGTTGACGATAGTGATCGTCGGTGCGGCAATATTCGTCTTATCGACCATAGTATCAACAACCGATGCATTTTTTTGCTGTGCATAGAAATAGCCCAATGCGATCGTATTGATAACAAACACGAATCCGAGGAAAAAGGTCACTTTAGCCAGAAAGCTTCCCGGTCCTTTAGCTCCGAAGACTGATTCATTGGAGCCGCTGTATGCGCCCAAGCCGATGCTTGAACTTTTTTGAAGTAGTACCGCGATGGTGATCATCACTACGAGTACGATTTGCACGATGAGCAGTATGCCTGTCATGGGTGTCCTTAAAAAATAAAAAGTTCGCGATTATACCATACTGTAGATGAAGGGCTTATGAACTGATCTTACGCACTTTGTTTTAACACGTGCTTTAAGAGCAGTTAATCTCCCGTATCCGAAAGATACGGGTAGCTTTAGGGGGTTGTAGGGACGTTAGTCCCTGCCGCTTTGCGGGCTATGCCCGGAAAGTGCGTAACATTCAGTTATGAAAGAAAGCGGGTGTCGGGATTAAGAGGAGAACGATGCGTTACCTTAAACCGTTTAGGACTAAAATACCGCTTTAATACTATCAAAGGCAGTGATGCGCATGGAAACCAAACGGTTAATTATTTTTGGGGTCATTCTTGTTGCGAGTGTGGTCGGAATGAGTTTTTTTGCCCCTTCAAATCCTACAAAAACCATTCGAAAACCGAGTGTTTCCGTCAGTACGTTTACTCTGTACGAAGCCGTGCACGCTGTTGCGGGAGAGTCGCTCGATGTCCGCCCCATTATCCCGCCCGGCAGTGATGCGCATATGTTTTCTCCCACCCCGAAACAGGTGGCCGATATCGGACAATCATCCCTTTTTATTTATAACGGTGCCGGATTTGAAATGTGGGGAGAATCGCTGAAAAACACCCTTCCCGCAACGACGGAGGTACTGGATATGAGTGCCCATGTCCGTTTGATCAAAAGCGAGGGGGGCGATGGGATGGATGCGGAAGATCATCACGGAGG
>NZ_JALNYS010000003.1 GCF_023229695.1 Sulfuricurvum sp.
TGAAAGGCGATCTGATCGATCGCTTTGATGATACCGGAGATTTTTGCCGCCGATTCGGTGATCGCGTGCATGGAGCGGGAGAGCTGTTCTCCCTTTTCATATCCGGCGCGGGCCGAATCGTTGGCGTTTTTCGCGAGGATATCGGCCTGACGGGCGTTGTCAACATTTTGTGAATTGATCGCAGTGGACTCTTCTAACGTCGCGCTCACCTCTTCGACGCTGGAGGCCTGTTCGCTGGCCCCCTGCGCCAGTGACGAGGAGGAGGATGCCACCTGATCGGACGCCGAGGTGATCTGCATCGCCCCGTCGCGGATGGTGGTGACGCTCATGGTGATGGCTTTGTTAATGGAGCGGATCAGGGCTACAGCCATCCAGATATTAACCAAGAACACACACAACAAAATACCAAAAAGCTCCGAGAGCAATCTCTGTTGTTCCTTCTCTCTCACTTTTTTTATCTCTTCCGCATTGGTTTTTACACGTTCCACAATCTCATCAATAATGGCGGATGATTCTCTGTCTTTCCCTTTGACCGCTTTATCGGCGATCAGATGGGCATCCGATGGGGGAGAAGAACGATAGATTTCGAGTGCGGAGGCATAATCGCTATTTAACTTACCATAGGCAGTGTAAAAGAGGGCAACTTTTGCAATAATTTCTCGATTATGCTCACGCTCTTGGTTCAGAAGTGTTTCAAGTTTTTTAATCTCCTCAAGGGTTTTAATATGCGTTTTTTCAAAACCGGAAAGGTATTTTTTAAAGGAGGTTTCATCACCACCCCGTATAAGAATATTTTTCCACTCCTGAACCTGAGTTTTAAACTCAACCTGAGCACTCCGTGCATATTCAATCTCCAAGGCAACCGTATCTCCGGATGATACACTCTCTTCTAAAATACCGCTAAATTGACGGTATCCGAAGATAAACAGGATAAGCATACTGACCAATACCATGGTCACGAGTAAAGAAATCCGCTTTCGGATGGTCCAACTTTTAAACTGCATCATGATCTTTTTCTCCCTTAGTTTTCTGGTTTGTCATTGATATGGAACCGCATCGGATTTTTTCCGGAATGGGGGATGGATATTTTAAATAGAGCGCTTGTACCCACCGTTGTTGCACTAATCTCCCCGCCCATGTGTTCCATAACCATCATTTTAGACATATAGAGTCCAAGCCCTGTCCCCTTTTCGGTCGGTTTGGTCGTGAAGAAGGGGTCGAAAATTTTATCGATGATCGAGTGTTCAATACCGCCGGCATTATCAGAAACTTCGATAATAGTATATCTATCATTTTGATATGTTTTAATGTTAATTGCTTTCCCGACTATCTCTTTGTTTTCAAAAGCATCTCTTGCATTGGCCAGCAGATTTAACATAATATGGGCAAGCTCCTTTTTATAGATAAACAGTTTAATATCATCTTCCAAATCAAGCGTTAATGTAATATTTCTCGTCTCCAGTTGCGGATGTATGATGGTTATGGCACTCTCAAAAACTTTTTTAACGCTTACTAGCTCTTTTTCCCTATTGGGTCTTGAAAAATCCATAAAATCGTTGATGGTAGCTGACATTTTTTGTGCCAACTCCTGAATAAATTCCATTGTGCTGACCAGCTGTTCCTTAGAGAGGGTCCCCAGTTCATTCAGCATATTGATCTTAATAGCAGCGGCGCTGAGGGCATTCAGCGGCTGCCGCCACTGATGGGCAATCATGCCGATCATCTCCCCCATTGCCGCCATTTTGGATTGCTGAAAAAGAAGCTTCTCTTTATGGATGATATTGGCGGATTCTTCCTGAACCAGTTCGGTCAGATGATCGTTAATTTTTTTGAGATTCTCTTCACGCTCTGTAAGTTTTTCGGTCAACTCATTGAGTTCGCAATTGGCTTGGACCAATTCGTTAAAGAGCCATTTACGCTCCGTAATATCAATTTTGCTGGCAACAAAACTGCCGATCTTGCCGCTCTCATCTGCAATAGGGACAATATACATCTCTTCCCAGTAAACATCACCACTCTTTTTTTGATTGGCGACTTCACCATGCCACATTTTTCCATTCGTAATGGTATCCCATAATTTTTGGTAAAAATCTCTATTGTGTACCCCGGATTTCAAAATACTCGGTTTTTTTCCAATAACTTCCGCTACTGTATATCCGGTCATTTCCGTGTATTTTGGATTGACATATTCGATAATACCGTTTTTGTCGGTAAATATGATACCGAGAGGGCTATTTTCAACAATATTTTTTAACCACTTCTTGTGATACCTTTTCTCTTTTCGTAATCGTATCCTCTCTTTTTCAATCCTATCCGAAATAAAATAGACCACTATGAGCGAGAGGATAAAAATAGCTGCGGAAATAGCGTAGAGTGTCTGCTTCCCCTCTTTGGCTTTAGCCAAAACTTCATCTTTGTTTGCATTAATAGCGATATTTAATGTCTCTTCAAATATTCTCCCCGCCGTATAACTGAGGACAATGGTGATCGCAAGGATAAATAATCCGGCGAAAAATGTTGTTTTGTACTGAAACCGTTTTCTTTTTGGAGAAAAATAGTTGTCGTCAAGCATCTTTTTCCCCTCCCCGATGATTCAACTAAGGATAACCGAATCAAAAAAGTTCGAAATCATCTTCCGAACTCTCAATCGCTGTTATATCGTCCGATAAAATCAACTCTATCTGCAAACAGGCGCTAAAAAACGAACTGTCCAGATAGTGTATGTCCAAAGCATTCTGATCGACAAAAATATTTTTTCTCCAATAAACAAGATCCTGCTGTATCCCGACAAGAAGAAAATAGAGTTTACTGAAAATTTTGGGATCGATTTTATCAAAACCAACGCCAAAAAGGAGTGCTGCAAGCGAACGGATGGCATACGACAAATCGTTAAACTGAAACAAAAGGGCAATTTTTCCGGCATATATGTCAAGCTTCGTAGCCACTATAGAGAGTAACTCTAAATTTTTCTCTTCATTCAATTCGTCAAGTACCAGTTCCAGTTCACTCTCCAATTCATGCAGCTCCTGAAGTTCCTGCAATGTCTCGCCATCCAACTCTTCAAGATACTCTTGTGCCGTCGTTTTGTATGTATGGGAACGGCGAAGCACCTCATTTTCGCTACCGCTGATCATCCGGGTTGAAAAATTGTTTTTTGCCGCTTCTCCCCTCTCTCCTCCCGTTTTTTCAGAGGGGAGAGCTTTTTCCTTTGCGGTTACTGGCATGGGCGTTTTGCATGAGATATAACGTTTACGGATAATAAACGTCTCTAGAATGTCACTGTAATTTTGAATTTTAACTTTTTGATACTCTTCCCACGTGATGTCATTAAAGGTATACATCCAATTTTTCCCGTCCATTGTCTCAATCTCGATTTCCCGCTTGATAATACGAAATATTTTTCTTTTTTTATTTCGTGAAATTGAAACTTTGTTTTTCGAGAGATCGTGAGGATTGTATTCATTCAGATTATGAAGATACCCCTCCTCCTTATCGAAAAAATCACTCAGACAATCACCATATTCTTGAAACGTCAGCAGACGTATCGGATCGATCAGGGATGCAAAAGCTTCATTGATGTAACGCACTTCCCCCTCTCCGTAAATAACGCACGGGTTCGGATAGGCGTTGGCGATTTGGTTAATAACCTGATGCGAGGTACGGCTCACCTTCTCCCGGACCTTTAGCGCTTCCAACTCTCTCGCATTTTTGCGATCTTCCAACGTCCGGGCAACTTTATGAAAAACATTTTTGGCACTCTCTTCGGTTATCGGTTTTAAAAGATAGTGGTCCACCTTGAGCTGAATGGAGTCCATAAAAAAATCTCTGTCACTGAATGCGGTCGTAATCACAATCGGAATGTCACGAAATTTCTCCCGAATCAATCGGGTCATTTCCAAACCGTTCATATTGGGCATTCGGATATCGGTGATGATGATATCGATCGGGTACCGGTTAAAAAAATCCCATCCATCCATCCCATCTTCCGCCACGTACACTTTTTGAAAAAAAATCTCCAACAAAGGGGCCATAGTAATTCGGCTGATCGCTTCGTCTTCAACATACAAAACCGTATAGTTTTCCGTTAATGCCTGAATCTCTTTTATAGTGTGCATTTGGGTTCCCCTAAAAAATAACCTTGAGAATAATCGATATCCAGCTCCATCACTTTTTCGTGGATCGATTGGTTATGGACAAATTCGGCAATCACTTTTGCTCCGATACTTTTGGCAAATTGTGTGATATTTTTCGCAATTTTGTAACTGTTTTCATTTTTATCGATCTCCTTGATAAAACTACCGTCTATCTTGATAAAATCGACATTCAGACGGTGAACACGCTCAAAATTTGAATTCTGGGCACCGAAATCGTCGATGGCCAATTGAAAACCGTACCGTTTGAGTTCTTTTAGCTGATTGAGATTTTGATCCGTCGCATGTGCACTGATACCTTCAAGGACCTCCAGTACGATACGATCCGGATTGATCCGATATCGTTGGGCCGTTGTCAGGAGAAAATCGCTCAGATAATTATCATTCAGGTCCTGTTCACCGATATTGATGGAAAAACTAAAAAGGTTGTCTTTGAAAAAGTCAAAGCTTTTTTCGATCATACTGCGGGTAACACTCGGAAGCATTCCGGTCAATTCAGCTGCTTTGATAAAGTAGAAAGGGGATAAAATCTCGCCATTATAAATCAAACGGGCCAACACTTCATATTTTTCAATATTATACGTTCTATTATTAACAATCGGCTGATAATAGGGGATGAGTAAATCTTTATTAATGGCCTCAAAAAGGATCGGGACATGACGCTGGATCTCTTTTTGGTAGTTTTCGAAATACGAATCGGGTTGGTATTTGTGTATCCGGTTTTTACCGAGCTGGCGCGCCTCTTTCAGTGCGATATGGGCATTTTTTAAAAAATCCCCTTTCCCCTCGGCAATCGAAATCGTCGCGGTGAATCGCACGGAGATATGTTCATGTTCGATCGGAAAACTCCCGATTTTTTCTTTGAGCGATTCGGCAAACGTTTCTACCTCTTCCACCGAAAAAGAGTAAAAAATATAAACAAATTCATCGTGCCCCAAACGAAACAGCACGGCGCTATCCGGGCTGTTTTGTTGAAAAAAATCGGCAATTTTTTTCAAAATCATATCCCCGTTGTAATAACCGTAACTCATATTGATATTGTCGAAATTATCAATATTGAGCAGTAAAATGATTTTATCTTCCTCTTCTTCGATAAGTGCATTAAATTTGTTACGGTTGTAAAGGCCCGTCAACGGATCGGTAATCGCCAATTGTCGAAGTTCCGTGGTTTTTAAATAAATTTCATGCTCAAGACTTTGATAGTAGTTTGTTATCAGTTGCTCACTGTGCAGCGTGCGTGTCACCTTTTGAAGCGTATCCATCAACTGTTCCAACTCTACCGGCTTCATAATAAAGCCGTCAATCCCCATCCGAATCGCTTTTACTAAATATTCACCGGTATCATACGCTGAAAAAATGATGATTTTTTGGATGCAATTGTCGGCTTTTATTTTTTCAGTCAGTTGTATCCCATCCATACGAGGCATATCGATATCGGTAATCACAAGATCAAATTTTTGCTTTTGGTACCGTTCCCACCCCTCTTGTCCGTCCGATGCGGTTTGGGTTTCCTGAAAAAAGAGGGCAAAAACCTGTGACAATGCCTCACGTGAAGCCGAATCGTCTTCGACAAAAAGAAGGGTTAATTTTTTAGTCTGTTCGATCAGTGAATACCGTTCTCCCATTTTAACATCCTTGCTCACATGCAACCGTGGATCACCCTTTTGGATGAGATATCTTAAACAAAATAAAACACGATATTAGTATATTTTAATGAAAATAAGAGGGGTTTACTCCTTATTTAATAATATTAAACTTAAAAAATCCGACAAAAAGTGACCAAAAAGTGATGTTTTGATTTTATTCAGCCCCTTTTGTATCGCTATTATCAAACCAAAAGATTGTAAGCGATATAATTTCAAAAAATAAAGATCAAGGACTTTGATTTGAGAAGTCATTTTTGTACCGATTTAAGTGAACAAAACGTCGGAGAAGCCGTCGTCCTCTGCGGCTGGGCAAACAGTTATCGTGACCACGGCGGAATCGTTTTTATCGATCTTCGCGATAAAAGCGGTCTTATTCAACTTGTGTGTGATCCTACGGATAACGCCCATTCGCATAAAGTTGCCAGTGAAGTGCGCGATGAATTCGTCCTTATTGCCAAAGGACGTATACGTGCACGCGGCGAAGGTTTAGTCAATCCCCGCCTTAAAACCGGCGGCATTGAAGTCGTAGTCGAAGAGCTGATCATTGAAAACCGCTCCGAGCCTGTCCCTTTTGTGATCGGCGACAACAGTGTCGGCGAAGAGACACGACTCAAATACCGGTATCTTGATTTACGAAATCCCGCTTCGTACAATACTTTCAAACTCCGTTCCAAAGCGGCAATCGCGGCACGGAATGTCCTTGACAATCTTGGATTTTTGGAAGTCGAAACGCCGATTCTCACCAAATCGACTCCGGAAGGGGCGCGTGATTATCTCGTCCCAAGCCGTGTCCATGAGGGGGAATTCTACGCCCTTCCCCAGTCACCGCAGCTGTTTAAGCAACTGTTGATGGTCGGTGGATTCGACCGCTATTTCCAGATCGCCAAATGTTTCCGAGACGAAGATTTGCGTGCGGACCGTCAACCGGAGTTCACCCAGATCGACGTCGAGATGAGTTTTTGCAATCAAGAAGACGTTATCCGTGTTGCCGAAGAGCTGATTACGGGGATGTTCGCCTCTGCAGGCCACGAAGTCTCTACGCCGTTCAACCGTATCAAATACTCCGATGCGATGGAGTGGTACGGATCCGATAAACCCGACCTCCGCTACGATCTTAAAATGGTCGATGTGATCGATATCTTTGCACGCTGCGACAATGAGATTTTCACCTCCATCGCCGCCAATCCGAAAATGAACCGGATCAAAGCGCTTCGGGTACCGGGTGCCGATCTGGTGTTCTCCAAGCGGGAAATGAAAAGTTTCGAAGACTATGTCCGCAAATTCGGGGCCAAAGGTCTGGGATATTTTCAAATGAAAGAAGAGGGTCTCAAAGGGCCGTTGGAGAAATTCTTTGCTCCCGAAGATCTTCAGCTCCTCATTGATCGAACCGGTATGGAAGTGGGAGACGTCGTCTTTTTCGGTGCGGGGGATAAGAAAACGGTATGGGACTATATGGGGCGATTCCGTATCTTCATTGCGGAACACGAGAAGATGAACCTGATCGACAAAGAGCGTTTCGAGTTTGTCTGGGTCGTCGATTTCCCGATGTTCGAGATCGAAGAGGGGCGGGTCAAAGCACTGCATCACCCCTTTACGATGCCGCGTGATCTAAACCACGAGCATATCGAAGATATCGAATCGATCGCCTACGACATCGTCCTCAACGGCACCGAACTCGGCGGCGGATCGATCCGTATCCATAAACAGGCGCTTCAGGAAGAGATCTTCAAACTTCTCGGTATCGGCGAAGAGGAAGCGCAGGAGAAGTTCGGATTCCTCCTCGATGCACTCAAATTCGGCGCCCCTCCGCATGGCGGTTTTGCGATCGGCTTTGACCGTTTCATGATGCTGTTGTCTAAAAAAGACTCAATTCGTGACGTTATCGCTTTCCCGAAAACACAGAAAGCGTCGTGTATCATGACCCATGCACCAAGCCCGGTCGAACTAACCCAATTGCGTGAGCTCCATATCCGTTTACGCGAAAGCGCAAAGTAATCGATGAAGAAACTTTTTTTAATTATCGGTGCACCCGGATCAGGTAAAACAACCGATGCGGCCATAATAGCCAAACAAAACAGTGATAGGATCGTCCATTATTCAACGGGAGACCTTCTTCGCGCCGAAGTCGCATCGGGCAGCGAGCGCGGCCTCTTAATCGACAGCTTTATCAGCAAAGGGATGATCGTCCCGATCGAAATCGCTATCGAGACGATTACCGGTGCGATTAAAAATGCACCGGCGGATGTTATTTTATTCGACGGTTATCCGCGTTCCCTTGAACAGATGAACGAGCTGGATAAATATCTGCAAAACGACACTTCAATCGAACTGATCAGCGTCATTGAAGTTGCTGTGAGTGAAGCCATAGCACGCGAGCGTGTCCTCGGGCGTGCACGCGGTGCGGATGATGATGAAAAAGTATTTAATAATCGGATGAAGGTTTATACCGATCCCCTATCCGATATCCAAAAGTTTTACGAAGCCAAAAATTGTCTCGTAAAAATCGACGGAGAACGCTCAATCGAAACCATTGTCGATGAGATAGAAAGCTTTATTCAATCAAAATTTAATTAATAGGAATTAATATGAAAATTATTCTTTTAGGCGCACCCGGCGCCGGCAAAGGGACCCAGGCACAATTTTTGACCAAAGCGTTCGACATTCCGCAGATTTCGACGGGTGATATGCTACGCGCTGCCATCAAAGCGGGCACCGAACTCGGAACGCTTGCCAAATCGTTTATGGATGCGGGTAAACTCGTTACCGATGAGATCATTATCGGTCTCGTAAAAGAGCGTATTACCCAAGAAGATTGCAAAAACGGGTTTCTTCTCGACGGATTTCCCCGTACCGTACCGCAAGCCGATGCTTTAAAAGAGGCAGGGGTTGCGATCGATGCCGTCATTGAAATCGATGTTGCCGACAGTGTTATCGTAGAGCGGATGTCCGGACGCCGTGCCCACCTTGCATCGGGACGTACCTACCATGTTGTTTTCAATCCGCCGAAAGTGGAAGGAAAAGACGATGAGAGCGGTGAAGATTTGGTTCTGCGCGACGATGACAAAGCCGAAGTGGTGTTGGACCGATTGCGTGTCTATCATGAACAGACCGCTCCGCTAGTCAACTACTACAAAGGGGTTGCCGCATCAGACTCGTCAGTCAAATACATCACCATCGACGGAACACAAAAGATCGATGCGGTAGAAAAAGAGATCCTTTCCAAACTGAACTAACCGTTTCTACGATTTCCCCGCTTTAATGCGGGAATCGTTCCTTATTCCATGCTATAATCTTTTGTATGAAGAGATCCCATTTTTATACCGTCATTATCGGAACCGAAATTCTCAACGGGCGCAGAGAGGACAAACATTTCTCTTTTATACGTGACGCTTTGTCGGAACGCGGACACCCCCTCTTCGCCTCTTTTACCATCAAAGATGATCCGCACCTTATCCATACCGTCTTTTCTCTCGTTAAAAATGATCCGTACGCCGTGCTCTTTAGCTTTGGCGGAATCGGTTCGACACCGGATGATTTGACACGTCAGATTGCTGCCGATGTTTTCAGCGACGGGGTATTGTCCCCCCATCCGCAGTTTTGTTCCGATATTATTGAACGTTTCGGTGAAACCGCATTTCCCCACCGGATCCATATGGCCGATTTGCCGAAAGGTGCAGAGCTCCTCCCCAATCCGATCAATAATATGTCGGGGTTTGCTCTGGAGGAGCGTTATTTTTTCATGCCGGGATTTCCTGAAATGTCCCATCCCATGACCGAATACGGATTGGATCGCTTTTATCCGCACGCTCCTGTGACGTATCGTAAAACGTTGCTTGCCTATACCAGTGAAAATACATTGATCGACGTTATGGAGAAACTCGATTCAGAGATTGATTTTTCATCCCTCCCGATGATCAACGGGGGAAATCCGATCGTAGAAATATCGGTCGCTTCGAAGGATAAAATCATGTGCGATACCGCGTTTGGGATGTTTATTAGCGCGTTGCGGGAGAGATCCATCCCCTATGAGATTCGCCTTTAACGGTAATGGCGATTGTAGAGCTTTGTGGGGCGGGGGTTGTTCGTTTGAAATTCCGCTTTTAACGCTTCTAACCGCTCCAACCGCTGCTGTGTTGTCGGATGGGTACGGAAAAGATTCGAAAAGGAGATGTTTTTCCCCGCAAAAGGGCTGATAATAAACATATGGGCATTTTCCGGTGTAGCCCCCTGCACTTCGCCGTGTGCGTTGTAATTGGTCAGTTTGATTAACGCATTTTGGAGCCATTCGGGATGGCCGGTCAGTCGTGCAGCACCCTCATCCGCCATAAATTCGCGTGAACGGCTGATCGTCATCTGAATAACGGCCGCCGCAATGGGGAGGAGTATCGCCATAACCAATATCAAGAGGGGATTGGCGTTACGGTTATTACGCCCGAACAGGGCACCGAATTGAAGTATATTGGCAATAAAAGCGACTGCCCCGGCGATGGTTGCCGCTATCGTCGCAATGAGGATATCCCGATGGGTCACATGGGAAAGTTCGTGTGCCATCACCCCTTCCAATTCATCTTCGTTAAGCAGTTCCAGTAATCCGGTCGTAATCGCGACAGCGGCATGTTCAGGATTTCTCCCCGTAGCAAAAGCGTTGGGGATATGATCGTGGATCAGGTATACTTTCGGCATCGGTATGTCGGCCCGCTCCACCAGCCGCTCAACAACGCGGTAGAGTACCGGAGCATGACGGGGATCAATTTCTTGGGCATTGTAATGTTTGAGAATCATCGTATCCGAAAAATAGTAGGCGTAAAAATTCATCCCCCCCGCAAACAAAAGGGCAAGGATCATTCCTGCCGCTCCTCCCAAAAAACCGCCGATAAATACCAGCACTGCACTGAGAGAACCTAACAGTAAAAAGGTCTTAAATTGTTCCATCTCTATCCCCTTGCAACAGAGCTAGGATCGATTTTTTACCCATTTTACGGGCGAAATCGCGTGCACTAAAACCGTGTGAATCACGTGCTTCCACATCTACACCCATTTTAAGCAATGTGCGAATCACCTCCACGCGCCCGTAACATACGGCTCCCATCAGCGGAGTAAATCCGCTTCGGCGTGTTGCATGATTCACATCAAATCCATCTCGGATAAGCCGTTCTACCAGTTTTAGATTATTGTAGGTAACCGCTACATCAAAAACACTGACCCCTTCATTATCCGTATGATGGATATCAGCCCCGTGTTCGATCAAGAGATCGATAATGGCCTCTTCGCACCGGTACCGAAGTGCAAAACAAAGAACCGATTCCCCGTTCTCTTCGGTTTCATTGGCATTTCCCCCATTGTTGAGGTAGTGTTTAATACCGATATAATTGTCCTCTTTTAATAATTCAATCCATTTTTCCATAATATGCCCATAAATAATATCCGGTAGTATATCATGTGTGTTTCAACGCAGACTTAGAATTTATGGATAACATCCGATTCTTAATTGTTAATAGCTCCCCTCTCCGACGGTAATGAGATAGTTCTCGTTGACTTCCATGACATTGAAAGAGTGTTGGCCGCAAAAGCTTTCATTTAATTCCTGTGCCCATGCCCGTGCGATACGGTAAGCATTTTCTTTATCGTCAAAGGTTTTGATTTGCGGCATCTTTTTGCGGACGGCACATTTGCAAAGCTTTTCCACTACAACATGATATTCCATAATATCTCCCTTTTACTTGCAGCCGCAGCCGCCGACCATACCAATGACAAAATTGTCATTCACCTCCACCAATTGGAACTGGTGTTTACCGCAAAAACTCCCCTGCATATAAGCCAATTGGGTTTGTGCCGCCTCATAGGCCGCATCTTTTGCTTCATAGGTCGTGATTTGAGACATCTCCTCTTTTTTTGCACAGCTGCACAATTTTTCGATTACAACATGATGTTCCATCTTATTTCTCCGATACCAAATTTGAAAAACAAATGCATAAGATGTTCTTGTCGCCCCTAATGATCACCCTTTAGTTTCGACTTGAAGCTCTTTTGAAATCGGTATGTAAAATTTTTTCAAATAATCTTTCATCATTCTGCGGGCGCTAAAGTATGGAGAGACACTCATCATCGACTCTTTCATTTTTGCTACCCATCCGTACCGAAGATTTCCATTGCAGCTGTTGTAGTAAAGCGGTACAATCTCCTTTTCAATCGTATCGTAAAGGGATGCCGCATCGGTGTCATTGTTTGAAATTTCACCGCCGAACGTCCAACCGTTTTTCCCGTTGAACCCTTCCGACCACCATCCGTCCAAAACCGAAAGATGCAGTGTTCCGTTCAGTGCCGCTTTCATTCCGCTTGTACCGCATGCTTCCATCGGAATAAGCGGATTGTTGAGCCATACATCGACTCCCCGAACCAGATATTTCGCCACATTTTCACCATAATCTTCGATAAATGCGATACGGCCGCGAAATCGCGGGTCTTGTGCGATTTTAAAAATTCTCTGCAATATTTTTTTCCCCATAATGTCGGAGGGGTGTGCTTTTCCGGCAAAAACGATCTGTACCGGCATCGAAAAGTTGTTGATGATTTTCTCCAGCCTCTCCAAATCGTGCAAAATAAGGGCGGGACGCTTATACTCGGTCATACGGCGTGCAAAACCGATCGTAAGAACATCCGGATCGAGCATTACCCCCTCTGCCATCGCAACAACCGGATCGATCCCCTCATCCGACCATTTTCGACGCACCCGTTCCCGGATGAAATTCACCATCCGCACTTTCCCTGCATAATGGATATTCCACACTATTTCATCATTGATGTCTTCGATACACCCCCATAGATTGGGGTCATCTTGCATCGTTAACCACCGACTCCCCAAGGTGTGTTCCAGCGTTTGGTTCAGTTCTCCCCCCACCCAGGTGGAAAGGTGGATACCGTTCGTCACGTAATCGATCGGAACCGGATCGATTGAATCTTTCGGAAAAATATTTTTCCACATCTCCCGCGCCACATCGCAATGCTTTTTACTCACCGCATTGCGATTGTTGCACATTTTAAGACCGAATACCGTCATATTAAAACCGGCATTCGGATCGTCCGGATTGAGTCCGTAACTCATAAATGTCTCTTTATCCATCCCCAGACGCTGCCAATACTCCTGAAAATATTTCCCGATCATATCAAAACTGTAAACATCGGTTGCCGCTTGCAAAGGGGTATGGGTCGTAAAGATCGATGTTTTTTTTACCCTCTCAATCGCTTCATCCAGAGTCAAATGGTTATTTTCAATACAGTTTCGTACCCGTTCAAAGAGGGCGAATGCGGGATACCCTTCGTTAAGATGCAAAATGGCGTATTCAATCCCCAGTTTTTCCAAAACCCGATACCCCCCTATCCCCAATACGATCTGCTGTCGGAGGCGTTGATTGATATCGGAGGTGTAGAGTCTGGAGGAGATTTGACGGTCCCAGGGATCATTTTGATCGATATCGGTATCAAGAAGATAGAGCGTGACACGGCCGACATTAATCTTCCAGATGCTCGCATACACCGGCGGATCGATAAAAGGGACCTGAATCGTAAAATGGTCCCCCTTTTCATCCAAAACCCGTTCAATCGGTGCGGCATCCTGCACGATCGGCTCCTTCGTACCGTTTTGCCACCCGTCCGTACCGATAACCTGACGTACATACCCTTGCGGATACATAAATCCTATCCCGACCATCGGCAGCCCCATATCACTCGATTCTTTGAGAATATCTCCGGCCAAAAAGCCCAATCCTCCCGAATAGATCGGAACCGTATGGTGCAATCCGTACTCTGCACAAAAATAGGCGATCGGAAAGAGCTCCTCTTTCAAGCAGCTGTTCTTATCGTTGATATAGTCGCGAAACAGCGCATAAACATAGCTGTACTCTCTCATAAAACGCTCATTCTTACTCGCTGCTTCCAGCGCTTCCGGAGAGATTTTTTGAAGCATCGCAATGGGGTTATGTTCGCTCTCTTTCCACAAATAGGGATTTAAGTTTCTAAAAATTTTTTTCCCTCTTGAATTCCATGTCCACCATAAATTCAACGCAATCTCCCCTAACCCTTTGAGCGCTTCAGGCAGTTGGGGGATAACGATATTTTTCGTTCCTTGGGTAAGATCAGATCCTAACATGATTTCTTCCGTTCTCCTTGACGCTGTAGAGTTGTTTATCGGCTTGTTTATAAAGTTCCTCACAAGTTAGCGTAGAATCGGGATAGTAAACGGCTATTCCGATCGATATCGTTACATAGGGTGATACCGTATTTTTTGTATGCGGTATTAAAAGCGCTTCGGTATCTTTGCAAATTCGACGGGCAAGTTCTCGATATTGCGCTTCATTCAAACCGCTTAACACTACACCGAACTCTTCACCTCCAAGCCTGAAAGCGTATTCACCGCTTCGTGATGTATACCCTTTCAAAACATCGGCGATCCGGCTTAATACCCTATCCCCTTCCTGATGCCCGTAGGTGTCATTATACAATTTAAAATGGTCAACATCAACCATCATCAGCGCCAGAGTCGAACCGTGCCGCTTGATACGATTCATCTCTTCCTTCATTGTCTTGACATAAAAACGGCGATTGTACAATCCCGTCATCGGATCGGTGATTGCCAGCTCCTCAACCATTTTCTTGTCGGTAATATCATGCCGAATTGCGGTGTAACTGATAACTTTCCCCTCTTCGAAATCCGGTGAAATTGTCGTATCAACCCAGTAATATCCGCCGTCGGCTTTGAGATTTTTAATTTCACCCTGCCAGATTTTCCCTTTTTGAATCGTCCGCCACAGTTCATCGAAAAAGAGATCGGGCATATCGGGATGGCGTATAATCCGGTGGTTCTTTCCGATCAGCTCCTCTTTGGTGTAGCCGCTGATCTTACAAAATGCTTCTGATGCATAGATAATGGTACCCGCTTTATCCGTTTGGGAAGTGATAACGTACTTATCGACCGTGTCGATGTATTGTCGCAGTTGGATTGATTTGATCCGAATTCGATCTTCGAGTGTACGGTTAAGATCTTCTATCTCCTCTTTTTGTTTTAAAAGCTGTATGTTTTGTCCATTCAACTGCGTCACTTTCTGATTGATATCGCGGGACATTTTCCGGAATGTCCGGATCAGCAGCTGCCACTCCTGATCGTACGAACACTCTTCCTCATCGATGACGTAATCCCCTTTCGAAATCTGATCGGCATACCGGGTCAACTTTTCAATCGTATGGGAAAAGGTACGAATCAGCGTAACGACCATCCCGATAACAATACTCACGCCGATCAAAAATAAAATAAAGATGGACACGGCCTGACGATGCCATGTTTGCAACAGCTCTTTCTGGTCAATCGTCACAACAACGTTCATACGAAAATCATTTTGATATCCCCATGCCGCCGCAAGATCATCCCCATCCTGCCGTGGAAGGTAACATTGTCCGCTCTCCCCTTCCAAAAGATTAACAATCGGCAAAATGTCCGATACCCCCGAGGGGTTAAATGCTTCAACCTTATTGAACCTTAACGGTGCGGCGATCAAGGGGAGACTATTGTATTGGAACATCGCGATAACGTCCCCCGTTTTACCCAGTTCCGAATAGTCATTAATAACCTTCTGTATTTGTCTATTATCGATTTGCACCGCTAAAACTCCGACGGTTTTACCGTTTTTGATAATCGGTTCGGCTATAAAGGCGGCATAATCGTTACTCGGAGTATAAAATTCGTAATTTGAGATTTTCGGGGGGGCATTGCGAAGTGCGGCATGAAATACCTGAGCCAGTTGCGTACCGCGATAGGGACCCTCCAGCAGATTGGTAGAGAAATCGCTTTCGTGTTTGACGGTAAAAATGATATCCCCGGAGGGGGTAATGACAAATATGTCGTAAAATCCGTTTTTTTCGGCAAATTCAGCCAAATTACTACGTAATAACCGGGGAGAATTGTCCCAAAACGATTTTTCAAAAATAAGATGGTGACGAGAGACAAAAAAAATCAGCTGATTGAGAGTGTGCAGTGCGACGTACTGATGGCGCGCATACGTCCCGATTTGTTCAAGTTTATGGGAAAGGATTTTCTCCAGCCGCTCCAATCCGTTGTTTCGAATGGTATTGCGCACCTCCCATCCGATCGTAATCAGAGTAATCAAGGTTACGGTAGAAATTGCAATCAGTCCGATGAGCGCCCTTTTCAGTACGGTCATATTCTTCGGCGAGAGCATGAACGGATCCTCCCTTCCCCCTTTTTATTTACCGGATGGCACTAAATATCACAAACTCATCTCTCTTCTATTTTAAAAATTCTACATCTGATTATAAAATTTATTGCCCGTAAAAGGATTTGTCTTATTTTTAAAAGAAATAATTTAGATATTAGAAAGAGTAGTTTTTTTTTGAGATATCTCTTCGACCGTGTTGATTTCGTGATATAATAAAGTGATTCAGTATAGGGAGTGATGCCATGGAAGCAACCGACTGCAGGCAAATCGAACAAGCACATCAAGAGTGGATAGCAGCACTGGATGTAGTGGAATACCCTATTTTTATGCATGACCGCGAATTTCGTATCCTTCGATGCAACCGTGCTTATCAGCAGCTTAGCGGGCTTTCTTTTAACGAAATCATCGGAAAACCCTATTATGACCTCCTCCCAAAAACCGGTGCTCCGCTTCACCACTGTCTCGAAGTGTTGACGCATCCCGAATCCGAAGCGAAAGAAGAGGAGATAGAAATTGACGGAACTACTTTTCGATCCCGTTCCTACTCGATCCGAAACGACGGCGGCGAGTACCTCTACTCCCTCCATACGCTGGAAGACATCACCGCAAAACGGCGAATGGAACACGCCTTAAGCCAGAGCGAAGAGAAATTCCGCGCCCTCGTCGAATCCACCAGCGACTGGATCTGGGAAGTCGACGCTACCGGACACTATACCTATGTCAGTCCGCGTATCGAAACCTTATTGGGCTACACTCCGCAAGAGGTACTGGGCAAATCTCCTTTTGATTTAATGTTCCCGGATGAGGCACAGCGAATTTCCGACGAATTCATAACCCTTATCACCCAACGCTCCCCCATCGTGGGGTTGGAAAATACCAATCTCTGCAAGGACGGCACCCTCAAAACCCTCGAAACCAGCGGGGTTCCCTATTTTGACGAAAAGGGGGAGTTTGCCGGGTACCGGGGAATCGACCGGGACGTTACCAAACGGATAGCCGCAGAAAATGGTCTGCGGGAGAGCGAAGAGCGATACCGCTCCCTTTTTGAAACGATGCTCAACGGTTTTGCCTATTGCCGGATGCTCTATGATGAGGGGGGAAATCCGATCGATTTCATCTACCTGATGGTCAACAAAGCGTTTGAACAGCAGACCGGATTGACAAACGTCACCGGAAAACGGGTCAGCGAAGTGATCCCGGGCATACGCGAATCGGATCCGGAGCTTCTCATGCGCTATGCCAAAGTGGCGCAAGGAGGTGAACCGGAGCAGTTTGAAATCTATCTGCAATCGATGGAGATGTGGTTTTTTATTTCGATTTACAGCACCCAGAAAGATTATTTCGTAGCCGTTTTTGACGTCATTACAGAGCGGAAAAAAGCTGAAGAGGGGTTACGCAATGAAGCCCATCGGCGTCAACTGCTGATGGAAAACTCCCATGACGGCATTGCCGTCATTGACGATCACTTCCAGATTATCGAGACCAATGCCCAAATGGCTAAAATGCTCGGCTATACCCCCGAAGAGATGCTCGGCTTGCACGTATGGGATTTTGAGGGGGTATCGGATGAAAACGCTATCCGGAAAAACTTTGCCGACATCCCCAACGTCAATATGACGATCGAAACCCGTCATCGCCGCAAGGACAGATCGTACTACGATGCGGAGGTGAGCATCAGCGGACTGAGAATCGACGATAGAGCGATGACGTTTACCATTACCCGGGATATCACCGAACGCAAACGTTCCGAAGAGTCTCTTTACCGCGCCAACCGCGCCCTCAAAACCCTCTCGGCCGGAAATATGGCTCTGGTTCGGACCAAAACCGAAAACGATCTCCTCAAAACGGTATGCGACATTATTGTCGACCAAGCGGGATACAGCCTCGCTGCCGTCGTATATGCCGATGACAACGCCGAAAAAACGATCTCATTCATGGCGGGAGCCGGGATGAACGGCCAAGACCACGACTGGGCGGCACAGCTCACATGGGCGGATACTCCGCAGGGACAATTGCCCGTCTCTCTCGCAATACGGAGCAAAGAGACACAGGTGTGTCACAATATCGCCTGTGCAATCGGATTCAATCCATGGAAAGAGAGTGCCCTCTCTCAGGGGTATGTCTCCAATATCGCTCTGCCCCTTTTCAACGATGAGATACCCTTCGGTGCCCTGTGTATTTATTCAACCGAAGAAAATGCCTTCGATACGGCAGAAATCAAGCTTCTCGAAGAGCTCGCGGACGATCTTGCCTACGGGATACTGAACCTCCGTACCCGGGTTGCCCACGAACAGCAAGCGGCACTTCTGCGCCAAAGTCTGGAAGAATCGATCCAGACAATCGCCGCTACGGTCGAAGCGCGCGATCCCTATACCGCAGGTCATCAGCGCCGGGTCGCCGAACTGGCAACGGCGATTGCCCGAGAGATGCAACTTGAGGAAGAGCAAATTCGGGGAATCCATTTTGCTTCCATCATCCACGATCTGGGCAAAATCCATATACCGGCCGAAATCCTCTCCAAGCCCGGACGGCTCAACGCCATCGAATTCATGCTGATTCAAACCCATTCGCAAGAGGGGTACAATATCCTCAAAGAGGTCCATTTCCCGTGGCCGATTGCCGAAACCATTCTCCAGCACCATGAAAAACTCGACGGCAGCGGCTATCCAAACGGTCTCAAAGGGGATGCAATACGAATTGAAGCGAAGATCATCACCGTAGCCGACATTATGGAAGCGATGTCTTCTCACCGCCCTTACCGCGCCGCTTTAGGGATAGAACCGGCTTTGAATGAGATCGAAAGGGGCAAAGGGATCCAGTATGATTCCGCCGTCGTCGATGCATGCAGCCGCCTTTTTCTCGAAAAAGGGTTTCAATTCACTTACGATTAATTTTTAATCTTTACGAAAGCGGTGTTGTTTGAACCACGAAATAGAGTTCGTCTTTTAAGGCATTGAGGGATTTGACGACATTATTACGGCGTGTCTCATCGAGTTCGAAATGTTGTTCGATCGAATCGTAAATCCGGTCGATGCTTGCGTAGATTTCTACCATAAGCTCGGCTTTAATTTTATCGTGTACGGCGGCCATAAAGTGTCCTGTTTTTTGACTTAATCTTTCGAAAAAGATTTAACCAAAAAAATCTCCCAATTGGGAGAAAGTGACGAAGAATCAATGAAGTTTTGTTCCAAGATAGAACAGATTTTACCTCATAGAGGTAAGCTTTAAAGCGTAGCCCAACGGAGCAAAGCTCCGTTGGCGTTTAAAGCAAATGTTAGCGAACGAGGTCGAAGAAGTAGTCCGTTGTTGCGATACCTTTGGTATCTTCATCCAACTGATCCAGAACTTTGTTCGTGATCCAAGTAAGAAGGTTCAACGCTCCATCGTATCCGCTGATAGAGTAACGGTGTAGGTGATGACGGTCGAAAATCGGGAATCCGATGTAGATCAACGGAGTACCGGTGTCACGCATCAACTCTTTACCATAGCTGTTACCGATCATGAAATCAACCGGCTCAGTGAAAAGAAGTGAACGCATTGCCCACAAATCTTTTTCAGCCCATACATTCAAGCTATCTTTAGCAGGAGAGGTATCAAGCATTGCTCTCATCTCTTCAGCCCAGCCCTTAGGCGCATTGTGGCAAAGAACGTGAGTTGGCTCAGCACCCATCTCTAACAAGAATGATACGGCACCGATTAGGAAGTCAGGATCTCCCCAGATCGCGAATTTTTTACCGTGCATGTACGGATAGCTGTCTTGCATAGCATCGACAAGGCGACCGCGCTCAGTTTTAAGTTTTTGTGGAACTTCGGTTCCTGTCAATTCAGCCAATTTCATAACGAACTCGTCTGTCCCTTTGAGACCGATCGGGTTAGAGAATCCACCAGCATGTTTCCAACGTTTTTCGACCATTTTCATCGTTTTAGACGTTGCATATTTTTGAAGAGAGATCGTTGCACTTGAATTGATACAATCTTTTGCATCATCCAATTTTGTTCCGCCTTGGAACATTTCGTAACTACCAGCCGGCATGTCCCACTGATCCGAGTGGTCACCCAACATGATGTAGTCAGTTCCGAATGCTTCTACGATACTTTTTACAGAGCGGAGGCTTCCGATATACGTTTCAAAACCAGGGATGATATTGATACGTTGTTTCGTTTCACCTTTTTGACCTTCAGTAAGCTGAGACATGATACCGTGCATCATGTTATCATATCCAGTAATATGACTTCCTACGAATGATGGAGTGTGTGCATACGGGATTGGATATTCAGCCGGTAGGTATTCTCCACCGTCTTCTTCTTTTGCCGCAGTGATAAACGCCATCAAGTCATCCCCGATAACTTCCGCCATACAAGTAGTAGAAACCGCGATCATTTTAGGTTTATAAACTGCAGCACAGTTTTTAAGACCCTCTTTCATATTTACCAAACCACCGAATACCGCTGCATCTTCAGTCATAGAATCCGATACACATGGAGTCGGCTCTTTAAAGTGACGGGTAAAGTAACTTCTGAAATACGCGACACAACCGTGTGAACCGTGAACGTAAGGCATAGTACCTTCAAACCCGAGAGCAACCATAACCGCACCAAGGGGTTGACACGCTTTTGCTGGGTTAACGGTAATCGCTTCACGAGCAAGGTTTTTCTCACGGTAATCCCATGATTTGGTCCATTCCGCAATCTCTTCCACTTTCGCAGGGTTAACCGCAAGCATTGAGGATTCGAATTGTTTTTTGTTAGCCAAGACTTCTTGGTACTCAGGGCGTTTAAACAGGTCTTTCCCGTTTACAATTTTTTCTACTTCTTGCATCTTATTTTCCTTGGTATAGACAATATTCTGCCTCATACGAGGCAAGGAATTTTTTCAAAGCGCCAGAGGGCGCAAGGGCCTCACGAAAAAGCCAACTCAGTGTTTATAAAGCAGCTGAGCCGGACTTCGTTCGGTCAGCGTAGAATAGAAGGCTTCAGCCTTCTTTCTCCCATGGTGCTTTTGAATGTGCCCATACAGGAGAGTTGATCGCGAGATCCATATCCTGGGCGAAAATCGCAAATCCGTCATACCCATGGTACGGTCCGCTGTAATCCCATGAGTGCATCTGACGATACGGAAGACCCATTTTCTGGAATACATACTTCTCTTTGATCCCCGAAGCGACAAGATCCGGCTGAAGTTTTTTAACGAATGCTTCGAGCTCATACTCATTGACGTCATCGTAGATAACGGTTGAGCGGAAAATCTCTTCTTTGGTACGTTTGTAGTCATCATCGTGAGCGAACTCATAACCGGTTCCGATTACTTCCATACCCAAATCTTCATAGGCACCGATTACGTGACGAGGACGAAGACCGCCGACGAACAACATAACCGTTTTGCCCTCAAGACGAGGTTTGTATTTTGCGATAACCGCATCGATCATCGGCTGATATTTCGCGATCACTTCTTCACATTTAGCTTGTACACTTTCGTCAAAGAACGCCGCGATTTTGCGGAGAGATTTGATCGTTTGTGACGGTCCGAAGAAGTTGTACTCGATCCAAGGAATCCCGTACTCTTTTTCCATGTGACGGCTGATGTAGTTCATTGAACGGTAGCAGTGAAGCAAGTTCAATTTCACTTTAGGAGTCAATGCCATCTCTTTGATCGTCGCATCGCCTGACCATTGTGCAACAACACGAAGACCCATCTCTTCAAGAAGGATACGGCTTGACCATGCATCACCACCGATGTTATAGTCTCCGATGATTGCAACGTCATAATCGGTTACTTCAACATCATTGGTTGTTACGTTGACTTTTCCGTCAAAGATATAGTCACGAACGGTGTCATTGGCGATATGGTGACCGAGTGATTGAGAAACCCCACGAAAACCTTCACAGTTGACTGGAACGATTGTTTTATCGATCTCTTTTGCTTTTGTTTTTGCAACCGCACCGATATCATCCCCGATCAAACCGATCGGACACTCGGACTGAACCGTGATACCGTTATTCAATGGGAAAAGTGCTTCGATCTCATCGATACAAATTCCCAATTTTTTATCTCCACCGAAAACGATGTTGTTTTCCTGGAAATCCGAGCTAAAGTTCATGGTAACGAATGTATCAACACCGGTTACTCCGATATAATAGTTACGACGACCGGCACGGCTGTATTGACCGCATCCGATAGGACCGTGAGAGATATGGATCATATCTTTAACAGGACCCCATACAACCCCTTTTGACCCTGCATAAGCACAACCGCGTTGACTCATAACACCCGGAACGGTTTTTTTGTTAGAGCGGACATCACCGCAGGTTTTTTGATTTTCATCATTCGGAGATCCGACACCGAGGTGTTTTTCACGGTTTTTTGCCGCTTTTTCCGGATACGCTTTTAAGATCTCTTCAATGGCCGCTTTTTGTTTGGCTTCTAGTGATTCTGGTCCCATACTACACCCCTTCCTTACGCGACTTCGATGCGGAATTGTTCCATCGAATCTAGGTTATGACACAATTTCATTGTTTCATCATCAGCTGCATCGACACGTTTAGAGATAGCAGACATTTGGTAACGGTTCATGTAGATCATGTATTTTTGAGCTTTTTCAGGGTTCTCTTCTTTGAAGTAATGAACCATAGCTTTGAACAAAAATGTATCTTTGTTGGTGTAGCTGATCCACTCTTTATCTTTATCTTTTGTACCCATCAAAAGTTTGATCTCTTTAACGTCACTGACATCTACATCACCTAACTTTTCAATTACTTTTTCGTCTGGAATAATATTCCCCATTGAAGCTGGGAAGTGAAAACCTAATACAAACATCTAATCTCCTTTTTCTGTTGTTTTCTTTTCATTAGTAAGATGTTATACGCGATAGGAGCAAAGCCCCTATCACTACGCTAACGCTGAGTTTACTTCGGCAGTAGGCCCAAGCACCTATGGTGCTTATTAAAAGAATTCAGCATTAAACCAATGGCCATTGAAGATTCCTCAAAAGAGGAACCGTTTTGTTGCTTACGCTTCGTGCGCCGCTTTACCGACTTGTGACTCATCAACTTCGTCTTCGAGACCGAATGCAAGGAGCAAGTCTTCAAGCTCATCCATACTGATCGGAGTCGGGATAATTTTCATATCGTTATAAACGATTTTACGAGCAAGCTCTTTGTATTCGCGAGCTTGGTCAGAATATGGGCTGTACTCAACAACCGTCATACGGCGAAGTTCAGCATGTTGAACGATGTTGTTACGTGGTACGAAGTGGATCAATTGAGTTCCAAGACGTTGAGCAAGCTCTAGTGCCAAATCGTACTCTTTGTCTGTCATACGAGCGTTACATACTAGACCGGCAAGACGAACTCCACCAGTGTTTGCGTATTTCAAAATCCCTTTAGAGATGTTGTTTGCCGCGTACATCGCCATCATTTCACCTGACATTACGATGTAAATTTCTTGTGCTTTACCTTCACGAATTGGCATAGCGAATCCACCACAAACAACGTCACCAAGAACGTCATAAGAAACGAAATCTAAACCTTCTTCATCGTATGCACCCTCTTCTTCAAGAAAGTTAATTGCGGTGATAACACCACGACCTGCACACCCTACTCCCGGCTCTGGTCCGCCAGATTCTGTACAGTTGATCCAACCGCCCGGAGTTTCTTTATCAAAAAGACCTTTACCCCAAAGACGCGCTTGTTCCATCTCAACATCTTCAATCGTGCCGTATTCTGCTGCAAGAGAAAGAATAGTATCTTGAGCTTTCTCATGAAGAATCAAACGAGTTGAATCCGCTTTCGGATCACATCCAACAATCATAATGTTTTTATCGAAATAGTGTGACATTGCTGCCAATGTATTTTGAGATGTAGTAGATTTACCGATCCCACCTTTTCCGTAGAACGCGATTTGACGCAAGCTAGCTGATCCAGCCATGTTATCCCCTTATTTTTGAACTTCACTTAGGTTGATGCAATGGTTGTTCTATGGTTTTTGGGACATTTAGCAAAAGTAGCGCGACAAAAAGATGACAATGATACAAATTTGTAGGAATAGGTTTTGCAGGTGTAAAAAAGTGACTATTTTAGGGGAAGTAAACGTGTTCAATTCCTCTATTTTAAAAGCTGACTCTTTAAAGAAATGGGAAATGAATAACTGACCTTACCCACCTTGTCTAAACAAGTGCGAAAAGGTTAGTAATCTCCCGCATCCGAAAGATGCGGGTAACGTTTCAGGAAACATCCCTTCGGGAGCGCTTCGCTTGTTTTGGGGGTTGTAGGGACTTTAGTCCCTGCCATTTTACGGGCTATGAGCGAAAAATGCGTAACATCAGTTAAGAGTGTGAATAGAGACCTACGCGATTTCGTCCGTTGTTTTTCGATGCATACAGGGCATCATCGGCTTCAGAAAAGATCTCTTCATACGTCGTATGTTCAGGGCGCAGAGCACTGACCCCGATACTGACCGTTACCCAGATCACGGCATCGCCGAATTCGATCGGTTCAGATGCTATATCGCTGCAAATTTTATTGGCCAGTTCAAAAGCCTTTTCAGCACGGGTCTCGGAGAGAATGACGACTATCTCTTCTCCTCCGTATCGGCCGATAAAATCGGTTTCACGCAAACCGCTCAACAGACTCTTGCCGACTCTGCGCAGTACTTCATCTCCGCCAAGGTGTCCGTAGGTATCGTTGATTTTTTTGAAATAGTCCAGATCAATCACCATAATCGCCATATCTTTATGGTACCTGCGGGAGCGTTTAAACTCCAGTTCCATCATCTCTTCAAGATAACCGCGATTCCACAATCCGGTCAGCGCATCGGTTTTACTCAAAAACTCAATGGCTTGCGTCCGCTCTTTCACAAGCTGTTCCAATCGTTCGGTCTCTTTGCGAGAACTCTCAATCGCACTGTAATAGATGATCCGGGCAATAAACAAGGCAAAGAGAATCGCCATGGCCGATGTTAACAAGGCAGTCCGGAGGATACGGTGTTCATTTTTAACGTACGATCCCGCATCAAGCAGGAGAATCAGCTGCTCCTTTTTCTTGCTGCCATTCATGTTAATATCCGGCATCACGATCCGATAGGTCGGCCGTCCGTTCATCTCAAAAATTTCCGTTGAAGAGACGTAGGTACGATCCACCCTTTTTCCGATGATCGAACCCTCATTGCTCATGATGATCCGGTGTTGCTGATCGACCAGAGAGATCTGAATGATATTATTGGCCGTTTCAACATACTTTTTTAGAAAATTATGGAAATCGGTTTTGGAGGTGATCTCTACACTGTTATGGACCGAACCTTCAATCGATTTGAGAAGATTTAGGATATCCACCTGCCGCCGCATCAATAAAAAATCGGTTTGGGCTGGGGACAAAAGAATTTTATACTCTGAAATGTCCACGCAAAGATCGACAATCCCGATCAGCTGATCGTCCATCCTGATCGGGTAATAGATCGACATGACCGGGACAAAATCGCGTGTTTCAAAGAAAAACTTTCCCATGGGGATCGTACCCGTACGCGTCTCTTGGAAACTTTTCCCCTGATAGACGGTTCCGATCTCCTCTTTAAACATCGAGTTGCGAATCACCCCGTCGGGTTCAATATAACGAAATTCAAAAATTTCAAGCCCTAATGAGATATCACTCACCAGTTTTTGAACTTTCATCGTCGATTTGATATCGTGAAAACGGTTCATAGCAGCGATGATGGAACCGGCGGTATCTTGTGCATCATTGCGCATTTGTTCAAGAAGAAGGTTTTTTTGGATCAAATAGTTATAAAAAGAGAGTCCGCTAAGGGAGAATACAAGGGTAAAAAGTACAATCGTAATATTGTACCGTTTCCAAAACTCAATCATTCAATTCCTTTACTTGGGAACGGCTTTTTTATACTTTGAATAGGCACTTTCAAAATCGTTGTAAGAGCGGTTCCATCGTGAGGTATGACACACTTTGCACATCTTCTTGAGTCGCTCGGGATTATCTTCGCCGGCAAGAAGCCCCCCTCCCGTTTTTTTAAGAGAGGCTACTTTGATGTGATTGCTTCCGGGACCGTGACACCCTTCACATTGAACATTGGACAAACGGGGTGTCTTTTCAAGCAAAACAAATCCACTCGGCGTCCCGTATCCGGTTGAGTGACAGACCAGACAGCGGGGATTGTTTTTAAATTCACCGGAACTGATGTAGTCCATCGAATGGTCATGCTGATCGTGTTTGCGTCCGATAAAGAAATCGCGATGGCACAAACGACATTTATCGTTCCCCGTGTAACGGTATTCTCCCGACGCTATCGCCTCATTATAAAGCGCTTCGCCTATCGCACTTTTAAGAGGATTTGGGGTCAACGGACTGTTTAATTCATCCATTACCCGTGCGTTCTCACTGCACCATCCATCCGCCGTACAGAGACAGAGCACCGTAAAAACTGCCGTTAAATGCCTAAAATTCATAATTCCTCATATACTGTAACTAAAGAATCTTATAGCATAAATTTACTAAAAAAACATAGTCCATCAGGGAGGAGGCGGAGGGATAAAGCCCTCTTATGCAGGCTAGGCGTATCGGTAGAGTAATCCTATACGACCGGTTTCAAAACCGTCTTTTTGATAAAAAGCGATTGACCTCAGCGTCCACTTTTCATCCTCTCGATCATCTCCCCTAATTTATCGTGACGCAGCTGTATCAGACGATGAATCTCGTCGTAATCAAAATTTCCGAAATAGGCCATGTCAAACAGTCTGGTAAGGGCTGTACGACAGCAGCTCTTATCACACTCAGTCACCAGCTTTTTTGCTTTCTTGTACGGAAGCGACGTTTCTTGAAATAATTTGATCGCTTCGGCGACGCTCTTGCCGCCGCATTCGCAGATTTCACACGCTAAAACTTCATCTTTGGTAGGCATAAAAGCCTCCTTTACAGAGAATGCTCTGCTTTATAACGGTTTGCTTTTTCAACCGCATTGTACAGTTTTTCAGCCAACTCCGGCATTTTGACATGATTGCTCCACACCGTATCCTCGACGATATCATGAATCTCCGATGCAATCTCAACGGCAAGGCGTTTGAGCTTTGCCAACTCTTTTTTGTGTTCTACTTCGGTCATTTCAGACATAATCACTCCTTTTTGAATCTTTTATGCAATTTCTATTCATGGTATTAACTTTTAGTGGCGATTTTCTTAGACTTAATCTAAATTTTTAGCCTGTATTTTTGTTTACTGCTCGTAGGTTTTTCGGGTATAGTCAACTCAATCATCTTTAAATCTATTGCGGGTACGAGATATTCTTTTCGAAAATGTTCTCGATTATTTAACCCTAAAGCATTCATCATATCTGCCCGCGACATTTCACCGTTCATAATCTCTAAGAGTTTGTGGACTTGCGTGGTGACTTGCGTGGTGACTTGCGTGGTGACTTGCGCTTTATCCTCCACATGAGCGAAATTAAAAGTAACCCAAAGTCCTCCATCGTATCTAAATTGTGGTGTTGTCCCGTTGTAGCTTTGTGATTCAGTAATAATCTTTTCGATTCCCCGTCCCCATGATTCGATAAAACCTGCTTTAAAAAATACATTCGCAACATCCGGATTAAACGGATGAGAGGGATGTTTATCTTTTAGAGTATCCACCGTCCAACGTTCAGGCAGTTGCCCTGCATTCCAAAACATCAGTTTGTCATCATATACGCTGATTTGGATAGGAGCACCGCTAGCATAGTCTTTATGCACCACTGCATTATGCAAAACCTCTCGAAGTGCTGCGGGAGCATAATCGAACTTTTCAACCCTCTGCTGAGCCTCGTAGGTGATACGAGCTTTGAGATATTTGGTTTGTAAAAGATCGAGTGCTGTTTCGGCTTGCGTAAATAAATCACCCTCCACTACATCTTGATACATCAAATCAGCATCATTTTTGAAAAATCCTATTTTAATATACGCTCCCGTAAAAAATCTCTGTGGATCAGGATGAAAGAGGAGAATGCTTGCTCGCTTGAGATAGTCTCCTTCAACGAGATGCAATTTTTCCAAAAGTTGTTCATTGGTATCACCCATTGCTTCTTGACTTAATCGCTGGGCTTTTAGAGCTTTTTTACGAAATTTATCAAACAATTTCGGGTCAAAATCACTTAAGCTCACATGGGGAACGGGTACACCATCCCATGTTTTTCCCTGTTTTCGGAGTAAAAATCGATCCAGTGCAGCACCTTTTAGCTCTTGTTTGGTGCTGCCGCTACGGTAATGATACTCACCTTTGTAGCTGATAGGATAGGGATAAGACTCAACAACGATCTCTATGGTCTCTAAAGTATCACTCATGACGAGATTGACATCGACGATAATACCTAATATATCTCGAATTTTGTTAGGTATATCTTCGAGAAGCCGTCTGGCATTATCGATCCCGACGATCACACCATCATCGCTCTTACCGATAATGAGCGTGCCCCCCTCTGCATTCGCAAAACCACAAATCCATTTAAGATATTCGTCCCTCCACGATTCTTTCCATTCGAGAAGCTGGGATTCTTTCGTGTTCATTGTGTGTTCCATGATAAGCAATCATTGTTGCGTTCATAGCTCATTATCTTTTCCAATCACATAAGATTTGGCCGATTTTAGGGCTTTTCAGTGAGAATATTATAGCGCAACAGAAAATGAATAATAATTTTTTGACATCTAATGTAAAAAGTGGAAGGTTAAGAATGATAATGTGACAGAAGTAAGCAGTTTAATTTACGCAACCCGTATCTCAATGCTTCGGGCTTGCGATTTTCCAAGTGCGATCAGCCGTTCTCCTATCTGTACTTGAACACTGCTTTTAAACAAACCGTAGCGCTTAACGCACAGCGTCGCATTCGTACACAGTCCCATCGCGCATAGATGCTCTTTGAGAGTATCATCGAGATCGATTGACAAGACTCTGCATTTTTCGTTCACACAGCTTTCTAATAAATTCATCTTCTACCCCTATAATGAAAAGGAATAGATATTTTCAAACTTCACCTTTTTCCCTTTGCCGTATACCATGTGAAGAAACTTCCCTTTCTTTTGGAAGTGATACCGTTCAAACAGTTCCACCGCTTTTTGGTTATCCATCGGAACATCGGCAATCACTTTTTTCAGACCCCGAAAATACAAGACCCCCTGCATCATCTTCTCCGCTTCCTCCTCGAACCCTTCGCGGCATTGCCACGGTCCGAGATAGACCCCGCGCGCATTAATCACACTGGAGTGCTGAAAAGAGTTCGGCAAAGCGAATTTAAGCGAACTGTTCCGCTCCATCTCATCGAGCATAAATGCCATCCTGTCTTCTCCAAATGTTTCCAGATCGATACGGCGAATCGTGGCATCGAAATTACCGCCGTCAAGCTCTTTGGCCTGGGCATTCGTAAAACTGAAGGGGGGGACTTTCCCGACATTTAAAAACCTCCCCACCTCCATCACCGATTCAAAGCCGCTCTTTTCGAAAAAAGTGCGCAAATCGGGATTGGCATGGAGGTAGAGGGAGGGATGTTCATCTTTGAGAACACCGAAGAGGGTAGTGAAAAGCCTCCGTCCAATCCCCTGTTTCTGATGGGTCGGTTTGACCATAAAATACTTGATCATTGCCGAGAACTCAAACTCGATGGCCATAACGGCACCGACCAAAACCCCCTCTTCGTACGCACCGTAACACAAATGGGGGGCATGCATCATCATCAGTTTGACATGGTAGCCATCAAGCAGCCACCCTACCTCTTCGGCGATCTTGATCAATTCCGGTACATCACCGTATTTTAGCCAACCTATATACATGCGAGATCCTGATAAAGAGATTTGAGTTCATACGATTCCAGTACCCGCTTGCGTGAAGTGACGATATCGCGAATTTTGGGGAGCATTGCACTGAGGATAATATTGTCGGCACTGATCCCCATTTGACTCAAATGGTAGCGGATCGTCGCACTGCCGGAGTGTTTTCCGATAGGGAATGAACTTTTAAGCCCCACCTCCTGCGGTTCATACGGCTCATAGGCATGCGAATCCTTCATCATACCGCTGGCATGAATGCCGCTCTCGTGGGCAAATATACGTTCACCCACGATAGGGGCATTGGGGGAGAGGACCATATTGGCCGCCCCCGCCACCGTCTGCACCAAATTACGGATCATGCCCGGGTCAATGGGACGTGCCTCGCCATAGAGATGTTTCAGTGCCATGAGTATCTGCTCGAATGAGGCATTTCCGGCACGTTCGCCCAGTCCGATAACCGTCGTATTTAAACTGATCGCCCCCGCGTCTATTCCGCTAAGGGCATTGGCGTTGGCAAGTCCGAAATCATTGTGCGTGTGCATCTCTATCGGGAGGAGATTCAGGTCGCACAACGATTTGATTGCCTTATACGTTTCCGTCGGTGTCAGTATACCGACCGTATCGCAGTAACGAAAACGGTGTGCACCGCATTCGCGGGCAAGTTCCATCACGTCACGGATAAATTCGTAGCTGCCGCGTGAACTGTCTTCACCGCCGATACAGACAAATAACCCTTCACGCGTTGCGGAGGTTACAACGCGTTCGAGTTCGCTTAATACTCTGGATTTGCTTCCGCCGAATTTGACATCGATCAAAATATCTGAAACGGGGATAGAGAGATCGACCGCTTTAACACCACAGGAGAGAGAAGCATCCAAATCTTCCATTTTCATCCGGTTCCACGTCATCATCCGTGCTTTTAGACCTAATGCTAAAAGTTCTTTGATATCTTCACGCTCTTTGACACCCATCGCCGCAATACCGATTTCAAGCTCATCGGCTCCGCACGCATCAAGCAGCGTCGCAATTTTGATTTTCTCATCGGTATTGAACGCGACATAAGGAGCTTGTTCTCCATCACGTAATGTAGTGTCATTTATAAGAGCCATAACTTTTTCCTTTCCGTCATCCTCGGGCTTGACCCGGGGATCCATCTTCATAAATGCGTAGCTGGATTCCCGCCTTCGCGGGAATGACGATGTATTAATTCACTTCCGCATTTTCATCCATACCGAAGTATTTACGGGATGCTTTGAGGACCGAGATTTCGATCGGCTCATACGCATAACTTTGATCGGCGATAATACCGGCAGCTTTGAGATCATCCTGAGGACATCCGCCGATTTTCGCGGTGAGAATCAGCTGCACGTCTTTAAGTTTTTCCAAGATCGGAGCAAGCGGATTGGTGCCATCAGGCCCAGCACAGTACTCATAATCGACTTTACGGTGGTGGATGAATCGGATCCCTTTATCCCCCGCTTCGTAGATTAAAAACTCTTTAACGCTTCCGAAGTGCTGATTGATCATCCCCTCCCCTGCGGTCGTAACGGCGACAAGGATCGTCACACCCGTAGAGCTGAGCTCTTCTTTCTCTTTGCGGACACGCTCATTGGCCTGATCGAGGAAGAATCGGAACTCTTCGATCTTCGCCTGAGCCGCTTGGCGCGCTTCGAGATCGTATTTGATCTGGAGCTCGTCAAAACTAAGACCCGCAAACGTATCTTTGGTGAACTCCGCTCCGCGGTCTTCACCGATCAGTCCTACCGCATCGGCGCGGCATTGGCGGCAGTGCTGCATCAGTTTCATGTCCATGCCGCACGCTTCTTGGACCGCCATCTGCTCTTGATCGGTCGCGCTCGGTACTCCGTTTAGGGCAAACGCCGTTCCGAATTCTGGCTCGGAGAGGATCGGCATAATGTTGTGCAAGAAAACCCCGATCTCTTTGAGTTTTTTAGAGACTTCGGGGAGATGTTTGTCGTTGATCCCCGGGATCAATACCGAGTTGGCTTTGATCAAAATCCCCTTTTCAACACATTTTTTCATCCCCTCCAACTGACGTTCGAGGAGAATCTGTGCCGCCTCTTTTCCGTAAATACGTTTGTTGTTGTAGAAAATCCACGGATAGATTTGACTTCCGATCTCTCCGGTCTCATCGACACTGTTGATCGTGACGGTGATATGGTCGATGTTGTGTTCGACCATCTCATCGATATACGTCGCGAGTTCCAAACCGTTCGTCGAGAGGCACAGTTTAAGATCGGGGGCAAATTCGCGTACCATCCCAAATGTTTCAAACGTCTTGCCCGGATTGGCCAGCGCATCTCCGGGACCGGCGATCCCAAGGACACTCATCCGCTGTACTTCACCGCCGACGAGAAGCACTTTTTTTGCCGCCTCTTCGGGAGTCAGGCGCTCAGAGGTTACCCCGGGGCGACTTTCGTTCGAACAGTCGTATTTACGGTTACAATAATTGCATTGAATATTACACGCCGGAGCAACGGCTACGTGAATACGTGCATAGTGATGGTGTGCGCCCTCTGAATAGCATGGATGATTATGGATCTTTTCCTTGATGTCATCGGGCATAAAAGCTTCGTTTCCACTTGACGAACAGCTCATAGTAACTCCTTTAAATTAATTGCAATGATCCTGCCTCATCCAGCACCAACCATTTTCGAAACGGATGCAACTGCCGTTCTTGTCCTTTTTGGGGGGCGAATAAGACAAATACGACATTTTTGTATCCAAACCAACAATCCGGTCCGCGCCTGGGGTTCAAAACAACCGTAAAATAATCAAGAACAATATTTGCAGTTATTACCTAATATAAAGGAGTTGGACAATGATTGTAGCCATACCGATGGATGCACGCGAACGTGTTTACCACAAGAATCCATGCAGTGCGACATTCTTTGCGCTTTATGAAGTTAACGGAGATCGTCATCATGTTCACTACCGTTTTTTGGAGACGAAACTGAATCCCTGGGAAAAATGGGAAGGGGAGATGGTACGTGATCCCGACATGAAAGCGTGTCAATGCAGCAACGAAAAAAAAGAAGACCCGCAACACATCAGTGAGCACTATACGCTGCTCAAAGCATTGGGGAAGACCGACTACCTCCTCGCGGATCTGTATTGTCTCAATACCCTCTATACCATGCGCGATGTCGGGATCAAAATTTATAAACTCCCTCCGTTTATTAAAAACGGCGATGAAGCGATCCACCATTTTATCATCGGTTCGGGAATCGCCGATGATTTACGCCGTATCCATCTCACAGCACCCTCACCTACCGCAAGACTTCAAGAACGTTAAATGCAGTTATAGAGGATATCACGCCATTTAAGGAGTCTCTTTTGAAGATCAACTACCAAAATTCCACCCTCCACCTCGAAGATATGCCCCTCGACGTCGGCTATGCTTCTGAGAAGGTGACCCTCAAAAACCCCTCCGGCGAAACGTTTGCCCTCGGAGGACAAAACGGTTTCACCCAGCTTATCCTCTCGGTCCCTTTTATCGATGAGCCATTGATCGCACAGCTTCAGGAGTTGAATACCCTATTGAGTCTCAATGCCCTCACAGGAGTCAGTAAAACGCTCATCGTTGCCAATGACTCACATACCGATCCGCAGATAGAGGGGTGGCAGTTTGGTATCGATACGGACGAGGCGTTCGGAGATTATTACGGTGTCCGTCTCGCTAAAGGGGAACTCGGCGGTGAATTTGCCAAAGCCCTCTTCATCGTCTCCAAAGACGGAGCACTCTTTTACAACGACATTCCAAACGATCTGAACACTCTGTTTTCACTCGAAAAAGCCCTCTCCAAAATCGCTGCCGCCAATAACTGCTATACGGGCAAAGGGTGCCATTAAAGTACGGTTTACGCCTCTTCCGATAACGCAGTGGCCGGCTGAACAAAAACCTGTTCGAATATCTGCCGGGCTACACTCCATCGGTTGGCTTTCGAGTTAAGCATAACGATCAGACAATCATTCCCCTCTTTTTTTGCACGGGCAATGAAACACGGACCGGCTTTGGAGGTGTACCCCGTTTTGACCCCCACCGCATACTCATAGCGCCCCAAAAGGCGGTTATGCGTTTTGGCAACAAATTTTCGGTTCGTATTGAGCGAATAATAGAGATGCCGGTTTTGTCGGGTCATGTCGTTGAAAAGGGGATTTTGTATCGCGTATTCCGCCAAAGCGAGAAGATCGACCGGTGTTGAATGGTGATCTCCGATGTCGTAACCGCACGGGTTGGTAAAGCGGGTATTGTTCATCCCGATCTGTCTGGCTTTTTCATTCATCCTTTCGACAAAGGTATCTACACTCCCCCCTACCGCAACGGCAATCGCCATGGCCGCGTCATTATCGGATTGGATCATTGCCGCTTTGACAAGATCCTCCAGGAGAATCATTTCCCCCGCTTTGTATCCTGCTTTGGTCGGTTCGACGGAGATCATTTCCGGGGTGATTATAACCGAACGGTTCAAATCCCCTTGTTCTATGGCCAATATGGCGGTCATAATTTTCGTCAGACTCGCGGGTTTGACCTCCTTTAGCGCTTCTTTGGAGTAGATCATTTCCCCGGTTGTGAGTTCTTTGACCAACAGAGCTTCAACATCGAGTTTATCGAGCCCCTCTTTATCGATTTGGGCATAAAGCGAAAATGTGAGGAGAAAACATAAGAAGGTAAAATATCGATATATCATTCGTAACGGTTACTTTGCGGTTTATTGTTCATTATCGATTTTATTTTCAAAAATTATTTTTGAGTCCCCCATAATGTAATCGTATCATTCCCTAAAAAAGTGAACGTATCTCCAAATTTAAAAAATGCAATCCCCTTTTTTATCCACATGTGGGGAATCGGAACGTTTTTTTATTTTCTTACTGATCTTACGCACTTTTCGGGCAAAGCCCGTAAAGTGGCAGGGACAGCCCAGCCGGTACTGCGTACATCGGCCGGGTTCCAAAGCTAAAAAAGCCAAGCAGTTGGCTTTTTTAACGCTTTTCACCCATACAACCCCCTAAAGCTTCCCGTATCTTTCGGATACGGGAGATTACTAACCTTTTCGCACCTGTTTAGACAAGGTGTGTAAGGTCAGTTTCTTATTCTCCCTGCTTCTGTAGACACCCTTTTTCCATGCAGTTGATTTTAGGCATCGGTTCGACGTATAGATCAAGAAGCTCAGCTACTTTCGCCGCATCAAATCCACACAATTTCTCTCTCCCGATCACCATCAACGGGCGGCGGATCAAGATTGGGTCTTCCATCAGCAAGGCGAGGGCTTCCTCTTCGTTTAACGTTTCCGGATGGATCAAGCCGTTTTTAATGGCGGGGGCGGCCGGATTGAACCATTCAGTAATCGTTTTTTTTCCCATAAAAATGCGAAGTTCCTCTCCCTTTAATCCGTGTTCGAGGAGATTGCGCTCGATCAGAGTGCATCCGCAGGAGCGGAGTATCTGCTTTTGCTTGGCATTGGCCGCACAAAACGGTTTTTCGTAAAAGACGACGAGACGCATCACTCGACTCCGATTAAAATGCGCCCTTTTCGGCTCAAATAAAAGGTCTCATACCCGTCATCCCCCATGCTCATACACTCCCCCAAATACCCTTCGTCGTAGAGTTCACGAATGATGGAATGGACTTCATCCGAATCGAGACGGGCATATTCGGCGATATCGGCGGCATCGTAGATGTTGTACTCGGTTTCGTCACTGAGGTTGAAAATGGTTTTCATCACTTTGATCGTTGTCTCATTCATAAGATCCCTTTAGCTGGTGTAACTGTTTTTTAAGCACAATGGCTTGAAGCGGATGAAGTTTTTCAACCCCGATCCACCGTTCAAACGCTTGGAGGTAATGCTCTTTTAGGGAATCATGCAATTTTTGTACTTGGGTACTCAGCTCGCTCAAAAGCTCTTTTGCCTCATCAAAAGTGTAACGATTCAGCGGCTTTAGCCGTCGAATCACCCCCGTTGTCAGTTTTTCGTCGCACTCTTCCCCCGCCATCGTCAAAAACTCCGATGCCAGAAAAGGGGAAGCATAGTGTTCATTCCAGATACGCCCGTTGATCATCTGATCACAGGCCTGGTCCATAAAGACGGGGGCGAACTTCAAGACCGCCAGCAGTTCGGTAAAATCGTTATCGACGAGGGCGCGAAAGAGCATCCGGCTGCGGTTGCGGATATGGCGGCGCAGATCAGGATCGCTGATCACGGCGGGGTTCAGTCGCGTAAACCGCTCCAATGCCCCCAGACGGGAGTGGTTAAACGCCATAATCGCGACATCGGTATTGGGATCACCCACCTGAATGGGATGAGAACCGCTGGGACGGTGAAAGGCCCACAACAGCCGTGCTTCATCGTCAGGATGATGCAAATAGGTCGCATCCCCCTGCTCCTCGAAATCCAAATCGTCTTTCAGAGTTTCGATATGCTCACGATAGGTCAAAGTAGACGACATCTCCATAGCGCTCAAACCTTTTCATATTTTTTTTCTCACTCAGCAAAAAGAGTGTCTGCATCGCGGGGGCTTTTTCGACCGTGAAATAGCCGTCGCTCAAAATGACGGCAAGATTCTTCTCCCCTGCATGAGTGTTCAGATATTCCAATACGGGACCAAACTGCGTCCCGCCGTTCCCCTTAGCAAAGCTAATATCCGGTAATATCCCTTGCGCGTCGTAGCTCTTTTTCTCCTCGCTATAAACCTGCTCATCAAAAGGGATGACGCTCACCTCGAAATCGTGGCTCATGCGAACGATAGAGTCGATAATCCCTAAAAAGCGGGCAAATACATCCGATGCGATACTCATCGACCGATCCAAAAAGATAAAAAAGCTCAAACGGTTGCAATCGTAGCGATAACCGGGGAGATAAAGCCCCTGATGAATAAAACGGCGGTTGGGGTGAGAGAAATCGGACTCTTTATCGAAAAAACTCTCCGACATATAGGAGTGCAGCAGCGTATGCAGATCGATGGAGGGTTTCGTGATCTCATCAAACATCTCCAACAAAGAGGAAGGGAGATTTCCCTGCTTCCGCGCCGCCCCCATAGCCTGAATGATCAGCGCGTCGAGTTCCTCCTCCGCGACCTGCGTGTCCCCCTCATGCTCTATGATGTCCATCTTTTGCTGAGTGGGATTATCCTCGCTTTGCTGCCCTTCCCCCTCGTCACTCTCTCGGTAGAGGGCATGGTACACCTCCTCGACACTTTTGTCGCGGAATGATTCGATCACGATCGCCTCCTCATCCGGCTCTCCGACCCGCTGAAAATCACTCAGGAGCAATCCGATGACGATGTCGCAGCTGCGGTTCCAGGTCGCTTTATCCCGTCCGCGCATACGAAACGGGTGTTTGAGGAGGATATGCAAGAGTACATGGGCGTAGAGGTATTTGAGACGGGAATCGTCGTAGCCCAGCGTTTTGGTCTCATCAACCCGGATACTCACCCCGTCGGTTTCGAAAAGCATGTGGGGGTTGTTTTGGTATTTATGGGGGATCGAGAGGGCCAGAACGCTTAAAAACGGGTGATCAAAGAGAAACTGAACCCGTATTTTTTCGAGACGATTTTTGATGGGAATATCCTTGGATTACTTTATCCCTAAAAAATGCAATTTTCATACTATGTGTCATAAAATACAACAATTAATTATATTTTTGGCTAAAATAAGAGCTATTCAAATCGATGCAAAAATTAAGTGATTAGATTACAAAAAAGATTTTGGTTTTAGGGAAAGTCCGTAGGGATAATCTCAGAGAGTTTCAGCTCAAAGCTGATACAGCCAAACATCTTGAACGGTTCGACACCCTCTGAGGAGTGGCGAAATTATACAGCTGGGCAACTTAAATGAATCATAGGCATTTTAAACAAATCGTTACTTCCTACTCCTGAAGCGAGGGTGTAGGTGACGTTAATATCATTATCCGCCGTTGCGTCATAAATGACCGTAGAGGTGGTGAAGTTACCGTCGAGTAAATCATCGGCTACGGCAGCAGAGCTAAAGACGGGAGCAGTGGTATCAGATGTAGGCGGGGCATCATCTCCCCCACCGCATCCGATAAACAACAACACTGAGAGTATCAGGGTTGTTAGGATTTTTGCACTTTTAAAATTCATGGAGATTCCTTTTTAGGTTTTATGTTTTTTTTCTTTGTCATTTTGCATTTGATTCAGAATCTAGATCCCGTGTCAAGCACGGGATGACGAACACAAGAGGATTCAAGGTGGGGAAGTGGCGTTTAGGATGGTAGAATGAAATTCGGAATTAAAAACTAAGCAGTGTGCGGCAACACCGCGTTTACTCTCTCTCTCTCTCTCTCTCTCTCTCTCTCGAAGAGCGCAGAGCTGGGGAAGTAGTCGTGATGCGACGAACCATACTATCCCCTCTGTTAGTTTGGATTATTATAGCAAGATGAAATTGTATTTGAAAATATTTCGTTAGATTGCGTGATTTATTTATGGGCAGTGGGTAAAAAGAAAAGCGGATAGATTCCGTGTATGAGATACGATATTGACATGAATATGATAGAATACACCTCATGAACACACAACATGAAATAGTTGAATTTTTGCAAAACAATCGTAACCTGCTTTTGGAAAAATATCATGTTACAAAAATAGGTTTATTCGGCTCATTCGCCCGTAATGAACAAAAAGAGAACAGTGATGTTGATCTATTGATAGAACTCGAAGAGGGAACCCAAAATATTTATGATCTAAAAGATTCTCTTAAACAATTTCTCTCCCTATCTTTTAACCGTAGCGTAGATATAGCTCGTGAAAAATATTTAAAATCGTATGCAAGAGAACAAATTTTAAAAGATACATTATATGTATAGCAACATTGCTTTTAATCTCAATGCGCTGATTGAATCTATTGAAAAAATAGAGTTATATTCAAAAGATTTTGAAGATGCAGATGGGTTTTATCATGACCAAAAGAGTTTTGATGCATCCATGATGCAATTTGTCGTTATAGGTGAAATTATTGCTCGTTTGGATGAAAAATTCAAAACGGATCATGCAGAGATACCTTGGCAAAAAATAAAAGATTTTAGAAATATTATCGCGCATGATTATTTCGGTATTGATGCGGATGAAATTTGGGATATTATTAACAATAAGCTTTTGCCACTGAAAAATGATATAAAAATATTAACAGTAAAATACACCTGATAACTGATGTTACGCACTTTCTGGGCAAAGCCCAGAAAATGGCAGGGACGGCCCAGCCGGTACTGCGTACATCGGCCGGGTTCCAAAGCTAAAAAAGCCAAGCAGTTGGCTTTTTTAACGCTTTTCACCCATACAACCCCCTGAAGCTACCCGCATCTTTCGGATGCGGGAGATTGCTGACCTATTTCGCACCTTTTTAAAAAGGTGCGAAATAGGTCAGCTGATAATAAACAGCCGTACAGTTCCAGTCCTCGTTAAAGAATATAATCCCCATACTTCTCTATCCATTCATCAAACTCACGACACTCCGCGATAGAGGCATCTTTGACGATGGCATCTTTGATCAACATCACCCCAAACTCGGTCGGCAAGATTTGGGCGAAACCGAACAGATGTTTCGAGGCTTCTGAGCCTCCGCGATACAGTTCCACCATCGCCGAAACGAGTGCATAGAGCAACGCCGGTTCACTCTTATCGATACTCGGATACTCACCAAGGTAAATCGCCTGAACATCGGGGAGCTTTTCGTACACCTTGACGTACGATAAAAACTCAATTCCTGCACCGTATCCGATCAAACCATAGATGATCGGAGCAATTTGAGCCGTGTTATCGGAATGTTTGAGGATATTGGAGAGCATGTGATAACTGCGCGGCGTGGCAAATGCAGGATTGCTGTCATCCTCGCTCACGCTCTCAGAGGTGAGCAGATCGGGACGAAATCCCAAAAATCCGATCACAAACGAGTGCAATCCCTCACGAATCGCGAAGAGTTTAAAATCCTCAAACCGCGCCTCGACGCTCAGATGCACCATACGATTGGCAAGCGGTGTCGGAAGGCGGAAAACGACGCCTCGGTCACTGATACGGTTACCGGCGCAAATGATACGCCATCCTTTGGGAAGCTCATATTCCCCCATCTTCCGGTTTAAAACCAGCTGATAGATCGCCGCTTGCACCGAAGGGGGGGCGGAGTTGAGTTCATCCAGAAACAAAATTCCGCTGGAATCCGGATCGCGGGGGAAAAATACCGGAGCCATCCATACCGTCTGCTCATCTCGGATAGCAGGTACACCGCGCAAATCGACCGGATCCATTTGTGAGAGGCGTACATCGGCCAATTCGAGATTGTGTTTTGCCGCAATCTCCGCGACAATGTACGATTTACCGATTCCGGGGCTTCCGTGGATAAAGACAGGGATATCGGCGGCGATGAGGGTATCGAGATGGCGGTAGAGTTCCGTAGTCGTAATCGATGGGGTCTTCACGCGCTCGCCTCCGCGATCAGACAGGTAAAACAGTGTTCCTGATCATTGCACGTCGCACAGGCGGGGGCCACTTTACCGATCGCATCGTAGAGGAATTTTTTCCACAATTTGTCTTTGGGTTTCATCTCCGCGAGGCGGGGGAAATGTTGGGACATATAGGCCCCCATCTGCGTACGGCTTTTAAACCCCAGATCCTGATACAGATGGTTCATCTCCAATGATTTAAGAGCAATATGCGGTGCAATGACATAGCGTGTTTCATCGTCAATGGCATATTTTTTGAGATAGCCTTCGATCTCATGGCGGAGTGTGTCGTGTTCACTCATTCTATTCCCCCTGAACGGTTTCAAAAGAAAATGCAATTTTTGTACTACAACTCCATCTCGATCATTTTTCCCATCGCGATCTCGGCAATCTCGCGTCCGTATGCGACACACCCTTCCAACTCTTCTTCGGTCGGGATCAGCTTGATTTTAAACGGTTTGACCGGTACTCTGAATTTCAGCCCGCGCAGCCGCTCATGGAGCATCTCGGGTGCTTCCCCGGTCCATCCGTACGATCCGAATGTCGCCCCGATTTTTCCCGCACTCTCCAGATACGCCATACAGGAGAGGAGATCCCAAGCCGGCTTCGCCGCATCGCCATTGATGGTGGGAGAACCGATCAGTATCGCATCGGACTCTTCGAGCAAATCAATCATATTGTTTTCATCCAGCGACGCAAGATCGTACATGCTCGCCCGTATCCCCTCGACCGAGTCCGCCCCCTGCATCATTTTTTCGGCCATTTTGTGGGTATTGTCGTAACTGGAGATGTAAAAAACCGACAGCATCTTCATCCCGAGTTCGTTTTTACGAAATTTCGCCTGCGAACTCCATTGAGCATATCGGTCAATGTAGCTTTGGGGATGGGTACGCAAAATCGGGCCGTGTAAAGGGGCAATCAGGTCAATGTCAAACTTTTTATAGAGTTCAAGAGCATTCAGAACATGCTGTTTGAAGGGGCGCATGATATGGTCGTAGTAGTATTGAAACGCATACATGAAATCGCCGACCTTATCATCAAAAAGACGCTCATCGTAGTAATGGCTCCCGAATACGTCTCCGCTGAAAAGGAGCTTCTCTTCCTGCAGATAGCTGCTCATCGTGTCGGGCCAATGGAGAAAAGGGGTCATGATAAACTCAATCGTTTTATCTCCCAGAGAGATCCTTTTCCCCGGTGTTGCCAGTTCATAAGCGATATCGGTTTTGACAATCCCTTTGAGCATCATCACCGCTCTCCCCGATATGATGAGTTTCGCTTCGGGGGCACGCTGCATGAGCTCGATCAACGCGCCGGAATGGTCGGGTTCGAGATGGTGCAGTACGATATAGCGGATCTCATCATAAGTACAAACCCGCTCCAGCCGTGCGAAAAAATCATTGCTGAACTCTTTTTTGACGGTATCCATGACGGCTACCCCTTCGCTTCCGCGAACGACGTAGCTGTTGTACGAACTGCCGTTGGCGGTTTTCATGATGATGTCGAAGGTGCGGATTTTTGGGTCAAACGCACCGGTAAAGTAGACACCGTTTTTTATTTCGACGATATCGGGGAGCATTTAGTTTCCTTCTTAAATCTTTAAGAGATTAATGCATATTATGTTCACGATACAGTCCCCTTTTAGAGGACGGCACTGCTTTGGGAGAGATAGCTTCGCCATCCACCCAGTTTCGTAATCTCTTTTGCCCCTTCTACCGCATAGCTTTCACACAAAAAGCCTTTGACTATTTTTCCATTATTTAATATCAAACTTCCCAATGCCAACGGTGAGGGGACACCGTTGAAAAACGATCCGAAGTTCTCGGAGGGGATTTCCCACAGTTCGACCTGAACCATCCCGCCCCCTTCGCTGACGTGTACGAGGCCCGGACGCGGCGGGGAAAAACTCTCCAACGCAAAAAATCGGTACAGCGCGGCGGTAGAGGTTTTTTCCACCAGCTTTGCCCCCCTTGCGGTGAGTTCATGATTCAGCGGCAATCCCGACATATGGGCGCCGCAGACGGCTAAAACGACCGATTTGGACGCGGCAACGTCGATGAGACCGCTCTCGAATCCGGCTACCCGGTGCAGTTTTGCCCCGATGGCAATCAGTGCGTGTTCACTCCAGGCGGGTGCCGCGAGCGTCACCCCAAAGGGGAGTCCCTCCGGGGTAAATCCCGCAGGAACGGCGCATGCGCTCAGATCGAGGAGGTTCATGAAATTGGTGTAATACCCCAGATTCGTATTCAGTGCAAGCGGCTCCTCGCGAATCTCGTCTCTACGATAGATCGTCCCGGCCGTCGGGGTAAGGATCATATCGACCTCTCTCAGTATCCGGTCGCTGAGACGTTTGAGCTCTGCGAGGCGGTAGAATCCCTCAAAAGCATCGACCGCGCTGGGGTTGGCCCCTGAGAGGACAATCCCCCGGGTCACATCGAGCATCGCATCGCTGCGCGTCTGGGCAAATTCTTTGATCCCGCAATAGCGCTCGGCGATCCACGGTCCGCTGTAGAGGAGTCTGGCCGTATCCATAAAGGGGGAAAAATCGATTTCGCACTGAATCCCCCCTAAAGATTCGAGGTTTCGGACACTCTCCCAAAACAGCGATTCGTACGCCCCGTTTCCGAAAAACTCCAGCTGATCCGGACGCGGTACTCCGAAACGAAATGTCCCGCTGAAGCTCTTGACGAAAGGTTTCGAACGCGAATATGAGTCCTCCTCATCCCGGATACTGCACAGGTCATACACACGGGCGGCATCCTCGCAGTTTTGGGCGAAGATCGCGACGCAGTCGAGACTTTTGCACGCGGGGACGACGCCTCGGATACTCAGCGCCCCCCGCGTCGGTTTCAATCCGACGATATTGCCGAAAGCGGCGGGGACACGGCCGGAGCCGGCCGTATCGGTCCCCAGCGAAAACGGGACGATCCCGGCCGTCACGGCCAGTGCGGAGCCCGAACTCGACCCGCCCGAGACGTATTCAGGGTTAAAGAGGTTGATCCCCTCTCCATAAGGGCTTCGCGTCCCTACCAAACCGGATGCGAACTGATCGAGGTTGGCCTTTCCGATCGGAATCGCCCCCGCTTCGATCAGCTGCCCGACCACAAACGCATGTTCCTCGGCAACGTAGGCGAATTCGGCGCATCCCGCCGTTGTGGTCATCCCTGCGACGTCAATGTTGTCTTTGACCGCGAACGGAACGCCGTAGAGAGGCAAAGAGGAGGGATCACACCCCTCCAGTCGACGAAAATAGGGTTCCAGAAAACTCGCATCCGCTTTGGTGATCCAGATGTTGTGAGCGTCGTACACTTCGGCGCTTTTCAGACAATTTTGTATGACGTCGCGGACCGATGCCCCATCGGTGCGATACCGGCGCAAATAATCCCCGATTGTTTTCAATTGACTCATCCCAAACCTCCCTGTTGTGTCCGTTCAGCAAAATGGAGTCCTACGACTCCCAGACCGATCAGCGCGATACTGGCCAGTTTGACCGGATTGGAGGATTCGCTGAAATAGGCGATCCCGATCACGGTCACCATCACCGTCCCCGCACCCGTCCAGATCGCATAGACCGTACTCATCTCGATTTTTTTCATCACGAACGGCATCAATACAAAGGCCATCGCGTAAAAAACAAATATCATCACCGTCGGAAAAATCTTCTGCATCCCATCCGAGAGCTTCATCGATGTCGTCCCGGCGACTTCGAGGAGAATGGCCAAAGCCAGTAAAAGCCAGCTGTTCATCACACACCCTCTGTTTTGATGATAACCAGGGTGTTGCCCGTATGGACGGTATCCCCCTGGGAGCACAGAATCTGCACCACTTCACCCGCAACCGGCGACTCGATCATCACTTCCGATTTCATCGCTTCGATAACGACGAGGGTGTCCCCCTCAGCGACACGATCGCCCACTTTGACCGATATTTCCCACACATTCCCCGAGAGAAAACTCGAAATCGCCTCGCATCCCGCAGGAATCTCCGCAAAATCGCTCTCATCGTTCGTTTCGAGGGTTTCGCTCACGTACGCCGAAATGCCCGATGCCGCCCAGCGCTCGCGTTCGTCTTTAAACGACTCCTGCTGTACTTTTTTAAATGCGGCAATCTCTTCACTGTTGTGTTCCAAAAAGGAGAGATACTCGGAGAGCGAGAATTCCCCCTCTTCGATGGTCAGCGAAAACGTCCCGTGGATAAATTCCTGACGCATTCGGGCAAGCTCTTCTTGCGTTACGGGATAGAAGCGGATACGGTCGAAAAATTCCAAAAGCCACGGCTTGCCGGGTTTGAAATCTTGAGTCGATTTGTATCGGTTCCACATCTGTACCGTCCGTCCGACGAACTGGTACCCGCCGGGGCCTTCCATCCCGTAGACGCACATATAGGTGCCGCCGATTCCGACGGCATTTTCCGGCGTCCAGGTACGGGCCGGGTTGTACTTGGTCGTGACCAGACGGTGACGCGGATCGACGGGAACCGCAACCGGTGCCCCCAGATAAACGTCCCCCAGCCCCATAACGAGATATTCAGCCTCGAACAGGATGTTCTGTACGTCACTAATGCTCTCCAGACCGTTCATACGGCGGATGAATTCGATGTTGCTCGGACACCACGGAGCGTCGTTGCGTACCGACTGCATGTACTTCTCGATCGCCAGTTTGGTCGCCGGGTCATCCCATGAGAGGGGAAGATACACCGTACGGCTGGGGACGACGATATCGCGTGTCGCCGGCATTTCCGATAACTGGGTCTGAATTCGATCCAACAGCTCTGAGAGGGGAAGTTTCAAGGAGTCGTAATGGACCTGCAGCGACCGGATCCCCGGTGTCAGGTCGATCAGCCGCGTATCCTCTGCTGTTTTGAGACGGCGCATCAGTTCGTGCACCTGAAAACGCAATGTCAGATCGAGTTCCATCGGACCAAATTCGATCAAAACGTTATGATCCCCGGAGAGACGAATTTTCACCGCATCGTGACGATCATTCGCCGCTATCTCAAGCGCAACCGGATCGACAATGGCGGAGGGTGAGATAGACGGTAATGCCCCCTCCAGCGTCGCGATCTTCTCTTCAAGTTCCTGCTCCATCAATACAGCATCCGCATACGCTACGGGGACGAACCGAACCCGGTCTTTCGGACCCAGCTGCCCCATTTTCCACAGTTCCGCGCCGATGATCGTCACCGGGCATACGAACCCGCCCAGGCTGGGACCGTCAGGCCCCAGAATCACCGGCATATCTCCGGTGAAATCGACCGCACCGATCGCATAGGCGTTGTCGTGGAGGTTGGACGGATGCAGCCCCGCCTCTCCTCCGTCTTCTCTGGCCCAGAGGGGTTTGGGACCGATGAGGCGGATTCCGGTGCGGTTTGAGTTGTAGTGCACCTCCCAATCGGTTTCAAAAAACGTCCGAATGTACTCTTCCATGAAAAAATCGGGGGCCCCGTGCGGGCCGTACATGACACCGATACTCCACCCTTTGGAGAGTTGGGGACGCAGCGCGGCATCCAAAACCGCCGGAGTCTTCAACGTATCCGATGGATGGGAGCTCAGCTGATCGCCGATTTGAAGGATACGCCCCGCATGGCCGCCGAACTCTCCCAGCGTGAACGTCGCCGTACTCCCCAGATATTCGGGTACGTTGAATCCGCCATCAATCAGCAGGTAGGTGCGCGCACCAGCCCCCTCAATCATTCCCATTTTCAGGACATCGCCCGCCAAGACTGGAATCGTTTCCCAATACGCGACTTCGGTTCCGTTGAGCTGCGCTTTCATGGCGGCTCCGGACAAAACGATCCGCGTCGGATAATGAAACTTCAGCGTCGCACCCGTCACGGTCATCTCCAGACCGGGAGCCTTTTCATCATTGCCCAAAAGACGATTGCCCAGCCGAAACGAGAGCGCATCCATCGGACCTGAGGGAGGTACGCCAATGTCCCAGTAGCCGATCCGTCCGGGGGCCGACTGGACCGTCGTATGGGTCCCCGGTTTGATCACTTCGACAATCTTGGGGGCATAAGCAAGGCTCCCGAGATATTTCGTCGTCTGTTCCCCTCGGGCAAAAACCTCCTGACCCAGTACGAATTCCAGATATCCGAGATTCGTGACGATCCCGTACAGGGTTGTCTTTCGAAGCGCCGATCGCATCGATGCGATCGCTTCATCGCGCGTGGAGGCATGGACGATGAGTTTGGCGATCATCGGATCGTAATACGGAGAGATGACACTACCGCGCTCGATCCATGTCTCGCATCGCACCCCATCGGGCAGAACCACTTCGCTGAGTACCCCGGAGCTGGGTTGAAAGTTTTTCAGCGGATCTTCCGCATAGACCCGCACCTGAATCGAGTGGCCGTGAGGCTCAAACTGTTGGTTCAGTGTCTCCCCCAGTTCTCCGGAGGCTTCGAGAATCATCCACTCGACCAGATCCACCCCGTAAATCTCTTCGGTAATCCCGTGCTCGACCTGAAGCCGCGTATTCACTTCGAGGAAATAGAATTTTGCTTCGACCGTGTCGTAGACGAATTCGACCGTTCCCGCCGATTTGTACGATGCGGATCGGGCCAGATTGAGTGCCGCGCCGCGCAACGCGTCACGGATTGCTTCGGAGAGGCCGGGTGCCGGCGTCTCTTCGATCACTTTTTGGTTGCGGCGTTGAAGTGAACAGTCCCGCTCACCCAATGCGATCACCTCCCCTTTTCCATCACCGAAGATCTGCACTTCGATATGGCGGGCGGAAGCGACAAATTTTTCGAGGTAAATCCCCCCTTGCGAAAAATTGCTCTTGCTCAGACGTCCGACCGAATCAAACCCGTTTTGCAGCTCTTCGGCACTGCCGCACAGCTGCATGCCGATCCCCCCGCCTCCGGCGGTGCTTTTGAGCATGACCGGATAACCGATTGCCTCGGCCGCATTCAACGCTTCCTCTACACTCTCCAGAAGTTCCGTCCCCGGCAGGAGCGGAACGTTTTGAGCTTTTGCCATTGCACGCGCCGTGTGTTTGAGACCGAATTCTTCCATATGCAGGGGTGTCGGACCGATAAAGACGATCCCCTCCTGCGCACATCGGCGGGCAAACGAGGCGTTTTCACTCAAAAAACCGTATCCGGGATGGATCGCCTCCGCCCCCGACTCTTTCGCCGCCCGAATGATTTTCTCCGCATCCAGATAGCTCTCTTTTGCCGGCGCTTCCCCGATACAGATCGCTTCATCCGCCATCATCACATGAAGCGATCCGGCATCGGCATGCGAATACACCGCAACCGATGCAATCTTCATTTTTTTGAGAGTGCGGATAATACGGCACGCTATCTCTCCACGGTTGGCTATCAATACTTTAGCAAACATACTCTTTCCTCATATTATAGAATATAAATTATCATCTGCCCTTGCACACCTTGTCTAGACAAGTACTGCAAGAGCAGTCATCTCCCGTATCCGAAAGATACGGGAAGCTTCAGGGGGTTGTAGGGACATCTGTCCCTGCCACTTTGCGGGCTATGCCCGAAAAGTGTGTAACATCACATCAAAAAGGTTTATAGATACTCAGTCGAACGGGAGTCGGATTAAACGCATTGCACGGATTGTTGAGCTGCGGGCAGTTCGAAATCAATACCAATGTATCCATCAGTGCTATCAATTCGATCGTACTTCCCGGACTCGATATCCCATCGATAATTGCCAGCGTGCCGTCCGCTTCGACCGGAACGTTCATGAAAAAATTGATATTGCTGACAAGATCGCGCTTGTCCATCCCCATCTGCCCTAGCGCAAGAAGGTAATTGTCCCGGCACGAGTGCATGTCGAGTTTATCAAGCGCATAGCGGACGGTGTTGCTCTCCGCGCTGCACGCTCCCCCTAGTGTATCGTGGCGGCCGCAGGTATCGCTGATCACTTTCATCATGACGTTTCCGAGATTGGAGATCAGCTCCGTCCCCGTCTCGACAAAGATATTTTTTTGGCGGACAATGGTTTGGGGAGCGCTGTAGCGCTCCGTTACATCATGGGCGTTGTAAAAAAGGGTATCCACCGCCTGGCACCCCTCCGTATCGACGATCCGCAATATTTCTCCGGCCTTCACCACACGGTACCACGGTTCTCCCGCAGGGATCGTTTCATCATATATCGGTTCGTTCAGGGTCAAATCGACCGTAATCATCTCAGACATTTGCGCCCCCTAGGGTAAATTGTTTCATGTAGTTTCGGGTATTGACAAAGGCGCGCTCACTCCGCTCCGAGTCGATCACACACGTATCGTCCGCTGCCGTCTCCTCACCCTGATAGATGCTCAAAGCAACCGGTTTCACCTCGTACGATTCGTTCTCGCTCAGTACGTGCACCGTGTTGGAGAGGATCACCAGCACGTCCATCTCGGCGCGCAGTTCGATAAAACTCCCCGCGCTAATCGTATCCTCACGATAGAGGAGTTCTCCGCTCCCGCCGATTTTCGCATCGGCAAAAAGATTGAGACAGGGCATAATGTCGCGGCGTCCCATCCCGTATTTCCCCAGTTCCACGAGGAAGTTGTCGAAATCGTTTTTGTAGTAGCAGTTGCGTTTGCTCTGATAGTTTCCGATTCCGCAGAGTTTTTCGATATCGGCGGCCATCGTATAGCCGCAGACCGTATCGTGCGTTTCGCAGCTGTCGGTGATGATCGACATCAAAATCCGTCCCATATCCGAGTAGAGGGCTTTCCCCTCCGAGAGATAAGCGTTGTACTGGATTTTGACCGTATCGGCGGCGTTGTAACGCTCCGTGCGTTCATGGACATTGTAAAACAGTGCGGATAGACCGCTTGTTGCCTCTGTGTTGACGATGCGCAGAACCTGCCCTTTGCGGATGATTTTGCTCCATCGTCCGCCGCCGGGGAGGACCTCGTCAAAGAGGACGTTCTGTGGCAATAGTGGTTTCATTATTTTTGACATGCTCTTCTCCTTTATTCTTTCGTTTGTTTTTATCGAGTTTTATATCATTGACGATCGTTGCACCGAATGCATTTGGTGATTGGGGATCGTTGCGGACCTTATCAAAGACCAGCAGCCGCGTCCCCAGTTCAAAGGCCTCTTTGACGTCATGGGTGACCATGAATGCGGTCAGTCCGTACTGCTTCCACAGCCCCTTCACAAGCTCCTGCATATCGGAGCGGCTTCCCGGATCGAGTGCGCCGAACGGTTCGTCCAACAGGAGGATTTTCGGTTTTTTTACCAACGCCTGAGCGATGGAGAGACGTTGCTGCATCCCCCCCGAGAGTTCGGAGGGGTACTTTCTCGCCGACTGCTCCAGCCCGACCGATGAAAGCATCTCCATCGCTTCGGCTTTGATGCGCCGGCGGGTACTTCCGAAGGTTTTTCCCAGAAACGCGGAGTGTTCCATCTCCAGCCCCAGCATCACATTTTCCAATGCACGTAAGTGCGGGAACAGGGTGTATTTTTGAAAGACAACCCCCCGGTCGCTGCCGGGCTCGTTGCTCAGCGGCTCCCCTTCGAGCAAAATCGTGCCGCGAGATGGGGTATCCTGCCCCAGCAGCATCCGCAAAAAGGTACTTTTCCCGCACCCCGAAGGTCCGATCAGGGTACAAAACTCCCCTTTTTCGATCGTAAAGTTGAGTTTTTCGAGAATCACGTTCTCTTCATAGGTTTTCCATACGTTTCGTATTTGCAGATAACTCATCACTTCTCCTTCCGGTACCACGGAAATGCTTTACGGATAATCACCGCAAGTGCCCAGTCCATCAGAAATGCCAGCAGCGTAATCCATGCGACATAAGGCAAGATGACATCCATCTCCATATAACGGCGCATCAAAAAGATCCGGTATCCCAGCCCTTCGGACGAGGCGATCGCCTCTGCCGTGATCAAAAACAGCCACGCAGCCCCCAATGAAAGACGCAGTGCGTCCAACAATCGTGGCATAACATGGGGCAATACGACACGGAGGATGATCTGCCAGGTCGATGCCCCCAGCGTCTGCACCTTGATCAGCAGCTCTTCGGAGAGTTCCATCGAACGCTGCTGCGTATCGCGTACCAGAAACGGCGCCACTCCAATCGCGATCAGCGCTATTTTCGCCGACTCCTCCATCCCAAAGAGCACCAGTAAAATAGGCAGAACCGCAATCGGCGGTATCAATGACACCGCCGCCGAAAACGGCGAAAAAAGGCTCCGAAACAGAGGCAACGTCCCCTGTAAAATCCCCAGAACCAGGCCGATCGCGGTCGCAATCCCCAACCCCTTGGCAATCCGGGTGAGGCTTGCCACCGTATCGGTATACAAAATCGGCTCCTCCGTCAGTTCGTCCGGTACCAGAACCATCGTCTTGATCGCCTCACCAAGCGCTTCAAACGTCGGCAGAAGTTTATCCTCCGGGTTCAGCGCATGGCGGGCATCCGCCGCAATCCAATAGACCAACCCGAGAATCACAAACGGTAAAATCTTTAAAAGCGGTGAGAACCGTCCAGCGTTCAGATTGATCAGCCGCATGGTTTACAGTTTCCCCTCTGCCGCTTGTTTCATGTATTCGGAGGTAAACCGGAGTTTCGTATTTTTGGTATTCCCGAGGGTTTTTCCGGTCGGAAACGTCATCCCGATGAAACCGTCGCTTTTCGCTTTGCTCCCCAGAAGTCCATGAGAAAATGAAAACTTGCTCACTTCTCCCATCGTCGCGATCAGCTTCGGATCTTCGGTGAATTTTTGCGCTTCGGCCGCCGTATAGAACATCTTGGTGGTGGCAAGTTGTGACTGATACTCTTTGAGCGATGTACCGGACGCTTTTGCCATCAAAGTACGCGCTTCTACCCCTTTGGCATCGTTTTTCGCCATGATTCCCATGATCTCATACCATGCTCCGCTCAACGCCTTGCCCAGTTTCGGATTGTCCTTGAGGGTTTGGGTGTTGACGACCATCATGTCGATGATCTCGCCGGGGATTTTGCTCGAATCGAACAACAGCGTCGCATTCGGAGCTTTTTTCACTTCGCCCAGTTGCGGGTTCCAGGTGACGACGTTTTTCATGGATGGGGAATTAAACGCCGAAACGATATCCGCATCCGACGTATTAATCGTTTTGACCGCTTTTGCATTCAGACCCGCCGATGCAAGCCCCCGCTCCAGCAGATAGTGGGAAACCGAATACTCGACGAGGTTGATCTTCTGCCCTTTAAGCTCTTTCATGCTTTTGGCACTCTTGGAGACGATACCGTCATTGCCGTTGGAGTAGTCTCCGATAATAACGGCGGTCGAATCGACCCCGCCCGCCGCCGGAATCGTCAACGCATCCATATTGGTCATGACGCATCCGTCGAATGATCCCGCGCTGTATTGGTTGATCGATTCGACATAATCGTTGAGCTGAACGACATCGATTTTGATACCGTATTTGTCTCCCCATTTTTTGACGATCCCTTTACGGGCGCCGTAATCCCACGGCATCCAGCCGGCATAAATGGTCCATGCCACTTTAAAATGGGTTTTCGGAGCGGCAAATGCGGTCGATGAAGCTACCGCGAGCGCTAAGAGAGCCAATGAAAGGCGGGTGGAAAGTTTCGGTGAGGTAAGTTTGGATGAGCCTGCAGCAGATGTGCACTGAGTGAATGAATGTGTCATAAAATCCTCCTAAACGGTGTATCGAGAAAAAACGGGGAGAAATATCTCTCTCCCGGGCTTTTGTCCCTCCGTGTAGCCGCTTACGAGGCCGGATGCTCTCGGACCAGCACTTTTCAGTCGGAACCCTAGCATCCATTTGTCAAACATTATTGGGAGATATGCTCCCCCCGAATTTTCTACATGCAGAAATTATAATAAAATCGGTGCAGCTAATACGGATATTACTGATTAAATTTTAATCACTCTCTAAAAAAATTACTTTTTTATCATAAAATCGGCTTTGAAGTCGTTTCGTAAACATTTTTGTCCTATTTTACCCTTTTTCGCCCTTTTGAAGCGACAAAATAAGACAAATCAACTCTTATTTAAACAAGAATACAAATTGCAAATCTCTATCAAAGTTCCAAAAGGGATCACGATGGACATACTAATAGAGACGATCAAGAAAGAGCTGCGCAATCAAACCACTATCCCCTACTTCGGATTGGGTGTGTTTGAAGCAATTGTGACCAAGGACGGCGAAGCCGTCCCCTATGACAGTGATTCGCTGATTTTGGCGATGAATAACGGACGCCCTATGTCGGCTAGGCTGATGTTTGAGTACTCCCGCGCCGCGATGCACCTCGAACAGCGACGCGGGGTCGAATACATGACCCAGCTCATCAACCATATATATACCAAACCGTTCGACCCGACACCGCTGCACAAAGCGATTGTCGATATGTTACCGCGCTACATCGTCGATACCAATCGCGATACGAAATTTCAGGAATTACTGGCCTACACCCCCCACTGCCTTGTCATCGGAAAATCGCGGATTATGGGAAATGACTACCGTTATGAAGTGTACGAATACGACATCGAAAACCAGAAATATTTTCAGGTAGAAGAGGAGGTCCTCGAAACCGCCGAAAAAATCCTCTTTAAACCGATGGGATCTCCCCTTCCGGAGCCCAGTTTCGTCATCAGCGACGCCGATTACGTCGATTGGCTCACCGAAGCGATGGGGGGATTCGCCATCCCGAAAGTGCTCAAAACCTACCGTAAAGCGAAAAAATACCTCTTTTTGGGGACCTCGTTCGACCGTGATACCGATCGGATGGTAGCCAACGAACTGAGTCTCGATCTCGAAGGGGGCTACGTCATCACCGATAAAGAGCTCGGAAAGAAAGAAAAAAAATTTATTGACAAACACCATTTGGAAGTGATTCCGATGCCGCTCAGTGAATTTATCAAGGCGTTTGTCTAAGCAGCCCTCCCCCCGGGGACGGCTGGTTAGGGTAAAGCGGCCGGCGTTGGAGCGGGAGAGTGACTTCCGCTTCGTGTATACCAGAATGACAATTATCTAAAAGGAGACCGTCATGCCAATGATACCAACCGTAAAAGATGTTTCGCCTCGCGGAGAACGATATTTCGATCTGTTTTCCAAACTTTTGGGCGACCGCGTCATCGTTATCACCGAAGCGATCGATGATCACATGATGGGAGTTATCGTCTCCCAGCTGCTGTATCTCGAAGCGATGGATTCGGAAGAGCCGATCCATATCTACATCAGCTCACCCGGCGGTTCCGTCATGGCAGGGCTTGCCATACTCGATACGATGAATCTGATCAATGCTCCCGTATATACCTACGCGATGGGGCTTGTCGCCTCGATGGCGGCGGTATTGTTCACCTGCGGCGAAAAAGGGCACCGCTACATGCTCCCCAATGCTGAAGTGATGATCCATCAGCCGCTGGGGGGCTATTCGGGTCAGGCAAGCGATATCGAAATCCATACGAAACACATTCTCAATCTCAAACGCCGCCTCTACGTGATCCTCTCCGACGCGACCGGAAAAAGCGTCAAAGTGATCGAAAAAGAATCCGATCGGGACAACTATATGGAAGCCTCCGAGGCGATCAGCTTCGGTCTGGCCGATGAGATTCTCACCAAATTCAGCGCTAAGGATGTGTGATGAGTACTGAAAAAACCTGTTCGTTCTGCGGACGCAAACAAAGTGAAGTCAAAAAAATGTTCTCTTCGGAGACGACCCATATCTGTAACGAATGTGTCACGACCTGCTCTAGCATACTCCAAAAAGAGGTACGCTACGAACAGCGTTCCGCCATGCAGCAGCAGCTCCCTACCCCCGAAAAAATCGTCCAGTTTCTGGACAAATACATCATCGGTCAGCTCGATGCCAAAAAAGTCCTCGCCGTTGCCCTCTACAACCACTACAAACGGATCGAGAACCCGGTCTACAACAACGTCGAACTCGAAAAATCCAACATCCTCCTCGTCGGACCGACGGGAAGCGGTAAAACCCTTCTGGCCAAATCTCTCTCCAAAATCATGCAGGTCCCCTTCGCCGTAGCGGATGCAACGGCACTGACCGAAGCGGGATATGTGGGCGAAGACGTCGAGAGCATCCTCAGCCGCCTCCTCGCTGCGGCCAACTACGACATCGACCTCGCACAGCGGGGGATCATCTACATCGATGAGATCGACAAAATCGCCCGCAAAGCGGAGAGCTCCACGATGGGGCGCGACGTTTCAGGAGAGGGGGTTCAGCAGGGACTCCTCAAAATCCTCGAAGGGGCCGAAGTCTACGTCCCCGTAAAAGGGAGTCGCAAAAACTCCACGACCGAGACGGTCTTGTTCAACACCTCCCATGTCCTCTTCGTCTGCGGCGGAGCATTCGTCGGACTCGTCCCAGATACCCACACGAAAAAATCGAACAAAGTGGGATTCAGCAAAACAACCGAAAAAGGGGAGGTAAAAGAGAAAAAAATCGATGCCAAAGCCCTCGTCCATTACGGAATCATCCCCGAATTCATCGGCCGTATCCCCGTCATCGCCCAACTGCGCGAACTGACCAAAGATCAGATGGTACAAATCCTTCAGGAACCCGACAACGCCCTGATCAAACAGTTTCAGGCCCTGTTCGACATGGACGGCATCGAGCTGAATTTCGAATCCAAAGCCCTCGACGCCGTCGCCCAAAAAGCGATCGACCGAGGTGTCGGAGCACGGGGACTGCGCAGCATCATCGAAGAGTCGATGCTTCCATTACAGTTTAGCTGCCCATCGAAAAAGAACCTCCAAAGCGTCACGATCACCGAGGCAGTCATCGAAGACCCGACGCAAGATCCTATTTTCGTCTACAAAGAAGAGCACGCGGAAGCGTGAGGCTTCTTAAATTTTAGAAAGGTACATCCGTATCAGGAAGTAATCGACCTTTATAAACCAAATTTTCATCAAAAAATAAGGAAAAATCGATACCGTTTGGACCAACTGGTACTGAAAAACTAAATCTCAATGGTGTTGGTGTAGCCATCTGCAAATAGCTCGATATGCGCGTCAGACCACTATCGATGACTGTATATTGTGTTTTCACATCAAATAAATTCATTTTTGTATTCGCCAATTCTATTGTTAGTAATTGCCCACTTAGAGTCACTTTATTGACATATAATCGATCTCGGTAAAATATCCCATCTTTGGTAAAGACTTTTATTTTATCGCTATACAATTTTTGGACATCTTTATTCATTAGACTCAAAAGCGTTTCTCGTTCAGCTTCTGATCTGACACAGATATACTTCAAAAATTCCTCTATTTTCAACTTATCACGTACCAACACCTCTGCATGTCGGCAATAAATAACATGCCGACTGTAAGGGTCAGAAGGAAGTGACTCTCTGTTATAGATATAGTTGAATTCCAATTTTTTCAAATCGGTAATGTCATCATAGATTTCAGGTTTAGCCGCTGCAATATTTCCATTACTAAAGTGAATGTCCGGTAATGAGAGCAATTTTACAAAATCGAAGAGTAGAAATACTGGCACAGGACAGTGCGCATTATTCGAGATAGAAGCAAGAGTCTTAATCCCTTCATTGCGGAATTGGGTAGGTGTTTTCGCTCCAAAATAAAATCGTACGTATTTTTTTAGTTCATTATCTGTCCCACTGATCACCGCATCGTTTGCATTATCATTGTTCATCAAACCTTGTCTAATTGCTTGATCACGACTATAAAGAATCCCTGCATTAAGAACAGAGGCGATATTATTCACATCACTATAATGAAAAATAAATTTTGGCCACCAACTTTGAAATCCGCTTGGGAAATTTGCTAACAATTCAGCTTGAAACTTCTTAACGAAATCCTCTCTCGTCATGCTGCGAATGTTCCTGACTCATTTTCCGTTTTAGGTTGCATATGAGGTAATAATCTAAGCCCTACTTCTGATTTATCACCTTCTCCGATTCTTGTCGTGGTCATCAAATCCATAGAACTCAACACGTTCATGACTGCATCACCATGAACAGCCAAATGCGCAGGTAACATGGATTTGCGAACAATACCGTTCGCTTTTAATTCCGACCATAAATTAATTAATGTATCTGTTGACATATGTACTTCAAAACTTTCGCTTGATATTTTTATGCCATCATCCTCTCCATAATTTTCCCACACAACTTCAAGCAAAGACCCATCCAATGTCTGAATCGTTTTTGGAATAAGAGACTCAAATTCTTTTCGCACTAAAGAAACAAACTCATGATTACTTAAATACACGGCATCACTCTTTAACCACGATTCCATTGCAGATGTTTGTAAATGTTCAGGAGTCAAATCATCTTTTTCAGCTATATGTATATACACATCTATCGGTAGATTTTTTAAATACCGTTCCATTAAAGGACGTACTTCATCCCATTCAAGACCTCCGTTACCGCAACCTAACATCGGAAAAGAAATCGAACGAATACCAAGCCGCTGATAATGGTCAACAAATTTTTGCAAACCTGCTTCAATATACTCTAAACGAGAAGCTTTACGCCACTCTTTTTTCGTCGGAAAATTTAAAATCCATTTATTTGATGTTTTAAAGAGTTGAAGTTTACCAATATTCAATAGTCCATTTTCACAATACTTTTGATAGCTGGAAAACATGTCAGGATATAATTGCTTAAATTTAAGAGCAAGCCCTTTTCCCATTACTCCAACCGTATTAACAGTATTGACCAACACTTGCGCATTAGATTCAAAAATGTTTGTACGTACATAAGTAATCATATATAATCATTCTTCGTATAAAATTGAATTACATTATATCAAGATAGGATGAAAATAATCATAAGTATAGCATTGTGTCAGCTGTCAAGTATTACTTTACACCTGATTTTCTCTCGCTCCCATCTCCCGAGTGGGAGTGTATCTTGGTATCCCTAACATCTGCGTTCCCACTTAGAAAGTGGGAACGAGAAAGCCCTCATCGAAGACCCGACGCAGGACCCTATTTTCATCTACAAAGAAGAGCATGCGGAGGCGTAAAAATTTCAATTTGACATTCCGATATAGAGAATATATAATACTATAGTATTATTTTAAATCGGAGGTCACCCATGCGTCAGACTACCAGTATCAAACTTGACCCTGCAGTCAAACAAGAAGCCCAAAAAATCTTCAATGAACTGGGGCTGAGTCTCGGTGAAGCAGTCAACCTCTTTTTAAATCAGGTGCGACTGCGCAAAGGGATCCCTTTCGACATCGAAATCCCAAACGAAGAGACCCAAGCGGTAATGAGAGACGTTTTGGAAGGGAAAAACCTCGAATCGTTTTCACTCGATGATTTGAAAAAAGAGAGAAAAACTGCCTAATGCGCCAACTCATACGGCATAAGCTTTTCAAAAAAGACCTCGATAAAGTCACCTTAACCGATCAGCAGTTTGCCAAGATGATTCAATATCTCTCACTACTGATCGAAGACAATGATCTACCGATAGAATCGAAAGATCATCCGCTAAACGGAGAATGGAAAAATTTTCGGGAATTTCATCTGGGCGGAGATATGCTCCTAATCTACCACATCGATGAAGACAATAAACAAATCGTCCTCATGCGGATCGGTTCACACGCTCAACTTTTTAGATAAACCGCATCCTTTTTGACCTTCTTATTGTAACTTCTGCGTCACCAGATCATTGACCACTTGAGGATTCGCTTTTCCGCCGGTCGCTTTGAGTACCTGTCCGACAAAGAAACCGAACAGTTTGGTATTCCCCGCTTTGTATTTTTCTACGTTGTCCGGGTTTTTCGCGATCACTTCATCGATGATCGGCCCGATGACTGAGGGATTGCTGATCTGTACCAGCCCCTGTGCTTCGACGATCTGGGCGGGATTTTTGCCGCTTTGGACCATCTCTTCGAATACCTGTTTGGCGATCTTGTTCGAAATGATTTCATCATCGAGCATTTTGACCAGCTCGGCGATCTGCGCGGGAGTGAATTTCAGCTCACTCGCCTCTTTTTCTTTCAGCTCTCGAGCCACCTCGTTTGCCACGATATTGGCGAGGGTTACGGGGCTGTTATGGTCTGCCAGCCCTGCTTCGAAGAAGCTTGAAAGTTTCTCATCGCGTGTGAGGGTATTGGCGACTTCATTGTTCAGATTCAGCTCGCCGGTATATTTCTCAAAACGTGCCTGCTCGGCTTCGCTCATCGGTGAGACTTCACCATCGATCTGGACAATTTTTGCTTTTATTCTTGGTACAGATGCACTGATTCTATCGACAGAAGCTTCGATTCTTTCTATTTTTTTGTTCCAAGAGTCTTTGAGCCCTACGATTTTGTTAAAGACCGGATGTTCGTCGCTGTAGTCGACCGGATCGGCATAAAAATACCCCTCTCTCTCAAACTGGAAGCGGACGTCGGGTTTCTCGGTGATGAGAGCCGGTTCGACCAGAGCGTTTTTGATCACTTTCAGCGAGTCTGGGTTGAGATCTTCGACCCCCTCCGGCGCTTCGCAGGTGTAGAGACGGTCGTAGAGTCTGACCTCGACCGTTTTGGCGCTCCGGGCATCGACCCACTGGATCGCACTCTTGACCTTAATCCCGCTCGTATCGGAACCGCTTTTGGATTCGGGATGGTACGTTGCAATAATCTCCGTGATGGTGCCGGAGCCGTCTTTGATCACCTCTTTGCAGGTGATGATGTAGGCGTGCTTGAGTCTTACCGGCTGCTCCAGCGTGAGACGGAAAAACCCTTGCGGAGGGTTCTCGCTGAAGTCTTCACGCTCGATGAAAATCTCGCGGGAGAACGGAAGTTTTCGGCTTCCCTCTTTTGGTACATCCTCAGGGTAGTAGGAGGCATCGAGCTCTTCGCTCCCCTCGTAATTTTCGATCGTCACTTTGAGCGGGTCAAGGACGCACATCACGCGCGGCACTTTGGTATTCAAATCATCGCGGATGCAGAACTCCAGCTGTGCGACGTCGACCATCGAGTTGGCTTTGGCGATACCGATCTGATGACAGAAGTTCAGAATCGACTCGGGGGTGTACCCGCGTCGACGCAATCCCGCGATGGTCGGCATGCGCGGATCGTCCCAGCCGCTGACGTATTTCTCGTTGACCAGTTCGAGAAGCTTTCGTTTGCTCATGACGGTGTAGTTGATCCCCAGACGTGCGAACTCGTGCTGATACGGGCGCGGAGCGCTCAACCCAAGTGTCTCGAGCACCCAGTCGTAAATGTCGCGGTTGTTTTCAAATTCCAGAGTACAGATGGAGTGTGACACCCCCTCGATATAGTCGGAGAGGCAGTGACCGAAATCGTACATCGGGTAGATATGCCACGCATCACCCGTTCGGTAGTGGTGCGCATGGCGGATACGGTAGAGGAGCGGATCGCGCATCTTCATGTTCGCCGCACTCATGTCGATCTTGGCACGCAAAACGTGCTCACCGTCTTTGAACTCGCCCTCTTTCATCCGCTCCAGCAAGTCGAGATTCTCTTCAACGCTGCGCTCGGCATAAACGCTGCGGCGACCCGGCTCCATCACCGTTCCACGGTACTCGCGGATCTCCTCTTCGCTCAGGCTGTCGACGTAGGCTTTGCCCATTTTCACGAGTTGAACCGCATATTCATAGATTTCGGGGAAATAGTCGGAGGTGTAGCGGACATTCCCCTCCCACTGAAAGCCCAGCCACTCGACGGCATCTTTGAGTGCCTCGACGTAGCGGGTATCTTCAGTCGTCGGGTTGGTATCATCCATCCGAAGGTTACAGTGCCCCTTGTAGTCGCGCGCAATACCGAAGTTGATCGCGATCGATTTGGCGTGTCCGATGTGGGGGAAGCCGTTTGGCTCGGGGGGAAAGCGGGTCACGACCTCGCTGTATTTGCCTTTTTTTAAATCCTCTTCGACGATGACGCGTAAAAAATCTTTGCTCTCATTCATATAAAAAACCTTCTTGATTGTGAAACTGCTTTATTTGGGCGTATTTTATCGAATTTGTCTGTAATAGCCGAATTATAACGATATTGCTGAGATGAATCGCGTAATATAATGACTAAAAACTCAGCAATTTCAGACTGTGCGGATGGGAATGTGGGAATTCAACCAAAGGGGTGGCCCAGTTTGCAGTATGCATTCCCATAGAGGAGGACGATGGGAATGAGTTAAAAACTTATTTTTTTGATTTGTTACGAATAGTAAGAATGAATTTCATACGAAATTAGCACATTTGACTAGGTCTACTCTCGACAAGGTGTAATCGATATTTAAGCGCATGGTGGGTTCTAAATTCTTGTTCAATGTTCATTTTTAGATTAGGCATACTACAAACATATTCCCATCGGCCTTGCTTTTTTTGCCCAATTATTGAGTTTTCGAATAAAAATGCCAAGTGTTCACGTTTTTGGCTTTCTGTCACATTTAGAAATTCATTGATATACTTTTCAGAATAATCATTATATGAAAATGTTTCAATTTGTATTGTTTGAAGTACAGAAAGCAAAGCTTCTATTTCTGGAAATTGATTGGACCATTCATCAATTAATTCATTATAAACACTAGCAGAGGCTTCCCGATCTGCTTCATATAATTCAGCTGTCGTGTATAAACCACTTTTATTAGGTTGGTGACACTCTCGAATTTTATTAAAATAAACAATCACATCTCTTGGTCTAAAGAATGAACGGCGCGTAATGTATTTAAAAGGAGGTGTCCCCTGTCTTGCAAAATTGAAATCAAATATATTTCCAGACTTTTTTTTCTCATCGATTACAAAATCATCAGGTGCATATTTTTTAATCCGTTCAAAGTACATTTCATCTAAACTCTCTGTGTCCCATGAAATTACAACAGCACTGTCTTGCAGAAGCTTATTTTTATCGTTAAATCGTAATGAATTATAAATATCCATTCTTAAAAATGGAACTACTTTTAATTTATCTTTAATATCCATTTCAATTGAAATTGCCCTACAAACATTAACAAGATTGATAAGCACCTTGCTATATTCTTCAATCTCTCCATGTAGCCAGTTTTCATCCAACTGATCTAAAGCAATAAGAATTTTATATTTCACACAATTATTTTTAAAAATTTTTTCAAAAAAACTCAGTAGCGTAAATGCATTAGACCGAAGTTTTGACTGAAGCTCTTTATCTTTGGCTACATCCTCGAAAGAAATTTCTCCAATATCAAATGATATATCATCAGAATCTATACCCGGCCCACCAATTTTCGATATACGTCCTATTTTTGAAAATATGACTTCTGCTAGACTTGGATCGGGGTTTCCATATATTTTCTCAATATAATTTTTAGCCCATTTTAATTCTTTATTTAGAGTTTCATTATTTGACTCTTTTATCTCAATTAGTTTTGACAATGCTTTAACCAAAAATAAATATTTCCAGCTTTTCTGATAAGCAGAAAGCTCACCGGCCAATGATTCTTTATATAGTTGATGAGCTGGCCACGGATAATCGCTAAAATTAATACAGATAGTATGATAACCATTCAGTGCACTTGCACCTGAATTTTTTAAATATTCGTATATTGCTGTCTTCCCCATACCTTTTCGGCCCAAAACGAGCCACGATCGGCTGTTTGTAATCTGATTCACTTCCGGTAATTGAAAAAAATAACTTTGCAAATCTGTATCAGTTTCAGCAGAAATCTGAAATTCAGGAAACCAGTCTTTAATGTCCATCTATAATTACCTCATTAATTTAAAATAAATCATATATTAAAAATATTTATTTTATTTATATTTACCTTAAAAATAAACTTTTTTTGCATTGATAAATAATTTTTATCAATTTATGCAAATATTAATTATTCAACAACTCTCAGTCTTCTCGAACAAATCTTGCAATCTCTCCTCATAATCTCCGACACATGAGGAGAAACAATATTATCTCGATTTAACCTTCTCTTCAATTTGCTGTAATTCTTTCAGATTTTCCTCATCTGCCCCGATGGCTTCCAATCGTTTGCGCTCAGTATCAAATGTCTCATAAACTTTTTCGACCATAATTTCCATCTGCTGATGGCTTATGCTTCCGTACCCTTTGAGAACTTCTTTGTCGTTAAACTCTATGATACGGTCGATATTCTCTCTCCAAAAATCCATTCTGACATCCTGACGATTTTTAGCCCGTAATTCTGCCGTTTCGAGGAATACCATGACAAAACGATTCAAACTGTCGATTTCATCCTCGACTAGATAGTTTTTTGCTGTATAAATGTCTTGTTTTCTAACCACAGAACCTTTGAAGCTTGTCAGTGCCATATTCGGTGCCGCTGCATCGGCACGGTTGACAATAATCTCAGCGGCGGTTTGCCCTGTAATCGCGTAAAGAAGTTTGTTTTGAGCTTCTGCAAAAAAAAGTTGTGTAGCTTTATCGGTCGGATCATAGTCACTACTGAGCGCGAATAGGTCTCGTACTTTTTGATAAAAACGCTTTTCGGAAGCACGAATATCTCGGATACGTGCTAAAAGCTCATCAAAATAATCAGGTTTCCCGTCAGGATTTTTAAGCCGTTCATCATCCATGATGAAACCTTTTACCATGTATTCGCTCAGGTTTTTATTTGCCCATTGGCGAAACTGTGTTCCCCGTTTGCTCCGTACCCGAAATCCGATCGCTAAAATCATTTCGAGAGAATAATATGATACGGAGTAGTTTTTACCGTCGGCGGCAGTTGTTAAGTAATCCTTAACAACTGAATTTTCATCCAATTCCCCTTCTTCGAAAATGTTTGAAATGTGCATACTGATGTTCGGTTTTGAGGTGGTGAAAAGTTCTGCAATTTGGGATTGATTCATCCACGCAGTGCCGTCACGTGCAAGAAGTGATACCGATGTTTTTCCATCCGAAGTATTGTAAATAATAACGTTATTCTCGTACATTCTTTTCCTTTACTCAAGATATTATATCAGGATGAAAAAGAATTCATTTTTTATATGACAAATTGTCACATCCCCTATTCTCGAACAAATCTTGCATTCTCTCCTCATAATCTCCGACATTATGAGGACAAACCATGAAACGTGTATATCTCGACAACAACGCCACCACCAAACTCGATCCGATCGTCAAAGTCAAAATGCAGCCCTTTTTCGAAGAGTTGTATGGCAATCCCAATTCCCTCCACCAGTACGGGATCGAAGTGCGCCCGTACCTGAACGAATCGATGGGATACATGTACGATGCGCTAAATGCTCCCGATGCCGATGACATCCTAATTACCTCGTGTGCGACCGAGAGTAACAATACTGTCCTGAAAGGGGTGTTTTTCAAACATATTCTGACAAATCCGTCCAAAAACCACATTATCGCTTCGGCGGTGGAGCACCCTTCCGTCCTCGAAACCCTCCACTTTTTGGAAGAACACGGAGCGGAAGTGACCTTCGTCGATGTCGACCAGTACGGATACGTCAGTGCGGAGCGGATCGCGGCGGCAATCACCGACAAAACGATCCTCATCTCAATGATGTGGGCGAATAATGAGACGGGGATGATCTTCCCCGTCGAAGAGGTAGCGGCCATCGCAAAAGAGAGAGGGATACTGTTTCATACCGACGCCGTACAGGCGATCGGAAAAGTAGCGGTGGATCTGACCAAAACGCCGGTTGATTACCTCACCTTCTCTGCCCACAAATTCCACGGTCCCAAAGGGATCGGCGGATTGTATGTCCGCAAAGGGTCCGAACTCCCGAACCTTCTTCACGGTGGTGAGCAGATGGGCGGCCGTCGTGCGGGTACTCTCAATGTCGCCTACATCATCGGGATGGGATTGGCAATGAAACAATCTGTCGGCCATCTGGACAAAATGAACAGCGACGTGCGTGCCCTGCGTGACCGTCTCGAAGACGCACTGGCCCTCATCCCCGATACAATCATCGTCGGAGACCGTGCACGCCGCACCCCGAACACCATTTTGATCTCGTTGCGCGGGATCGAAGGCGAATCGATGCTGTGGGACTTGAACCGTGCCGGTATCGCCGCTTCTACAGGAAGTGCCTGTGCTTCCGAGTCGCTTGAAGCCAATCCCGTCATGACCGCCATCGGCGAAGACCCGGAACTCGCCCATACGGCAATCCGCCTGAGCCTCAGCCGTTTCACCACCGCCGAAGAGATCGATTATACGATCGACGTTTTCATCAAAGCCGCTGAGCGTCTGCGCGCCATCTCTTCCACCTACGCCTATACGAACGAAGTGGGCTAATGCGCCCCTATCGAAACATCACCGATATCGAACTCGAAACACTCGGTGCCACACGCGAATGGGATATCAAAACGGCCCTTTCGCTCCCCCTCCCGGCTCAGATTCTATGGGTCCATTCAACCCGTGAAAAATTTCAGCGCCTTGATCCTCTTGATCCGTGTCTGGTGAAAACCATTACCGTTGAAAGGATTTCGGGGGATGTGATCAAAACCGATTTCGGCAGCTACAACCTCCAAACGGGGAAAAACATCTACACCTCCTGCGGCTGCAAGAAATTTTGTGACTGCTACGGACAGCTCTATCTGTTCAAAAACGTTTAAAAGCGACGGGCCCCTCCGTTAGCGGACGGTTGTCCCCGATTAGCGCTTAACGTTCACTCCATCTACTCCCGAAAGCTTCTCCCTCTTTTTAATCAGCGTTTTAAAGATCGCTTCGATATCGAGGATGGAGAGCATTTCACCCCGAACGGACCCCTCATCGGGGACAACAACCGCTTTGGTAAGGGGAGAGACCCCCGCAAGTGAACCCGAATACGATTTGATACAGCGAAGAGGAATTTCAGGACTATCTTTGATATGACGGATGACAATGGCAAATTTGGTCTCATTTTCACGGGACGATTTCAATACGATCAATTCATCGACATTCGGATTGTAACTGCTCGGCATTCCCAAAAGCTCATTTAACGACACCACACCGATCGTCCCCCCCTCTTTCGTACCGATTACCCCCAAAAAGTTCGCATCGCTCCCCAGAATACGGGTAATGTTTTGATGACTGAGCGAACCGACTACATTATGGGATTCAACACCGAAAAATTTGGTGCCGATATAAAAGGTCGAGATATCCACCGTCTCTTCCGACCCCTGCACGCTCGGGTAACTGCACGGCTGATAATGGTTGACGATACTGCATACTTGAGGGAGGTCTGATCGTTTTATGATGCAAAGAAAAATAAAAGCGATAATGTCGTTTTGGTAAAAATCGTGTTTTTTGTATTCACGATATCCATTCGATGTAAACAGCCCCATCACGTAATAGTCATTGTCCAACTCGACAATTCCCGAATTGCCACTCCCCTTTTCGAGGAGAAAATAGCCATCATCCACATGCAGACGCGAACCGACCGCATACGCAGAGCTTGTCGATCCGATAATGTTTTTTTGGCGATCACAAAAGAGGGCAAAACTCCCCTCCAGCCGATTCCCCTCTTTGTCATGGGGAAGCGCGTCCAGAAGCATCGCTTCAAATTGGGGCTGAGAGTCAAAAACGATCCCGATCCCTCCGACGATCTCTTCGGATAACGGATCGCTGATTCCCGCACTGTAGACGTAGGTATAGCGGTTGTCATAGAGAGGGGTTTTATAGAAGTGGCTGACGCTGTAGCGCTGCGAATCACTCATTTTGAGCGACTCCTCCACCCACCCCTCATCCACTTTATTCCCCACCAAACGCTTCTCGTTCGGATTGGATACGGCGAGGATCGTCCCGCTTCGATCAAATAAAAAGAGGTTGCTGTAGACCGTATAGAGGTTGTTGATGTAGCGCAAAATAGCTTCGAGTTCACGAAGATCATCGCCGGTAAGCTCCACAGAGGAGAGCTTCTCCTTAAACACCGAAGTCAATGCCCACCATCGACAGTCGTTTGCCCGCTCATACAGATTCCGATCCATGATATCGATCGCCAAAGAGGCATTGAACCGGGCATCGTCGAGATAGGCGGAAAGGACCGTCTGATTAAGGTTACTGATGGAGTCTTCAAACACTTTTTTGGTTTGATATCCGGTCTTGGAAATCTCATTCAAAAGCGATTTGGAAAACGAGTTCTCACTCGCTTTCGAGTTGGCGATTTGGACATTTCCGTTCCAAACGGTCACGTCAAGCTCTTTTTGGATCTGATCGGCCTTTTGCGGAATAATTTTCAACTCTGCGGAAAAAAGGGAAGAGTATTTCAAAACCGTGTCGAGGATATCGGCCGTGATACTTTCATACGGATGGGGAGCTTTTTCAAATGCGTGTTCGAGGGGAACCATGACATGACCGTACCAGCCCAAGCCGAAAAATCCCTGATACCCTTTGGTCGCGCAGGTTTTTGCCAGATATTCCCTGCCGGCGAAACGGACGATTTTATACGGTTCGTCCAGCACCTTTTCCATTCTGACACCGAGACGGATATGATTGGTATCGCTGCTGCTGATCACATACCCGTCCGAATCCAGGAGCAGTATCTCCATCCACTCTTTCTCGCTAATCAGATTCTTGAAAATCCCCTCCATCTCGTCTTCAAACCGGAAAATCAGGCTTAAGACGCCGATATTTTCCGACTCATCGCGGCTTGATCGGCTCACGCGGTAACTGTAGACCAGCGATCTTTCGGCACTCGGGACCAAATCGGTATGGCGAAAAACCTCTACGTATTCCGCAGAGGTCCCTAACGCCTCTTTGATCAACGGATCGGTGCTGCCGGTGATGGCGTTGCGTTCATCGAGTTGCGCGACGACAAAACCGCGCGTATCGGTGAGGATGATGTTGCTGTAAACGCTGTATTTGGCGACATACTCTTTAAATCTATTTTTCAGCGCTTGTCTTTGTTCTCGTAGTGAATGGCGTGCGACCTCATCGGCGGGCAGGGTTTGCGTATTCAGTAAAAATGCCCGTATATCGTCATCCGTTGCCAAAAAACCGATGTCTGCCGTCCGTTCAAAAAGGTTTCGTATGACGATATCCACCGCTACCTGAGCCTTAGCCTCCATCTCGGAGGTGGTTTTTTTCAGTATTTCCGCTCCGAGTTTATCGAGTAGCTCTGCCGTCAGCGTCTCAAAAGCGCAACGGGTATCATTCATATCCATTTCGGTATTGCTCATTTTTCCCAGCATCGTTAAAAGATTCCACTTTTCCGACAGCGCATCAAGCCCTTTTTGGTATCGCTCTACCGACTGCATGTATTTCAATAAACGATGATCCATCCATTACTCCCTCTTTGTAACATAGGCGATAGCCGGAGATTGTATGCATATTTTATTCTATACTATAAAAATAACTAATAGTACTCACCTCCTCTGTTCTATTTACCATTAACTGCGATAATACGTAAATTAAAAGTAAGAGGCTGACCTTACGCACTTTAGTTAAAGAAGTGTGAAAAGGTTAGTAATCTCCCGTATCCGAAAGATACGGGAAGCTTTAGGGGGTTGTAGGGACTTTAGTCCCTGCCACTTTACGAGCTTCGCCCGAAAAGTGCGTAACATCAGGAAGAAGGATTAATATGGAAATGTTTATCGGTTTGAATCTCTTTTTACTGTTTATGGTGATAGGGGCATTTATTTTATGGATTTGGGCTCTTATCGATATTATTACCTCCCGTTTTACCGAAGATTTGATGCAGGTGATTTGGCTGTTGGTCGTCTTTTTCTTGCCTTTTATCGGAATGGTGGTCTATCTGTTAATCGGCCGGTCGATGAAAAAAATTTCCCCCCCGAACGACGATGAGACCAACAAAAAATACGATCATCTGGCAAAAATCAAAAATCTTTTAGATGATGGGGTGATTACCCAAGAGGAGTTCGAAGCCGAAAAAGAGAAACTTTTACGCTAATGTCTCCAATTTCGATTTCCGAAAAAGAGGTTTTACAACCACCCTTTTTTTCGAAAATACAGAAGCGGTATCGCCCCTGAAATAACCATCATCATCAACGAGAGCGGATACCCTTTTGCCCAAACAAGCTCCGGCATAAACTGAAAATTCATCCCGTAAATACTCGCAATCAAAGTCGGCGGCATCAACGCGACGCTGGCAACGGTAAAGAGTTTGATAATCTTATTTTGTTCAATATTGATCTGCGCCAAAAAAAGGTTCTGGAGATTGTCCAGCGTATTGATATCGACGGTAGTAAACTCCACCAACGAGTTGATATCCTTCATCATAATGAACAGCTCTTCTTTGAGAGGTTTGGTCAGCTTCGAAGAGCGCGCCATAGAGGTCAAAATCCTCCGCTTGTCAAAAACCGACTGACGCACTTTGAGGGTGAACTCCTGAAGCGTCGAGATTTTCCGGAGGGTCTCCGCCGCTTTTCCCCCCGAATCCCACAGCAGTATTTTCCGGATCGCATCGCTCTCTTTGGCCGCATATTCGAGGAGATCGGCATCCCGGTCGATACGGATATCGAAAATTTCCATGAAAACGTCATATCCCGACAACACCCCTTTAGGATGGGTGGTAGTGGTAATCATTTTGTGCACCGCATCGAACGTTTGAAGCTGCGTATCGCGTACCGTAATCAACATATTATCCTGAAGGATGAACGTAACCGTTTCATTATAGGGGGCTTTGGACTGATCGACAAAAAAGAAAGAGACAAAAAAGTAGGCATTGATCATAATGCTCCGGTCATCTTCCCAGTAGCGCGAACTGATCTCAATCTCTTCGCGTTCTTGTTTGGTCGGCAATTCAATCGAAAAACGCTCTTCGATCCCCTTCACTTCCTTCTCCGTAGGCTGAACCATATCGATCCAGACGATACCGTCGTTCGAAACCGGGTCGTTTAGTGGAGTAAAAACCGATGCGGAGTAACGGTTTTCATCACGCGTATAACAGGTCACCATTGTATTACCTTGATCTTGTATTCGTATCGCAGTATAGCATCCGATTGCGACGATGCCGTTACGAAACGGTTGAATTTCTCCGAAACGTTGCACTCGTAATCTATTCTCGGTATCATCCTCTTACAAATGTTATGCAACCCCCTGAAGCTTCCCGTATCTTTCGGATACGGGAGATTGCCAACCTTTTCGCACGTGTTTAGACAAAGGGCGTAAGGTCAGCTACAAACTATAAGGAAAATTTCCATGAATGTCAAAAACATGTATATTGCTTCGCAGGAACCGAATGCAGGTTCATTCATTGTTACGATGGGGATTATGGAGCTGCTTAAAAGCCGTGTCGGCAAAATTGCCTATTTCCGTCCCGTTATCGAAGAAGACCCCCTCCACGACACGGCGATCCACTTTATGCTCAACCATTTCAACCTCGATCAGAGAATCGAGAGCTGCTACGCATTTGAGCTCAACGAAGTGGAATCGCTTCTGGCGCAGGAGAAAGAGCACTATCTTATCGAACGGATCATCGAGCTCTACCGTGCGTTGGAGTCCGAATACGATTTTGTCCTCATTCAGGGGTTAAATCAAAGTTTATACAGTAAAGTCATTAACTATAATCTGAACCACCTCATCGCCAAAAATCTCCAGTCCCTCTATCTGAGCGTCATCAGCGGACACCACAAAACGTATGAGCACCTCTCCACCGAAATCACCCTGGAGGTGACGGCCATCAAAAATCAGCATATCGAGCACCTTGCGATTTTTATCAACCGCCTTGATCCCGATGCGCATCGACATTTTTGTGACGCCGACCCTTTTTGCGATGTTCCTCTCTTTTTTATGACCGAGATCGATGAACTCGACCGCATCACGATGGGGGAAGTCAAACATGCCCTTCAATGCGATCAGATTGTAGGGGGAAAAGCGGATCTTGACCGGATCGTCCGCCGCCCGAAGATCGCGGCAATGAACGTTGAACATATTCTGGACCATTTTGAAGAGGGGGATTTGATCATTGTCCCGGGGGATCGGCTTGACATTATTTTGACCGTCCTCTATGCCAATGCCTCCAAAAAGTTTCCCTCCATCTCGGGTATCCTCCTCACCGGAGGGTTGACGCCGCCGGAGCGTTTTTTAGACCTCATCACCGGAGTCAACTCCATTAACATCCCGATCCTCACGATCCGTTACGATACCTACCGAACCACGCAGCTGATTGATCACATCCCGGCAACCCTCCGCCCCGAACAGACCCGTAAAATTGCCCTCGCCATGGGGGCATTTATGAATGCCGTCAATATAGAGATGCTTCAGGAACGGATACGTACGTCGCACAGCAGCGTTACCACCCCCGCCATGTTCGAATACAGCCTCTATCAGCGTGCCCGTCAGGTCCGCAAACGGATCGTCCTCCCCGAAAGCGATGACGAACGTATTTTACGTGCCGTCGAAATCGTATTGCGGCGTGATGTCGTTGATCTGATTTTACTGGGTGATCCGGCCGCCGTATTGCATCATGCCACGGCCCTTGGTCTCGATATCTCCAAAGCAACGATCATAGACCCCGCCCACTCCCCCTGGATGGAGGGGTATGTGGACGATTTTTATGCCTTGCGGCGCCATAAAGGGTTGAGTCGGCAAACGGCACAAGAGGCGATGACCCACTCCACCTATTTCGCCACCATGATGGTTCATCACGGCGAAGCGGACGGTATGGTCTCCGGTGCGCTCCATACGACGCAAGAGACCGTCCTTCCCGCCTTGCAGATCATTAAAACCGCCCCCGACATCTCCTTGGTCTCCAGCCTCTTTTTTATGTGTCTGGATACGAAAGTACTGGTCTATTCCGACTGTGCCCTCATCCAGGATCCCACCGCCTCCGAATTGGCCGAAATCGCTATCGCTTCGGCACAAAGTGCCAAAGCGTTCGGAATCGAACCGCGCATCGCGATGCTCTCCTACTCTACGGGAACTTCAGGAAAAGGGGATGATGTCGATAAAGTGCGCCTTGCCACCCAAATCGTCAAAAATCGCCGTCCCGACCTCCTCATCGAAGGGCCGATCCAGTATGACGCGGCGATTGATCCCGATGTCGCCCGGATAAAACTTCCGAACAATCCGGTTGCCGGACAGGCGACCATCTTTATCTTTCCCGATCTCAATACCGGAAACAATACCTACAAAGCGGTACAGCGCTCATCCGGAGCCATCGCCATCGGTCCCATGCTCCAGGGGCTTAAAAAACCGGTGAATGATCTCAGTCGCGGCTGTGAGATTCCCGATATCGTCAATACCATCCTTATTACCGCCATTCAGGCACAAAGCGAGACACTATGAGCCTACTCATCATCAATGCGGGGAGTTCCTCCATCAAGTATACCCTCTTTGAGTCCAAAACGCTCAGAGTCATTGATCACGGCCTTATTGAAGAGATTAGCGACCATCACGAAGGATTTGAGGTGATGCGCACCCAGTTGCAGATCCATAATATCGATATTACCCAAATCGAGGCTATCGGCCATCGAGTCGTCCACGGTGGGGAACGTTTTCATGAACCCACCCTGATCGATGACGAACTCCTCGAAGAGATCAAAGTACTCTCCCCCCTCGCACCGCTGCACAACCCTGCCAATATCGAGGGGATCGTTGCGGCGCGAAAAATCGCCCCCCTCGCCTTTCATATTGCCGTTTTCGATACCGCATTCCACCAAAGCATCCCCGAATACGCCTACCTCTACCCTATCCCGACTCGCGTCTACGAATCGTACCATGTACGCCGCTACGGATTTCACGGGATTTCGCACCGCTACGTCGCGTCGCAGGCGGCCAAAGCACTCCACATACCGAGCGAATCGCTCAACCTGATCACTTTTCATATCGGTAACGGGGTGAGTGCCTGTGCCATCCGCAAAGGGAAAAGCATCGACACGACGATGGGGATGACCCCGCTGGAGGGGCTTATGATGGGGTCGCGCAGCGGAAGCATCGACCCGGGAATCATCACCTACCTGATGCGTCAGGCCTCGATGAGCCCCGATCAAATCGACGCCATGCTCAACAAACAAAGCGGCCTCACGGGGATTGCGGGGAGCAACGATATGCGCATTATCATCGATGCCGCCGACGGAGGGGACAACCATGCGCAGCTGGCACTTGAAATGTTTGCCTACCGCCTCAAAAAACAGCTCGGCGCCTACATGGCGATCATGAGTCCTGTCGATGCCGTCGTCTTTACCGGAGGGATCGGCGAACACTCGGCGCGGATTCGTGCCATGATCTGTACCGGGCTCGAACACATAGGGATCCTTCTGGATGAGACCAAGAACAACGCCCATGAGACGATGATCCACGATGAGTACAGCGCACTGGATCTGCTGGTCATCCCCACCGATGAAGAGCTGCAGATCGCGTTGGAAGTCAAAGAGGTGCTGCAATTGCGATAATAAAACTTAATTCAACGTTATAATACGTGCTGATGATTCATTGGTTTTTTTTATTACATATTACATCAACCATGAAAAATAGATTAGAAAGGGAAAAGTGACCATGCGAGGTAAAATTTTAGAGTATACCGATACAACTTCAATCGGATATATTCGAGGGGAAGACGGCTCTAAATACCGCTTCTTAGCCGAAGAGTGCACCCCGACATCCCCGAAACCCTATACCGGAGCCGAAGCCGAATTTTCCCCCCATGGGGGAGAGGCAAAAGAGGTATCGGTTCTGCCAGGAAGCAAACAACGCGAATCGGTACCGACACCGAAACGATCAAAAAAAGTGTTCTCTACCGTTATGACGCTCGCTGCAATTTTTACGATTGCCGCCGTTGCCGCCGTCATTATCCTTTCAGAGAGGGAACACCGGAAAGTGAAAGAACTTCAAGATCTCTACCATTCTCAAATCGTAGAGATCGCCGATCTTCTCAAAAACGGCAAATGCACCCAAGCGGCTTCGGTATATTCACGGGCCAAAACGACACGCGACGCCATTTACGAAACCGGTTTGTACTACAGTTTTGAATCGCATGCACAGCAGGCACACTCGCTGGAGATAGCCGAATGTTTCGTGGAACTTCATCAATTGATCAATGCCACCGTTGTCTTAGAGATCGATAATGTCAATGATCCGGAGTATCTTCGCAAAGCATCAATCATCTATGCGAAAGGGGGAAATAGGCTCAAGGCAAAAGAGGCAGCATCCAAAGCTCAGAGTCTCGACCCCCGCTAAAATTCTCCGCCATTACTCTAATATTTCACGCTCAAGATCCGGATAATATTGTTATCCGTATCGCTGATGTAAAGTTTATCCGAGTTTTCATCGTAAAACATCCCTTTGGGGTGGTTGATCTGCACATGGGTAAAGGGGGTATTCGAATTGTTTCCATCTACCCACTGTCCCGTTGTCGCATCGATCAAACTTCTCGCCTTCAACGTCGCAAGATTGATGGCCCAGATTCTATTTTCCCCGATATCCGATACGTATAAAGTTCCCCGCTTCGGAGCGATTGCAATGCCGTAAAGGTTGATAAACGAACGTCCTGTGATCGTCACGGTACTGACGGCACCGGACAACGTCACTTTACGGATTTTTTTGTTTCCGTTATCCAATACGTACAAGGTATTCGACCCGTCGAAAACGATGCCGGTAGGATAGGAAAATTGGCTATTGATCCCTTGACCATCCGTATCCCCTTCACTCTTTCCGGCCAGCGTCGTCACCACTCCGGAGGGGGTGATTTTACGGATGCGATGGTTATAGGTATCGGTGACATACAAATTCCCCCCCTGATCGGCTACAGCGCTGTAGGGGCGGTTAAACTGAGCCTGCGTTGTATTGCCGTCCCCATATCCCGCACTGCTTCCCGCAAAAAACGTCGTGCTCTGCCCCACCGCTTTTTTAATGACATGGTTGTAGCTGTCGACGATGTAGAAGGTTTGATTGGTATCCCATAATCCGACGAGGGATGTCGGATTGTACAATTTGGTCGTACTCAGGGTCCCGACACTGTTGCCCTGGGTACTTCCCGCCGAGTTTTGCCCGATAAAGGTTGAAATGATCGTTTTGCTCCCCGAGCCGATGTCGATACGACGAATTTTTTGATTTTGGGTATCGCAGAAATAGAGTTTCCCCTCCGGGTTCACAATGATCCCTTCCGGTTTGTAAAACTCTTCAATCTTTTGTTTCGTATCGTCTGCGACGAGGTCTATCCCCGCTTCGCCGCTCCCCATGACGGTCCGCACCAATTTTTCGGTTTTTAAAATTTTTCGAATTTTGTGGTTGCCGCGATCCACGACAAACAGCTCATTCGTTGTGGCAAACAGTCCGACAGGCTCATCAAACAAAGCACTTCGAAGGGTTGTCCCCTCATAATTGCCTTTTTTGCTTTTGGCCCCTGCCGCCGCGTTCGGAAGCTCTTTCCATGTAGTGATGTCGTATGCCAGCACCGTATGATCTTGGGTACTGCTGATATAGAGGGTCGTCCCATCAAGCACCAACCCCTCAGGAGCATTCAGCCCTGTTACAACGCCCGATGCAATCACCGTCGGTTTGCTGATCGAGACGGCATCGACGCGATTGGCCCCTTTGAGCAAAACCAGAAGGGTAGTGTTCCCGTCCACGCTCAAATCGACGGGCTGAGACGTGGCCTCCATCGAGTCCGTCAGGGTGGAAACCCCATAACTCCCCCCCGACGTAATGTCAATCGATCGGACGGCATGATTCATCGTATCGGCAACGTAGAGGGTATTGGCGATCGAATACAGACCGTGCGGCTGGAAAAAGGAGGCTTTGCTTCCGTTGCTATCATCCCGATAACCACTCGATTTGTTTCCGGCGATTTTAACCACGCTCGGAAGCTTTGGGTTGCCGGTGATATTCGCATCGAGAATTTTGTTGTTCCCCGTATCCGCGATAAAAAGGTGCCGCTCGGCACCGATCGTCACGGCTACCATCCCGGTAGGACCCGACAATAGCGCCGACGTCCCCTTCTGCGCCGTATCGGTATTGTCGCCGGCAACGCCGGTTACACTCCCGATCACCGTGATAACGGTTCCGTCCGGAGAAATTCTCCGAATACAGTTATTGGCGGTATCGCTGACATAGAGGTATACGTCGTCTTGGATAATCCGTTCCGGCTTATAAAATTTTGCATAGCTTTGCGCATGGGAAATGGTTTTCAACTCCACAAACGATGCATCGGAAATCCCGCTCAAGGAGGTGTCATTGCTGCTTCCGCCGCCGCATCCCGTCATTATAAGCGTCATCAAAAACAATAAAACCGATAGAGTAACTTTCACGTGTGCCGCTCCCGAATCTTTAATAAATACGTACCGCCATTATACCGAAGCGACCTAAACGGTTTCTTCCCGCTTGTTTAACGTTGCAGAGGGTTTTATCTCCTTTTAACACCATTTTTCTTATACTCATCTTTATGAACTCCTACCAAAATCTCGCTTTACTTGAAAACCTTTACCGCCTTAAAGCTCTGGGTTATTCGTATGTTGACCCCATTACTCCCAATGTTCAGCACCCCTCCGCTTCCCTTCCGAAATCGCTCACTGCCTTAAACAACGCGATCGAAACATGTTTTCTGTGTGATTTGAGCAAATCACGCTCGCAAAGTATGCCGGGATTCGGCAATCCGAACGGACAGATTGTCTTTGTCGATGCCTATGTTTCGACGGCGGAAGATGAGGGGAACGGATATTATCTCGGACGTTCCGGGATGATGCTGCGCGATATGATCGAAAAGGTACTGATGCTCGGCATCGATGAGGTCTACTTTACCCATGCCGTCAAATGCAAACCTTTCGGTTTTCAACAGCCATCCCCCAGCGAGTGCAGCAGCTGTGCCCCGTTTTTATCCCAACAGCTCTCCATTATCAAGCCGCGCCTTATCGTCGCATTGGGGAGTGATGCCTACACCCTCTTGACCAACGATACCCGTGATTTTGAACGGCTTCGCGGTGAAGTCATCCCCTACGGTGATGCCCTCCTCATCCCGATGTACCATCCGATGTTTCTCATCCGCAACCCCTCTCTCAAAAAAGAGGCGATGCGGGATCTGCAAACCATTAAGGGGCGCTTACAATGAATTTTTTCAGCCGATTTTTTCTCTTGCTTGGTATCCTCGTCTCTTTCAACGCCGAGGCCGTTACCAGTATCATGATCCAAAAAGCACGTCAACCCTCCGCGCAGAACGTATTTCTCCCCCCGCATTCCCCGGCCAAAGAGATGAAAATTGCCCTGATCGGCGCACCCAAAGTGATCGGAAAATACGCTCAATCGACCTATAACGTTGCATTGGCGACCTTGCTGGCAAAGCATCCCGAAAACTATACCCTCACACGCTTTGATATCCCCGACGAATCCGAAGCATCTCTTGCACAGGTCATCTCTACGATACATCAGCAAGGGTTCAATGCGATACTCGCTCCGTTGACCGTGAACGGAGTGCAGCGTCTCTCTCATCTTGAGAATTCAATCGATACATTCATCCCGACCGTCCATAAGCGCGATGTTCCGGGTGCGCCCGAAAACTTTGTCTTCGGTGCGATCGATTACATGAAACAAATTGAAGCCCTCCTCCCCTATATGGGTAACGGTATCTCCATTTTTTACGATAATTCGGCGGTAGGTACGCAGCTTAAACAAATCACCGAAGAGCTTTTTCTGGAGAGCGACAGAGCCAAAAAAAGTGTCGCAGCCTATCCGGTAGATGCACAGGGGGATAACATCATCGCCCATCTTTCCAAACCGTCGGCATTTGCTAAAAAAAGCGTTATTCTCCACATCCCGGTCGTTAAAAGTGCGATCCTAACCGCCCATATGACCTTCACCGGTATCAAGGAGCGCAATATCCTCTCTACCCAGATCAACATCGATCCGACGCTCATCAGCCTGACTCAGTATAATGACCGTAAAAATATGATTTTAGCCAACTCGATCGTCGAGCACGCAGCCCGCATCGACGATGCCAATGCTATGATGAACAACGATATCGCTTTTGACTGGATCCAATACGCCACGAGCGTCGGGACCGATTATCTCGTTGCCAAACTCGAAAACAGCGAAAGGGACTATTCCATGCGCATCGTCGGTTCGCAGGTGATCTATCCGGTCCAACTGCTCAAAGCAAAAGAGTTCGGTTTTGAACCGATTACGGCAAAGTGAGGCAAAAATGCTCGAAAAATTTGATCTCTTTAGCCATCTGACACCCAAGCAGCTGCAATCGCTCTCGCACATCAGTATCAATCGCACATTCGAACCCGGGGAGATCATCTTTTACGAAGGGGAAAACAGCTCCTATTTCCATCTGCTCCTCAAAGGAGAGGTATCCGTTCTCAAAACTTCGGCCGGCAGCGGCCCGATCCTGGTTCATCGCTTTCATGCCCCCTCCCTTATCGCCGAAGTCGCCACCCTAAAACAGATCCCCTATCCCGCATCCGCCGAGTGTGCCGCTGCTGCCGAAATTTTAAAAATCGAACGGGAAGCTTTTTTGAAACTCCTTCACGAAGATCCGGCTCTCAGCATCTCACTGATCGCCTCCCTGACCCAAAAAATAGGGGTATTGGAACTTTCCCTCAAACGTCACGGCGCCCCCAACGCGATGGCCAAAGTCGCCCAACTGATACGGGATGAACCCGATATTTTCAAGCACCGCAAAGGGATAGAGATCGCTCAGATGGTGGGGATCACCCCCGAAACACTCTCCCGTATGATCAAAAAACTGAAAACAGAAGGGATTATCGCCGGAAACGGCCTCAAATCATTTACCCTTATAAATCTGCAAGGGTTGGAAAACTATTGCGGATGATAATTTTCCTTTAAGAGAGCGGGTGATAAAGTAGCCCTATCTAAAAAAGGGGGAACCCATGGCAAAAAGAGGGATAGCGTTGCTTCGAGGCATCGAAGCGCAGCATGTTGTTGATTTGCTAAACAAAGCCTACTGTGATGAATGGCTGGCCTATTACCAGTATTTTATCGAAGCCAAAGTCGTGAAAGGGCTGATGAAAGATGCCGCCATCGTCGAACTCACCCAACATGCTGCCGATGAGCTACGACACGCCACGCTCCTCAGCGACCGGATCATCCAGCTGGGGGGAACGCCGATACTCCATCCCGGCGACTGGCTGACCCATTCCAACTGCGGCTACGACGCGCCGTTAAACCCCGATGTCCGAACCGTTTTGCAAGAGGCCATTAAAGGGGAACAATGCGCGATCGGCGTCTACTCCGGCCTGCTCGACATTACCCGTGAAAAAGATACCGTGACCTACGATATCATCTCTCAGATTTTAGCCGATGAGGTGGAACATGAAGAGGATTTGCAAGCGCTTTTTGATGATATCGAAGAGTTTATCCAAGAGCTGAAGCGCGCATGAAACACATCTCTCCCCTTCTCTTCTCATTTTTTATGTTGGGCAATCCCCTCTTCGGGGCCGATATTCTGGAGTTGGTACGCACCCTTGATGCAAATGATACGGGTACCTTCAAATCATTGATTACAACCCCCGACGATGCCAATACGATGCGCAGCGACAACAACAAATCGATCCTGATGTATGCCAGCTGGATCGGCAACAGCGAAGCGGTTGAACATCTCGTCGCCTCCGGAGCCAAAGTCAATGTCCAGGATACGAACGGGGTGAGCGCCTTGCATCTGGCAGCGTGGAAATCCAATACCCCGATTGCCTTGTACCTGCTGCAACACGGCGCATTCGGTAATATCACAAGCAGTGACGGAATGACCCCTCTGGACATCGCACGGATGAAAGAGAACCAAATACTCGCCAAAGAGATTGAAAAAACAATCCCCAAGCTTAAACCGTTATTGTAGAGTTTTTCGCAAGAAATCTTTCTCCGAATCGGGAATTTTAGTTATCTTCCCCTCAAAATCAAGATGAACAAGTAGAATACTCAATCGAAACAACTCTTCCTCCCCTCGATAAATCTGTTGCAACAGACGAAACGAGGTTTTCTTCATTTCCACTAAACCCGTTTTCACCTCGATAACATCCCCAAATTTTGCACTTTTGAGATAATCCCCTTCGATGCGCTTCGCAACAAAATGCCCCCCGCTCAAAATAGGAGAACGCCCCGCACGGAAAAAAAGCTCACTCCGCGCCCGCTCACAAAAATTGAGATAATTGGAGTGATAAACGACCCCGCCGACATCGGTGTCTTCATAATAGACACGTATTTGCATTAGCTAACCTCCTATTTTAGGGTTTTTTAAGCCATTTTTTCTTTAGGTGTGACAAATCCCTTGAGAAATGCTTCTCTTTCATCTTCATTTTTTGGTACAAATTTCGCATATTTTTGAAGCGTAATCTGAATATTAGAATGCCCCATCGTTTTTGATATCCACCCTAAATCAATTTTCTTCACTAACATCTGAGAGGCAAATGTATGCCGTGTATTATAGATATTGCGCTGTGCCTGGTAAAATCTCACTTTTAATCGTTTCGAGATTCTCAGATGTAGCTTTCATCTCCATTGAGGGACGTTGTCGTTTCCCATCATAAATAAAATCAAGCTTCCAAATTCCCTTTATATCGCGGATCGTAAAAACTAAATCCCCAAATTGATATTTGTAATTATTTTTCAAAGAACATCTCCTTTCGGAGTCTCTTCACGCGGAGCCATTTTACCGATTTTTTGCAAAATCCTTTTTGTAGTAGGGTTATTAGCTGGTGTGATATCCTCTGTGATAACTTCATTTTTGATTTCACGGCGATTTTTATATTATGAAGTTGCTTGAGAGTGTTCCCGTTCCTCAAGATTCCAATACATCTCTGGGTGCTGAGCTGACCTCTGGGTCAAAATCTCGACATCAAAGCTTGACTTTGGCATTAAGCTAAGCTCAAGCCATCTTGATGCTAGACTGATTGCATGAAAGAAATTTACGATAACACCCATTTTAGAATCTCTCACAATCTTGAAGAGATCGATTTTACCATTGACACCCTACCTATTTACGCACCCTTCGATGCACCCTTTGCCATTCTCACCGCATGGAATCCGAACAATCAGCCACTAAGTCTTGAGGAAAATACCATTCGCAATGAACAGCTCTTTGAGAAGCTTTTAGAATACGGTCATCCGTCCAGTCGTTTGGGTTTCTCTTTGATGTGCAAAGTGATGCGAAACTCCCCATCGATCATTCGGATATCTAAAAATAACCAAATATGGCGATTTTAAGCAAAGAGATATTACTCTATTGAACATATTTGAAAGTGCAAAGGTTAGCGTTGAGAATCCTCCACTTCTCCGACACCCATCTGGAGTTTAACGATCTTGAGATCGTCAACGACTCTGGTATCAACCAGCGCGAATCGTATCGACAGATATTTCTAATCTCTCATGAAATGGAGATTAAGGAGATGTTTGAGAGAGTGGTAGAGTTATGAGGGAGGAGATAATGGAAGAACGGCAAAACGTCATCATCTTTCAAAGCAGTGACGGGACGATCGGGTTAGACGTTGAACTTCAGGATGAGACGGTTTGGCTGAATCAAAAGCAAATGGAGCAGCTTTTCGATAAGAGTAAAAAAACCATATCTGAACATATCAGCAATATCTTCAAAGAAGGTGAACTGATCAAGGAAGGAGTTGTCCGGAATTTCCGGACAACTGCAAGTGACGGCAAAACCTACGATGTAATGTATTACAATCTCGACGTCATTATTTCCGTGGGTTATCGAGTCAAATCGGCACGCGGCACCCAGTTTCGTATTTGGGCGACCAAAATCCTCAAAGAGCATATTGTCAAAGGCTACACCCTCAACCAGAAACGTTTAGCGCAAAAAGGGCTGGACGAACTCACCCAGACGATGGAGCTATTACGCTCTACGATCCAACAGAGCGAAATCGGGTTGGACGAAGCCAAAGGGATGCTCGACATCATCCTAAACTATTCGCGCACATGGTCGCTGCTGCAAGGGTACGACGAAGACTCTCTCCCCGAATACCGACTCGGACACGATCAGCGCTTTATCCTCGATGCCGACGAAGCCAAAGCGGCGATAGCGGTACTTAAACACGAACTGCTCCGCAAAGGGGAAGCCAGCGACCTTTTCGGACGGGAAAAAGCGAACGAATTCGAGGGGATCGTCCGAAACATCTATCAAACTTTCGGAGGTGACGACCTCCTCCCAAGCATCGAAGAAAAAGCGGCCAACCTCCTCTACTACATCATCAAAGATCACCCGTTCAACGACGGCAACAAACGGATCGGCGCGTTTTTATTTATCCTCTTTCTGGAGAAAAACCGCGCACGCTACAAACAAAGCGGCGAACTCAAAATCAACGACAACGCCCTCGTAGCCCTCGCCCTCATGACTGCCAAAAGTATCCCTCAGCAAAAAGATACGGTGATCCGGTTGATCGTCAATATGTTGGCGGAGGGGTAAGGTGTTTATATCCCAAGACGAGGAACGGCGCATCCAGATCATGGAAGCGTTTCACACGATCAGCGAATCGTATCGGCAGATATTTCTGATCTCTCATGAGACGGAGATTAAGGAAATGTTTGAGAGGGTGATAGAGTTGTAATGATTAAAAATATTCAAATTAAACTAAAGTTAATTAAGGAAAAATATGGAAATTAGGGAAGAAATACTAAAATCAATAAATAATACTGAAGTTCTAAAGTTAGAACATCAGCATGTTAATACACTCATTCAACAAAATGAAGCTGACTTTACAAAAACAATACAATGGTTTATGGGTATTAGCATGGCTTCAATCGGTGCAATATTGTCCTCTATATCCGGGTTTAGTATGAATCTCATCGAAGAAGGAAAAAAATATTCAGTAGATGGTATTAAAACAGCAGTTCCATTTATTCTTGATTCCCTGCTCTATGCAGGCTTTATATCGATTGCTTTATTTGCTTTTATTTTGTTTTTTACAATTCGACAACGTAAACAACTTATTGCCTATAAAGAAAAAATTATTCAAAAACAATTTTCAAAATATAGTCGTATTAAACAAATTGGAGAGAATAAATGAGTATGGTACATGATCCATCAGAATATATAAGAGGACTTCAGCAATTACTAATTTCGGACAAGAAGCGTATTGGCTTTTTATTCGGAGCTGGGACTTCAATGGCGGAAAAAGATGAGCACTCCTTGATAGTACCTGCTATTGGTCCACTAACAAATGATATCGTTAAAATTCTATCCGATAAGGATCCAAAGTACAAAACTTTGTTTGAACAACTTGAAGAAGAACTTGGAAGTAAATTCAATATCGAAACAATTTTGACCAATCTGGAACAAAAATGCAAAATTATCGGAAAAGGTCTACTTAATGGATTAGATCAGGACGGTTTTATTAACCTCATTACCAATTTCAAAGAAGAAATAAGGGACAGAATCAGTATCCATACAGCATTTACACAAGAGATCGCACCTCACATGGTACAAACCGATTTTGCCAGATGGGTTGGACAAATTCACCGTAAATATCCAGTGGAAATATTTACGACAAACTATGATTATTTGTTTGAACTAGGTCTGGAATATTGCAATGTACCGTATTATGATGGGTTTACTGGCAGTTTTAAACCATTTTTCAATTCTAGCTCAGTTGAAGAAATGAATTTTTTACCTAAGCAGACCAAGTTATGGAAAATTCACGGATCACTTGGTTGGCATATTGATGAAACCTCTCAAAAGATTATTCGTACAAACAGTGATGACCAAGATATTTTAATTTATCCATCAGTGCTCAAATATAATGACTCAAAGAAGCAACCCTACGAAAGTTTAATGGACCGTTTGTCTAATTTTTTGAAAACGAATGATTCTATTCTTATTGTTAGTGGTTATTCATTTGGTGATGAACATATCAATGCTAGAGTTGAGGCGGCACTGAATTCAAATACTACATCACATGTTATTTTTTTACTTTTTGATAAGTACTGGTGTGACACAAGTAAAACATATAAATTCGCTTTGAATGATGAGCACCCTCTATATAAATTTGCTAATACAAATAATAAAATATCTGTTTATGGTATGCGAAACGCTATTATTGGCGGAAAATATGGAGAATGGCAATTAAAAAATCAACCTGATAAAGATGACACTGTTCAAGTAAATCTTTATTTCGACGAGGATTTTGATGATACTAAAGAATTAGGTGCACATGATGCAGGTACTGCATATTGGAGCGGTAAAGGTGATTTTATCTTGCCAGACTTCAAAAGACTAGTTGGTTTTTTAAGCTCAGTAATGCCAGAAAATGAAATAGCTGGATGGGCGAAATATGCTTAATCAACAAACTGCAATTGGTGAGATTGATAGTATTAATGGCAATACAATATCTATTCGATTATTTGACAATATAAAATCTCATATGCCAATTATTGATGGGGTTGTTTATAGAGTTGGGCAAATAGGTTCTTTTTTAAAAATTCCTCTAGGGTATGCTAATCTTTATGGAATTGTCACACAAATTGGATCTAGTGCAATACCTGAAGCACTTCGAGAAGTGCTAGCCAGTGATTATGAACATGCGAAAAATACACAATGGCTTAGCCTTGTACTTGTAGGTGAACAAGTTGGCAAAAAATTTGAACGAGGAATTACTCAGTTTCCAGCAACTAATGACAAAGTCCATTTAGTAACAATTGATGATTTAGACGTAATTTACGGTGGACTAAAAGAAGATGATTCCATTACAGTAGGTAATATCAGTGTATCTGAAAGTCTTGCAGCCAAACTTGATTTGAATAAACTTATTTCTCGGCACTGTGCCATAGTTGGTTCTACGGGAAGTGGAAAGTCCAATACTGTATCTGTTTTACTCGAAGCTATTGCAAAGCGAGAATTTAATAGTTCGAGAATTTTGGTTATTGATCCGCATGGTGAATATAGTGAAGTTATCAAAGATAAAAGCAAAGTCTACCAGATAAATGCAGTAACTGATACTAAAAAACTTTATATACCTTATTGGGCACTTCCATTTAATGAATTAATAAGTATTTTCCCAGGTAATTTATCAGATACACAACGAGAATATCTTAGGGAAAAAATTGTTGAGAAAAAGATTGAAAATATAACTGTAAATAGTTTGACTGTTGAAGCTGAAATGGTCACGGCAGATAGCCCCATACCTTTTAGCATAAAGCAATTATGGTTTGAACTAGATGATTTTGAAAGAAAAACTTTTGGAAAAGATCGTATTACAGAATGTTTAATAACAAAGGGTGATGCTGAAAGCTTAAAGTCTTCAGAATATACACCTGCTAGCCCAGGTGGAGGGGAACCTTTCTTAAATAATAAGGCAAAAGGTTTTTTGAGTTTTTTAGATGGGATACGTATTAAATTAAAAGATAGTCGCTATAAATTTTTATTTCATCCTGGAGAATGGGAAGCTGACCTTACAGGAAAAATTACTAAAGATTTAGATCAATTACTGTTTGGATGGCTTGGTGATGAGAAGCCAATTACGATATTGGATTTATCAGGTATTCCTAGTGATATAATGGTTTCTATTTCGGGGACTTTACTCAAAATTGTTTATGATACCCTTTTTTGGGGGCAGAATACGAAAGCTGGTGGTAAGCAGCAACCGCTACTAATCGTATTAGAAGAAGCTCATAACTATCTCAAAGCAGGCGAAAACTCTATTGCTTCAAGAACCGTGCAAACTATTGCGAAAGAAGGTCGAAAATATGGTGCAGGACTTTTATTAATTACTCAAAGACCTTCTGAATTGGATGAAACAGTTTTAAGTCAATGTGGGACATTAATTGCATTGCGTATGAATAATTCTAAAGACCGTAGTCATATTAGATCAGCTGTTCAAGATGAATTACAGACTATGGTAGATTTATTGCCTAGTCTTCGAACAGGAGAAGGTCTAATTTCTGGCGAAGCGGTAAAAATACCATCTAGGGTAAAGTTTTATAAAACGTCAAGTGCTCCAAAAAGTTCTGACCCATTGGTTACTGAACAATGGAAAAAAGACAGCCCAAGTATTGACGAGTATCGCAAAACAATCGCTTCATGGCGAACTCAAAATTTTAATTCATAAATAAAGGAAAAATAATGTGTGAAGATAAAATGATCCAAGTTTGTTCATCAAATATTCAAGGTGTTGGCTACGACGAAGCTACAGAAACAGTCTGCGTAAGGTTTTTAAATGGCAGTTTATACGTTTACAAAGGTGTTCCGGCCCATGAATTTGAAGGACTCAAGAATGCACCATCGGTAGGTTCATATTTACATCGTAATTTTAAAAATGTTTATCCATACGAACGAATTGAATAATTGTAACCACATACAATGATTGAAACTCATTGATAGTACCTAAATAGGACATTTCCTACAATGAACCATATAATAAATTTTCTAAAGTAGTGCAAAAATGAATAACAAAATTTTCTATAAATACCGTGATATGAGTGATAGAACTATAGAAATTCTCAAAAACAAAAAAATATGGTTAGCTAAACCTAATACTCTCAATGATCCATATGAATGCAAAATCAGAGCATTCACAGAAGAAGAATATTTAAAAGAAAAAGAAAGTACGATGATAAATCAGCTCATGGGCTTTTTTATGACATTTAATCATGCATTAAAAAATCAAGAACCCATTTTTGGTTTGAGACAAAAAGATGTCAAATCAATATTAAGGAGATTAAAAAGAACCAATTCTCTAGAAGAAAGATATGATTTTGCAAATAATATTATGGAAAAAAAAGCTGGTAAAGCTTTTTCAAAACCCACAGATTTTATAGAATCAGTAGATTATATATTAGACAATATTGGTATTTTTAGTTTATCTGAAGACCCATTGAATAAACTTATGTGGTCACATTATTCATCTAGTCATCAAGGCATAGCACTAGGCTTTGAAGTTGATGATAATTCAATTTTATATAATCAAAAATACTTTAATAATGTAAAGTATACTGATGAGCCTTTAAATTTTGAGCTGTCAAATGGAAGGTTAGTGGAAATTAATTATTTTTATAATGACTCTGGGCAATTAGAATCAAAAGGTTCTCTTCAAATTAAAGATCCTGAGTTACAAAAAATATTTTTTACAAAAACTACCGAATGGGCATATGAAAAAGAATGGAGATACATTAGAGAAAAATTTGGTTTATATGACTACCCAGGAAAACTAGTAAGAATAATTTTTGGATTGAATTGCAGTGAAAGCAATATTGAAAGTATTATCTCTTTATGCTCAGAATGTTTCGATTATAAAATAGATTTTTTTAAAGCAGTGAGAGTTGATCATTCCATTGATTTAAATTTGCTCAGTATTAACAGTTGATGAAAAATATAAAGTTTGTATGTAAATTATGACCCTCTCTAAGTCACTTTACACCCGCGGAATCCAATGCTCAAAATCCCTCTGGCTGAAAAAGTACAGCTCTGAGGTGTTGACCCCTCCCGATGCCACCGCACTCGCACGGTTCGAGACGGGAAACATCGTCGGTGATCTGGCATGTGCCCTCTTCCCGAACGGTCGTGAAATCCCCTATAGGGAGAAGAACTTTGCAGGGATGGCGGAGCTGACACGGGAGTGGATGGATGAGGGGCAAGAGAGCATCTACGAGGCGACGTTTATCCATTATGGCGTAGTCGTCATGGTCGATGTCCTCCGCGTTACTCCCGATGGTGTAGAGATATACGAGGTCAAAAGCTCCTCGGAGGTCAAGGAGATCTATCTGCACGATGTCTCGGTACAGCGTTACGTCATTGAGAGCCTCGGGCATACCGTCACCAACTGCTATGTCGTCCATATCGACACCTCCTATGTTCGAGGCGATGAACTCGATCTAAGCGCCCTCTTTAGTATCGCCGACGTGAGCGGTGCGGTTGATGCACTGATGAACGGTGTCCCTGCCAAACTTGCCGAGTTTGAAGCCCATCTCGCAGATAGAGAGAACGAACCCGCCATCGAGATCGGAAAACACTGCAAAACCCCCTATGAGTGCGACGCAATGCACTACTGCTGGAAAGTACAGCGAAGCATCCCCGATTACTCCGTCTTTAATATCTTTAACCTCGGGAGTAAGAATCAGGTTGAGCTGTACAATCAGGGGATCGTTCGGATCGAAGAGATTCCCGATAGCTATAAAATGACCGCCATCCAACAGCAAAAGGTCGATAACTGGAAAGCCAAGCGCACTTACATCGACCGCGACGCGATCCGTGAGTTCCTTTCCACCCTCACCTATCCTATTTACCATCTCGATTTCGAGACGTTTCAGCAGGCGGTTCCACAATGGAACGGGATCAGCCCCTATCAGCAGATACCGTTTCAGTATTCGCTCCATATCGAACACGCGAACGGGGAGCTGGAGCATCGGGAATTTTTAGCACCCGCAGGAGCCGATCCGCGCTACGCATTGGCACAACAGCTGATACATGATATCCCGGGCAACGTCACGGTACTGGCGTATAACATGAGCTTCGAAAAAGGGGTGATCGAAAAGCTAGCCCTTAGCTTCCCCGATCTCAGCGAACGCCTCAAAAGTATCATTCCCAATATCCGTGATCTGATGGTGCCGTTTCAAAAGGGACATTACGTCACCCCATCCATGAACGGAAGCTACTCGATCAAATACGTCCTCCCCGCCCTCGTCCCCGAGATGGCAGACGCCTACAAAGAGCTCAACGGTGTGCAAAACGGGGGTGAAGCGATGAATAGCTATGCGAAGCTTGCGACAATGGAAGAGGTAAAGCAAGAACGTATCCGCCGTGCACTTCTCGAATACTGTAAACTCGATACACTGGCGATGGTCAAAGTTTTGAATGCAATAAAAAGAATACTGCTAGAAAAATAGATACATTTGTTTCAAATTATTACAGAATTATTAAGTTCTAATCCTATTGTTTTGCCTCTTCAATCGTAGCAACGCTGATAAACATAGGAAGAATATTTGTTACTGAGTCAGGTTCTTGAATTTCCGAAAAGCCCCTATCCCGATAAAAATCATGTTTACCATCCTCGGCATCCAAATAAAGCCCTGCAATGCCTGTTTGTGCTGCAAGTTTGTGGGTCAATTCGAGACTATGTTTTAAAAGTTTGCTACCAAGTCCTTGTCCCGCATAAGCGAGATCTACACCAAGCATTACTAATCTCAAAGCCGGTATTTGCCTTGTTGAACCACTTGGAGCAGTGTTAAACGCTTCTTTGGCGATTGAAAAAGCCATAATATTGTAGTAACCGATAAACTTGTCATTTAATGACGTATCGAGCAATACATACGCTTGACACATATTATTTTTGACATTTTGTTTCAGAGAATTTATTGCAAAGCGATTGATCATCTCATGGCCACAATCGAATTTTTTGATCCCGTTGTAGCTTTTTGTAATATCGAAGCGTTCTAATACGATTGTATTAACGCTCATTCAAACTATCCATTGCCATCAATTCTTTCAATTGTGGAGTGGCTTTCGGAGGATTCATCAAAATTTCCATGAATGCCTTGTGGTCTTTCTCGTTCAAAGCGATCATTTCAGCTTCGGCGACTACTGCTCTTGCTTTTTCTGCTGCCGCCGAAAGGACAAAGGCGCTCAAATCACATCCCTGTAATCCAGCGGCTAGTTGGATGAAATCTTTGAGTTTAGAATTTAGCTTCGCTTCAAACCTTGCATCTTTAGTATTGTCTAACATCCCATTGTAAAAAGAGAGTGCTTGCATTGTTAACTCCTATACGGATTATGTACGGACATTATAACATATTTATGATTAACAGAGTTAAAAGAATTGAGGTGTGACAGAAGTATAATTTATACAAGATCATCCAAAGAAATAGCACACGAAATAGGTCGTAGATACCCTACCCTTTGATACTCTCGGACTCTGCGTTGAGCTGCAGTCTAACGAAAAGTGTGCACTTTACTCTATTTCTTTCTCCATTTTATTTCTCCTGACATTATTGTTTAGTACTATTCTAAAATCAATTAGGTTTTGACAGATATCGTATTGATCTGTTTTGAAACCCCCATTTAAGGCTTATGCAGTGAGTATCTATGCTTTACAATCCCCGGCAGGTGGATTTTTGGATGAAGATTTAAAGTTTTATAACAAAATATTTGATGAGTGGTGTGTACAGTTTGACAATTATGACGATGCCAGACTCATTGCAGATACCCTCGATAGGAGCCGATATGCAGAGGTGGTAGAGATCACGCCGCTGAGTTATCCTAAATATTTTTTTCATAACCTACAGGGGATAATCCATGCCACACGTGAAATTGATGGAAATATTATCTGTATCGTCGAACCGTTTACGGGATCCTATTTTCGCATTGCCGTCTGTAATTTGATGAGAAGAAGCGTTAAACTGACCCCATCAAAATATAAAAGTTCCATGAGTGTCGAAGGGGCTTTTGCAAATTTTAAAATCAGAGAACACGGTGATAATCAAGACTTTTAATGCGGTGTTATCCTACTGCATAGCCTAAACATTGGCTTACCCATACTCCCACGCTAAGGGTTGAAAGCGCATCCCCCGAAAATGAGCCGGCTATAGGCGGAATGGATTCGGGAAGTCTGGCTACCGCTACGGCGATATGGTCGCTTCCGACAATCTTACCGATTGTAGGGTCAAATCCTTTCCATCCCGCACCCGGTAGATACACCTCCGCCCATGCATGAGTCGAGCCGATTTCAGCCATCAGCGGGGCATAAAGGTATCCGCTTACAAAACGTGAAGCAAGTCCCAGACATCGTACCGCCTGCATAAAGAGAAAAGCAAAGTCACGACAGGAACCGGTACCGCATCGAAGTGTTTCCATTGCACTTTGTACCCCGGGTTCTTCTCTCACACGATAGGTAAGTGTCTTATAAATGTAATCGGCAATCCGTTGCAAGAGAGTATACGTTTGAATGGATTCCCCCGATTGCCAAAACTTGGCAATCCATTTATTGACGACATCGATGGTCATCTGATCGGGTAATGATTTGTAGGCTGAGAGTAAGATATTCTCTTCATCTTGATAGCTGAAGGGATAACGCAATGCATAACCACTCACCATAAAATCAAGAGGAGATTCATTGTATTGTTGAATGATCACTTCACTCTCAATCACGAGCTGACGTGCAGGGAGAATAAAATTGGCAATGGCAACTGAATTTCCTTCAACATCTCGATGCCATAGGAGGGTTGCATCGGGTATGATCTTAAGTGAAAAAGACTCAATCCGAAGTTCATAGTCTTCTCTGGGACGCAGTAGCAGATTATGAGAACCAAGCGTTACATTAGTAGAATAATTATAGTAAGTGCGATGGATAATTTTATAGCGCTGCATGGGGAGTCTTGCTTTGGTGATTTATTTGCACGACGTTAATCTGTTGAGATATTGGTTGCAATCCAGGCCCAAATTGGTTATAAACAGCAACATCTGCGGCATCACGGCCATAACCAAGAGCTACATATCCCCCCTTCATTTCTACTTGTGTTGCATCAAAAGTGTACCAGCGCTCTCCGACATAGACTTCAAACCAGGCATGCAAATCCATCGGTTCCAATTCATAAAGATAGCCAACAACCATCCTTGCCGGGATACTGAGACTACGGCACAAGGCGATACCGAGGTGCGAAAGATCACGACAAACTCCCCATCCTCGAACATTGACCTCTTTTGCTGAGACCGGCATATTGTTACGATTAGGTTCAAAACGGATTCGGGCACGCAGCCACTCTACAATGGCACTCACCTGATCATACCCTAATTTCTTTCCTGCCGTAATTTCGCCCGCCATCTGGCTAAAACTATCGGATTCACAGTAACGACTGGGTAATAAGTAACACAACACATTGTTCGGAAGGTTTTGAATCTCAACGAACTCCGCACCCGGTGCTTGATCTATATAATCGGATGTCATCACATCTGCGGCCGTAAATATGGCAAAATCTCCCGGCGGTGCAATAAGCCGCTGACAGAAATTACCATAATTATCGATGAATTCAAATACGGGAATTGTGGGGACAATCCGGTATTCTTCGAAAGCAATCCATTGCTGCACTCCACTTTGCGGTCGAAGCATAAGGACAAATGGGGTCGGTACTTCAATGTTGAATGTCAAATCACAGCTAGTATGGAGCCACATCGGAAAATCCTTTGGATTCGTAAAACAGAATAGTGATCGAACGATTATCTTACAGCATAATACCGCTAAATCAACTTGTTCCCCTAAAGTAGAACCATTCAGAATTAGACTTTAAACTTTCATTGCACTTTTAAAGGTATTCAATACGGTTTCTACCGTTTCGTTTTGCTTTGTAAAGTGCAGTATCGGCACGTTCGATTAAAGAACTCCCCGTATCGGAACGTTCAGGAGTCGTTATGCCGATACTGACGCTCATGGTTATTTTTTTATCCTCAACCGTAATCGGTAGAGCATTAACGGATCCGATAATACGCTCTGCTACTTTTAAACCGACCGGTAAAGAAGCGTGTTGAAGAATGGCAATAAATTCTTCTCCTCCGTAACGGATGAGAGAGTCCTCTTCCCGTAACGTATTTTTGATCCGTTGCGATATTTCACTGAGGACTTGATCCCCGATTAAATGCCCATACGTATCGTTTACCGCTTTAAAATGGTCCAAATCGATAAATATAACGCAAAACGGTATGGAAAATTGGACAAAATTACGCAAATTTTTTTCGGTTTCCATCTGCGCATGTTCTTTGCGTAAGGCACCGGTCAAGGGGTCATACAAAGAATTCATATCGGGTAATTCAAGTAGATTTTTCAACCGCGATGCTGCAATGCAATGGCAGACAATCCTCTCTTCTTCCGGGTAGACTATGATCACATGCGGTTGTTCATCATACAATATGTCACATAACGGGCATGCCTTGATCCCCTGTTTGATTTGGTATAACGACATAAATTCATCCCATGATGAGGGCAACGAATCATTTTCCTGAAGCGGATCCGGAGAAACTCTCTTACCCGTTTTTTTATCAAAAGAGAGGGTTTGAGAACATACCGATTTCACGAAACCGTTGTCCCTTTTAAAATAAACTCTACCGCCTGCCGGGTGGAACGGAACGTTTTAACTTCCCCGATCGAAAGGTCCAGATGGGTCATCGCCTTGGCGATATTTTTACTGATACCGGTTAAATACGCTTGCGAACCCATCATCGATATGGCACTGTAGAGCTTCCGCAGCTGATTGGCCACTTCGGTATTGACATCGAAAATGGCATTGATATCGATAATAACATGCTCGGATTCAAGACGTTCGAGGGTCCCGAGAATTTTATCAATTACTTGAATAACCCGATTGGAATCGAGTGTCCCCACAATAGAGACAAGTAAAATCCCTTTCCAGATTTCACTAATCGGAGCTTCACGTTCAGAGAGTTCTGCAGTTGATGCCTGCTGAATCCGATTGTTTTCCTGCAATACATTAAAAATGAGACGAGACGTCAGCGATTCGAAAAATGCAGTCATTTTTGCAGCGATTTCGTAATGAAATACCCCTTTTTTATCGAGAGCTTTAAACAAAGGGAATTTTAGATAGCAGGTGTACACCGAGTTTCGAAAATTGTAAAAACGTTCATCCCCCCGTATTTCGGCTACTTTTTTCAAAAAATTGGACAGCGCAACCGATTCATCACTCATCGGATCAAGATCGCTTTGCAAACACTCCTCAAAGAAACTCAGAAAATCGGCATAATAGCGCATTTCACTCTCCCGTTCTTCGGGGGAAAAATACTCAATCCACCCCTCTATCAGTGCACTTCTCTCCTGCCGTACGATATCGACTAACGGGTTTAAAAGCTCATTCATGCTATTTCCTTCTTTTTAATATAAATGATCGACGCATCATCCGAAAGTGACCCGCAAAAATATAAGACAGCACACATTGCTGCATTGGTCTGACTTCCGAATATTGTAGCACTCAAGTTTTCAAAACATCCTTTAAGCACTCCATCACTGGTAATCAAAAGTGGACCTGAAGCAGATAATTCAAACCGACCGTGTGTCGATCGACTGTAATGGGTTCCAAGACTCCCGGCATGCAGCGAATGGGAAATGTAGCTATTCTCGGACGGTTCCCAGAGGGTCATATTCCCAAGCCCTGCAAATAGGAGTTCGTCCGGTTCGACAGCACCGACGATTAAATCACAGCTTCGAGCATTTTGTTCCAATAAATAGCGGTGAAGCGATTTGAAAAAATCGTCAATTGTCAACATAGAGTGACAATGGCGTTTAAAAAAATCCATAATGACCATAGCAGCCGCAGCTGCTTTCAACCCATGACCGGATACATCCCCGAAGGCAATGAGTCTCCCTTTTTGAAGTGAAAAATCCCCATTATAATTTTCATCAAACGGTATGGAAAGCCAATCTACCTGTTCATCGGCAGTGATTCTACCAAAATAAACAACGGTACCGTGTAGTGATTTTTTATTCAGTGAAACAATTTCCAATTGATACCCGTCTGTCGAATTTAGGGAACTCAACCCGATCCCTAACGACGATTCGGTAAAGGTGGAGTACCCTTTTTGCAATGCAAGTTCCGTATTTCCGATCCCGATTCCGCGGTCACACGCTGCCAAGGCGAGAAATCCCCCTTTTTCGAGAAGCCACAATTCACCGTTGCTTTGAGCATGTTTCAGAATATTGCTTCCCAACTCCATAACGGCGAAAAGATAGATCTCTCTTTCATGAGAATCGGAAAAAAAGTGCCCGATTTCGATTTTTGCATAAATAATATCACTTTTATTGGTGACCAAAAAACGGCGCAGACGTTTCAAAGCAAATATCCCCACTCCAGGCTATTGGCTTGATCGGCATGATAGTTATTGATAATCATGTTTTGCTTAATCTCTACACCGGTCTCAGTGCGAAGCTTATTTAAAATGGTATTCGATTTAAATTCAAAAAAATCGACGGCATTTCCGAAATAGAGGAGAAAAAAACGGTCTGCCATCGTTCTACATGCCCGGATATCCCCCTCTTTTACCTCCATAAGTTCGCCTGAGGGGGAAAAATCTTGCAGTAATATTCCGATCTTGGTCAAAAGCTTATCGCCGTGCGAAAGACCGAAACGGCTATTGATCTCTTTGAATCCCTTAATGTCAAACTTTAGCAACGAGATACGCAGTCCTTTCGCAACCCCTTTTTTGATAAAAACCAAAAGGGCATTGCGGTTAAATAACGAGGTGAGCGGATCTTTATAAAAAAAGGTGTTCCGCGCAATTTCAAGATTGGGTAAATAAATCCCTTCTGACTCTTCAGCAATAGTGTAGCGCTCAACATTAGCAAGAAATATTTCGGTTAATACCGGATCAATATGCCCCTCTTCCGCCATGCTTTTCATCAATTCAACCGCTTTTTCGGCACTCATTCTATCCCGATACACACGGCGGCTCGTTAAGGCATCATAGATATCGGCAATCGCTAAAATCCGGGCACCCAAAGGGATCTCTTCACCCGCAAGACCATCAGGATACCCTTTTCCGTCCATTCGCTCATGATGGTGCCGAACGAGAGGAATCAGATGGCGCCAGCTCTCCATCCGGTCGATGATGACCCCCGAGAGGGTACTGTGTTGCTGAATCATCTCGTATTCGGTTTTACTCAAACGCTCCGGCTTGAGTAAAACCGCATCCGGAATCCCTATCTTCCCCAAATCGTGCACCAACCCTCCAAAATAGAGATCTCCGATTTCCTGTTCGGAAAGCCCTAATGTTGTCGCAATCTGTGCTGCAAGATGGGCAACCCGCTTAGAGTGCCCCTTGGTATAGGCATCGCGTAACTCTATCGTAGCGACTAAAGCATCTACAATCTGCTCCTCATTGCTTTTTTCATTTGAATGGCCCATTTAACCCCATCTATTTTTGTATCCGAGTTACTTACAACATTATTCGACATATTTATGAATATACTCTTATGACTCTTTGATAAATATAAAATATTTTTACCAAATACAGCAAAAGTGTTATTATTTATATGAATTAAAATGATACAAAACACCCTATAAGACCATTTTAGTTTCTACCAATCTCACACAGCTATTTCTCATATTTTATTACCCGTATTTTTCTTTTTTTTAAATTATTTACTGTACCATGTAATCATAAGTGATTATAAGGAATAGTTAATATGATTATTAATATATAATTAGTTTTATTCATATTTGTTACTGCCGCGTTTTCATCTGAAAACGTTAAAATCGGCATTTTAGCATTTCGTTCCAAAGCCGAAACAGTAAAAGAGTGGGGAGCGACAGCACGCTATCTACATCAGATAGAGCCCCAATATACTTTTACAATTCTCCCGATGGACTACCCCGAAATCAATAAAGCGGTCAGAAACAAACAACTTGATTTTATCATCACCAATTCCGGCCATTACGTATATCTCGAAAAGCAGTATCATATTTCACGTATTGCAACAATGATGCGTTTTCAAAACGGCCAATGGATTGATCGTTTCGGGGGGGTTATTTTTACACAAAGCGGACGCTCTGATATCAATACGATCGATGATCTCAAAGGGAAAACCATAGCTGCGGTTGATGCCGAATCTCTGGGAGGCTATGCAGCTCAGAGGTTTGAACTGTTTCGGTATGGAATGGATGCAGAGAATGCCCATATGTATTTTACCGGGATGCCCCATCATAAAGTAATCAAAGAGGTCCTTGCGGAAAAAGCCGATGCCGGATTTATCCGTACGGATGTTTTGGAAAGTATGTCACGCGAAGGGAGTATTGATCTAAGTGAATTCAAAATTATTCATTCTCAAAAATCAAAAGAATTTCCTTATCTTCTTTCAACGGCACTCTACCCCGAATGGCCTATTGCACGGTTGATACACACACCCAAAGAACTCTCCAATAAAGTAGTTATCGCATTACTTCGGCGTCATATTGACACCAAAACATCTAAAGAGGGGGACATAGGATGGTCATCTCCGCTGGAGTACAGTGAAATACATGAAATGTTTCAGGCACTCCGAATCCCTCCCTATGACAAGCCTGAAATCTTTACGTTAAAAGACATCTGGGCTAAATACGGAATCATGATTTTTTCTTTCGCATTTATTACCGTAATCTTTTTATTAATAATGGGGTGGATGTACCGTAAAAACTCATATGAAAAAGCCTATGTCAAATCAATTCTCGATGTTTCACCGAATCCTACTATTGTAACCAATGGAGAATTCTTAATCAGCGCAAACAAAGCTATGCTTGTTTTTCTGGGATATAAAAGCTTTGAGGCTTTAAAAGATAACCATAATTGTGTGTGCGATTTTTTTGAAGAGGGGGACACGGATGAATATCTCCAGCCAAAAATGGACGATCAGGTATGGATTCAATACGTTTTATCCCACCCTGAACGTGAGCATAAAGCCAAAATCACAATAAGTAGCAAAACCACAATTTTTAAAATTGATGTATCCAAGGTAGGGGATAAAAAACAATTTCGTGCAATTGCCATCTTTACGAATATCTCATTGATGCTAAATCAATCAACGAGCGACGCCCTCACCCATGTTGCCAACCGACTCCATTTTGATCTACTTTTTGAACACGCTTTACATATTGCACAGCGAGAAAACACTCCCTTAAGCGTCATATTTTTTGACATTGATCATTTTAAAAAAGTGAACGATGTGTTCGGTCATCTGGCAGGAGACGACGTATTACGCCAGATTGCAGCTTTGGTAAAAAATATGCTTCGGCAAAGCGATGTGATCGCGCGATGGGGAGGAGAGGAATTTATCATCCTTCTTCCCAAAACAGCGGTGGTTTTTGCAGCACAAGTCGCTGAAAATTTGCGTAAAACGATTGAACGTGAAAATTTTAATGCAGTTGGACACATCACCTGTTCGTTCGGAGTCAGCAGTCTGCGTGAAAATGAGGTTGAAGATACGTTGGTGCAACGCGTTGATGGGTTACTCTATAGTGCAAAAGAAAAAGGACGAAATAGAATCGTAGTAGGGTGAATGTTACAGTGATAGCACACAATCTTATTTAAGGCGCATGCGTAAAAAAACTGCAACGGATTTAAGAAGTTAGGTACACAATAAGCCGGGTTCTGGATTAGTGATAATTAATCTACTGCCCTGATCACTCAGGGCCTCTAGCGAAACAATAGCGATGTAGGACGCTAACCATCTGTTTCTTGCTGCGCGGTTGGGTTTACATAGCTCTTCTGATTACTCAGAAGACTGGTGGGCTCTTACCCCGCCGTTTCACCCTTACCCTGCTTTTGCAAACAAGGCGGTCTACTCTCTGTTGCACTGTCCCTCACGTTACCGTGGCCATCCGTTAGATGGAACCGTGTCCTACAGCAGCCCGGACTTTCCTCTTGAATTTGTTGTTCAAGCTATCACCTGTGTACCTGATGCAATTATACGCAATCTATTATTAAGATCACTAATCTGCACCGTAAAACCGTTAACTATGAAAATACTAAAGGGGAAAGATCCATCAAAGAAGAAAAGGTTTTCCCGCAAGAGCGGGAAAATAAAAGGGAATTACGATGCCATTGCCGCTTGTGCTTCAAGGGCATATTTTTTGCCCAAATCGTACGCTTTATTATTTACATCGTGTACTTTTGCAGGTACTTTTGAAAGCATGACGCTGCGAAGCAAATCATCATCCAACGCTTTCATAAAAGTATTAGCAATTGACAATGCTACAACGGATTGAGTAATAACGTTTCCGATTTCATCTTTCGCAATGGTAATAATGGGGATCTCAACAATGTTCCATCGTTTGCGATCTTCCTCAGTCGGATGAACTAAATTTGGTTCGACAACAATCGTTCCGCCCTCAGAAACACCGTTTTTGAAAAGGTTATAGCTCGCTTGCGCAACGGAGAGCATGAAATCGATCTCACCGTCATTTGCATACGGATAGAAAATCTCTTCATCGTCCAAAGTGATATCAACAACGGTCGGTCCGCCGCGAACTTGTGATGTATAGGTTGCGGTTTTGAGACCGTGTCCCCCCTCTTTTATTTTTGCGGCAGCGAAAATTTCACCCGCAAGAAGTACACCTTGTCCACCAACACCTGTAAATCTCATTAATGTTCTAGCCATTGTGTATCTCCTTAAATTTTCTTCGCGAAATCGTCTTGAGTGATCGCTTTTCGCTTACCTTGATGATAAGCCTGAACGTCTTTATACATATCGCAATATTCTTTCGCGTTTTCGTCGTGCTTCAAAACACCCGTAGGGAATTTATTCATTTTTTCTTCATCCGAAAGCGCTTGCCATTTTTTCAACGGTGTAGTGATACTGTCGATCCATGCAAGGTTTTCCATAGCGCTTGCCATTTTGTTTTTACGGCCAAGGTTGATATGGCAGTTTGACATAATATCAAAAAACGCAAAACCGTTGTGCTGGAACCCTTTTACCAATACTTTTTCCAATTTTTTCGGGTCAAGCATCGTCTCACGCGCTACGAAAGAAGCACCCGAAGCGATTGCAAGGTTACAAGCATCGAACGTTGGGTCGATATTCCCCGATTTTTGGCTCACTGTCCACATACCCTGCGGAGTCGTCGGTGACGTTTGTGAATTGGTCAATCCGTAAATAAAGTTATTGATTACAATAAATTTAATGTCGATGTTACGGCGACATGCGTGAATCGTATGATTACCGCCGATTGCCAATGCATCGCCGTCACCCGCTACACAGATAACTTTTTTGTCAGGAAATGCCAATTTAATACCGGTTGCAAACGCTACCGTACGACCGTGTGTTGTATGAACCGTGTTAAAATCGACATACGATGAAAAACGGCCTGAACATCCGATACCGGAAACAACACACACTTCGTTTTGATCCCATCCGCATGTCTCGATTGCACGGATAACCGCTTTCAGGATAACACCGTCACCACATCCCCAACACCAGAGTGTCGGCATTTTTTCTAAACGTAAATATTGGTCATAATTGAAAGCCATTAGATGATCTCCTTCACTTTGTTAACGATTTCATACGGAGAGATAGCTCGTCCGTTCACTTTGTACAAACCGTGAATATCGAGACGGCTTGCAACACGCTCAACTTCTTCGGTGTATTGACGAATGTTCAACTCAACACACAGGACATTTTTCACTTTGTCCGTGAAATGTTTGATACGTGTTGCCGGGCTTGGCCAAAGGGTAATCGGGCGGAAAAGACCCGCTTTGATCCCTGCTGCGCGAAGGTGACGGATCGACTCTTTTGCAGCCAACGATACCGAACCGTACGCGATGATCAATACATCGTTTTCTTCGAGATCGTCACACATATACTCTTCGTTTAATTCCAATTCATCCGTGTGCATCATGACTTTATCTTCAAGACGCTGGATCAATTTACGGCACGTTTCGATCTCTTCGGTCGGGAACCCTTTGCCGTCATGGTGAAGCCCTGTAAAGTGGTAGCGGTATCCTTGAAACATCGGATTAAGAACCGCTGCTTCATCATCACCGACACCGTACGGACGGTAATCTTCCGGTGCTCCCGTAAAAACTTTACGAGGAACGATCCCTTTTTTAACCTCTTCAACCGTTGGGATCATCGCTTTACCGTGCATGTGCCCGATCGTTTCGTCTAAAAGGACGATAACCGGCTGCATGAAACGGTCCGCAAGATTAAACGCACGTACTGTTTCCGTGTAACACTCTGCAAGGTTACCCGCACACAGGGTGATTGAACGGTAGTCACCGTGAGAGGGGTTACGTGCCTGACGAACGTCACCTTGGGATACACGTGTCGGAAGACCTGTTGATGGACCGCCGCGCATAACGTTAACCAGTACCAAAGGAACTTCCGCCATTTGAGCCAAACCAAGGTTTTCTGCTTTAAGCGATACTCCCGGACCTGATGTAGCGGTCATTGTTCTGACACCCGCCATACCGGCACCTACTGCCGCAGCGATACCTGCAATTTCGTCTTCCATCTGAATACATGTTCCGCCAACTTCAGGCAAAAGATCTGAAATGGTATGCATAACTTCAGATGACGGTGTAATCGGATACCCTCCGAAAAACATACATCCTGCGTCTACCGCAGCTTCAGCCGCCAAATCGTTACCGGTTGAAATTATTTCTCTCAATTCCATACTATCTCTCCTTAAGCGCTAAGCTTCATGTATTTATTTTTCTTGATAGCTTCTTGTCTCTCTTTTGACTCATCCGTAAGTTTTGAGAATTTAAATTCTGACTTGTCGGCTACATAAATAGCAAAGTCAGGACAGGTAAGCTCGCACTCGTTACAACCGATACAAGAGTGAGGAGCAATAATTTCAACCATTGCCCCCAATGTTGACGTCGGTTCCAGTCTCATCGCAAGTACACCGGCAGGACACACAGAGACACAGATATCGCATGCTTTACATCTTGCTTCATCAACCCACACCGGAGTATTTTCAGGCGCTTTAATTATTGACATTTCTTCTCCTTTGATAAATTCAACTAATTTATTTTGCCTGTTGCACACGATACAAAACTCTTGGCCTTCAGTATCGTATTTTCAACAAGCCCTCTATTCGAATGACTTAGAGGATATCCGAGTTTTATTAATATAGACTTAAAAAGTGCTAATTGCGCCTCGTCCGCTATTGTTGCGGTTACGGTACGAGGCTCGCACGTCGTGTCAACACTAACCTCTTGGAAACCGGCTTCTTCAAGGGCTTTTGTAATCGTATTGGCGCATCCGCCGCAACGAATATTATCTACCTCAAAGATCTCAGTCATTATTTGTTCATTACCTCAGCGATCGCTTTACCGATGTCCGCCGGGGAAACAACCACTTTTACACCGGCCGCTTCAAGAGCAGCCATCTTTTCTGCTGCCGTACCGGCACCGCCGGAAATAATTGCACCGGCATGCCCCATCCGTTTGCCCGCAGGCGCTGTTTGACCGGCGATAAATGCAACAACCGGCTTCGTGATATGTTCTTTAATATAGGCAGCTGCCTGAATCTCAAGATCTCCGCCGATTTCGCCGATCATAACGATCGCATGCGTTTCCGGGTCCGCTTCAAACATTGGTAAAAGCTGTTTGTAGCTCAAACCGATGATCGGATCCCCGCCGATACCGACAGCCGTCGTAATACCGAAACCTTCTTTAACAACCTGATTGGCTGACTCATAGGTCAATGTCCCTGATTTAGAGATCAGTCCGATATTCCCTTTTTTGAAAATGAAACCCGGCATGATACCGATTTTGCACTCATCAGCCGTGATAATTCCCGGACAGTTCGGCCCGATGGTCATCATGTTTTTCTTCGTAGCATACGCCTTTGCGTACATCATATCTTTGACCGGAGCACCCTCGGTAATGATTACCGCAAGGGTGATCCCCGCATCAGCCGCTTCCATAACCGCATCGGAAACGAAAGCGGGCGGAACAAAAATCATAGAGACCGTTGCTCCGGTAGAAGCGACAGCGTCGGCAACCGTATTAAATACCGGCTGTCCCAAATGCTCTTGACCGCCCTTGCCCGGCGTAACGCCGCCGACGATTTTGGTACCGTAGGCCAAACACTGTTCGGCATGGAAAGTACCCTCTTTACCGGTAAAACCTTGTACGATTACTTTTGTATCTTTGTTAACCAAAATAGACATTAATTATGCTCCTTTCGCTGCTGCAACGGCTTTTCGTGCACCGTCTGCAAGGTCTGTTGCAGCGATAATGTTTGAAATACCTGCATTGTTAAGAATATCAGCCGCTTCGACTGCATTGGTACCATCCAATCGAACGATGACCGGAACGTCTACTTTTGTAAGTTTTGTTGCATCCAAAATACCGTTCGCAACACGGTCGCATCGTACGATTCCACCGAAGATATTGACAAAAATTGCTTTAACGTTCGGATCTTTCAAGATAATCTCGAATCCTTTCGCCACCGTTTCGGCACTCGCACTTCCGCCGACGTCGAGGAAGTTTGCCGGACGGCCCCCTTCGTAGTTGATCGTATCCATTGTACCCATCGCAAGACCGGCACCGTTTACCATACAACCGACATCACCGTCGAGTTTGATGTAGCTAAGTCCGTATTGACCCGCTTCGATCTCGGTAGGCTCTTCCTCACTTAAATCACGCATTTCATGTACTTCATTTTGACGGTAAAGGGCATTGTTATCAAAGCCCATTTTTGCATCCAGTGCCAAAAATTTACCGTCACCCGTTTTAATCAACGGATTGATTTCGATCATCTCCGCATCATGGTCCATGTACACTTTGTACAAAGCCGATGCAAATTTAATGAACGTATTGATCTCTGCAACCGGCAAACCGAGACCGAAGGCCAATTTACGACCATGAAACGATTGAAAACCGGTCAACGGATCGATTGAAACTTTGATGATTTTTTCCGGGCTGTCATGAGCAACGTCTTCGATCGCCATCCCCCCTTCCGTAGAAGCCATCATCACCGGCATTTCAGACGCACGATCGAGAAGAATGCCAAGATAGTACTCTTTGGCAATGTCGGCACCCTCTTCAATGTATACTTTTTGAACCAGCTTACCTTCCGGGCCGGTTTGGTGCGTTACCAATTGCATTCCTAGAATTTCATGAGCCAAAGCACGTACTTCTTCGGTTGAACGGGCCAATTTGACACCGCCGCCCAAACCGCGCCCACCGGCATGAATTTGAGCTTTGACAACCCAAATCGTGCCGCCTAACTCTTGTGCCGCTTTGACAGCTTCATCGGGTGTTAGGGCAATGTGGCCACGTGGAGTGGGCACATTATATTTTTTGAATAACTGCTTCGCTTGATATTCATGTATATTCATAATTCCTCCTGTTTTAAATTTACGCGATCGGTCTTGTCATCTCTTCGGGGACGACATATTTATCAAACTCTTCTTCGCTCAACAATCCGAGTTTAACGGCAGTCGCTTTTAACGTCGAGTTCTCTTTGTGTGCGGTTTTGGCGATTTTCGCCGCATTTTCGTATCCAATATACGGATTCAATGCCGTCACCAACATTAACGAATTATTTAGGTAGTGATCGATTTGATCCCGTACCGGCTCGATTCCAACGGCGCAGTTGTCGTTAAACGAGACAATTGAATCGGCCAATAAACGGACCGATTGCAAAAAGTTATAGGCGATAACCGGTTTAAAAACGTTCAGCTCGAAATTTCCTTGGCTTGCCGCAAAACCGATTGCCGCATCATTCCCCATCACCTGACAGGTGACCATCGTGACCGCTTCGCTTTGCGTCGGGTTCACTTTACCCGGCATAATCGATGAACCCGGTTCGTTTTCAGGAATCGTAATTTCGCCGATTCCGCAACGCGGCCCGGAGGCTAGCCAACGGACATCATTGGCAATTTTCATCATATCGGCTGCCAGTGCTTTTAGCGCGCCATGAGCAAACACAAGGGCGTCGTGTGATGTCAACGCATGAAACTTGTTCGGAGCGGTAATGAATTGGTGTCCCGTAAGCTCACTCAATTTAGCAGCAACACGACTCCCGAGTTCAGGATGAGCGTTCAGCCCTGTACCGACTGCCGTACCGCCAAGGGCAAGCTCACGAACCGATTCGAGAGAATCCTTCGCCATCTTTTCACATTTATTGAGCATCTCTACCCATCCGCTAATCTCTTGACCCAATGTTAACGGAGTTGCATCTTGCAAATGGGTACGTCCGATTTTGACGATATCACTGAATCCCTCTGCTTTTGCTTGCAATGTTTTACGTAAATGCTCAATTGCCGGAAGAAGGCGAGTTTCGACAGCAATAACCGAGGCTACGTGCAACGCGGTCGGATAGGTATCGTTCGAACTTTGCGACTTGTTGACATCATCGTTCGGATGAACCAATTTTTGGGTACGGAAATCACCGCCGAGGATCTCGGTTGCACGAGAAGCCAACACTTCGTTATTGTTCATGTTCGATTGGGTTCCCGAACCGGTTTGCCATACGACAAGCGGATAGTGCTCATCAAGTTTACCCTCAAGCATCTCATCAGCTGCCTGTGCAATGGCATCGGCTTTCTCTTTGCTAAGCATCCCAAGATCGCAGTTGACCAATGCAACCGCTTTTTTCAAATAGGAAAATGCACGGGTAATTTCATACGGCATCTTCTCTTCGCCAATCTGGAAATTTTCTAAAGAACGCTGAGTCTGCGCTCCCCAGTAAGTGTCATTCGGAACCCGAACTTCACCCATTGTATCTTTTTCTACGCGAAAATCCATACTTACTCTCCTTCAAAAAAATTATTAGAATTAAGGGTGTCAATCAAAGATTGAACCGATGAACATGATTTGTCAAACATCTCTTTTTCGGAATCGTCAAGGGTGATTTCAATAATTTTTTCGGCACCGTTGGCGCCCAACATAACCGGCACGCCGCTGACTACATCATGATATCCGTATTCGCCTTCCAGATAAACGGCACACGGATGAATCTGCTTCGTATCTTTCAAAATCGCTTCGACCATAATAACGGTTGACTTAGCCGGTGCATAATAAGCCGATCCGGTTTGCAGAAGTGCTACAATTTCTGCCCCCCCTTTTCGTGTGCGCTGAACTACTTCCTCAATCTCGTCAGCACTCAAGAGATCCGATAACGGAACCCCAGCTACTGTCGAATAGCGTGGCAACGGTACCATATCATCACCGTGACCTCCCATTACGGAGGCACGGATTTGTCCCCCTCCGTACCCAAGCTTTTCCTGAATGAAAGCGGCCATTCGGGCACTGTCAAGGATCCCTGCCATCCCGATAACACGGTTGCGGTCAAATCCACTCTCTTTTAAAGCAACGTAGGTCATTGCATCCAGCGGATTGGAAACCATAATGACAATAGCGTTCGGAGAGTATTTGGCTACACCGACAATGACTTCACGGGTAATGTTCGCATTAATCATCAACAAATCGTCTCGGCTCATCCCCGGAAGTCTGGGACTCCCTGCGGTGATAACGACAACATCACAATCGGTCATATCCGCCATGCTCTCAGCAACAATAACGACAGAGTGGCTACGAACCGCTGCTGCGGCTTGTGACATATCCAGAGCTTTACCTCTAGCAATTTCAATTTTATTATCGCGCAAGATAATTTCGTGGCATGACCCATTCATTGCAAGTGAATAAGCGATAGTAGAACCGACGTTTCCGGCTCCTACGATTCCGACACGTTTTCCTTTAACCATTTTCGTACTCCTGGTGTCATATTTGGCATCACCCTATTTCTTCCAATATACTCAATACTACTTTCCAGTGAAAATATTCATAAGCATACGGTCAAGGGCAAATAGTCTAAGACGAGTTTATCGTCTTTTATCTGTAGAGTAAACTCTGCAGATAAAAAACGATTTCCGGCAAAGCCGGAAAAGTACTTAAATCGCGTCGATAATCGCGTTAAGTGTAGCAGATGGACGCATTGCTGCAGATGCTTTTGCGTTATCCGGATGGAAATATCCACCGATATCCTGAGGCTTGCCCTCAACGGCAAGAAGCTCTTCCATGATTTTTGCTTCGTTCTCAACCAGTGACGCAGCAACCGGCGCAAATTTAGCGGCCAATTCAGCGTTATCCCCTTCAGCAAGTGCTTTAGCCCAGTATTGAGCTACATAGAAATGCGACGCTTTGTTATCCGGCTCGCCCGCTTTACGTCCAGGCTCTTTTGAGTTATCCAAATAAGCATCGTTCGCTTTGTCAAGACCTGCAGTCAATGCCACCAATTTCGCATCGGAGTGCTTGTTTCCAAGGAAACGCAAAGACTCAGCTAATGCCAAAAACTCACCGAGTGAATCCCAGCGAAGGTGTCCTTCATTCAAGAACTGCTCAACGTGTTTAGGAGCCGATCCGCCCGCACCGGTTTCATACAAACCGCCACCTGCAAGCAATGGAACGATAGAGAGCATTTTAGCCGATGTACCAAGCTCAAGGATCGGATACATATCGGTCAAATGGTCACGTAAAACGTTACCCGTTACAGCAATAGTATCTTTACCTTCACGGATACGTGTGTTAGTGAAACGTGTCGCACTCGTAATATCCATGAATTGAATATCCAAACCAGCGGTATCATAATCAGCCAAATAGGTTTTAACTTTTTTGATCATCTCAGCATCGTGAGCACGGTTTTCATCCAACCAGAATACGGCAGGGATCCCCTCAATTCTTGTTCTCTCAACCGTCAATCGTACCCAGTCTTTGATTGGGATATCTTTTGCTCTGGACATACGCCAGATATCGCCCGCTTCACATTCAAAACTCATCAATACTGTACCGTCTTCAGCGCTAACCGTTACAGTACCCGCTTCTGAGAGTTCAAAAGTTGTCGGGTGAGAACCGTACTCTTCCGCTTTTTGAGCCATAAGACCGATATTTTGCATGGTACCCATAGTGGTTACATCGTATTGACCGTGTTTTACACAATCCGCTACCATCTCGGCATGAAACATTCCGTACGTTGAATCCGGAATAACGGCAACACATTCACATGCAGCGCCCGTTCTGTCCCACTGTTTTCCACCTTCACGTACAACTACCGGCATCGAAGCGTCGATGATGATGTCATTCGAAGCATTGAAGTTGGTCGTCCCTTTATCCGAATCAACCATTGCCAGTTTTGGAGAGTCTGATTCAAGTACTGCCAGAAAGTCAGCTTTGATCTCAGCTTCCTTGGCGTGACCTTTGATCTTTTTCTCTAAATCCGACATACCCTGATTTGGATTTACATTCAACTCTTTAAATGTATCTGCATGTTTTGCAAATACATCTTCGAAAAATGCTACAAATCCATAACCGAACATAATCGGATCAGAGATTTTCATCATGGTTGCTTTAAGATGTAATGACCACAATACGCCATTTGCTTTTGCATCTTCAATGGTCTTTTTATAGAAAGCTTTAAGTGCAGAAACTGACATAAATGTACCGTCAAGAATTTCACCGGCAAGTGCATTGATGGTTTTCAACTCTTTACCGTTAAGAGCAATTGTCACTTTCTGATCTTTTGCAGAAGTTACCGATTTCTCATTTCCGTAGAAATCCCCTTTTCCTTCCATATGCGCAACATACGCTTTCGAATTCTCAGAGAATGCCCGAAGTTTATGCGGATTTTTCTTTGCAAAGTTTTTAACCGCTTTGGCCGCGCGACGGTCTGAGTTACCTTCACGTAGAACCGGGTTAACCGCTGAACCCAGGCATGTACTATATTTGGCTTGGAGAGCTTTTTCTTCATCATTAGCCGGATTTTCAGGGTAGTTAGGAATATCATACCCTTGACCTTGAAGTTCAGCGATGCAATCTTTCAATTGACCAACAGAAGCTGAAATATTTGGAAGCTTGATAATGTTTGCATCTTCTTGAAAAACAACCTCACCTAGCTTAGATAGCTCATCTTCTGCAAGACCCATTGCCGCAAGAACACGTCCTGCTAATGAAATATCACTGGTGACAACTTCTACACCTGCCGCTTGTGTGAATGCATTTACGATTGGAAGTAGCGAGTATGTCGCTAACGCCGGAGCTTCATCAATTACTGACCAAATGATTTTTGCCATCAGGTTCTCCTGTTATTTTTTTATTCAAGCATCATAACACTTACTTCATCTTTTTTTCTATTTGTCGATTAGCACGAGAAAAAAAGTTGCAAAAATGTTTCATTTTGTAGCATTTACTATGTTTTTGCGGTGTGTAGAAAAGTAACTACTATAGATATGCTCCCCATTTTTTCCGCGAACGAAATAGAGGTAATTTGTCTGTTTCGGATGGATCGCGGCAACGATGGCACTCTTGCTTACATTACAAACGGATGATTTCGGCAAACCCTTGTATTTGTACGTATTATAGGGAGTTTTGTCGCTTCGGATCCGAAGTGCCGTTACTTTTTGATGGGAATATTCTCCATAATTCAACGTTCCGTCCATCTGCAATCGCATCCCCTCTTTCAGCCGATTTTCGATTACGGAACTTACCAGCGGCATATCGCTTTGTGAAGCGGCCTCTTTTTGTATGACGGAAGCTTTTGTTACAATTTGTAACCATTTATCTTTATCATACCCTCCTGTTAGTTCTCTCGACCATTTTTTCATGGTTTCTTCTGACCTATTTAATAGAAATCGGATCAGTTTCTCTTCTGTAATACTATTAGGAATATTATAGGTATCGGGGACAAAATTCCCTTCCCGTGAGGGGGCATACGTCTCATACGCATGTTTCAGTTTCTCCAGATCCAGATGAAGCTCTTTTGAAATCTGTTCCAAAAAAAGTGCGGTCGTTTCGCCCGGGATCAGCGTTATTACACGGGTAGCCGCTTTTGCCGTAGTAAGACGGTACAAATATCCGAATCGGGTTAGCTTTTCATCCTTGATATCAATCCAACCCTGCTGGGGCTTACCGATAAGGCGTAAAATCAAAGCATCGATTTTATACAGGTTAACCCCTTCACTTTGAAGATGGGCGACACACTTAAAGACAGAACCTTGCGGGATATAGACCGTTTTAGGCGAAGTGACCGTAGAGGAGAGGTAGAGGGTTACAATCACCGCAATACCTGCAACAACACCCGCCATCCATTTCAAACTCTTCTTTTTGGGTTTAATTACTTTTTTGATTGTTTTGATTTTTTTAGCTGTTTTCTTCACAATTATCGCTTTATAAGTGGAGGGTAATGGCGTGATCATCATAGAATAGATGGAATCCGATAAATGGGATTATACCTAAATGGGGAGATTTTTCTCTAGCCCATCCCATTAATTATCTCGTAATAGAGTGAAAATCAGCTATTTTCGGGCTACAATCACCCGCTTGGAGTGCTTTTCAGACACTTCTCTAAAGAGGGATCGATATCCCGAATAAAAATACGAAGGGTTTACTTAGCATGACAGCCGGTACACAATGCCGCATTTGCATTCGAAACGCGAAGAAACGTTGCATTGGTCGCTTCATGCGGATCATGGCAACTTCCGCACTCTACTTTATTGTTTCGGAGTAAAGCACTGATGGAGTCTGCACCTGCCCAACCGATGAGGGGTGAATTGGTCATTTTTAAATTGGCTTTCCCGGTGGTGTATTCGACGGAGATGGGGTGATTTATATCGTTTCTGATTTTCATAGTAACCGGTCCGCTCACCGCCATCGACAAAATATCCCTCGGTTGAGCAAGGTTGCTCTCTCGGCTTAAAGTGACTCCTTCTGTCAAACCCGGGACATTTGCGATAACATTGATCGCGTTAATGCCGTCATGACAACTAAGGCAGGCCATCGAGGGGTTAGAAGATTCCGGAGAGTCGTTTGAGATAAGCTCTGCCGCCGAATATATTTTAAATGATTCCAGCGTGATACGTTTACTCCAGGCGGGAATCTCTCCGCTTCCCCCTTTTATCGTATTGGGAGTGTGACAAAAAACACATAACTCTTCATTCTGCGCTTCCAGCATTCCGATTTTAGCTACCAAATTGTGTTTCGTGAGTCGAATATTTGAAACGGAAAATAGACTGGTGTTCAAAAAGGCAATAAGAAGAACAGATTTTGTTAAAGAGTTGAAATCAAACATATATTGTCTTTTTTGAGTTGTTAAGACGTATTGTAATAACGACGCACTTAGGTATAAATAAATTTTATGCTTGAACAACCTATGTCTATTATAATATTATTTTATACGAATAGATTTTTTCCCAAAACAACGTAACTATTCATTTCGCAAGACCGTCAAAATATCCACCTCCGAAGCTTTCTTGGCCGGATACCAGGAGGAGAGGAGGACAATGACAAAAGCACCGCTGATAATGGAAAAAAGGTCAAAAAGATTCAGATCCAGCGGGAGAGTTGACGTAGGATAGACGTCAGCGGGAAGGGAGATAATCTCAAATGTCCCCAATATCCATATTCCCGAAAGGCCCAATAGGGTCCCCGTCACAATTCCAAAAAACCCGATCACAATCCCGAGGGTCAAAAATATTTTTTTAACCTCCTGTTTCGAAGCCCCCAATGAGATTAATAAAGCAATTTCACTCCGACGGTTCATTACCGTCATCAGAAGCGAGGAGATAATATTAATCGCGGCAATCAGAATAATCAGCATCAACACAATAAAAAGGGACATCTTTTCCATTTTCAGAGCAGCAAAAAAATTGCCGTTATCTTCCCACCACCCCCGTATCGATACGGTATTGGGCAAAACCGCACCAATGCGGACGATATCAACTTCGGGATTAGGAGAAAATACATGGATACCGTCATAAAGATTTTCAGGAACCCCCAATATCCGCTGCAAGGCATCAAGGGAGGTATAAGAGAAACCCTTATCGTAAGCACTTAATCCCGAATTAAACGTCGAAACGGTTTTGAAACGTTTGATCTTGGGGGTGAGTGCCAGTCCGCCCGGCTCCATTTGGGTGAAAATATAGGTCAGTTTATCACCGGGTGTGAGTACAAACTCCTCTTTGAGGCTTTTGCCGATCATCACCTCAAACCCTTTGGGCGTGCCCGTTTTCATCCCCTCTTTAACAACCGAATTGACCTCCCCTTCGGCTTTAAAATCGACTCCGAAGAGGTAACCCCCCTCCATTTGATCGTTATTGCGCGAAAGAACGGCTGAAGTGACGTAAGGGCTGAAGGAGAGGTCGGGGAATTGTGTACGCAGTGCTGTCACTAAGGCGGCATCGGTTGAACCGTAAAATTTTGGCTGGATCGTAAGCGGATAATTCATGACGGTGAGTTTCTTCTTAAACTCATTGTCGAAACCGTTCATAAGCGCCATCGCAATGATCAATACCATTACCCCAAGGGCAATCCCCGAAAAAGCAAGGAGTGCGGAGAGGAAAATAAACGGCTGCTCCTTATCGAAACGTAAAAAGCGTTTGACCAGATACGAGACGATACTCAAGAGGCAAATACCCCTTTTTTAGGTCCTGATTTTCCGCAGCAGTTTTTGTATTTCAAACCGCTTCCGCAGGGGCACTCATCGTTTCGGGCAATTTTTTTCTCTTCATTTTCATCGTGTTCACTCAGATTAAGAGACATTTGAAACGCTTCTTGCTTTTTCTCTAACTCTAGTTTTCGTGCGAATGCTGCCGCTTCCTCTTCAATACTGTCCACTTTGAAACGGATGATATGAAGCGTTTTAATCGTATCGTATTTAATGGTTTCGACCAATTCGCTAAAGAGATTATAGCTCTCTTTTTTGTACTCAACCAAAGGGTCTTTTTGATTGTATGCACGCAAACGGATCCCCGTTTTCATGCTGTCCATCTGATAAAGGTGTTCACGCCATGCGGTATCGAGTGTTTTAAGATAGATTTCTCGTTCGATATTGGAACGAAGCGTCTCATCCACAACCGCCATTTTTTCGTCGTATTGCGACTTCAACATTTTCAACGTTGTCTCACGAATCGCATCAAATGTTTTTTCGCTGTAATCGGAGGCTTCGATATCGGCATTCATCTCTTCTCTTAGCATCAAGACAAGACGCTCGATTTCAATTTCATCTTCGGGAATTCCGTCAAAAATACCGCACAATGCAACGGTACGGTCAACGTATTCGGAGCGGATCAAATCAACTTTATCCGCAATATGGTAATGGGGGTCAAGCAGTTCACCGCGAAACTTGTAAACGATTTTACGCTGTTCGTTGGCAACATCATCGTACTCAACGATATGTTTACGCCCCTCAAAGTGCATGTTCTCCACTTTTTTCTGCGCTTTTTCGACGGCTCGCGTCACCATGGCCGATTCAATGTATTCACCGTCCTCGACACCCAAACGCTCCATAATGGCTTTGATTTTGTCCGAACCGAAAATACGTAACAAGCTGTCCTCAAGGCTTAGATAAAATTGCGTTGTCCCCGGATCTCCCTGACGGCCTGAACGTCCGCGCAGCTGATTGTCGATACGACGGTTTTCATGCCGCTCGGTTCCGATGATATACAATCCGCCCAATGCTTTTATTTCATCGCTGACTTTGATGTCAACACCCCGTCCGGCCATATTGGTCGCAATCGTCACCGCCCCTTTCGCACCGGCATTCTTAATGATCTCCCCCTCTTGGGTGTGATTTTTTGCATTAAGAACCGTATGTGCCATTTTTTCGGCTTTTAGAAGCAAATGGAGCTTTTCCGATTTTTCGATCGATGCGGTACCGATCAGAATCGGCTGCCCTTTTCCATTCAGTTCTTTGATTTTGGCGATAACGGCATCAAATTTTTCCGATTCCGTTTTATAGATAAGGTCATTAAGATCCTGACGAATAACCGGGACATTGGTCGGAATCGAGATAACATCCAGATTATAGATCTGAGCGAATTCGGTCGCTTCGGTCTGTGCCGTACCGGTCATCCCGCCAATTTTATCGTACATACGAAAATAGTTTTGAAACGTGATATCGGCAAGCGTCTGGGTCTCTTCTTTGATCACGACCCCCTCTTTGGCTTCAAGCGCCTGATGGAGCCCTTCGGAATAGCGGCGCCCTTCGGAGAGGCGTCCGGTAAATTCATCGACGATCACAACCTGATCGTCTTGAATCACATAATCGACGTCCCGTTCGAAAATATAGTTCGCTTTAAGTGCCTGATCCAGATGATGAGACAATGCCGAATTTTCGATACTGTAGAGATTCCCGACTCCAAAGAGCTCCTCCGCACGGGCAATCCCCTCTTCCGTCGTCAAAATAAGGCGATCTTTTTCATCAACGGTAAAATGCTCCTCTTTGACCAGCGCTTTGGCTACCGTATCGGCATGAATGTAATTTTCCAGCGTGCGGTTCGTCGGACCGGAGATGATCAACGGTGTCCGTGCCTCATCGATGAGGATCGAGTCTACTTCATCGACGATAACAAACGAATGGGCACGTTGAACCATGTGCTCTTTGGAATAGGTCATATTGTCGCGCAGGTAATCGAATCCGAATTCATTATTGGTACCGTAGGTGATGTCGGCAGCATACTGGAGACGTTTGTTAGCCGGGTCGTATCCCCCTTCCAGCAAAATTCCTGTCGTGTAGCCGAGGAAAGTGTACAGAGCCGACATTTGGGTTCCGTCACGCCCGGCCAGATAATCATTTACCGTCACAACGTGAACCCCCTCGCCGTTCATCGCGTTCAAAGCAACCGGAAGGGTAGCGACCAGCGTTTTCCCCTCCCCCGTTTTCATCTCGGCGATACGCCCCTCATGCAAAACCATCCCACCGATCAGCTGAACATCGAAATGGCGCATCCCGAGAACCCGTTTGCTCGCTTCACGCGTAATGGCAAAAGAGTCGATTAAAACATCGTCCAATGTTTTCGTCTTAACGAGAACCGATTCTTTTAAAGCGTTGAATGCATTTTGAAGCTCTTCATCACTCAATACCGAATATTTGCTCTCCAGCGCGTTGATTTGTCCAACACGTTTGATATATTTTTTAATTTCACGATCATTTTTGGTTCCGAAGATTTTTCCGACGAGCGATTGGATCATTAAAAGCCTTCATTATATGCAATATTTAAAAAGTCGCTGATTTTAGCATAGGAAATCTATTGTTTTGGTTAATGAGCATTGGATACAATGTTACAATCATTACAATCGAGGAGTTTTTGTGCGTTTTTTCCCCGTCTTTTTGCTGATTTCAGCATTTTTATATGCCGCTCCGAAAGATCTGAGTTCATTTAATTCCCGTTTCGAACAGACGATTATCGACGACAACGGCAAAACTATCCTCTATAAAGGGGAGCTTTGGGCTTCGAAACCGCAAAATGCCCTCTGGATTTACCAAAAACCGATTCAGAAAAGTGTTTATGTCAACGCAAATAAAGTGACGGTCATTGAACCCGTAATTGAGCAAGTAACCCTCCGTTCTCTCGATAACGAGATCGATTTTTTACAAATCATCCAAAAAGCGAAACGTCTCAATGATGAACACTACAGTGCCACGGTCAAGGGTCAAACCTACGCTATCGTCTTTCATAATGAGCTCCTCAGCAGTATCAGCTATACCGACGGATACGACAACCGTGTAACCATCAAGTTTCTCTCACCCGTCCAAAACAAAAATATCGACCCCTCCCGCTTCAAACCGACCATCCCCGCTGATTTTGATATCATTAACTGACGTTACGCACTTTCCGCCCATAGCCCGTAAAGTGGCGGGGACAGATGTCCGCTACACCCCACTTTTCTCCATCGGACGTAATACGAAAAAGCAGTATTTCTGCTTACTGCCGCTTGGTGTAATATGTCTCTCTTCGATGACATCAAGGAGTTCGAAACGCTCTTTAATAAGTTTTTTCATCCGCTCTTCATCATACTGACGCACCGGCAATGCGCTGCAACTATCAGGACCGTCTACCGCAAACGTACCGATTATGGCGTACCCTTTTGGAGAGAGTGAATTGTGCAGCGTTTCCATATAGGCATTTTGTTCTTCCTCTTTTTGCAGGAAATGAAACACCGCACGGTCATGCCATACATCGAAGTGTTTTTCCGACGTAAAAGCGCACACATCTCCGACACAGTAATGGGGAATATCCGCAGATGCACCGAGCCGCTGTTTGACGATCTCCAGCGCGTTTGATGAGATATCGAGGAGCGTAATATCGGGGTATCCCCTCTCGATCAGACGATCCGCCAATGCAGAAGCACCGCACCCGACATCGATAACCACGTCTTTGGGCGTCGAGCCTATTTTTTGCAGCAGTGCGAGGGAGATTGAGGGCTCTTGTTGATACCACCCTACTTTGCTCACATCTTTGGTCGTGTAGACGTTTTCCCAGTGGCGCTGCTTGACGTTACCGTCCCCTTTGGTTGAGCGAAACGTCGCTCCCGCAGTGGTCGGGGCAGTCGTGTAGTGGTTGGTTCCCATGCACTCGACGCTTACAAACCCCGCTTCGCTCATCATCAGGGTCAGCGCTTCTTTTTTAAGGGTTCCCTCCACACAGTTGGCCCAGTCCCCCTCTGAAGCGCTTTGTGAGCAGCACGATGTGGTGCAGCTCCCCTCCGATATATCGATCATATCGGCAAAATAGAGTTTGCCCTCAGGTTTGAGGACGCGGAAAATCTCTTCGAATACCTTGGATTTGGAGGATGCGAGATTGATCGCGCCGTTGGAGATGACGATGTCGATGCTTTCGTTTGCAATGGGGATATTTTCAAGATTACCCTCCATCACTTCGACATTCTCTAAACCCGCTTCTTTGGCGTGACGGCGTGCGGTTTCAACCATCAACGGCGTGATATCCACCCCGATGGCTTTTCCCCTCTCACCCACGAGTAATGCCGCAACACACAGATCGACACCCGCACCGCATCCCAAATCCAACACGGTTAAACCTTCAGGAAATTCCCCGAGCGAGAAAGGATTGCCGACTGCGGCACAATAGTCCCACATCGCCGTAGGGAGTTTCTCGATCCACTCCTCTTTGTAGCCGTGGTTTCGGGCATTTATCAAGCCTTTGTCCCATCCAAAATCTTTATCAGGATTTTGTGCCAGATCGCTGTAGAGTGCGATAACGCCTTGAAGTGCGCATTGAGATGAAGCCATGGTGATCCTAACGGTAATAAAGTTTGCTATTTTACTGAATTATTACTGCTTATACCAATTTGCCCGTTTAAACGAGCTGATTTTAAATCTGCTCTAATCTTTGCAATATTTTTTTGTTGCTGAGCATGAATGCGCACATTTTAAGTCTCAATAGGATCTATTGCAGTGTGCATGTTAAATTCCAAAGCTTGTTTTAGTGATAATTCTCTCAACACACCTCTCCCACCTCTACACAAAGTGCCAACGGAGGGGTTTTCTTCCATAATTTATAAAATTCAGTTCGTACAAATAATGCAAATACTTTTCATTACTTTCGATATAATCACTATAATTTAGCAGAAAAGGCTGATAAGATGGCAAAAATTAAAATTAAAAGTCTCGTTATTAATTATTTCAAAGGGATAAAAGAATTAGCACTAGATTTCACTTATCCAAATAATACTGAAAAATTATTAGATAATATCGTTATTTATGGAGTAAATGGTTCAGGCAAAAGTACAATACTTGAAGCAATTTATCTTTGCCTAATCGTTGCATCAGCTTATCACGAAAAAAATGATTTAAAACGCATAGAAGACTTTCTGGTCGACTATATTTCCTTAGGAAGTGAGTGGATATACAATAAAGAAAAAGAATTTCATATTGTCATTGAAATTATTGACCACGAAAAAATAAAAAAAGGTGAATTAACATACAGTCAAAAAGAAGGTTTAAAATGGTCAATTGATCATAAATTATCAAGTGATTTTTTTGGCTCATTTACTTATTTATCTTCATATCGGTTATTAAATCCAAGTACTGTGCAAAGTGCAGGTGATTGGAGTGAAATAGAGCGTATTGAAGACGAAGCATTTCGAGAAAGAACGCGTTATGCAAGAAGCCCTCGCCATCCAATGTATCGACGAGATAATTATTTTCCATCGCTGAGCTTACAATTTGAAAATAACTATAAAACTGTAAAACAGTATCTTGTAAATTTAATTACAGACAAAAAAGTAGAAGCTATTACCTCTGAAAATGATGCAATTTTAGAAAAAATAAAACAATCTTTCAAAATATTTTTTCCTAAAAAAGATTTTTTAGAACAATTATCCCGAACCGATAATATAAAAGATTACAGATTGATGATTAAAAATGAAGATGGAAGTGTTGTCGATCTTGATCAACTAAGTTCAGGAGAACGAGAAATTATCGCATTTTTTACATTTTTATGTACGAAAGCTATTAGTAACTCGATTTTGATTATTGATGAACCGGAACTTCATTTACATTCAAAATGGCAATCAATTTTACTTTATGCTATCCATCAAATTTTCCCAAATTCACAACTATTTTTAGCTACACATTCGAGTGAAATACATCAATCTGCAAGCGAATCAGAACTGTTTGAGCTTCAAAAGGAAGAAGAATGAAAGTAAGTCGCGGCTATAAGACAGACACAACTGCGGGTGACCGGAAAATTGTCTTCTGTGAAGGTGGAGAACAGAGTCTTGATGTAATATTTTATAAAACGCTTTTGGGTGTTAATGCAAATAAATTCGAATTTAAACCGATAGGCTCATCCAATACCTTATTATGCTTTGCAGAAACCCGATTGATTGAAAATGGATTTTGTCTTATCGACAGAGATTTTAGAACAGATGATGAAATTGCAAAGATTGAATCAAAATATAGCATTAAATTTTTAGATGTTCATGAAATAGAAAATTTTTTTCTGAATCAAACCTACTTAGAAAAATTACCATATTTCAGAAAAAAAGCAAATATATCAACTGAAATAAATAAAATTATTCTTGCAAAAAGAGTCCGATTTTTAGCCGATTTTTTGCAATTTAAAATCAATACACATTTAGATAAATTCCCTCGTATCTCTAAGCTTGAAAATACTGAATTGCCATCAGAAGGTGACTTAATTGATGTACTATTGTCTCAACTTGATCACAACTATACCGAAGTTAATACAAAAATTGATGAGATTAAAACAACATACTTACAAATATGGAAAGAAGAATACGATAGTTTGCCACGTAAGCTCTTACCTGGGAAAGAGATTTTTAAAGAACTAAAAAATAAAATCTTTAATAACCCCCCTTCTGAAAGTGACATTGCTAAAGATCTAGCCATAGAGATGGAAAAGGATTCTTTTGTGCCTCCTATATTACATACTATCTTTCGATAACTTCTTGTTCTGTTACTCTTAAATTAACCCCAATAACGCTACCAACAATACCGGCGGTGTAATCACCAGCCCCACTTTCATATACTCGCCCCATCCGATTTTGACCCCTTTTTGCGCCAAAACATGGAGCCAAAGAAGGGTCGCGAGTGATCCGATCGGGGTCATTTTCGGCCCCAGATTGCATCCGATGATGTTCGCATACGCCAATGCGCTGTTTCCGGCCTCGGCAATCGCGATATCCATGATCATAACGGTCGGCATGTTGTTCATCACCGAGCTGAGGATCGCGGAGAGGAATCCCGTGCCGATCACGGCATAGACGTTACCCATGCTCTGAAGCTCCATAATCACCCCTGCGAGATAGGTGGTGAGCCCGCCGTTTTTAAGACCGTAGACGACGACATAAAGTCCGATACTGAACCATACCACCTGCCACGGTGCTGCTTTGATCGTCATAATCGGTTTCGTCGCTTTAAAGTAAGTCGCGATGGCTAAAAATACGAGCGCACCGCCGAGGGCAAATACCGAGATAGGGAGATGATACGCATCCCCGATAAAATACCCGACCATGAGTAGTCCCAAGAACCACCAGCTGAGGCGGAAGATCGTCATGTTTTTGATGGCACTCTCTGGAGTGGCGAGGTTGTCGACATCGATATGGGTCGGGATGTCTTTGCGAAAAAAGAGCCACAATACGACGATCGAGGCGATGATACTGAGAAGATTGGGGAGAAACATCGTCCGTGCGTATTCCCAGAATCCGAGTCCGAAATACCCCGCCGTCACGATGTTGGTGAGGTTAGAGATCACGAGAGGATTGGAAGCACTGTCGCCGATAAATCCTCCCGCCATCAAAAATGCGAACATCGCAACGGGGTTGAGCTTGAGATATTTCATCTTGGCCAAAATAATCGGAGTGAGGATCAGCGCTGCCCCGTCGTTGGCAAAAAATGCCGCTACCAATGCTCCTAGAATCATCATATAGATAAACATCAGATTTCCGTTACCCTTCGACAAACGAACTATTTTGAGTGCCGCCCATTCGAAGAAGCCGATCTCATCGAGTACCATCGAGAGGATGATAATGCCGATAAAGGCAAGTGTCGCATCCCAGACGATAGAGGTGACCGTCCACACGTCATCCAGACTTACGACTCCGAGGATTACCGCTAGAGCGGCACCGACGACTGCCGTCGTGCCGATCTGCAATCCTCGCGGTTGCCAAATAATAAAAACTAAGGTCACCAAAAAAAGTGCAACGGCTAAAATCATAGAGTATTCTCGTCAATTGGATTGGCAATAAACGCTTTAACTTTCGCTTCAATGGTATCACGCACGACGCGGACTTGTTCCATCATCTCCTCATCGCTTCCCACAAATGTCGAAGGATCAGGAAAACTCCACATGATAATACGGCTGATTCCCGGAAAAATCGGGCAACGCTGTGCCGCTTCGGCATCACAAACGGTAATGACATGACTGAAGGTTCGCCCCTCTTTATAGAGAGCAAACACCCCTTTGGTCTCATTGTTTGAGATATCGAGATTTTTTTCCGCCATCGCGCGGACAACATAAGGATTCAGTTTACCCGGCTCGATTCCGGCACTCTCGCTACTGTCACTGTTTTGAGCATATTGATTAAAAAATGCCTCTGCCATTTGGCTCCGTGCGCTGTTGTGAACACATACGAATAAAACTTTCAACATGGAATTCCTCTTGATTGTTGTGATAACGACACTATAGCAGAATAAAATTTAATAAATCAATATATCTTGATATTGTATTTTAGTTTCGCTATACTTCCGACAAATATCACCAAAGGATTTCAAGATGAAACGTTTGCATCTGCATATCAGTGTCAAAGATTTGAATGAAAGCCGTGCATTTTATACCGCTTTATTCGGTTGCGAACCGACAAAAGTCAAACCCGATTATCTTCAATGGCTCCTCGATGATCCCACTATCAATTTTGCACTTTCGGTAGGGCGTACCGAAGTCGGGCTAAACCATCTGGGTCTTCAGGTCGGCAATGACGAAGAGCTCGACGTCATCGAAAAACGGCTTGTCAATGCGGAGATCGCCGGAGAAAAGCAAGAAGAGGCTCAATGCTGTTATGCCGCATCGAAAAAATACTGGGTGCAGGATCCGCAAAATATCATTTGGGAAAACTATCATACCTCTGAGCAGATCGACGTATTCGGCGGAGACAGCTTTACCGGCGGTGTCGGATGCTGTACCCCATCATTTTCCGCCGATAAAAAATGGTCTGCTACCCAAAGCTGCTGCTAAAGCATGGATAACTTTCTCGCTACCGTATCGGCACTGAACGACGAAACCCGTATCAAACTCCTCGCGTTTCTGGATACTCACGGACCGCTGTGCGTCTGCGATCTGCAGGAGAGTTTCGGGATGATCCAATCACGATTGTCGCGGCATCTGAAAATCCTCAAGGAGGGGGGATTTTTGCGGGTCGATCGGTGCGGCACGTGGGGCTATTACTCCATCCGCTCTCCGCTGGACCGTTTCCGCAGCGAAGCGCTGGCTGAAATCCGTTGTCTGGGGATCGAACTCCCCCCTTTACAAAAATTATCACAAACCGGAGACTGTAAACTATGAAAAATATCCTTATCCTCTGCACCGGCAACAGCTGCCGCTCTATCATGGCCGAAGCGCTCATCAATGCAAAAATGGGAAATTGCGTGTATGCCCAAAGCTCCGGCGTCAAAGCCAGTGGAAAAGTAAACCCGAACGCCCAAGCGCTTCTCGAATCCAAAGGATATTGGAGAGACGACTACCACTCCAAAGTGATCGATACCGTTATCGATACCCCGTTTGATCTCGTCGTCACCGTCTGCGATCATGCCCACGAAACCTGCCCGATGTTCCCAAAGGCCGTTAAAACGATCCATGTTGCGTTTGAAGACCCAAGCGGTAAAAAAGTGGAAGAGTACGCTAAAACGCTTGCTCTGATCGAAGCAACACTTTTGCCGATCATCCAATCCGAGTTGTGTGACTGATGATGTGGCAGGAGAGCGTCAACGTCCTCGTCTATGAATGGCTAAACATGCCTCAGGGGGAGAAACTCTCCGACGCGCTCAATTTTTTCATCTACGATACGGTGAAGATTCTCTTTTTACTCACCATCATTATTTATGCGGTGACGCTGCTCAGATCGTATTTTTCTACCGAAAAGGTACGGGAATATCTCAGTAAAAAGCACGAGTATACGGGAAATGTCCTCGCGGCATTGTTCGGGATCATCACCCCATTTTGCTCGTGTTCGGCGATTCCTCTTTTTCTGGGATTTTTACAAGCACGAATCCCGTTGGGGGTGACGTTTAGCTATCTCATCTCCGCACCGCTGAACAACGAAATTGCCATCGCAATGCTATTGTCCATGTTCGGGTGGAAAGTGGCGGCGTTGTATGTCGGATTCGGTCTTCTCGTCGCCATACTCGGCGGGATCATCATCGGACGGCTCGGACTGGAAAATGAGATTCTGATCGAGGTCAAACCGATAGAGGGGGAGATCAAAGCGCATGAGCAAAAGGTTGCCTTTGATACACGATTGAGAGAGGCATGGGAGTATACTTTCGATATTCTCCTCAAAATATGGCTCTATGTTTTGATCGGTGTCGGGGCGGGGGCGTTTATCCACGGCTATGTCCCCACCGAGTTCATCACCTCCGTCGCGGGGGCGGATAATCCGTTTGCCGTACCTCTGGCAACACTGTTGGGGGTGCCGATGTACTCTAACGCTGCAGGGGTGATGCCGCTCATCGAAGTGCTCACCGCCAAAGGGATGCTGATGGGGACGGCGTTATCGTTTATGATGGCGATCACCGCACTCTCGCTTCCCGAAGCGATGATCCTCAAGCGGGTCATGAGTCTGAAACTCATCGCCATCTTTTTCGGTACGGTGACAATTGGGATAATGGGCGTCGGATATCTGTTTAATGCACTATTATGAGAACGCTGAGGGAGTAAAACCCCCTCAGCTACGCTGGCCGCTATGGCACTGAAGCTTGCCTCTATCGAGGCAGAAATATATCGTAGGAGATAATATGAAAATCGAAATTTTAGGGACAGGGTGTGCCAAATGCAAAGCCCTCGAAGAGGCGACCAAACAAGCGGTGGCGCAAAGCGGAAAATTTGCCCAAATCGAAAAAGTCGAAGACATTATGAAAATCATGGCATACGGAGTCATGAGCACCCCGGGGCTGGTGATCGACGGTAAAGTGATCAGCACCGGGAAACTTCTCAGTGTCCCTGAGATCGTCGATCTGATCAAAGCGCACTAAATGGAGAGTTTTCTTTTAGGACTGCTCGAATCGCACGGAGCATTGGTCTTTGCCGGAGCGTTCAGTATCGGAGCCCTCACGTCACTCGCCCCCTGCTCCATCGTCTCGGTGCCGCTGCTCGTGGGAAGTGCGTTGGGGATGAGCTCGCATCTCTCACCCCGTGAGCGGGTGCGGTTTACCTATCTCTTCGCATCGCTATTTGCGCTGGGTGTGGCGGTGAGTTTCTCCATCCTCGCCTACATGGTGGCCAAAATGGGATATTTTTTCTCGATCGCACCGCTGGAAGCGTACGTCGCGGGAGGAATACTCGCCATTGCTATCGGACTATACTCACTAGGGATACTGCCTGAAGTGATCGATAAATCACGCTGGATGAGCCGGCTTATTACGTTACGCTATGTAGGAGCATTTTTGATCGGGATGCTCTTCGGGCTTGTCTCGACGCCGTGTGCGTCTGCCCCTTTGGTAGCGATCATATCGGTTGCGGCTAACGCCCCTGAATGGTATGCCTATGCTCTCGTCCTGACGTTTGCGTTGGGACATTCACTTCTACTTCTGGCGGCGGGGGTATCAGTCGGATTTGCCCAAAGCGTCGCGTCGAACTCTAAGATCGCTACTGTCACCACCTGGATGACGAGAATTTTTTCGTTTGCCCTGATCGGTATCGGGCTTTATTTTTTTACTTTAGCCTATCAACAACTCTAAAAGGATGACATCATGATTAAATATTTATCCCTCATCGCTCTATGCGGTTCCCTTTTCGCCGCCGAATTGCAGCCGCGCCCTTATGCTCTCGTCAAACAAGAGATAGGTAAAGGTCAAGTCGTCATGGTCGAAGCGGGTTCGACGATGTGCAGTGCGTGCAAAGAGATGGGGGAACTCCTCTATTCCGAGATGAAGATCAACCCCAAACGAAAAATATTTTTCGTCAACGTCGCGGAAGAGCGTGATGCGGCGCGTGCCATGAAGATACAGATGATCCCGACACAAATCGTCTATGATCCGCAAGGACGCGAGATCGACCGTCATATCGGGGGGTTTACCACCGATGCACTCAAACAGTTTTTAGCCAAGCATAAAATCTAGGGGCTGCCGAAAATTGTATTGCTTTTGGATATTATGATTACAAACAGTTTAAAAAGTAAACGCATGAATGTTTTAAAACATCTTTCCCCCGATCAGCGCCGCGTCGCGCTGGTCATTGCCCTCAATATTGCCATCGTCATCATCGAAAGTACCGTCGGTGTTATCAGCGGCTCACTTGCCCTCCTCTCCGATGCATGGCACAATCTGAGCGATGTTTTAGCCCTTGTCGTGACAGCCATCGCTCTTGGACTGGGGAAACGCCCTGCTTCTGCGACGATGACCTACGGCTATGTCCGCTCTGAGATGATGGCAACCTTTATCAATGCCGGTTTTTTGTCCCTGTTAATGATCTGGGTTGCGGCGGAAGCGCTGAATCGTTTGATCCATCCGATGCCGGTAGACGGGTGGCTGACGATGATCACGGCAGCCATAGCCCTCATCGTCAACAGTGCCAGCGCCGTTATTTTAGGAGGACACCTCCATCATCCCCATCATGAAGATGAAACACCCCATCACGATCTGAATGTCCGGGCCGCTTTCTGGCATATGGCTAGCGATGCGCTCCTCTCCCTTGCCGTCGTCCTGGGGGGTGGAGCAATGATTTTGTGGGGGGTTCCATGGGTCGATTCGTCCCTCTCTCTCTTGTTTGCGGGGGTCATTTTAATGGCCAGCGGCAAACTGATAGCCCAATCGTTTGCAAGTCTTATGGATAAAAGTGATCCGGAGAGGATAGCCGGATTTTCCTCCATTATCACGGCTCACCCCTCGGTAATGGAGGTACATGATCTCCATCTCATCCATCCGGCCACCCATCAGCACTATTTTTCGGCCCATATCGTACTGGATGAAAATCTACAGCTTAAAGAGATTGAGATGATTATTGAACGTTTACGCCATGATCTCGCCCATGCGGGGGCGACCCATATTCTTCTTCAGCCTGAAACGCTCAAATACCGTGACAACGGCCATAACCACTGCAACGGACATACGGAACATCATCATGGCCACACTGAATAAAAATATTATCGCCCTCGGGGCCAACAGTTTTTTCACCGACTTTTCGACGGAGATGATCCTCCCCCTCCTCCCCCTCTTTCTGGAGCGTTTTATGCATGCGACCAAAAGTGAAATCGGTCTGATCGAAGGGGTGGCCGAATTCGGAGTCGCGATGCTGATCGCCCTCTCCGGCTTCTATTCCGATCGCCTTGGAAAACGCAAAGGGCTGATTGTTTTTGGATACGGTCTCTCGAATCTCATCAAACCCCTCGCCTTTTTCGCCCAAAGCGCCACGATGATCGCCACGATCCGTATCGGTGACCGTCTGGCCAAAGGGATACGGGTCGCACCGCGCGATGCACTCATCAGCGCCTCTACCCCAAAAGAGATCAGCGGTTTTGTCTTCGGATTTCACAAAATGATGGACGGAGCCGGGGCACTGGCAGGTTCATTGAGTGCGTTTGCCATTTTATGGTTTTTAGGTGAGAGCGAAGCATCGTTTCGGAGTGTTTTTGCCATTAGTCTGATCCCCGGTCTTATCTCAATGGCTATTCTTATTTTTCTCGTGACCGATGCCCCCTTTACCCCGTCCGCAACAAAACGCTTTTCTCCCGGTGCACTCCCCGCACCGTTTTATTGGCTCGTAGGTTTCCAGACCCTCTTTAGTCTCTTTGCAATGAACTACTCCTTTTTTCTCCTCAAAGCCGAGGAAAATACCCTTGCCTTGGCTATGATCCCACTGGCCTATGCTCTGTACAATCTCACCCAATCGCTCTTTGCCATCCCGATCGGAAAATTGGCCGACCGTCTCGGCAAAGGGACCCTTTTATCGATGATATACGGTGCGTTCGGACTCGGCGCACTGGCAATGGCGACGGGAAGCATCTGGAGTGTATGGCTGGGATTCGCCATTTACGGTTTTTTTGCCGGAGGGTTTAATGGGCTCGCCAAGGCGATCATCTCCGACACGGCACCGCCGGAGCTCAAAGCAACCGCTTACGGAATCTACTACACCTTTGTCGGGATCGCGACCCTCTTGTCGCTTGCACTCGGCGGTATCGTGTGGGATACGTTCGGAAGCGCCACCCTTTTCACATTCTCATCACTGGGTGCGCTGCTATTGGCGGCCCTTCTTTACCGGATGCGTCAACGTCTTTTATATACTGATGTTATGCACTTTCCGGGCAGAGCCCGGAAAGTGGCAGGGACTAAAGTCCCTACAACCCCCTAAAGCTACCCGCATCTTCCGGATGCGGGAGAATAATTCCCATGTTACACTTGCTTGGGTAAAGTGGCAGGGACTAGCGTCCCAACAACCCCCTAAAGCTACCCGCATCTTCCGGATGCGGGAGAGATAACCGACCTAATGTTATACACTTTTCGCTCATTGCCCGGAAAGTGGCAGGGACGGCCCAGCCGGTACTGCGTGTCATCGGCTTGGGTTCCAAAGCTAAAAAAGCCAAGCAGTTGGCTTTTTTGACGCTTTTCACCCATACAACCCCCTAAAGCTACCCGCATCTTCCGGATGCGGGAGAGTACTAATACCAAACTTTATTAACTAGGTATACTCTCGTCATTCCGTGCTACGACACGGAATCCAATGCAAGAGATGGATCCCGTATCAAGTACGGGATGACAAAATGCGTATATACAGTTAAAGATAGACGGGATAGGGCAAGGTGCGTAACATCAGATAGAATAAAAAAGTGCTAAAATTCCATAACTAACGGATATTACACACTTTAACTAATTTGCCCAAGGACACCGACATAATGTTGCGCTCTATTCACGACTCGTTAGAGCCGAAACTGATCACCCTTTTTCGCCGTCAACGCTATTCATGGAACGATTTCGGTGCCGATACCATTGCCGGTCTTGCCGTCGCCATTGTCGCATTGCCCCTGGCGATGGCAATCGCTATCGCCTCGAATCTCCCCCCGGAAAGGGGAGTTTTTACCGCCATCGTTGCCGGTTTTTTGATCTCGGCACACGGCGGCAGCCGATACCAGATCGGCGGTCCTACCGCAGCATTTATCGTCACCGTCGCTACGGTCGCAATGAAACACGGGTATGAGGGGCTGGTCCTTGCGACGTTGATGGCGGGGGGGATTTTGATGATTATGGCATTCTTTCGTGCCGGGGAGATGATCAAATTCATCCCCTATCCCGTGATCGTCGGCTTTACCTCCGGTATTGCTTTGCTGATCGCCTTTTCACAGATCCGCGATTTTTTCGGCCTCTCCATTACGGCGGTTCCGCCCGATTTTATTGACAAACTGACCGTCTATCTTGCCCATCTGCATGAGACCAACTTCGTCGCCGTAACCCTTGCCGTTGCCTCTATCGGTGTCATTCTCCTGACCAAACGTTTTATTCCGAAGCTCCCCGGCCCCATTGTCGTTGTCGTTTTGTCCGGACTGGCGGTATGGGCCCTCGATCTACACGTCGATACCATCGAGAGCCGTTTCGGCGCTATCCCCTCGATGCTCCCCTCACCCGTATGGCCGGAGATCACCTTCGAAAAACTCCGTCTACTCCTCCCTGATGCCATTACCATCGCCACCCTTGCCGCAATCGAGTCCCTCCTCTCCGCCGTCGTCGCCGACGGTATGACGGGGACTCACCATAAACCCAATGCAGAGCTTTTGGGTCAGGGGGTTGCCAATATGGCCTCTGCCATTTTCGGCGGTCTCCCCGCTACCGGAGCGATCGCCCGGACCGCGACCAATATCAAAGCGGGAGCCCGTACCCCGATCTCGGGGATCATGCATGCGGTATGGCTTTTTCTCTTTATCCTCATCCTCTCGCCGCTAATCGTTAAAATTCCCCTCGCCGCGTTGGCCGCCATTTTAATGGTCGTCGCATGGAATATGTCCGAAATCAAACATGTCCGTGAGATCATGCAAGCCCCGAAAGCGGATCGTATTGTTTTAATCGTTACGTTTATTTTGACCGTCTTGGTCGATCTCAATTTCGCGATTCAAGCGGGAATTGCACTGGCCTCCATCCTTTTTATCGATCAGATGATGAAATCGACCGAAATTCGCTCCGTAGAGAGCGAAGAGGATGATCCCGACTCCATCCGTCACAAATCGATTCCCGCCGGGGTAGAGGTGTACGAAATTCAAGGACCGCTCTTTTTCGGGGTCGCCGAAAAACTGATCGATACCTTGCTCATTTTCGAAACCCCGCCGAAGGTGTTTATTTTACGGATGCGCCATGTCCCCCTCATTGACGCAGCGGGGCTGCATGCTCTGGTAACCTTGCATGAGCGTCTCTCCCGAAACCGTACGGTATTGATCCTCTCGGGGGTCAACCCGCAGGTACGCCGCTTTATCACCCAATCGCATATTGATAAAATCATCGGTTTGGATAACATCGTCAATCATATCGACAAGGCCCTCACGCAGGCCAACCACACTCTCTCAAAGGAATACTGATGCACCTACTTTTATTCGGAACCGGATGCGACTCCTGCCGTGAACTTGCCGCAACCATCGAAGAGGCGATACGACGCTGCGAATACACCGTTACGTTTGAGAAAACGTCCGATCTGCACCGGATGCTCTCTTACGGTATCCAAAGCACCCCGAGTGTCGTACTGGAGGGGAAACTCCTCTCTGTCGGCAAAAAGCTGACTCTGGAAGAGGTGATGGCAGCGTTTGACACCGCAAACGCTATGAAAACCAATCACCCTGTGTTACAATTATAAGAATGAATAGATTTATATTACTGATCGTTTTTTGGATGAACGGATGGGGCTATGAGCTGCAGGAAAACTATTTTTTTGAGAACCGCGTCATCTATTCGAACGATCTGATCCCGGAACTCCCCAAAAAATTTGAAATACTCCGCATCCCGGACGAGCTGAACCACTACCGGATCAATGCCCGGATTCTGGTCAAATCGTTTGAACTCAACGGGATAGAGGTGGATACGGGGCGGGTCCGTTTTGTCAACTTTTCCCAAAAGAGCCCCGTCGATTTCACACCGATCCGACAGCAGCTTTCCGCCGCATTTCTCAGCCGCTATCCCACGATGCAGATCGATGAGATTCTCATCACGCCGCGCGGCTATCTTGACTCCCTCCCCAAAAATGTCAAAGCCCTCTACGATCCGAAAGTGTTTCAAAATGCAAAAGGGACCCTCTATTTTCTCGACAATCAAAACGTCCGCCGCTACCTCGACTACAGCGTGAGCGCGACGATCAACGTCCTCCATACCGCCCAAAAAGTGACCCGCAAAGATCCCCTCAGCGACTCCAATACCCTCCTCAAACCGATCCCTTTTGAGCGTTTCAAAGATTTTCCTCTGACCGCCGTCCCCTCCGATTTACACCGCTTTCGCGCCACCCTTAAAGCAGACGTCCCGCTGATCGCCCGAAATATCGAGGCTTCTCCCCTCGTTCAACGGGGTGAAAAAGTGACCGTCGAGATTCGCAACGGAAATGTAAACGTCGAATTTGGTGCCGTCGCAACGCAAGAGGGTGGACTGTATGATATGATTACGATCCAAAAAAATGACGGCAAACGGGTCAAAGCCAAAGTAATCGGAGAGAGACGGGTGGAACTTTTATGAAAATTGTCGTCGGGATCAGCGGTGCCAGCGGTGCGGCTCTGGGTATTAAACTGGTACAAAAGCTCCCCCTTACGGTACAAAAGCATCTGATCCTCTCCGAACACGCCAAAATCGTGTTGGAGAAAGAGGAGAACCTCAGTGTGCATGAAAATCACGAGATATGGGCTTCCGTCGCATCCGGTTCGTACGGGGCGGATGCGATGATCATCGTCCCCTGCAGCATGAACACTCTGGCTAAAATCGCATGCGGCATCGCGGACAATCTGATTACCCGCGCCGCGAGCGTCATGATCAAAGAGCGGCGCACCCTGATCCTCGCCCCCCGTGAGATCCCTTTTTCTCCGATTGCATTGGAGAACATGCATAAGCTCTCCATGATGGGGGTCATTATCGCCCCCCCCGTACTGGCCTATTACGGAGGACAAAATACACTCGAAGCAATGGAGGATTTTATGATCGGAAAATGGTTTGACCTGATAGGGATCGAAAATACTCTTTACAAGCGATGGGATTCGTAATGCATAAAATAGCTTTATACCCCGGAACCTTCGATCCCATTACCAACGGCCATTTCGACATCATCGAACGGGCACTCAAGCTGTTTGACGAAGTGATCATTGCCGTTGCCGAATCGCGTGACAAACGGCCGATGTTTACCCTGGATCAACGGGTAGAGATGACCAATCTGTCCGTCGAAAATTTCGAGCGGGTGCGGGTCGTCGGATTTGACAATCTCACGGTAGAGTTGGCCCATACTCTGGGGGCTACCGTACTGATCCGTGGCTTGCGCGCCGTCAGCGATTTTGAGTTTGAATTGCAGTTGGGATATCTGAACAACTCGCTTGATCCCACGATTGAGACGGTCTATTTGATGCCCAAACTCAAACATGCCTTCATCAGCTCCTCTATCGTCCGAAATCTTCTCAAATTCAACGGCAAAACGGAACATCTCCTCCCGTTGCCGGTCCAGAAGGTTATCTGGGATATGAAATCCTGCACATTACCCGAGGCCGCACCATGTATATAGCGATTGAGGGGATCGATACCGCAGGCAAAAGCACCCAAATCGAATCTCTGCGTTCTCTATTTCCCGATGCTTTGATCACCAAAGAACCGGGCGGAACGACAGCCGGAGTAGCGATCCGCAATATGGTTCTGCACGGCAATTTGGTCAGTAAAACAGCCGAATTGTTCCTCTTTCTGGCCGATCGTGCCGAGCATACCGAATCGCTCATCGTTCCGAATTTGGATAGACTAATCATCAGCGACCGTTCCGCCGTATCGGGTATGGCCTACGCCAGTGTCCAGAACCTGTGCGACGAATCGACACTCGTACTCCTTAACCGTCTGGTTACGGGCGGTACTCTCCCGGAGGCTGTATTTATCCTCAAACTGACCCCTGAAGAGCTAACCTTTCGTCTGAGCCAAAAAGAGCACGACGTGATCGAATCGCGCGGTATCGATTATCTGCTGAGTATTCAAGATGCCCTGATCTCTGCGGCCTATGCCCTCGGAATCCGAACCCATGTAATCGATGCGACACAATCTATTGATACAATTACAACTGAAATTTCAACCCTACTCAAAGGAGCCTTATGATCCAATCTCTGCGCGGAATGAACGATATCCTCTCATCCGAATACGAACGTTTTGAATACTTTCTGACCACTGCTTCGGAAATTGCCAAACGATACGGATTTCATTACATCGAAACCCCTTTACTCGAAGAGACGGCCCTCTTCAAGCGATCGGTCGGAGAATCAAGCGATATCGTCGGCAAAGAGATGTATCAGTTTACCGATAAAGGGGGAAATGATGTCTGTCTTCGTCCAGAAGGGACAGCCGGAGTCGTACGGGCCTTCGTCCAGCACAAACTGGATAAAAAAGGGGGGATCCACCGCTTCTATTATCACGGTCCGATGTTTCGCTATGAACGTCCCCAAAAAGGGCGGCTGAGAGAATTCCACCAGTTCGGCGTGGAGAGCTTCGGTGTCGATTCGGTCTACGAAGATGCGTTGATGATCATGATGGTGTCCGATACCCTCAAAGCACTCGGAATCGGACATCGCCTCAAGCTCAACTCCCTCGGAGATCAAAACTGTATGCCGGCCTACCGCGAAAAATTGGTCCGTTTTATCGAATCGTGCGAAGATGCGATCTGCCCGGATTGTGAGCGCCGTAAACTCACCAACCCGATCCGCGTCCTCGACTGCAAAAATGAGGGGTGCCAAGCCCTTTACGTCAAGGCTCCGAAGCTGATCGAAAACCTCTGCGACGGATGCTTGAGCGATTTTGACACCCTTAAAACGATTTTGGACAACCATGCGATCGGGTATGAAATCGACACGAACCTCGTGCGGGGATTGGATTACTACTCTAAAACGGCCTTTGAATTCGTCAGCGACGACATCGGTTCTCAAAGTGCCATTGCCGGAGGGGGGCGCTACGACCGTTTAATCGAGTTTTTGGACGGAAAATCGACTCCGGCGGTCGGTTTTGCGCTGGGGATCGAACGGCTTCTTGAGCTGATCGTGATGCCCGAACCCACTCGAAGAGGATATTATCTCGGAGCCATGGATCCCGAATCCATCCCGGATATCCTCAAAGCGGCCGAGAGCCTCCGACAATCCGAAAAAGCGGTGGTCGATTATGAGGCAAAAAGTTTGAAGGCCCACCTCAAAGGGGCCGACCGGATCAATGCCCGCTATTGTGCCGTCATCGGTGAAAACGAGCGTAAAGAGGGGACAATCTGGATCAAAGATCTGGTCGAAAAACAAGAGTCCACCCTCCCGCTTACCCATCTTATTATGAAAGAGAACGCATGAAAACCTACGGAATCGACATTTGGGGCGAAAACAATTTTATGATCGATCAGGGGATGATCAAAGTCAACTATAAAAGTTCCCCCTCATTGCTGGAGATTACCCAGAAAATTCGGAAAACCAATCTCCGTGGTCCGCTGATTTTGCGTTTTCCCCACTTGATCGGCAAACAGATAGATGCCCTCTACTCCAATTTTCGCCGCGCCATTTTCGAAAACGATTACACCGGAAAATTTCATGCCGTCTTCCCGTTGAAAGTCAATCAGTTCCCCGAAGCGGTCGATGCCATTGTCGAACACGGTGAAAAATACAATTACGGTCTCGAAGCCGGTTCCAAAGCCGAACTCGCCCTTGCTATGGCCAAAACCCCGTTGGGCTCCCCTATCACCGTAAACGGCTTCAAAGACGAAGAGATGGTTACCCTCGGATTTATGGCGGCCCAAATGGGACATGAAATTACCATTACCATCGAAGGGCTCGGAGAGTTGGAGTGGATCATCGACGTAGCCCAACAATGCAACCTCAAAGTTCCCAACATCGGAATCCGGGTCCGTCTTCAATCCGAGGGGAGCGGAATCTGGGCAAAAAGCAGCGGCCTCAACGCCAAATTCGGCCTTACCTCTACCGAATTGATTGAAGCCATATCGATGCTTCAAGAAAACAATATGCTCGAATATTTCACCATGATCCATTTCCATGTCGGTTCCCAGATGCAGGAGATTGCGACCTTAAAACGGGTATTGCGTGAAGCCGGAAACATCTACGCCGAATTGAAAAAAATGGGGGCGGACAATTTAAGAGCCATCAATATCGGAGGGGGGCTTGCCGTCGAATATTCCCAGCACACCTCTACCCGAATGCGTAACTATACCCTCGAAGAGTTCTCCAACAGCGTCGTCTTTTTGCTCCGTGAAATCATGAACGCAAAAGGGGTTGCCCATCCCGACATCTTTACCGAATCGGGCCGTTTTATCGTCGCCTCCCACTCCGTTTTGATCGCTCCCGTTTTGGAGCTCTTTTCACACGATTATCAAACCAAATCGCTTAAGCTCAAAGAGCAAAACCCTCCGCTCATCGAAGAGTTGCGTGAGCTCAATGCCCTCCTCGCTCCACGCACCTGTATCGAGTATATGCACGATGCCCTGGATCACATGGAATCGCTTCTTACTCTCTTTAATCTGGGTCATATCGACTTGCAGGACCGCTCAAACGCCGAAATTCTGGTCCACCAGATCATCAAAAAATCGCTTTACCTTTCGCAGGACAATCCGATGCCTGAAATCGAGCGTCTGCAGGTAAAACTCCAGGAGCGCTATCTCATCAATACCTCTATTTTCCAGAGTATTCCCGATTACTGGGGACTACAGCAGCAATTTCCGATCATGCCGCTGGACCGTCTCGACAAACCGGCGATCCGTGCCGCCAGTTTGTGGGACATCACCTGCGACAGCGACGGAGAGATCCGGTTCAAACCCGAAACTCCCCTCTATCTGCACGACATCGATCTGGACGAAGAGGAGTATTTCCTCGCATTCTTCAATGTCGGGGCCTATCAGGAGACATTGGGGATGAATCACAACCTCTTCACCCATCCTAGCGAATGTACGATTCTGATCAACGATACGGGGTATGAGATCGAAAATTTTACCGAATCGGACAACATTCTCAATATTCTCGAAGATATCGGCTATGACTCGTCGAAACTTCTGACCAACCTTAAAAATAAACTAGCCATCTGTGACTTTATTACAGAAGAAGAAAAAGGTGATACACTTCAAAGACTAGAAATGTACCTTTATCAAAACGGGTACCTGCGAACTACTCGATAAGGATATAATTTGGGACTTTTTTCTGAAATTGCTGAAGATTTTTCGAACGTTTATAAAAATGACCCCGCTATTAGCTCCCGCGTTGAATTGCTGTTCAACTATCCCGGGGTCTGGGCAATTTTTTGGTATCGTATCTCCAGCCGTCTTTACCGAAAAGGGTTTAGAGCTTTAGCCCGTACCCTGATGGGAATCAATCAGATTATTACCAATATCGATATCCATCCGGGGGCCACTATCGGGCGCAGGGTCTTTATCGATCACGGCACCGGTGTTGTTATCGGACAAACCACCGTCATTGAAGACGATGTCCTGATTTATCAGGGGGTTACCCTCGGAGGGGTCAGTCTCGTCCACGGCAAACGCCATCCCACGATTAAAAGCGGAGTCGTTATCGGAGCGGGGGCAAAAGTTCTCGGCAATATTACGATCGGTGCCAACTCAAAAGTGGGGGCCAATTCCGTCGTCGTACGGGAAGTTCCGCCGAACAGTACCGCCATCGGGATACCGGCCCACGTCATCCAAAAAGGGAGGGACAAAGATCCTTTCAGCCACAATAAACTCCCCGATATCAATAAAGAGATGTTTGAATATCTTCTTAAAAGGGTAGCCGTTCTGGAACACTATATGGTCCAGGACAACAAAGAGATTCTGGAACAGGATTTACAGCTGGAGAATATTTACGAATCCTTTATCAAAGCGATGAAACATTGATCGGGTTTTTCCGTTTCTCTTTTTTCACGGCATTTACTGCCGTCACGGCGCTTGCTTTTCTCCCCGATTATTCAGGACTCCCCCCTATCGTCTGTGTCAGTGATCTGATGAATCATACCCTTGCTTTTATGGTCTTGTACCTCCTTTTTACCCTCTCCTTCTGCTACACCGTTAAACAGAAGTTGGGAATCTTTTTCCTCTACGCCATCGGGATTGAAGCCGTTCAATATCTCTTGCCGACACGCTGTGCCTCTTTCGAGGATATCGCCGCCGACAGTGTCGGTATCCTCATCGCCTATTTTATCACCGTAAATCTCCCCCTATTCCGCCGCTTTGGCCCTTCTTGTTAATGGGCTTTTAACCTGAAACGCTTTAGAATAGGGTAATTTACTACAGTTAATGAGCATAGCATGAAATATTCACCGTTGAAAGGGGCCTTTCTCCTAAGCCTTTGCTCTGCCATTGCCCTGAACGCAGCGGTTTTAACCTCTTCCCAACTCCGTTTCGGCCTTTCAAAAAACAGTTTCCCCTCTACCCTTGCCGATTTTGCTTCGCAGCGCTCCGAGGATGACGAATTGTGGTATTGGCTTAATCTGGCCCGCCTTCAACAAGCCAACGGCGATTTCAACCTCTCGATTCAATCGTTTGAAAAGGGGTATGCCATTTTAGACGAATACGAGAACCGGGCTACCGTAAGCCTCCGCAATCTCTCCTCTTTCGTAGGCTCAGCGCTCCTCACCAAAGGATCGGAATCTTATTACGGCAAAGGGTATGAGCGGACACTGATGCACACCCTCAATGCCCTGAATTACATTATGAGCGGTGATTTTGAAGGGGCCGCCGTCGAAATGCGAAGAATGGAGCAGCGGCAGGAGTTTTGGCTCAAAGAGAGCGAAGAGAAAATCAAAAAAGCCGCCGAAGAGAAAGAAAAAGCCAAACGGCAGGGAAATGAGATCCCCTCAATTCCCCAAGGCTATTCGATGGCCGCACTCCTCGAAGACAGCGATGTGCGTGAGATGGCCAACAATTATCAGGACCCTTTTTCCTACACCCTCAGCAGTATTATTCTCGATATTTCAGGGCAATCGGCGGCATCCGGAAACTCAGCCGAAATCAGCCTGAAAAGGGCGTTAGCCCTCAATCCGAACGTCACCAAAGCATTTGTCAAATCCCCTCAGGGTTCCCCGGCCTCCGTGACCAAACAAAGTACTAAGATGAACGTTACCGTCATCGTACTCGCGGGAGAGGCCCCCTCGTTGAAGATCGAAAAAATCCGTTTTCCGATCTATTACGCTTCCGAATACACCAGCATCGATTTACCCTCCTACACCCCCCCTGTAAATGATATCAACGGAGTCACCATTATGAGCAACAAAATGCGGCTGCACCCCCCCAGACTCCTAAATACCGATATCATGGCCTACAGAACCCTGAAAGATGAACTCCCCGGCGAATTGGCCAAAGCGGTCGTTCGGGCAACGACCAAAGCGATCACTGCCAAGCAGGCAAGTGACCATTTTGGAAATTTAGGGGGATTTGTGGCATCATTAGTCATGGATGCCGGGAGTTCACTCGTCGATGCCGGCTACCGAAATTGGGAAGTGTTGCCAAATTCAGGATATATTATGCAATTTGAAACCAAAAAGGGGGGGATACTCTCCCTCTCGATGAACGGTCACGAAGAGTCCCTTACCCTCCCCGCCGATAAAAAAGGGGCAGTGGTTCTTGTCTCTTACCTAACACCCGATAATATAAGGATTGATCATGTCGCCTATTAAAACTCTACTTGCCGCCGTCACTGCGGGGGCCCTTGCAACTGCACTTTTTACAGGATGTTCCGCCAATAAAGTGAGCATCATCGGAGACAAACGTGTTGAAATTATCAAGCATAAAAGTATCACCGATGGAAAGTTTCTCAAACTGGTCGCGGAACTCAAAAATGACGACAGCGACGAAACCGAAGGGTTTGTCTACCGCGTCAAATGGTTTGACGACAACGGAATCCTCAAAGATACGACCTCTTGGAAACCGATCGTAATCCATAAAAATCAACGCGTTCAGATTGTCGAAATGTCCAATCTTACCGATGTCACCAGCTACGAAATTGAAGTCTCCGTGCCGGAAAAACTCTAACAAGGAAATATTGATGAAAATGATGACAAAAACCTCCCTTTTCTTAGCCGTGGGCGCAACGGCACTTTTAATGAACGGATGTGCAAAACCCGGCGGAGCCGGGATGGTCGGATACGATTCGACCGTCAAATACGGCGATGCCAAAGCAACCGAAACCGTCACGGCAGACTTTGGTTCCACCGATTTGCAGTCAACCGCCGAAGCGATGACCCAATCGCTGTTGGAATCGCGCTATATTATCAAAGCGCAGCAACCTCCGAAAGTGCGTCTGCGTACGGTCAACAATCTGACCTATGAGCACATCGACACCAAAGCGATTACCGATAAAATCCGTATCAAACTCCTCAAATCGGGACAGGTACGATTTTTAGCGGACAAAGCCAATCTGGGGGAAGTGAGCGACGAGAGAGATTTGACGACCACCGCGACGACCAAAGCCGATCTCAAATCGATGACCGACAGTGACTATATTATTACCGGAAATGTCCGATCGATCAAAAAAGCCAACGATACCGTCAAAGATGTCTATTACAATATCTCGTTGGAGCTGGTCGATCCCCAAAGCGGAGAGATCTTATGGGCCGATGAGAAAGAGATTCGCAAGGTTACCTCGAAATCTTCCGTAGGTTGGTAAAAATGAGACTCCCTTCTCTGGCAGCCGCCCTTTTGACGTTTTCGTATGTGGCCCTTTGGGCCTCCCCTATTCCTGAGGGAAAAACGGTAGAGGTAGCCCCTCTCACATACCATTATACGGTAGTTCAACATTTTGAAAACAGCGTACATGAATCGTCCCATCCCCTCAGTGACACCCCTGCGAAGGATCAAAACAGCTCCAATGAGTTGAATGCCGGCAAATTTACCTATTTCACCCACACCCTCAAGGATCGCGAAGAGAAATCCTCACGCTACCAAGACACCCTCATCGTCGAGAAAACGATGCAATCAGATAAGATGACCTCCGTTATCGAAACCGCGCTCAGCCATGCAGGGGTCCCTATGGGCACATCGGGAGAGTACCTCCTTACCGGATCGATCAAAGCGATGCGGACCGATAAACCCCGCCGTATACCCGATGGAACCGACACCCGTTTTTCGGTCGAATCCACCACGTCGCTTTACCTTCAGATTACCGATAAAAATTCGGGAAAAACCATTTTCGCCGACACCTTTACGGGGATCGGTAAACGTGATTTCCACCGATCCGATCCGATTCCGGTCGACAAAAGCGTTGACCTCTCGGTTCAGGATCTGAGTGCGCAAATTACCAAAGCCTTTGGCGGGGAGAAAAAATCCAAAGAGAGCGTCGATTACCGAGATTCTCCCGGCAAACGGCTGATTGACTAGATGTGACCTTGTTCTGCAAGAACTCTTCTGCCTCGAAGAGGCAAGCTTTAGTGCCATAGCAGCTAGCGTAGTGCTTTGAGCGTTGCTCAAAGCACGTTTAAAAGAGAGTTCTGAAAGAACTCTAAAAGGGGGTCAAAATGAAATATTTTCTATACGTATGCGGGCTCTTTGCCCTTGCCGGTACGACCGTGCAGGGGGAGTATCTGCTGGGACAGGGGAACCATATTTTTGTCGACGGAAAAGAGTATGTGCCGCTCAGCGATGAGCCGATGGAGAGTGTCCAATCCCCTTCCGACCAGACCCCCTCCGAAGTGTGCTGGTATGAGCGAGTCCCCCTCCCTCCCGAAACCGATGTCAATGTCGGCGGTGCAATCGTCGGCGGGGTCATCGGCGGCGTCCTCGGGCACCAGATCGGGGGTGGAAGCGGAAAAACGGCGGCGACCATCGCCGGAGCCGCCATCGGGACGGCTATCGGCGCAAAGCCGACAGAGTCAGCACCCCGTTATCAATTAATCCGCAGATGCAACACAGTGCGCTGATTTATCCTCCGCCGGTGTCCGCCATCACCCTTTAATCGGATCAATAATCTCTACCACATCGAGTCCAAACCCGCCAAGCCCGGCGAAATCGGCGGTTTTGGTATCGGTGATGAGACGCATGTGGCGAACCCCGAGTGCTTTTAGGATCTGTGCGCCGATCCCGTACTCTCTCATGTTGCCGTGCTGATGATGAGGCTTGTCGATAAAGAGCAAAACACCGCTGTTGTGCTTGAGATAGTGTATCGAATCGATCAGCTGAGCATAGCGGCTCTGATTCAGCAGAAGCTCGATATCGGGAACGATATTATGCACTTTGACGTTCGCCGTTTCACCCGCTTTATAAAAGATAATGGCCGTATGGCGATTCTCCTGATGATCCAGAAACACATATTGTTTCACCTGCACCCCGAAAAAATCGATCTCCTCTTCCGACACGGCCCGTACCAGCATCTCGTTAGCAAGACGAAATTCGACGATATCGGAGATGTAAACGGTCTTAAGATTGTGTTTTGCCGCAAAAATATCGAGATCGTCACGACGGGCCATACTCCCGTCCTCTTTCATAATTTCACAGATAACCGCCGACTCCGCCAATCCGGAGAGACGGCACAAATCAACAGACCCTTCCGTATGTCCGATGCGGACCAGAGTCCCCCCCTCTTTGGCAATCAGCGGAAAAATATGCCCCGGTGCTACGAGTTCGGAAGGCTGAGAAAGAGGATTTGCCAGGATTTTAATCGTCATGTCCCGTTCATGGGTCGAAATACCGGTTGTCGCCGCCGTCGCATCAACGGAGACGGTAAATGCCGTCTCGTGCATCGAGGTATTGGAGCGCACCATCGGTTCCAAACTCAATCGTTTCGCTATCTGAGGATTAATCGCGACGCAAATCAGCCCTTTGGCATGTGTTGCCATAAAATTAACGTGTTCCGGAGTCGAAAAAACCGAAGCGTATACCAAATCGCCCTCATTCTCACGGTCTTCATCATCGACCATGATCACCATTCGCCCTTTTTTAAACTCTTCAATCGCTTCCAATACTCTTTGCGTTGCTGACATCATTCACTCTTCACCTAATTATTTCTTTTTTATTATAGAATAAATGGGCTAAAACTATGCTCTCGTAGTAGAAATGGGCTTATTTTCAAAGTTCTTTTCATTATCTCTTGACAAATAGGTGAAAAATGACTATAATTTCGGCCTCTTAACGAGAACGTTGGGGTGTCGCCAAGCGGTAAGGCAACTGGTTTTGGTCCAGTCATTCGGGGGTTCGAATCCCTCCTCCCCATCCACTTTTATACCGCGGAGTAGAGCAGTCCGGTAGCTCGTCGGGCTCATAACCCGAAGGTCGTCAGTTCAAATCTGGCCTCCGCAACCAAACTAGACATAAACATTTCTTCTTTCAATTTAAAGAAATTATAACACCCTTTTCATACCGCGGAATAGAGCAGTCCGGTAGCTCGTCGGGCTCATAACCCGAAGGTCGTAGGTTCAAATCCTGCTTCCGCAACCAAACCTTATTATCACTTCAATCTTTCATATCATCCAAAACTTTACGACGATTACAACTCCCCCCTAAACGCTTTATCCAAAATAGACGATTTCAACTCTTTGAGACTCTCCATTTTTTCTTTCTGAATCGATTTAACTTTTTCCATTTTTTCGGATACAGAATCTAAATAGTCTACGACTTTTTGTTGGATTTGAAGTGGGGGTAATGGGACAATGAAGCTTTCTATCATACTTTTAGTTATAGCTTCTCTTGTTGCCCCACCTGATGAGCTAAATAATAAATCAGATTTAATTGAAGGGCTTATCAAATAATAATGTAAAAACTTTGGTAACATATCGTTTTTTAATCTAATTATTGAGACGTGTTGATTGACTCTAGCAGGCAAAATTGATTCATCAACGATGCAACATCTTGCGACAGAAGCTCCAGTAATATTCAATAAAACATCATTTGCTTCGACCGTTACATTACTCAATTTTTTAGCTTGAGTATCATCTATAAAAGCAAGATTTTTGAATCTAAAACCGTAATCGTGGACATTCATACTTCTAATTAAACTTATGCCTTCTGTTTTATAAGCTTTTTGTCCTCCAGATGGAGTTGCACCACTTCCTATTTTGCTGGTAATATCTTTTAATAATACATTCTTCTCCCACTTCTCGTCATCCCGAACTTGATTCGGGATCCATTGGTTAATTGTGGATTCCGTGTCAAGCACGGAATGACGGTCGAAAACCTCATTTAAAACACTCCCCATAAAAGCATCCGCTTCATCCATATTTTTTTGATGAAGTTCGATGGATTTATCGATTTTGGCAAAAAGTAAATCGAGTTTTGAAACGATTCGTTGTTGCTCTGAGAGTGATGGAAGTAACATTTCATATTCTTCTAAAGCTTCTTTATTTATTCCGCTTTGACCAGCCGACCTTTGAGATAATCCAATAATATAATTTTGTATTGAAGGATTTTGTAAAAATCTAAATAAATATTCACTTGATAATTCATCTATTTTTGGTTTGGCTTTCATCAAAGCAACGTTATAAGCACCTTCAATACCTCGAAGAATTTGAAACACTGGTGGTCCATATCTACCAATCATAATCTCATCTTTAGTACAAAACTTTTTTGTACTATCTTCTGGAATATAAACAATATAATTATCAGATTTGTAATCTCTTATTTGTATCAATCTTACATAGCCATCTTTCTTAATTTCTGAGAAAGTAGATTTTGGTGGTTGTGAACCACCGATAAAATCAATTAAATTTGTAAGTTTATATAACTCACTCATTGATATCTTTCCCAATCAATATTGCTTCGATTTCATTCATCAAATCATTAATTTCTTCATTGTTTAGTTTGATATTTTCTACAAGTTCGATGGGTGATTTATGCTCTATTGCTTCGTTTCGATTGGGATTTTTTGCCGATATGTCAAAATCTTTGATGTCGTTGATATTTACTATCCAACTATTCTCCGTGATGGTTCTATCTTTCCATACGGATAAAAATTCCGAGAAATGATCGTAGGTAATCGGTTTGTTCTTGGTGAGTTTCGAAGTTGGATTGACTTCGTAATAAAATATATCCGATGTCGATCCGTTTCTATCGAAAAAGATGACATTCGTTTTAACGCCACTGTACGGCAAAAACACCCCTGATGGCAAACTAAGTATTGTATGAACATTAAAACGCTCTAACAGCTCTTGCTTAACCGCTTGGAACGCATTATTGGTTTGAAATAATACACCCTCTGGGATTACCACCCCACATCGTCCATTTACTTTCAAACTGTTCATCATGTGTTGAAGAAAAAGTAGCTCGGTCGCATTTGATTTGATGGGGAAGTTTTGTTGGATTTGCTCTTTTTCTTTTCCACCAAATGGAGGATTTGCTAGGATAATATCGTAACGATCTTTTTCCTCTAGCCCTCGGATATCTTTGGTCAGAGTATTGGTCTTGTAGATATTCGGGGATTCGATACCATGTAAAATCATATTCATTACACCCATCACATAGGACAATGGTGTTTTCTCATTTCCGAAAAATGTATCTTCGCTCAAAAACTTCAACTGATTGACGGATATATCACGTTGTTTGTTCTCTTTTGCGTCTATGTAGCGGATATGGTTGTAGGCTTCGATCAAGAATCCACAACTCCCCACTGCGGGATCATAGATCGTTTGCCCGACTTGTGGATCAACTACATCTGTCATTACCTTGATAAGTGGGCGTGGAGTATAAAACTCCCCACTGTTTCCACCATCACTTCCCATATCTTTGAGGAGTTTTTCATAAATGATTGAGAGTTGAAAAAGATCGGATTGGTTATGAAAATCCAACTCATCGATAATATCCAATATCTCTCTGATCGTATGCCCATTTGCGATACGGTTATCTAGGTATTCGAATATAGCACCAATCTTATATTTGATCGATTTTGGATCTTCTGTAATCGATTTAAACCCTTTTAGATACGGGAATAGCTCTTTGTTTACAAAGTCCAGTAGATCAGCTCCACTTTTGGCATTGATGAGATCGATTTTTCCATTGACTTTCGGAACTGCCCAATTGCTCCATTTGAATTTATCATCTAAAATAGTGTTGTAGTCTTTACCAATCAGTAATGCTTCATCTGCTTTTGAGTCTTCGAGATCATTGAGAAATTTTAGAAATAATATCCAACTGATTTGCTCTGTATAGTGCATCGCACCGCTAATACCGTCATCACGTCTTAGGATGTCAGTTATTCTGTTTATTTTTGATTCCAATTAAAATTCCTGACTATATTTTTTTATATCATAAGCGCACAGCAATTTTTTATAATTCGATGTTGTTTTGTCTTCTGCATTAATTAAATAAATTTCAGCATCTTTTATGTCAATATTATCATTCATTATTCCCCATAAAATTGAATTTGCTTTATTACTAATTGATATATTTTCATCATTAATTATTTCATCAATTGTCTTATGGTCATGGTGAAGCGAAAAAGCAATTTTCTCAACGGCATTAGAAATATTTCTATCTTGATTTTCTTTAAATTCGGAATATCTGGTAATTTTTTGATTTATTTTATAAAAGCCATAAATTGGAAAATACTGATTTTTACTAACAGTTTGTTTGTCAATTAGAGATAATAGCTGGCTGTTCTCATCGCTGATTATTTTAAAATAATCAGCAATCATTTCGTTAATTGTTTGATACTCATATTTAATTGTTTTACTTGAACCAATTGCCAATACTTTATCGGAATTTTTCAAACTGTTCAAATCTTCTGTAATACTAACTTTTATATCTCCACCCGCATATATTTCCTTAACTATATTCTGTACTTTTTTTACATCCATAGCTGATATCGGTAAATTTAAATCTGACAATGTTTCATAAATTAATTCAAAATTATCTGTTTTTAGTTTATTAATTCTTATTATTGTGTCATCCATATTAATATCATAATCACTAACAATATTATTTTCAGAATTTTCTTCATATTCAATCAATAAAAAATTGCTCTTTATTTTGTTAGCTAATTCAGATTTTGGATTGATATAAGAAAAAATCGTTTTCAATATTTTTTTTATATTAGTATCTTCGATACTATATCCTAAAAATATTATTGGATTATGTATGAATAATGAAAGCAATTGCGCTCTAATCAAATCATATTCTTTATCAAATTTATGATAATCATTACCTGTAATAATTATATTTTCAATATTTGATATACATCCATGTATTTTATAGACTGAGCCATACGGATTACTTAATAAGATATCATTGCCTATTAATGGTGTAAATTCAAATGTTTTTTCTATAAATTCATCATAATTTGTTGTAATTATTGAACCAATATTCTTTCTAATCTTCTTAAAGATTTCTACTTCTTTTAGCTTTTCTTCCTTGATTTCTATCGAATTTAATATCATTGAAATATATATTTTAAATCGACTAATATTTTTATCTTCTTTCATATATGCGTAAAATTTATCATTTACTTCTTTGAAACTACCATTTCTATCTTTTTCTAATTCAACATTAAAATCATTTTCTAAAAGTAAAGCAATTTGTGCAAAATCATATTTACCATTTATATAACATTTTGATTTCAAATCCAAGTAGTATTCATCATTATTTCGTAATGCTTGAGCAATATAAGAAAGTAAATCATCCCAATTGTAAGATTGCTTAAGATACCTAAGACTAATACCAGTACCAATAAACAAAACAGGATGATTCCTATATTTTAATATAAATTCATTAATGTCCATTTTAACCTCTATTTTTCATCTATAAATCTCTTTCTGTAACTCAAGATACTCATTCCCCATCTGAGGTATCCCACCAAAATTGGATGCTACCTCTCTAATAGTTCCCAATCCGCTCAAATCCACCAACTTACCGAGCTTGTCATCATCCAACTCTTTCACACCGTCTTTACGGTATCTATCCAATATAAATTCGATAAATTGTTTTGCTTTTTCGTTGTGATATTTATCTATGAAATCGGAGTTTTCAACCGCTATAACTCTTTCATTACGGCTTTTGATATCCATATTGAATGATAGATGCGCCAATACATCATAGATATCACTATCTTGTGCTTCAAATATCTGTTTTAGGTCATCCAGTTGAGATTCATCGATATTCATCTCTTTGAGTTTACCCAGTAAGTCTTTACGGTTTTTTGGATTACTCCATATTTCTCGCAAGCCCTCTTCATCATTGTAAAATTTCCCTAATACTCCAATGAGCAATTCCAAATAATCTTCGGTTTTGAGAGGGATACCGTCTTCACCGACATAGGTTGTTTCGATATTGATAACTTTTAGCTTTTTACCTCTGATATCAATGGTCACTTTTTCTTTGTAATTTTGATGATCTATGGATTCCGTGTCAAGCACGGAATGACGGGCATTATCATCTTCTTCTTTTATTTCTTTGTCATCCCGAACTTGATTCGGGATCTCTTTTGCTTCTATGGGCAGGTCTTCTCCGTCCCATTTAGGGTCATAAAACAGATTCGTTGCCCCTACGAAGTCCATAATGGTAAAAAAGTCTTTCCCCTCATATACCCTCGTACCTCGTCCAATAATCTGTTTAAACTCGGTCATGGATTTTATCGGTACGGTCAATACAACATTTCTAACGTTTTTCGCATCGACACCCGTCGTGAGCATCTTCGATGATGTCAGAATGGTTGGGATATCTCTATCGTTGTTTTGAAACATTTCTAAAAAGTTTCTCCCTATGTCACCCTCATCCGATGTGACCCTGACACAATAGTTATTGTCTTTGATCGTTTTGAATTTATCGATTGCGATTTTCATATCGGATGCGTGGGATTGGTTGACACAGAAAATGATCGTTTTATCCATTGGGTTCATATTTTCTAAAATTGTTTTGGCTACCAACTCGGTTCGTTTAGGGATGACGATCTGTTTTTCGAACTGCTCTAGTGTAACGATTTGACTCTCTAGTTCACCTGTAATAATATCGTTAGGATCAAATCGGTACTCATCGATATTGGTCTGTATACGCTTCACTTTGTACGGTGTGAGAAATCCATCATTGATACCGTCTTTGAGAGAGTATTCGTAGACTGGATCACCAAAATATTCATACGTGTCCCCGTTATCATCCCGTTTAGGGGTAGCGGTTAATCCCAAATGAACGGCGGATTTAAAATGATTTAGTATCTCTCTCCAACTGCTATCATTATTGGCACTTCCTCTATGACACTCATCGATAATGATCAAATCAAAAAAGTTATGGGGGTATTGTTTGTAATAGGCGGTTACATCATCTTCGGTATTGGCTTCATCCGATTTTCTCTCGGCTATGGATTGATAAATAGCAAAAAAGACATTGGCATTTGTGGGGACTTTCCCCCCTCTTTTTTTAATCTCTTTACCGTTAATGCGTACACAATCTTTTTCCAATGGATTAAACGTATTCATCGATTGATCGGCTAATACGTTTCTATCTGCTAAGAATAAAACTTTTGGTCTTCTATCACTTCCGTCTCGATTCCATTTGGATTGGAATAATCGATACACGATTTGAAAAGAGATATAGGTTTTACCCGTACCCGTTGCGAGAGTGAGCAATACCCTATCATCCCCGTTCACTATTGCTTCAATCGTTTTTTGAACCGCAATTTGTTGATAGAAACGGGGCTTCATTGACCCTTCGATATGAAAAGGATAGGTGATGATTGTTTCTTGTTTGGTTTGGGGCTGTCCGTATTTTCGCTCAAATAGTTCGGTTGGTGTTGGATAACTTTCGATCCATCTACCGTTACCCTCTTTCAATGAGTGTTCGTAAATTTTATGTCCGTTAGTGGTGTATACGTAATCGATACGGAGTTTTTCAGCGTAGTTAATAGATTGTTGTAATCCATCCAGTGGGTCTTTGTTTTCGGCTTTGGCTTCGATGATGGCTAGGTTGGTATTTTTGTAGGTAAGGAGGTAATCCACAAAATATTGTTTACCTCTTTTGTTACCGATAAGTTTACGCCCGTCAGTGAAAAAATACTCTCTAACGATATGGGATTCATTCCATTCGCTCTCTTTGATTCTTGGATCAATGAGTTTTGAACGAGTATCTGATTCAGAGAAGGCCATTAGCGATTCCACCACTTTGCTATAAGTAGTCACTATTCTAGCCAAAACAATATCAATTCAAAGTTTAAAAAATAAATATTTCCAAATAAAGAATAACTATAATTGTATAAAGAACATCAAGTATAAGATAAAATTCCTATTTTAAAGCGTGTAATACAATCTCACCACGATAAAAGTTTTTGTCATTCGTTACAATCCGATCACTATGGCTTCTAAGAGCACAAACGTATTGGAGCATATCAAAATCATCCTTATCTCCCATGAGACCCATCGCTTCTTTGATGGTATCGATATCGATAGCAATCACATCGATAAAGATCAATAACTTTTCAAGCTCTGCAATAATATTTTTGGAAGATAATTTTTTAGATGCAACGTAATAAACCGTTGTAAAAATATCGCAACTGGTGCACAGCTCACTACCGCTTACGATAGCCTCTTTCACAAATTCACGAGTTATTTCTATATTACCACGATCACTATCGATGAGATCAAGGATAATATTAGCGTCTAAAAAATACTTAGCCATTGCCCATCTCTGTTTTTAAATCATTAAAGTCTTTCCCGCCCAATGAAAATGAACCAAGTTCAGATAAAGCAGCAAGCTTATGTTCAATTTTACCTGCTTGGGCTTCTTTGATAAGGGTCCGATATCTTTCAATATCAATTACAACAGCGAAAGGCTTCTCACGTTTTGTGATAATGATATCTTCGTGTTTAAGATTATCGAGCAGATGAGTTTGTTGCTTAAGTTGAGTTGCTGAAATGTTCATCTTAACTCCTTTTGTCTATTTATATCATTATACCTTTTAAACGATTGTATATCAACAATTATTTTAAATAGCCAAGTTCAGTCCAATTGTCCTATCAAATACTTTACGCTTAAACGTGACAGTTTTATGAAACTACTTCACCCGATTGACAGGGCGGAAAGCGTTAAAAAAAGGACACCTGCGTGTCGTTTTTAGCTTGTAGCGAGGCATCTGTTGAGTTAAACGAAACCGATGTCACAGGTGTGAAGAGCAATCGCTATATTGAGATTACCGCACGACCGATTGATCCGGAGTTCGAACGTAAAAAAGAAGAGTACGCCCAAGCACTTCGCAAAGTCGAAGCGGGTAATAGCTATTCTATAAACGAAAGTTTTTGGGATAAAATGCACGCATCCATCGAAGCCGTTTAATCGCAATGCAAAGAAGCGAAAAAATCGCCGAAGATTTGGAAAAAATCCTCATCTATATTGCCAAAGACTCTAAACCCTCAGCTCATCGATTCGTTAACGAACTGTACGAAACGCTTTATCGTATTGAACCCTATCTCTACAAATACTGTAAATCCATCTATTTTGACGACGAAACGATCAGAGATTGTATTTTCAAGGGGTATGTGGTGCCTTATACCAAACTTCATTAACTAAGTATACTCTCGTCATTCCGTGCTACGACACGGAATCTAATGCAAGAGATGGATCCCGTATCAAGTACGGGATGACAAAATGCGTATATACAGTTAAAGATAGACGGTATTATAAAATCTCCGATACCAAAATAATTTTATTGGGAATAACAAAATATCGTAGAGGTTTGTAAGCCGATTTTTCTAGGGAGGAGCGTTAAAAAAGTCGTCTATCATCCCCTAGTGGCTTTTCACGCCGGTACAGCGGCAGTATCACCGTAAAGACGGCACCTTCGTCATCATTATTTGCCGTGATGGTCCCTCCGTGTTCGTGAACAATCGATTGGGCGATATTCAGACCGATTCCCATCCCCGAATAGGTTTTAGAGCTGACGAACGGTTCGAAAATGGTCGGGAGGATATTTTCATCGATCCCTCTGGCGTTATCGTGAAAAGCGATTTCAATATTTCCCCCATTAAGGGCGATATTGATTTTTATCCACCGTTGGTCAAAAGGCTTTTTGCAGTTTAGAAATTCGTCTGAAGCGTTATTGAGGATAATAATCCAGACCTGCTCCAGTTTCTCTTTGATGGCCAGAACATCATACGTGTACGCATCGCAGGCAAGATCCAGATCAAACACAACGCCGTTGACATAGATGGGGGAGAGATGTTTCGTCCGATTGTAAACCATGCGGGCCGCGTAGATCAGCGTCGAGAAAAGATTGCTGACCTCTTTGTTTCCCGACCCTTTTTTGGTGAATTCCCGTGTTGCATCGATAATATTGCCGATTCGGCGCAGCCCCTCCTCGATGCTCTCCATATTCTCCAATAATTCCGATTTGGACGGAGAATCACCGATCGTATCCAGCTCCATTCGCATCAGTTCGACATTCCCTTTGATATAGGTCAGCGGCGTGTTGATTTCATGGGTGATCCCCGCAGCCAGTTTTCCGATCGAAGCGAGTTTGATCTGCCCTTCACGCTCTTCACGTATCCGTTCAAGCTCTGAAATATCATTGAGGATAACGATATAGCGCTCTTCGCTATTACGGCGATCCACAAGCCAGTCATCATGGTGCAGCATGTTACGCGCACTCATACTGAATAGATAGTACCGGTTATCACGGATAACTTTGAGCTTGTAACTTCGCTCTTTACTTCCCAAAAGCATTGCAAACCATTGGGAGGGATTATAGGCATTTAAGAAATGGCTATCATTTAACTCAGGGACAAAGGGGATCAAAAAAGTAAAATCGTTTTTAAGGGGAAAGGTGAGACATAGAGGGGCAAAAAAGTCGCACCAGGCCTGATTGGTATCTGAAATCTCCCCTATGCTGTTGAAAACACAGATCAAATCGGGGGTCGAATCCAAAATTGCGCGGGTATATCTCTCTTTGATCTGAAGCGCACGGGTTCTCTCTTCTACTTTGCGTTCCAGCACATTGTTCAGCTGGCTTAACTCCTCTTCTTTACGGAGGTAATTGAGATAGAGGTTCAGTTGGGAGTTCACCCGGATAACCAGTTCCGTCTTATCAAACGGTTTGGCAATAAAATCGCTGATCCCCGAGGTAAGCGCTTTGACCTTCTCATCATGGGTACTGAGGGCACTGACCATCAGAATGGGGATTTCATTCGTCCGAGGATCGTTTCGGAGGATTCTAATCGCTTCAAAACCGTCCATGACCGGCATCAACGCATCCATCAAAATCAGGTGGGGAAGCTCTTTAAAGGCGATCTCAACCCCTTCCTGTCCATTTTCGGCTTCAAAGAATTCATAATCGCCGTTTCGCCGTAAAATCGCCACGGCAGCAAACCGTGTCTCCTCCAGATCATCGACGATCAGAATTTTCGGTTTCATTAACGATTATTTAGAACCAGGGTTATCTTCTCATCGATCTCGTGCAGGGAAGCAAAAGGCTTCGTGACATACTGTTTCGCACCGTATTTATGGCTTTTCAGCACCCTCTCCAACGTCGAATAGGCCGTCATCATAATCACTTCGGCAGGATTGTCGGTCGCTTTGAATTTTTCGAGAAATTCGATACCGTCCATCTGCGGCATCATAATATCCAAGAGGACGACATCCACCTCGAAATTTCCCGATAATACTCTAAGGGCATGTACCGGATCGGTAAACGTCTGCACTTTGTATTTTCCCGTTTTCATCAGAAATTTTTCCAATAACGTAAGAATTTCGCGTTCATCGTCAATTATGGCAACCGTTTTCATTTTAATCCTTTGAGGTCAAAAAGTTTCACTTTGGCTTCGTTCATCATCATTTGCGCTTTCTCTTCCAACAAAACGTCCAGTGTTTTAAACACTCCGTTACTCGCCTCTTCGATCTTATCCACCATGGCTTCGATCTCGGCTTTCGAACACATCGCTTTATCCGAACCGCACTGTTCCGCCAGAAGATTGGCCTGAGTATGGACGATGGCATGGGGAGATTCCAGTTTCGAATACGATTTGCACTGGCTGAACTCCTCTTTGCCGATCCCCCGTTCGTACCAATTTCCCAGTCGACATTCATGATGGCTGATCGATTTAAACTCATGCGCTTCGCCAAAAATCATAGCATACAGATTGTTTTTGTAAACCACGTGATCGATTTTCGCCAGTGCGCCGAAAATCTCGTCACTGATGTATTCCACTTCGTATGCCGCACGGTTTGCATTACGCTGAAATTCGGTCACCTTGGTTTTGAGCCGGTCAATCACCTCTTTGGTATCGGTGACAATCGTACTGATATCTCCGGTATTGGATTGGATCTGACTCGTCTCTTCTTGCATCGACTGAACGACTATGGTAATCTCTTTCGTCGCTTTTTGGGTTTTTTCGGCCAGATTGCGCACCTCATCGGCGACAACGGCAAACCCCCGTCCATGCACCCCTGCCCGCGCCGCTTCGATAGCCGCATTCAGGGCCAACAGATTGGTTTGATCGGCGATATCTTCGATGAGGGTGATAACCGATGCGATTTCGCGGCTCCGCTCACTCAACGAATAGGTTGAATCGACCGCATGGGACATATGGGTTGCCAGCACTTCCATATCGGTGGCCGAACGCTGGATCAGCTGTAACCCCTCCGTCGACTCATTCGAGGTCACGATCGTGTCATTTTTCATACTTTTCAGATTTTCCAAAAGTCTGGCAAATGTTTTTTGGGTCTCCTGAAATGCGGTTTTAATCGATGACTGATGCATGGAAAGCAAACGGCTCTCCTGCCCGTTGCGAACATCGGTTTTCATCATCGTATAGGCCGTGTAGTTCTCATTTTCCACGAAAAAATTTCGACGTTCCACTTTGGCGCTGCACCCTTCCAGAGCAATCGTCGAATTATTTTTGAGGAGTTCGGCGGAAAGGATGTAAAATTGCCCTTCATGCTCACGCGCTTTCGTATTGGCAAAAACGATATTTTTCCGGTTGTCCATAATAATGAGACCTTCATCCATCGATACCAGGGCGGCTTCTTTATAAAAAGCAACCTCCTTACCCCGTTCCATCAGCTCCTTTCTAAGCGAATCGATCTCTTGTTGCATGGCAACTTTTTCTTTATTAAAAAACATCTATTAATTCTCCTCCACTGGCCTACTATTTAGGTAAGATGATTTTATCGGGTATTATATTAAATTTTCTTTTTTTAGATAGTGTTCGAACACCCCGATCAGGGCTCCTTTATCCACCGGCTTCGTCAGATAGCCGTCCATCCCCGCTTCAATAAAAATCTCCCTATCCCCCTGAAGGGCATTTGCCGTAACGGCAATGATCGGTGTATGGGGACGGTTTTCGTCCCGCTCCGTCTGTAAAATCACTTTCGCCGCTTCCAATCCGTTCATTCGCGGCATGTTTTCATCCATTAGAATGATATCGTAGCGGTTTGTTTTGAAATGTTCGACCGCTTCGACTCCGTCCTTGGCGATTTCATACGTCAGACCCATCTTTTCAAGGAGGATCTCCATATACATCTGATTCGTTTCATTGTCTTCCACCAGCAGAACGCTCCCCTGAAAACAACTCTCACAGGGAGACGCCGAAGGTGCGTTGGCGGGATGAAACTGTATCTCAGGATTGTATTCGAGGACACAGGTGGCGCACGGAGGGATCGGTATTCTCACCGAAAATTTTGATCCCTTCGCCTCTTCGCTCTCCAATCCGATCTCCCCGTTTAACATTGAAACGAGTTTGGAGCAAATCGCGAGCCCCAGTCCGGTCCCTCCGTAATTGCGCGTCGTTGACTCTTCCGCCTGAATAAACGATTCAAATATTTTTTTTTGTTTGGACAAGGGGACGCCGATCCCGTTATCGATGACATCAAGCGTCAATATCCGACTCTCCTCTTCATACCCGATATTCAGTGAAACAACGCCGTTTTCGGGTGTAAATTTGATCGCATTGGAGAGGAGATTGCTGAGGATCTGCTTCAGACGAATCGGATCGGAGGTGATACATTTGGGAACCTCCCCATCGATACGGGAGTGAAATTCGATCCCTTTTTCGTTGGCTTTGGCTTTATAGATCGAGATGATGGGGGTAAACTCGGGGCGAGGCTGAAACGGAACCAACGTTATCGAGAGCTTTCCGTTTTCAATTTTACTCAAATCGAGGATATCGTTGATAATACTCAGCAACAGAGTTGAACTTTGCTGAATCGTATCAATGTAGGTAAGATTTTCCCCCTCTTTCGTTTTTTCTTTCAAAATTCCGATAAAACCCAAAATAGCGTTCAACGGAGTGCGGATTTCATGGCTCATATGGGATAAAAATACCGCTTTCGCTTTTTCAGCATTTTCAATCTTTCGGATATGCCCCATACTGGAGAGATAAAAAAGCCAAAACGTAAAAAGACCGCCCAAAAGGATCGCACACTCAAAATAAATTTTAAACCACAGGGCGTGCAAACGGATCTGGGCATGTTCGCGGATTTTCATTTCGAGATTCATATGAATGGCAGAGAGAAAATAGAATCCGCTTTCCATATTCTCTGTTGCCATGGAGAAAAAAGTTTTACCGTCCACCTTAATCGAATCGGGATCGGCAAGATACGATTCGATATCGGTGAGTAGTTTTTTATTGGCCTTGATAGTGGCATCCGAAAAAGGTTCGAGAGAATTTTTCATCCGGATATCGTGTTCAAAAATATGAACCAGTTTGGATTGGATGACACTTCGGTTATGATTGAGCAGTCGAATGTAAAATTGACTCTGGTCTCTCTCTGCGGGGGTAATGTGCCCGTGTTGTATCCCCCCCGAAATAATCGCTCTGAGCTTTCCCAACACCTCGATCGACATCGGTATCCGTTCGGAGAGAAACTCAGAGAGGACAAAAAGATGCCAATCCCCGCTTTCACCGATATTGTACGTTACCGCAATGTAGGAATTAAAATAAAGGAGCTTTTCAATAATTTCCGAATACCCTTCGAACACCTTTTTTCTCTCTTCTTCACTCGCGCCAAACCGATGTGCACGCTCAAACTTCTCCTCCAAAAAATCAAAACGGTGACGGATAATATCCAGTTTTTCGTTACAGTTGTAGGCATCATGGGGATGCTCAAGGGTACTGAGGATCGCAAAACTTTTTCGTACCTCTCTCTGAGAGGCTTTAATTTGCCCCAAAACCGTAGTATCACCCTCCAGATAGAGGTTCGTAAGCCCCCGTATTTGCTGAAACAAGGCGATCTCGGCATTGGTCTCTTCGAGATATTTCAAACCGTTCAATCTCATTTGCAAATTCTGTTTTTCGTCCATGAGCTGATCCCCCAGATCAAACAGAATATGGCCGAGAAAGATTAGAGTAAAGAGGAACCCGATTCCAAAAAATCGTAAGGCAATCGGTATTTTTTCAAAAAGTTCAAACATTTGACACCCCTCTTTAAAACGGTTTTCAAAATATAGATCTGATGTTACGTACTATACGAGCTATGAGCGAAAAGTGCAATTAAAGATCAGTTACTCTCCCGTCTCCGAAAGATGCGGGTAGCGTTTCAGGAAACATCCCTTTGGGAGCGCTTCGCTTGTTTTGGCGGTTGTAGGGACATCTGTCCCTGCCACATTAGGGACTTTGTTCCTAATGTGCATAACATCAGTATAGATGTTGATAACACATCACCTTTATGATACCATAATCTTTATGCAGTCAACTTCCCTATTCAAGGAGAACCGATGCCGGATACAATCGATGTGCAAACCCTTGCAGATGAATTTGACTTTACTCCCGAAGAGGTCACCAAAATTGTTGCCATGTTTTTCAAAAGTGCCAAAAAAGGGCTCGATGCCCTGAGCAATGCGATTGCCCTGTCCGATTATGAAGCCCTATATAAAGCGGCACACAGTATCAAAGGGAGTGCCGGGACTCTGCACCTCACAGAACTTTACACCTATGCACTGGAGGTCGAAAAAGCCGGCAGAAACAATACACCGTATGATTATGACGCCGCTTACGGCAAACTGGCCGATATGATCAAAGCTATCGAAATCGATTACCGAGGAAAAGAAGGGGATTAAAGCTTGCGTTTAAACAAAGTGCCCTTTTGGATATAATGGCGCACATTTCAACCCCTATCTTATAGCGAGACGGACCCTATGAACACCTCTTTTTTTTTCCTTTTCCTCCTTCTCTTTCACTCCCTTCTCTTCGGCGATACCCGCACGATTTATGATATTCGGGGGGCTTCACCGATACTTGATGCCAATCTCACCCGTTTTCTCGATGTCTGGCGTGCCGATACGATTACCCCTATCCAAAACGGTACCTATTCCGACGTCATCGTCAACGGCAATCCCGAACGTAAAACCATCGCCCTCACCTTCGATGATTCACCGGATGAAAACGTCACCAACGAAGTTCTGGACGTTTTACAAGAGCACAAAGTCCAAGCAACCTTTTTCATGATCGGCTCACCGATGACGGATATCAATGCCACAACGGTCCAACGGGCATCCAGAGAGGGGCATCTGGTATTAAACCATAGTTTTACCCATCCGCGTTTCACGAAACTCAGCGACGAAGAGGTATTTCAGGAGCTCAATGCCTCCAGTTCGAGAATTCAGGAGCTCACCGGCCATTATCCCCTTCTCATCCGCCCCCCATACGGTTCGATCAACGCATCGGTCGTCCGCACCATCAATACCCATGGATTCACTGCCGTATTATGGTCTCTCGATTCACTCGACTGGGCGATCAAAGAGAAAGATCCGATTGTCGAGAATGTCCTTACCCATATCCGCCCCGGCGATATTATCTTGATGCACAGCGGCCGTTCCAATCACCCTACCGCAGAAGCTTTACCCGAAATCATCGAAAAACTTCAACAAGAGGGGTATACCTTTGTCACCCTCTCTCAGCTGATGGGGATCGCCGCGTATCGCTAAAAAAGCAGCATCTGCTCGAACTCTTCTCAAAAAATCGCTCCTGCAGGGGCTAGATTTTGCCGATTTTTTGACGACAAAATCTTCTTTATGCTACGATACGGAAAAAATTTCCGAAGGTACTCATGGCAATCATCTCTATTGCATCGACAAAAGGGGGCGTCGGTAAAACCTCTTTGGCATTTTCACTGGCAAAAGATCTCGGTTACCGATACGCAACCAACGATATGTCCGTCACTTTAAATAAATACAAAAATGCCCGTTATTACCCCAACAACATCCCCCTCTATCCCGATACCGTTTATGATTTCGGCGGTTTTGTGGACAAAAATTCGGATGAGATACTACGGGAGTCGGATATTATTATCCTCCCGACCACCAATGATCTCAACTCCATCATGAAAAGCCTCATCCTGATCAAAAACTTTCGTGAAAAGACTATTCTTGTTTTTGCCAATATGATTGACAATCCCAATGATGCCGCAATCATTCGGGAAAAAATTCATGAACACTTTCCGAATCTGGCTTTTACCTATCTGCGACGGACAAAACTCCTTAAAAATGCGCTGGAAACGGGAATGAGCGCTACGGAACTCTACGAAATGAATAATCAGACCCGCCATCTGTATAAGCAAGCATACGCCGAATACCATAAAATCCTCAAACTCTTTACGACCGACGGACGCTACTTCAAAGAAAAATCGTAAACTGATCCCCCGCTCTTGCGCCGGGAGACCAATCCCGCCTTTGGTTCATGGAGATGTGGTGATAATTAGCCTCACTACGCTATAATGGCATTTACCAAAGGACTACCCATGCCATCATCAGCAACCCCCGCGCTTAAACGCCAAAATCACCGTATCCACCCTTGTAACGCAGCACGTAAAAACGAGCTTTTAAACCACCTTATTACCCGGTACCACGGCAAATCGATCCTGATCGTCACGGCAAACGATCCGGCACGAATTCACCTGTCGCACAACGACAACATCACCCTATCGAGTGATGAAACACTCTCCCAATCGCCCGATCTCAAATGCGATGTTCTAATCAGCTACGATCTCCCCGATAAAGCGATCATTTACATGTCCCGCTTTGCACGTGCACAAGAATATGCCCTTATCCTCCTTTCAGCGGAAGACCAAAAATCGCTCTACCCCATCGAAACCCTCGTCGGACGTACGATAATTCAAGAGGCTGTTGCCGGTTTTGAGCCCGATTTCGGTATCGCGGTAGAACAAAAGAGCAAAGAGGAGGCAAAAGCACGACGTGCCGAACGCGATGAGCAAAATGCGAAACGGGATGCTCAACCAAAACGGGATTCAAAACCGCGTTCCGATTTCAAACGTGACGATCGGGGAAACCGGGACGAAAACCGTCCTGCTAAAAAACCTTTCTCCGGTACACGCGACGATAAAAAACCGGACAATTGGAAAAATAAAGATTCCAAACCCCGTTTTGTAGGAAAAGATGAAAACGGCAAGCCGATTTTTGAGGGAAAAACACGCGAACGCAATCACTATATCGACGGAACACCCCGCAGTGATACCGAAAAAGCGGCCAGAACCCCCTATTCGAGCAAACCTAAATTTTTCGGAAAAGAAAAAACAGAATCCGATAAACCCAAATCGTTTGACGGAGAGAAAAAACCGTACGAAAATAAAAAGCCCTATGACGCTAAGAAATCTTTCGGAAATAATGAAAAAAAACCGTATGATTCCAAAAAACCGTATGAAAAGAAACCTTATGAAGGGAAAAAATCTTTTGAAAACGGGGAGAAAAAGCCTTATGAAGCTCAAAAATCTTTCGGTGACAAAAAGCCTTACGGAGAGAAGAGACCTTACGATAACAAATCTCCCAAAAATAGCAAACCCTCAAATAATGCTACCAAATCTTCTCCTGCCGATTCCACCCCGAAACGTACGCCGCGCCGGATCAACGTCAAATCGCTTAAACCGACCGAAAAGAGCGAATAACTCAAGGAAATTCTCAATCTTCTTTTGGCTATACTGGTGATACCATTTTGATAAGGAACTTCAGTGCATGTTCAGACAATAATCACTTCGTACCGTCGTTCCCTCTTCATCGGAGTGGCGGTATGGAGTTTATTGATGCTCACCGTCGCCCTCTTTTACTGGAACGATCAATCCAGACAGGTTATCGAACTGGCAAAGAATACCGCAAAAACTGCACTGAATAAAGATCTCGCCACCCGTATCTGGATTATTTCGCATGGAGGGGTTTACGTCCCGATCGATCAGCAAACTCCGGCCAGCCCTTATCTCTCCCATATTCTCGAACGTGATATCCAAACCCCTTCCGGAAAGCAATTGACCTTAATGAATTCTTCCTATGTTCTAAGACAGATGATGCAAAATTACGGGACGTTGTATGGAGAAAAAACAAGGATCACCTCCCTCAAACCGATCAATCCCGACAATAAAGCGACTCCATGGGAAAAAAAAGCGCTCCGCTATCTTGAGACCAATCGCAATCAAAGCGACTTTCACGAACTGGAACACAAAAAAGAGGGGATATACCTGCGGATGATGATCCCGATGGTCACCGATCAAAGCTGTCTGAAGTGTCATAATCCCTCCGAAAATACGATCGGCGGATTACGCGGAGGAATCGGTATCTCCGTCCCGCTAAAAGCATTTGATGCAATGATGAAAGATACCCTGATGCATACCTTCGGTTGGTTGTTCCTGATTTGGTTTCTGGGAACGTCCGCCATCATTGCCGCACTAAAGATGATCGAAAAAAAATCGCTTCAGCTCCATGCGACCGAACTCGAAAAGATCAAAAACTACCAAAGCATGATTGCACTCGTCGTTGACCTGATCGATAAACGCGACTCCTATACCGCCGGACATTCACAGCGGGTAGCCCATTACTGTGAAATCATCGCCCGGGCCATGTATCACGATGAAGAGATTGTCAACAAAATCAAAGAGGCGGCTATTTTGCACGATGTCGGTAAAATCGCCATTCCCGATTCCATCCTCTTAAAACCGGGTATTTTGACCCCTACCGAAAAAGAGTTGATCAACTACCATCTCAGCGCCGGTTACGAACTCCTCTCCAAAGTCGGTATGTATCAGGAACTCGCCGATATCATGCGCCATCACCACGAACGCTATGACGGTAGCGGCTATCCCAATGCCCTTTCGAAAGATCAGATCCCCCCCCTCTCCCGTATTATGATTATTGCCGATGCATTTGACGCCATGACCACCAATCGAATCTACAAAGCCCGGAAAAGTCTGGATGAAGCGCTGAAAGAGATTGAGATGCTCAAAGGGTCACAATTCGATCCCGACGTCGCTGACGTAGCGATTATCGCCCTTCGCCATATCACGATTGAAGCGTACGACCAGTTTCCGAAAACAGAGATCGAAGAAGAGCGGTTCGCCTATTACCTCAAAGATCAGCTGACCGGGGTCAACAATCACTGGGCACTCGAATCGATTCTCAACATCAATCAGCACAGCTACGAGTACCGCTATGCAACCTCCATTACCCTCAACAACCTCATCGCCTATAACCATCAACAAGGATGGACCAACGGCGATCTTTTACTCGGAAAATTCAGTACGCTGCTCAAAGAGCGCTTCAGCAATAACCATATCTATCGGATATTCGGCGATACCTTTATTATTCTCTCTCAAGAGTATCTCGATGTTTCTCCCGACACTCTGAGCCGCGTCGAATGTATTGCCAAGAGCGATATCACCCTCACGGTAACCACCATTCATCTGATCGATAACAAAATCGACAGTATCAGCAAACTCGAAGAGATCATTAAAACGTACAAGCACGGGGAATGAGGGGAAAGGTGTAAGGTGTCAGTCAGGAGATGCTTATCCCCCGTTTTTTTTCCTCCAGCCGATCATACAGGGCTAACATATTGTCATAATTCCGATGGAGGGTCCGATCGATCAAAAATGCTTCCCCTCCCAGTATTTGCAGCGCTTTTTCTACCTTGGAACGTGTAAAAAGGTTGCAAAGCCCCTCTTCATACTCATCCATGGAGAATCCCCCCTCATCCATCCGGATCAGTTCTGCGACAAGATACCCCATCTTATCCGTCCCGAACTCCAGAAGTGCCAGTGCCTCTTCCCGGTTATCCGCCAACAAATGAATTTGGGCTTTGAATTCGGCCATCGTAAAATTCTTTTCGAAAATCACCCCGATGTATTTTTCGATATTCAGCGACTCCTCCAGCGATTCAACCGCATCCAGAATATCCTCCGGATCATACTCCTCGAAATTCAACACCATGTCCCGGATCAGTTTGCCGCAGTTTTTATTGTTATAGATCAAATCTTCGATCGGATACACCTCCGACACCCCCGGGACAATCATTTGACACGAGTAAAATCCCAGATAGGTATATTCGCGCAGATAAATCTCCTTGCCCATGGTGCGTACGATTTCACTCAGATAAAGGTACTCCGCTTCGCTCCCCTCTCCGTGATACTCCCACGATGCAAATTCAAAACTTTTGGTACGGCTTAAAAAACCGAATCCGAGTTTGCCGTTGGAATCGATAAAGTGGGACTCCAGGTTAAAACTGTCCGAAACCAGACTCATATCAAATGTCGGTACTTCAAACGCATCGAGATTTTCAAGCCCCCGCCCCTGCATCAACTCAGTCATGGTCCGCTCCAGAGAGACTTCCAAAATCGGATGGGCACCGAACGAGACAAAAAGGGTTGAATTTTCGGGATTGATCAAAGAGATCGCCGTTACCGGGTACCTCCCCCCCAATGAGGCATCGAGTACCTCGACGATGTATCCCGCTTCACGCAGCATCGTGAGATCGCGATAGAGTTTTTCGAATGATCGGACCACTTCGTCCGGATATTTCGGAAGAGCATACCCGTTTTTGATAATCTCTATTTTTGCATAGCGCTCAAAAATTTCACTCAAGGCCTGTACCTGAGCCTCAGGAGCGGTATTCCCCGTCGCCAATCCGTTACTGACGTAGAGATTGCTCAAAATATTCAGAGGGATATAAACCTGCTCCCCGGTTGAACGTTTCTTAAACGGCAGCGCAACAACCTTATCTTCATAGTCGCTGTTAAAATCGATCAAATCATCATCGCTGAGGCTACCGCTTGGATCGTATACTTCACGTAATTCGTCATTTAAATAGCCGCCGCCCATCTCAAAAGCCACCTCATCGGGATAATAGCGGCGATTCGGCAGATAAAAATCGATAAAAAAATTATTGGTCTGAAGCCGCTCGATGTATTCGCCCAGTGCACTGGCCGTCGAAGCTTCCGAAGAGCTCCCTTTCCCGTTGGAATAGATATGTTTCGGGGCCTCCACCGAAGCCAGATTAACCGAGAAACAGGAGTTCAACGGATGTTTTTCCTCTGAAAAGAGCACTTCGCATCCAACTTCTCGTAAGATGGTTTGCATCGCGGCAATGGAATCTTCAACAGGGAGATTTTTAGATAAAATATTCATAACTTCACTTCTCATGGTTTGGAATTTTAGAATGGGTGCAGAGCGATAGGACCAACACACATACGCTGATGCTAATGGAAGAAGTATAACCAAAAAAAATTTCATTAGCGTTCTTGCAGAACTCTCTTTTAAACCTCCTTTGAGGAAAGCACTGCGCTAGCCGCTATGGCGCTAAAGCTTGCCTCTTCGAGGCAGAAGTCCCGCACTAAAGTTATTATGTACTCTAAGAAGTTTTTATTTCGATTTACGATAAAATACCGAAAATTGATGATTAGAGCGCCTCAAATCACTTTGAAACGGTACTCTCTGAATGAAGGAAACAATGTGAAGACAAAAAAAATCACCAAACTTCTTATTGCCAATCGCGGTGAGATTGCACTGCGAATTATCCGTGCTTGTAAAGAGCTGAACATAAAAAGTGTCGTCGTTTTTTCAGAAGTCGACGTAAACGGCGTATGGGTGCGCAAAGCAGATGAGTGCTATCCGATCATGGGAGATCCGATTGCTGCCTATCTGGATTATGATCGTATTATTTCACTGGCAAAAAAAGCCGATTGTGATGCGATCCATCCGGGATACGGTTTTCTCTCGGAGAGTGCCGAGTTTGCACAGGCGTGTGCCGATAACGGTATTATTTTTGTCGGCCCGAAACCGGAGCACATTGCCCTTTTCGGTGACAAAATGGCCTCCAAAGTGGCCATGCGCGAAGTGGGTGTTCCGATGCTTCCGGGTACGGATGAGCCGATCGACAACATCGATGATGCCGAAAAAATTGCAACCGGCATCGGTTTCCCGATCATCATCAAAGCAGCTTTCGGGGGCGGCGGACGCGGTATGCGTATCGTAGAACGTGCATCCGATTTTAAAGAGATGTACGAATCGGCAACCAATGAAGCGTTGCGTTTCTTTAATCGCGGTGAAGTATTTATTGAAAAATATCTCAAAAACCCGCGCCACATTGAGATCCAAATCGTAGCAGACAAATACGGCAACATCGTCCATTTGGGAGACCGTGACTGCTCAATCCAGCGCCGCCACCAGAAGGTCATCGAGATTGCTCCATCACCGTTATTGAATCACGAAACTCGTCGTGAGCTTTACCGTATTTCCAAAAAAGCGATGTACCGTCTCGGATACGAAAGCGTCGGTACAATCGAGTATCTGGTTGATCAGGATGACAATATCTATTTCATCGAAATGAACACCCGCGTTCAGGTTGAACATCCGGTTACCGAAGCGATCTCAGGAATCGATTTGATTCAACGGATGATCCAAATTGCCGAAGGCGACCCGCTTAAATTCATGCAAGAGGAGATTCACCTTCGCGGATACGCGATTGAGTTCCGTATCAATGCGGAGAATCCGAAATTGGGCTTTGTCCCATCACCGGGTCTTATCACCAACTACCTTGCACCGGGCGGTCCGGGGGTACGTTTGGACTCTATGGCGTACACCAACTATCAAATTCCCTCCAACTACGATTCAATGGTCGGAAAGTTGATCGTTTCGGCATTGACATGGGAAGATTGTGTCCGTAAAGCCAAGCGTGCGCTCGATGAGTTCTTGATCGAGGGGGTTCCGACCAATATCCCTCTTCACCGACAAATCGTCCGTGATCAGGATTTTATCGACGGTAAAATCGATACCGGATATCTTGATACCAAATTACAGCATTTTAACCTCGATGCGATCCACAACATGGATGACGAAGAGGCGAAAATGAAACATATCACATCGGTTATCGAAGCAATTAATAAAAACAAGCTCAACGTTCGTCACTAACATTCCCCCTCGTTTTCCATCCTCGTGCAGAGCGGTTGCGCGGGATGGAATTCTTCCGCCCAAGCCTTATATTAGCACTTTTCGCTCATCGCCCGTAAAGTGGCAGGGACTAAAGTCCCTACAACCCCCTAAAGCTTCCCGTATCTTTCGGATACGGGAAATTACTAACTTTTTCGCACTTGTTTAAACAAGGTGCGTAAGATCAACATCTTAAATGGAACCCCGCCTATACGAGAGATATCCGCTTTTAAGCTATATTCAAAAAGAGTAACATGTCGAAAATAATTATTTTTATCTATGGGATAGGGTCTTATCTTGTGGCACTTATCGCACAGATCTGGTTTATTTTGTATCTCGGAGAGTGGGAGTTTATGCCGATCACCATAAACACATACCATCGCGTCCCCTTATCTACCGCATTTAGTATCAACCTCGCTTTGGTGATGGTATTTGCGCTGCAACACTCCCTCATGGCCCGTCCGTCATTTAAAAAATATCTGACAACACTCATTCCGGAAGCCTCGGAGCGCAGTACCTATGTCCTGTTTTCAGGGTTGGCATTAGGATTGATTTGTCTGTATTGGCAGCCGATGGAGGGATTTTTATGGCAGGCAGAGGATGAAACACTACAACTGCTATTAACTGCCGGATATATTTTCGGCTGGCTCTTTTCTCTCTTTTCAACCTTTATCATCAACCATTTTGAACTCTTCGGTTTGCAGCAAATTTATCTAAATCTAATCGACAAACCTGCCCCATCGATGACGTTCAAAGAAAAACTGTTTTACCGATTTGTACGCCATCCGATCCAATTGGGGGTGCTGATCGGAATATGGCTTACACCCGCCATGTCCTATTCGCATCTCATGCTCTCGGTTACGCTGAGTATCTATATTTTTGTCGCGCTTCGGTATGAGGAGAGGGATTTAATCGCCGTATGGGGCAATACCTATCGAGAATATCAGCAGCGTGTCGGGATGCTGTTCCCTTTTTAGGCACTGACCTTACGCACCTTGCCCCAGCAAGTGCATCAAGGGGAGTTAATCTCGCGTATCCGAAAGATACGGGTAGCTTCAGGGGGTGCGTAACATCAGTTAGTCACACAAGAGCGGTCTGTTGCTATCCTACTCCATGGCCAGGGGATAATCAAATTCATGAAATACTTTTCTTTGGGGGTCTTGATGGGCAGAGTGGTTGACACGTACCAACCGTTCGCATACATCATCAATCGTTTCCCCTTTTTTCAATACGACTAAACTTCCTCGCAAAGGGTATTGCTGATAGTGATCAACCAATTTTTCCAACGCATACTGAGCGCCCGTATGATCCACAAACGTAAATAAAACGGCGATATAATGATCGTTTATTTTTTTTGCAACATCGCTTTGCCTGACGCTTTCCATCAGATACGCTTTATCTACATCGTAATCGGCACAGGCTACTAACGCCAGATTTGCATCAATATTGTATCTCTCAAGCGTATACAGCGCCATTTTAATATCGTGTTCGAATGCGAGCTTTACATCAATCGTGCTTAACTCTTTCATATAATTCCTTAATAATTCTATTGCCACTTTGCTAAAAAGATTGAAATTTTATCGAAAAAAAAAGTATAGATGGAAAATGGTTTGGCAGTTTATCTCCAAACGACCGGTTAAAAGAAGCTGTTCGTCTTTTTACGTTCTCTGTTCAAAACGTAAAACAACAAAAATATACATTTTGCTATTTTAATTGTTTTTGCTACAATAAACAATCAGAAGGATTCATCATGAAAAAATATTGTATAAAATTCTCATCTCTTGGCACCGCTTCTCTTAATTCATCCCAATACAACGGTAGTCTGTTGGTAAAATGGGTTGCAAATCAAACCAAAAGCACTCAAAGAAAATCGATTCATGAATAATTCTACCCTCCGTAAAGAATTTATAAAATCATTTACTACCATTTCGCTGCAGCGTAAATTGCTTTTATTTGTTATAGTAGCTCTAACGATTATATTTGCGGGAAGCGGTATATTAATCTATAAATTGGTCAATGATACGTTTCGAGAATCCGAAAAGAGGCACATAGCAATCATCTCGGAACCCTTATCCGCAAAAGTTGCCGTGTGGTATTTTATCAACAAAGAGTCTGCCGATGGGCAGATGGATGAATTTTTACATAACATGCTGGTTACCTACGATCTGGAATACATCGCATTTAAAGATCAGAACGGATCACTGATATCCAAAGTCAGTTCGCCCAGCTATTCTTCCGACGATCCATTCTATCTACTGCATCAAAGCATTGTCAAAAGCCCGGAAAACGGTAAATTTCAAAAGAGCTTAGGGACGCTTGAGATAGCATACGGGCACCAGATGCTAAAAAAACTCTCTGTTAAATATTACTCGGCGGGAGTACTTCTCATCGCTTTACTGGCCCTTTATTTTTATCTGGAAATGCGTCTTCTCAAACAACTGCTGACCCCTTTAAGCAAAATAGCATCGGAAATCAAAGGATATATGCCCGGAGACAAACTGATTTTTGACCCGATCAACACCAACAAAGACGATGTCATTTATGAAATTATTAACGGCTTTCTTCAAATGCAGCAAAATATTGACGATGCAATGCGAAAAAGAGAAATAGAAGAAGAAAGCAGCCGACTCAAAGATGCCATTTTATTGAAACAGTCCCGCTTTATTGAAATGGGAACCATGATCAACAATATCGCCCATCAATGGAAACAACCCCTTAATATAATTGAGCTGTGCATAACGGATTTAACCATTAAAAGCATGATGGGCGAAGTGGATAGGGAGTATCAGCAAAAGGTGTTTAACGACATGCACATGCAGGTCGTATTTATGTCAAAAACCATCGATATTTTTAAAGATTTTCTAAAAGATGACCAATCCAACAAAAAAATGGAGGTATTCTCCATTCAAAGAGCGATAGAGGAGACAATGCAACTCGTGGGCAATACGTTTGCAAAAAAAAATATAACCATCGAATTGCGTTTGGATGAAAGATCGTATGCGTACGGATCTATCAGCGAAATGCAGCAAGTCATACTGATCATCCTGCATAATGCCGTAGATGCCGGCAGCACCAAAATAACGATCGAATGCATCTCCGATCCCCGAAACAATCTCATTACACTATACGATAACGGGGGAGGATTTGCACCGGAAATTATGGATAATCTGTTTGATGCCTATTTTACGACCAAACACCAGTCTCAGGGGACGGGATTGGGGCTTTTTATCGCAAAAATGATCATCCAACTAAAATTTAACGGTACGATAGAAGCCAATAATTTTAATGACGGTGCACTCTTCTTAATCAAAGTCCCTTTTCCAAAGCAAGAGTAACTCCCTCTCCGTCCCAAGATAACGGTATCGTCTTTATCACTCTTACTCCATTCAAAAAGGTGTTTATTCTGCGATAACGACCTCTTTTTCCTCTTTTTCTTTTTTCTTATAAAGCTTTATCTGCTTTTTAACCTCTTGTTTCAACTCTTTTTTAAGGAGGTTCTTCACTTGTTTCTTAACCATTTTTTTGACTTTACTTCCCATTTTTAATCCTTTTCATGTTTAGTAGACCCCCATCTTAAGGTATACTCACTTATTCTGATATTAAAAAGTAAAAAATATTGTCAAGAAGGGGGCTATCTTGGATTTAACACCAAAGGGTCTCTTTCTTTAAGAGCTGTCTATTTTTTTTCGATACGAGATGCATATCATTTAAAATACGGGTTAAAACATCAATCGTGTCGATAGCAAAAGCCCCTTTGTTAAGCATAACACACTCCGCACGTCCTGCCATTGCCGCATCGGTCACTTCGGCACGGCTGGGAAGATTGTTTTTCATTTTGCTTTCCAGAACCTGAGTTGCCCAGATAACAGGCATATGTGCCGCGTCGCATATATCGAGCAACGCCTCTTGCATGTACGCCATATTTTCGAATCCCACCTCAATGGCCAAGTCCCCCCGGGCAATCATGACACCGCTTTTTTCCGATTGAAGAAGCTGTTTAAGGATTTCCGGCATATTCACTACACCTTGCTGAGTCTCGATTTTGGCAATAATGCCAATGTCGGTTCTTTTGTTTTCTTCCAACAAACGCTGAAGGTCATGAACATCTTGGGCGCTTTGACAAAAAGAGAGGCTTAGACTATCGGCGATCTCCAGTACCTCAAGCGCATTCGTACGGTCCAAAGCGGTAAGGGCCGAGGTTTGGATATAGGTATCGGGAAAATTGATCCCTTTTTCTTCTTTAAGCAATGTTCCGCTCGGTTTGGAGACAACGACCTTGCAAGTCACGGATGTGACATTATTTTCGATGACGACACCCCCGATTTTGCCATCATCGATAAAAATTTTTTCACCCACTTTGAGCGAGGAAAGCATCCCTTTTAAACTGCAGCTAATCAATGCCGGACGAATAATATTATTCTCACCGTCTAACAAGGGTGAACTCCCCTCGATCTCATTTTCAGTAATGATCAAACGATCATTTACAAACAATCGGATCGGATCTTTCTGCATCTGTAAATTTTGAACTTTTCCTTCATGTTCACCGTATTTGAGTTTTGTTTTTTTATTAACAAAAACTTTCTTGTTAATCACTCCTCTGGCGTAGCTTTCGTTCACTTCGCTAAGGGTTATCAACGCTTTTTTATGGTTCGCATCTATAATTTCGACAGGGTGTGCCGTTCCGATTTTTTTGAAGAACTTTTTATCCACCGCGATCTGTGCCGGGATTTTTCCCTGAGTCACCGAGTCGGTCGTCTCCCCTTTGGTAGCAGCATCGGTTGAATAGATCATTACCTCTTTTACCTGTTTATTGCTACCGATTTCGATCGGCATCTCTACCTCTCGGATTGTTCCTGTCCGTATCTTCGGTCCGGCCAAATCAATAAAAATTTTGATCTTCTCTTCCCTATCTCTTTGGGTATTGATCGCGGCAATCACCTCGGCCATCGATCTCCACACCGCACTATCATCATGCGCCGTATTAATCCGGAATACATTAACCCCCGAATCGGCAAGCTGACGAATCAGTAGCCCATCATTCTCTGCGGCGTGTGAGGGAAGGGTAACCATAACCGCAGTGATTTGTTTACTGAGTTTGGAACTGGCTTTACCGCCAAAAAGAGCTTTGCTGTTTTTCGAAGCGATTGAGATGGCATCGGCTATGGAGAGATGGCGAAATTCAGCCATTAACGCTTCACTGATCTCTTCATTCCCGAGTGAAGAGCTGAGCTGATCGTAAAGGGTATCGATGCTTGCCGCTACATGGGCATAGGAGCGTCCCAAAGAAGAGAGTGAAAGCATGAAAAGTTTTTCCTGAAGGTCGGTCCGATCCTCTTGCCGCAAAAGCATATAGTGATTCAAATTCAGAAGACTCTGGGCGCGCGGATAATCGCTGTTTACCTCATCACGTGCCGCTCGCAAATGTTTTCGAAGTATCTCTATATCTCCGAGTGCCGATTCCATTAAAGCTCTGTTTAACACTATCTCTCCTGTCCAACCATCAATTTATCACTAATGTTACGCACTTTTCGGGCAAAGCCCGGAAAGTGGCAGGGACAAATGTCCCTACAACCCCCTAAAGCTACCCGCATCTTTCGGATGCGCGAGATTAACTCCCCTCACCGGTCAAGACAAGGTACGTAAGATTCAGTTATTCATTTTTTTCTACACGAATTATGAATGTTTAGGATTACCTTGAGGTTACTTACTGATGTTACGCACTTTTTGGGCATAGCCCGGAAAGTGGCAGGGGACAATTTGTCCCCTGCACCCCCCTGAAGCTACCCGCATCTTCCGGATGCGGGAGATACCTGAGACTTCCGAAAGCTCTCGTTGTTACAATTTATCTGCGGCAAAACGGGCTGCACCGAACAATGCGGTTTCGGGGTTCAAGGAGATCTTGACCTCCATCCCCTGCAATAACTCTTTAAAACGTCCTTTCGCTGTAAAGGCATCCATAAAATGGATATCGGTCATAAACGGCAAAATTTTCGGAGCAATTCCGCCGCCGATATACACTCCCCCCAGTGACATCGTTTTCAGTGCCAGGTTGCCGGCTTCGGCGCCGTAAATCCGGGCAAACAGCTGTAGCGTTTCCCGGCATAAGGGATCATTCTCTTCCAAAGCGCATTCGCTTATTCGGGCACTGCGATCTGCCCCTTCGGGTATATTCATCAGGGAAGAGGGCTGGGGTGCGAAACCGCTCTGCGCCAAAAATTCATAAAGGGTACTTATTCCCGGACCCGATAAAATCCGCTCATAACTGAGATGTTCGGGATATCGAAGCCGCAGCCATTGTAACAGTTTATCTTGTTGGGCGTCCAAAGGGGCAAAGTCGCTATGTCCCCCTTCCGAACCGATCGGATGGTACTGCATCCCGTCCCAAAACAGCATCGCTTCCCCCAATCCCGTCCCTGCGGCAATAACGGCGCGGTTAGCGTTACGCCCCTTTCCGGTCGGGTTAAGGGTGACGAATTCATCCTCTTCCAAATAGAGCATCCCATAAGCGGTCGCTTCGAGATCGTTGAGCAAACGGACCCTATCGGTGTTCAGATGTTTTTGCAACCCTGAGGTTGTAACATCCCAGGCCAAATTGGTGGTTCGGCAACGCCCATCGATGAGGGGACCTGCAATACCGAAACAGGCAGCATCAATCGGCACTTTGGAGGTATGCTTTTCAAACTCGATGATCACCTCCTCCAAACTGGAAAATTCCCGACTGGCAAACTGATACTTTTCTTGAAGTTCCACTCTCCCCCCCTCTACTGCGAAGAGGGCCAGATTCGTTTTTGTCCCCCCGATGTCGCCTGCTAATATCATAATACCCCTTTTGTTGTCGGCTTATACGACCGATTCATCATGATGTTCCTGCTGCGGTATCAGCAAATAGATAAATGCTTCGATAAAAGCCTTATCGGTTTCTTGGGGAGAGAGCTTATAGATCGCCTCCCATGCCTGAGCACGCTGTTCATCGTAATTTTCCGACGTATGGTATTTTTGCCAGGCAATGCGTACGGCATGTCCGATCAAAACATCCAGAATCAAATCGTTCTCCACATGAAAATCGGGATTTTGCCGTAAAAGCCTTGAGAGGCTTTCAATCCCTTCAATATTCAGTTGACGATAATCCGGTGCATGAATACTCTGAAGCAAAGCATCAATTCTCAAGGCAAAATTTTGTTCCCCCGCAGTAGAGTCAAGGGTCAGTTCCGATCCGATACGGCTTTGAACGCTGTATTTATCCCCGATCACCAGACCGTTGCACTGTTGCAGCAAATACCATACATCTTTATAGAATGTCGATGCGAGGGCCCCGATCATCCCCACATGCTGTCGCCACTGAGCCCAATCATCGACTTCGGAAAGCTCAGCAAGCGGCGGAGCCGATTTGATCGATGCAACACTCTTTATACCCGAGGCATAAAGATTTTCCTGACCCACCAATTGGGTCACTTCACGGCTAAAAGACTTCAAAATCAAGCGGAGGTGGTCATACAGGGCATGGGGAGCCATCCCCAGTAATAATTCATACGCATCCCCCATCGGCAAGTGTTTTTCCCGACTGATCTGTCCCACCAGCAACTGAACGAAATACCAGGTACGCAAGGTGAGCATGTTTTTAAAAAGCTCCGGCTCCGTTCGGATCAGATGCCCAAGATGTAGCATCACCTCCTGCGTCAGAACCCGCTCAGCCGCATTGTTACCGCAAAATTCGGCAATAGTTTTGACAATCGACGTACATTCGGTGGGTTTCGAAAAGGTCGCCTTTTCACTGTAGGCACGTCCCACCGCCAACCGTTTTTGCCGAATCACAATATCAAGCAAAGCATCTTCCAGACGATCATCGTATTTTCCGGTCAGATCGGCGATACGGCGCACTACAGCCCAATCATGACAGATTGTCGCCGACTCGTACAACCGCTCGGCGATAGAAGAGAGGGGAAGGTTTTCCGGTTCAATAAAAATTTCAAAATCACCCCCCCTGCGCTCCCATAATAAACCGAGTACATTCACCTGGATTTGACGATTCGTGCTGTGGATCAGGGCATCCGCCAAAAAAGAGTCCTCCCCGTGCCCAAGCTCTTGAAGCTCCTGTGCACTCAGGGGGGCGTGTATCGGGTTCTCTCCCGAAGAGGTACAGTTGCCTCTATTGACAAAATGGAGTTGAACATCCTTCAAATCGAAACCGTGCAGATAATCGATCCGTTCGACCGCCGCAGTCGTCAACAATTGCCCGATCGGTCTTGTTTTAATCACCACCGAATCGCATTCCCCGGTCTGAAAATCGTGCAATAACGCAAGAACGACCCCCTGCTCACTCTCTGCAAGCATATCTTCGCGTACGAGAAACGGGACGATCGGTTGACCGGGCTGATCCCAATGCATCGCAAGAAATTTCAACGAAGAGCGGAATTGTTTGATCAATAAGGTATTGTCATAACTAAAATAAAATCCGTGCGGATTGAAATAGTAGGGGAGAAAAATCATCTCCTCACCGGCAAGAAGATGCAAGCGGGAGGTGGTAATTGTACGGGCTACCAAAAACGGTCGCCCGCTTAAAGAGAGTTTCTCGTTTTTCCCCAACAAGGTGTGCACTTCGGAGAGTTCGGATGAATGCATGATTCGGACCGGTTTCACCTCTTCGAGCGTCTCGCTGCTAAATCCGCGATCGAGTAATTGCTGTTTAACCGATTCGTTTTCTGCCAATACGGCAACCAGAAGATGGGTATTGCGTTTATGCCCGATCCGTTCACGGCGACGCAAAGGGTCAATATCGCTGGGACGCAATACCCCATCGAGGATCATCTCGGAGAGCATATACAAACTTTGTGCCCAGACCAGAGGGACGTTTTCATTGGGAATACGTATCTGGCTTCCGGGATTTAGCTTTTCCGCTTCTATCCGTTCTTTGGGGACGATATAGAGCTCCGGAAGGAGTTTTTGACCATCGTGTTTTACAAACAGCGGCTCCAATTTTTCCTTCCATTTTTGAATGGCCTCCGTATCGTCGCGCATCAGCGCATCCAAGAGCAGATAGGTAAAAAAGAGGGGCCACTCCGATTCGATATGTTCAAACTCCCGCAACTCCGAAGGCTCATAGTGTAACCGAGTAACGTCTTCGATAGTGCTTTGGTGACCGTCGAGCAAAAAACGTTTGCAGCCGTATCGGCCGGCAAGTTTTTTAATAATTTTATCCCGTGTTTGTTCGACAAGCGTTTCATCCTCAACCGCATACCCCGGATATCCGATAATGCTCAGCAATGCCGCATCGCTCTCTTTGGAATTGGATTCGCGCGGAAGAAGCCCCTGAAGGGTAAAACGAGAACGGGCGATATCACTGGGGATGACATGGATCACCGCCTCCTGACTTGCCACATTGCCAAAGAGGTTGAAACCGTCCATCGCTTCGAGAGCCGCTTTGGCCATCCCGACCGAACTGCAATTAATCTCCGTCGTTCCGTGATTGATCTTATTGCCCCGTTCCCAGATACCGAAATCGGGGGTGCAATAGGTCCGGCTGATATAATGGACCAGATTTTGGACAAAATCAACCTCATCCATCGTGTAAATCAATCGGAGTCCCGAAGCGGTCATCTGGGCGATCATCAGCAGATACAAAGAGGTCGCATCCAGTTGCAGATGCCCCCATTCATCATCCCCGACGACAGCCAAACCTGTTTTGGTACCATACTTCGCATGCAAGGCATTAATCGGATCAAGGGTCTTTTTAAAGGCTTCAATCCGGTCCGATTGACGCATCATAGCCCCCAGAAGCCCCCGCATCAGTTTAACGACGCTCTGACTCAACAGATAGCTGCGGTGATGTTCCGGATTGTGCTTGCGGTACGATAAGGCAAGTCCCCACACCCCGAGGATACTGTAAACGTTATCCCGAACCCAGGCATCCGTATAATCGCCGTGGGCATTGACCGCCGTACTCGCGGGCAATAACCCGGTAATAGGGTCCTGACGGGAGAGGATGATCTTCTCAATGGCATGAAAATGGCGATCAAGAGAAGAGTAAAGCGTCTCCGGATTCATCTAACTGCCTTTAACGTCATTACGGTCCAGCTTTTCAAATCCGGGGAGGATTTTCCCCTCCAGCAGTTCCAGACTCGCCCCCCCTCCGGTGGAGATAAAACTGAAGTTCTCTTTTTCGCCCGCTTTTTCAACCGCATCGGCCGTATCACCCCCTCCGACGATACTGTAGGCATAGCAATCGGCGATGGCGCTTGCAAGCTTGTAGGTCCCTTTGGAGAACTGATTGATCTCATAGATCCCCATCGGTCCGTTCCAGATGATGGTATTGGAGAGTTCTATCGCTTCGGAAAAGAGCTTGAGGGTTGCGGGACCGATATCGACGGCTTTGAACCCTTCGAGGATATCCTGCACCGGGACGACTTTGACATCGACCGGATGGTCAATCGAATCGGTGATCACGACATCCACCGGAAGATAGACTTTTACCTTATGGCGTTTGGCCTCTTCCAGAACCTCTTTGGCCGTTTGCAGGTACTCCTCTTCGACCAAAGAGCCTTGCATCTCATGTCCGAGGGCTTGCAAAAAGGTGTTGCTCATCGCTCCGCCGATAATGAGTTTGTCCACTTTTTCCATGACAGAGGTGAGAAGGGTGATCTTGGAAGAAATTTTTGACCCTCCGACAACCAGTGCCATCGGGCGGATCGGCTTTTCGAGCGCTTTGCTAAACGCTTCGATCTCTTTCATCATCAAAAATCCGGCCACCTTAGTCTCTACAAACTCCGTAATCCCGTAGGTCGAAGCGTGTTTGCGGTGAGAGGTTCCAAAGGCATCATTGACGTAAACATCGCACACCTCTGCCAATTTACGGGCAAGGAGGGGATCGTTTTTCTTCTCCCCTTCATGGAAACGGATATTTTCGACGAGAAATACCCGCTCCAGCGAACAGCTGGCGATCTCCGATTTCGACGCTTCAAAATCCTCGATAAACTCTACCCTTTTCTGAAGGAGACGCTCAAGCCGTTTCTGAATGTGTCGCAGGCTAAAACGTTCATCGTATCCATTCTTCGGATTTCCGAAATGGGAAACCAGCGTAATGGAGCAGGCGTTATGGTCAATACAGTAGTTGATCGTCGGCAACGCCGCACGGATACGGCTGTCATCGGAGATATTAAAATGGGTATCCATCGGGACATTGAAATCTACCCGGATCAAAACCCTCTTTCCCGTTACGTCGATATCTTTCAGGCTCTTGACTCCGGCCATGGCGGTGATGTTACTGCTCATTGTTTTATCCTTTCAAATGCTTCTTTACATAACTGGGTTATGTGACGAAAATTTTTATCGGCTATCGCCTCTTTGGGGACAATCCAGCTCCCTCCGACGCATAACACATTTTTCAACGACAGAAAGTCGTTCAGATTGTTCAGATTCACCCCTCCGGTAGGACAAAAAAACATCGATCCGAAAGGGGCTGAAAACGCCTTGAGTGCATCAACCCCTCCGGCAACCGTTGCCGGAAAAAGTTTGCAGTGGGCAAAACCGTTATTTTGGGCCAGCATCACTTCCGACGCCGTTGCCACACCCGGAATCAGTGGGGTATTCAGCCGCACCGAGCTCTCCATCAGTTCCGTGCTGATACCGGGGCTGAAAACAAACTGCGCCCCATGATCGACCGCTCTTTCATACCCCGCAGCGTTCACGACCGTACCCGCACCGACATGCATCTGCGGCATCTGTTTTGCGATTGCCTCGATCGAAGCAAGGGCGGCCTCGGTTCGAAGGGTGATCTCCATAATGGAAATCCCCCCTTCTAACAGCGCATCCGCAAGCCTCAGGGCATTATCGACATCATCCAGTACGATGACGGGGACGATGGGGGAAATTTCCATGATAGCTTGGGTGTTCATCCTCGCTCCTTTCCGGTGATATCAAAAATAGCGGCGCCCTCTTCCGCATTCCCGACCGATCGGCGTATGGCCGCAAAAAGTTCACGGCCGAAGCCGTGGCGGTTGTCTATTAAATCCGCTTTTTGAGGTTCCCGTTGATCGATCTCTCCCCCATCTGCCAGCAGGGTCATCTCCCCCCGCTCAACATCCAAACGGATCCGGTCGCCGGTGATAATTTTTGAGAGTATCCCCCCCTCAGCCGCTTCGGGGACGACATGGATCGCCGAAGGGACTTTTCCCGAAGCGCCCGACATCCGCCCATCGGTCACGATGGCGACTTTGAATCCGCGATCCTGCAAAACGCCCAGCGGCGGCATCAATCCGTGAAGTTCGGGCATTCCGTTGGCTTTTGGCCCTTGGTAGCGGACGACGGCGATAAAGTCGCGATCTAGTTCTCCCTGTTTAAACGCCCTTTGTAACGCCTCTTGGGAATCAAACACGATCGCTTCGGCTTCGATCAAAAGGTGGTTTTGTTTTAAGGCGGAGGTTTTGATAACCCCCCGGCCGATATTCCCCTCCAGCAGCTTGACTCCCCCCTCCGGGCTGAAGGGTTCGCGCGCGGTTGAAATCACCTCAAGATTGCGAGATGTTCTCGCTCCTGCGCCAAACGTCAGCGATCCGCCCGACAAAGAGGGCTCGACGATGGTGCGTTCCATCCCTTTTCCGACGACGGTTTCGACATCGTTATGGATTAGCCCCGCATCCAGCAGCTGGGAAATCACGGCACTCATCCCGCCTGCCTCGCGAAAATGGTTTACATCCGCCTGTCCGTTGGGATACATCCGGCACAGCAGCGGCGTCACTTTGGAAATAGCGTCGAAATCGTCCCAATTGAGTATGATCCCCGCCGCTTTGGCCATCGCGATCAGGTGAATCGTATGATTCGTTGACCCCCCTGTAGCCATCAAGCCGATGATGGCGTTGACGAAACTCCGTTCATCGATCATCAAACCGATCGGCTTGTACTCCCCCCTGCTTTGGGTCATGGTGAGGATCGTTTTGGCCGCATGCTGCGTCAGCACCTCTCGAAGCGGGGTGTTGGTATTGACAAACGAGCTGTTGGGAAGCTGAAGCCCCATCATCTCCAGCAGCATCTGATTGGAGTTGGCCGTGCCGTAAAAGGTACAGGTTCCGCTGCTGTGATACGAGGCCGCTTCCACTTTTAGCAGTGCCTCTTTACTCACTTTTCCCTGCGCATACTCCTGACGGATTTTCGCTTTTTCACCGTTGCTGATCCCTGAGGGCATCGGTCCTGCGGGGACAAACAGTGAGGGCAGATGACCGAATGCCAATGCGCCGATGAGCAGACCGGGGACGATTTTATCGCACACCCCCAGATAGAGGGCCCCGTCATAGACATTATGAGAAAGCCCGATCGCCGTCCCCATCGCGATAGTGTCGCGGCTAAAGAGGCTCAGTTCCATACCCGGCTGCGACTGGGTAACCCCGTCGCACATCGCCGGAACTCCCCCCGCGACCTGAGCCGTCGCCCCCTCATCCGCCAAGGTGCGTTTGATAAGGGCGGGATAGAGTTTGTACGGCTCGTGTGCCGAGAGCATATCGTTGTAGGCGGTGATAATGGCAATATTGGGCTGAACCATGTGCGAAAGGGAATCTTTATCGGCGTCGCACATCGGGGCCATCGCATGGGCAAGATTGCTGCACCCGAGTTTTTGGCGGTTGACGCCGTGAGCGGCCGCCGCGCGTATCCGTTGCAGATAAATCGACCGGCTCTCCCGGGAGCGTTCGCGGATCTGATCGGTAACCCGCTGGATGACGTCATGCATAATACACCTCTATGTCGTTAATCTCTTGATGGAGCAGTGAGCGAATCGGCATGGCATCCCTGTCGCCCTCCATCATCGCCTCTTCGAAAACGGCCCGTTTCTTTTCCCCTTCGAAATGGAGATACAGATGCTTCACCTGCATTAGGGCACTTAGAGTCAGACTCATCCGCTGATGGGGAGCACTCTGCGGCGTGATGGCAATACAGAAAGAATCATTCTTTAAATCAAATGCCGAAGAGAGTTTTTCATTGAGGGGGAAAAGGGATGCGGTATGGGCATCCTCCCCCATCCCCAAAATGGCGACATCACACGGCCATAACAACGTCCGAAACGTTTTGTCGCACTCTTTTTCGGCATCATCGGCACTCAGCCCCTCACGATACATCCCGACAAACCGGGCATTAGCCGCATGATCACGGATCAAATGGGTCGTAACCAGTTTTTCGTTGCTCTCCTCATGATCAGGGCTCACCCACCGTTCGTCGCACACTCCGATCCGGACACGCCCCCAGTCGATATCGCTTTGGCGGAGTCTTTCAAAAAGAGGTTTAGGCGTCGATCCTCCGGAGACCAGCAATACGGCACTCCCCTTCTCCTCTATCGCCTGCTGAAGATCGCAAACGATTGAGGCGCTCAGGGCGTCTAAAAGATCCCTTTGCGTATCAAAAGGGTGAAGATGAACACGTTCACTCATCGTGCCAGCTTTCGCCGTCTTGCGCGACAAGCTGTATCGATGCGCTCGGTCCCTCACTTCCGGCGGTATAGCTTTTCATCGGAACGAGATTTTCACTCCACCCCTGCAAAATGACGTCTGCCCATTTCCACGCCGCTTCCACCTCATCGAGGCGCATAAACAGGGTCGGATTGGAACGGATAACGTCTAGCAGCAGCCTCTCATACGCATCCGGCTTGCGTGCCGAATTCAAGGGGGCATTGAGTTCGAGATCCACCTGCTGAAGCCGCATCTGATCGCTTAACCCCGGAATTTTGTTCATCAGTTTCAGCTGGATACTCTCTTTAGGCTGCAACGAAATGACCAATTTGTTTTGGGAGATGCAACTCCCCTTGTTGGCAAAAATCGAGTGCGGAATCCCTTTGAACTGAATCACAATCTCCGAATACTGCCGTCGCATCCGTTTGCCGCTGCGCAGATAAAACGGTACGCCGTTCCAGCGCCAGTTATCGATATCGACGCGAAGCGCTGCAAAGGTTTCCGTATTGCTCTCCTGCATCCCTTCCCCTTCGCGGTATCCGGGAACCGGCCCTCCGTTGATCGAGCCGGCGGCGTACTGGGCACGGACCGTATGGCGTTCGATATCGGCAGGGCTCATGGGTCTAAGGGAACGAAGCACCTTCACCTTCTCATCCCGTACGCTGTCGGCATCGAGCGAACACGGCGGCTCCATCGCCACCAGACACAATAGCTGCATCAAATGGTTTTGGATCATGTCGCGCATGGCGCCGTATTGATCGTAATATCCCCATCGCCCTTCGACCCCGACACTCTCGGAAACGGTGATCTGAACGTGATCGATGTTGTTGGCATCCCACAGCGGCATAAAAAAGCGGTTTGAAAAACGCAAGGCCATAATATTCTGGACCGTGTCTTTGCCCAGATAGTGGTCTATCCGATAGATTTGATTCTCTTCAAAATAGTTTAACACTTCGATATTGATAGCACGGGCGGAGTATAAATCGCGTCCGATCGGCTTTTCGAGCACGACGCGGCTGTGCGGCGTTATCAGATCCAAGCGGCTGAGCATAAAACTGATAATCGTAAAAAAATCAGGGGCGGTAGAGAGGTAATTGATCCGCTCTCTTTGCGGATGAAGGTCGAGCAGCTCTTTGAGATCGCGGTAGCTGTGCTCATCATCAAAATTGACAGCGACGATATGAAGCTGCTGAGCAAAATGTAGAAATTTTGTTTCATCAAACTGATCGAATCCTAAAAACTCGATCAGCTTCTCTCGGACCAAAGCCAGATGCTCTTCCCGGCCCATCTCTTTTCGCGCCACAACAATAACACGGCTTAAAACGGACAAATAGCCGCCGTTACTCAAATGGTAAAGTGCCGGTATCAGTTTTCGAAACGAAAGATCTCCGTGACCGCCGAAAATGACAATATCACACAGGTTATCCATAGCAGCCATTTTCTCCCCTTTCACGCGACAAAAATGTTAGACGTTGTACATCTTTGTATAGTACTCGTGCGCCATACGTCCCGAATCGAACGCAGGGATGACATCCGACATCGCACTTTTCATAATCTGTGTCCAATGTTCGGGTTTATCGTAATACATCGGGATAATTTCATTTTCCAGCAAATCCATCAAATTCTTGTTATCTTCATAATCTTGCTCCTCTACCGGTTTATCGTGGTCGATCGGCGGAATCGTAAAGGAGTTGTACCCGTGTTTGGCAAACTCCGGATGCCATCCGTCATTCGTCGAAAGGTGGATAGAACCGTTCATACTCGCCGTCATCCCGCTGGTACCGCTGGCTTCTCTGGAAACGCGCGGGGTATTGAGCCAGACATCCGACCCTTTTTTCAAGATTTCAGACAATTCCAGCTCATATCCCACCAAAACCGCCATATTTTTATAGCTTTTGCTGATATGGATCAGCTCATTGAAATTATTAATCGCATTGGTATCAAACGGATACGGTTTTCCGGCCCATATAACCTGAATCGGCTTATCGTGACGCTCCAGAAGTTTTCGAAAACGCTCAAAATCCAGTTTAAGAAGTCCCGGACGTTTGTATTCGGCAAAACGGCGTGCCCAGACGATCGTTAAAATATCCGGATTGAACATTTTTCCGGTTTGATCGGCAACGACATTAAACAAATTGCGTTTCAGATGCTTTTTACGGGAGATTAATGCGTAATCTTCATGTTCATCCAATGCGGAGAGCATCCCCTTATCGGTCCAGTACCGCCGATTTTGAGCATTCGTGATATAGGTTATTTCAGAGCGTCCTTCGCAATTTTTCCACATCCGATTCGCCACTTCACCGTGAAAACGGGAAACGGCATTGGTCCGCTTGGATGCCCGTAAAGCCCCTATCGTCAAATTGAAAGCATCCTCTTGAATCCTCGTGATCCTGCGTACCGTATCCATATCCAATCCGTTGAAAAAACCGAATTTATGCAGCGTGTAAATATTGTGCTGTTCATTGCCGGCATCTTCGGGGGTATGCGTGGTAAAGACCACCTTCTCTTTTACCTTTTCCATATCGTTGAATTTTGCATACAGTTCATACGTCAGAGGCAAGGCATGCCCTTCATTCATATGGTAGATCTCGATATTCTGCTTCAGGGCCTCGAGCACTTTCACCCCCCCGATCCCCAGAATCACCTCCTGAGAGATACGGCTCTCCTCATTGGCATCATAGAGTTTGTGGGTAATGGTCCGGGCCAAAAAATCATTTTCGGGGATATCGGTGGACAACAAAATCAGCGGGGCGGCATTGAAAACATGGGGCGGTACATAAAATGCTTTAATATGAACCTCTTTGGAGTGGATGCACACCGTTGCCCGAACACCGAGATCCTCCATAAAGTAGTACTGTTTCCGGATAAATTCCGCTTTTAAACTGCCGTTTTCGTTCCGGGATTGATCGTAATATCCGAAACTCCATAAAATACCGACTCCGACCACATTTTGCCGAAGGTCAAACGCACTTCGCATATGGGAACCCGCTAAAAAACCCAAACCGCCCGAATAAATTTTCAATGCCTGATGAATAGCAAATTCCATGGAAAAATAAGCAACACTGGTGCTGTATTTAGGATCAATTTCATAATCGTGTAATATCATTTCTTCTTCTTTACTCTACTTTTTTTATAACTTTATCTAATGAATTAGAAAATTCACCTATCATTTTTAAATTATATCCGTATTCTATCCTACTAAATCTTTGTCAAACTGCACCATTATAGTATAAAATAATCACCTATACGTTACATTTATTAATCAATAAAGCGATAAAATACAACTCTTTTAGATTAAATTTATTGCTTCACCACACAAAGGATTTTTATGAGCATTCACCCTTATGCAGGAAAAAAAGTACCAAAGTCAGCCTTGATCAATGTCCCGGAACTGATCAGTGCTTACTATGTTAAAATTCCCGATACAATGAAGCAAGGAGAACGGATCAGCTTCGGTACGTCGGGCCATCGCGGCTCTTCGCTTCTTCGAAGTTTTAACGAAACTCATATTTTTGCCGTAACCCAGGCGGTGTGCGACTATCGCAAACACGCGGGGATAGAGGGGCTCTTGTTTATGGGGATCGATACCCACCCTCTCTCCTATCCGGCACAACTAAGCGCTTTGCAGGTCCTTGCCGCCAACGGTGTTCAGGTCCGTATTGCCCAAGACAACGGCTATACCCCTACCCCCGTCATCTCACACGCCATCTTAACCCACAACACCGACACCTCCGCGCAATGCGACGGAATCGTGATCACCCCATCGCATAATCCCCCGGCTGACGGCGGTTTCAAATACAATCCCCCGCATGGAGGGCCTGCCGATACCGATGTTACCGGATGGATCGAAACACGTGCCAACGCCATTATGGAAAACAAGATGGAGGGGGTGCGGAAGCTCCCCCTCGAAGAGGCCCTTAATGCCGAAAACGTGGCGGAATACGACTTTATAACCCCGTATGTGGAAGATCTTCAAAATGTCATTGACATGGAAGCGATAGCCGCATCGGGGATCCGTATCGGAGCCGATGCGATGGGGGGATCGGGAATGGCCTATTATCCGGCCATCAAAAAGCGTTACGGACTCAATATGGAGATTTTTAACGATACACTTGATTCGACGTTCTCTTTTATGCACTGCGACAAAGACGGAAAAGTCCGTATGGACTGTTCTTCCCCCTACGCAATGGCCGGTCTCGTAGCGTTCAAAGAGGATTTTGATATTGCCTTCGGAAACGATACCGACTTTGACCGTCACGGCATTGTGACCAAAAGCGTCGGACTCATGAATCCGAATCACTATCTCAGTGTAGCCATCGATTATCTCGCACGTCACCGCGTGGGATGGAACCATGACTTGGGAATCGGAAAAACCTTGGTCAGCAGCTCCATGATCGACCGGGTAGCCGAAGCACTGGGAAAAAAGGTTATCGAAGTTCCCGTCGGTTTCAAATGGTTCGTCAGCGGCCTTACCGAAGGGAGTATCTTTTTCGGCGGGGAAGAGAGTGCGGGGGCCAGTTTTCTGCGTAAGGACGGACGTGTCTGGAGCACCGACAAAGACGGAATCATTATGACCCTTCTCGCCGCCGAGATTCTTGCCGTTACGGGGCGTGATCCCGGCGAACACTATTTAGAACTGACCCAAAAATTCGGTGCGCCGATCTACGCGCGTATCGATGCACCGGCCAGCAGCGAACAATGTGCGGTACTCAAAAAACTCTCTCCCGACGACGTCAAAGAATCGCTCCTCGCCGGCGAACCGATCGAAGCGATTTTGACCAATGCTCCCGGCAACGGAGCAACTATCGGCGGACTGAAGGTCATAGCAAAAAACGGATGGTTCGCCCTGCGTCCTTCCGGCACCGAGCCCATTTACAAAATCTATGCCGAAAGTTTTATCGGAGAGGAGCATCTTCGCCAAATTCAAAACGAAGCGCAACAGATGGTAGGAAAACTCTTTTAGAGTTATTCTCTGATGTTACGCACTTTCTGGGCGAAGCCCAGAAAGTGGCAGGGACGGCCCAGCCGGCACTGCGTGTCATCGGCTCCTAAGCTAAAAAAGCCAAGCAGTTGGCTTTTTTGACGCTTGTCACCCATACAGCCCCCTGAAGCTTCCCGTATCTTTCGGATACGGGAGATTAACTCCCCTTGAAGTACCCCTTAAGACAAGGTGCGTAAGGTCAGTTACCCTATCGCAGTACGGTTGCGCCCCCCATTTTTTGCTGCATAGAGGGCATTATCCGCACGTTTTAACAAGCCATCCCTATCCAACGCTCTATCCGAAGGGTTTGTGATAGCGCACCCGATACTGACCGTAACAACCGAAGAGACCTCCGATGCGGGGTGGGCAATGTGCAGCGCCTCTACGGCCCGGCGAATGTTCTCGGCACTTTGAGCAAGCGTTGCCTCATCGCAATGGGGAAGAAGGACGATAAACTCCTCCCCACCGTAGCGTGCCGCCAATTCACCCCCCCGTGCACTGCTGTTGACGATAGCAGCGGCAACTTTCTGCAAACAGACATCCCCCTCTCCGTGTCCCAGAGTATCGTTGTATTTTTTAAAATAATCGATGTCGATCATGCACAGACAGAGCGGTGTCGTGTTGCGCAGGGCGCGACGCCACTCTTCTTCATAAACGGCGTCAAATCGACGCCGGTTCGGAATATGGGTGAGCGAATCAATAAAAGCATACTCTTCCAGCAACCTGGATTGTCGGCTCAGACGCAAATGGGTCTGGATCCGCGCCTGCACGATCGGAAAATGGAACGGTTTCGTAATATAATCGACCGCCCCCACGGAAAATCCCTTCGTTTCATCCTCTACATTGCTTTTTGCCGTTACAAAAATCACCGGTATCTCTGCGGTATCAGGGTTTCCTTTTAACTGGACACACACTTCGTATCCGTCCATCCCCGGCATCATAATATCAAGCAATATTAAATCAGGCGGTACCTGTGAACGTGCAATTTCCAGCGCTTTTTCCCCTCGGGTTGCAATCTTGATTTCGTACTCTTTGCTCAATATTTTGGAGAGGATCTCAATGTTCATCGGGGTATCATCAACGATCAAGACGATGGGTTTTCGATTAGGGGCGATGGGAAACATCCTCTTCCTTTATACGGGTTTGGAGTACTTTTACCGCATCGTACCCTTTTTCATAATCAAAATTTTTCAATGCGTCTCGAAGGATGATCCACTGTCGGTCATTTCGGTATTCTCCCAGAACCCTTTCTATATTTTCAACCTCTTCGTGTTCAACAAACTGACTATTCTGGAGCTTTTGGCCGATTATCCCCAATTGTTCCGCAACGGCATCATAATCAACCGCATGTTGACCTGAATACCCCTCCTCTTGTAATAGACTCAACCCTTTTTGCAAACGGCTCAGAGTTTTACACATCGGATTCAACATCACCGCTTTGGAATCGGCCAGTTTGGATTCAACCTCCCTCACCTGCTCATGCAGCGTATTGGCCCCGATTGTGGCACTCACCCCTTTGAGGGTATGTACCCACCGCCGCGCCTCCTCAAAATCACCCTTTTGCAGCATCGCTTTAAGCGGAAGGCACCCCTCCTGATACTGGTGGAAAAACTGCACGAGAATGCGGTGATACAAGGCGGTGTTTCCGGCACTGTTATTTAATCCCGCGTGCAGATCAATCCCCTCGATCTTTTGAGGGAGGTGCGTGACCGAAATCTCCGAAGGGGCAGGAGTGAGGTGTTTTCTCTCTTTAAAACAAGGAGAGATCCAACGTGTCAAAACATGGGCCATCGTAACGATATCGATCGGTTTTGGAAGATAATCATCCATTCCCGCTTCCAGGCACGCCTCTTTATCATTTTGCATCGCAGCAGCCGTCATCGCGATAATCGGGGTATCGTCTTTGCGTCTGCGGATTATTTTGGTCGCTTCGATCCCATTCATCACCGGCATCTGATAATCCATCAGTATCCCGTCAAAACGGCGCTTTTCGAGAAGCTCAACGGCTTGGAGCCCATCCGTCACGGTGGTCACTTCAATCCCCATTTTCCGTAAAAAGTCCCCCTCGACTTGTATGTTGATCTCATTGTCCTCTACCAATAGAACCGATGCCCCACGGATCGGGGAAGAGATCACAATGAAATCATCCTTGTTCTCTCGGAGTGAACCTCTGGATTTCAAATTCTCGGTACCAAGATCGGCAATCGCAAAATCAGCGGTAAAGGTAAACGTCGATCCGACCCCCTCCTCGCTTGAAAACTCCAGTTTTCCCCCCATCAATTCGGCAAGACGTCTGGAGATGGAAAGCCCCAGACCGGTCCCTCCGTATTTACGGGTAATACTCTCATCCGCTTGGGAAAACATGGTAAACAATTTGGAATGATCTTTGGGTGCGATACCGATACCGGTATCTCTTACGGCAAAACGCAGCGTAACACTATTGGCCGATATTTTTTCGGCTGAAACAAAGAGATCCACCTCTCCCGATTCGGTAAACTTCAGTGCATTCGAGAGAAGATTGTTCAAAATTTGGGAAATTCTTAAAGAGTCTCCGATCAATTGCGTAGGGATTTGCGGAGCAATCCGAACAATGAGGTTCAACCCCTTTTCATCCGCTTTCGGGGCGAATAGATTGGCTCCCTGCTCGATCAGTTCATTTATATTAAATGATATTTCAGCGATGGTCAGTTGATTGGCTTCAATCTTGGAAATATCCAGGATGTCATTAATGATCTCCAAAAGAAGCCGGGAAGATTTTTCAATTTTTTCAAGATAACGTTCCCCCTCTTGCGGTAATTTCAGCGTATGGGTCAATTGAAGCATCCCTAAGATAGCATTCATCGGTGTCCGTATCTCATGAGACATATTCGCTAAAAAATCACTCTTGGCCCGATTCGCCGATTCGGCACTTTTCTTGGCGGCTTTCAGTTCGAGTTCATACTCTTTAATCGACGTAATATCATGATAGACGGAAAAGAGGTACCCTTTTCCTTTTATCTCGATCATCTTAACCGATACGGTCACATCGCGTATCTCCCCGTTCTTCATTCGATGCTGCGTCTCAAAGAGTTCAAATTGTCCATTTTTCAATGTGGCAATATGCGCTTCAATATCCTCGGGGCTCTCATGAACTTCATAATTATGAATGCTCAATCGGGCGAACTCTTCAGCGCTGTATCCGAGTGCTTCATGGCTGATTTGATTAAACTCCACCGCCCTCCCCGTCTCCGGATCCAGCAACAATATCCCCACCGGCGAAAGATCAAAGAGGGTGTGATAGAGCTCTTCCGCATCCCGAAGGGCCTGTTCATTCTGCTTGCGTTCGGTGATATCGCGGACAACACTTAAAATAGAGGGCTGATGCTGATACTCGATGAGGGTTGCATGAATCTCTACCGGAATCGTTGTTCCGTCTTTTCGACAGTGTTCCCCCTCAAACATAACATGGCCGTTTTCTTCCAGCATCCGGATCGTGGAAGGGATTTTTTCCCGTCCTTTTGGGGTATCGATCAACGTAAGATCCTTTCCGAGAAATTCCTCCCGACTATACCCCAGACGCTCACACAAAACCGTATTAACTTCGAGAAAATTCCCGTTTAGGTCATGAATCACGATACCGTCACTCGATTTGTTAAAAATATTCCGGAAATTCATCTCCGATTCACGCAGCGACTTCTCCAATTCAACCCGATTGGAAACATCCTTACCGGTAGAAATATAATATTTTATCTTTTGCTCTTCATCCAAAATCGGACTGATAGTCTCCTCCTCATAAAAGAAACTGCCGTCTTTTTTCCGGTTAATGAAGGTATTGCGGTAGATTTTCCCAGAAGAGATCCTCTCCCACAGTTGCCGATAAAATTCTCTGTCGTGATGCCCCGATTTAAAGATACGGGTATGCGATCCGATCAATTCGATGCGGCTATAGCCGCTATGTGCCGACATAGAGTCATTCACAAACAAAATAAACCCTTTGGTATCGATGATTTTGACCAGATCATCGGTCTGCTCGATCGCCTGACCAAGCATCTTTAACTGCTCTTTGGTCTCTTTGATATCGGTGATATCGATAATGGTCCCCATCCCGGCAAAACGTCCGTTATACGTGATCGTATTCGTCGAAGCACGTATCGTTTTGATCAGACCCGATTTCGTCACCAGTTTAATATCATTATAAAGATAAGGGAATACTTTCCCTTCAAGCCGTTGCTTCGTAACTTCTCTGACCCTCTCCCGAGACGATGCTTCGATAATTTCCCATGCCGCTTTCGTATACAGCTCCTCTTTGCTGTACCCTGTAAGGGATGAAAAAGCGTCATTGACATAACAATAGTGCTCGTCGTAAATGAATATCCCCATTAGCGTATTTTCGGCTATAGCTCGAAACATCTCTTCACTCTGTTGAAGCTGACGCTCTATCCGTTTGCGCTCGGTGATATCATGGGCAATGACGACAAACTGTTTTTTGTTCTCGACCTCCATCATCTGAAGCCGTATTTCAACATCATAAACGCTCCCATCTTTGCGATGATGGCGTGTTTCAAAAAGAAGATACTCTTCCAAACCGAGATACAGAGGTTCTAATAGGGGAAGAAACGTTTCGGTTGTGTAATCCGGTTTAATATCGATCGGCGTCATCCTCATCATCTCATCGAGAGTATATCCGGTATTGTGCAGGGCAGCGCGATTGACATAGCCGAATCGGAGTGTTTCGGCATCGAAAATAAAAATCTCATTGATGGTGTTGTCGATAATTGATCCGAAAGAGAGGAGCTGATCGGTGGTTTTTTTGTAATCGGTTATGTCCAAAACGGTACCGATCAGATGTGTCGCTTCCCCCTCCTCGTTATAGAGCGTATTACCCGACTCCTGCACGTAACGGATCTCCCCGCTCTTCAAGAGTATCGGGTGCTCAAAATGATAAAAGCTCTTTTCTGCGATGCTCCGCTGAAGGGCATCATCTAATTTGGCTTTCTCTTCGGGTCTCAGGTAGGAGACAAACCGGTCATACGTGGGTACAAAACTCCGGGGTACCTCTCCGAAAATACGAAATACTTCATCCGACCACTCGATCTCATTGCTCCGTATATCCCAAATCCAGCTTCCGAGATGGGCGATGTGTTGCGCCTCTTCGAGCTGGCGACGATGTTTCTCATTTTCCGCTTCCAGTTGTTTGTCCCGGGCGAGATCTTCGTATATGGCCATGACATCGCCGTTTGGAAGCTTGATAATCTCATTTTTACGCCAACCGCTAATCCGTTCATCGCGATAAAACCCTTTTTCAAAGGTCTCGTGCCCCCCCTCCTTAAAAACACGCAGCAACACATCGTAGAGGCCGAATTCCTTCACCCCCGGAAATATATCGCATAGTTTTTTCCCCAGCAGCGCCTCTTTCTTAAACCCTTCAGTCTCTTCAGCCTGCTTGTTAAAATCGATAAAAATAAAATACTCTCCCGTATAACGGTACACCGCTACATTGAGAGGGAGAAGATCGATCGGTATATGGTAGTGGATTAAATCGTTTTGCGGGTTTGCCATCAAGATGTCCAAATAGAATAATAACCGACCTTACGCACCTTCTCTAAAGAAGTGCGAAAAGGTTAGTAATCTCCCGTATCCGAAAGATACGGGTAGCTTCAGGGGGGGGTGCAGGGGACAAATTGTCCCCTGCCACTTTACGGGCTTTGCCCGAAAAGTGCGTAAAAATAAAATACCGGGCGAAGCCCCTTAAGCCCCTTTTTTTGTGCCGATCCGTTTAAGATAGATCACTCCGACCGGAGGGAGGGTAAGGGTAATGGAGTAGGGGCGGCCGTGCAGAGGCTCTTCGACTGCCCCTACCGGTCCGGTATTACCGATATTCCACCCCTCATAGTACGCGGATTGAGAATTAAAGATCTCTTGGTATTCCCCGTTATACGGGACTCCTACTCGATAAAATTCCCGTGTCGAATCGGCAAAATTGCACAAAACGACGACCGTCTCATCCGGATTATCGCTTTTACGGATAAAGCTGATACAGTTGCGGGGAGCATCAGCGTCATCGATCCATTCAAACCCTTCACGCTTCTCGTCGTACTGATGAAGAGCCCGTTCCTCACGATAAATGAGATTAAGATCCGCCACCATTTTCTGAAGATTGGCATGCAGAGGGTTCTCAAGCAGATGCCAATCAAGACTTCTTTCAAAATTCCACTCCGCAAACTGTGCGATCTCTCCCCCCATAAAAAGGAGTTTTTTACCGGGATGAGCCATCATGTACCCATACAGAGCACGCAAATGGGCAAATTTTTGATTTGTATCCCCCGGCATTTTATTGATGAGTGAACCTTTCATATGGACTACTTCATCATGACTCAGCGGCAACATAAAATTTTCATCAAAACCGTACCACATGCTAAACGTCAGCTGCTGATGATGATGCTCTCGATAGATAGGATCGTAACTCATGTATTTCAGGGTGTCGTGCATCCATCCCATATTCCATTTAAACCCGAATCCCAGACCGCCGACGCTGACCGGACGTGTCACCATCGGCCATGCCGTCGATTCTTCGGCAATCATTAAAATATCGGGAAATTCTTTATAGGCACTTTCGTTTAGCTGCCGTAAAAAATCGACTGCCTCTAAATTTCCGTCGCCGCCGTACCTATTGGGGATCCATTCCCCCTCTTTGCGGGCATAATTGAGATAGAGCATCGACGCCACCGCATCGACACGGATACCGTCAATATGGTATTTGTCAAACCAGAACATGGCCGAACTGATCAGAAACGATTTCACCTCGTTACGACCGTAATTAAAGATAATACTTCCCCACTCCGGATGATACCCTTGACGAGGGTCCTCATGCTCATACAGCGCCGTCCCGTCAAAATTGATCAATCCGTGCATGTCAACGGCAAAATGAGAAGGGACCCAGTCCATAATGACCCCTACCCCGTTTTGATGGAGCGTATCGATTAAATACATCAAATCCTGAGGGGTTCCGAAACGGGCCGTTGCGGCAAAATAACCGACAACCTGATATCCCCATGAACCGAAAAACGGATACTCCGTCAACGGCATAAACTCCACATGGGTATAATGCATCCGTTTCATATAATCGACCAGCTCCACCGCCAGTTCACGATACGTCAGATAGCGATTTTCTTCCTCTACCTTCCGCATCCAGGAACCCAGATGCATCTCATACACACTGATAGGAGCACTGTGCGCATTGTGCGCATACCGCTCATTCATCCATACACGGTCACCCCATCCGTACTCGGCGATACTCCAGACCCGTGACGCCGATTTGGACGGCTTTTCGCTGTAAAAAGCAAACGGATCGCTTTTGTCGTGTATGATATTATGGAATTTTGAAACAATATGGTATTTATAGGTCAGCCCTATCTCTACCCCTTCGATAAATCCTTCCCAAATACCCGACTCGTCCCCGCGCAGCTGAAGCGGATGGGTATCGGTATGGTAATGGTTAAAATCTCCCCGCACACTGACGCGCTGTGCGTTGGGTGCCCAGACAGCAAAATAGACACCCGCTCTACCATTATATTCCATAATATGAGAGCCAAGCTTTTCGTACAGCTTCGTATGGTTCCCTTGCTTGAAAAGATAAACATCAAGCTCGCTTAACCGTGAAACCTCATAATTCATAGCATGGTTCAAAATCACTCCCAGTGTTGACGGCGGCTGAGCCGACCCTCAATTATACGACGGTAAAGGGCATCGTAGCCTTTTGCGGCTACGTCCCAATCATATCGTTTTTGCATCGCATTGCAACGAAGCTGATCAAACCCTTCTTTATCATAAGTCCAAGTGTCGATCGCCCATGTAGCGGTTCCGATCAGTGCTTCAGGAGTAGCATCATAAAACTTAAACCCCGTACCGCTGCGCTCAACTGCTTCAAAATTTTCAATCGTATCTTCCAATCCTCCGGTTGCACGGACGATCGGAAGGGTACCGTAGCGAAGGCTGTAAATTTGGTTCAGTCCGCACGGTTCAAAAAGTGACGGCATCAAAAAGATGTCGCTCCCTGCTTCGATTTGGTGTGCCAAATCGTTTCGATATCCGATGAAACAACCGAATTTATCCGGAAATTTTGCTGCCATGTCACGAAAGAAATGTTCTGCCCATTTCTCGCCGGCTCCCAGCAAAACAATCTGAATATCCATCTTCATCAGATGCCAGATAGCGCTAGAGAGTAACGTAATCCCTTTTTGTTCGGCCAGCCGTCCGACCCATCCAAGCAAAGGGATGTCATTGCGCTGAGGGAGATTGAATATTTTTTGCAACTCTGTTTTGCACACCGCTTTTCCCGACATATCCTCCGCATCATACGTTTTCGCCAGATAAGGATCTATGGAAGGATTCCACTCTTCATAATCGACACCGTTTAAAATCCCATACAGTTTATACGCATGAGCATCCACCAGCCCTTCCAAACCGCAGCCAAACTCTGCCGTACGTATCTCCTGCGCATATTTATGACTTACGGTGTTGATTATATCCGCATGGACTATCCCCCCTTTCAGGAGATTGATGCCGTCATATTCTTCAAGCTCATTGTGGTTGAAATGTTCCCAACCGACCCCCAAAACGTCCATGGCACCCTTGTAAAACTTCCCCTGATGCTGCATATTGTGAATGCTCATCAACGATCCCGTATTTTCAAAATCGGGATCAAACGCATATGTTGTATTGAGTAATACCGGTAATGCACCGGTATGCCAATCGTTGGCATGAATTACATCCGGTTTAAAACGGAGTTTTTTTGCCAGTTGCATCACCGCTTTTGAGAAGAAAATAAACCGATTGTCGTTATCGCTGTAACCGAATCCATCCTCTTCATATAACCCCTTTCGCCCGAAATACCCTTCGTGTTCAATAAAATAAATCGGAATATCGGATCCCGGAAGCGTCCCTTCATACACGCTTCCCCACTCTTCGCCCATAACCCCCATCAGTATTCCCAATGGTCCATCCAGTGGTTTCAGCCCATATTTCTCTTTATCGACAATATAGTAACGGGGCATAACCACACGTACGTCATGCCCTAAAGCACGCAGTGCTTTAGGCAAAACACCCGCCACATCGGCGAGACCGCCGCTTTTGGCATACGGGACGATTTCGGAGGCTGCAAATAGGATATTAAGATTCTTCATGATTATACTTTCGACCACTCTGCGATTTTAGCGGTATAGGTTTGTGCGATTGCTTCCCCTGCTTCTTGGGTTCTGGCCTGAATATAGAGGTTGAGATGATCGCTGTACTGATCGG
>NZ_JALNYS010000004.1:0-39067 GCF_023229695.1 Sulfuricurvum sp.
AACGTCGTAATCAACTTTTGCTTATCCACCGGTTTGTTGATGAATTTGTCGATGTTTAAATCGATCAGCTCCATCAAAAGTTCGGCTTCGGTATGTGCGGTTAAGACAATGATCGGAGGGGGGGGATCGCTCAATTCATGCACCGCTTTGATAAAATCGACACCGTTCATTTTCGGCATATTGATATCGGTGAGAATCAGGTCCACCCGATTATTTTTAAAATACTCTACAGCTTCCTCTCCGTTTTCGGCGATAAGGGTGTGGTGAAAAAGCCGTTTCAAGGTCTCTGCCATATTTTCACGTAGCCAAAGTTCATCTTCCGCATACAATATTGTTAACTCTTTTGTTAATTCACGCAAATCTTTGACAGAAATCATAAAATACCTTTAATGTATCATCTTTATACTATTATAATAATTTTCGATAAGAATATCCTTTAATCCCCCCTCTTCGCCCCTTCCTTGCTTCAGGGTAACCTAGCCAGGGAGAGTTCGCCTACGACAAAGGGAGACTAATGCGAAAAACCGCTCCGCTCTCCCGGTTTTTCACAACCAACCGGCCGTTAAAATGGGTTTCAACAATCGTTTTTGACATATACAGCCCTATCCCCGCCCCCTGGGCTTTATGCTTCGTCGTAAAATAGGGATCAAAAATTTTATCCCTGATATTTTCAGGAATCCCCTCCCCATTGTCTGAAATCTCCAGGCTCACATTCGTATCGTCACGCTCCACTTTGATCTCTACCGCTCCCGCTGCAATTTTATTCTCCTTGATCGCATCACGGGCATTTCCGAGGATATTTAGAATAACCTGTGACAGTTCTCCCTGCGGACCGAATACCCGTATCGATTCGGATTTGGGATTCGGCTCGTAGCGCAGGACAATATTATTGGCTTCATAGGAACCTCTGATGATGTTGACCGTCTGGATAATGCTCTCATGCAGCGAAAATGATGTTTTTACTTTATCGGGATTCGAAAAATTCCGAAAATCATTAATCGTATTCGAAAGAAAAGCGGTATAGGTCGTAATCTTGTGAAAGGTATCCAAAACTTCCTGTTCACTGTATTCCCCAAGCTCCATCCCAAATTCCGCATTAATGATCGCATTATTGATAGCGCCGATGGGCTGACGCCATTGATGGGCAATGTTATCAAACATCTCGCCCAATGCCGCCGCGCGCGACTGCGCAATGAGCTGCTGCTGCTGATCCCGAATCGCCTGAGTCGCTTCATTCACTTTACTCTGCAGCGTTAACAGATACGTGTCCATCGCCGTAATATCGGTAAGGCTGATAATAATTTCCGATGCGTCGGAAGGATCATCCATATACGATTTGGACGCTTTGAAAATTCGGGGCTTCCCGGATAAATCCAGCAGTGCGATTTTGACCTCTTTGGTCATCTTCGGCGTTTCCCTCCATTTGACAAAAAGTTCGGTCGGCAAACATTCCGGATATTTTACAATCAAGTTTTCAAGGGAGTGGTGAAGCGTTACAAAAGAAGCAATGGTTTTTACCCCGAAAAATTCCAAGAAGCGGTAATTACACCGTGTGATTGTACCGTGCCCATAAAGCAGAACGAGGGTACTTTGTGCATCGAGAATTTTCTGAAGATAGCGCTGTTGCGTGTGAACTGCCGTAGAATCAACACGCATATCCATGTATTCTGCAATCTCCTGCCGTTCATTTACAATCGGGATAATAAAAATTTCGGAATAAAACGTTTTTCCAGTTTTGGTCCGGTCGATCATCATACTGTGCCAAACGCGTTTGGACTGAATCGTTTCCCACAATTCACGGATCTGCTCTTTCGGCGTATCGGGATGTTTGAGTAGCCGATGGGTGTTTCCGATCAATTCGGAAGGGGGATATTCGCTTGTCTGGCAAAACTTGTCATTAACATAGGTGATGACCCCTTCGAGATCTGTTTTCACAATACTCAAAGAGGAGTCAAGGGCATTTTTGTATTGGTTTAAAACTAGATTTTTTTGAAGAAGCTGCCGCGAAACCAACGACGCGCCTTGGAGTTTTTGGACAATTTTCGCAATATTCTCTCCATTTAAAGGGTAATTAAGGACCTCGTTAATCCCCAGCGATATGGCACGTAAAAGGGTCTGAACATCCGGATCGATTGTTACCATAACCGTCAGAATATGTTTGTTGACTCTTTTTACCCGTTGAAAAATATTTAAAGCATCACCGCATGAAACGCTTTCATCAATAAGCATGGCATGAAATTTTTGTTTTGAAAGTAGCGATAAAGCTTCCTCTTCTGTTAAGACGAATACGGCTTTTTGTACATGATTCGAAAACAGAGCCATTTTCGAGTGCTCTCGCCCCATATAGAGCAGTGCCAGATCAATCATGTAAACTCCTGTTTTTATCATAATACCGGCTCATAGATCATCCCCCTTTTGTATCGGGATCATAATTCGAAAACAGCTCCCTCTATTGAGCTGCGTATCAACGTCGATTTTACCGTTATGAAGTTCAATGATATTTTTCACAATCGCCAGTCCCAACCCTGTCCCTTTGACGGCACCGCTCTGGTGCTCCCGGATTTGGGTAAAGGGCTGAAAAAGGGTTTCTATCTTGTCGGACGGAATCCCGTGCCCCTGGTCACAGACACTCATAACATGGCAAAGTTCCCTCCTCTCATAGGTCAAATCGATAACGGTATCTTCAGGGGAAAACTTGATCGCATTTCCTACCAAGTTTAGAAACACCTGTTTCAGCAGCTGACGATCGGCATGCAAAGAGACGCTATCCCATCCTGAACGGATCGCTATTCTCTTTTTCAGCGCTTGAGGCTCGGTTAAAATCATAATATCATCGGCAAGCTCACAGAGGAAAAAGTCACTGAGAGAGAGCTCCATCTCCCCCGCTTCAATTTTGGAAAAATCGAGAATGGTATTGACCAATGCGAGAAGATTTTTTCCTGAAATGTGGATTTTGTCAATAAATATTTTGACGGCGGGCGGAGTATCGGGCTTTGCAAGGAGTATTTGGGAAAATCCGATAATCGCATTGAGCGGCGTTCGCAGTTCATGACTCATATTGGCCAAAAAGGTACTTTTTGCGACCCCTGCCGCAATGGCCTGATCTTTGGCACGGATAAGCTCGGTAACGTCGTTCCGGATGGCAATATACTCTAAAATGTCCCCCTCTTCATCCAGAATCGGGACAATCGTTGAATCGACAAAATATTCCTCTCCCGTTTTCTTCCGATTCTGAATGATGCCGCAAAATACCTTCTTAGCGCGAATCGTTTGCCACAACTCTCTAAACACGGTTGAGGGGAAATCGGGATGACGGACAATATTATGGGGCTGTCCGATCAGTTCGATTTCATCGTATCCGCTAATGGCACAAAACTTTTCATTGACATAGGTAATGGTCCCTGTCAAATCCGTTTTCGAAACGATCGAACTCTCATCCAAAGCCCGTTTGTACTCGTTCAAAAGCTGCATTTTGACAAGCAGCTCCCGATGCTTTTGATCGTTCTGCTGTTGAAGTTGAAGAATTTTGTATTTGTCCCGGTAAGTTTTCAAAAAAGCGACCATAAAGGCGATCAACATCATGACCGACAAAACCGCAATCAGGGTATTAACAACCATATGAGTCGCACGTTCGTGTTCAATGGTTTTCGCAAAATAGCGTTCCAGTGTTTCAAATTTCTCGGCAACGTGTTGATTATGAATCACTTCAAGTGTTTTACCGATATCCCTATTCTTCTGTGAAATCATTTTAAGATGGCCGAGAAGCAACACTCTGTCGCCGGTTTGAAACGCCCTATTGGCCTCAATCAATGCTGTAAGCTGGGTGACTTCCGCCTCTAATATCTCCTGATTGGCATTGTAATAAAATATATTATTCAAGAGCTGTCCGAGTGCATCGGCAATAACACCCATCTCGTGATTCGAATGGTTCCTCATTTCGGTTTTTAAATCCAAAAGAAAAAAAATCGAATTGGCCAATACCGCTTTATCCGATTCAAAATGGAGAATTCTTTGATGCTTTATATTGATTGCGTTCTTGAGATCATCGATTTGCGAAAAAACTTCAGATTGATCGTCAATATCTGCCGCGATCTGATCTTGAAAACTTTTCCAGTTTTCGGCAAAAAATTTCCAGTTCTCTTGCATTTGATCGTAATTTTGTTTTTTAAAATCGTGGGAAATCTGCGTATCGATTCGTTCATTTTCAATCCGAAGAGTATGAAGCTCTCCTGTCAACGTATAAATCTTTTGCTCATACCTGATACTGTTAAACAAACTGACAAACGATACGATGATCCCAGTTACAAAGAAAACGGCAAACGCAAAAATTTTTATCTGTTCTGATCTCAACCTTGATCCTTTTTAGAGCACATTTTTAGGAAGTTCGCCGGTCAGGGTACGTAAAAACGCGATAATTTTTTCAATCTCCTCTTTTGAAAGCTTCCGTCCCAATTGGTAATAGGCCATTTTTTGCACCGCATCCTCAAGGGTTTTTGCACTTCCGTCATGAAAATAGGGGGCCGTTTTTTCAATGTTTCGCAAACTGGGTACTTTAAAATAATATTTGTCTTCTCCCTGCTTCGTGACGTTAAAGCGTCCCAGCGTATTGTAGCGATCTTTGTACTGGGCAAATACCCCGAACCGTTGATACATATTCCCCCCGATATTCATACCGTTATGGCAGGCGATGCATCCCCGGCTTTTAAAGAGTTCGAACCCCTCTTTCTCTTTTTGGGTCAAAATCGTGATATTGCCGCGCAAATAGCTGTCAAACCGGGCGTTGGGCGTTACCAGCGTTTTTTCGAATTCGGCTAGTGCGTCGCTGATGGTCTCGATCGTGATCCCCTGAGGATACATCTCACGAAAGCGCTTTTGGTATTTCGGATCTTTCGAGAGTTTTTGGACCACGCTCTCAACCGTGCTCGCCATTTCTACGGGATTAACGATCGGCCCTGCCGCTTGAGCTTTGAGATCTTTGGCCCGACCGTCCCAAAACTGGGCCAAATTGTATCGGGCATTAAACACCGTCGGTGCATTGATACTCCCCGATCTCCCCCCTACTCCCCGTGAGACTGCCTCCGAATCAGCTCCCCCATACGCAAGATTGTGGCATGAGAGGCATGAAACCGTTCCGTCTTTGGAGAGCTGCGGATCCGAAAACAGATCCTTCCCCAACGCCGCTTTTTGGGGATTGGATACCGCCTGAAGGGGGATCGGCTTAATAAGGTCATCGGCAAAAGACGATAAAGACAAACCCAAACAAAAAAATAGCCCCACCCGCGATTTCTCTCCCCATTTCATTGCTTCTCTCCGGACGCTTCCCGGTTCGCTTTCAGGAGTGTCACCGCCCGCTTAAACGCAATGGGATCAAATCCGAACTGCTCCAGAGCCTGTAACGCTTTCGCAACCCCTTCGTCGCTGAGACACTCTTTAATGTTGATCGCTTCTTGAACGACATAGAGTATCTTTCCGTACTCGTTCTCCGAGGTTTTGCCGACACTGCCCAACATCTCCACCAAAGCCGGTTCAAAATTCCAATGTTCAAACATCATCCCCGCGACGCTATAGCTGTTGCTTCCCAGATAGCACCGCTCCACCTCTAAAATGGGTTTACCCTCTCTCAATTCTGCTAAAAAAATGCCCCATTCTCCCGATGCAATCAGCTTGCGTGATGCAACGAGCTTGCCCAGTTCCATCAAAAAAGTTCCGCTGGCAAGCAAAGGGAGCAACGACGCATCAACGGCACCGATCCACTCCCGTACCAATGCCGTTTGACACATGGAACACTCCATCAGCGTATCGACGGTTATTCCGTACGGGCTTAATTCCAAAGGAATTGTTTTTTTAATCGCATTGGCGGCAGCGAAACCGCGTATCATAAAGACCCCAAAAAGCATTACGGCCTGACGAATGGAAGCTATCTCTTTGCTCATTCCATACAGGGGGGAATTGACCGCTTTCAGGATATTGGCACTGAGCATCGGGTCACTCTCAATCACTTTGGTCAATTCATCTACATTGACCTCATTTTCCATACATAACTGTTGGATTTTCACAATGGATCCCGGTAATGGCGGCAAACTTTTAATCTCTTTTTCCACTCTCCGCTCCTATCTCAATTCGTTTCGTTAGATAATCGCATATCTCTGAAATATGGGTTTTGTTGAAAATCCCCTCCACGCTCTCTGTGTCCGGCAAATGGGCAATCAGCTTACTGTCGTCTTCTGCGGAGATGATAATGACGGGGATGGAGATGGCGTTTTGATCCATAAAGTGGAGCACCTCAGAGCTTATGCCGTCTACCAGAAAAAAATCGAGGATGATAAAATCAAAACGCTCCGCTTCCAAAAGTTCTTTGGCTTTGTTCACCGAATTGGTCACCACAAGGTGAAACTCTGACGATAGTCGATCGACCAGCACTTTTTGATATTCGGGGGCATCTTCAACGATCAATACCCTCTTGCCCGCATCACTCTGTGCGACATAACGTTCGAGGGTATTTTGGGTATTCGAAACCGGAATCGTAAAATAAAAACACGACCCCACCCCCACTTCACTCTCAACCCATAATTTTCCGCCGTGCAGATCTTCGACGATTTTTTTCGAAATGGCCAACCCCAGCCCCGTCCCTTTTGCCGTTTTCTGAAAAGGATTTTCCACCTGAGTAAAGGGGTTAAAAAGGGTGGCAATCTCTTTGGGTTCGATCCCGATTCCCGAATCGCATACCCCAAACCGATACAGCCGCTTTTCTTCATCAAAATCAAGAGCGATTGTTACCCTTCCCCCCTCGTGCGTAAATTTTATCGCATTGCTAAGGAGGTTGAGCATCACCTGTTGTATCAGCTGTCGGTCCAGATAGAGTCCCAAAGAGATCAGCTGGGGATATTCCAGCGTAATCGATTTTTTACCGGCCATCGGTTCAATAATGGTGACAACGTCATGCATCATCGCGGCAATAAGGGTCACTTCCGGTTTAAAATTCAATTTTCCCGCTTCCAGTTTGGCAAAATCGAGAATCGTATTGACAAGTGTCAGCAAATTATTTCCGGCAATACCGATTTTCTGAATATAGGGCAATAGGTTTTCAGGAAGCGATTTGTTCATCATCAAAATTTGGGAAAAACCGATAATTGCGTTGAGCGGAGTACGCAGCTCATGACTCATATTGGCCAAAAACATGTCTTTTGAGCGACTGGCACGTTCGACCTGATCGACGAGTTGTATCAGAGCATGTTCACGCTCCCGATTATGGAAATTTTGTTTCAATATCTCCAATAAAATTTTAATAATCTCAGTCATATAAATTTTATTCGGAATATCCTTAATCTTGACACCGACGTTAAGGCGTTTGTTTTTAAGGATGATTTGAACGACCACATCGTCCATTGTACTGCTGCTGATCTCTTTTGGCCCGACATAAAGCTCATCGATACACCATCCCAACGCCTTTGTCAATTGTACATACAGCCGTTCCTGAACACTCTGCGGTGTATCCGGAGGTTCTCCCATGGAGTTTCCGTTATCCAACGACTGAGTACATGACTGCAAAAATTCAATCCCCGAATGGACCCCCAAAAAAGCGGTGGTCGAAATATCGCAGAGCGGTTTATCGATAACCGCATAGAGCTTGGAGGAAACTGTTTCAATGTGCGAATACAACTCCCCATCCTCCCCATTTTTTGCCAACAACCGATCGAGTGCGTCATGGTAATCGTGATGGAGAGATTTTATCTCCTCCAAATCGACACCCAAACTTTCCAGCAGCTCTTTTTTCGTCGAGAGCTCACCGATCAGCGTATGCAGCGGACACCCTGTTTCATCATTAAACATCCCTATAACCTCTTGCTGCGGTCGCGGAACACTCTCTTTTTCAGCCCAATACGTTGTCACCTTTTTTTGACTTTGCTTGTGGATCATCAAAGAGGCAAACAGTTTGTCAAAAAGGTTTAGAATCTCATTCTCTTTTTTCATATCCTCCTGATAACCGGCCAGACGGCTGAAATAACTCTCATTCATAATCGATTCCGAAATACGGAGCATTTTAAGGATAATGGGCAGATCATCGCGAATTTTGGTATTTACATTGGAGAGATCGATTACGATTTCGTTGAGAATATTGAACCCTCTGCTGATATGAATCAGTTCCAGACCCATAGCAATATGGATCTGTGCTATCTGACGGGTGCGCTCTACCATCCGATCGTCAAAAGGGTGGATAAAAAGAGAACTCAAATATTCGCTGAACATCCGGACAAGGCGGGGAACATCGGTTGCAGAGAGAAGATTATGATAAATCGGATCTTTCAATAAATAATGGAGGTACAACCGCTCGGCAATTAACGACCCGAAAGAGTGAATATACCCCCCCACCTTTTCACGGCGAGTCATCTGCTCTTCATTGAGTCCGAAGATCGTCACGAGCTTGGCCGTTTCAAACGATCGGTGCATCACAGCGCTCCGCCGACGAGGTATCCATCCAGTACCGACTTCATCTCATCCATATCGATCGGTTTGGAGATATACGCATCAAATCCGTGCAAAAGCAGTTTTTCGCGATCTCCGCTGATCGCAAATGCCGTAACGCATACCATCGGTACGGTCAGCTTCAACGTTTGTTTCACCTCACTGACCAATGTATATCCGTTCATTATCGGCATATCGACATCGGAAAGGACCAGATCAAACGGTTCATTTCGCAATTTTTCAAGCGCCTCGGCTCCATTGTCAACCATCACGATCTCCATCTCCGGATAAAGCAACTCTATCATCGCCTGAACGACCATTTGATTGTACTCTTCATCCTCAGCTATCAACATACGCATACGTCACTCCTCATTGCAATTGATCAATCAAATTTATAATCGACGGGGTCTCTTCCTCATCCGGGAATGCCGCTTTAATCTCTAAAAATCTCTCCAGATTCTCGATCATCAGATCCAAAAGCTTAGGATCAAAATGGATCCCCCGCCCCTCTTTCATGATTTCGACCGTTTTTTCAATACTAAACGCTTTCTTATAGACCCTCTCAGAGCTGAGCGCATCAAAAACATCCGCTATCGTAACAATCCGGGCGTGCAGATGTATCTCATCCCCCGCTAAGCCCTCCGGATATCCGGTACCGTCGTATTTTTCATGATGCTGCAACGCGATAATCCGTCCCGCATGAATCACCGGATACTCTTCGCTTGAGGCAAGCATCTTGCCCCCTAAAACCGAATGAAGTTTCATAATCTCGAACTCTTCGGGGCTAAAACGGCCCGGCTTTAACAAAATTCGGTCGGGGATCCCTACCTTTCCGATATCATGAAGCGGAGAGGCATAAAGGATCAGTTCCACCTCTTGCGCCTCAAGCCCTGCAAGTTCGGCGAGTTTAGCCGAATAGTGGCTCATCCGCTTAATGTGCATTCCCGTCTCTAAATCACGGTACTCGGACGCTTTTCCCAGTCTGGCGGATATTTCATATTCGTTCTTTTTGGCTAATGCCAACGCTTGGGCCAGTTTGGCCGTCCTCTCTTTTACTTTTTGTTCCAGAATCTGGTTGGAGAATGCCAGCTGATCTTGAAACTTCTTGATCTTGGCATGGATAAACATCCGGAGTTTCAACTCCTCCACATCGATCGGCTTACTCAAAAAATCACTCGCCCCCTCTCGAAGGGCACGATGTTTCTCTTCCGCATTCGCCGTGACGACGATTGTAGGAATCTGAGACCAGAGCGGATGGGCTTTCAAATGGACAAGGGTCTCAAAACCATCCATCACCGGCATTGCCAAATCAAGCAAGATAACATGGTAATCGGCGTTTTGTTCGAGAATATCCAGCGCCTCTCTCCCATGGATCGCTTTGGTTATTTCCACGTCTGAATCTTCCATAAAGGCAAATTCGATCAAATCGAGATTGAACTCCTGATCATCGACTGCAAGCACTCTCACTTTCTCCATGACGTACCCTTCTCTTTCCCGATTTTCTGCTTTTTTGAGATTATTGTAATAGTGTACCTTTCGAAGTTTTAAACGGTGTTTAGATTTAAATTATCCGGTCATACCGTATTGTTTATCGTTTAAATACGTAATTCCTACCTGTTTTCTTGTGATTAATAATTTTTAAAAATTTGACAAAAAATGCTATACTGTTAAAATTATTAAAAAAAAGGGGGCACTTTTGTTATCACGTGAATGCCCGGTATGCGGTATTGAAGTAGAGTCCGGAAAAAGGAGATGCTCAAAATGCGGTTATATTTTCAAAAGACGCAATCAACCGTTCATGCTACGATTATTCAACCTATTCCTGATCCCGGCAATTGCCATTGGTTTGATTCTGATCTATTTTCGAATCTCTTAAGTACCTAATATTACGCACTTTCCGGGCAAAGCCCGTAAAGTGGCAGGGACGAGGGTCCCTACAACCCCCTAAAGCTTCCCGTATCTTGCGGATACGGGAGATTACCAACCTTTTCGCACGTGTTTAGACAAGGTGGCTAAGGTCAGTTAAGTAATACGCACGTTCATCCCTCCCCTGAAGTTACCCGTATCTTTCGGATGCGGGAGAAAACACCCTTTTATCCCCTTTTTTTAGGATCTCTTATGGTACCCTATCAGTGGAATAGATTTTTTGACCTACATCAAAACAACTTCTCACAAAGAGGAATATAATGCTTCAAACACTCGATTTTTTTAAAGGGTGCGACCCTCTAAAACTATCCCTGTTGTCAACCACTGCAAAAATAAAACCGTACGAAGCATCGGATGTTCTGGTTTATGAAGATGATGATATCAATCGTGTCTATTTTCTCCTGGAAGGGGAGGTGAAACTTTATAAGGTGGACCGGTTTGATAATGAGGTTTTCCTCTATACGTTAAAAGATCAGGATTTACTGACCAATATCGGCTCCTTGGAGTGTGATCGTATCAGTTGTTTTAGCAACGTTGAATTTTTGGCTCCGAGCCGGGTAGTGTCTCTGGATTTAAAAACCTTTAAAGAGGTGGTCAAAACCGACATCTCCCTCCTCATTAATCTGCTCAACCTGTTGGCGAACCAAAAGCAGATGGTTGATTGCATGGTCAATATGGGGATGGTTTACGATGTCACGGCCAAGGTTGCCAAAATGCTGTACGACCATCTGGATCTCTATAACTCTCTCAAAAAACAGGAGATCTCGTATCGACTCAATATCCAGCCGGCTACCCTCTCTCGGGTATTGGCCAAATTCATCCGCAAAGGGTTGATAGCCGAAGAGGATCATAAAACCGTTGTTTTGGAACGGGAAGAACTGACACGCTATTTTAAAGAGGGGTTGTGATGCACTCTATTTCAACGAAAGTTCGATGGATTGTCGCCATCTTATCGCTCAATCTGATCACCATCATAATGGTAGACATTTGGCTCAATGTGGATCAGAAATACGATGCCAAAGTGATCAATATCGCCGGAAAACAGCGGATGCTTTCGCAACGGACCGTACTCGAATTGCATCGGCTTCTTGTCGATGAGAAAGGGGCTTTTGTAAAACTTCAAGCAGCCCGAGCCGAGTTTGACCGCAATTTCCGAAAACTCCGCACCGAAGCATCCGAATATCGGGGATCTTCCAATGAAGAGATTACAAAAACCTTAAACGACGTTCACGCCGTCTGGAAACAGATGGGGGGATTGATCGACCGGTATCTGCAAGGCGATCACAACCTCGCCGATCTGAAAACGATTTACGATAACGGAGACCGCACCCTCATCCTGATGGATAAGGCTGTCACCCAATATGAAGGCTACATGATCGAAAAACGGATGATGGCCTATCGGATTCAGATCTTTTTAGCCGTTATCTCCTTTGGCGTCATCCTTTATATGGCACGAACCACGTTGCAGATCCAACACAATTTTGACCATTTCCTCAATCACACCAAAGCGATCAGCGGCAAAGAGGAGATCATCGGAAAAAGCGACAATGAACTTGAGATCGCCTGTGCCCATATCGAATATTTTCTACACAATGTCGAAGAAGCGCTCCAGAGTGCCACCGATGCGGTCGAAAAAAGTGAAGCGGCGGCGGCACACCTTATCGGATCGGCCCCGGAAACCGAAGCGCTGCTGGAACAAAACGAAGATGTCATGATTCAAGTCAGTGAAGAGCTCCACCAAACCTCCCGGCGCCTCAAAAAACTCAAATCCAATCTCCAAAAAGCCAATAACTTACGAAATTCTTAAAAGAATTTCTTTTTTTCTTTTTCTTATTTGACCTAAGTCAAACACTTTTTTTTTGAATTGCTTTACAATGTTCGAAGTGCATGAGTTATTTCATAGCATCCGGAAATATTAAGTAGTCTGGGTTAGGTACTCGGGTTTTAAGTGATTCCATTTAAGGGGGCTTCAATGTCATTGGATAGAAGAGAATTTTTAAAAAGTGCCGCTGCCGCATCGGCTGCAACCGCAATCGGTATGGCGGTTCCTGCCAAAGTAGAAGCAGCTGCCGCACAGGGGCAAGCAGGATGGCGCTGGGACAAAGCGGCATGCCGTTTTTGCGGAACGGGATGCGGTATTATGATGGCGACCAAAGATGACCGCATCGTTGCAGTAAAAGGGGACCCGTTGGCTCCGGTCAATCGCGGTCTTAACTGTATCAAAGGGTATTTTAACGCCAAAATCATGTACGGTGCCGATCGCCTCACCCAGCCGCTGTTGCGGATGAATGATAAAGGTCAGTTTGATAAGCAGGGTAAATTTAAGCCTATCAGCTGGCAACGTGCATTTGATGAGATGGAAATTCATATCAAATCAGCCCTTAAAGAGAAGGGGCCCACCGGTATCGCGATGTTCAGCTCCGGTCAGCAAACGGCGATGGAAGGGCATGCCGCTCTCAAATTGATGAAAGCGGGTTTCCGTACCAACAACATCGACCCCAATGCCCGTCTTTGCATGGCGTCTGCCGTTACGGGATTTATGAACGTTTTTGGAGCGGATGAGCCATCAGGCTGTTACGAAGACATTGAGCTCGCCGAAACGATCGTCGCATTCGGATCCAATATGGCGGAGATGCACCCTATTCTCTGGTCACGTGTCAGTGATCGTAAACTCAGCAATCCCGATAAAGTACAAGTGGTTGTCCTCTCGACCTACAAACACCGTACAATGGACCTTGCCGATGTCGAAATCATCTTTAAACCGAATACCGATTTGGCCATCTGGAACTATATCGCCCGTGAAATCGTCTACAACCATCCCGAAGCGATGGACAAAGAGTTTTTGGATAAAAATATCGTCTTTGCAACGGGTCCAGTAGACATCGGATACGGCCTACGCGAAGATATCAACCATCCGAAATACGGTAAAAAAGAGCTCGATACGGCAGCGAAACAAAAATCCAAAGTGCTCACTGCCGATGAGGGGGTCAGTCTCGGGTATTTGGGGTACAAAGAGGGCGATACGCTGGAGATGAAAAACAGCGGTGATGCGAACAAACATTGGAAAATCACCTTTGAAGAGTTCAAAAAAGGGCTCGCACCCTACACCCTCGATTACGTCGCCAACGTTTCCAAAGGGGATTTGGATGAGAGTCTTGCCGATTACAAAGCCAAACTTCAAAAAATGGCCGATCTCTACATCGAGAAAAAACGTAAATGTTTGACATTCTGGACGATGGGATTCAATCAGCATACGCGCGGAACATGGGTCAATGAACAAGCGTATATGGTTCACTTCCTTCTCGGGAAACAAGCGAAACCGGGGAACGGCGCATTCTCCCTTACCGGTCAGCCATCTGCGTGCGGAACGGCGCGGGAAGTGGGAACTTTCAGCCACCGTTTACCGGCGGATATGGTCGTTATGAACCCGGCGCACCGTAAAATGGCCGAGGGAATTTGGACAATTCCGGAGGGGACGATCAACCCTAAAGCGGGATCGCACTTTACCCAAATCCACCGTGATCTTGAAGACGGTAAAGTGAAATTTGCCTGGGTCAGCGTCTGTAACCCGTATCAGGATACCGGTAATGCGGAACACTGGATTAAAGCGGCACGTACGATGGATAATTTCATCGTGACCTCCGACGGCTATCCGGGAATTTCGGCAAAAGTATCGGATCTGATTTTACCGAGTGCCATGATGTATGAAAAATGGGGAGCCTACGGCAATGCGGAGCGTCGTACGCAGCATTGGAGACAACAAGTCACTCCGATGGGAGATGCGATGTCCGATACGTGGCAGTTTGTTGAACTCTCCAAACGCTTTACGATCAATGAGGTGTGGGGAGCGCAAAAAATTCCCGGCCTTGAGGGCGGATTGCCCGATGTGATGGATAAAGCCAAAGCGATGGGATACAAAGAGAATACAACACTCTATGAAGTTTTATTTGCCAACAATCGTGCAAAAGCATTCAAATGGCCTGATCCGGTAGGAAAAGGGTATCAAAACTCTGAAGTTGCCGGCGATAAACGTAATGTTATCGGAAGTGACGGCAAAGTGTTCAAAGGGTACGGATTCTTTATCCAAAAATACCTCTGGGAAGAGTATCGCAAATTCGGTGACGGACATGGGCACGATTATGCCGATTTCGATACCTACCACCGTGTACGCGGTCTGAAATGGCCGGTAGTGGATGGCAAAGAGACCTTCTGGCGCTACAACGCAAAATACGATCCGTATGCGAAAAAAGCCAATAACGGGGCGTTTGCGTTCTACGGTCATGCGTTCAAAGATATCCCGACCGGAAATCTGCAAGGGGTTACCAACAGTGCGAAAGTGAATTTGGATAACAAAGCCAAAATTTTCTTCCGTCCGTACATGGAGCCGACCGAAGTGCCGGATAAAAACTATGACATCTGGCTATGTACCGGTCGTGTGTTAGAACACTGGCACAGCGGAACGATGACGATGCGGGTTCCTGAACTGTATCGCGCCGTTCCGGAGGCATTGTGCTATATGCACCCTGCCGATGCCGAAAAACGGGGTGTCAAACGGGGTGAAATGGTGTGGGTAGAATCACGCCGAGGCAAAGTCAAAGCGCACGTCGAAACACGCGGCCGTAACCGTCCTCCAAAAGGACTTGTGTTTGTCCCGTGGTTTGATGAAAAAGTATTTATCAATAAAGTGTGTTTGGATCATACCTGCCCGATTTCCAAACAGATCGACCATAAAAAATGTGCGGTCAAAATTTATAAAGCGTAACGGCGATGAAAACTGAAACTCCTAATGAACGTCGCCGTTTTCTCCTCTCTATGGCGAGAGGTATCGGGCTGAGTGCGATGGGGGCTTTGGTCTGGAGCGCTTACGTGGGGGAAGTGAAAGCAGCACCTCTCGTGTTGCGTCCTCCGGGGGCATTGGAGGAAGCGGAATTTATCAAAAACTGTATCAAATGCGGTTTGTGCGTGGAAGCGTGTCCTTACGATACGCTTATGTTGGCACGTCCGGGGGACAATCTTCCGATGGGAACCCCTTATTTCACACCTAGAAGCATCCCGTGTTATATGTGTACCGATATTCCTTGTGTTCCTGTGTGTCCAAGCGGTGCGCTCAATGAGCCTTCCGTGAGCAGCTATATGAAAAACAAAGCCGTTTTAGACATCAACAAAGCACGCATGGGACTCGCGGTTGTCGATGAAAGCTCATGTATTGCCGTCTGGGGCATTCAGTGTGATGCATGCTATCGGGCCTGTCCGCTTTTAGGTGAGGCGATTACGATCGAACACTCTAAAAACGACCGGACCGGCAAGCATGCGTTTTTAAAACCCGTCGTTCATCCGGATCAATGTACGGGATGCGGGCTGTGCGAACATGCCTGTGTCACCGAGATTGCCGCGATCCATGTGCTCCCCAGAGCGTTGGCAATGGGGAAAGTGGGAGACCACTACATCAAAGGGTGGGACAAAGGGGATGAAAAACGGCTGGAGGGTGCCTCTATCGAGGTGACCAAAACGAAAATCAGTGAAAAAAGCGCGCTCGATTCGCTAAATGATGAAGGGGGATTGTGATGAAAAACTATCGCTATTTACTCCTCCGTCGTTTAACGCAAATCACCCTCTTGGTCCTTTACGTGGGTGCCAATATATGGGGATGGAAAGTGCTGCAAGGGAATCTCAGCAGCTCCTCCGTTTTGGGCAGCGTTCCGCTAAGTGATCCTTATGCCGTGATCCAAATCGCGGTTACGGGTGCAAGTTTGGGGATGGATATATTACTGGGCGCGTTGATCGTGACTCTGTTTTACGGGGTTATCGGCGGACGCGCTTTTTGCAGCTGGGTGTGTCCTATCAATATCATCACCGACAGTGCGGCGTGGCTGCGTAGAGCCTTAAAGTTTTCCGAAGTGCAAAAACGGTTTTACATGAGCCGGTCACTGCGCTACTGGATTTTGGGTCTGAGTTTAATCCTCTCTGCTGTGATGGGAGTGGCGGTATTTGAGCTAATCAGCCCTATATCAATGGCGCACCGAGGCCTAATCTTCGGTATGGGGATGGGTGGCGGTGCACTGGCTGTTATCTTTTTATTTGATTTGCTGGTGCATGAAAACGGATGGTGCGGGTATGTGTGTCCTCTGGGGGCGACCCATTCGATTCTAGGTAAATTTTCTCTGATCCGTGTTCGTCATGATGCCGATAAGTGTACCGATTGTCGCAGCTGTATCACGGTGTGCCCTGAAAAAGAGGTGCTCCATATGATCAATCGCAGCAGTGAAAGTGTGCTGATGGGCGAATGCACCAATTGCGGCAGATGTGTCGATGTCTGTCAAGAAGACGCGCTCGGATTTTCAATTCGAAGTCTTATAAAACAACCAAAGGATAAGGAATGAAAACTAAACAACTAATCGGCAGCCTAATCGCTGCGTCACTGCTTGTTAGCAGCGTTTACGCTGTGAATGCAGAGGTGGATGAAACCCAATTGGGATTGCGAAAAGTCGATATTTATACCGAAGATACGGCACTCCCTAACGGTACCAATTATAATAAGGAAGCCCCGGGAACATCAAAAAGATTTGACCGTGCCTATACCAATGCACCGCCGATGATTCCCCATGATATTGATGATTTGGGGGAAATTGATAAAAACAACAACGCATGTCTCGGATGTCACATGCCCAACGTTGCGGGTGACATGGGGGCAACGCCGATTCCCAAGAGTCACTTTACCAGTTTTAGACCGACGGTATCGGTCGACGATGAGGATAACCTCAAAGCAGAAAGCGATGACCAAATCATTAAGAAAGATTTAAAAGGGCAGCTGTGGCAAGGTCGCTATAACTGTTCGGCGTGTCACGCCCCTCAGACAAAAGGGGATTTAAAAGTGGAAAATACCTTTAAGCCCGCCTATACGGACAAAAAGGGGCAGAAACATAAAAACCAGTCCTATCTCCTTGATGAACTCGACATCGGCGTCAAAGTCGGAAACGGTTTGTAATCATGGAACACGAATCACGTCGGGGTTTTTTCGGAGCCATTGCCTCTCTCTTCAAAGAGGAAACGCAGGTTATCGTCCGTCCCCCGTATGTGATGGAGGGTGCGACGTTTAACGAATGCCGCTCCTGCGAGGCGATGTGTGTAAGCGCATGCGAAGAGAATATTATTGATCGTGATCCGCAAGGACTCCCTTTTTTGAATTTCAACCTCTCGGGATGCAGCGATTGCCACAAATGTTTGGAAGCCTGTACCCCTGCGGTACTCGGCAATCCGACGAAATTTATCCAAGGACACGCAAAAATTACGATGATAAACTGTATGTCCCATCAGGGGAGTATTTGCTTTTCATGCAAAGAACCCTGTTTGGAAGATGCGATTGTGTTTAAAGGGATGCTCAACCCGATCATTCTTCCCGAAAAATGTACCGGGTGCGGCTACTGCATCGGTGTATGCCCTAGCGGAGCGATCGAGGTGGTAGCGTGAAACGTATATCTCTCATTTTCCTTTGGTGTGTTCAGGGGTTTGCAGCGGTTATCACCCCCTCTGCAATCCTCAAAACCGATGGATTGATTAGTGATATGGTGGTTCGGGAGGGGAAAATCTATGCCTCGACCGATGCCGGTGTCGTGAATGTGTTCGATCTCAAGACGCGACGTAAACTCTCCTCCCTATCCCTACCGAAAGTACAGAGCAGTTCAGGAAAAATATTTTCACCGAAAGTCTATTCAGTCGATCATTTTGCGGGGTCAACCGTGATGGTCACGCAGAGCGGCGAATCGTTTCGCAATCTCTATCTATGGCGCGATAATGCACTGGTGAAGGTAATCGGCAATGAAAGCGGATTGCTGATCAAAAAAGTCCGGTTTGTGGATGCCAATCATCTCCTTTTCGGACTCTCCGGTGATACCGTCGTTTTGATGGATGTGAAGATGAGAAAACGACTTTATGAAGTTCAAGCCGGCGGCGGAGTCTTCGGCGATATGGCGCTGAGTCCTAAGCGCACCCTCGTTGCGATCGGGGATGAGAGCGGTGAAATCGTCCAAATCGATACCCGTAGCGGCAAGGTACTCAAAACGCTCAGCGGAATCAATCTCGATGCGATCAACCGAATCGCATACCAAAACGACACCATTATCAGCGGCGGACATGATCGGCGTGTGGGGGTGTATAAGCCCCACGGAAGTTATTTCATCGAAACAAATTTTTTCGTCTACGCCGTAGGGCTGAGCCCCTCCTCCTCCCTCGGGGTCTATACGGACGGAGATGAAAATGAGTTGCAGCTTTTTGAAATCGAAACGCAAAAGAAGCGTGAACGGCTCAAAGGGGGAGAGAGTCTCTATGATACGCTGATCTTTTTGGATGAGCATACCCTCATAGGTTCCGGAGAAGAAAACAAAATTTATTATTGGAGAATACCGTGAATATTTCAAGCATTGTGGTTCAAACCAACCCGAAATTTACCGAAGAGGTGGTCGAAAAATTCAAATCGGCCGATTTTTGCGACTACCATTTTCATGATGAAAAAGGGCGTATTATTGTCACCATTGAGGGCGAAGGGGTCGAAGAAGAGATTACCAAACTCGTCAAAATACAGGAGATGGCGCATGTTATCTCAGCCGATATGTCGTTTGCCTACAGCGAAGATGAACTGAATGCGGAGCGTGATAAACTCGAAGCGGTAGGGGGAGATTTACCCGCATGGCTGAATGATGAAAACGCTACCAAGCGCGATATTAAATACAACGGCGATCTGAAAGATCGATTTTAATTCAATAGCGGAAAGAAGGGTGCGATGAGTATTTTAATCACAAAACGAGACGGGAGCAAAGAGAATTTTGCCCCCTATAAAATTAAAGACGCTGTTGCAAAAGCTTTTGCCAGCGTCGGAACACCTCTCGATGCAACCCTTGTCAGTCAAGTCTTAGAAACCATCCGTTCGCACTCCATTATCGAAGTCGAAGCGATTCAAGATCTCATTGAGCACTCTTTATTTGACGCACGTTATTTTGATGTCATGAAATCGTTCGTCACCTACCGTTTCCTCCATAAAATGCAGCGCGAACACATCCTCGGTCTGGGGTCCGATACTACCTTCGTCAACAGTACCCAAAGCGTTCAGGAATACATCAATAAATCCGACTGGCGGGTCAATGCCAATGCCAATACCGGCTATTCCAATGCCGGACTGGTCAACAATCTCGCCGGAAAAGTAATCGCCAATTTTTGGCTGGACACCGTCTACTCTGCCGCAGAGGGACAAGCGCACCGAAACGGCGATATCCACATCCATGATCTCGACTGCCTTACGGGATATTGCGCCGGATGGAGCCTGAGAGCTCTTTTGAATGAGGGGTTTAACGGGGTACGCGGCAGAGTCGAGAGCTCTCCGCCGCGCCATCTGCGCGAAGCGTTGGGGCAGATGGCCAATTTTCTGGGAATTTTGCAATCCGAATGGGCGGGGGCGCAGGCGTTTAGCTCATTTGATACCTATCTGGCTCCCTATGTCTTTATCGATGCCCTCCCCCCAAGCGACGTTAAAAAAGCGATACGCGGGTTTGTCTATAACCTCAATGTCCCCGCACGCTGGGGACAATCGCCCTTTACCAATGTCACCCTCGACTGGATCGTCCCCGAAGATCTGAGAGAACAATTTCCGACACTAAACGATCATCATCTCTTCGAAGAGATCACCGCTACGGCGCATCATCAACGCCGTCTTCATGAACGGGGTTTACGCACACTGGGTGAGCTGACGTACGGTGATTTTCAAGCGGAGATGAACATTATCAATCGTGCCTTTTATGAGGTGATGACCGAAGGCGACAGCGGCGGTCAGCCCTTTACGTTCCCGATTCCGACCGTCAATATCACCGAAGATTTTGACTGGTACGGCGAAAATACCGATATTTTATTTGAAAATACCGCCAAAATCGGCTCCAGCTATTTTCAAAACTTTGTCGGCAGCCAATATATCCGGAGCGAAACGGGGGAACGCGTAGAGAACCCTCACGCCTATAAACCGGGACATGTCCGAAGTATGTGCTGCCGGCTGCAGCTTGATTTGCGCGAACTGCTCAAACGCGGCGGCGGACTCTTCGGAAGCGCAGAAATGACGGGAAGTATCGGCGTCGTCACGATCAATATGGCACGTCTCGGATACCTCTATAAAAATGATTTTCCCGCTCTTATGAAAGCGCTCGATGATCTGATAGAGATTGCCCGTTCGACACTGGAGAAAAAGCGCCTTTTTGTCAAAGAGATGTTTGACAGAGGTCTCTATCCCTACACCGCCCGTTATCTCAAAGATTTTCGAAACCACTTCTCGACGATCGGCGTTAACGGAATGAACGAGATGATCCGCAATCTAACCGAAGACACCGAAGATATTTCTACCCCAAAAGGGATAGAGATCGCCCTGACAATCCTCGATCACATGCGGGACAAAATGCGCTCGTTTCAAGAACAAAGCGGCAATCTCTACAACCTCGAAGCGACCCCGGCGGAGGGGACGACCTACCGTTTTGCGAAAGAGGACATCAAACGCTACCCCGACATCCTCCAAGCCGGAGAGGGGGAGAACATCTACTATACCAACAGCTCCCAGCTCCCCGTCCGCTTTACGGACGATCCGTTCGAGGCGTTGACGCTTCAAGACACCTTGCAATGCCGCTATACGGGAGGGACGGTATTGCATCTGTATATGGGGGAACGCCTCAGTTCCGCCGAAGCGTGCCGACGGATGGTGAAAAACGTCATTACCCATTTTCGCCTCCCCTACATCACCGTCACCCCGACGTTTTCCGTCTGCTCTACGCACGGCTACTTAAGCGGCGAACACGAGTTCTGCCCCCATTGTGATGAGCAGATCATCACCAGATACCCTCAGCCTCTGCCTCAACAGAGGCAAGCTTTAGTGCCATAGCGGCCAGCGCAGCCGAAGGGATTTTATCCCTTCGGCGTTTAAAACAAAAAAAAGGAGCTCTAATGAATACGCATAAAGTTTTAGAAGAACACGCAAACGAACGGACACGCTGTATGGTCTATACGCGGGTAATGGGATACCATCGCCCTGTAGAGAGCTTCAACCTCGGCAAAAAAGGGGAACACAAAGAGCGCCAGTGTTTCAGCGAATCGCCAAAGCGTCATGAAACCTCTTTATGACATTACCCCCTTTACCCTCTTAGACTACCCCGATCTTCCCGCCGCCATTTTTTGGTTCGCGGGGTGCAATCTTCGATGTTCGTATTGCTACAATCCCGAAATCGTTCTGGGACGCGGGAAAATCGGCGAAGACGATGCTCTCGCATTTTTAGCTACCCGTATAGGACTGCTGGAGGGGGTTGTCCTCTCCGGAGGCGAGTGTACCCTCTACCCCCGTCTGCTCCCGTTTTGCCGTGCGATCAAAGAGATGGGATTTAAGCTGAAAATCGACACCAACGCCATGCGTCCCGATGTACTCAAAGCCCTCGCGGACGAACATCTGATCGATACCGTCGCCCTCGATTATAAAACGACGCAGGAGCACTGGGACGAACTGTGCGCGGGGGGAGAGGAGGCCCTCTTTTGGGACTCTTTTGAACACCTGCAACAAAGCGGTATTGCTTTTGAAGTACGCACGACCGTCCATACCGGACTGATCGATGAAGCAACCCTGATTCAAATGGGCCGTAAATTGGAATCGGCGGGGTACAAAGGTGTCTACGCCCTCCAATCGTTTGCAACCGGATGCGAAACCCTCAAGCCTATTGCGGCGGAGAATCATTCCGTCTGCATTGAACGGCTTCAACTCCACGTTAAACTCCCCATTATCCATCGCAGCCTCTGAAATGCTTGAACTCCACACCAAATTTCTTAACTGACCTTACGCACCTTGCCTTAACAGGTACTTCAAGGGGCGTTAATCTCCCGTATCCGAAAGATACGGGTAGCTTTAGGGGGTTGTATGGGTGAAAAGCGTCAAAAAAGCCAACTGCTTGGCTTTTTTAGCTTTGGAACCCGGCCGATGCACGAAGTGCCGGCTGGGCCGTCCCTGCCACTTTCTGGGCTTCGCCCAGAAAGTGCGTAACATCAGTTTCTTAATCGAAAAGCAAACCAAGATGTGCGATAATGCACGCGAAATAATCGCTAAACTGGTGGGAGAGTAAATATGTGCGGAATCGTGGGCTACATCGGGGTTAAACCGATCAAAGAGATTCTGATTGAAGGGTTACGGGAGCTTGAATATCGGGGATACGATTCTGCCGGTATTGCCGTGCTTCAAAACGGAAACTTCTCTTTATTCAAAGCGGTCGGAAAGCTGGTCAATCTGGAGGAGAAAGCCAAGAATTTCGAAAGTGACGGTTTTTCGGTCGGGATTGGGCATACCCGCTGGGCGACGCACGGCAAACCGACTGAGCTCAATGCCCATCCGCACGTCGGACACAATTCGTATGTGGTTCACAACGGCATTATCGAGAACTATCAGGAACTTAAAGGGATGCTCACCGAAGAGGGGGTCCGTTTTTTAAGCCAGACCGATACGGAGGTGATCGTCCATCTCTTTGAGTATCGGTTACGTACCGAACCAAGCGCTCTGGAGGCGTTTACGAAAACCCTCGATCAGCTCGAAGGGGCTTATGCGACGCTGTTGGTCAACGCATCGCTAAATGACACCATCTTCTTTGCCAAACAGGGTTCTCCGATGATTATCGGACGCAACAGCGAGGGGGAGATCTTTTTCGCCTCTTCGGATGCGGCATTGATCGGGAAATGTCAGGAAGTGCTCTATCTGGAAGACGGTCATTACGGGTGTGCGACGGGGAGTGAAATCAAACTCTTTAATGCGCACCATCATGAAGTTCCCCTCCATTTTACTCCGTTAAACGAGAACAAACTCTCTGCACAAAAAGAGGGATACCGTTTCTTTATGGAAAAAGAGATTTATGAACAGAGTCAGGTCCTGATCGACACCCTTATGGGGCGGTTACGGGATGAGAGTATCTATTTCGAAGAGCTTGATGCGGCCCTTTTTGACGGAATCCGGGAGATCAAGCTGTGTGCCTGCGGTACCAGTTATCATGCGGCCATGGTGGCCGGTTACCTGTTGGAGCGCCATGCCAAGATCCGCACCTCCATCGAAATCGCCAGCGAATTTCGCTATCGTGAGCCTTTTTTAACCCCAGACCCCCTCTTTATCGTCATCAGCCAAAGCGGTGAAACGGCCGATACGTTAGAGAGTCTTAAGATGGCCAAGGCCTTCGGTCTTAAAACGATGGTGATTTGTAATGTCGACAACTCGTCGATGGTTCGTCTGGCCGATGCGAGTCTCCTCACCCGTGCCGGAATCGAGAAAGGGGTTGCCTCTACCAAGGCGTTTGCAACACAGGTAAGTGTACTCTGGATGCTCTCTCTCTTTCTTGCCGGTGAGCGCAAAACCCTCGATACCGCTGAGATCAAACGGCAGATCCAATTGCTTCGTCTCCTGCCTACGACGACGAAGGTTGATAACGACATCCACGAACAGCTTCGCCGTCTCTCCAAGCGGTATCTTCATGGGCATGGATTCTTCTTTATCGGACGGGATGTTTTTTATCCTCTCGCACTTGAGGGGGCACTTAAGCTCAAAGAGATCACCTATCTCCATGCCGAAGGGTACCCAAGCGGAGAGATGAAGCACGGCCCCATCGCTCTAGCCGATCCGGAGCTCTTTACCATTGCCCTGCTACCGCAGCATAAGCTCTACGACAAGACCAAGAGCAACATTGAAGAGCTCAGTGCCCGTGACTCCACCATCTGTTCGATCAGCCCTCTGGAGTTTGACAAAGCCGATGATCATATCCGTACTCAGCATGCCGATGATTACATGCTTGAATTCTTTGAGATGATGGTAGTTCTTCAGCTCCTCTCGATGGAAATCGCCGTCCGGCTTGGGAATGATGTCGACATGCCTCGCAACCTTGCTAAAAGTGTTACTGTTGAGTAAAATGGATTTTAAAATCCGTTTTACTCAAAGTACACCCCTATCTTTTTTTTGATTCTCTCGATACTCATGGCAATAATGACAAGGGCAATTAACCCCAATACCAGCGGTTCAAACAGGTAAAAAGAAAGATGCCCCTGCGTCACAATCAAAAAATTGGCACCGGCGGGAGGATGAATTACTCTTCCCCAATGCATCAGCATAATGGTCAGTCCCAATCCGATACCGACTGGGAGCCAGCCGGCCTGAGTATACGTAACAATAAACATTCCCAGCGTTGTTGAAATAACATAACCGCCGAAGATATTCCATGGATGGGAAAAAGGGCTTTTGGGGGCACTGAAGAGGAGTACGGCCGTTGCCCCGAATGGGGCAATAATCAGCAGAGTATTGGCTTTTTCAGCGATCAAGCCGATAAAAGCGAGCCCGATCAAGGCTCCGACCCCGGCAATCACACTCTCGATAAAATGGAGCAGTTTTTTTTTATCAGCGCGCTGCATACAGCTCTTGTTCTCGCTGCATTAAAATATTAGCAAGGAAGGTATAGGCTTCAACCCATGCATTTTTACGTTCTTCCGTAAACGCTTCACCCAATACATCGCCCATAGCACTGATCAATGCATCCGCTACCATCGGATAATGCTCCGGCTTTACATTGGTATTCACATGGCTCTGAGCCATTTTTTCTACCGCATTTCCCAATGCACCGAGATTATCGATATTCCCGGCAAACGCCGCAATCGCACCGGCCAATTTTTTGTGCTGATCGCTCGTTGCATTGGCAAATAAAGGTTTAGTTTCCGGATATTTTGAAAATAAAATTTCGTACATACGTGTTGTCACATTTTCAGCTTCTTGGCTCACCAAAGGGATCGTTTCCTTGATAGCGGTGATGGTTTCTAGAGATAGACTCATGAGAGTTCCTTGTAGTAAATTTTGCCAGAGTTATAGCCTCTCTTTAAAAAAATAGTCTTGATGCAAATCAAGATATTTCCCATTCAATGCCTAAAAACTGACTCGATTTAGAGACGATCCTCTTCGCGCACATATCCGTCTTCCACCCGTAAAATGCGATCAAAGAGCGGAAGCATCCGTTCATCGTGGGTAACGATGATAATCGCCACCTCCTGCTCGTGCGCCAATTTACGCAGCAGCTGCATCACCGATAATGCCCGCTCAGAGTCCAACGCCGCAGTAGGTTCATCCGCCAAAATGATTTTGGGATTGTTCGCCAGCGAGCGGGCAATCGCTACGCGCTGACTCTGGCCGCCGGAGAGCTGAGCGGGGATTTTGTCTAGTTTATCGCCTACTCCGAGATATTCCAGGAGTTCCTTCGCCCGGGTATTTGCCTCTTTGGTACTCACGTTATTCATTAAAGGAACCAACGTCACGTTTTCTTGTACATTGAGAAAAGGGATCAGATTGTGGGACTGAAAAATAAATCCGATATTCTCCCGACGCAGCTTGCGGGTATCGCTGATGCACCATTTGTAATCGTAAACAAGACTTCCGTTGAGCCGGAGTTTGCCGCCGCTTGGTTCGGTAATACAGCCGATCATCGTAATAAGGGTCGTTTTCCCCGAACCGCTGGGGCCCAACAATGCCACCGTCTCGCCTGAGAAAATTTCAAATGTCGCCTCTTTGATTGCAACGACGGCACTCTCACCGCTCCCGTACGTTTTTGAGATATTTTCTACCGCAATAACAGAGTGTTTCATGTCATCCCCCTATCGCACTGGCCGGATCAATCCGAAGAGCTGTTCGTATCCCCGACAACGATGCCAGCATACTGACGATGATGACAACCCCCAAAAGTTTCAACGCATCGGTGGGAACAAGGATGATCGTTTTGGGGAAGAGATCGGCACTTGCGTGCGCAAAAAGATTTCCGCCGATAAAAGCCAAAATTCCGAGCAACAGCGATTGCTGGGCGATCATTTTTGTAATCACGCTGTTGGGAGCTCCGATCAACTTTAAAATAGCAATCTCTTTCATTTTTCCGATCGTCATCGTGTAAATGATCAATGAGATAATGACCGATGAGACGATCAGTAAAATGACCGTAAACATCCCGATCTGCTTCGCGGAACGCTCAATCAGATTTTTGGTCAAAATAACCTCTTGCTCCTGTGCCGTATACACTTGTTGATGCTTCCATTTCTCGATCTCATGCGCAACGCTCAAAGGTTCGGCGTCATCGTTTAGCATGAGGACAAAGGTATTGACGGTTGACGTCGATGGGGTGTTTCCTCCCCGTATCCTGTCGTTTCGGATCTGCTCATTGCTGAATAAAAATTGCAGCTCCTGCGCTTCGGCGAGATCGATATAAACCATTGGATCTCCCCCTGAGGAGACAGCTTTATGCGTCAGTCCCACGACCGTGTACGTCTCACGTCCGAGAGAAATTGCTTCCCCCAGTTTAAACCCCGTTTTGGAATCGACGATCATCTCTTTTTGAGGGATTTGAATTGCTCTCCCCTCCATCAACTTAAACGGCTTATAGCCGCTGAGCGCCTCGTATCCCAAGGCAAATACCCGCACCGGCTTTTCGCCGCAGAAGAGCTGAAGGCTCTGAAAAGTGATCGGATAGACCGCTTTAACCCCCCTAAACCCTTTGAGCGAATATTTAAGGTCTTCGTGCAAACGGGAAGTTTCGGCGAACGGTCCCAACGTATCTTTTTGAACAACCCACAACTCGGCACCCAGATCATTCGGGACGATCAGTGCATCATGCGCCATCCCCCGGTAAACCCCGATCATGATCAGCACTACCCCGATCAGCATTCCGACCCCCAAAGCGGTAGTGACAAATTTTCCGAGAGAGTGGGCAATATCGCGCTGTGCAAGATTGATCATAGAGGCGAATCGCTTTTAGAAATAAGGGAAATCTCCGCTTCGGCCTGTTCTCCGATGTGCAAGAAATCGGTAAGATCACGAAGGCGTATGTACACCACCCTCTCTTCGGTAATCCGGTCACTCTCTACACCGATTCGGGCTACTTCGCCGGTAAAACGTTTTTCAGGAAACGAGCGCAACGTGACGGTAGCGCTTTGACCGATTTTCAATGCTCCGCTTTGACGCTCATCGATGTAGACTTTAACCCATAAGCTTTTAGGATTGGCGATACGAAAGACCGCTGATCCCGACCCTACCGTACTTCCCGCTTCAGCATTCCGTGAGACAACGAATCCCTCAAACGGCGACCTGAGGGTCAAATCATCGATTTTTGCCATCTGTGCGGCTAAGGCGGCTTCTGCTTTGGCAATATCATACCCGGAGAGCTGAAGATTCGCTTTTGCGGCTGTGAGCTGAGCGCTTGCACTGCGTTGTGCGGCTTGCGCCGCGTCAAACTCCGCTTGCGTCACAAACCCCCCACTTAGAAGAGTGCCGTAGCGTGAGAGCGTCGTATCTGAGAGAGATTTTTTCGCCTCCAAATCCTCGATCACCGCTTTGGACGCTGCAAACTGCGAACGGCTTTTTGCGATAGAAGCGGCACTCTCTTGAAGATTTCCGCGCAATTCCGAAATTTCCATTGTTGCCAACACTTGATTCGCTTGAACCGCATCCCCCTCATCTGCATAGAGCGCTTGCAGTTTAGCCGTCGTTTTGGGGGCGAGGATAACGATCTCTTTGGCTTCGAGGGTTCCGACACCGTGAATCGTATTTGCCGCCCGTACTGTCGTATTTGTCTCCGCGACAACCGGCGCCGCTTTGGGCAAAATCACTTTTTTAACGATAACCGCCCCTGCGATCAGAGCAACGGCGATAAAAGCAATCGTATATTTAGTTTTTGCAGAGATCATTATCGCACCCTTTATTGAGTAATTTTTGTATCTGCGCATAGGCGCGTATTTTTTGGTATTTGGCGTCAGCCAGACCGGTGCGTCCATTGTCAAGGGTATTTTGAGCTTCCAACACATCAAGATAGGTGGCAAGTCCCTGCTTGTACCGCTCCTCGATAAGACGCAGGGTTTTGCCGGTCGCTTCGATAACACCTTCTTTTGCGGTTATCGTTTCATCGGCATGCTGCAAATCAAGGTATGCTCCATAAAGCTCCTGCCACAATACACGTTCGCTACTCTCAAACTCTTTTAACGCAATAGAGTGGGCGATACGGCTTTTTTGCGCCTCAGCGGAGAGCTTCCCTCCGTCGTAAAGCGGGATCGTCCCCATAATACCGGTCTGATAACTGTTATACACCGAGAGCGAGTTATCATGCCCCGCACTTGCGACGAGCATCACTTCCCCATAACGCTCTGTATTGGCCGCATCGCTCAATGCTTTGCTTTGGAGGATTGCGGCGGATAATACCTTAAGACGCGGGTTACGCTCTCGCAGTTCTTGGCGCAACAATTCCGGCGTATACTCTTTCGCCATGATTGTATTAGAGCGTTGGTCCAATGAACCTTGTATACCCGTGACAAGCGTATCCTCTCCGGCAAGGAGAGCCAAAGAGAGGCGCGTCTTGTCGTAGATATTCCGCGCACTCTCAAGGCGATCGCGTGACTCCAGCAAAGAGGCTTTAAATCGGAGCGCATCAGCCTCTGTTTTTAATCCGTTGATACGCATATTGAGGGCTCGGGTATACTCGCCTTCGTAAAACTTCACCGACGATTCTGCCGCTTCGATAAGAGAAGCGGCGTAGGCAACGCCGTAATAGCGTACCCATACCTGCTCGATCAGCTCGCTTGCCGTCAGGTTTTTACTTCCTTGCGTCCCCTCTTGGAAACTCAATGCGGCGGAAATTTTCTTTTTAGAACGTCCAAAATCCCATAATGAATAAACACCCGTGACATCCGTATGAAACCCGTCACTTTGCTTGGTTGAAAACGCACCGCTTACGGGCATGACATAGGTTTTAGTCGGATAATAGGCGGCATTAAGATCGATACGGGGGTAACGCGCCGATTCGGCACTTATGCTGGCAGCTGCCGCACTCTCATAGCGCAATGAAGCCGCGTGCGCATCCGGATGGGTTTTTAGCGTTTTCTCTATTGCCTCATCGAGAGTTAACGCACCCGCATTGACGCCGAGGAGAAAGATCAAAGAATATATATATGGCCGCATGCACTTCCTATTGATAAAAATCATCCTAATCCTATCGAAGATTGTAGATAAACGACAGTAAAAGTTTAGCTTTAAACTATGAAACGAATATGAAATTAACATTGACTTAACCCATCTACGCTAAAGTGTCATAATTGAACCTTGGTTAAAAAGAGAGAAACAGCCGTGAAACTCGCACTTATTGAAGATGATTTACTTTTAAGCGATACGGTGAGCGATATTCTAAGCGCTGAAGGATTTGAGATTTTCCCTTTTTTTTCTTTTGACAATGCCGAAACCGCCCTCTATGAAGAGCGTTTCGATATGGTTGTTTTGGACGTAAACCTTCCTGACGGCAACGGATTTGATCTGGCTAAAGCAATGCGCCGTAACGCTATCGGAACACCTATCCTTTTTTTAACATCTCAAAGTTCGGCCGAGGCAGTCGCTTTAGGATTTGAAAGCGGAGGAGACGACTATTTAAAAAAACCGTTTGAACCGGCTGAACTTATAGCACGCCTAAAAAATTTAACCCGCCGCTCTTTTTTTCATACATCATCATCCTTTATCCCTTTTGGAAAACACTACTTATTTGATCCGCTATCCCAAAAAATCATGACCGCTGAGGGGAACGTCATTACATTGCATGCCAAAGAGCTATCCCTATTGAAACTTTTTTTGCTAAAAAGTACTGAAATTGTGACGTACGAAGAGTTTTTCGAGGAGCTATGGGGGATTGGAAATGAACCGGGATTTGACGCACTTCGCGCCCATATTAAAAATCTTCGCAAAGCGCTGCCGCATCTTGAAATCGAAACAATCCGCTCTTTGGGATACCGCCTTGCATGAACCTTTTTTAAAAGCTACCCTTCGGCAATTTCAACTCCTTTATTTAGGTTCTATGGGATTGCTATTTTTGGTTTTGGCTTTTTTTGTGTATACCATTGAAAAAGAACAGCTCATAGCCAAAGAGATGCGCAGTATGAATACCTATTTGTCCCTCCTGGAAAATCAGCTCAAAGAGCATCAGCTGCACTATTCCAAAGAGATCAGGATTGATACGAAAGAGTATGCGATTGCCCTTTACGATATCGATCGTATCCCCATTGCCACCCAGCTGAAAGAAAAACCCGATTGGACCAATACGGTATGGATAAACGAAGGTATCTTATATTCGCGCCACACTCTTTCTGCTTATTTTTTAGGCGTTGCCAACGTTATTATTGCTAAAAAAATAGATAGCGTGACCATCATACAACATTTGGCCGCACTTTTAATTCCCCTTTTTTTTATCATGGTAATCGTAGGCTGGATACTAAGCCGTATTGCATTCAAGCCGGCGCAAAAAGCGTTTGACACAATAGATACCTTCATACAGCATGCAACGCACGATCTCAATACCCCCATTGCCGCCATCCTCTCCAACAGCCGAATTTTAGAAGAAAAAATGACGGATCCCACCCTCCTGCGCCTAACGCAAAGGATCATTATCGGCGCCAAAACATTGAATGCTCTTTACGATGATTTGGTTTATCTCAATTTTCAAACCAAAACACATGTTGTTAAACCCGAACCTATCGATCAGCTCATCCAAGAACAGTTGAGTTTGTTTGATACGCTGTGCGAGTATAAAAAGCTCACAGTCACCACGCGATTATCCGCCGTCATGCTTCGTGTCTCTTCCGATGAATTTCAGCGCCTTATCAACAACCTTCTCTCCAATGCCGTAAAATACAATAAATCCAATGGGTGGATAACCCTCACCCTCACCGATGAGTATTTGAGCATCAAAGATGGCGGAATCGGGTTGTCTGAAGAGGAAAAATCAAAAATATTTGAACGCTACTGGCGTGTCGGATCGTTTGAAACAGGTCTAGGAATCGGAATGGAAATCGTGGTAAGGGTTTGTAAAGTGTATGGGCTCACTCTTACAATAGACTCAGAAAAAAATCAAGGAAGTGAGATAATTGTTCGATGGCCAAAATCATTATTAGTCTAATATTTATTCTCATATGCAATCTCGAAGCCCGGAAAAGCTTTGAACAAGCGTGCGTAGAGTGCCATACTACCAATGTTCCCGACCTCGCCACTTTGTACTTTCGGTATCTTCAAACGTACGGCTCCACCCGACGTGTCCATGATGCCATGAGCGCCTATCTCTCCGCACCCGATATCAACAACTCCATACTCCCGCCGCAAGTGGTAAAAGGATTTGGTTTACACTCGCCTATCTCGCCGCATGAGCTGGAATATTACCTGAATATCTATCTTGAACAATACGATGTCAAAAAACGGATCAAATTGAAACACAATTAAGTGCCATTCATTCTAAAACTTATCCCATAAATATTTGTATTCGCTCGTTTCATCCCTTAACCGTTTTTCCTAACCGTCATTTTAGCCGCTCTTGATTTTGCTCAAGGGCCTTGCTTCAATTCTTTGCTATACTCCTGTCCTATTAGAAGGAGAATATGTATGATCAAATTTTCAACCCGCACGTCTCCTCAGCCCAAAAGTTATTTTTTATCCCAGCCCCATCAGCCTTTTTTTCTCTTCGGAGTGATTTGGGCCGTTGTCTCCATGATATTTTTTACCCTCTCTCACAAGGGACTGCTGCATCTAAGCGTAAGCGAAAACAGCTTTCACCTCTACACGCTGGCGTTTATCGTCTTTATCCAATTTTTTCACGGATTTTTATTTACGACGCTTCCCCGTTTTTGTACGAGCATGAGCATCCCCAAAGAGGTCTATATCCGAATCGTTTGGCTCTATCAAATCAGCGGCGCGGCTTTTTTTATAGGGGCATTGGTCTCACCCTTGATGGCATGGATCGCTATGATCGGGATCCTTTTTGCTCAGGTCATGGCCGCATATGTCATGCTGTGGGTGTATCGGATGGGGCAGTCTGCGCAAAAGAGCGATCCGTTTTGGATTTTGATCGCTCAGGCGTTTGGCCTTGGGGCACACGCTCTTTGGATAATCGCTTTTGCGGCAGAGCTTCTGGAGGTCTCGTTTGATTGGCTTCGTATCCTCAACCCCGTCATCATCAACCTCTTTTTGATTTTTCTCACGTTTAGCGTCGCGCAACGGATGATCCCCTTTTTCAGCCATTCGCCGGAGGCAAAATCTCCCCGTTTCGTGGAGAGCGTTTTTGCCCTTTTGCTCCTCAAAACCCTTTGTGCCGTATTGGCTTTTTCACTCGCCGAAGCCGCTGTGAGCATCCTCCTCTCAGCCTACCTTTTGAGGGAATTTTTGCGCTGGAAACTCCCCCTCTTTCGCTCACCCGCGATTTTATGGGTACTTCATTTGGCCCTTTATTGGCTGCCGGCGGCTTTGCTGATCGGTGCGGTACTCCAACTAATCGAAACTATTTACGGCGTCTCTTTTCTTTTTGCCGGAATCCATCTGCTTGTTTTGGGATTCTTGACCACCGTATTAATCGGTTTTGGAACGCGGGTGACACTGGGGCATTCCGGACACTCTCCCCATGCCGATACCCTTGCCGTTCTCTTATTTTGGTGGACGCAAGTCGTGTTGCTCTCACGCTTGGCACTCTCGCTCGACAGTGCGTATGGGCTCTCATACGGCTGGCTGTTTGATCTCACCTCCGCCGCATGGATACTTTTATTTATCGTGTGGGGATGGCGGTATGGAAAAATACTGATCTTTGGAAAACCGAACCTCTAAAAAAGTTCGAAATCATCCCCGCTCTCTACCGCGTTCTCTTCAAAGATCATCCGTGCCTGCAAGCAGCTTGAGAGGAGCGAACTGTCCAGATAGTGGATATCGTTTGCATCGGATACAATAAAAATAGAGACTCTCCAACTCGTTAAATCTCCGAAAATACTGCTGAGGATCATCAACAGTTTGGTACGGTTTTTGAGCTCCATCCCCTCCGTTTCCAGTTCATCGATAAAATTGGCAAGGGAAATAATCGAAAAAGCGATATGCTGAAATTCAAACAGCGATTCAATCACCGCAGCGTATTGTCTCAGATCCTCGCTGATTCTCCCCCAGCGAGACGTTTTCGGATCGTTCTGCATTTCAAAAACATGACTGTCCATCGACTCTTCCAGCATTTCGAGTGTGTCAAGTTTGTTCATAAAATCGACCGACATCTCCTGAATGTAATCGGCGGCAGAAATTTTTTCGATATGTGAATGACGGAGAATACCCAGCGTATCGCTGTCCAATCCCATTTTTTCGGACGAAATCGGTTTGGATGGACCTTTTTTAGGAATTAAAAGAGAGAAGCAATCCGATCCGATCCGATGCTTTCCGCTAAAAAATCCGTTTACAATCGCGTTCATCTCCTCCTCGTCCCAGTCCGAAGCGGCTTTAAGGGTCATAATGAAATTCTCGTCATTTTGTTCCAGCAGCAGCTCACTCCGGCTCCCTCTCTCCAGCAGTTTCAACGCTCCGTTAAAATAGACCTGTATCGCATCCGATGCCGCTTCTCCCGAAAACGTATCCAACGCAATCAAATATTCCCACGCTTCGCTGATATCCGCTTCATTTCGCAGATAAAAGATTGAAGCCCGCGAATACACCTCTTCTTCAAACAGATTGGTACTCAATGCGGCAAATTTGCGCTGATTTTGGCGCCAGCGGATAAGAAGCCGATAATTTTCAAGCCGTTTGATAAAAAGATCGCTGTTGATCGGTTTGGTCATATAATCTTTGGCGCCGGCAAAGAGGATCCGCTCTTTATTGTAATCGTCCCCCATCGCAGAGATCGCAACAATCAAAACACAATGGTCGAATGAACGGATCTGCCGTGTCGCCTCGATACCGTCCATAACCGGCATCATAATATCCATAAACACCAAGTCATACGCTTCGTCGATGCACATCTGCACCGCCTCTTTCCCGTTCACCGCTTCACGGATCGTGCACTCCGTGCACGCTTCAAGCAAAAGCTTCAACGTCAGCCGATTATTCGTATTATCATCAACTATCAATATTTTAGTCATACCGTCCCTTTAGGATGAAATAAAATCGGACCGCGTACGCTAAACAATGCCCCGCCAAGGGTGGCGGAGGAGCCGGCACTGACGCTTAAGCCCAGATGGTCACAAAAAGTTTTTACAAAATAGAGTCCGATCCCTGTCCCCTTGGAAGAGCGGGTCAGATCATCCTCTCCCCCTTGGTTGAAAAGTTCAAAAATCCCCTCCCTATTCTTGATCCCCGGACCGTTGTCCTCAACACTCAGCCAAAAATAATCCCCCTCTTCATCATAAGAGATCGCAATCTTCTCACCGCCGTATTTAATCGCATTGGAAAAAATATTCGAAAAAATCTGCCGGACTCTCTCCGGATCGTTCATGATTTTAACCCGTGATGCTGAAGCGTTGATCGTCACCGTAATCTTGTTTTGATGAATCAAACTGCTGCTGCGTTCAACTTGCGATCGGATCAAATCCCCCAGATCAAAGGTAGCAGACTGGATAACCAGACGGTGCGATTGAAGTTTTGCCAAATCGAGCAATGTGGTCACCGTATTGAGCATATCATACCCGTTTTCCCGAATCAATCCGGCCAGATTGGCCAGTTTTTCACCATTGGAAAGATCGGTTTTCCCGATCTCCCGGCGCAAATAATCGGAAAAATTGATAATCGCATTCAAAGGGGTCTTCAATTCATGGGTAAAAATGAGTAAAAAAGAGGTTTTTGCTTTGTTCACCTCTTCGACGAGTTCCAGATGATGGTCCTGTGCCAATTTCTGCTCCAGTTTCTGGCGCTCTTTCTCCTCCAGCTCTATCAAACGGGTAACATCCTGCCGTATCGCAAGGTATTCGTCCACCTCTTCATTGGAATCCAAAATGGGGACGATCGTTGCATCCACGATGTAAAAACCGCCGTTCTTTGTCCTGTTTTTAATCCGTCCCTTCCAAATCTTTTTTGCCTTGATCGTACGCCACATATCGATAAAAACCGCGATCGGCGTATCCGGATGGCGGATAATGCTATGGGACAAACCGATCAGCTCCTCTCGTGCATACCCGGATATTTTGACAAACTCCTCATTAACATAGGTGATAATCCCCTCTTTGTCCGTTTTCGTAATGATGGTAGCGGCATCAAACGCATTTTTATACTCTCGCAGAAGCTTTTCGTCCTCTTTTAAAAGCTTTTTACGCTGCACGGACGCACCCAGTTCTAGCAGAGTCTTCAATACTGCTTCGCACTCCAGCGGTTTGATCAAATATTTCGAAACTCCGATATCAATCGCCCGCTGAAGCGTCTGGATATCGGAATCGCCGGTTACGATGACAAGCGGCAGTTCCGCAGAGAGCTCACGAATCCGCTCCGCAAAATCAAGCCCGTTCATATCGGGCAGATACCGGTTCGTAATGATAATATCCGGCTTTTCCCCCCTCAAAAGAGAGAGCGCCTCCCTCCCTGATTTTACAAGGGTAAACGACGATATCTTTGTTTTCAGAAAGTCGGCAACGTAACAATCATACGGATCTGAGCCGGTGACAAAAAAGACCGAGAGGAGAGGTAAGGGTACAGAAACATTCATTTCATGGATTATAACCAAGATTCCGGCGATCGGAAAAGAAACACACCCTATTAATAACTGCTGTTACGCACTTTCCGGCCAAAGCTTCACTTCCTCAACCCTTCAATCGCCTCTTCATCCACGCCCGTTTTTAGTGCGATTGTTTGGTTATCCAAAATATCGATGAGTGACCTTTATAAGGATGGTTTTATCCGGCCAAACTATAATAGAGGGATGAAATCCATTTTCTCCATCGCGTTACTCTTGACCCCGATCGCTCTATCTGAGCTATTTCGATGAAAAAATATTTCACCTATGCGTTAGCCGTTACCGTCGTTTTTTTGATCGCTTTTACCGCCTATTTTTGGCTAAGTGCTGAAATAAAGAGCCGAAAATTGCACGAGGGGCTTCAAAAAATTCACCGCCTCCAAATCGATGATCACGATTTACAGATTCAATTAACCCTCGCCATTACCGACATCAATATCGATGAACTCCCTCGGTACACTTACGAATTTATCGAAGATACGGATACCCTTGCCGATTTTATCCGCACTCAAATGCCTAACGATCCCTATCTTCAAAAGTTGACAGCCGCCATATCGGAGGCAAACCATATACGAAACGGCAATATTGAAGATTTTAAAAGGTACCGATCCCTCCTCAACGATGCTATCCTCTGGATCAGAACCAAAGAGGCATCGGGAGAGCTCTCAGAGGGGGATACGTGGACTTTTTACCGAATTATGGACGGTTATTACAGCACAAATCTCGAAGAGTCGATCCCCCTGCCTCCCCGTGTATCCAATCCGATGACACAATCGCATATAAACGTTCTCCATACCTACACAATCAAAATAAATAGGCTCACAAAAAAATTGGCCCATACCCGCACCGACGGGCTCATTGAGAAAATGATCCGATATATGGAAATAGAGCTTCAGGAGAAAGAGGATAGCCGTATTTTCATGATGTGGAATTTTGTATTTTGGGGGATTTCAGGGATGCTCCTGAGTCTTTTCCTTTACCTTCAAGTGCATAAAAGCTTCAAACACGCACAACGCCTCTCCTATGAGCTGAAACAATTTTTTGATGCCCTGAATGCCAGTTCCATTGTCTCGAAAACCGATACGCGCGGAGTGATCACGTTTGCCAATGACACGTTTTGTGCTATCAGCGGTTACAGCCGCCAAGAGCTCATCGGGCAACCCCATTCAATCGTCCGACATCCCGACACCCCCCCCTTGGTTTTCAGCGCGTTGTGGAAAAGTATCCAAAGCGGCACCCTCTATAAAGTGACTCTGAAAAACCGCCGGAAAAACGGCACCCCCTATTATGTCGACAGCACCATTTTCCCCATAAAAAATGAAGAGGGGGTTATTACGGAATATCTCGCGGTCCGTCATGACATTACCGAAGTGATCGATTCGCGCGACAAAGCGATTGAAGCCGAACATTTTAAAGACCGTTTTTTGTCCAATATGAGCCATGAGCTCCGTACTCCGCTCAACAGTATCATCGGATTCTCTCAGCTTCTGGAATACAAAATAAAAGATCAAACCCATCTCAAATACATCAAATCGATTTTGGAAAGTTCGCACCATCTCCTGAATATCATCAACGATCTTCTCGACCTCTCCAAAATAAAAAGCGGACAATTCTCCCTCGAAATTCGCCCCTTCTCTCTTTACACCTCTTTTGCTTCGTTACTGGAACGGTTTGAAGTGCAAACCGTCTCAAAACATCTCCGATTTAATTACACCCTCGATTTTCCCCTTGACGAAATGGTGGAAGGGGACTGGCTACGACTCTCTCAGATACTCACCAATCTTCTCTCCAATGCCATAAAATTTACCCCGCAGGGGGGGAAAATCAGTCTCAAAGCCCACTATGGCGACGGAATACTCGAATGCAAAATTGCCGACAGCGGTATCGGAATGGATGAAGCCACGATGGGGAGAATCTTCAACCCGTTTGAGCAGGCGGATCTCTCCATTACCCGAAAATTCGGCGGAACCGGTTTGGGACTCAGTATCACCAAAGAGCTGGTGGAACGGATGGAGGGGAGTATCCACGTTTACAGCCGTATCGGGGCGGGGAGCCGATTTGGCATAACGGTGAAACTCCCCTCATCGCGCTCCACGCTTTCCCCCCCTCCTGAGCGTCCGGTTTACCGATCTCCCTTGCACGGACATATTCTGGCCGCCGAAGACAATGAAAACAACCGAATACTCATCGGATCTCTTCTTGAGGAACTGGGGCTCAGCTACACTTTGGTCAAAGACGGGCAAGAAGCCCTCGAAGCCTTTGGCAAAGAACACTTCGATGCGATCTTGATGGATGAAAATATGCCCCGCCTCTGCGGAACCGAAGCGATGCTCCGTATTCGTACCCTGCCGGGGGGGAATCTACCGATCATTGCCCTTACCGCCAATACGATGGCCGGGGATAAAGAACGTTTTATCAACGCGGGGATGGATGATTTTATCGCGAAACCGATCCATTTCGAAGCGCTCAAATCCCTCCTCGCCCACTATCTAAATCGTTAACCCTTCAGATTCTCCCCGCCTCTATCCCCTCTTGGGTCTCCTCTTTTTCCCGGCACCGAAAAGGGATCGCTACATTGGTCCCCTCTTTGCACGGTATATTGAGATAATGGCGAGAGACGCACGAACCGTATTTAAACCCGATTTCATAACAACTCTCTTCCCTCACAAAGGCGCTAAAACGCCCCTCATCCACCCGATTGGACCGCATATAGCCGCAATCATCCCCTTTTTTTCGGACTCCGGTATCAACAATCCGCAGGTATTGCGTAAAATGTTTCCCTTGGGGGGTATAGACGAAAAGATCAATTCCGGTTACAAACGGTACCTCGATCGTGTGGCTGAAAGCTCCGTTGATGGTTTCGATATCACGATAATACGATTTTCCGCACTCACCGATATAAGCAGCGCTCAACACCCCATCAGGGGGGGTGACAACCCCTTGAAGTAGCAGTTGCGTCGATTGATCGGTGTTGAGCGTGATGTGGATACCCTCATTATCGGAAGAGACGGCGGGAAGGGGTGAAACAATCTGAATCGAGGGGCCATCGCCGCACGATGCAAACCATAAAAGGGCAAGAAGCCCCACGGTGATCTGTTTGCAGTACATCGCTCCCGTTTTCCGGAGATTCTCACCCA
>NZ_JALNYS010000004.1:39077-184681 GCF_023229695.1 Sulfuricurvum sp.
AGATTAGTGTTTAAGCATTGGCATGGTGCGTAAAAGATCGGCCAATATGGCCCCCTCTTCTTCTTCAAATGCCCGGACGATCACCGGATCAAACGCATGCCCGGACATCTTTCGCACTTCGGCAACCGCTTGTTGAAACGTTTTGCCCGGACGATACGAACGCTCGCTGATCAATCCGACAAACTGCTCCGCAAATCCGAGAATCTGCGCCGGAAGCGGAATTTCATTCCCGAATAGCCCCAAAGGATACCCCTGCCCGTCATACCGTTCATGATGGCATTTAATCAGATCCCCGATCGGATAGATCTGATTGAGCGGCTCGACAATAATACTGCCGTATAAGGGGTGATTACGAATCGTATCCATCTCCCCTTCCGAGAGTTTCTCCTGTTTTCCCAGCGAAAAACTGACATCGGCAATCATTCCGATATCATGCAGTTTAGCAGCGATTTCAAGATTTTTGATCGACGAAGCGTCCAATTGCAGACTGTGCGCAAGGCATACCGCAATATTCTCCACCAGATCAGAGTGGTGATTAAAATAAGGAAATTCCAGCTCCATCGCCTCATTCGAATGGATCAGAAACTGCAAAAACTGCTCTGCATGTTTTAAATTATCCTCTTCATGGACAAAAAGGGAGTAGGAGGAGTCGACAAATCCCCCTATCGTATTTAATTGATCCGGCTCCAGCGCTGAAGCGGTTACGATCGTCATCCGGCACCCCGAATGGTGAATGTAAAACTCTTTCGAAACCCCTTGTGAGCTTTTTTTCCCGTAGTGGTACTCTTTTTTATTTTTTTCATCATGAATCAACACCTCGTACGCACGGATCGCTTTCATAATGATGTTGGAGATAAAAAAGAAAAATCGCTCACGGTCATACTGCCAGGACAAAAAGGAGGCCGAGAGCTTCGTGGTTATGTGGGCAATGCGCGACTGGCGCTCCGTGGTCAGCTCGGTTGAGACGAGACTGTAGAGCTTGATCCCGTTTTCACATAGGATTTGCATTTGCCGGTAAAGCTCACTGTTGTGCGCGATCACTTTGTCGCGCGTATAGAGCCGCACCACCGAAAATTTGTTTTGTCCGACAAACGTGGTGATAAAAAAATTGCCCGATTTTCCGTCTTCGCTATGGGCCTCTTTTTCGTTGATCAAAAGGGGCATACTGACCGCATGTTTGTTGCTCCCGCTGAGATTAATCTCAAATACCAATCCGTACATCTCCTGACGGCGGCTGTACATGGCCAGATGTTCACCGTTGGCAGCCTTGCAGATATCCTCGAAAACTTTCTCGATTTCCGTGCCGTTGGAAGAGCGGCTTAACCGTCCGACCACATCCAGAGCCGTTTGAAGATTTTTGCTGTTTTTTTGGTTTTGACGGTACAGCAATCCGATGATACCGACCAAAATCGCGATCACACTTATCCAGAAAAGGATAGTCAGATTCCCGAAGAAAAATCCTGCGTTTTCTGCTACCGCATTGACCTGTTCGGGAATAACATTATTGGCAATATAACGGGTCTCTTCCAAGCTTGCCATCTTCTACCCCTCTTTAATATTTTTGATATTTGGAGTAATCCCCGTCGATACGGCTTTTACTATCCACAAATTTTGAACGCTCATCCGATCCGTAAAATATTTTTCTCACTTTTTCCTGATCTTTCCGGCTTAGCGTTATTTCGATCAGTGTTTTGGTCGAAGGCTGTAAAAAATAATCGGGATTTTTCAGCGGTATTTGAATAATCATCCGTCCGATTTCCGGATCAACAACCGGGACAATACGTTCAACCACTCCGCTTCTTTCCACCGATGGGGTCGTTAAAAAAGAGAGCTTGACTTTTTGACCGACTTTCACAAACTGGTAAAGTCCGGGGGCCAACGCACCGTAAACGACAACATTCTCGATGTTGATAATTTCGCCCAGCTCATCGTTTGTTCCCAGACGCTGCCCCTCTTCGAGATTGAACTTCGTTAAAAATCCATCCCCCATCGCAATGATATTCGTACGGGTCAGCTGATAGCGAAGTTGCGATAGTTCCGCATAATAATCTTGCAAAACCCCTCTATCCTCTTCATATACTTTATTGCGCCCCGCTTCAACCAAACGACGCTCATCCTCATTAACCAAAAGGGTGAGATAGCGATCCTCGGCATTGTCAAATTCGATTTTGCTTGCGGCGCCGGCATAATAGAGCTGTGCGATTTTCTGAAGCTGAAGTTTGGCATTATCCAGTACCGCTTCATGCTCCGCTCCCCCTCCCCCTTTGGTATTGACTCTCATAGAGCGCTGTTTGGAGCGTATCTTCTCCTGAATTTTTTCGATCTCAATCAAGATCGGACGCTTGTCATAGGTGGCAATCGTCTCCCCCTTATGGACATTGTCCCCGTTGCGTTTCAACACATAGAGGATCTCGCCGTCGATGGGGGCCATGATCTTGCTCTCCTCTGCCGGACGGACAAATCCCTCTATCCTTAAAACCGTCTCTTTATTGACATCCGTAACCTGACGCTCTTCCGCCGATTTAACACAGCCGGTCAATAAAATTGACAAAAATATTAAACTCCCATACAAATGTTGATATTTCATCCGCTTTCACCTTCCCTTTTTGTAGTGAGTTTGACCATTCCGGAAACCGAAATATTTTTAGAAAAAAGAATGACTAACGATAATAATATCGGAACCATGTTTAACAACAAATGATACAAGACGGCAATGGCAAACGCACTCTCTTTGGAAATCCCGTACCACCCCGCCGCCATAACGATTCCGGCATGAAACGTCCCCGTTCCGCCCGGCAAAAGCGGTACCGCCATCGCCAGCGAACCGACCAGATAGATGATAAAAAGTGCCTTCCATTCCAGTACAAATCCCCCGATCTGGGTTAAAAAGAAAACCATGGTCAGAAAATAGGTCCCCCGTAAAAAGATCGTGTAGAGCACAACAATCACAATCCGCTCATTCTCTAGCTCTCGTTGAATCACTCGGATGATTTTCAACCCGTATACCCGAATCACCCGCACCGGTATTTTGGAAGCTCCCCATTTAATAAAATGGCCGTTTCCATTTTTCAACAGGTAAATCGCCCCGATCATCACCACAATTACCAGTACCGAAAGATCTTTCATCATTTGAGAGTCGGCAACCAGCCAGGCAGACAACAAGACCATTAATGCAACAACAAAAAGATCAGCGCCCCGCTCCAGCACAATGACTCCGACCCCCCGATTGATCGGGTAGTTGTAAAAATTGCGCAAATAGATAACACGGGAAACCTCTCCCAGCTTGGCAGGGAGGATGACATTGATAAATCCACCGATAATAATCGCTTCGACCGATGCCATCCAGCTGCACTGATACCGTGAGAGATAACTCCACCGCACGGCCTGAACCGCATCGTTCCAGACGATCAACACGGCCCCTGCCGCGATCATCGCCGGGCTGTAGCTTCGCAAACCGGCTTCAAACGCCTTCCAGTCGATTCCCGATACCAGATAACGGACGATCGCAATCGCAATAATAATTTTTATCGCAAGAAAAATCCACTGTTTCACCCGCTTAGAGAAAACATTCAAATTGATTTCCTTACCGTCGACGCTAGGGTCACCGAATCTTTGGAGAGATGCTCTACCGTCTTTAAAATAGACCCGAATCGGGTCAAATAAAAGGCAAGGACGGACAAAGGGATCTCTTTTCGGTAACTGTTAAGGGTCTCTTTGATACTCATCGAATCAAAAGGGTGAAGATAGATAACCTTATGCTCATGCGGATCAATTTTCTTCCCTAAAATGTTAATCCATTTTGTCCCTGCCGGGAACCGTCCGTAAATGGTCGATACCGGAATCTGGGGGAGCAGGCCGTACTCATATTGGCGCTCTTTATACCTCCCGGCTAAAGAGGTGTTAACGGAGCTTGAATCGTACAGAAACCCAAGCTCCGTCAGTACCTCTTCGGTCCATTGATTTTTCCGAAACTGCGGTGTTCGAAATCCGATGATCTCGTTTCCGGTAGCCTCTTCCAAAACCCCTTTGGATCGAACAATCTCATTGAGAAGCTCCTCTTTGGTCAAAAGATCGTATCGCAGATTATGGTTGAACCCGTGAGAGGCGATCTCATGGCCGGCATTTGCGATCATCTTTAAAAACGGTTTGGTTGATTCAACCGTTTCACCAGAGACAAAAAACGTCGCTTTGGCCCCCGCTTTTTCGAAACACTCCAGAAGCGGTATCGTCATTTTCTCAATCGCACGCCACGATTTGATCCGCCCCCCCCAATCAAACTCATAATCCACCGTTAAACTCGTCATTTGCAATCCCTTACCCGCATACGCGGCCGCATATTCCACATCTCTCTGCGGACGGTGCTGATTTGATCCGATAACAGGGCAAAAACAAACAGCATCACCGTAGCGATAAAAAGGGTCAGCGTCGTATCGGTCATATTGAAATCGATTAGATTGGATAAAAATGAGCCCGTCGTCAAAAGTCCGAAGAAAAAGACCATCGGAAGGATCACCCGCATCGGTTTAAATATCATCCCCATTTGCAATACCTTCAATATCGCCCGAAACCCCGCATTCATATTGACCATACTTTTCCCTTCGGTGCGGGCTTGAATATTGATTGGGATGTAGGCAATCGGTTTTTGATCCGAAAGATAGGCCAGTGTCTGCGATGTGGTGAAACTGAAACGGTCCGAACACACATGAAAAAAGCGCATCGTTTCAAAACGGTTAAAGACCCTAAACCCCGAATTAAGATCTTTAATATCGTACTGAAACAAAAATTTTGCCAAAAAATGCAACACAATTTTTCCAAGAACCCGCTTCGCTTTGGTCTGGGTGATTCCACGCGCACCTACCACCATCATCCCCGGTTCAAATGCATCCAGTAAGGCCGGAATATCCTCAGCCAAATGCTGCCCGTCCGAATCCATAATGATCACGGTATCGTGTTGTGCGCCACAAATACCCGTTTTAAGCGCCGCACCGTAACCCCGATTAATTTTGTGTTCAACCAAGGAAATAAAATCGATACTGCGTAAAATTTCACCGCTTTTATCTTTGGAAGCATCATTGACACATACGATTTCATACTTTTCTGCAAATCCATGGCTGTCCAAATCTTGTTTAAGATTTTCCAACACCGACCGGATCATTTTCTCTTCATTGTAAACCGGTATGACAATGGTAAACATCCTATCCGTTTGTTCTTCGCATCCGGCTTCCATTATAATCTCCCGCTGATTTTGGATTTATCCAGTAACCCCTTAATATCGTATATGATCGTATCCTCGGGAGAGGGATACGGCAATGTCAAAAATTGCTTATGCCCCACCGCCAATACAATGGCATCGTACTGGTCCAATTCAGGTTGATCCGACAATAAGCTCAGCCCGTACTCATGGGCCACCTCCTTCGCATCGGCCCACGGATCATAGATATCGATTCGACACCCGTAGTCTTTCAATTCATCAATCACATCGATGACACGAGAATTACGGATATCGGGACAATTCTCTTTAAAGGTCATCCCTAGAATCAAAACAGAGGAGTGTTCGATCCGAATCCCTTTTTTAATCATTAACTTAATAATTTTTTTCCCGACGATCAGCCCCATATTGTCGTTAATCCGTCTTCCGGCCAGGATCACTTCCGGATAATACCCGAGACTTTCGGCTTTATGGGTAAGATAATAGGGATCAACGCCGATACAATGTCCTCCGACCAGACCCGGCTTGAATTTCATAAAATTCCATTTGGTACCGGCCGCTTCAAGGACATCGTGCGTATCAATCCCCATCCGGTCAAAAATCAACGCCAACTCATTGATATAGGCGATATTGATATCGCGTTGGCTGTTTTCGATCACTTTCGCCGCTTCGGCCACTTTAATCGAGCTGGCTTTAAACGTCCCCGCTTCGATGATGCTTCGGTAAAGTTCATCCACTCTATCGGCGATCTCCGGGGTACTCCCCGATGTCACTTTTAAAATCTTCGTCACCGTATGCTCTTTATCTCCGGGATTGATCCGCTCCGGACTGTAGCCGCAGAAAAAATCTTCGTTAAACGTCAATCCGCTCCCCTCTTCCAAAAGCGGGACGCAATCCTCTTCCGTACAGCCCGGGTAAACGGTACTTTCATAAATAACGATATCCCCTTTTCCCAAAACCTTTCCGACCGTTCGACTTGCCGAAAACACCGGCTTAAGATCAGGATTTTTATATTTATCAATCGGTGTCGGTACCGTCACGATATAGATCGTACAGTCGCGAATCTCCTCAAGATCGGTCGTATACGACAAGAATTCCGAAGCTTTAAGTTTCTCACTCTCCACTTCAAGGGTGCGGTCATATCCCGAAACCAACTCTTCAATCCGGTGTTGATTAATATCAAAACCGACTGTCGGATATTTTTTTCCAAATTCAACGGCCAACGGCAATCCAACATACCCAAGTCCGACAATCGCTATTTTTATATTTTCCATATTTACTAATCTCCCTCACGGATAAATTTCATCTCTATTGCGCCCAAGCAACGATTTTCGTTTTATGCTTCCCTATGAATATTTCAAATTGTGGATATACCACGAAATGGACTCTTCCAGCCCTTTTGAAATATCGTGTGTCGGCTCATACCCAATCATATCTCTCATTTTATCGATATTTGCATTGGAATGCCGAATGTCACCTGCTCTGAAATCTCGAAATATCGGCTCTTTTTTCACAAAATTTTCCAGATTTGTCAGGAGCCCTTCGACAATAGCACCATAAAGTTCATTCAAGGTATTTCTCCCCCCTACCGCCGTATTAAAAGCCTCACCAAAAACTTTTTCATTAGTGGTCGTCCCCGCCAAAATGTTTGCCTGCACTACATTTTGTATGTAAGTAAAATCTCTGCTGGTCTCACCGTCGCCGTTGATGTAAACACTCTCCCCCTTCAAAAGGGCACTGACCCATGTCGGTATAACCGCCGCATACGCTCCATGGGGATCTTGCCGTTTTCCAAACACGTTAAAATAGCGAAGTCCGACGGTTTCAATTCCGTAGCATTTGCGAAATACTCCGGCATACAGCTCATTGACGTATTTGGTAACCGCGTAAGGAGAAAGGAGATTTCCCGTTCGCGACTCCACCTTCGGGAGTTCTTCCGAATCGCCGTATACGGAGGAAGAAGAGGCATATACGAACCGTTTAACCCCATTCTCTTTTGCTGCGGTCAGGATATTTAAAAACCCGGTGACATTCGAATCGTTTGAGACAACCGGATTGTCAATCGACCTCGGAACCGACCCCAGTGCGGCTTGATGCAGTACGATATCCACCCCTTGCGTCACGCGCATACACGTTTCAAAATCGCGTATATCCCCTTCCATAAAAGAAAAATTACCCCACGCGTCCGGCGTTACACACGCTTGGATATCATCCAGATTGTGCTGATAACCGGTCGAAAAATTATCCAACCCTACCACTTTTTGATTGTGAGACAATAAGGTTTCCACAAGATTAGACCCTATAAAACCGGCACACCCGCTCACCAGCCATGTTTTTTGCTTCTCGTCCAACTCATTTAAGATTTTGGTATACTGCATCTTCGTATCCTTTATGCGTCCGCTAAATAGCGGCGTAGTTTCGGCCCGACAAAATCGGCCACCGGCTTGGGGAGTCTCTTCCATACCGCCGCCGCCGTGGAATATTTGGAATAGATATCCTCGCTCTGCGGCCGATAATCACACAACCCTACCGGCCTTGCCCCCATCCTTTGCTTAAACAGATAGGTCCCCCCGTGTTTGGTATAGGGGCTTCTTCCGAAGTCAAATATTTTCTGCCCGCGCTCTATGGCGTGATAAATCGCATCCCGATACATCAGCTGATTGGCAAACAGTTTGGAAAATTTGGGGTTGGATCCCCCGTAAGGGTTCCATGTAATCGCGCTGTCATTTGTCATGATCATCCCCGAAGCGGGTTCGTCTGCGACATAGGTAACAATCACCTCCAGCTCAATATATTTTACCAGAGTATCCAGTAAAGCGCGGCTAAAGGGGGGAGTGCCGTGCCGATACATTGTCATGGTATAGAGCTTATAAAAATCGTCCAGCAACTTTTTTTCATTCCCGATTGCCGTCCTCAATCCCGCACGTTCGGCTTGCCGGACCTGATTTCTCGCCGTTGCATTAAAGTTTTTCATGATCGGTTCTTTCTCACCGCTCGATATATCCAGACGCATCGTCACCGGTTCAGACTCGGCAAACTCTTTTTTATCCGGATCAATCGTCCGGATCGTATAGCTCTTCCCCTCCACAAAACTCAAAAGGTCAAAACATGCGTGTGCATTTCGATCGGTATAGGTGAGCCCCGGCACATAACTGTACGTTTTTTTCCCGCTCAACGAAGGGACGATGTAAAATTTTCCCTCTTTTTTGTATCGATAAAACTCAGCAAACGCATCTCCCCACCGTTCTACAAAATTGGCGGTAAATACACTCTCATACATCCTTCACCCCTTTTTTCATCTACTCCCCCTTTCATCCGTAAATATTGCTTCACTTTTCCCTTTCGGACACACTATCCGTCTGCCAGGTAACGTCGAAGTTTCGGCCCTATAAAATCGGCGATCCCTTTCGGAAGCTTTTTCCAGATTGACGATGCCATCGTGTATTTTGAATAGATATCCTCGTCTTTATGCCGATAATTGGTCAAACCGACCGGGTGTCCCCCCATTTTTTCTTTAAACCAGTAGGTACCGTGCCCTCTATGCACGGTATAAGGGCATCTCCCGAAATCAAATACCCTCTTTCCAAGATCCATAGAGCGATAAATCGCATCCAGATACACCAACTCATTGGCATACGAAGTGTTATAGTCACGGTTGTCTCCGCCATACGGACACCATCCTATGGCATCGTCATAGACCATAAGGAGACTCGCGGCCGGTTTCTTCTCGACATACGCGACCACCGCTTCCAACTCGATAAACCTTGCGAGGGTGTCAAGAAAATCGCGGGCAAAAGGGGGACTCCCCAGCCGATGCATCGTTGACGTATAGAGGAGATAAAAATCATCCAACAACACCTTCTCTTTTCCGATACGGGTGACGACCCCGCCGCGTTGCGCCCGTCGGATGAGCTTGCGCGTCGATTCATGAAGATTGTGAAAGATCAGCTCTTTCTCACCGCTCGATATATCCAGACGCATTATGACCGGCTCGTGTTCGCCAAACTCCTCTTTATCCGGATCAATCGTCCGGATCGTATAGCGTTTCCCCTGAGCGTCGTTCAGCAGATCGGAGCAGTTTCCGGCCAATTTGTCCGTATAGGTCAGCCCCGGCAGATAACTGTAGGTATTTGTCCCCTTTAGCGAAGGGACGATTAAAAACTCCCCCTCTTGCGAATAGTGATAAAACTCGGCAAACGCATCTCTCCATCTGCGGATAAAATCGGCAGAAAGTACCGTATGCTTAATGTCGCCGCTCATTGTACTTTTCCCGTTTTATTCTCATCCGCAAAATTATTGGGACGGGTAAAGATCTCTTTGATCGGATGGTGCCCCGTTTTTTTCTGCTCCTCGATAAAAAGGAGATCCATATACTCTTTATTATTAATTTCATACACTATCGCATGCGGCGATTGATAATAGACCTTTATCCGTCCCGGATGGTAAATCGAGTAAACACTGACCCAATCGTTAAATTGTCCCTGTATCTCTCCGCGCCACCGGTAATACCACTCTTCCATCCCCCGGTACGTATGGGGAATCAGCTCTACAAATAAAAAGACTTTGGGGGTCGGAATCTTCAAATACCGCTCTTTCGGATCGTATTCGCGTACAAAATCCTGTGTATTGTAATGGTACCCTTTGGTTAAAATTTCTGCGTATTCGGGGACATACGAGATAATCGTCCAGGTAAAGGGCTGCTCGTCTTTTTTGATCCGATGGGCCAGATAGGAGAAATCGGAATACTCAATCCCGTTCAGCGCGGTCCAGAACTCCTGTTTTTCGATCCATTTGGGGCTCACCCATGCAACACCGGCAGCCGCTACCAAAGAGATCCCCGATACAACAACCCGCCATCGTGTTTTGTCGGTGAGCTTTGAAACCGGCAAAACGATCAAAACGTAAAAAATCACCCCTGAAATCATCGCCCAGGAGAGGAGAAGCGCTTCAGCCGCACGGGAGGGTTCGACAAATTTCGGCAACCCCATAATCGTCGAAAGATTAATAAAAATAACCCCTATCGCGATAAGTGCGATACTGCTCCATTCAAAACGGCGTTTGGTGAACTGCACCGCAATGAGAAGAAAAAAAACAACGGCAATCAACCCTAACAGCGCATACGAGGGGAGAACCAGATAGATCTCTTCAAACGCAAAATCCGATTCATACACCATAACCGTTTTTGCCGATTTCGAAATAACTCCGAGTTTGTTCAGCATAATATCGATAATCGGTGCAGCCGCACCGATTCGGTTCAAACCGCCGTATTTCATAATCGAAAGGAGCCATGCGTTTCCGACGATTGACGCAATTAAAACGGCCAACGCACCGTATTTCAATTTTTCCAGTGTCAGTTTTCGGTTCAGTATAGCCCAAACGGCTATCAGCAGACTGACAACGACCAAATAAATCGCAATCCCTCCGTGAAAGGTAAAAACGAGCAAAAGGGTGACACCGTACCACCAGATATGTTTTTTTTCATCCGATGAAAACGATTTAATAAAAAAATAGAGGTTGGGAAGATAAAAAGCATAGCTCAGTTCATACGGCAAACCGGTCGAAAGACGTGTCGAGGGGATCATTCCGACCCCTTCGGAACTCCCGGTCAACGTCTCCAAAGGCCACGGTAAATAGAAATTCATCCCCAGAAAATGGGTAATGGCAGGATTGGTGGTAACGTAGTTCCCGACCCCGAAAAGGTTAATCAACGGACTGATTAAAATAACTCCGAATACAAATACGGCAAATACCCCGACCGCCGTTGAACCGGTCATTTTTTTGAGGAAATAAAAAAGACCGAACAATAAAAACAGATTGACATAAAACGGATAAATACTAAAAAGAACTTGGAACCCCTGATTACTAATGACGGAAAGAAAAAAGTTAAAAACCGTCGTACCGTAAAAGTCCGCTCCGGCAGTTTTCCCCTCATAAAAAAGCTCTCCCCGGTACAAAAAGGATGCCCATTCGAAGAATTGCGCGGAGTCCGAAGCCCCATACGAAAAGGTTAAAAACCCCCGCAAGCTGAGCAATACTGTGGGGTAAAGAAAGATAAGGGCGATAACACTTCCGACAAAAAAAGCGCTCCAGGAAAAATTTTCCCACTTAGTCTTAACGTATTGCGCAAAGGCTATTTTAAGGGTGTGCAAAAATAGCGGCAAATCATCCAAAGCGTCCAACGTTTGCACCAGTATCTTATTCTGCAACTTGACAAAAAAGAGCCGTAAATGGATTTTGTCATAATATTTCATGACCAGCAATTTCGTCAGGACGATCGTAGAGAGAAAAATAAGGTAACTAAAAATCCCGAGTACGAGCAAAAGGGGGATCATGATCTCGATATACAAAACCATGTAAAGGACATTGAACATCACTTTATCATAGCCGTCTTTAATTCCGATTTGGGGAAATACTTTAGAGGGGAGCCAGTAGAAAAAAAACGCGATTAAGATACCCAGTTTAAAAAACTCCGGAATCAATATCTCAATCACCCACGGAAGGGTAAAATAGTCTATATACGGACCCATTATCTCTCTTTTCCAATCATCGGGTTAGTCAACTTATAACTTCGGTTTCGGGTTTTCCAGAAATTTGGCACGCCCGTCACCCTGACGCTGCAGCACCCACGACAAAAGCTTCCATCGATACAGCTCTCCGTCGTTATCCGCCTGCCAGTAGACCGTTGGCACCGTAGTGACGATCAACCCTTTCCCCAGCGTACCGTAGCCGGCATACAGTGTCCCTGCATTGTCAATCAGCAACGGATTCGTTTGAATAATCGGATAGGTTTCGATAAAACTTCCGGATCGGAAAATGACATTTTTAACCCCCTGCAGCTGCGATGCGGACGAAGCCGCTCGCAGCCCGATCACAGCCGGTTCGTAATTGACCATATCGATCGAGTTGCTTTTCAAAACGCGATGCCGCACGGGCAATCCGAAAATACTCCCCCGATCTTTGGAAAACAGCGCCATCGTTTTGGCATCGTTAATCCCTCCGTAAGGATAAAAGGTTTCAAATCGGCTGGCACGCAGCCCCGCTTCGCTCCATAATATCCCCCCGTTTTCAATCCAGTGTTTTAACATCTCCATCTTGGAAGGGGATATATTATACGCTTTGGCGATGTTGGTCATAAAATCGTCCACCATTGCCCCCCCTTGCGTTATACCGACGCTCTGGATATAAATAATCGTGTAAAGGGCCGGCTCTTTTGAAAGTGACGTCCAGTCCACTTTATCCAGAGAAACACCCTTCCAGGATGGCTGAAGATTGTCATAAAAATCGTCATGAAATTTCCCGTGAAAATCAAAAGGGGAAATGGGGGCGATAAAAGGGAACTCCTTCAACGCTTCCCTCTCCGTCCATTTATCCAGAACATAAATCCCGCTCGTCGGCACATTGTAAACCGCTACCGGTTTATCGCTAAGCAGCTCATTTTTCAAATCGCTGAATGTATCATTTTTGGTTGAGCATCCGCTAAAAACCAGTAATAGGGCAATTGCCCCTATCGCAAATACTTTTTCCATTCCATCCCCTTCTTAATAAGCTGAATAATAATAATAATCGAGATTTTTAAAAAACCGATTTCCAAAATGGATAACAAAACCCCAAAATAGTATTGATCCGGTCAAAAGGCCGAAAACGGCATATTCGTATCCCAACAGTCGGCTTAAAATCAACCCCACAATGATGTTGACCACAACCGCAACCGCAATCCCCTTGACAACCGCTTTATACCGCGAATAAGAGAAAAAAAACAGGATATTGGTCAACGCATTCGATAAAAAGGCATAACTTATCGCCGCAAAAAGATAAATAAACGGGGTCGGTGCCACCATAAATACATCGAGAAAATCCCAATCGGTATATTTGGCCAATAAAAATATGGCGAAATAGACGAATATGATAACGAAAAATGATATAACAAAAAATATAATATTATACTTCAGAAAGAACCGCTGATAAATCTTGTTAAAAATCCGCGTCTCATCGTATCGATGTTTGGTAATATCGACGTTGACCCGGTACATAAACTCGTAAATGATCACCTCACTCATCCCGATCAGCAAAATCAAAACGATAAGGGCCCAGTCTAGTCCGATCTCATCGCGGACATTAAACCAGATAAAGTATGGCTGAAACGGCGTCGCACTCCACGCAAGGATGCGGTCCATAATCAAAAACAGAAAATAGAGGGTCCCGTAGATCATATAGGGATTGAGAGAGTAAAACAGGAGCGAGAGCCTCGGCTCCGCATCCCCCTCTTTCTCACGGCTCTTCTCTTTAAGTTTACGGATCCGCCGAAAAGCATCCACAAAAACAATCACATCGGTTATCAACAACGACAATACCTGAGAAAGGATAATCCCTAAATGAAAAAATAAAATATGGAAAAAATAAACCAGAACCACCCCGACAAGGATATATAAGGCAATCGTTCCGTAGAGTTCCATCATATAAAAAATGGCGAGTGTCGTAAACAAAAAAGCAAGGAGAAAATAATAGACGATCAGGTACAACATCATATCTTTTGGGATAAGATCGAAAACAAAATTCATCAGGTAGATCAAGATACCGACGATAATAATCTGGACAATAAATATTCGAAAAAGCTTCCCGCTAATCTTATGGGCCAGATTGTACTCTTCCATTTTGATGTAAAACAGCCCTTTGCGCCCGATCGCTTGCGCAGGACCGCCGGTCACAACCAATGCCGCAAACGTCCCTACCGCAATCGCCGTTGCCGTCCGCACATCCAAATCAAGACTCGACCATAACCCATACCCGATAACAAGGGTAAAAAAGACCTGAATAAGCATCGGCAGCGCAAACGCCATTCCGGCAAAATAGTTGAGCGTTATCCGTTTGACTTTGGATGGGGGTGCTTCCAGCTCATAGGTTTTAACCTCGTATTTATAATCTTCAATAAATTCGGTGAGCATTTTTGCCAATGCAAAAAGGCTCTCCAGCCCATACTGCTCCCGCGCATCAATATCCCGCAACCCGTATATCTCTAAAAGAGCGGTGATCTCCCAATGATTTAACGGTCTCCCCTTCCCCTGCGTAATGGCTTCATAGAGTGCGCGCCACTCTTTTACCATTTTCAGCGTTTCAGGATTTGGCCCTTCAAACGTATTATTTATAATACTATTACTCATCTTTGACCCTGAAAAATTCGTCCAGCTCTTCTTTAATCTCTTCATCACTTAAATTATCTTCATGTGGATAAAGATAACTATCCGAGATTTTTGTAGTCGGCGGCTGCTGATATAACCCTTCGTACATATTCCGGTAATTAAAAACCATATCTTCGATCCGAAAACCGTTCAGAATATGTTCACGGGCCGCAACTCCCATCTCTTCCGCCATCGTTTTATCGCTTAAAAGCAATAAAACTTTTTGGGCAAATTCTTCGTAATCTTTGGGCTTGACCACATATCCGAACCCCTCCAAAACCTCTTTTGTCCCCCCGACGTCCGAAGAAACCATCACTTTTTCACACGCCATCGCTTCAATCACAACAAAAGGAAATGCTTCGGAAATACTCGTCAGCATCACGACATCCCCCTCATTATAGGCTTCGGCAGGATTTGAAGTCATCCCCGCAAAAATAAAATTTCTTTCAACGCCCAGCGTCGCTACCAGCTTCTCGCACCGTTCGTAATATTCAGGATCAATTTTCGGTCCGTAGAGTTTAAACAGCGCATCCGGTATCGCTTTGGCAACCAAAGCGCACGTATGGATAAATGTCTCAATATCTTTCAGGGGATCGATCCGTGCCACCATCACGACGGTCGGTCGCACTGAGCGGGCAACTTCGAGCCGTTTAAAACGTTCCGTATCGATACCGTTGTAAATCGTATGGATCTGCCCCTCCGCAGCCCCCCAACTCATCTCCCACCGCTTATTATAGTTGCATACCGGAGCAATAATATCGGCATGATAATAATTCAGACGTGCCACCATCGTGATCAGATCCATCAAAAATTCTTTCGTCCGTAGCGGCATTTGCGTTCGTGACGCCTGCAGCATCTGTTCGCGAATATAAATACCGTGTTCCGTCAATAAAAAGCGGCTTCCGTGAATTTTTTTCGCAATCACACACGGTAAACCGCAAAATGCCGCAGCGGACGAGTGATAAATATCGGCATAGGGGACCGGAGGAAGCAGGGTAATAAAAAATCGAAACATGTACCGCAGTGCTTCAACCATATCGTATACCGACGGTACCTCCTCCTCACTTTTTTCATAAATTTGAAAGACTTTTGTTTTAAACGTGTCCCACACCAATTTCGAACGAAACGTTGTGTGATAATCGTACGATTGAAAAAACCAGTAAAAATCAAGAAGCGTCTGTCCAAGCTCTTCCATATCGACCTTGACACTGTAGATATGATCAATCAGATTATCGAAAATGGGGATAAATTTTTCTTTGATAGTCCGTTCACTGGTTCGCAATTTAGAGTACAAAATAGAGGAAAAGGGGATCGAACGTACAAATTCCGTCGGCTCTTCCGTCCCCCACAGAGGGACTTTAATCACATCGACAATATTATCCGGCAGATCGTATTTCAATTTTACGTAAGGGTGCATCATAATCGGCATCAAAACAAAATCGATCTCCGCTAAATTTTGGATCAGCAAATGGGCCCAGACACTCACCCCGCCCACCTCATACGGATACGTCCCCTCCCCGGTCAGAACAATACGTATTTTTCCAACATCTTTATCCATTAATCCAAATCGCCCGTTAACAAATGAAGCTCATACGCATTTCGTTTTTGCCGGATTTTCGTAACCAGAATCTCCTCTTCCACCTCAATCATCTTTTTCATGCTCGCAGCATACGCGACATAAGGGTCAAGCCCCCCCTCGAAACGGTATTTGGAAATTTTTAAATGGCGTTCCATCAACTCTTTTTGTACCGATAAGAGTTTAAGCATCTGTTTTTCCCGCTCACAGTCGGTAAAAAGTTTATTGACTCTTAAAACAACATTGTGTTGGGCTAAACGCAAATTATTTTTTTCCCGCAATGCTTCAACCATCTTTTTTTCGATCCCCAGATCGATGCTGTTATTGTAAAGGGGGTGGGTAGCTTTAAGCGAAACCAGCCAATTCCCCCCCGTTGAATTGGAAGTGGTTACATTGGTGGTCGTTTTCGAATAACCGGCTCCGGCAAATCCGTTCAAATTGACCTGCCAGTCGTCTTTCCCTTTTTCGCTCAGAATATCACCCGTTTTCAGACGAAAAACGGCGTCGGCTATCTCCACCTGACGACTTTTCTCGATCGCTTTTTTCTGAAGATCTTCAGCACTGTAGTCGGGTAACTGAATCTCCGGCCAGACCAGCGTTACCTCTTCTCTCGGAGAAATCTGCCCTGCTTGCTTAAAAGCTACCGTTGCCGAATAAAGGTCGTATTGCAGCCCTAACATGATTTTTTCCAACGCTATTTTGTCTATTTTTGCATTGATTTGATCGTATGGGTTATCATTCACACCGTTTTGGTATTTTTGCATGGTCATTTGATACAGCTTATCGCTGATATCTTGATAGCGTATCATATAATTTTTTCGTCCCTGCAACTCCAGTAATCGCAAATAAAGCTCAATACCATACAGTTTTACCTGCTCTTTTGCCGATAACTTCTTCATCTTTCCAAGACGTTCCAGAAGCGTCGTATTTTCATTTCGGTAATAATTTTGATTTCCGTCATACAATAGCTTATCGGCCTGAATACCCATCCGCCCCTCAAGCGTCGTACCCATCCCCTCTGTGGGTGTCGGAAGCTGACTTCCTCGGACATAGGTCTGAAAAGTGATGTCAAAATCATAACGGCTTTGATCCATCAGATTTTGAAGCTGCTCTATTTTGGCGTCGTATGCACCGTTAGAGATACCGGTATTGTCGTGTACGATTAACTCCAGATAGGTAGGCAAGGTTAGATTCCCCTCTTGCAACTGCACGGCAGGCAGAGCCGTATCTACCGTATTGCGAAACGATCCGGAGGGAAGGGAGGGAGTTTTTTCAGGATTTTCTACCAGTAACGGGGGCAAACTCCCGTTCCCGTAGTCAATCGGGGTTTGTAGATTTGCCGGTTCTCTCGCAATTTTATTTCTTGACTTAAATACACTATTCTGCACACCCAAAAGAGATACAGCCGTTGCAACTAAAATAATCGGTTTAAACGCATGACTGCCCATTTCTCACCCCGCAAAACTTAAATAATTATAAATTTTTTAATTACTAGTATTCTATGATGTTTTTACTTATATCACACCTTACTTTCGGCAATTCTGTTAAAGTAATCGTGGTCACTAGCGGTTTGTACCCATTTTTTAACGCTATACGATAGATCTCCGCCATTTTTTTCGGTTCAGCAGGATCCCAATAATCGACGCTAAAACGCTCTATCTTACGCTTTGGGTAAAAACGAAAATCATACGGAAACAACGAATACATTTCCGTTTTATAGTCATAATGGGAAATCGTTGATTCATACAATAACGCATCAATCGGGACCTGATCGGCAATTTCAAACCCTCGGTTCAACATCAGTTTCAATTTCGGATACCGTTTTTTAATCGCCCACACCAGATTGATAATGGATTCTGCGGACTCGTTACGGGCGATCAACGAATCAACGGTATCCAAAAACAGTCCGTCATACCCTGCCTCGATAATAGGGGGGATCACCTCTTCGAGCAATAAATCTCTCCAACGGCCGTTAGAAATCTTTATATGATGACTCCCCCACTCCGCATTTTTCCCATCAAGGAGCCCCTCCTCTTTAAGCGTCCGATAATACGTACGGCATCGGCTCACCTCACCCAAACTCACGTAGGCAAAGCTTCGACTCGCCAGTTTTTCTACATTTTGATACTGGTCAGGATCCAGAATAACGGTTTCATACCGTTCGAAATGCCCGACATCGTAACTATTTCCGTAATAAATCAGTAAAGGATATTTTGCATAAAGAGAAGTGGCAAAAAGGAGTAAAGCAAGTTTCCCGGTCACAATGGCCTTATTGTAAGACATTGATTACTCCAAAAGACCACCTTCTCATTCCGGAAATGGTTTCACCTAGCGGTTTGACAAGGCGATTGCAAGATTGTACTGAGCACGGCTATGCCCCTGCTCTGCCGCTTTGCGATACCATCGAATCGCTTCATTCTCATTTTTAGCAATCCCGATCCCCTCTGCATACGCCAGTCCCAGATAGAACTGGGCATCCGCATACCCCTGGCGTGCCGCTTGCATGTACCATTGAACCGCTTGTACGTCATTTTTCGCAATGCCGCGCCCGTCTGCATACCGCAACCCAAGATTAAATTGTGCACTCGGATGGCCCTGTTGCGCTGCCTCATTCAAAAGGGCTACCGCTTGCGTATCATTTTTTACAACTCCGCGTCCCGAAAGATAGGCCAACGCCAGATTAAACTGCGCATCCGCATACCCCTGACGTGCCGCTTCCGTGTACCAATGGGCTGCTTCTGCATCATTTTTGGCAACCCCTCTCCCTTCCGCATATAGAAGTCCCAAATTGTATTGTGCACGCGGTTCCCCTTGACGTGCGGCTTTCATCAGCCATATTGCCGCTTCCGAAACATTTTGATTCTCTTTTGCTGTCGATGTTTGTTCTATCGGCGTAAAAGTAGGCTTCGGTACTGCCGGTGCTGTCGGAACCGTTTCCGATTTTATTGCTGCGGGAACAAACTCTTTTTTGGCTACCGTAATCGGCTGCACCGTCTCTGCAATTTCTTTGTTCTCTTCTTTTAATGAACTTTTTTTCTTTTTTGCCGACTTTTTATTTTTCTCTTTTTGCCGTTTGAGGGGAGCTTGAGTCTCTTGGTTTGTCACATCGGCAATGATCTCAGTTTTTTTATCCGTTGAACCGGATACAGCTGCATCCAAATTAGCATAACGGGTCTCTAAAATCTTCTTTGAATCTTTATCCCCCTGCGCGGCTGCTTTCTCAAACCAGCTCACGGCAAGTTTATCGCTTTTCTCTACCCCTACCCCTGCGCCGTACATCACACCCAAATTAAACTGCGAATCAATATGCCCCTGCTCTGCCGCTTTGGAATACCATTTAAACGCTTCCGTATCACTGCGGGTGACTCCGTAGCCGTTTTCATACAAAATTCCTAAATTATATTGAGCGGCCATATTCCCTTTTTCACCCAAAGGTTGCCATATTTTCAAAGCAGTTGTATACTCTTTTTTATCAAAAGCTTTTATCCCGTCTTGAAATGTCGTTGCGAAAAGTACCGTTGATAAAAGTATGGTGACGAAAGAGAGCCGCCAAAAAGGTAAAGCATGTTTCGAAAAATCCATCGAACAAATCCTTGTGTTAGGTAATTAAAAAAGGTGATAGGGCATAATCCCGCGAATCATATCGTAAATTACATAAGACTTTTTATAAAAACTGCATTTTCTGCTCATTTCTATACCATTCATTTCAAAATGTTAACTGACCCTACACACCTTGTCTAAACAAGTGCGAAAAAATTATTAACTAATTGATGTTACGCATTTTCCGGGCAAAGCCCGTAAAATGGCAGGGACTAAAGTCCCTACAACCCCCTAAAGCTACCCGCATCTTTCGGATGTGCGAGATTAACTTCCCTTGACGCACTTGCTAGGGCAAGATGCGTAAGGCCAGTAACTAATATTTGTTCCTACTCTTACTTTTTAATCAAAAGTTTTTCAAACCGTTACCCTGCTCTTCTTAAAAAACGAAGCCATATTGTGCATTCTATTCACTTTAATTTTCTTCCCATTGTCTCCCTTCATTTTGCTATTAAAAACGAAGCCATATTGTGAAGTTTTCTTTTTTTTTTACCTTTACGCCATGAAATTAACTAAACATACTCTTTTTAGTTAATTTATTCCATTTTTTTACCCTATAAAACGAAGCCATATTGTGAAGAAACCGATTTTTTTATCCATTTTGCACTCTTGCGCTGCTAAATGCACAATTTGACTACGTTTTTTATCTTTCAAATCTACGTTCTACCTGTCAAATTGAATCGACTCCCCTTAAAAACGAAGCCATATTGTGAAGGAAGCTCTTTTAAAAAGTATAAAACGAAGCCATATTGTGAAGATTTATCCTATTGAAATACTGCAACGAAGCCATATTGTGAAGGATACGAAGCCATATTGTGAAGAAATACAGTCATATTGTGAAGAAATACAGTCATATTGTGACGATAACGAAGTCATTTGATGACATCCCTATAGGTATTTATAGATATCTATAGAATATATAGATATCTGTAGCAAGCAAGAAGATTGCAAGGGCTCTAGCCCCTTGCCCTCCCCTTGCTCCTAGAGAAGACCGGGGATCTCTTTCGTTTTGTTCGGCGTACTCATAAACGTAATAGCGTTATCAAAAGAGGCTTTCCGATAAATCAATTTTGTTTTAGGCTCATAGGTGATCCCATAATCTTTTAATAATTCGGCACTGTCACGGATTTCTTTGATAGCAGTTTGCTTGGTCCGAAGCGACTCCATCGGAAATCCGATCGTTTGCAACAAGTTTTCAATGCTCATCGTACTCGCTTGAGCATGGGTCCAAAAAAAGCGGATCACCGCTCGGAGCAGAGCACTTTTAACTTTTAAAAGTTTTGGAAGCTCTTTCGTATAATTAACGGTCAGCTGATCTTCAAAATATTTGCGATACTCCGGCGTTATGACAATCCCGAAACTTTTATGTTTTGTACTGTAGGCAAAAGAGCTGATGATATTAAAACTGTAAAAATCTTCTCCGTCCGTCGTCCGAAATTCAATGGCGGTCGTCTGTATCTCGTCTAATTTATCTTTAAGCCATTTTGTATTTCGTGACGTCGTTCCGCTGTAGGACTTTAAAATATCTGAAGTAGAAAAATAGATAGCAATCGCCCCCCCATCCAACTCTTTGATCTCTTTCGCACCGGCAAATAAACAATCGAGTAAATCTCTATGTGTTTGGGTCAGAATATTCCCTTTTATAACCGTTTTGCCCCAACTGGTTTCAATATAGCGTTTTTTTTGATTTTCTATAAATTGCGTATAGGTTTTAGAAGTGGAGCTGATTTTTTCAATAGGGGCGAAAACCCCGGTTCGCAATTCACTGACCGTAGCGTTTGAATTTTCAAACTTTTTAACAATATCAAACTCTTTAAAAATCAATTGCTGCTTTTCCATCTAAAAATCCTTCATGAACGAATGTATCTCTGTTTTAACTTCAGGAAAAATCTGGCGAATAATTTGTTTACCGCCAAGAGCTTTTGAAGCACCGTAGTTATCTTTGGTTAACGTTATTTTACGTAAATGGGGACGCGTTTCGTCCGGGGTTCCGTCTTTATTGGTCACGGGGCTAATTTCATAAACCAAACGTACCGCATCGGTAAAAGCACTTGCTCCCCGTGCTTGAGTCGTATTTTTAGTACTGTGATGGATAAAGACAACCGTTTTATTCTCTTTTGCTGCCCATTCCGTAAACAGCTGCATAAATTTGCGGGCATGGGCATTATTGTTTTCGTCCGCACCAAAAAAAGCGATTAACGGATCCAATATAATTAAATCATAAGGGAACAGAGTCTTTTTAAAATCATAAAAATAGGGATTAACCTCTATTCCTCTCCCCCGCTCTTCCAAAATTTGAATCGTCGGACTGTCGGAGATGACGATACGATTTAAAAACTCTTTTAAATCCCTCCCTAAGATAGCGTGGGCAATTTTTTCGGCGCGAAACGCGCTCAATCCTGTCGGATCTTCTGACAACCATGCAAATGATTTTGATCGCGGGCTTTCAATCGCATGGTGCATCATTAGCTGCATCACAAGCCAACTTTTTCCACTGCCGCCGGGTGCTGAAATGAGCGAGACCGTTTTTTTAGGAAAGGGGAGCCACCCTTTGCAGATAAATTCGGATTCTTCACGCATGACAGCGGTAATATCATGCATTTCGAGCAAATTGACCCGATGGGTTTGCCCAAATTCTTCCAGTCGTGCCAGAGTACGGCTTAAGAGGGTTTCGGCTTCAATCGATTCATTATACAAATCACGATTAAATTCATTAATAATACCGATAAGTGTCCGCTTTTCACTAAAATTTTTAAGTTCTTTGACATAAGCCTGTATTGAAGCTGCAGGATTGGTCATAAGAATTTCTAAAAGTTCGGCTTCGTAATTTTCACCGTTTTTAGTAAGATAACTATTAATTAGCGTTTCTTCAACGGGTATTCCCTCGTTGTAAAGGGCAAGGATAGTTTTAAAAATCGCTTGGTGAGAAGTATGAAAAAAAAGGTCATTTGTTGTAAGCAGATGAAAATGGATCTCAACCAACTGAGGTTCAAATATCAAACTTGATAAAAGTGTCCTCTCAATTTGAATATCGTATAACTGTTGTCCCATCCTCTGCCTTTTCATGTAGGAGTGTTCTTGAAGAACTCTCTTTTAAACGTCCTTTGAACAAAATCCAAAGCACTACGCTGACCGCTATGGCATTAAAGCTTGCCTCTTAGAGGCAGAAAGCTTCTTTCAATGCAAGGTTTTGCAAGAAGCCTAATCTTTCATATTTTAGCACAGATACCTTTATGAGGGGAAAAAGGCTAACAAGACTAACGGATAAAACGTATTTTTGCTATACTAAGACAAATTAATTAAGAAGCGTCTATGATCATCACAATATCGCATCAGAAGGGGGGGGTTGGAAAATCGACCCTTGCCTATAACATCGCTGTAGAACTGAGTAAAAAACACAATGTGGAAGTAATCGATTTAGACGTGCAGCAAACGGTCAGTGCTTACAATCAAATTCGGCAAGAGATGGGTCAAAAACCTCTTCCGGTCCATGTTTTTACAACGCCAGAAGAGTTAGAACACTATTTTGACGCCCTAGCCGAGGATACCATTGTTATTATCGATTCGGGGGGATTTGATTCAAGCTTGAACCGTTTTGCCATTTTGGTGAGCGATTTTCTTATTACCCCGGTCTCCAGTGAATTTACGGAAATTTTGGGATTGCACAAATATGAATCCATTTTAAAAGAGCTCTCCGAACAAACCGGTATGACGATTACGACTAACGTCATATTGAATAAAACCAATCCAAATCAGAAAAAATTTACGGAACTGAGCGATTTCATACAAAGTTCAAAACATTTTAATCTAATGGGTTCCATGCTTCGGCGTCGTGTCGATTTTGCCAACAGTGTGGCGTATGGATTCAGTGTTAGAGAGTTGGATAAAAAATCAGAATCATCAAAAGAGCTGAAAGAGTTTGTTCGAGAAATTAAAGAAAAAGTAGGTTTAGATGCAAAGAAAAAAAATTGATTACTCTTTGGCAAAAAAAATTTCCCAAAGTGCGGCACTGACAGAACAGCTTCATGCGGTAGAAAAAAATCCTGAAGTTGTTATTGAAGCCCCTATTTCAAAATTGCAAACAAATCCGTATCAGCCTCGAATAACGATGGAGCCGGAGCTAATCCGCGAATTGGCGGAATCCATTGAACAGAATGGATTGATTCAACCGATTGTTGTTGCTATGGAGGGGGATGTTCTGACCATTATTGCCGGTCATCGCCGTGTCGAAGCGCATAAATATCTCAAAAAAGAGTTCATTAAAGCGATTGTAATGAACAAAGTTGTGCATGCACAACTCGCCCTTCTTCCGTTGGTTGAAAATCTTCAGCGCAGTGACATGGACCCCATTGAAAATGCGATTGCGTTTAAAAAAATCCTGGACGATGGTGTAGTTCAGAGTCAAAACGAATTGGCTGATAAAATCGGTGTCTCTAAAAGCTGGTTATCCAAAACACTTTCGATTCTAAGGCTACCGGATACCCTTATCCAAAAAATACAAAACGACCATTATACCGATATTACCGTTCTCTCAGCACTTAACAAAATATCAGAAGAGAAATTGACAGATACGTATGAAAAAATCAAAGGATTACAAAGAGAAGAATCGCTAGATTATATAAAAATGGTTCTTACCAAACCGCTTAAAGAAAAAGGGCGTATTCAAATGTCTAAAAAGAAAATAATTTTGAATATAGAAGGGGTATCCGATGATGATCGTACAAGAATCGACAAACTGCTTCAAGAGATTGAGAACATATTGGGGCGATAAATAGGTTGTGCATGCACAACTCACCGAAAATTTAAGAATAAACAGGGCTAAAAGTATGAAAATTTTTGTAACAGGAGGGGCAGGGTATATTGGATCGCACACCTGTGTGGAGCTTTTAAGCCATGGGTATGAAATTGTAGCGTACGATAACCTTTCCAATAGCAGTTGCGAATCGCTAAAAAGGGTTGAAAAAATAACCGGTAAACCTTTAAAGCTGGTCATCGGGGATATACGAGATGAAAAAGCGATGAGAGAAGCGATGAGAGGATGTGAAGCCGTGATTCATTTTGCCGGACTTAAATCATTGGAAGAATCGGTGAGAAAACCGCTTGAATATTATGACAACAATGTTCACGGAACGATAAGCTTACTTCGTGCAATGACAAAAGAGGATATTAAAACGCTTATATTCAGTTCATCCGCAGCGGTATACGGAAAACCGGAACAATTGCCGATTACAGAAAAACATCCGTTGCGGACAACAAATCCATATGGCCAAACAAAGTTGGTGATTGAAGAAATATTACGGGATCTTTACAAATCCGATACGCATTGGAAGATCATGATTCTGCGGTATTTCAATCCGGTAGGGGCCCATGAAAGCGGATTGATCGGTGAAGATCCACAGGGGATACCCAATAACTTAATGCCCTATATAGCGCAAGTAGCAGCAGGGGTCAGGAAAACTCTTAATGTTTGGGGAGATGATTACGATACACCTGATGGAACAGGGGTGAGAGACTATATCCATGTTACCGATTTAGCCGATGGGCATCTAAAGGCACTGCAATATTTGAGTGAGCCTCAATGCACCGCACTCAATCTGGGGACAGGACTAGGGTACAGCGTATTGGAAGTGATAAAAGCGTTTGAAAAAGCAAGCGGCAGAGAGGTTTCATATAGAATTGAAAAAAGAAGGGCAGGGGACATCGCCGCATGCTACGCTGACCCCTCTTTAGCAAAAACATTAATGGGGTGGAAGGCATCACGCGATTTGGAGAGGATGTGCAAAGACGAATGGAATTTTCAATCCAAAAATCCGCAAGGGTACAAAAACACAGTATGCACTATATGATATTTTATAAAACGGGGGTAAGTGATGATCAATAAATGCCTTTTTCCTGCAGCCGGATACGGAACCCGTTTTTTACCGGCCACCAAAGCAATGCCAAAAGAGATGTTGCCGGTCTTAACCAAACCGCTTATTCAATACGGAGTTGAGGAAGCGATGAAAGCGGGGATCACAACAATGGCAATCGTTACCGGGCGCGGCAAAAGGGCCATTGAAGATCATTTTGATGTCAGCTATGAATTGGAACATCAGATTCGCGGAACGGAAAAAGAAAAAATGTTAGCGGATATTCGTGATGTAATCGATGTGTGTACCTTCTCTTATACACGGCAAAGGGAGATGAAGGGGCTTGGCCACGCCATTTTGACGGGTGAAACACTTATCGGAGATGAATCTTTTGCGGTAGTATTGGCGGACGATTTGTGTATTAATAAAGAAAAAGGTGTGCTAAGCCAGATGGTTGAATTGTTTAAAAAATATCGATGCTGCATTGTCGCTATTGAAGAGGTTGACGCTACGGAAACTGAAAAATACGGCATTATTGATGGGGAGGAGATCAAAAAAAATATTTTTCGTGTTTCAAATATGGTTGAAAAACCACTTCCATCAGAAGCAGCAACCAATCTTGCCATTATCGGCCGCTACATTCTTACACCGGATATTTTTGATATATTGCGTGAAACCGAGCCGGGGAAAGGCGGTGAAATTCAAATCACGGATGCTCTTTTGCAGTTGGCAAAAGCGGGAAAAGTGATTGCTTACAAATTTGAGGGGATACGGTACGATTGCGGAAGTATTGACGGATATGTACGTGCAACGGTTGAACTTTATAATTTAGAGCAAGAGAAAAAGGGTTCGTCATGTGCATAACATCAGAAAATACGTATAAAAGTGTAGATAAAGTGTAAAAATGTTATATTTCTACAGCAAGTAACCATGGTGATGTTTTATTTTAAGTTAATCAAGAGAGGAAGTTTTATGTGTGAATGTTTAGTTATGAAAAGGGAGAAGAAATGTTAGACAAACAGCTGACACATCTTAAGCGGCTGGAAGCCGAATCAATACATATTTTGCGAGAAGTAGCTGCTGAATTCAGCAATCCGGTGATGATGTATTCGGTAGGGAAAGATTCGTCCGTAATGCTCCATTTGGCTATGAAAGCATTTGCACCAAGTAAACTCCCTTTCCCTTTATTGCATGTTGATACCCTTTGGAAATTTAAAGAGATGATTGAGTTTCGCGATCAGCGGGCAAAAGATCTTGGATTTGATCTGGTCGTCCATTCTAATCCGGAAGGGGTCGAGATGAATATTTCTCCGTTTGAACACGGGAGCAAAGTTCATACCGATATCATGAAAACAGAAGGGTTAAAACAAGCACTCAATCAAGGGGGATACGACGCAATCATCGGAGGTGCCCGCCGGGATGAAGAGAAAAGCCGTGCAAAGGAGCGTATTTTCTCTTTTCGTGATAAACATCACCGCTGGGATCCAAAAAATCAGCGCCCCGAACTCTGGAATATCTATAACACCGCAATCCAAAAAGGTGAAAGCGTACGTGTTTTCCCTATTTCCAACTGGACGGAACTTGATATTTGGCAATATATATATTTGGAGGGGATTCCGATCCCCTCCCTATATTTTGCAAAAGAGCAGCCGGTAGTGGAGATGGATGGGGTAAAAATCATGGTTGATGATGATCGAATGCCGGAAGAACTTCGTAAAACGGCTAAAAACGAGATGGTTCGCTTCAGAACACTCGGATGCTATCCGCTGACGGGGGCGATTAATTCGAGTGCGACTACGTTGCCGGAGATCATTAAAGAGATGCTCCTTTCAACCAGCAGTGAACGCGAAGGGCGCCTGATTGACAAAGATCAAGAGGGTGCGATGGAGCTGAAAAAAATTGAGGGATATTTTTAATGGATATTATTAACTATTTAAAAGAGCATGAAAATAAAGACATGCTCCGCTTTTTAACGTGCGGAAGTGTTGATGACGGAAAAAGCACACTGATCGGACGGATGTTGTATGACTCGAAAATGATTTTTGACGATCAGCTTGCAGCAGCAGAGAGTGAAAGTAAAAAATACGGTACAACGGGTGAAAAAATCGATATGGCCTTATTGGTAGACGGTTTGCAAAGCGAACGTGAACAAGGGATTACCATTGATGTAGCCTACCGATTTTTTGCTACGGAGAACCGAAAGTTCATTATTGCCGATACGCCGGGGCACGAACAATATACCCGGAATATGGTTACGGGAGCATCTACGGCGGATGTTGCCATCATTCTTATTGACGCCCGTAAAAGTATTTTAACGCAAACACGCCGGCATAGTTTTATTGTCAATTTGTTGGGTATTGAACACGTGATTGTTGCCATCAATAAAATGGATTTGGTCGACTACAGTGAGAGCAGATATGATGAAATATCCAAAGCCTATGGCGAATTGGCCGCTGAATTAGGGATAAAAAATACCTATTACATTCCGGTAAGCGCTTTGGATGGGGACAATGTCGTTGATAAAAGTACAAATATGCCATGGTATCAGGGTAAAACACTGTTAAATCTGTTAGATACAATGAATATCGCAAAAGAAGAGAGAGCTGAAAACTTTAGATTTCCGGTTCAGTACGTTAACCGCCCGAATCTTGATTTTAGAGGGTTCTGCGGAACGATTGCGGCCGGAAGCGTGCGTGTCGGTGATGAGATCACGGTGTTGCCTTCGGGAAAAACGACGCGAGTAAAAAGTATTATCAACGCTTCGGATATCACGGAAACGGACCGACAAACAACCTCTTTAGAGGCGTGTGCACCGATGGCCATAACCATAACAACCGAAGATGAAGTAGATATTTCACGGGGCGACATGATCGTTCATACGGAAAATTTACCGGTTATCTCAAATGTTTTGGATGTCATGCTGGTATGGATGGACGAAAAAGTGATGGAGCATGGACGCAGCTATAATATTAAACGTGCCACATCCGTTATTTCCGGTAGTTTTGAAACCATAGAGTACAAAATAGATGTCAACAGTTACGAAAAATTACAGGTAAATGAACTGGGGCTAAATGACATTGCTTTGTGCAAAATGGTATTGACACGCCCGATAGCATCCGATAATTATCAAACAAACCGGTTGACGGGAAGTTTTATCGTTGTTGATCGTATCAGCAACAATACGGTGGGAGCAGGGATGATCGTTTCTGCCGCGCAGGATGGGATGAGCAAAAAGAAAAAAATGTACAATGAAGCGGAAATCGCTTTAAACGCGTATATACGAGAATATTTCCCCGAATGGGAATGTAAAGGGATTTAATGTATCGAGAAACCAATACTCGTTCTCTTGCAAAAGGGTTTAGCTGGCGTTTTTTTGCAACTTCCGTAACGGTAGTTATTGTCTATATTTTTTTCGGACGGCTCGATTTGGCTATAGCTGCCGGGATTGTAGAGACGATATCAAAAGTCGCTTTGTATTATGTCCATGAAAAAATATGGCAGCGCGTGCGATGGGGAAAAAAGAAGTTAGAACCGTTTAATCTCTGGTTTACGGGATTGCCGATGTCCGGCAAAAGTACGATAGCCGATTTGGTGTATGAAAAACTAAAAACGTATCAGATTCCGATTGAGCGTCTGGACAGTAAAGATATCCGGGATTTAATCCCCGGTATCGGGTACAGCAGAGAAGAACGCAATCGTCATATGCACCGGGTCGGTCATCTGATCAAGACATTGCAGAACAACTCGATATCCACGGTAGCCTCTTTTGTATCGCCGTATCGTGAATCGCGCAAGGCAATTCGCGAGATGGTAAAAAACAATGTTGTCGTCTACATTAAAGCAGATATCGAAACCTGTAAAGCGCGAGACTATAAAGGGGTTTATGCTAAAGCGATGAGTGGAGAGTTGCAAAATTTCTCAGGGATAAATGATGTCTATGAAGAGCCGACTCATGCGGAAATTATTATTGAGAGTGATAAAATGAGCGCAGATGAAGCGGCGGAACTTATTGTCCGGTATCTTAAAAAACATTATATAAAGATTTAATATGAATGACTCCAATATTGTCTGGCACAAACATGATATTACGAAAGAAAAACGCGCAGCACTGAAATCTCAAAAACCGTGTGTTTTATGGTTTACAGGCCTTAGCGGATCCGGTAAATCGACCATTGCCAATGCACTGGAAGAGAAGCTTTTTGAGATGGGCAAACATACCTATCTTCTAGACGGTGACAATGTTCGTCATGGCTTGAACAAAACGCTCGGATTCAGTGAAGAAGACCGGATTGAAAACATTCGCCGGATCGGCGAAGTGAGTAAACTTTTCGTTGATGCGGGGTTAATGGTCATCAGCGCCTTTATTTCACCGTTTCGAGCGGATAGAGATACGGTACGCTCACTCGTAGAACCGGAAGAATTTATCGAGGTCTTTATCGATACTCCGCTGGAAATATGCGAATCACGTGATCCGAAAGGGTTGTATCAAAAAGCACGCAGAGGAGAAATAGCCGATTTTACGGGTATAAGTTCACCTTATGAAGCTCCAAAATTGCCGGAAATACATCTGATGAGCGGAATGAAAAGCGTAGAAGAATCAGTAGATACCATTATAAAGTTCTTAACTCAAAAAGGATACTTGAATGCTTGAACAAATTCAGACAAACGATATTATTGCAATCGCCCGCAAAGCGGGGGAAGCGATAATGGAGATTTACGCCAAAGATTTTACTGTCGATTACAAAGAGGACAGCAGCCCTTTGACGGAAGCGGATCAAAGAGCAAATGAAATTATTGTCGAAGGGCTTAACGGGCTAAGTGTTCAATTACCTATCCTCTCGGAAGAGGGGAAAATGATCGACTATGACGATCGAAAAGAGTGGGGCTATTTTTGGATGGTTGATCCGTTAGACGGAACGAAAGAATTTATTAAAAAAAATGACGAGTTTACGGTCAACATCGCTCTGATTTATAAAAATGTTCCGATACTCGGTGTGGTATACGCCCCTGCATTAAATGAGATGTATTGGGCAAAAAAAGGGGAGGGGGCATTTAAAAACGGTATCTCTCTTCCGCTTCAAACCAATCAAAATCCGGAAAAACTCCTTCGCATCGTTGCCAGCAAATCCCATTTGAGTCCGGAGACGCAAGAGTACATTGATACCCTTTCGGAAACGACGGAACGTATTGAGTGCGTCTCCAAGGGGAGTTCGCTGAAGCTTTGTATGGTGGCAGAGGGGAGTGCGGATATTTATCCCCGTCTGGCACCGACAATGGAGTGGGATACGGCTGCTGCCGATGCGATTGTACGCGAAAGCGGTAAAATGACGTTTGGTTATCCGGATGAAACCGCAGTTGTGTATAATAAAGAAAATTTATTGAATCCATGGTTCGTTGTGAAGGGGTCAAAATGAAGGGAATTATCTTAGCCGGGGGTAGCGGTACACGGCTTTATCCGATTACCAAAGGGGTGAGTAAACAACTCGTGCCGATCTATGACAAACCGATGATCTATTATCCTCTCTCGGTATTGATGCTGGCCGGGATTACGGAGGTGCTTATCATATCGACGCCGACCGATCTTCCCCGCTTTGAAGAACTTTTAGGGGATGGGCATAATATTGGAATGCGATTTGAATATTGCGTTCAGCCATCACCGGATGGATTGGCGCAAGCGTTTATTCTTGGGGCTGATTTTATCGGAAGTGACGATGTCTGTCTTGTATTGGGCGACAACATTTTCTACGGTCACGGATTGACAAAGATGTTGGCTCAGTCGGTCAGGAACGTCACCGAAGAGAATAAAGCGACGGTATTCGGATACTGGGTTAAAGATCCGGAACGCTACGGGGTGGCGGAATTTGATAAGGATGGAAATGTACTCTCGATTGAAGAGAAGCCGACCGATCCAAAAAGTTCGTATGCCGTAGTCGGCCTCTATTTTTATCCAAACAGCGTCGTTGAGATTGCTAAAAATGTTCAGCCGAGTGATCGCGGCGAACTTGAAATCACTACGGTTAATCAAGCATATTTGGCGCAAAATGCCCTTAAAGTAGAGTTGATGGGGCGCGGATACGCTTGGCTTGATACCGGCACCCACGAGAGTCTCCTCGAAGCGAGTCTGTTTATTCAAACGATAGAAAATCGCCAAGGGCTCAAAGTGGCGTGTCTCGAAGAGATCGCCTATGAGATGGGGTACATTACCAAAGAGAAACTTTTGGAACTGGCCAAACCGCTTTCCAAAAATCAATACGGCCAGTATCTGATTCGCCGTGCGAGTGAAGGGAAAATAGGATAATGACGTTTACCCGTACACCCATTCATGATGTTGTAGTGATCGATCCCGTTGTGCACGGGGATGATCGCGGCTATTTCGTCGAAACGTTTCGCGCGGACAAACTGGAGGCTTTTTTAGGCTTTAAAGTTGCATTTTGTCAGGATAATGAGTCCAAAAGCTCGTACGGTGTTTTGCGGGGTTTGCATTATCAGCTTCCACCGTTTGCTCAGACGAAACTGGTTCGTGTTATCGAGGGGGAAGTTCTGGATGTCGCCGTCGATATACGTCAAGGATCACCGACGTTCGGTCACCATGTTGCCGTTCGCCTGAGCGGCGAAAACAAGCGGCAGCTTTTTATTCCGCGCGGATTTGCGCACGGTTTTGTCGTCCTCTCCGAGAGCTGCACCTTTGCGTATAAAGTAGATAATTACTACAGCATCGAATGTGACAGGGGGATAGCATTCAACGACCCTGCTATCGGGATCGATTGGATAGCATTGTACGCAGAGTTACAGTTATCGGCAAAAGACACAAAGCAGCCTCTTTTGAGCGGAGCTGATCTCTTTGACTACAGTGAAAGCTATTATGACTAAGCTTCTGGTTACCGGAGCCAATGGACAAGTCGGCAGCGAAATCAGAGAAATCAGCGGGATCTATCCGGAGTATGAGATTACCTATATGGACCGCAGTATTGTCGATATGGCCGATACAAAAGCGATAGAGCGCTATTTTGAGGATAAAACCTTTGATGCACTCATCAATTGTGCCGCCTATACCGCTGTCGATAAGGCCGAATCGCAACCCGATCTGGCCGATGCGATCAATAGCCGAGCGGTAGAGACACTTGCTAAGATCGCAAAAGCAAAAAAAATGTCATTGATCCATATTTCGACCGATTATGTATTTAACGGCCAAAACTATCGCCCTTACATGGAAAGTGATTCAACCGATCCGCAGGGAGTTTACGGAAGAAGCAAGCGTGATGGGGAGGAAGCGATTGTGTCGGTTGCACCGGCAAACACGATTATTATCCGGACATCGTGGGTTTACTCCTCATTCGGAAACAATTTTCTCAAGACAATGCTGCGATTGGGAAATGAGAAAGAAAGGATAGGGGTGATCTTTGATCAGGTGGGGACACCGACCTATGCACGAGATTTGGCAAAAATGATTTTGGATATTCTCCCGAATATCCAAAACGGACACCCTGAGATTTATCACTATTCCAATGAAGGGGTAGCCAGTTGGTACGATTTTGCTCAGGCAATTTTTGAGCTCTCCGGCATTCAATGCCAAGTCAATCCCATCACCACCGATCAATACCCAACACCAGCAACAAGACCCTATTACAGTCTATTAAACAAAAATAAAATAAAACAAAAGTATAATATTGATATTCCTTACTGGAAAGATAGTCTTGAAAAATGTATTGCGTTATTAGGAGAAAAAGAATGAAAACCATTTTAGTCACCGGATGTGCCGGATTTATCGGAAGCAATTTCGTCCCCTATTTCTTAGAGAAATATAGCGATGTCCGTTTAATTAACTTAGATCTCCTCACCTATGCCGGAGATATGGCCAATCTCTCCGATGCACCTCAGAGTGATCGCCATATCTTCGTCCAAGGGGATATTTGTGACCGTCCGCTGGTTGAATCACTTTTTAGCCAATACGATATTCGCGGTGTGATCCACTTCGCCGCAGAGAGTCATGTCGATAACTCGATCAAGAATCCGGGGGTCTTTGTCCAGACCAATGTCAACGGCAGTTTCACCCTCATCGATGTCGCGTATAAATCGTGGATGGAGAAACCGTTTGTCTACAAAGCCGGATATGAGGGATGCCGATTTCACCACATCAGCACCGACGAAGTGTATGGAACGCTCGGAGAGACAGGATTGTTTACCGAAGAGACCTCCTACGCCCCGAATTCTCCGTACAGTGCTTCAAAAGCCGGGAGTGACATGATCGTCCGCAGCTATCATCACACCTACGGAATGAACACCGTTATCACGAATTGCTCCAACAATTACGGCCCCAAACAGCATAACGAAAAACTGATTCCGACCGTTATACGAAAAGCACTTGCCGGTGAAAATATCCCGGTCTACGGCGACGGTAAAAACATCCGTGACTGGCTCTATGTACTCGACCATTGCAAGGGGATCGATTTGGTCTATCATGCCGGACGTAGCGGTGAAGTTTACAACATCGGCGGACGAAACGAACGTAACAACAACCAAATAGTTGAACGTATTTGTACTCTTCTCGATGAATTAAAACCTCGTCATCCCGTACTTGATACGGGATCCATCCCCTCGTATAAAGAGCTTATTACCTACGTTGAGGACCGAGCAGGTCACGATCGCCGTTATGCTATCGATGCAACAAAACTTGAAACAGAGCTGGGATGGAAAGCTGATGAGAATTTCGACAGCGGTATTGTCAAAACAATCGAATGGTATTTGGAAAAATATAATCACTAAAATCTCACAGAAGATTAGTATGATCGATATTAAAAAGAATAGTTGATCAGACTTAAATCGTTTGTCTTGTGATTGAGTAGAAACCCAGAATCAATCACCTTGTTTATGCTTGTACCAATAGGTGAAAGTAGCTTTTTAAGTGCCTAATACCGGACGTTTTTAGAGTTTTTAGGGTGACAAATACAATTGGTGTCTTTTATATGATTAGGAAGAAAAAATGAGACTTGCCCCAATGGAGATTGAAGTGCTCAAAAATACCTTAAAAACTATATCTTCAAATGCAAAAATATATTTATTCGGAAGTCGTGTAGATGATACGGCGAAAGGTGGAGATATTGATTTGCTCATTATATCAGATGACGTTACGAAAAAAGATTTACGATACCTGCGAATCGATTTTTTTAAACATTTCGGAGAACAAAAACTTGATATTGTGTTAGACAATGGAGATTTAAAAAATCCATTTACGAAACATATTTTTCAAAAGGCGATTTTATTATGATGCTTGAAAAGCTTTTACAAGATAAAGTTTTACTTCAAAAGCAACTTTTTTGGATAAAAATCTCTTTTGATGAATGTTTACTAATAGGTATAAAAGCAGAATACAGTGTTGAAGAATTTGGTAAATTTGAAACACTGTGCAGCAGATACAGCAGAGGGATTGATTTTTTAATCCGAAAAATCTTTCGAACACTTGATGAATATGAATTTGAAAATCAAGGAACTCTCGTAGACGTGGTAAACAATGCCCATAAAAGAGGATTGTTCAACGATATTGAAATGCTTAGAATTATGAAAGATGTTAGAAACACTGTGGTGCATGAATATATCGAAGATGATTTGGTTGATGTATTTGATGAAGTTTTACAGTATTCTTCAAAACTGATAGATATTATAAACAATACATTACTGTACATTGACGCAAAGTGTTTAAATAATGAAAACCACTAAATCAAAAAGTGTCTATTCCCGGCAGCAGGATACGGGAGGCAATTTCTTCCTGCGGCCAAAGCGATTCCAAAAGAGTATACCAATATGAGGGTTGATATAATCAATCTATCCCTAAATAGGAGTTTGAAATGCATACGATAACATTAAAAGTGCAAAATACTATGTATGATCATATTATGTATTTATTAAAAAATCTCGATAAAAAAGAGGTCGAGGTAATTCAGGACTATCAAGTCCCAGACCAAGTAAATATCAAGCAACAGTTAAAAGCGTTGCTCGAAAATAAAGATATTGAAATATTTCAATCAATTGACAACCCAATGCTATGGCAGCAAGCTCAAAGAGATGAGTGGTTGTGAAATGACTTTACTAGATTCAAATACATTAATATACTTGTCCAAAGGTTTATTGGATATTGACAGCTTGAATGATGATGAGCATTATGGTGTATCCGTCATCACTTATATGGAAGTGCTTGGCTACACGTTCACTTCCAAAGAGGAAGAAGAGATAATAACTAAACTTTTTTTACTTTTTGAAATTATTTATATCGATGAAGAGATAGTCAAAAAAGTCATTGATATTCGTAAGCAATACCCAATTAAACTTCCAGATGCCATTATATGCGCTACAGCAATACAGCAAAATGCTGTTTTATACACTAATGATATTAGACTAAAATCTATTAATGGTTTAAATTTACAACTTTTGCCAGCTTTAAATACTTCCATGTAACTTTTATTTCTCTGAGAAACAGGGCAAGGTTTTGGCATATAATACCAAACTTCATTAACTAAGTATACTCTCGTCATTCCGTGCTACGACACGGAATCTAATGCAAGAGATGGATCCCGTATCAAGTACGGGATGACAAAATGCGTATATACAGTTAAAGATAGACGGTATAAGGTAGGTATTTATAAAATATGATGTAATAAAAGATGAATTAAAAGTGATTTTGGCGGCATTGCGCTGTTAGTGAGTTGATCTTGGTTTAAAATTTTTGAATGATTAACATGAAGTTTGATAAAATTAGAAAATTCTGTTTAGAGTATAAAATGTATACGATAACATTAAAAGTGAAAAACACTATGTATGATAATATTGTGTATACATTGAAAAATCTCGATGATTGTTAGGAGAAAATAATAATGAAACAATCCATTTTTAATCAGATTAAAGAAACAAAACAAACTTTGAACGAACAATACGGTATTACAAAAATAGCAGTATTTGGAAGCTATGCCCGAGATGAAGAAAACGAAAATAGTGATATAGATATTGTTATTTTAGAAATGAAAAGAAAAAATGGTTTTTTGATAGCCAAAGCAAAACTTTTTTTATCTGAAACATTAAACAAAGAGGTAGATATCGGTCTTTTAGATTCTATTCGACCATTTATAAGAAAACGAATCGAAAAAGATTTAATATATGTCTAAGAGAATTTGAGATAGTAGGAGAAGCTACAAACAGACTAATTGAACAAGAGGCTAGAAAATGGGCAATCAGACTATAATCTACAGAGAGAAATTTTTAAAAGTATTCACAAGCATAAAGATGAATTAAAAGTGATTTTGACAGCATTGCGCTGCTAGATAAAAAATAACAGTATTAACCAAATATGAAGAATAAAAAAGATATAATCCCCATAATTAAATATGAAAATGAAAGAAATAGAATTTGAAAAATAACAAAATTCTAGTACAACACACAGAGATATATATCCGTCAGCATGAAAAAGCTGATTATATATCACTAACTGATATTGCACGATACAAAGATGCAGCTAGAAGCGAGTATATCCTTCAAAATTGGATGCGAAATCGTGAAACGATAGAATTTTTAGGATTATGCGAAAAAACAAATAATGAAAGTTTTCTCTATGCAAACGAAGTGGATGTGCTGAATGTTGCCCTTTTTGGATTAACCGCTAAAGAGTGGCGAGAATCTAACAGTGATAAAGAAGTTAAAATGATAAAGTCTACAGCCGTGATTTGTTTGGGAATGAATAATAGGAAACATCGATGAGTATTATCAAATTTGATGATTTACAAAACAAGCTGATTAGATACAAAGATGAATATGTTCTAGTCGATAGCGATGTCGCACAATTATATGGAGTAGAAACTAGAGAGATAAATCAAGCAGTATCAAACAATCTTGACAAGTTTCCTGATGGGTATATTGTAGAACTGATCAAAGAAGAAAAAAATGAACTGATCAAAAATTTTGATCGGTTCAATCGACTCAAGCATTCAACCGTAAGTCCAAAGGTTTTTACCGAAAAAGCTCTTTATATGCTCGCCACTATTATCAAAAGTAACACAGCGACTCAAACTACATTGAACATCATTGAAACCTTTGCAAAAGTAAAAGAGCTATCTCGAAATATAAATGGCATAATCAAGTCAGACAATGAAGAGATCCAAAAAGAGTTGGCTCAAAAATCAAACCAAATCCTTGAAGAGATTATCGAAATAGAAACAGATGGTTTAGCTGATGATGAGGATGGTGAGATAGTCGAAACGACAACCAAGTTTGAGTTTAATCTTGGATTCGCTAAAGTTAGTAGAAGTATAAAAAAGATTAAGAAGTGAAAATGAAAACAACTTTTTCCGCCAATACAATTATTGTCAACCGTTATGCGGACGTACACGATACTGTAGCAGAGAATGGCTATAGTCGTGATTTTCTCGGGATTGATTCAGTACAAAGGGAATTAAAATGATTAATGTGACCAAAACCTATCTTCCAGATATTGAAAAATACAAGAAGTATGTTGATGAAATTTATAAAAATAGTTGGGTTACAAATAACGGTCCTTTGGTGCAAAAGCTAGAGAAAAGATTGGCAGAATATCTAGGAGTTAAAAATATTGTTTTAGTATCCAACGGTACGGTTGCTTTGGAAATCGCCTATCGTACACTTGGGTTGAAAGGTTTTGTAGTGACAACACCATTTAGTTTTGTGGCTACAACGAGTTCTCTGGTTACAAACGGTCTACTCCCGATATTTACCGATATTGATCCGGGCAGCTTTAACATCGACCCTGAAAAAATAGAATCGGTGATCACTCCGAATACTTCGGCCATTTTAGGTGTTCATGTTTTCGGAAATGCATGTGAAGTCGAAAAAATCGAGCAAATCGCCAATAAGCATGATCTTAAAGTTATCTATGATGCTGCACATGCTTTTGATGTGAAGTACAAAGAAAAAAGCGTTCTTAATTACGGTGATATCTCTACACTGAGCTTTCATGCAACGAAACTTTTTCATACTATAGAGGGGGGAGCACTTATTATCAATGATGACGCTCTCGTGCAAAAAGCCCGTTATCTGATAAACTTTGGTATCCAAAATGCTGAATCGATCCCCGAACTTGGTACAAATGCAAAGATGAATGAGTTTGAAGCGGCGATGGGGCTTTGTGTTTTGGACGATATCGAACAAATCAAACAGAGTAGAAGTGTTATTTTTAAAACCTATCAGACACAATTAGAGGGATTAATTCAATTTCAAGAACAAAATCAAAATGCTACTCAAAATTATAGTTATTTTCCTATAGTATTAAAGAATGAAGACCAATTACTAAAAGTTCAAAAAGCACTCAATGAACAGCAAATATTTCCGAGACGTTATTTTTACCCTTCACTGGATACATTAAGTTACATTGAGCCGAAGCAATATTGTTCTAATTCAAGAGATATTGCAAGTAGAATTTTGTGTTTGCCAATATATGTTGATTTAGACGAAAATGATTTGAACTTTATTATAAAAATTGTGAAAGAAAATATCTAAATGGACAAGTATAATATTCCTGATGTTAAGACTTTTGAATACACAAAAATTATTGGTCTTGAAAATATTGATTTTGGAAAATATATTATTATTGATGATTTTACCCTCATCTATGCAAAAGAAAAAATAACAATTGGAAATTATGTCCATATTGCTAATTTTTCATCCATAACTGGAGGAAATAAGCTTACCATAGGTAATTATGCTGCTATTTCCCAAGGGTGTAGAATTTTAACAGCTACGGACGATTTTAAAGAGTGGGGATTTGGTAATTCTACTATTGCAAACAATTATCGCAATATTAAAAGTATTCCTATTAGTATTGGTGATTTTTGTATCATAGGTGCAAATAGTGTTGTTTTACCGGGTGTGACTATTGGTGAGGGTGCCACAGTCGGCGCGAATTCTGTGGTTACTAAATCTTTGGAACCATGGGGAATATATATAGGTAATAAAAAAGTTGGAGAACGTAATAAAGAAGAAGTTTTGAAAAATTATGAGACTTTTACAACAGATTTGGAAAGTGATAAAATTGGAAGTTTATTTAAATAATGGTAAAACAAATAAGTTTAAAAAAAAATATTATTACTTCTTATTTTAGTCAAGGGTATGTTGTATTATTAGGTATTATTGTATTACCTTTTTATATAAGCGAGATGGGCGCTGAAGCGTATGGCTTAGTTGGATTTTTTGCTATGTTACAATCATGGTTCAACTTATTGGACCTTGGATTAACACCTACTATTGGACGCGAAACAGCAAGAATGAGAGCAGGTAAATACGATAACATAACATATAGACGTTTATTTCGTTCACTGAATATTATATTTGTATGTGTAGCTGTTATAGGTGGAGTTAGCTTGTTAATTCTTTCTGGTCTTATCGCTGAAAAGTGGCTTCATGTTGAAAGGTTATCAATTAGTGAAGTAAGTTTTGCATTGAAAATAATGATTATAAGTATTGCTTTACGATGGATGACTGGGCTTTATCGAGGTGTAGTATCTGGTTCAGAACAATTTGTGTGGCTAAGCGGATTTAATGTTATTATTGCAACTTTGCGTTTCTTGATTGTTTTTCCAGTTATGTGGTTATTCGGAGCTACTCCAACAGTATTTTTTAGCTACCAATTTATTGTTGCTATTATTGAGTTTAGTGGGTTACTGATAAAAGCAAAAAATTTGTTACCTAAACTAACTTCATTGCAGGCAGGCAAAATTGGGTGGTCTATTAAGCCAATTAAATCGATTATAGGTTTTTCAATTAGTATTGCACTTACTTCTGGGATATGGGTTCTAGTTACTCAGACTGATAAATTGATTATGTCAAATTTATTGACTCTTGAAAATTATGGTTATTTCACATTAGCTGTACTCGTAGCAAGCGGTATTATGATGATAACAGCTCCTATAAGTAGTGCAATTATGCCACGTATGGTAAAACTTGAAGCAGATGGAAAATACGAGGAGTTGATTCGCATCTATCGCCATTTGACTCAGATTGTTACGGTTATAGCGGGATCAGTCGCAATTATATTATCATCTTTTACAGTACAGATTTTGTATGTATGGACTGGAGATAGGCATATAGCAGAAGTGGCTGCACCAATTATGCAATTGTATGCTATAGGATACGGTATATTAGCTGTTGCAGCATTCCCATATTATTTGCAATATGCGAAAGGCAGTTTAAAACTTCATATATATGGAAGCGTTCTTTTTGTTATAATTTTGCTTCCTGTATTATTTTGGGCGACACATCAATACGGTATGATAGGCGCAGGATATGCATGGCTTTTTGTAAATTTTCTATATTTTATGATTTGGACATTGATTGTACACAATACATTTGCTAAAGGTATTCATTCGCAATGGTTATTCCATGATATTTTCGTGCCCATAGCTTTGCCAATTGTTGTTGGAATTCTACTTCATGACTTTGTTCAGGACGGTACACGAATAATTTTATTGCTTAAAATATTTGGTGCCAGTCTAATCATTATAACATCTGCGATTTTATCAAGTAGAATTGCAAAAGACCATCTTCTAAAAATAATTTTAAGAAAATATTTGTAATTTAGGTGTGAAATAGTTATATTCATTGTAATATCTACGTAAGAACTAAGTTTTATTAAAAAAAGAGGGGTAATTGTATGGAAAATTTGGCACCAGTTGCAGTATGTACATATAGTCGTATTAACCATTTAAAGCAGACAATTGAGGCTTTACAAAAAAATACTTTAGCAAAGCAAACTGAGCTTTATATATTTTCAGATGCTCCAAGAATAGGAGATGAAGAGATTGTTAGGAAAGTTAGAGAATATATACGTACTGTTGATGGTTTTAAGAAAGTACACATAGTAGAAAGACAAACAAACGGAATAATCGAAAATCTTTATGGTGCAATTGAGCAGCTTCTAAACATTCATGGTAAAATTATTTTTTTAGAAGATGATAATGTTACTTCGAATTATTTTTTAAAATTCATGAATGAATCACTTAATCATTATCAAGATGATAAGCGAATATTGACTATTTCTGGTTATATGTTAGATGTAAAAGAGATACATGAAGGAAAAGATGATGTGTTTTTGCAAAGAATTTTTAGTGCATGGGGTTTTGCTACTTGGAAAGATAGAAAAATAATCGAAATTGGTAATAAGACTGATTTTATATGCTTACTAAAGGGTAAATATAAGATTGCTAATAAAATTTTTAAATATAATCCTCCAATGTTTAAAGCACTTTCAAATATTAAAAGAATGCCAAATAAAGTTAACCCCTTAGATTATAAAATATCTGCATATCAATTTCTATTTGATAAATATACTCTGTATCCTAAGCAATCGTTTGTCAAGAATATAGGTGCTGACGGTAGTGGTGTACATGCAAAAGTTACTAATATTTGGGATGTAGAATTAAATGAAAGTAATTTAAGTGATATAAAACTTGCGGAGAATGTGGAATATAATGAGAGATATGAAAAACTAATCAGCGAACGAGCAATGAGCTTTCGTAAAAGTTTAAATTATACAATGCGTAAAATTTTTAATTACGTATGGGTATTTTTTCATATTATCTTTTGTAAAAAGGATAAATAATTTATGCGCGATTTTAATTATCCTTTTCGAAATTTAAATCGTTTAAAAAACTCCGTATTACTTTTTTTTACGATAATTTTCACGTATAAATTTTTTCAGTCAACACCATTCCACGAACTTTTTTTTCAAATGCAAGCCGGTTTTTTGGGGCTAGTTTTGCTATTTTTGCTTACCTATATCGTTACAGTAATACTAAATGGGAAACTGGTTAACAGGGTAGTGGCTTATTACCTTGTTCTAATTATGATTATTCCACTTTATGGAGCCATTAATGCTTTGATTTCATTTGGACAGCCATTTATTTTTGGAATTCTTTCTGGAAGAGGATGGCTATTACTTGGTGTTGGTATTTGGTTCTATTATATTTTAGTTACTGGTAAAATGAATTTTACAACTATTGAAGCAACTTTTATCTTTATGGCATGGTCTTCTCTGATTTTCTTTTCATTTATACTTTTAACTGTTGATGCGAGTCAATTTATTGATCCAGAAAGTTCTTCAAAGTTTGTGTTAATATCTGATACTCGTGGGTTACGGTTTAATTTTCAAACATATTTCATATCTTTTGGTACAATTTACTATTTTGTTAAATATATCATTACAAAAAATCATGCTAATTTATTATATTTTCTTGTTTTTATTGGATATATCTTATTTGTTGTTCAAGGTCGGACATACATAATAACACTAGCATCAACATTTTTACTATATTTCTTATTTAATTATTCTTTTAATAAAGTTGTATTGTTGATTTTAAAGCTTGTATTATTTTTATCTATGATGTTGCTACTTATTCAAGTTGCAATTCCAGATTATTTAGAGCGAATGAGTGATCTATTTATTCAAATGTTTACAGTTTTTACAGGTAAAGAATCTGAGGATTCTTCTGCTAATGCAAGGATTTTTGAAACATTGATTGTTTGGAATTATTTTACAGAACATCCATTTAGCATTCTATTTGGTACAGGTAGTATTAGTCACCAATGGAATGATGGATATGAATCAATTTTTGGTTATTTTTATCCTTGGGATATTGGTATATTAGGTGGGTTGTTTATGTATGGTATTGTTGGATTTTTCTTTTTATTTTTGATACCTATAGCTATTTCAGTTAAAACAATTAAAAAAGTAGTTGATAAAAAAAATATTTTTATAATTACAATGAAATATTTATTACTACTTGCAATCATTTCAGCTGTACATGATAGTTTTTATTTTGAGCCTATAAAATATGTTATACCACTTTTTATATTACTCGCCTATCTGAAAGTTGAAGAGAAAAATAAAGCTGGCTGAAAGTATCATGTAGGGATTCATTGGTATTAATTACTGGAAAAATTTATATAAGCAATATTACATTAAAAGGAAATGACAAATGTTACCAAATTTTATTATAGTCGGTGCACCAAAAGCAGGCACTACATCATTGTATTATTATTTGTCTGAACACCCGCAGGTTTTTATGAGTGATCCGAAAGAGGTGAATTTTTTCTCTCGGGAAGAAATTGAAAGACAAGGATTGTATTATGATAGCTTTAGGGTAAAAAGTATAGAAGAATATGAAAAGCTATTTGAGACGGTGAGTACTGAGAAAGCTATAGGTGAGGGAAGTGTATCCTATCTTTTTTATCCTGAAACGGCAGAAAAAATTAAAGAGATGCTGCCTGATGTAAAAATTATTATTTTACTCAGAGACCCTATTGAAAGAGGATTTTCTCATTATTTAATGGACTATAGATTGGGATTGGTATCTCTTCCATTCGAGGCGATAGTGAATAAATCTGAGAATCATAAAAATATGGATCTCTATTACCAACAATACATTGAGCTTGGGTTGTATTATGAACAAGTTAAGCGGTATTTGGATTTGTTTGGAGAAGGGCAGGTAAAGATTTATTTACAAGAAGAGCTGCGAAAAAACAGTGATGCTGTAATTAAAGATTTGTATGATTTTTTAGAAATCGATCCATTGTCTTTTCCCGATACTGAACGTGAGCATAATGTATTTTCTATGCCTAGAAATAAGTTTATACATGCTTTATATGCTTCTTATCCTATTCGTACATTAATGTCAGTTCTAATTCCAAATTCTCTAAAGGACAGATTGATCAACTTGTTTTTTGATAGAAAAAACAAACCTAAACTCGATCAAAGAATAAAGGAAGATTTACTCAAACTATTTACACCTGATATAAAAAATCTAGAGCAATTAATTGGGCGTGATCTATCACATTGGTATAAAGGCTAAACAGATGAATAGTAAACAAGATTTTCTCCAAGAGGCTAAAAGCGTAAAAATTGCAATAATTGATCATGTAGGCAATAAAGCAGGAATGGATTATTATGACTGTTCATTGGCAAAAGGTTTGGAAAAGAATGAGTGTGAAACCTTTTTATTTAGTAATTTTCTTGGCAGAGATACCGATAAAATTAAATACCATTCTGTTTTTGAAGGTCATACAAAGAGTAATCCATTAAAAAAACTATTCTACCTTTTAAGAGGAGTATTACAAGCATCGTATCGGGCGAAAAAATACGAAGTTGATCTTGTTATTTTACATCTATTTTATGCTAATGCGATAACCTTGATTTTAATTGCGGTACCTCGTTTATTTGGATTAAAAACTTTAGTAGTATCTCATGATGTGACTAGTTTTGTTGAGAATGACAACAAAGCTATTCAACAACTAATTTACAATCAGTTTTCGACTTATGTTGTTGTGCATAATCATTTTTCATATAACACTTTAATTAAAAATATTAATATTAATAATATTGAAAAGGTCAAAATAATTAAACAAGGCGGATATATTGATTTAGTAAATACAAACATTTCTAAAGCTGATGCACGCAGAAAGATGGGTTTAGAAGAAGATCAAAAATATATACTATTCTTCGGGCAAATTAAAAAGGTTAAAGGTCTAGACATACTATTGGAAGCTATGTCTAATGTAAGTAATGATATAAAATTAATAATTGCCGGTAAACCCTTGCAAGATGATATGAACTTTTATAATGAAATCATCAAAAAACATCACTTAGAAGATCGTGTTATTCAAATGATACGATTTATAGAAGATGAAGAGAGAGAAAATCTTTTTTTATCAGCAGATGTAAATGTACTTCCCTATCGTATCATCTATCAAAGTGCAGTCTTGTTAATGGCAATGAGTCATGGGGTTGCTGTGATAGCATCTGATTTACCTGCCAATAAAGAGGTTATTACAGATCAGGAAAATGGGTTATTATTTGTAAATGAAAATCCAAAGGATTTGGCAGATAAGATCAATCTATTTTTCAATACTCCAAATTTGAAAGATACTTTATCATTTAATGCAAAAAAGACAATAGAGCAATCTTACAGTTGGGACGAAATCGCTAAATCCTATATTGAAATCGTTCATAATGGTGTTTAAATTATAAAGGGTATTTTATAATCGTAGCTTGGTGTGATTTGTATTGAATAAGTTTCCAGTTTACGTTAAAATATGGTTAGTATTATCAAATAATTTCGGTTTAATTATATGGTATTTAAGATATTGATTAAGAGTGGGGTAATTAATGAAAAAAGCGATTGTAACGGGTGTGACAGGTCAAGACGGCGCGTATTTGGTAGAGCTTTTATTACAAAAAGGTTACGAGGTATACGGTACGTATCGGCGTACCGCTTCGGTGAATTTTTGGAGATTAGAGGAGCTGGGGGTTGATAAACATCCTAATTTGCATCTGGTCGAATATGATTTAACGGATCAGTCAAACAGTATCCGAATGGTTATGGAGATTCAGCCGGATGAAATTTATAATCTTGCGGCACAAAGTTTTGTCGGAGTCTCTTTTGAACAACCGCTAGCGACAGCGCATATTACCGGATTGGGATGTGTCCATTTACTTGAAGCGATTCGTATCGTCAATCCAAAAATTAAATTTTATCAAGCGTCCACTTCTGAAATGTTTGGAGAAGTTCAAGCTATTCCACAGATAGAATCCACCCCATTTTATCCAAGAAGCCCCTATGGGGTTGCCAAGCTTTACGCGCACTGGATGGTGATTAATTATCGTGAATCGTATAATATTTTTGGATGTAGCGGGATTTTATTTAATCATGAATCGCCATTACGCGGGAAAGAGTTTGTAACGAGAAAAATCACCGACAGTGTTGCGAAAATCAAACTGGGTAAGCAGGAGTTTCTAGAGCTTGGCAATATGGATGCCAAGCGAGACTGGGGTTTTGCAAAAGAGTATGTTGAGGGGATGTATCTTATGTTACAGGCGGATAAGCCTGATACCTATGTATTGGCTACCAACAGAACTGAAACGGTTCGTGATTTTGTAACGATGGCTTTTAAAGCAGCGGATATTGATCTTGAATGGAGCGGTAGCGGGGTAGATGAGATTGGAAAAGACAAATCGACGGATAAAATCCTCGTTAAAGTGAATTCCAAGTTTTATCGTCCGGCTGAAGTGGATTTACTCATAGGCAATCCTGAAAAAGCCAAAAGTGTCTTGGGCTGGGAACCCAAGACATCATTGGAAGAGTTGTGCGCGATGATGGTCAAAGAAGATCTTCGACGAAATGAATCAGGCGCCACTTTTTAATGACTGTTTTTATCACGGGGATTGACGGGTTTACCGGTAAACACCTCGAAATTTTTTTGAGAAATCTTGGGTATGCCGTTTACGGCAGTGTCCAAGATAAATCGAAAAATCCGAATCACCTCCAATGTGACATTCGTAACCGAGATGACGTTAAGAGGGTTATAACCAAGGTTAAACCGGATTATCTTTTTCATTTAGCCGCTATTTCGTTTGTCGGTGAATCCGACAAATCGATGATGTACAGCGTCAATGTTTTAGGGACCCAAAATATTCTCGAAGGATGTTTGGAAGTATCGACACTCAAAAAAATAGTGATTGCCAGCAGCGCAACGGTATATGGAAATCAAGGTAGCAGCGTACTGGACGAATCCATGTGCCCTAAGCCGGTCGAGCATTACGGCATCAGTAAGTTGGCCATGGAGTGCATGGCTAGGACTTATTTTGATCGATTAAATATATTGATTGTCAGACCCTTTAACTATACGGGAGTAGGGCATAGTAATAATTTTGTAATACCAAAAATCGTCACCCATTTCCGTGAGAAAAAAGAGGGTATCGAACTCGGCAATCTGGATGTATCGAGAGAGTTTAATGATGTTAGAGTGGTCGTAGAATGGTATGAGAAACTTATGCGCTGCAGTGCAAAATCGGATGTTGTTAATGTGTGTACGGGCAGTGGGGTGAAATTATTAACGGTCATAGAATTATTGGAAGAATTATCAGAATATTCAATTGACATTCAGGTGAATCCAATGTTTATGCGTAAAAATGAAATACCGGTATTAACCGGTTCAGCAATGAAGCTAGGAAGTTTTATTGAACTTGATAATAAATATACCATTCGCGATACGTTACAATGGATGTATAGCAGTGCAGCGAAAGAGTGACGCTTTATCGTCATTATGAATAAAGGGCAAGAATGAAGTTGAGAATTATAGCAATGGAGATCATATCTAAGATTATTCGATCAATCCGTATGAAATCGCACCAATTGCAAGGGTATGCCAATATAGACAAAAGTGTTATTCTGGAGAGCCGTTTGGTTCTGGATAAAGTCTATCCGCAAGGGATACATATCGGCGAAAATTCATTAATCGCCAGTGGGACAACGATATTGTGCCATGAACACGTTAAACGTGACCCCATTGATCCACGAAATCCATGGGTGACCGATACGTATATCGGCAAAAATTGTTTTATCGGGGTCGGCTCTATGATATTACCGGGTGTCCGTATCGGAGATGAAGTGATCGTAGGTGCTGCAACGGTAGTAACGAAAGACGTGCCGTCCAATTCAATTGTTGTAGGCAACCCGGGAAGAATTTTGGATAGAAAAATATCAATGAATTCGCATGCAGTTTTATCAGAGTTTGACCAAAACTGATTGAAATAGAGTAAGTTAATATTGAAGGAGAAAATCATATGAAGAAACTAGGTGTAATCGGTGTAGGTAAAATGGGTCTTTCCCATTTGGCCATTGCCAATCAAACGGTAGGAATTGAAGTTGCCGCCATATGCGATACGTCGAAGCCATTGCTCCGATTTTTAGAAAAAAATACAAAGTTTCGTGCCTTCAGTGATTATAAAAAAATGATTGATGATGTCCAATTGGACGGGATAATGGTCAATGTTCCCAATACATTTCATTTTGAGATTGCCAAGTACTGTTTGGAAAAAGGGATTAGTGTATTTGTCGAGAAACCTTTTACCCTCACGTATAAAGAGAGCCAGGAGCTGGTTGAACTGGCTAAAGCAAAAAATTTAAAAGGGCAGGTTGGTTATGTAAACCGATTTAACCCGATTTTTCAAAGAGTTAAAAAACTTTTGGATGAGAAAGTATTGGGTGAAATCGCAAGCTACAGCAACCGGATGGTAGGTGGTGTCGTTATCGCTGAAAGCAGTAAAGGGTGGAGGAATGATTACTCAAAAGGGGGGGGATGTTTGTTCGATTACGGTCCTCACTGTTTTGATTTGTCCACCTATTTTTTCGGTACCGATGTACGAATCGTCTCTTCCGTACTCAAAAAGGTTTTTTCGACCATGGTAGATGACATAGTATCGGCTACATTGCTGCATGATGATAAAATCGTGGGATACAATTATATCAACTGGTCGGATAATTCGGTTCGAAAAGCGAGCAATACGATCGAAATTTTCGGATCCAAAGGGAAAATCATCGCCAATAAACAAGAACTTTCCATTTACATGAATGAGGCAGATGAGGGCAATAACCTTCAAAAAGGGTGGAATCAGCTCTATATTACCGATGAAAATACGGATGTCAATTATTACCTTCGAGGGGAAGATTTTTCGCGTCAATTGGAAGAGTTTTCTCAGCTACTTAACGGAACGATCAGTGAGTCGCGCTCATCCCTTTACAGTGCGAGCATAACGGATAAAATGCTCGAAGAGACATTTAATCTTTCAGGAGGAGTCCGATAATGGATAAAATAATTTTTGGGGACAATCAATTTTTCGGTGTTAATCACATGTCAGAACAAACATCGATTAAACAGAGTCAGAAATTCAAGTCTGCCGACGATATTTTTAAAACATTGGAATACGTCAATGATATCGGAATCAAAAGTTTCATGTTTACGACACACGATCAGTTGGAGCCGGTACTGGAGCGTATAAAAAATGATAGCCGATTTAATGATTTTAAACTGATTCCCTGTATGCCGTATGCCCACAAGTACGGTAACGCCATGGTTGAACTGGGAATATTTGAAGCCATTAATAAATTCACCCCCGGCAATAAACTTATGGCCGGGTTAAAAGGGGTGGGGTCACTTATTACATCGGATCCGGTTCCGATCATGGAACTGCTGGTTGACTCTGAAATGAAACTCCTTAAAGGGATGAATGTCGAAGCAATTTTCCTCCAAAATATTGTAACCGATTTATTGATCGGGCTTGGTCTGACCAATGTACTGTATGAATTTTCCCGCTATACGGAGAAAAAATACGGGGTTAAAGCCGGATTTTTTACGATGAATCATGTAAAACTTCACAACATCCTTGTCAATGATCTGGGTATGGTCAATCCGATGATTTGTAGTGATATCAATAAAATCGGGTTTCGGATGAATCCAACGCAAAAAGATGTTGAAGCTGTTCTAGACAAACATGACAGTTACAATATTGCGATGTCGATTTTAGCCTCCGGTGCAATCAATCCTGCAGAAGCCGTCAAGTATGTCGGATCGTTAAAAGGTGTGGACTCGGTATTATTCGGCGCTTCGTCACCCGCGCATATTCTACAAACAAAAGAGCTGTTAGAAGATGCCATGTCACGACAGAATAGCTAACAGTGATTTCTGCAAGGGAAAATATGGACACTAAACGAATAGCTGTGATCGGTATTGTCGGCTTGCCGGCAAAATATGGCGGGTTTGAGACTTTTGCCGATTATTTAAGCCGTTATATTCATGATAAATTTGATTTAACGGTCTATTGCAGCGCTAAGAGCTATCCGGAGAAGATAGAAAACTATAATAATGCAAAAATTGAATACATTCCTTTAAAAGCCACCGGTATTCAAAGTATCCCCTACGATATTTTATCCATTGTCCATGCCGTTAGACATAATGACATATTGTTGGTGTTGGGATCATCGGGCGCGATCGTGTTACCGATAATTTCTGCTTTGTTTAATAAGCGAATCGTTTTTAACATGGCAGGGCTTGAGTGGAAACGTTCAAAATGGAATTGGCTTGCACGATGGTTTTTAAAGTTTTCAGAAAAAATTGCGGTTAAATATTCCGATGTTATCGTAGTAGACAACAAAGGGCTTCAAGATTATATTTTTGAAACGTATAATGTAGAGAGTCATGTGATTGCGTATGGTGGAGATCAGGTAACAAGGATGGAGATATCTAAAGAACTGAAAGAGCGTTTTGGTTTTTTACACAATCCGTATTCTATTGCCGTTGCGCGTATACAGCCGGATAATAATATTGACATGATTTTAGAGGCATTTGTAAAACTGCCGAAGAATCCTTTGGTTTTTGTCGGCAATTGGGATTTCAGCGAATACGGCAAGGATCTCAAAAAAAAGTATGCGCAATACAATCATATCCATTTGTTGGATCCGATTTACGATTTGAGTATACTCGATCAGCTCCGGTCTAATTGCTCGTATTATATCCATGGACACAGTTCGGGCGGAACCAATCCATCCCTGGTTGAAGCAATGCATCTTGAGTTACCGATATTTTGTTTCGACGTGAATTTCAACCGCTACACAACCGAAAATGAAGCTGCCTATTTTAATTCTTCTGATGAGTTGGCAGAAAAAATTGCTTTAATGGAAAGCAATAGTGAGGAAAAACAGCGTATCGGTTTACGAATGAAGGAAATTGCTGAAAGATTATATACTTGGAAGTATATTGTTGAAGAATATGAAAGATTTTTCTAAATCTCGATAATTAATTTTGCAAGAAAGAGGATTCTTTATGACAAATATCATTTTATGCGGGGGCAGTGGAACCCGTCTATGGCCGATAAGCCGTACGCTTCTGCCAAAACAGTTTGTTAAGCTATTTGATGGGAAGTCATTATTTCAACTGACCGTAGCGAGAAATATGGGCGTATGCGACAAACAGTTGGTCGTGTCCAATTCTGAACAGTATTTTTTAGCTCTGGATCAGCTTGAAGAGAATTCAACAACAGCCGTTTCTCATTCGAGTTTTTTACTTGAACCGGTCGGACGCAATACGGCACCGGCTATCGCTTTAGCCTGTATGGCATTGGATCCCGATGAGATCGTTCTTGTTTCACCGAGTGACCATTTGATCCGAAACGGTGCCAACTATGAGAAGGTTGTACTCAGAGCTAAAGTATTGGCGGAAGAGGGATATTTGGTTACCTTTGGGATAACACCGACGTTTGCAGAAACAGGATTTGGATATATTGAAGCGCAAGAGGGTGAAAATGTCAAAGCATTTCATGAAAAACCTGATTTAAATACGGCAGAAAGCTATGTCAATGCCGGTAATTATTATTGGAACAGCGGAATGTTTTGTTTTCGTGCAGGTACGTTTCTAGATGAACTGCAAAAATATACACCGGAGATTTATGACGCATGTCGTATAGCATGGACAAACAAATCAAGTTCACATCCTTCTCAATACAGAATACGCACAGACGAGATGCAAGCCATTCCTGATGAGAGCATTGATTATGCCGTAATGGAAAAAAGTGACAGGGTCAAGGTTGTTCCAAGTGATATCGGCTGGAGTGATGTAGGAAGCTTTGACGCTTTGTATCATGAAATGTCCCATGATGAGAATGGAAATACAACGGCAGAGAATCATATTTCGATCGGGTCTAAAAATAATCTGGTGATTTCTGACAAACTTGTTGCGACGATCGACATCGATAATTTGATGATTATCGATACGGGCGATGCATTGCTGATATCTAAAAAAGGGAGCAGCCAAAAAGTCAAAGAGGTTGTCGCGCAGCTTAAAAAGAGAGATACTCAGCTGCATAATATCCATTTGACGGCACATCGTCCATGGGGGACCTATACCGTACTGGAAGATACCCCGGGGTATAAAATTAAACGAATTGTGGTGAATCCCGGAAAACGGTTGAGTCTTCAAAAACATTTTCACCGCAATGAACATTGGATTGTTGTAAGCGGTACGGCAACGGTAACTGTGGGTGAAGAAATCAAATATATTCGCCCAAATGAGTCAACTTATATTAAGATGGGAGAGATTCATCGTTTGTCAAATGAAGGGAAGATACCGGTTATCCTCATCGAAGCGCAAGTGGGTGAATATACCGGTGAAGATGATATCATACGAATCAGCGATGATTTTAAAAGGAATTGAAATGTCAAAAAATATTTTTCGTGAGTACGATATAAGAGGCATTTTTGAAGAAGAGCTCAATGCGTCCAATGTAAAAAAAATAGGATATTTTTTTGGTCTAGAAGTTTTAAAAAGAGAGAGAGATGCACGTTATATCTCCCTTGGTTATGATGCGAGAACCCATTCTCCTGTACTTCAGGAGTGGTTGGCCTCGGGTCTAAATAAAGCGGGGCTAAAGGTTCTAGACATGGGTCTTGTTGCTACGCCGGTTAACTATTTTTCAAACTACATTGACAATGATGGCAAACCGGTATCCGCTTCTATTATGATTACGGGTTCCCATAATCCGCCGGAGTACAACGGATTTAAAATCACTTTAAACAAAGGACCGTTTTTCGGTGACGATATTTACGCTCTGGGAGATAAAGTACTCGGCAGTGATCTAGAGATTGAAGATAACACTGAAACGATAAAAATCGATACGAGAGAGAAATATATAGAGTACATGATAAACGAATTTTCCCATTTAGATCTAAGCGGGAAACAATTTGTTTTTGATTGCGGCAATGGTGCAGCGGGTACCGTATTGCGAGAAATACTGGATGGATTGAAAATCAATCACCATATTATGTACGAAGAGCCGGATGGAACCTTCCCGAACCATCATCCGGACCCAAGTGAAGTGGAAACACTGGAAGATATAAAAAAAGAGCTCTCCTCAAAACTTTACACACTGGGTTTTGCTTATGACGGAGACGCTGATCGTATTGCCGTTCTTTCTGAAAAGTATAATTTCAAAGGGGACGTATTAGCCCTTTTCTTTTCACGATTTATCGATAATCCTACCGTAATAGGGGAGGTAAAATGTTCTCAAATGATGTATGACATGATAAATACCTACGGAACGGCAATTATGTACAAAACGGGTCATTCTAATCTAAAAGTGAAAATAAAAGAGACCAATGCTTCGTTTGCGGCGGAAGTAAGCGGTCATATATTTTTCAATGACCGCTATTTCGGATACGATGATGCCATTTATTCGACATTAAGAGCACTTGAACTTGTCCATAACGGATTTGATTACGATGCTGAATATGAAAAACTACCGAAACTTTATTCGACGAATGAAATCAATATCAATACAACGGAAGAGAGAAAATTCATTATTATAGATGAACTGAAACAAAAGCTTCAGAACCCGCCAAAAGAGTTTCCCATGATAAAAGATATCATTACGGTAGATGGGGTGAGAGTAGTATTTGAAAATGGTTGGGGTTTAATCAGAGCAAGCAATACAACACCCAAACTCGTTACACGATTTGAGGCGGTGGACGAAGAGACAGCCCTTATGTATCAGGCTAAATTATTAAGTTTAATCTAAAAAACAAGAGACTCTTCCGTTAGTTTATCAAAAAGAGAGATTAAAAAAATCTTTCTTTATCTCTCGCTCAACGAGATACGAGGTATCAAAAAATAAAAAATAAAATTTTATTGTTGCTATAATACTTGTATCTTTATTATCAAGAAAGGATTCTTTATGTACGCAGTAGAGTTTCATGCAGCAATCGAAAATGGAGTTGTTCATATTCCTAAAGAGTATCAAAATTTGTATAATATAAAAGATGCACAGGTGTTTATTATTCCAATAAATAAACAAAGAGAAGAAAAGTTATTTAATCCAAAAGATTTTTTTAATGTTGCACACACAAGCAAGGGTGAGATTGATCAATATTTACAATCTAATCAAAATGAATGGGATGTCTGATTTGATGAAAAATAGATTTTTATTGGATACTAATATTGTAATTTATTATTTTAATGGCATTATAGATGATGTTGATATATTTACTATTTTAAAAGAGAGTTTCAATATATCCATCATAACAAAAATTGAATTTTTAAGCTGGAAAAAACTCTTAGATGATAAGCGATTACAAGAAAAAGCAGTTGATTTTATTTCACACGCTACTGTTTATAATTTAGATGAAATGGTGGCAAGCAAAACTATCGAGAATAGACAAAAGTATAATATTAAAACCCCTGATGCTATCATTGGAGCTACTGCTATGGTCAATGGATTTGAGATCGTCACGAATAATGTAGATGACTTTAAAAATCTTGATTTAAAAATTACAACTTTAAAATTAAAATCGAATGCCTAGGCAACCAAGAGTAGAACTATCATGTTGTCTATCGTGGATTGATGGTGGAGTTGGAGCATACGCCATTAAATTTAAATCTGTTTGGTTATGCGCTTCGGGCAATATTTATGGTTGTATCTGTTGGCGTTGCGTACAATTATAACGAGTTATATAGATTAAAGAATTCAATTGAGGAGTTGTAAAATGGAAACGATAGGACTTTTGTCTTTGGCAGTGCGGTTTGTTGTTGCTTGGATATATGGCACAAAAAAACATTGGAAAATTGCTGATATTTTCTGAAAATATAAATAGAAAATCTATTCCTCCTTTCTTTTGTATAAGAGACGAAACCAAAACATTTCATTGACTATATTGCTATTTATATGTATAATTTGTAATATTTTAAGGAGTTTATATGCAAGCAATAAAAGCAACATTTACTTTGCCGGATTATCTTTTAATGGAGCTTTCGGAGTTTGCGCAAGAGCTGGGAGAAAAGAAAAGCCATATGGTGGCGGAAGCGTTGAGTCAGTATTTTGATGCTCTCGATCTTAAACTTGCGCTCAAACGTTCCAAAGAAGTTCATGAGGGAAAAATTCAAACGATTAGTTTTGATGCGATAAAAGAAGAGCTTGGTCTTTAATGTCCCAGTACCGTTTGGAATTTCATCCCGCTGCAAAAAAAGAGTTGGATAGATTAGATCATCAAGTAAAAGTTTTTATTGTCGAAGCACTCAGTTTATTTATCGAAGAGTACGATACCCATTATGAAATTCAGCTGATGAAGCAATCAAAGATAAAAAAACTTCAAGGTGAATGGGATGGTTTTTATCGGTTGCGTTTTAGAGATTATCGTGTGATTTATGAAAAAATTAATGATCAGCTGGTGATCCATATTATCAGAGTTGCACATCGAAAAGAAGTTTATTGAAGTAGAAAAACACAACGTAAGCACTCACCTACCCACAAAAAAAGTTGATTTTATACCCTCTATCATTAACTGTACATACGCATTTTGTCATCCCGTACTTGATACGGGATCCATTTCTTGCATTGGATTTTGTGTCGTAGCACAAAATGACGAGAGTGTCCCTAGTTCATAAAGTTTGGTATAATAACTCCCCTCACCCTAATTATCCTTTTGCGTTCAAATTGTTTTTAATTTTAAGTGATTGTTTGCGTTTTATTTTTCGATAGTAGGAAAATTTATTCTGTCTGGTCAACATTCCGGTCAGAAAAACATAAAAAATTGCGGTATTTAAAACAAACAGCAAAAGGATAAATCGTTGTTTCGGATAGTCGGTAAAATCAAATCCCATTAAAGAAAAAAGAAGTTGCATCATAATAATAACACCGACACTCTTTTTAACATGGCCGTCAAAGAATTTGAGCAAAATGTGGTGAATATGGGTTTTATCGGGTGAAAAGATCGATTTTTTGTTTCTTTTACGACGAATCATGACAATGATTGTATCCATAATCGGAATGGCCGCGATAAAGAGGATGGTTGAGGGTTGTATGTAGGAGAGTGATTTGATCGCCAAAACGGCAATGACAAATCCGAGTGTCAATGATCCGCTATCCCCCATAAAGATTTTAGCAGGATTCCAGTTAAACCATAAAAAAGCGCACAAAGCGGCAATAAAAGAGAGAGAAAGAGAGAGGATAAACGGGTCTTCATAATGGTATCCGATAAGTGCCAGCGTTCCTAAAATAATGATACTGATAGAGGCCGCAAGGCCATCCAAACCATCGGAAAGATTAAGGGCATTGGTAAATCCGGTAACGGCGAAGATGGTAAAAGGGAGGGCAAACCAACCCAGCGGTATCTCATATCCAAACAGATGCCCAAGAGAACGGATAACGATATCGTCAGAATAGATAAGCAGTGTTGCCAGAATAATGACGATAAATTTTGTTTTTGGTTTGGTATCCCTATGATCATCCAGAATGCCGACGATAAAAACTAAAAAAATGGCGATAAAAGTAGCTAAGTGGGTATAGACAAGAGTGTTGAGCAAAAGTAAATCAGAGACAATAACGCCAAAAACAATGCCGATTCCCGCGCCGCGCGGAGTAATCTTTTGGTGCACGCTTCGGTGATTCGGTATGTCAACCAGGCCTAATTTTGGGGCAAAATGTATTAATAATTTGATAAATATAAATGACGATGCAAAAGCTATTGCCAATTTGATAACTAATTCGTAGGGCACGTATAACCTCAATTTTAAGTAGTTTTATGATAGATAACAATAATTTTAGTTATTAATCATAACCGATATTATACGGATTTGGTGTTAAACGGAGCTAAGTTCCGGTGGTTTATATATCGTCTTTTTATGGTATACTGTTAAAATTAAAAGCACATATAAGCTTGATTTAGGAGTTTTAGATTGATGTTGAAAAAATTTCTATTGCTAGCAATAGTAGTATTATTAACGGGGTGTGCGACAAAGCAAGATTATACTTTGTTTCAAACTAAACCGATTGAGGATTCAAAACAAGAGGGTGACAGTTATTTTTTCAAAAAAAATGATACTAAAAATGATCGTAACGATACGGCACCTCAAAAGATGATCAGCGAGTATAAAATTGCACCGCGCGACAAACTCTCAATTGTGGTTTTTAACCACCCTGAATTGAGTACACGCAGTCCAAATATTATCCCTACCGGTGAAAAAGGGATTACTGTTTCTAGCGATGGAACGGTTATGCTTGCTTTGATTGGCCGTATTGCGTTAGCCGGACTTACTAAAGAAGAAGCGGGAGATCTTGTAACAAAGAGATACAATCTATACATCAAGGATCCCTATGTCAATCTTGAAATACTCAATCAAAGGGTATATGTTGTCGGAGAGGTTAATCGTCCGGGTGTCGTACCGCTCATCAATGAATCCATGACGGTGATTGAGGCGATTGCGCAAGCCGGCGACTTTAATGTCTACAGTCAACGTAATTCGGTTAAAATCATGAGAGGCAATTTAAGCAATCCGACGATTTCGACCATTGATATGACAAAACTCGCTTCCCTAGAGGCAAGCAATTATATGCTTTACCCCGGGGATACGGTGTATGTACAGCCAAACAGTATGCGGGCTACGAATGTCAATATTAATGAGTATTTACCTGCGTTGCAGTTGATCAATAGTTTGATCACACCGTTTGTTAATGTTAAATATCTTACAAATTAGAGGGATAGTTAGGGATGTCAGTTGAATTAAAGCACACTGTTAACGAAGAAGACGAAATCGATCTTAAACAGCTTTTTAGCCGTTTAATGGATAAAAAATTAACCATATTTGTAGTTTTTTTATTGACCATACTTGTTGGTAGCTATATAGCTTATTTTGCTACCCCTATTTATGAGACCTCTGCGGTTTTGCGCATTCAGGAGGACGCGAAAAACAGTAAAACCGATATGTTGCAGATGGCCATGGAAGGGATGTCGAATACGGAGATCGATACGGAGATCGGGATTTTACAATCCAAATCGTTGATTGAACTTGCATTAAATCAAGTACCGTTTAATGTACGCTATTTTAAAAAGGAAAATTTAAAAACCAAAGAGATTTATCAAGAGTCTCCGTTTAGTGTACATGATTTTAAGATTTTAGATGAAAAATTTTTTGGTAAATGGTTTTTAATTAAGAATGAAGATAACAACTCTTTTACGTTACAGATAAAACAATCGTTATTAGAGAAGTACGGGGTCAAAGAGTCTATAGTATTTAATGAAAAATTTCATTACGGCGAGAGGGTACAAACAAAATATTTTAGTTTTACCGTTAATAAAGAGAGTGAATTTACGAAGGGGGAATACAGTTTCCTCTTTAATACGAATCGTTCCATTATCGATCAGATTATTTTACCGAATCTTCAAGTAGCACAAGTAGGAAAAAAAGGTTCCCTCGTTCAGATCACGTATCAGGATAATATACCGGAGAGGGCGGAGAAGTTTACGAATGCCCTCGCCAATGCGTACATCCAGCAAAGTATCGATTTTAACACCGAAGAGGCATCTAAAACGCTCTCATTTATCGAAGATCAATTACGTGATGTGAAGAAAAACCTCGAAGAGTCGGCGCTCGGCGTTGAAAATTTCAAACAGACCCATAATACAATGGACATTTCAGCTGAAACTAAAACCTCCATTGAAAAACTGAGTGCATATGATCAACAGTTGGCTCAAATCGAAATTGAAGCCGATCAGGCCAAACGGATAGAACAATTGCTAAAAAAAGGGGATTTTTCGGCGTTATCTATCGCCCCGATGCAATTGTCCGATAACCTTGTCAGCAGTCTGATGCTTTCATTGAGCGAAGCGGAGCGAAAGAAAAAAACGCTGATGGTTGAATATACGGAGCGTCACCCGGAGGTTGTTCAGCAGACACTTCAGATCGAGCGGCTGAAAAAAGAGATACTCTCCAATCTTGGCAGTTTGCAGCAGGGGATTGCGGAGCGTAAGCAATCGATTCAGAAGGTGATCGATCGTAACGAAGTTTTCTTCAAGAAACTGCCGGAGACGGAGCGTCAATACGTCGAGCGGGCCCGTACGTTTGAAGTGAATGAAAAAATCTATTCCTTTTTGCTGGAGAAACAATCGGAATCCTCCATTGCGAAAGCTTCTACGGTTTCAAATAATCGTGTAGTTGATCCGGCGTTATTGCCGCTAAAACCGATTAAGCCGAAAAAATCGCTAATCTTAGCCGTTTCGGCTATTTTAGGGCTGATATTGGGTGTATTGATTGCGTTGTTACGCGATTTTCTGGATGATTCGATCAAATCGATTGACGATATTCGTAAGGAGACCGATATACCGTTGGTCGGGACCATACCGTTTATTAAAGAGGCGATTGACAGCCGCCACTTGGTCTTGGAAAATCCAAAATCGGTCTATGCGGAATCGTTTCGTGCCATGCGTACCAATTTGCAATTTATGGCAACGTATGCCAACCATAAAGTGATCATGGTAACCTCTACACTGCCGGGTGAAGGGAAGACGACAACGGCATCGAATTTGGGGACGATATTGGCGTTAAGTGATAAAAAAGTGGTCATTATCAATCTTGACCTTCGTTTGCCGACGCTGCATCAGGTATTCGGACTCGGTAATGAAAAAGGGATGAGTAATTATCTCTCCGGACATGCGAGTGTGAGTGAAATCATACAAAAAACAGCTGTTGAAAATCTCGATATTATCTCTTCGGGGGCGGTACCGCCGAATCCTTCGGAGCTTATTATGTCGGAGAGAATGAAAGAAGCTCTTAGTGAGTTAAGGGGGATGTACGATTATGTTATTTTGGATACTCCTCCGATCGGTCTGGTAACAGACGGGCTTATTTTGGCAAATGAAGCCGATATAACGTTGTTTGTTTTACGTGTAAACCGTGCAAAACGGGGATTTGCAGCTCGTTTTGATCGAACGGCGCGTGCGCATGATATTAAACATACCGGTATTATCCTAAGTGCCGTCCCCGCATCAAAAGGCTCCGGAGGCTACGGCGGGTATGGTTACGGCGGTTACGGCTACGGCTACGGTTACGGCGGCTACGGTGAATACGGGCAAGAGAGTGAAGTTAAAAAATCGTTGTTTCAACGGTTGACGGGTCGTTGATGGGTCTTATCAGGAAGTTTTTATCAGGAAAAAAAGCTCCTGAACGCACTTACTCGGAATTGGGGGTAGATATCCATTCTCATCTCATTCCCGGGATTGACGACGGTGCGAAAACGATGGAGGAGTCGATCGAACTGATTCAGGCCCTTTCACACCTAGGGTACAAAAAACTGATCACAACGCCCCATATTATGTACGATGCCTATCGGAACAGTTCGGAAATCATTTTAAGCGGTCTGGATTTGTTACGCAAAGAGATTGCCGTTCGAAACATCGATATAGATATCGAAGCTGCCGCCGAGTATTATCTGGATGAACATTTTTTAAAATTACTCAATTCCAATGCATTAATGACCTTCGGATCGAATTATGTTTTGTTTGAGACTTCGTATGTGGCACGACCTTACGGACTGCACGAACATATCTACGCTATCCTATCACACGGCTACAAGCCGGTCCTTGCTCACCCTGAACGGTATGTTTATCTGCATGAATCGTACGATGAGTATCGTAAAATCAAGGATATGGGTGTTTTGTTTCAGGTTAATATTAATTCATTGATCGGTTATTATACCAATCCGGTAAAAAAAGCGGCGGAATGGATCGTAGAGAATGGATTGGTCGATTTTGTCGGGAGCGATACCCATAAAATGAGGCATGTACATTTTTTAGAAAAGGCGCAGACGCATCCGAATTTTCAAAAGATATTTGACCATAACACCCTCCTGAATCAATCTTTGTTATGAGTTATCTTTCTAAACGTTCACGCGGTAGGATCATTTTGTAATTATATAAGGAAAAATCATGGTAAAAGTTCGATTGGTATTATCACTGTTTGTAAGTATCAGCTGTTTTGCCGAAGTTCGTATCCCCTCAAATCAAAATAACAATGATTATTCAATCCAAAACAGCGGTAAAACCGGTCTGATTGAGATGCCCAATGCGAGGGTGATGGACGATTGGCGTATGCGCCCGAGTATCTATTACAGCGATCCTTATATCTATTACGGAATTGCCATGGCGCCGCTACCGAGAACGGAGATCAATTTTCGTGTCACTCAGCTGAAGAATCTGAACGCAACCGGTGAGTGGGCGGGATACGGTAATTATAAAGATAAAGCGATCGATATGAAATTTCTTCTCTCCAAAGAGGATGATTTTTGGCCTGCGGTCGCGATCGGTTTTGATGACATGCAGGGGACGGGGCTTTATTCGTCGAAATATCTGGTCGGGACGAAGCGATTAGATTATCTGGAATTTTCCGGTGGGTATGCATTAGGACGAATGGGGGGAGAAAACTTAAACAAATACGGAAAAGCTGTAGAAGAAGACAGAGCGATTAATTTTTTAACCGATACGTCAATAAGTGGCGGAGCGTTGTTTGGCGGGGTCGAGGCTCACATGTCTCCAAAGTGGTCAATTAAAGCAGAGTATAGCCCTATAAACTATAATTACGATTATGTCAATCCATTTGCAAATGCCGCGTCTTCTTGGAATGGTACATCTAAGTTGCCGAGAAGTCGTATCAATATCGGAACCAAATACAAAATAAGCGACAAGCTTGCCTTGACGGCCAATTTTGAACGGGGAAATACCATTGGATTTGGATTAAGCTATACAATACCGTTTCGTCAGGAGATGTTGTATGATCATGGGCCGGATAGGAAGTGGCGCGCCGATCAATCGTTAAAAGAGAAGTTGAAAGTGATGAATGACGAAGAACTCTCCAAGGCGATAGCCGAAGAGATAGCGGGGGAACGGTTTTCCAACGTACAAGTAGCGGTGAACGAGAATAAGATATGGGCTTCTATCGAAAATCCCCGTTACAACTCCGATACACAAGCGTTGGGGAGAACGGCAGATGTCATCGATGAAGTTGCTCCGGAGAGAATCGACGATTTGTATCTGACACTGAAACAAACAAATCTGGAATATTCGGTCATGCATGTCCATCGTCATGATGTTAAAGCGATCAAAACCGATGAAAACGGATCCATAAACGAAAAAGGTTTTGATTTCTCGGATGATGTTGAGGCATCCTATGGGGAATTTTCGGGCGGGAAAGAGTTGTTTATCACCGAACCGATTGCCGGGAAAAAATTTACCTGGCTTTTCAAGCCCTCCATACAGATGAATTTGAACGATAAGCACAATCCGTTTACCTATAAATTTTCGCTTCTGGGGGGTGCTCGATATGAAACAAATCCCGGTGGATTTTTGTACAGCCGTTATATTTTCCCGATTACAAATACAACAGATACTATTCCGCCGTACAGTTATGAGCCTGAGGGAAGCACGACTCGTACCGATGGATTGAAATATCTTCAGTATAACGGGATACAGTTGTACGATATGGTATTTGATCAGACGGTAAAGCTTCCGTGGAACATTTACGGACGGGGTGAGATAGGGTATTTTGAGCCGGCTTACGGCGGTTATGACGTAGAGGTGTACCGTCCGTTTGACGGGGGGAGATTTGGCGCCGGGCTGGAGTATCAATACGCGAAAAAACGCTCGATTACGAATTTTTTCACTTTTGAAAATACCGTTTATCAAGGGAAATTTATCAATCTTTATGCGAATATCGTTCCGGAACTCGGGATTAAATCGACCGCTAAAATCGGTGAGTTTTTTGCCGGAGACAGAGGTGTGAGCGTAACGTTGATGCGTGAGTTCAAAAATTTCACCCTAGGGGCTTTCGTGACGAAAACCGATACGAGTGTCTTTAGCTCTGCCGAAAATAGAGGATATGTTGATAAAGGGATCTTTTTAAGGATACCCCTTTCGACGGTCCGCGCGAAAAACGTGAAAGGGAGTTTATCGTACACGTTGAATCCGTGGACACGCGACGTGGGGCAGTATGCCAACCAAGCTAATTCTCTGGTCGGTCTGAATCCGGCAAATGTTTTTGAGATGAGAGAAAAGATCGATCAGTTTAAGGAATAACGGAGAGCTTTTAGGGTATCATAGTGACGGAAACATCAATATAAAGGGGTAAAAATGAAAAAAGTAGCTTTAGCCGTATTAACAATAGGTTTGATCGCAACAAACGGTATCTGCGGTCCGCTTGATGTGAATGTACCAATCGTACAAAGTAGTCAGGGTGGGTTTGTTGCCGGCGGTACCGGTGGCGGTCTTGGCGGTGGCCTTGGCGGCGGTGGCGGTCTTACTGGTGGAATAGGCGGCGGTCTTGGTGCTGCGGGTGCTGGCGCTGGCGCCCTAGCGGCAGGAGCGGGTGCATTGTTGGTCGAAGGTCTCGCTAACAACGGGACAGGAACCAGCCACGGCGGCAGTCACGGTACAAATCACTAAAACTTAGGGGTGGACCGGGCTTTCCCGGGCCTCCTTTCGTTATCTCTTCTTCGTTTACATCACTTCACTGTTTCAATACACTATCTATCGATTTCTCTATGTGTTTCTCCCATTCTAATTTTTCAACATAGCTCAATTCTAACGTTGATATTTTTTTAGGATAACTAATCCCCTGAGGAACCCTCTGAGAGTGGAGCTGTACGGCGCACTGTTTGAAGTTCGGTTCTCCCGATTTGGGGCAGAACTGGCTCGGGGTGAGGGTGTTGATGAGCTGGGTGTTGAAATGAAACGGGACGAACACGTTCCCCTCCCGCACCGTCTGCGTCACCCGGACGACGATATTTTCCACTTGTCCGCGCGGGGAACTGATGGAGAGACGATCACCGCTTTTGACCTCCAGCGCGAGCGCATCGGCAGGGTTGATATCGACCCAGCTTTCCGGTGCTAAATCATTGAGGATGGCGATATCGCCGGTTTTGGTGCGGGTGTGCCACTGCTCTACGGTGCGTCCCGTGTTGAGGAGGATCGGGAACTGCTCACCGGTCGGCTCCTGGAGCGGTATCCATTCGAATGGCAGGAGTTTGGCTTTTCCATCATAGGTACGAAAAGCGATCTCAGGGGTATAGAGGCGCGAAGAGCCTAGCGGAAACTGTTCATTGCACGGCCACTGAATCCCGCCGTATTTTTCCATCATTTCATAGCTCATCCCCGAATAGTCGCACAGCTGTCCCCGGCTCACCCGTTTCCACTCCTCGAACGCATCGGCAGGGGTGCTCCATGCAGGATAGATTAGCTCTTTGACCCCTTCGAAATAGGTGCTGAATTCGAGGAAGATATCAAAATCGCTCATTGCGATCCCCGGAGGGGTGAGCGCTTTGTTCGCGCGGTTGCATCGGCGCTCTGAATTGGTGTAGGTCCCCTCTTTTTCCCCCCACGTCGCGGCGGCGAAAACGACGTCGGCAAGAAGGGCGGTATCGGACATAAAGGCGTCTTGGACGACCAGCAGATCGAGTTTGGCAAGTGCTTTTCTCAAACGGGTCTGGTCAACGAAACTGACCAAAGGGTTGGTGGCGACGACCCACAGCGCCCGGATCTCGCCTCGCTCGATCGCTTCGATGATTTCACCGTATTTGTAGCCGCGTGAAGTGGGGATAATGTCGATCGGGACATTGACGATGCGGGCGTACTCTTCGGCTGCTTTTACGTCCCCGTAGTTGCGGTATCCCGGAAGCGAGGAGGTAAAGCCGCTCTCTCGCGTTCCCATCGCGTTGCACTGCCCCGTGATCGAAAAGGGGGCCGCGCCGGGGCGGCCGATCTGGCCGGTGAGGAGGTGGAGGTTGATGATCGCACTGACGGTATCGGTCCCCAAAAACGACTGGTTAACCCCCATCGTCCATGCGGTGAGAGCCGCAGGCGAGAGGGCAATCAGACGGGCGAGTTCATAGAGGGTTTTGACGTCGATCCCCGTGATATCGGCGACCTCTTGGGGAGGGTAGTTTTGGAGGTGCTTGCGCAGCTCTCCCAAGCCGGTGACATTGGCTTTGAGATACTCCGTATTTTCCCACCCCTGTTCGAGGACGATGTAGGAGAGGCCGTTGAAGAGGGCCAGATCGGTGCGGGGTTTGAGGGGGATGAAGAGATCGGCCATCTGAGCGGTTTTGCTTTTGCGCGGGTCGATGACGATAATTTTCGGCTTTTTGGGATTTTTGGCGATATGAAGCTTCAAAATCGGATGGTTGTCGGCGATGTTTGCCCCCACCAAAACGATCACGTCGGCACACTCGAAATCCTCGTACGATCCGCTCGGGCCGTCGGAACCCAAGGACTGTTTGTATCCCATGACCGCCGAAGCCATGCACAGCGTCGTATTTCCGTCGTAATTGTTGGTGCGCAGACCCAGCTGGACGAGTTTGCCGAGGGTATAGAACTCTTCGGTGAGAAGCTGTCCGGTGGAGAGGACGCCGATCGCACGAGGACCGTAGTGTTCGCTAATGGATTTGAATGTCTCGGAAACACGGGTAAAGGCTTCGTCCCATGAGCCGTTTTCGAGTTTTCCGTTACGGCGAATGAGGGGAGCGGTGACACGGTTGGAAGAGGTGATCAGCTCATGTTCGCTGAGCCCTTTGGGACAGAGGGTTCCCATGTTGACGCTGTGCGTTGCGTTTCCTTTCGTATAAACGGCTTTCCCGTCTTTGACCCCGATGTAGAGGCCGCACCCGACGCCGCAGTAGCCGCAGGTGGAGAAGACCCATTTGTCCGGTTTTTTCGCATCGGCTATCCGTCCGAACAGGGGATCATCCGAAAGAGAGAACTTTTTGGCTTTGATATCCAGACCGAGGAAGTTTTTGATCGTTGTAAACATAATAATTCCTTATTACTCTGCCTCGTATGAGGCAAGCTTTAGTGCCATAGCGGCTAGCGTAGCCATCGGGGCTCGGCGTGCCCCCTCGGGTATTGCTCCGATGGCGTTTTAATGACGTTGTGTCCCGACAAAAAATCCCCCTGCCATGGAGAGGGGGACGACGGTCGTGTAAAATAAAAAGCGATCCATAAGCTCGCTGAGCATTAAAAGGATAAGGGCGATCCCCAGCGTGAGCAGGGATGCTAGATTCAACCCTGAAACGATGAAGAGCATAGTAAGGAGCGGCAACGCAAAGGCCCCCACGGCAAACATACCCCATCGGAGCGTTTGGAGTGCCGAGAAACGTTCGCGGTACAACCGAAGCGTTTTTTGCAACTGCGGTATCGATGAACTTTTGAGTTCATTGTGTGCGTCAAACGTAAAAAAGCCATGCGTTACGGCTAAAATCATCGCCAGAGTGAGCAACGGCATTGCCGAAGCACTTGATCCCATACCAAGAAGGGCAAGAGCGACCAAAAACAGTCCGCTGTAGGCGGTTGAAAAAAACTTTCGGTTGGTACTCTCTCTGTTCCATGAGGGGCGGGCAGGGATACGGTAGATCATCGCCTGCGCATGGATGCCGTAGAGACCGATAAGTAGCGTGATGGCTTCAAAAACGAGACGTATCGGTGTCGCAACCTCAAAAAAGTAGAGGGCGACGTTAAGACTCATCAATCCTGTAAAAGCACCCAATGCCGCCGCTTCACGGCTGAGCCAGCTGGTGCGGAGGTTTTTCATCGCCGACATCGCTTTAAGAGGCCGTCCCAGATGGAGCGCCGAGAGGGGAAGCCCCAGCGCTGCGGGGAGCATCACGAGAGCCGCCAGCATCCAATCCGGCTCAAAAAACCCGAACAGGGAGAGAAAATCGCCGATTCCCAATGCTCCGAACGCCCCCAGCGACATTTGAGTCAATACCGTCATAAACACCAGCGGCAATTCGCCGTGGGCGGGTTTGAGGTGGTGTTCATCGGCTTTGGCCATCGTTTCGGGGATATTTTCGGGCAGCGTGAAACGGGTCGTGGAATGGGTGAGACGGGCATCGGGAAGGTGGGGCATGTTTCCTTGCTCATCGATGGCGCTCTCTTTCCACTCCGCAACATTGACCGCTTCGATTTCGATGGCTCCCGAAGGGCACGCCTGAACGCAGGCGGGGCTTTGACCGATGGCCAGACGTTCATGGCACATATGGCATTTGGTGACGATGTGGCGCTCGGCGTGATAGGTGGGGACACCGTAGGGGCAGTTCCATGTGCAGTACTGGCAGCCGATGCAGCTGGGATCGTCGTGAAAGACGATTCCGTTATCGAATTTGACGTAGCTGTTGGTGGGGCAGCCGATCAGGCAGGCGGGGTCAACACAGTGGTTGCAGCTCATGGAGTTAAAGAGGAGCAGTGTATCGGGAAAACTCCCCCCCTCCATCTCGCCGACGCGGCGCCATTTAAGATCGGAGGGGTTGTTGTTCTGCTCGTTGCAGGCCACCTCGCAGCAGCGGCAGCCGACGCAGGCCGTCGCGTCGAAGTGAAAGCGGTATTGTTCCCCCTCTTGAAGCGGCGGTATGTCGATCGAATAGTTGCCGCACTGCATTCCGGTCTGGGCTTTGTAGCCGATAAAGCTTTCAAGGGGGGTTGGGGAGATCTCGGACATTTTATTCACCGCTGCTTAAAGCGTTCAGCTCCGTGACGATCTCAGTAAAGACCTGAAACCGTTTAAGGGGATTTGGCTCGACCATCTTTTCAATAATCGGGGCGTAGGCGGCATAGTCGGGTGTTAGCTCATTTTTAGCGAATGTAAACCCTTTTTTTCCCTCGACAAACGGATCTTCGACTTCATACGGCCGCTTTTGGATGAGGGTATGGATCACATCGGAGCCGTAGGCAAAAATCTCATCGCTCTCTTTATGGTTTCCGCCGTGGGAGTGAAGATTGAAATGAAGAAGCGTCTCGTGCTTCTCTAAACGGGTGAGACGGTTCCAGCGCATGAGAAATCCGATAGCATGATTGCTGTAGCGCGCACGCAGCCGTACAATGAATGTTTCCAGACTCTCATGAGGACGCCGGAGAAGGGCAAATTCGCGCATCAGTTCGGCGACGAATTGGGGTGCCTCTTCGAGAACGATTCCCTTAAGCAGAAGTTTCCCCTCCTCCCCCTCATGGGTTAAACTGCCGCCGATGAAGATATCGACCCCAAGTACCGTTTTGCCGTTGCGGGGGACTTTGCACCCGACAAAACCCAGATCACCGGCACCGTGGATACCGCACCCCTTGATGCAGGCGGACCAGTAAAAGCGCATTTTCGCATCCGAGAGCGGCACTTCACGGGAGAGGTATTCGCCCATACGGATTGCGTCGGGTTTGTTGGGGATGACGCCAAACGGGCAGTGTTCGGTCCCGGCACACGCGATGAGATTGGCCATATAGGGGGAGGGGCGGTTGGGGTATTTTGCAAAAAGGGGGGATTGCAGCGCTTTGCTTTCATCCCGTATTCCGGTAATGATCACATTTTGTTCGACAGTGAGGCGAAGTGCTCCCTCTTGGGATTGGGCAATGCGTGCCGCTTCGAGGAGATCGCTGCCGCTGAATACTCCTGATGGGACGGCGGCATAGAGGGCATACGAACCGTCTTTAAGGGCAATTTTACCGCTATGGTCCCCCCCCTCCAGTGTACAGAGGGTCACTCCGCACGTGGGAAGGGTACGGCCGAGTTGTTCTTCGATCGCTTTGCGAAATACTTCCATCCCCACCGCATCGATCAAAAATTTAAGACGATTTTTGTTGCGGTTGTCACGAAATCCGTAGATTTTGAACAGATGGGCGACGGCGGTGAACACTTCTGCCGCTTCGCCGGGGGTTACGAAGATATCGGCGTTTTGGGCCAAATGGCCGACACGCCCCCCCAGATAGAGGTTAAAGCCGTAAACCCCGTTTTTTTCGGCAAGGGCGAGGGCAAAATCCTGTCCGAAGATATTACAGCGATTGCTAAGGGAGCCGTTGATCCCGATATTGAATTTACGAGGGAGGGTGGTGAGCCATTCATTTTTTTTCAAAAAAATCGATTGGATCTCTTCCATGATAGGACGGCAGGGGATGATAGCGTCCATGGCCAGAGCGTCTAGCGGATCGAGGAGGATATTGCGGAAGTTGTCGACCCCCGTCTGGTAGCCGGTAAGGCCGACATTTTCGAGAAGTTTCAATGCTTCGGGCAAATCTTCGATCCGTAGATAACGCAATTGAATCTGCATGCGGGTAGTGATATCGATAACGTCCTGACCGAATTTGGTAGCGATGTAGGCGAGCGCCAACGCTTGCTCTACACTCAGTGCCCCGCCGGCAATCCGGACTCGGATCATGAACCGTTCCGGAGTAGCGGGACGGTCAAAGACGCCGAAACTTTTGAGGACGAAATCTTTGTCCTCATCGGTGATGGAGGCATAACCGCTTTTGGAATAACCGATCAGCCGGTCCCATGCTTCCTGCGCATTAAAAGTGTCCTTGATGGATTCGGTTTTGTGCCGCTTTGCGCTGCGCGCTTCATTGGCTTGCAAGAGCGAGGTCATGATGGTTTCCTTTATTAGGACTTTTTTATCTTGATAATAATAGTCTAAATTTGAGTGGAGAATTCAAAAAATATGATTATATTTTAATCAGTTTGGTGATGATTAAAATGGGTATGTCCGGCCGTTGTGATGGATTCCATAACGAGAGTCTTTGAATCCAATCACCCCTACGGACAATAGAATCGGAAATTATTCGTCTTCTTTGGCAAATTTGGAGTACAAAAATTCGATGATCGCTTCGCGGCACCGGAGGTACTCGGGGTTGTGCTGAAGCTCCAGACGGTTACGCGGACGGGGGAGATTAACCTCCAGAATCTCGCCGATCGTCGCTTCGGGGCCGTTGGTCATCATGATAACGCGGTCGCTCAGGAGCACCGCTTCGTCCACATCGTGGGTGATGATGATGACGGTGTTCCCCGTTTGCATCTGAATCCGCATCAGGTGGTCTTGCAGATTCGCCCGGGTGAGTGAATCGAGAGCGCCGAACGGTTCATCCATCAACAGCACTTTGGGCTGGATCGAGAGGGCACGGGCGATCCCGACGCGCTGTTTCATCCCCCCGCTGATCTCGCCGGGGTATTTGTCCTTGGCGTGGTCGAGGTTGACCATCTGGATGTATTTCATCACATGATCGCGGATTTCGCTGTTGCTGAGCTCTTCACCCAGCACTTTTTTAACGGCCATTTCGATGTTTTGATAGGCACTCAGCCACGGCAGGAGCGAATGGTTTTGAAACACCACCGCCCGCTCCGGTCCGGGAGCTAAGATATGTTTGTCTTCGAGGAGGATCGTCCCGTTGGTGATCGAATCGAGACCCGCAATCAAATTCAAGATGGTCGATTTACCGCATCCGGAGTGGCCGATGATCGAGACAATCTCGTTTTGACGGATATCGAGCTGCACGTCGCGCAACGCAACGTACTCTTTTCCCCCGCCGAGGGGGAAGATTTTATCGACGTGATCGATTTTCAAAAAGGGTTTTGCACTCATACTCTGCCTCGCTTACGGTAATCAAAGAAATCGGCGATCAGACCCATCAGGGCATCGAGGATATACCCGATAACCCCGATGAGGATGATCCCGATAATAATATGGGAATAGTTGAGATTGTTGTACTCATCCCAAATCCAAAATCCGATCCCCACACCGCCGGTGAGCATCTCCGCCGCTACGATAACGAGCCATGCGATCCCCAGTGAGAGGCGCATCCCCGTAAAGATAAAGGGGACGGCGACAGGGAGGATAATCTGAAACACTCTCTCAAACGGGCTGAGCTGCAACACTTTCGCCACATTCAAATAATCCTCGCTGACACTACGTACTCCCAGCGCCGTGTTGATGATGATCGGCCAGATCGAGGTGACGAAGATGACGAAAATCGCCGTCGTATTGACCTCTTTAAAGACGAACAGCGCCAGCGGCAGCCACGCCAGCGGAGATACGGGCTTTAGTATCTGGATATAGGGATTCATTGCCGCATAGGCATTTTTGGACATCCCGATCAACAATCCCGCCGGAACCCCCACGGCGATGGCGAGGGCAAATCCCCCGAACACCCGTGCGAGCGAATTGCCCAGTTGCAGGGCGATCCCCTGATCCCCCGCTCCGTTGTCATATATCGGATCGGAGAGGACGACAAGTAATTCGCTCCATACTTCACCCGGTGTCGGAAAGCCGGGGATTAAGACAGCGATATACGACCACAGTGCGATAATGACCCCCAGCAACAGGAGAGGAAGCAATACCGGATTCACATATTTCGAAACCATCGTTTCTCCTTTTACTTAGCGGATATTTTCCAATGATTCACTTTGAGGAGTGCTTCTTTGGTGATTTTCGGATGTTTGATCGGTGCGTTGTAAATGTAGTCAACCGCTTTGTTCGGGTCGAATATCGATCCGTCGATAAATTTATTCCCGGCCGCTTTTCCCTCAATCTTCCATCCGGTCGGAGGAAGGGTATAGTTCACCTCTTTGGCCGCTTTGGCAAATAGGTCGGGACGGTAGACGCTCTCGACCGCTTTTTTCATATCGATAGGCTTCTCAATCTGTCCCCAACGGACCATCTGGGTCACTTGCCACATTCCGTGGGTGTAGTACGGATAGAGGGCCTGTTTTTTGCCGAACACATTGAAGTGCGGCATCGGCGTATTAACGCCGTTGGTGAACATGTAGGTTCCCGTCATCGAGTTGTCGATGACGTCTTTGGGGGCGTTGACGTACGATTTGGCCGAGAGGATCGCGGAGGCCTCTTTGCGGTTTTCCCACGACGCGTCGAGCCACATTCCCGCCTCGATGACCGCCTTGATCATCTCTTTGGTCGTTTCGGGGTATTTATCGGCAAACTCTTTTTGAACGCCGAGCACTTTTTCCGGCCCGTTTTCCCACAGCTGATAGCCGGTAATCAGTGTTTTTCCGATATTCCCCATCACGGCGCGCTGGTTCCACGGCTCACCGACGCAAAATCCGTCGATGTTTCCGGCGGTCATGTTGGCCACCATCTGCGGCGGCGGGACCACTTTGAGGGCGACATCGGTATCGGGATCGACTCCCCCCGCCGCCATCCAGAAGCGGAGGTGGTAGTTGTGCGTACCTGTCGGGAAGGTCATCCCGAATTCCGGAACCCCCATCGTTTTGGAGGCGATCACTTTTTTGAGGGCAACGGCGCTTCCGGCTTTGGTGGATGCCGGATCGGCCGCCATCATTGCATCAAACATTTTGTTCGATACGGTAATCGCATCGCCGTTTTGACCGAGTGCCATGAGGGCCACCATATCTTTTTGGGTACTGCCCACTCCCAGGGTGGATGCGATCGGCATTGCGGCGAGCATATGGGATGCATCGAGTTCTCCGACCGTCATTTTGTCACGGACGTTGGCCCATGAGGCCTCTTTGCTCAGTTCGACATTGAGGCCGTGTTTGGCGAAGAACCCTTTTTCCTTGGCGATCACCAGCGCCGCACAGTCGGTGAGGGGGATAAACCCGATTTTCAGATCTTTTTTCTCCGGAGCGGCCATAGCCATAACCGCAGCCATTGACAACATCAATGCACTTTTTCCTAATACGTTCAAACCTTTCATATGAAAGCTCCTTAATCAGATTTTTTTATCTGGAATAATTGTAGGGGAAAAAACGGATAATATGTACAGATAAATGATTAAAAAATAATCAGTCTGTTGTTTACGGAAAAAAAATTGTCAGAAGAGGGATTAGAGGCGTTTGATTTTGCGCAGCAGTACGTCATCGGTGATTTCGCTCAGACGCATGGCGGAGTACATTTCGTGCATCTCCTGGCGCCAGATATCCCATTGCGCGTGCAGTGCACAGGGAGTTTCGGCTTCGCAATCGCCGATCCCCAGTACACAGGCATCAAAAAAGGCGGTGCCGTCAACGGCCGTGATAATGGAGAGGAGGGTGATATCAGAAGAGGGTTTGGCCAATGTGACTCCGCCGGCCGCTCCGCGCATCGAGGTTAAAATACCGGCATGGACCAGTTTCTGGAGCGATTTGGCCATAAAATGAAACGGTAAATCGAGTGCTTCGCTGATCTCTTGTATCCGATGAAATTCGCCGACGGGTTTGGTCGAGAGCCATACGGCGGCACGAATCGTATCTTGGCAAGCGGAGGAGAGCATAGAAATACCTTTGAGTATCGAGATGGGAAATTGTAGCGTACTCTATTTCAAATCAAAAGCGCTCAGTTGTATCTGCTGTTTCCATGATTGGGCGTATTTGCCATCAAGAGCCATCAATGATTCGTGAGTGCCGGACTCTATCACTCTCCCCTGATCCATCAGGTGGATGATATCGGCTTTCATGGCGGTGGTGAAACGATGGGTGATCACGACGGCGGTTTTATCTTTGGCCAGTTTCATAAAGCGTTGGAGCCAGTCGTTTTCCGCCCAGGAATCCATAGCGCTGGTGGGTTCATCGAGGATAATAAAAGGGGCTTGCCGGAAAAATGCCCGAGAGAGAGCAATCCTCTGCCACTCTCCCGTACTGAGATCTTCCCCGCCGAACTGTCTGCCCAATCGGGTTGCATATCCCTGTTTCAGCCGGGATATCGGCCCATCAGATCCCCCTTGGTAGGCTGCCTTCTCAATTTCCTCCTGAAGAGGTTCACGGCTCATATCCCCTAGGGCGATATTTTGCGCGGCGGTTGCTTCGTATTTGACCGGTTCTTGAAACAGCACGGTGGTGTACCGGTGCAGCATATCGGGAGAGAGTTCTTTAAAATCGGTTTTATCCAGTGTTATCCGTCCCTCTTGCGGATCGTAGAAGCGGTTGAGAAGTTTGATAAGGGTACTTTTACCCGCTCCGTTCGTCCCTACGATGGCGACGGTTTTTCCGGCCGGAATGGTCAGTGAAAAATGGCGAAGAGCCCACCGTTGTGTATGGGGATAGCGGAAAGATACATTCTCGAACCGAATTCCATCGGTTAGAAATTGGGGAGATACAAGGGTTTGGTTGGATTCAAGAAGTTTGGGTCGGATATCGAAAAAATCAAACAAATTTTCCAAAAAGGTAATGTTTTTATACACTTCCCCGATATCGCGCAGCAGTGTTTTCATCATTTTTTGCCCTTGAACAAATGCCTGATAAAATAAGACCAAATCCCCCATTGAAGCCTTACCCTCTAATGCCTGCATAAGCATCCATCCCATCGCCCCGGCTACGACGGCAAGTCCGAGCATGACTACAAAAACCTCAGAGACCACTTCATCACGGATTAATTTGATATGTTCGGTGCGCAGTTTGGTTTTAAGGAGGGTAAATTGATTTTTAAAATAGTTTCCGAGCTTAAAAAGACGAATCTCGGCGGCAGATGATTGTTGAGTAAGTATCAAATCGTAATAATTGGTTTTTCGTACCGTTACAGTATTTTTGGTGCGCCAGTGATGGAAACGGATCGTGTGGCGGATGACAAGGAGCAAAGCAGGAAATGTCCCGATCAACAGCAGCAGCGGTAGCCACCATGCATAGGGCAATAGCAGTATTAGCATTCCAAGGAGTGTAATGCCTGAACGGGTAAGATTGCCAATATTTTCCAGCAGGGCTAACGGACGGTTCATCGCATCGATACGGGCACGATGGAGTTTGTCATAATATTCAGGAGAATCAAAAAAACTCATATCCAGCGAGAGAGCCTTGGAGTGGATCTGATCATAAATACTCTCACCGATGAGTTCGCTTTGAACCGTACGTATCCATTTGGTAATCGTACCCAGTAGCTCGTTAAGTACCATTAAAAATACCATCAGCGAAATGGTAGGTAAAATGGGTTGCAGACTCTCCCAACTCTTGTGTTCACCCATGGCTGCAGTAATACCGTCGATCAGCGGGGCCATCAGATAGACAATTACCGTGGGGATGATCCCCTGCAGTATCAGCAAAACCATCCAAAAAAAGGACCACCATCCCGACGCATTCCAAATCAGCCTGCCGGTACGAGAGAGATAAGGGATCTGAGCGGAAAATTGTGCAAGAGCATCACGAAGTTTGGAAAGTGTAGATAATTGAGACATCAATTTGTCGGCCCCATTTTTTGAAAATAGTTACAAGAGGTGAAGCTACTGACAATAACAAATTTTTGGTAACCTCTACCGGCAATGACTTTTGAACCGACACTTACCCATGCGTGAGCTTTCATAGGTTCATTTTGGTCTTTCGTCATAAAGGTGCCTAAATAAATAATATAAGGGATGTGATAATAGCCTAGAAGAATCCGACATAAAATTGCTTGAACAAGGCAATTGGTTTTCCATGGCGTATATTTTTCAAAAATTGCAATGAGACTACCTATCTCACGTGCACGCTGCATTTGTGATTCAGACACCAATACAGACAGCTGATTGTTTGAAAAATGCTTTCCAAGCCATCTGCTGATAACTTTAAAAGGTAAGGTTAAAATACAAAAGCGAATAAAACCGCTTAGAGGATAAAAACTCACAAACCACAACTTTTGGCGCCATGTGAGATGCCATAGTGTTTTGAGTTTATGGAGAAGCTTTTTCAAGTAGTTAATATTTGGTAGCTTAGAGAAAATTGAGCATTTTTTTCTCTATGAGTTGTTGTAAAAAAGGTTCAATATCCTGCTGACACTCTTGGAGGCTTACTTCAAACTCTTGTGTTGTCTGTTCTACTAGCTCTTTTAGGCTATGCGGCGTCTCTAAAAGTGTCCAAACATAACTAGCAACAGGATTCATCCCATAGTAAGAGCCATTTTCTATACTCATCATCACTTTTTCGTTGTCAATATCTGCTTCGATGATTTCACTGTTTCTTTGTAGCTTTTGATTTGGGTTAGCTATCACTTTTTATCCTGATTGTATATTTCGTTTTGAAATTCAATAATGCTCATCTTGGACCAAGATGACTAAAAAAGATGTATATAGAAATTACTTTCTGCATACAATGGTGTTGAGTTATGATGGTCCAAAAAATGAACTTGGTTCCGAAGTCTGCCCCATTTTCCCCTCAGTACCGATTCCCGAAAGAGAAACTAATTCAGGTTTCATATAAGGCTTTTTAGCTCTGTTTAGACTGCTGTGTAATTCATTTGACTCATCTAAGCGTACAGGCGTTTGTTGTGTATTGTTTTCAATCATGAAGATCCTTTTTAGAAATAGTTAATGTTCATCTTGGTCCAAGATGACTAAAAAAGATGTATCATAGAAATTACTTTCTGCATACAATGGTGTTGAATTAAGATGGTCCAATCGCAGGCGAAGACTCATTCGGCGAAGTTATAGCTTTAGTCTCAGTTCCATTTCCCGAAAGAGAAACTAATTCAGGTTTCATATAAGGCTTTTTAGCTCTGTTTAGACTACTGTGTAGTTCATTTGACTCATCTAAGCGTGCAGACGTTTGTTGTGTATTGTTTTCAATCATGAAGACTCCTTGTTTAAAATATTAATCCTATGTAATACTACTACTAAATATTCTATTCTTTGCTTAAAATCATAAAATATTGATTGTTTTTTTGATACAATTATATGATAGATAAACTTTTTTAATAAATATAAGATACGGTGAAAAAATGTATTACTACCATTGCTTTGGTCTAAATATTAAAAGTGAGTTATCACTTATGCCTATGGTTGAAATGAAGCAAACCGTTCCTCAAATATTTGATATTGAGGTTAAAGTTGCTTCCGTTTGCGCTCAAGGTCTTGAGTCACCTGCGCGTATAAAACCTCTTAGCCAAATAGCACCACAAGAACTTTGGTTTTATCTCCCCGATGTAGCTCGTTTTTATATAGCAAATGGGCGGGAGATTGTGGTTGAGCCTATGCCAAATGCAGATGAAGAGAGTATAAGAGTGTTTTTGCTAGATTCATGCTTTGGTGCAATCATGCATCAGCGAGGTGAACTTGTTTTGCAAGGAAGCGGCATTCGTGTTGGTGAGGGTAGTGCACTTTTTATGGGGCATACTGGTGATGGAAAGTCAACATTGACCGCTGCATTTTATCGACAAGGGTATCAGGTGTTTAGCGATGGATTGGCTGTAGTTGATGAAACGCTAAAACTTCAACCTGCCTATGCGCAACTAAAGCTATGGCCGGACTCGATGAAAAAACTAGGATTGAGTGTCGAAGAGTTAAAACAAGTGCGTCCGCAAATCGCTAAGATTTCCCTGCCGATTCAAGAAGCTTTTTGTCCGCGTGCATTACCTGTTAAAGCTCTTTACCTTTTAAGTTCTCACAACCAAGAGAGCTTTATATTTAAAACTTTAAAAGGGATGGAAAAGTTTCAACCTATAAAAAATCATATCTATCGCAGCGACTTTAGTGAAGTGTTCGGTATGCAAAGCAGAGATTTAAAACGCCTATCACAATTGGCAAATCAAGCAGCTGTCGTGCGTGTTAGCTATCCAAACTATGGATTTCAAATTGACGAGTTAATGCGTTTGGTAGAAGAAGATATGAGACACAAAGAGCTTATAGATAAGGGGGAAAAGTAATGCAAGGAAATCCAAAACTTTTTTGGCTGGCTTCTTATCCCAAGTCTGGTAATACATGGACAAGAGCCTTTATCGCAAATTTACTCAATGAAGATTCTCAGCCGGTAGATATTAATGAGTTTAATACCGGTGCGATAGCCAGTTCGCGAGCTTGGATACAAAAAGCTTTTGACTTCGATATAAATGAACTAAGTCATGATGAAATCGACCGTTTACGCCCTATGGCATATCGCTGGTTGTCTGATCAGGCACAAGAGTATGAGTATCATAAAACACACGATGCGTTTAGTTATGTCGATGAACAACAAGAAATACCACTCTTTCCTAAAGAAGCGACTGCCGGTGCTTTGATTATAGTACGCAATCCCCTGGATGTCTCTATCTCATTTGCACATCATAGTCAGTGTTCAATCGATAAAGCGATTGACGATATGGCAAAAACAAAGTTTTGTTTTTGCGGTAAATCGAATAAACTTCACAATCAGCTCAGACAATGGCTCTGGAGCTGGTCACAGTATAATCGTAGTTGGATGGAAGCGCCTGTTCCAAAATTGTTGGTACGTTATGAAGATATGAAAGCTAAGCCTTTAGAAACCTTTACTCAAATTGCAACTTTTTTAAAACTGCCTAATGATGAAAAGTCTGTTTCCGATGCTATCGAAAAATGTCGCATTGAAAAACTGCAAGAACAAGAAGCGCAAAATCCTTTTAAAGAACGCCCTGCTCAAGCGAAAAGTTTTTTCCGTAAAGGTATAGTCGGAGATTGGAAAAATACTCTGAGTCAAACCCAGATCGAGACAATTGTAAAAGAGCATTCGGAACTCATGCTGGAGTTGGACTATCTTGATAAAGAGGGTAATTTAAAGTGAGTATACAAGTTGTTTTATGTTAGGACGCACTTTAAAGCGTTGGCATCAGTTTGTACGACTAGTATTGAAGCGACAAGTACCTCATGCGGTTTTAAGCTGGCGATATTTACTACCTAATCAAAACCCTTCTATAGGTTTACATAAAAAAGTTTTTTTAGAAGCTTGGTCAAATTTACCTAGAACAGTATGGTGGCTCATCGCTTTTTGCAGTTATACGCTTTGGTTGTGTTTTTACGGGTGGAAGTATCTTTGGAGTGTATGGCATAAGTCTAGTCCTATTCTATCCCAAAAAATTGGAGTTTCACGTTCCAGGCAGCTGTTTGATTTATGGCGGTTGACTTTTTTATATACGACTCCACCGCGTTTTTATTACGCTTATCAGCTTTATAACTACACTGCTTTAGAGTGGTTCGACTTTATCTATACGCATGAGCTACCACATTGGCATAGAACATTCTCGCCTGATGTTACTCCAAGAACCATACAACTTTTAACAGATAAAGCACTTTTTGCACAGGAGATGGTGCAACGAAACCTACCGGCAATTTCAGGTGTTGTGTTAACAAAAGCGAGTGAAATCTCAGAAGAAAAACTTTTTAATCAAACTTCACATTTTTTAAAACCATTGCGCGGAAGTCGTAAGGAAGGGTGTTATAAACTAGAATATGATAGTTTATGTGATACGTATATATTGGAAACTTCTGAAATACAAATTCTTTATTCGAAGAAAGAAATTCTTGAATTTATCACTACTTTAGTAGTGCAACAAGATTATTTGATGCAACCCTTGTTGAAAAATCATCCTGATTTACAACTTTTTTCTCCATTTGATGTGCTTATAACTATCCGTTTGATAACAGTTTTACTCAAAAATAGAGCTACTGCCATTTCAGCTGTATTGGAACTTCCTGTAGATTCTTATTCTAACCGAGTGCATGCTGTTAGCGTTGATATCCAACATGGTGTTCTTGGTGAACTAAAAGAGCCTAATCGCACTACCAAAGAGAAGAGGGTTGAAGAGTTAAAACAGTTAAGCGGTCAATCTATTGTGTATTGGCAAGAGGTTGTAAAAGTTGCGAAAGAGGCGCACAATTCATTCCCAGATTTAGTGAGTATCGGCTGGGACTTAGCGATTACCCCTAAGGGTGTTATGCTTATCGAGGGAAATATCAATTGGGGAGTAGAAGTGCATCAAATGAATGGGCCTGATTTAATGCCTTATTATCAAAAAATAGAAGGTGAAAAGATTTGAGTACAATCCATTGTTGTTATCGATTTGAAGAGTCAAATAATAGAGAGATAGTTCAAAAGATGCTTGCTGCTTCAGACTATTGGCAGCCAGATGCTTATAGCCAAGTGAGTAATCATCAAGAGAGTTGCCATCTTGCAAAAGCGAGTTTGTTTAATACAGCATTATCCTATCAGGATCAAGCTTATAAAGATACACAAACGGGGGATATAATCACAGCCAATGCTCGTTTGGATAATCGCTCTGTTTTGATAAAACAGTTAGGTCTCGCAGAAGAAGCAAATTCACTGCCTGATGGGCAACTCATTTTAAAAGCATATCAGTATTGGGGAAAAGAGTCTCCTAAATATTTGCTAGGTGATTTTGCGTTTATTATCTGGGATGAATCGCGACAAACAGTTTTTTGTGCCAGAGATCATTTCGGTGTGAAAGTTTTGCTTTTTAGTCGTACTGAAAAAGGGATCATGATCTCTAATGAACCCAATGCTTTTTTTACTTCCGATTGGTTAAAGAAGAGTCTCAAAGAGAGTTGGTTGGTTGATCTTATATGGAACTTGGGACCAACTCCTGTTGAAACAGCGTATAAAGGTCTAGAAGTTTTACCGGCAGGACATTGTATGGAAGTGAATGCAGACTCTTTTACTATGGAAGCTTATTGGCACTTAGATGATGATGTGCAGTGGGAAAATCTAAGTGATGATGCGTTGTTGTTTGAGTTAAAGAAGCGTTTTCACAATGCAGTTTCGGTTCGTTTGCAAAGTGAATTTCCTTTAGCCTGCGAATTAAGTGAAGGCTTAGATTCTAACGGTATTGCCGGATATGCTGCACAAATGAAACCACATGATAAAATCCATACTTTGTCGTATTCGTGTGTTGAGTTAACCAATGAAACAAAAAAAGTTTGGGGGAAAACATATCAAGATATTTTTGCTATGTTAGCGATGCACGATAATTTACATCCTATTTGGACAAGTGAAACATCTTTTCAAGAGGATAAAAAAAAGTATATCGAGAATATTGGTGGTGTTTTTGCATTCAGAGGTGGTTGGCTATTACATTGTAAACTGACATACCAACAAGGTGCTCGTGTATTGCTCTCTGGCTGGGGAGGAGATCATTGTGTTTCTACTTATGGTGATTTTTATGAAAGTGAACTTTTTATTCAACTAAAATGGAGAGAACTGTATACGTTTCTTCACGATAAAAATCGGCGCGGAAGAGGACCAAAGGCTATAAGAGCTTTAGCACTTCTGTTTATTAAACATCTTTTTCCTACACTTTCCAGATGGAAAGAGAGAAAACGCGGAGGTCTTGAACAAGCTTTATGGCAAAGAAGTAGACATAGCTTTTTAAAAAAAGATTATATACATCGTTATCAATGCAAAACAAAATTAAAAGCATTTACAGATAACTATAGACGTAACTCTGTCAAAGCCCACCATCAGCGTGAACTGTTTGAAATTGGTTTAGAACACCGTTTAATCGATTCTGAATTGAGTGCACGCATGTATCGTCTGGAGTATCGCTTCCCAATGCTCGATGTGCCTTTGGTCGAGTTTACCTATAACTTGCCCTCACATTTGAAAATACATAATGGGGTAGAAAGGTATCATTTTCGAAAAATATTAGAAGGGTTTACCACAGAGCGGATTCAGTGGCGAATGAAGGCGGATGTAGATCACCCAAACAGAGAACTTTTCGGTACATTGGGCACAATTGAAAAACAATATCTTCACGATATCTTGAATTCCTCTTTATTGGAAACGTATTGTCACACTTCACCTCTTGAGGATCAAAATCCACATGCAAGGTTTATGGTGAATCAATTTCAAGTATATCAAGATAACTTTCAATATTTTATCCAACAAAATATTCAAGTAGGAGAGTCTTAGTGTTTTATTACAGTGCTTTTGGTCTGATAATAAAAAGTGAGTTGAAATTGCCAAGATTGGCAGAAACTCAGACTGTATCTGCTGATGTAAAAATTAAACTAGGGAAAGTAGATACTCATGGTCTTGCGGAAGCAAGTTTTATCAAAGAGAATTTACAATTAACATCAAATACTTTATGGTTGCAAGTGCCAGATATTGCTCGTTTTTTAGTTACTGATGGTATGGAAGTGATTGTAGAGCCAGAGCAAGCAGCTGATATGCAAAGTGTATGTTTATATATTTTAGGTTCATGTATAGGGGCGATAATGCACCAACGTAATCAGTTGATTTTACATGGAAATGCTATTCGTATAGGAGATAAGAGCATTATTTTTGTTGGAGCATCTGGCAAAGGGAAATCTACTTTGGCAGCAGCTTTTTATCAAAGAGGTTATGAGATTTTGGCGGATGATTTAGCGGTCATAGACTCTCAAAATCGAGTACTCCCAAGTTACCCGCAAATTAAACTTTGGAAAGATAGTGCTGACCAAATGGCAATTAACACCTCTGACTTAGAACGTATTCGTCTTCAGATTTCTAAATATAACTACCCTATTGAAGCTGGATTTTGTAAAATAGCACTCCCAGTAAATACTATTTATGTATTACACACCCATGATAAAGAGGAGTTTTTATTTGAAGAAGTGTACGGTTTGCATAAAATGCCAATCATTAGAAATCAGACATATCGTTTAGGATATGTTAAAGCGCCTCAAACACAAAAGGCACACTTAGCTAATTGCGCGCGCATAGCTCAAAAGATTCGCGTGGTGCGGGTAACAAGACCGGAACGTGGATTTAAGCTACAAGAGCTAATCGAACGTATTATAGAAGACGTCAAGGTAAAGAAATGATGTTGCTCACAATACGAAGTTTGGAGAGGGTAGATACTTGAGACATTAACGAGCCTTATGGATCGAGGAGAATACGGAGACAACGGTAAAATTTCGGTGCCCTGCAGCGCCGCAGAGGATTACTGTGCCGTTTCGAAGCCATGCATGGGCTTTGAGCCCCGAACCCTCTTCGTCGCGCGCCACTCCAAGATAGAGGTTCCATTCTAGCCCCCTGCGACGAAGCATCCGTTGTGCCGCGATTGCTTGAGGGAGGCAGACACTCTCCCAGGGGGTATAGCGCACCGCTAGCGCAATCGCATGCGCAATATGAATCGCTCTTGTATCCGTCACTGTTTCTTTCGGAAGATCGTTCTTATCGATCAGTGTCCCGAGGGTGGGGGCGATACGTTTGAAGGGGATAAATGCTACCATGAGGCGGGCAATGCCCAGAAAGTAGGCCGCTTCGAAAAAGAGGGCTTTCTGTGCAAGAGGGAGAGCGTGCCACACCATTAATTTACGTTTTAGAAGTGTTATAAGATTGATAGTCATTAAGGCTGCATATCCTGTTGTTTGATGAAAATACGGTTATAGGGCGGAGATTCATTCTCTGTTTTTTCCTTTTGATGTATCGTGGATCTTGGCCCACCTAAAGATATTTTTGTGATAGTAACACTATTTTCCTGAGCCGGAACAGAGAAAACTATTTTAGGAAGTGAGATCAGGTTGTTAGCCGCAGTCCATTTGATAAAAACGGACTTGAATTTGACAGTATCATATTTTTTGAGTAAACTACACAAAATTTTGATAATCTGAAGGGGTATAAAATGGTTGAAGTTCAGGAAACAGTAAAAAAATCATCGGAAACGGTGAAAGAGTCATGGAATAGACCGGAGTTCGAAGTAATCGGGGTTGAAAAGACGGAAAATCTACTTAGCCCTGGAGACGATGGGGCAGGTACGTCCACATTAAGCTAAGCCGTTCAGTGCTGGCATAGGGGTTAGATTTTTGAATAACGGAGTGGGATGAGTGTATTAATCGGCATTGTAAAACGGCAGGGCGATAGCGTCAAAAAAAGTGAGATTGATACCCTATACGAAGCGGCGCAAAGAGTTGTACACTATTCGCATAGAGAAGTTTTTCACCGTAACGCTGCTTTTAGCTCTTTACATACCTACGGCAGTGAAATGCCGTTTTATTGTGAAGAAGAAGGGATTCTCTTCGCAACGCAGGGGAAGATCGATAATCGCTCTGAATTGTTTCAACTCCTTGATCTAAAAGAGGAGAGTGATGACATCATCAGTGATGAAATGCTGATATTCCATATGTTCCTCAAATTTCGGGAAGAAACACCGAACATGATGCTGGGAAATTGGTCCTTAGCCGCCTACGATTTTCAAGAAGAGAAACTTTTTTTGGCGCAAGATCCTTTTGCAGCAACCGCTTTGTACTACTATATCGATTCCGATACCGTTATATTTTCCAATATTATAAAACCGCTGTTAAAATCCGAACATGTTCCGAAAACCCTTAATCTTGAGAAAATCATCGAACGTGAAGGATCGCTTAAAGCCGGAGAGAAAGACGCGACGGTTTATAAAGCCATCAAGCTTCTTGGCCCTGCACATCGGATGTGGGTAGATACTGCGAAATATCACAAAGAGCGGTACTGGTTTCCGGAAAAGTTACCCGTTCGTCGTGATATCCGCGCCGAAGATGCAGCTGTAGAGCTAAAAGCAATTTTTACCGAAGCGGTTCGCTGCCGCTTACGGAGTAAAAAACCTGTTGCCTCGACACTTAGTGGCGGTTTGGACAGTGGAAGCGTATCGGTGATGGCGAGTGAATTGCTAAAACAGGAGGGGGCAAAACTTCATACCTTCAGTCATGTCCCTTTTTTTGATATCCATAACGATACGAGAAGCGCATACACATTCGGAGACGAACGCCCTAATATCGAAGCAACGGTTTCTCATAACGGCAATATTATTCCGCACTACTTTGATTCTGCTGGGCTAACCCCACTGGAAGGGATACGTAATTTATTACAAATTGCAGATGAGCCGATACCTATCGCTTCGAACGCATACTGGCTGATGGATCTAATGACCCAAGTGAGAGAGGGAAATTTCGGTGTTTTGATGAACGGGCAGATGGGAAATGGAACGATTTCATGGAGAGGCTATGAGCAGGGGTTAAACGCGCGCCAACTGCTGAAGAGATACGGGATAAAAGCTGTATTCAGGCATAAACTCTATAATCCGCTGATATACGGATATATCAAACCGCTTGTTCAAGCTTTATTTTATAATGACGATTGGAAAAGTCACTGCTATTTAAGTACGGAGTTTGCAAAAAAGGTCAACTTACAAGAAAAACTTCGGCAAAGGAGACGTATGAATTTTATAAATTTTTTACTTCCTCCGAGAGAGATGCAGTTAGAACTGCTTAAAATCGGTTATACACCGCAATTAACCACCGGAGCTCTATTCGCCTATCATTTCGGTTTTGAGTACAGCGATCCTACGGCTGATAAAAGGATCGTTGAATTTATATTGCAGATGCCGAATGAAGTTTTTATCAACGAGAGCGGGGAATCAAAACAGCTTTTAAAACGGATGATGAAAGATCTGTTGCCCGAAAAGGTTCTTTTTGATAAGCGAAACGGAAAACAAAGCGCCGATATGATGGAGAGGATACAAGCAGATATTCCTGAGATTGAGTCGATTATCAGATCGTTCAGCACCGATTTGTGTGAGGAAGAGATTTTTGACAAATCAAGGCTTTTATATGATCTCGATCAGGTTAAGCAAAAAAAATCGAGTTTTAAACAGCTCCATTTTATCCTGAGAACGGTTGTGACTATGGAATTTTTAAATCAGCATAAAAAAATGACGGCATAAATTTTCCCACCTATTGTAACGTATACTAAAAGGGACCCATGTTTTTGTATCAAATATTTCAACTCTCCATTACCGCCCCGTTTGAATGTCCGGAATTGTTGGAAGGGGATGCCCAGAGTGCGTTTTTCCCAAAAATAACGGTACGGTACGGAAAAGTCCCCGATCATTTGGAAGCACCGCTTAATGCAGGGCCGATTTTCGAGGCGACCAATGATATGTTTTTATTAAAAATTCAGGAAGTTGGGAACTACCTGATACGAAACGGAAATGAGATTATCATTGATCCGCTCCCGGATGTACCGGAACAAGAGCTTAGACTTTTTTTATTAGGGTCGGCTATCGGTGCTCTGATGAATCAAAGAGGGTATCTGCTAATTCATGCCAGCGCCATTGCGACACCCAAAGGAGCTATCCTCTTTACCGGACCTTCAGGTGTCGGAAAAAGCACGACGATACAAGGATTTATCGAGCGAGGGTATCAGAAAATGTCCGATGATGCGATTGCTCTTTATTACGACGAGTCGTCGAAAAAAGTGATGATCTTACCGAGTTATCCCAATGCTAAATTGTGGCAAAAAAGTGCTGATATTCTAGGAAAAAATACGGATAATTTACCTCGGATAAGACCTACATTCGATAAATTCTACCTCTCTACCAAAGAATACTTTTGTAATACTCCGCTTGAGCTTGCGGCGGTTTATCAAATCGTTCCGACACGATTGGCTGTGGATATTGAACTCGAAGAGGTAAATAGCATGGAGAAACTACAAATACTATTTCGTAACGTCTACCGTAAAGTTTACGCTGAAAACCTTCACCATAAACAGAACCATTTTACCATTGGAACACTTGCAGCAAAACAGAGTATTATTAAGCGCATTAAGCGTTCCGATTGCAAAAACTCCCTTGCACTGCTTTTGGATACACTGGAAGCGGATTTTAGTGCATGAACGGTATCTATTGGCTCGCTTCCTACCCAAAATCAGGCAATACCTGGACCCGCGCATTTTTAGACAATTATCTCAACAATGGCGAGGCTCCGGTCAATATTAACACCATCAATAATGAGATTGCGTGTAACCGCAACTATTTTGACGAGTACATTGGGCTCTCCTCGTCCGATCTTGATGAGGGACAGATCAAACTGTATCAGCCTTATATGTATGAAGAGATGGTTAAAAAAAGCAGTGGTGACTTGTACATGAAGATCCATGATGCCTATATCCTTAATCGAAATAATATTCCGCTTATACCGAAAAGCGTTACCAAAGGGGTAATCTATATCCTCCGCAATCCACTTGACGTTGCCGTCTCTTACGCACAACATTCCGCATCGACTATCGATAAAGCAATCCACTCTCTTTGTGATGAAACATTTATAGCTTCTAACAGCGATAGTGATTTTAAAAAGCAGCTTCCTCAGTTGTTTTTATCCTGGTCAGGACATGTTAAGAGCTGGATGGAATCGCCTCTTCGTGTTCATCTAATGCGCTATGAGGATATGAAAGCCAACCCACACGGATCGTTTCGAGAAATGCTTAAATTTATGGGTTTCGAAATCGATGAAGATCGTCTGGAAAAAGCGGTCCGTTTTTCGAGTTTTGATACCCTTAAACAACAGGAAAAGGAAAAAGGGTTCAAAGAAAAACCGACTAAAGCAGCATCTTTTTTCCGAAAAGGGCAAGTCGGTTCCTACCGGGAAGAACTCACGCAAGAGCAGATCGATACCCTCGTCGAATATCACCGTGAAACAATGATAAAATACGGTTACCTAGATGAAAACAACCAACTCGTATATTAGGAAAAAGTATGACAGAAATAACCAAAAATTCGATTATTACCAAAAAAGAGGGATTTCTCTCCTCCGAGATGGATGAGGGGCTGGCGATGATGAGTATCGAAAACAGCTCGTACTACGGGATGGATAAAATCGGCAAAAGCATCTGGGAGTCGTTTGAGACACCGACCAGTATTGAAACCGTATGCGCCACATTGTGTGGGCGCTTCGACGTCAGCGAAGAGGAGTGCTTGCGCGATGTAATCGCGTTTATGGAGACGATTTATAAAGCGGGGCTTGTCGAAATTTCGTGATCTGCCCCCTCTGACTAGCGTCGTATAATCATTTTGCCGTATTTGTAGAGAAGGCGAAAGGGTCGGATCAGGTAATAGAGTGGCTGTAAATGTGTTGGAAGGTGGATCAATCGGATATCCGGTAATGAGGGATAAAACATGACCATTAAAGCTCTAAGTTTTAATAAAAGCGAATGATGTAAGTGTATGGAAAAATATATCTCATGGTTCCGATTTTCAATAAGATTTCGGTTATTGAAAATTTTCCAGACGCTTTGGGAGAGAATCGGTATTTTTTTATGAGACTCAATTTGAAACTGAATAGATTTAGGAAGCGGTGTAGAAAATAGAGTCTGGGAGAGGGAGAGGCCAAGCAGCAACATCGTTTTGCCTCCGACACGTTCAGCTTTACCCTCTATTGCATCCCAATCAAGATCATTGACTTTTCGTACAAACCGGTCTACGTCCATGATCCATCGCAAGCGCATCCAGATATGTTTGGTTCCATGCATGCATAAATAGAGGAGGAGATCTTCATTCCCCATGGTTGTCATGGGGGTATTGTGCAGTGTCACCGTACGGCGTTCTTTCCAGACGTCAAGGCGGTTTATATCCCGTGAAAACCAGTCGGGAAAAAGGTTCCAATGGATCTCCGTATATACCTGATTGTGTTGATTTCTAAAACCCCAGTCACACACCCGCTTTAGAAAAGCGCTGTTTTGCGTATAAATCAATGGGATGTCGGTGGTATACCCCTCTCGTATCAGGAGCTTCGAGATACGGGGAAAATCTTCTTTTTTGACGAAAATATCAAGATCGACGCATTGGCGAAAGTTGATCCCCCCATAAGCGGTATCTGCCAGTATCGGCCCTTTGAAAGGGAGGGAATCGATTGCATGAGTGTTTAGTAGATTAATCAAACGGACAAGTTCACCACTCATTTTCATATTGGTGACGACGGTTTTTGTATAGCGTTTTTTGAAGCGCTCCATGATATCCGCATCGATAATATCCGAAGCAATTTCCGAAAGCTTCAAATAAACGATGGGGAGGACGCGATGATCAAGAGTCAGAGCTATAAAATCATCCCAGTTATGAATACGAAGGGCAGTATCACGAATAAATTCCTCCTCTTTATTGGTTGTTTGATTTTGACAACAATATAGTATTAAGAGTGTTTCATGAGAAAACAGGTGAGGAAGATACTGCATTAAACGATTCCATTAGGTATTAAAATATTTTTATTATAGTGAAGAAGAGATTCTTTTTGCCTAAAATCAATTTTCGCTTGTTTTTGGGGTTGTAGGGAGACTTGTCCCTAATGTGTGTAATACCGTCTATCTTTAACTGTACATACGCATTTTGTCATCCCGTACTTGATACGGGATCCATCTCTTGCATTAGATTCCGTGTCGTAGCACGGAATGACGAGAGTATGCCTAGTTAATAAAGTTTGGTATAACATCAGTAAATAGAAATAAAATATTGTAAAAATTATTTGACTTGTGCATCCCAAATGGGATATAATTGTTCAAAAAGGAGCCGTTATGCCAAAGATGCAAACCACCATACGCCTCGAAGAAGAGGATTACAAGCAAGCCCGTGAGATATTGGAGTTTGTCGGTATGAGCTATGCGCAGGCAATCAATATATTTAACCGTATGGTCGTCCTCAACCACGGTCTCCCTTTTGATGCCAAAATCCCGAACAAAAAGACGCTTGCCGCGATGAAGGAAGCCAAAGAGCTCAAAGGTGAATTCACGACTCTCGATGCGCTAAAGAGCGAACGTGCAGCTGTTTCGAACTAAAACCTTTCAAAAGATGTTTTAAGTTAACACGTATCGGGTCACATTCACAACTATTTAACTAATCCCCTCTGATTTAAAACTATTTTAGGAACCTTATGACCCCACTTATCGAACTTCTCACCCAAAAGACCGGACTATCGTCCAAAAATGTCGCCAGTATCCTGCGCCTCCTCGAAGAAGGGTCGACGATCCCCTTTATCGCCCGCTATCGCAAAGAGATGACAGGGGGGGCTACCGATGAGCAGCTGAGAGAATTTGACACCGTGTACGGCTACTCCAAAAAGCTGTTGGAGCGTAAAGAGGAGATCGCGCGTTTGATCGGCGAGCGGGGGCATATGACCTCCCAACTGCAAAGCCTCATCGATGCGGCGCAGAGCCTTCAGGTACTCGAAGACATCTACCGTCCGTTCAAGGAGAAAAAAAATACCCGTGCGAGCGCGGCAATCGCGGCAGGATTGGAGCCACTGGCCGATATCTTGCAGAGTGCGAGATTGGAGAGCGGCGAGTTTAGACGCAAAGCGGCCGAGTTCGTCAAAGGATCGGTTGCCACAGCCGATGCGGCGATCAAGGGGGCTCAGGACATTGTCGCGGAACGCTACAGTGATGATGCGAAAGAGCGGGAACACTGGCGTCGTCAGCTTTTTGAATACTCTTCGTTTGAGATCAAGGGGGGCAAAGGGCTCAAAGAGGAGGGGTTGTATGCGAAGCTCGCGGGCAAAGCGGAGCGGATCTCCTCCATCCCCTCTCACCGTTACCTCGCGATGATGCGCGGGGTGGCCGAAAAAGAGCTGAGCGTTAAAATCGGCGTGGAGATGGAACGGGTCGAAACGGCGATCAAGCGGTTTCGGATTCCGCAGCACGCTTCAAGCAGCCGCGAACTTCTCCTCGAAGCGTATCTCGACGGGTTCAAGCGGCTGCTGTTCCCCTCATTGGAGCGGGAGATTCATGCGGCGATCAAAGAGCGCTCCGACGCTCAGGCGATTGCGACGTTCGGGAAAAACCTCACCCAGCTGTTGGGTTCTCCACCCGTGACCAAGCGGGTGATTTTGGGGGCCGATCCGGCGTACCGTACCGGATGCAAACTTGCCGTCGTCGACGAACACGGCACCTATCTGACCCATGCGGTGATCTATCCGACCCCGCCGCAAAGCGATTATGCCGCATCGGCAAAAGTGGTTAAAGAGTTCGCTTCGCGCTACGCCATCACCGCCGTCGCGATCGGCAACGGCACCGCGTCGCGCGAGACGCAGGAGTTTTTTGCCCGCGTTAATAAAGAAGAGGGGCTGAATCTCGCCTACACCGTCGTCTCCGAAGCGGGGGCATCGGTCTATTCGGCCTCGAAAATCGCGCAGGAGGAGTATCCGAGTCTCGATGTGACGATACGCGGCGCCATCTCGATCGCTCAGCGTCTGCGTGATCCGATGGCGGCATTGGTGAAGATCGACCCCAAATCGCTGGGGATCGGGCAGTATCAGCACGACGTCGATCAAAAGCTCCTCGAAAAACAGCTGGGTGCGGTGACGGAAGATCTGGTCAACCGGATCGGGGTCGATCCTAACAGCGCGTCGGTATCGCTTCTCTCCTATGTCGCCGGGGTAGGGGCGAAGCTGGCGAAGGCGATGATCGAATATCGTGAAAGCAACGGCGCGTTCAAAAGCAAAAGCGAGCTGCTCAAAGTCAAAGGGCTGGGGGCCAAAGCGTACGAGCAGTGCGCCGGATTTTTTCGGATACGCGAGGGCAAAAATATCCTCGATAATACGGGGGTGCACCCCGAAAGCTACGGCGCGGCGCAGGAACTTCTCAAACGCTACGAGGTAGGGACGCTCACTAAAGATCAGATTCCCGCTATCGCTCAGGAACTGGGGATCGGGGAGATAACACTGGCCGATATCATCACCGAGCTCAAAAAACCGGGATTTGACCCCCGTGAGAGCCTCCCGCCGATCATGTTCCGCGCAGGTCTCACCGATATCAAAGAGCTCCGTGAGGGCTCCATCGTCTCGGGAGTCGTCCGCAACATCGCCGATTTCGGGGCATTTGTCGATATCGGCCTCAAAAACGACGGGCTGATCCATATCTCGCAGATGTCGGAGAGACGGATATCCCACCCGCTGGAGGTGCTGAGCGTCAATCAGCAGCTCAGCCGTATCCGCGTTGTCGAAGTGGATGTTCAAAAAGGGAAAGTGGGATTGAGCTTGCGGGATGTGTAGATTATCAGGAAATTTTTACTATGATCCGAAGTATAAAGGATAGCGATGAGCGGAAAAGTTTTTCTAACGGGGGCCGGGCCGGGCGATCCGGATCTATTGACGGTGAAGGCGCTGCGCCTTATCCGAGAGGCGGACGTTATCTTATACGACCGATTGGTGAATGAGACCATTTTAAACGAGGCGAAAGCCGGGGTGACCCTTGTGTATGTCGGAAAAGAGGACGGGCACCATACGATTCCCCAAGAAAAGATCAATGCCCTTTTGTATGAACATGCCCAAAACCATTCGACGGTTGTACGGCTGAAGGGGGGAGATCCTCTCATCTTCGGCAGAGGGGGGGAAGAGGCCCTTTATCTGGCGGAGAGGGGGATTGCGTTTGAATTTGTCCCCGGTATCAGTTCGGCGATAGCCGTCCCGACCTATGCCGGTATTCCGGTGACGCAGCGGGGGATCAATACTTCTTTTCGTGTCTTAACAGGGCACCATGCGAAACAAAATCCGGAAACGGTATTTGATCCGGGGATACTGCGTGAAAATGAGACGCTGGTCATTTTAATGGGGGTCAAAGGGATCGGGCCGATCGTGGAGGCGCTGATTCGGAACGGAGTTGACTTGAGCGTCCCGTGCGCCGTTATCGAAAACGGGACGATGCCGGAGCAAAAATGTACCGTTGCCACTGTCGGAACGATTGTTGAAGCTTCAAAGGGGGCCGGTTCGCCGGCGATTATCGTTGTCGGCCAGACAGTCGGGCTTAGCGAACAGCTGAAGTGGTTTGTTTAACATGGCTGACTCTCACTATCTTCCCGTGATGCTCGATTTGAGAAAGAAAAAAATACTTCTCGTCGGCGGGGGAGAAATTGCGTGTGAAAAACTGAGCCGCCTTGTCGATTGTACGGATGATATTACGATTGTGGCAACCGAATGTTCGCCGAAGATGGAAGAGTATATCCGCGCGAACGGATTCAGTGCATATCGCAGAGTATTTGAAGAGTCCGATCTTGAGGGTATGGATATCGTTATAGCCGCCGTCGATTCGCTGCAATTGCAGGCGGAGATTTTTGAGAAAGCCAGTCAACGGAAGATCTTATGCAACGCCGTTGATCTCCCCTCCTATTGCCACTTTATTTTTCCCTCTATCATCCGTCGTGACGACTTGGTGATCGCCATCTCGACATCGGGTGCCTCTCCTGCTATTGCAAAACACATGAAACGGTTTATAGACAACCTTATTCCAAGCGATATCGGATCGTTTCTGACGATGATGCGCGAAAGGCGAAAAGAGCTTCCGAAGGGAAAAGAGCGGATGCGCTATCTCGATCAATTGGCATCGGAATATATGAGCGGGGCTGCTCAGTGTGCCCTGCAGCGGCTCAGGGAAGTTTTTTCCAAATCGCCATAGTCCGTTTGTGCATGCACAACTTTGATTATCGTACTATTTTGAGACATACAGGACAAAGGTCCCCGCTTCCAGCGCCAATAGGATAAAAAAACCGATTTTGTAAAAAGTGAGGGGGGAGCGTTCGATGAGCGGGGTCTCTTTGGAGAAAAAAGGTTTCACCTTTTCGGGAGCTTTAAGCTCATAGAAAAATTCCGAATAGTGGCGATACCGTTCGTTTGGATCGATTGCGATGGCGCGCAGGATAACAGAGTCAAGCCATAACGGAATGTTGCTGTTAAGGCGGGCAGGGCGTTTTGCGGTTTTAAACGTCGGGGTCTGAAACGGTTCGATCTCGCCATAGGGGAGCTTTCCGCTCAGCGCCCAATAGAGGGTCACCCCGATCGAAAAAATTTCGGTCGATTCGTTGATCACACCTCCCGTGAAACGTTCGGGTGCGAGATAGCTTGGGGTTCCGGCACGGGAGTTCGTCGAAAAGATTTCGACAATCGAGCCGAAATCGACCATTTTAAAATCGACTCCCGCTTCCCCCTCCTTTTTCGTGACGATAATATTTTCGGGTTTGATATCGCCGTGTACGAGACCCAGATGGAGTAGGTGGGCCTCGGCGCGGTGGAGAAATTTCCCCAATGCGATGGCACTGTCGACCGAAATAGGGCGGTTTTTGAGGTATTCGGTGAGATTGACCCCCTCGATCAGTTCCATCAGATAGTAGCGCATACTCCGATTTTCCGGAACCCAGGCGTGACCGAACGCTTTGTGGGTGATCTGTTTGACCGTCCATGCTTCGCGTACAAACGCATCGAGAGATTGTTCGTCATTAGCCTCCATCGGAAATTTCATGACGTAGAACCGGTTTTCTTTGGAGACTTTCCAGATGCGGCGATGCTCCATCATCGGGGCGATCAGCATATAACCGTCGATAACCTCCCCTTCCAGCAGCGATTCGGGGATCGGAAGGGAGATATTTTTCATTCCATAAAGGGGATCGAGACTTTCGATACGAAAGATCTGCAAGCTGATATCATCACGATCTTCAGGGCAGGCATTTGAGGCCGCATGGTTGACAATCATCGTTGCACCGAGCCCTTTTATTACGAGGTCGCTGAAGGAAGGATCGTCAATCAGATTGGTGAGACCGTCGCTGCACAAAATCAGAGTCTCCCCGACGGCTATCGGCGTTGAGACAATAGAGCAATCGACGTTTTCAGAGAGTCCGCATGCTTGGATAAGGACATGGGACATATAGGCATCGTCCATTGTATGATCGGTACTGAGACGCTCAAAGCTACCGTCGCGTCGTAGGAGATAGATTCTAGAATCCCCAAGATTGAGAGTGTAGAGGGTCTCCCCCTCGATTACGGCGAGGCAAAGCGTCGTCAGAAGCTCAATCTCACCGTATTGCGCCATCGACTCTTTGAACAGCAGGCTGTTAATATGGCGGGTAAAAACTTCCATCGTTTTGGGGATATCCCACGCTTTGGGACGCGTTTTAAACTGATCGGTAAAAAATTTGACGCACTGGCGTGCCGCAGTACCGCCTCGGCGGGCACTTCCGACCCCGTCACACAAAACGCTTACCAAAACGGCGTTATCGATGATCAAGTGGGCACACGCATCGTCTCCCGTCGAGCCCGGTTTCGGGAGGATACATTCAGACGATTGGAGTTGCAGCATGGATAAAACCTTACGGTAAATTTAGTATCTGACCTTACGCACCTTGCCTTAAGGGGTACTTCAAGGAGAGTTAATCTCCCGTATCCGAAAGATACGGGTAGCTTTAGGGGGGTGCAGGGGACATCTGTCCCTGCCACTTTCCGGGCTATGAGCGGAAAGTGCGTAACATCAGTTAGTATTTGTCCTCCGTTCGCGGTGAGCTTCTCGAACGAGGATTAAATTCTTGCCCCTGAAACCGCACCCCATGTGGTTCTCCAGCGTGTTTTGACCATAGATATTCCTAAAATAGCGATCATCACCATTGCGGCGAAGAGCAAAAATCCGGCAGCATAGCCGTCAAACGTCCCCTGAGACCATCCGAAGGTTTTGATGAGCGCCGAACCGCCCAGACCACCGGCGGCGCCGATAAGTCCCGTCATGATACCGATATCTTTTCCGAAACGCTGCGGTACGAGCTGGAATACCGAACCGTTAGCCATACCGAGGTTTGCCATGATCAAAAACATCACCGTAATCGCCGCCCAAAACGGCAGGTCGATCAGCGCGGTGATAAACGATAGCACCACAATGCTACCATAAAATACGTAGAGCGATTTAATCCCCCCCATTTTATCGGCGATCGCCCCTCCGACCGGACGCAGTACGGCACCGGCGAAGATACAGAGGGCTCCGAAATATCCCGCCATGACTTTGACGTTCTCTTCGTTGAGGATATCCAGACCGATGGCCGACATATCGGCTTGGTAGGTATTCATCAGGTACACTTTCATGTAGTTGGCAAACCCGACGAATCCGCCGAAAGAGACGGCATAGAAAAGGTTAAACCACCAGGTGTCACGGTCGCGGAGCAGTTTCATGTAATCGCCGAATTTTTTAGGATTGCCTTTATACACGCTTGCCGGAGCATCTTTTGCCAGAAACATATAGGCGACGAATATAATCGTCGACAACACCGCACCGACGAGAAAGACTGAAGGCCATCCCCAAACTTCGGCAATTTTAGGGGCGAATAAAAAGTCGATGACGACACCGATATTTCCCGCTCCCGCAATCCCCAAAACTACCCCTTGAAGACGCGGCGGATACCATTGTCCCGCCTGCGGCAGTGCAACGGCGAACGACGCGCCGCCGAAACCGAGGCCGAGTGCGACCAGCAGCAATTGATTATAGGTAATCGCATCCGATTGGACAAAAGCAAAAAAGAGGGTCGCAATGACAATGGCCTGAGAAACCAGAGCCGTCTTTTTCGGTCCGAATTTATCGACAAAGAACCCAAGGACGATCCGCAATAACGCCCCTGCAAGGATAGGGAGTGCGAGCAGGGTTGCTATTTGAGAATCATTCAGGGCATTTCCGGCTGCGGTGAGCGTTTCATTGATCTCGGTTGCCAAAGGACCCAGCATGGTCCACATCATAAAACTAAAGTCGAAATACAAAAAAGCGGCCAGCAGCGACGGCCAGTGCCCCTCTTTTTTTAATTCACCGAATTTCATCCCCGTCTCCTAATCAAGATTTTTTTATCTGAATAATTGTAGTCTAATATAGGGGAGAATTAGTGCAACACTATGGTTAAATTTTAATCATTGCAAATCAGAGGGGCTATTAATGCTTTTAAGGCGTTTGCGTCAATTTAGGGATAAAAAACTTTTTAGGAAGATTTTTAGTGTAAACTAAAAGAAAAACATATATAATAATTTTTTTATAATTTAATAAGGTAATTCGTGTACGTTAAAACACTCTCGTTCTTTACCGCGCAAATGGATTACATTTTTTTTGTTTATGGCCTCGCTTTTATACTCTTAGGGGTTGTATCCCTTATTCTATATAATGAAAAATCTTCGCTGATCTCTTGGATATGGCTTGCTGCATTCGGTTTTTTGCATGGACTGAATGAGTGGATGGATATGTTTAAATTATTGTCACTTGACAACCCGATCTTTGAATGGATCGGGCAGGGGACACTGGTCGGGTCCTTTTTTGCATTGATTTTTTTCGGTAAAAAATTGGTTTCGCGTAAAAAATTCATCTATTTTTCGACACTGATGGGCGGTATCTTTCTTTTTTATCTTTGGCAATACCCTGATGATTTTTTCCAACTGTTGCGTTATGTGTTTGGTTTTACCGGGGCGCTTTTCTCTGCGTTGCTTTTGTGGCATTACGCAAAGAGGATGAAGTACATTCAATTGAAATTTGCCGCTGTCGGCATGGGACTTTACGCCATTGCAGCCGGTCTTATCGTCCCTGTCGGGACAATACCGCTCTCCCTTATCATGAACTACGAGACATTTTTAGAGGTACTGGGGTTTCCGGTACAGGTGCTAAGACTGTTATCGGCACTGATGATCGTGATAGGCGTATGGACCTATTATCTAAATCATCGACATAATGAAAACGAAACCAAAGCGCTAATCTATCCGATGGAAGCACGTAAATTGTTTTTTATTTTCGGATTTGTCACGCTAGGAGGATTTTTTTTAGTCAATTATATGGGTGAGAGGAGAGAAGCGCTGATGGTAAAAGAGCTTCTTGCCCGTACGACGGTCGTATCTCGCGCAATCGATATCGATGCCGTCCGGTCTCTTCAATGCGATACGTCTGATATCGGCAATCCCTCGTATGAACAGCTTAAAATATGGCTCTCCACTGTGAATGTTGCCTCCCGTTTTGCGTATATGTTGACGATTCGGCACGGAATGGTCCATTTTTTAGTCGATTCCGAAAAACTCGGCAGCTCCGATTACTCTCCGCCCGGGCAACATTATGAAGAAACAAGTGCCGATTTTTTCAACGCTCTTCAAAAGAACAAACCCTTTATTATCGGGCCGGAAACCGATCACTGGGGGAGATGGATTACGGTGGTGGTTCCGTTGGGAGGTTTGCTTTCTGATGGGGGAAATGTCTATTTTGCGTTTGATATTGATTATGACAGCTGGAAAAATGAGATTGCCGGAACACGGCAATTGGCCATGGCAATCCTCTTTCTTATTTCTACTCTAATGATTTATTTTTTTGCCGCGTCAAATAAAATCATCCAAATCAACACGATGCTTAATACGGAACGAAATCTTTTTATCGGTGGACCCGCCATTATTATTAAATGGAAAATTTTTGATGAACGATGGCGTGTGATTTATGTTTCGGCGAATATTTATGGGCATCTCTCTTTGAAAGAAGAGGAGATGCGAAGCAGTCGCACCTCTTTTTTAGAGCAGATTCATCCGGATGATCAAATTCTATTTATATCCGGATTGGAAAAACTGCGAAAGAGTCTGCCGGAGTTTGAAGAGGAGATCAGAGTACGTCATGCGGATGGATCCTATCGATGGTTTCATGTATTTGTTATCCGTCAAACGGATCGCAGCGGCGAGTGGTTTCAGGGATATTTTACCGAGATTAGCTCACGGAAAGAGGCAGAAGAGAGTGCCGTATATTTGGCCACCCATGATGTTTTGACCGGATTTCCGAAAACGCTCCTTTTGGAAGAGCTGTTTTTAAAATCCATTGCGACGGCGAAACGAAACGGCGATAAAGTGGCACTGATGTATCTGGATATCGATCGTTTCAACCGGATTAACGAAACATTCGGACATGCATTCGGAAACGATCTGATTTTAGCCATATCCAAACGGCTGAAAAATTTGTTGCGTGAAATGGACTCCATTGCAAGAGAAGGGGGGGATGAATTTGTCATACTCATTCCGATGTTAGAAAAAAAGGAGAAAGTTTCGGGGATAGCCGAAAAAATTCTTCGTGAAATATCCCGCCCTTTTACGCTGAAAAATGAGTCCATCACCCTTTCATGCAGTATCGGCATTGCCGTATTTCCCGATGACGGCGAAGGGATCGGGATTCTGATGCAGCAGGCTGATACGGCGTTAATGGAGGCGAAAAACAGCGGACGCTCAACCTATGCTTTTTCATCAAAATCGGCAAACGAGAAAATCGCGCAACGCTTAATGATCGAAAATCAGCTTCACTTCGCATTGCTAAACGGGGAACTTTCACTCCATTATCAGCCGCAAATCGATGTAGAGAGTGAAAAAGTGGTCGGAGTCGAAGCCCTCTTGCGATGGAATAATCCGCTTTTAGGGTCGGTTTCCCCTGCGGTATTTATCCCGATTGCCGAAGAGTGCGGTTTAATTGTTCCGATCGGAGAGTGGGTTTTGGAAGAGGCGTGCCGGCAAAATAAGGAGTGGGAATCCATAGGTTTTGAACCGATCGTTATGGCGGTCAATATGTCGTATATTCAGCTAAAACGTCCGGACTTTATCGCAACGCTCAGAGGGATACTTGAGAGGACATCTTTAGAGGCAGCATATTTAGAATTGGAGTTGACAGAGTCTACTTTGGCAGACGATAATGTAAATATTATAACAAAACTTCAAGAGATAAGAGATCTGGGGGTCGCCATTTCGATTGACGATTTCGGGACGGGATACTCGAATTTTCTCTATCTTAAAAAATTTAACGTCTCAAAACTCAAAATAGACCAATCGTTTATTTTTACCCTTGAAGGGGAAGACGGAGAATCGAGGGCGATTGTCAACACGATGATCCAATTTGCAAAGACCCTTCAATTAACGACGATTGCCGAAGGGGTTGAAAAAAGGGGACAGTTTGATATTTTAGAGGCGTGCGGGTGTGACGAGATACAAGGATATTATTTTTCCAGACCGCTTCCTCCCCAAGAGTTTGTGACCTATTTCAAAATCAAGCGCACCGAATAGAGACCTCCCCTTTAGGAGAGGAGAGTATGTCAAAATTTAATATTTAAAATGGTTAAAATTTGTAAAAAGTGATATACTGGTAGGTATAAAACGGTTGGAAGGGGTTAATATGTCCTTTGGATTTTTGATCGGAAGTATTGCCGGGATTATTGCCGGTTTCGGTGTGCTGAGTTTTACGTTTAGTATGGTTATTGCCGTGGGTGCGGGATTTATTTTCAGTATGGCAATCCTTGAAAGTCCCGTATTGGCTATGGCTGCCTATCTTGGGGTAGAGACCGTGTTTCACGGTAGCGTTACGCAATACGGAGCAGGTATTGTCGCAGTGGCGATAGTGGCCGCGTTGATTAATCGGTATAAGGCTAAGAAAGAGCCAAAAAAATTCTAATTTAGTGGTATACTTTTTAACTGATGTTACGCACTTTTCGGGCAAAGCCCGTAAAGTGGCAGGGACTAGGGTCCCTACAACCCCCTAAAGCTACCCGCATCTTCCGGATGCGGGAGATTACTAACCTTGTCGCACTTGTTTAGACAAGCTGCGTAAGGTCAGTTTTTAATATATAACAATCGAAAAAAAAGGAATTTTAATGGATGCAATAAGCACAAACGAAGGATCAGGAGCCGGAATCTATGCAATGAAAAAAGCAATGGAAGTTCAAAGTGAAGGGGTGTTAAAGGTGCTTGAAAGCGCAAAGACGGATGTTTCCCCCCTAAATCAGAGCTCAGGTTCGTCTCTTACCGGTATGGGGCAAACAATCGATATTAAAGCGTAAAAAACAAGCACACCATAATTGATGTTACGCACTTTCTGGGCAAAGCCCATAAAGTGGCAGGGGACAAATTGTCCCCTGCACCCCCCTGAAGCTACCCGCATCTATCGGATGCGAGAGACTTGAGACACTTGTTAGAGCAAAGTGCGTAAGGTCAGACAATAAAATAAACACGGTTGGTGAGGAGTTGTCAATGTCATCGAGTTTTCTTCTTGGTATTCTGGCGGGTATTATTGCTGGATTTGGTATTACGGGATTTACCTCCAACTTTATTTGGGCGGTGGCAGGCGGTTTTGTTGTTGCGGTCGTCATGTGGGAAGGGCCGATATTCGGAATGCTGGCGTATTTGGGAATAGAGTATTATTTTCGTGGAGGGCTCACCGAATACAGCGCGGCGATTGTTGCTATTGCGATTCTTTCGACATTGTTGCGAAAACGGTATGATCGGACATAAACGGTGAACTTCTCTCGGTTTCTCTATAGTATTGACTGACCTTACGCACCTTGTTTAAACAAGTGCGAAAATATTCCGGGCAAATCCCGGAAAAAACGTAATATCCTCCGATAAAATTTAAAAGCTCCAGAGAAGCGTTGTCAGATAGGCCGTGTCCTCTTTTTTGATACCGATTGCCGGCTGGGTATCATAGAGGTATTTTCCACTCAGGCTCAGGCTCAGTTTAGCGTAAAGGGGGGCGATCATTTCGATGGTCTGGGACGAGGTATAATCACCTCCGTGCGCGAAGGAAGGCTGATAATAGCCGAGATAGCTCACCCTTAATCCGCCGATGAATTTTTTGGTGTAGGCGATATACGTGTTGAGACGGGTATTGTTTTCATTGGGATTGATAGCGGGATAGGTGTAATCAATTTTTTCATAGAACGGACCCGCTCCCACATACCCTTTTCCCCACTCATCGGAATTAAAAAAACGGAGTCGCAGCCCTGCACCTGCAAGGGAACGTTCGTTGATCGCTTTGAATTTATCTTGTTCCGACTGAACGAAAAGTTCTCCTGTCCAGTTTTTCCCCTCCTCAAGCGCATGGATAGTACGGATATGGAGATAAATCTTATCTTCGTTTTTTACCCCTTTGGATTTACCGTAATCGTAAGTGAGTGCCCCCCATGTCAAATATTTTTCACCCTGATCGTACTGTAATCGAACCCCTAATGCGTAGTCCTCTTTTTGGGTATTACCGCTTTTTGAGCTGAGTGCTCCGGAGATATTGCCGGATATACCCGGATTTGCACCGATATCGACCGGAGCGATACTGACCAGAGCAAACAAAGTAGTGGAGAACAAACAAATCAACACAATGGCATAACGCATGAAAAACCTTTTTGTAATGTAAAAATTGTAGTATATCGAGCTAAAGAATGGGCAACGTGGTTTGCGCCATCATAAATACGGTCACCATTTTTGAGATTTGTGTTATGATACAACCCATTATGGAGGGGTAAAATGGGAAAAAAACTTTATCTTAATTTTCTCTGGCACATGCATCAGCCTTATTATAAGGATGACATGGCGGGATATTATGCGATGCCATGGGTTTATTTGCATGCCATCAAAGACTACTACGATATGGTGTGGTATCTCAGTAGCCATCCGAAGCTCAAAGCAACGTTTAATCTTGTCCCTTCACTCTTAGTACAGTTACACGATTACGAAACAACTGCGGTCAATGATCTGTTTATCCGTACCCTTTCCAAAGAGGTAGAATTACTTTCGAACGAAGAGCGTCTTTATCTGATGGAATTTCTTTTTTTCGCCCAAAAAGAGACGATGATTGCACCGATAGGACGATATGCGGAATTGTACCGAAAAGTGGAGAATAACAAAAACACCAAAGAGCGGGTTAAATTGCTTGAAGATAACGAGTTATTGGATCTTGAAGTCTGTTTTTTATTGGCATGGTGCGGAGAATATTTACGTGAAAACTCTCCCTTGGTTCAGAAACTTCTGACGCAGTACTATTTTACACCGGAGGAAAAGAGGGGACTTCTTGAAGAGCTTGCCGATTTTATCAAGCAAATTGTCCCTTTTTATAAGCGCTTGCAGGAAAACGGACAGATTGAGATATCAACAACCCCCTTTTACCACCCTATTATGCCGCTCTTGATGGATCCGAATAATGCCGCTCTGGCCAATAGCAATGTCCTTATGCCGAATAATCCGCTTGCTTTTCAAGAAGACGCTGATGAACATGTATCCCGGGCTATCGCTTATTATGAAGAGCTTTTTGGCAAAAGGCCAAAAGGGGTATGGCCCTCGGAAGGATCGGTGGACAATGAATCACTCTCCCGCTACATCGGTCATAATCTTGTATGGGCCTGTACCGATGAAGCGATTTTATTCAAGAGTGTTCCGGAATCTTATCGTGAATTGATTTACGGGCGATGTCGTCTGAAAAACAGCGAAGGGGAGATTGCTCTGGCTTTTAGAGATCGCAGTTTGAGCGATGCGATCGGATTTGACTACAGCCGTATGAATCCCGAAGCAGCCGCATCCGATTTTATCGGGAGACTTCGAAGAATCTATGAAGGGGAAGAGGGTTCCCGTCAAATCAATGTGATTTTAGACGGTGAGAATGCATGGGAGTTTTACCGGAAAAACGGCAAAGATTTTTTTGATGCCCTGTATCGTGCTCTGGAAAGTGCGGATTGGATTGTCACACAAACCATGAGTCAAGCATCTGTAAATCCGGAGGTAAGAGAGATTGTGATCGATTCCATTATCCCGGGAAGTTGGATTAACGGTGATTTCGCCATCTGGATGGGTCAAGAAGAGAAGAACCGGGCGTGGGAACTCCTTTATCAGGCAAAACGTGATTTTGATAAGGTTCGCGGATCGTTGGATGCGGATGCGGTCAAATTCATACGAAAAGAGCTGATGATCGCGCAGGGAAGCGATTGGTACTGGTGGTTCGGGGATACCCACTACACGGTACAAAAAGGGGAGTTTGACCAACTCTTTCGAAAACACCTCAAAAATATCTATCTTCTGATGAATCAGGCTATTCCCGAAAATTTGTATGTTCCGTTGATTACCTATCAGACGCATGAGGTTCATACCTTACCTAAAAATACGATTACGATCGGAAATAACGGGCTGCATAGCTCTTTTTTTGAATGGATGGGAGCGGGTGAGTTTAATCTAGAAAAAATGGGGAGCGTTATGGACAGCTCTACCCCATTTGTAAAAAAAGTGTTGTATGGAAATGACACCAAAAAATTCAACATTGCTTTGGTCGGAAATTTTGATACATTAAATGATAAAACACGGATTCTAATCCACTTGGATGGGGTGGTATACGGTGAATTTCCTTTTAAATATACACTGAGCGATACGATGATGATTCGGAGCGGAAAGAGTTTTGTAGAGATATCGGTTCCCATAGAGACGCTTCCGGGAGAGCATTTTGATCTTGGAATACTCCTTGCACAAGGGGGTGAAATGCTTCAAAATATCCCATTTCACGGGGCACTGACCATCGATATGTCGAACCGTTTTCCAGGGCATTGGTTTATTTAATCAAGGCAGCCTTGTGAGGAAGGAAATCACTCTTTCATAAAATTTAAGAGGGGCAACCTTTCAGGAAGCATCCCTTCGGGAGCGCTTCGCTTGTTTTTGGGGGTACGTAAGATCAGTAAATAACTGACCTTACGCATAGTATTGGTTTTAGCCATTCAAAGTTGCCTTTGGCTTCGTCATTCCCGACTCGATCGGGAATCTAGCTCTCTCTTATGGGGATGGATCCACGGGTCAAGCCCGAGGATGACGGAAAACGAATCGAGTGCGTAACATCAGTTAATAATAAGGGGTATTCGTGGGGATTACACATTTTCTTTTTGGTATACATTGCCATCAACCGGTCGATAATTTTCATGAAGTTGTGGATGATGCCATTGCTAAATCCTACCGCCCTTTTTTTGAAGTGGCGAGCCGTTACGAATCATTTCGTTTTTCTGTCCATTTTAGCGGTTGGCTGTTAGAGTTTATTCAAACCCGCGATCCGGAGCTGTTTTCCCTTATGCAGGAGATGGCGCGAGGGGGGAGAATCGAGTTTTTTAGCGGAGGGTTCTATGAACCGATCCTTTCGGCAATTCCCCGAAAAGAGCGGATCGATCAGGTGAATAAGCTTAACACGTATATTCAAAAATATTTTGATCAGACTCCAAGAGGGCTCTGGCTAACCGAACGGGTATGGGACAGCTCTCTTGTCGGGGATATGAGAGAGTGCGGTATTGAGTACATGGTAGTCGACGATTACCATTTCATCAGTACCGGGTTTGATGCCGAAAATCTTTACGGCTATTATCTCACCGAAAACGGCGGAGAGACAATGGCACTCTTTCCTATTAATAAAACACTTCGATATCTGATACCGTTTAAAGGTGCTCAGGGGGTTAAGGAGTACTTGTCCGCTTTGTCTGCGACGGAGGATAGGGCGGCTGTTTTATTCGATGACGGTGAAAAATTCGGCGCTTGGCCAAAAACGTATGAATGGGTGTATGAGTCGGGATGGCTGGAACAATTTTTAGCAGGGTTGGCCGGAGCGCCAGAGGTGTTATCATCGACTTACAGCGATTATTTTGACTCCCACAAGCCGTTGGGACTTGCTTATCTCCCCCCATACTCTTATTTTGAGATGGGGGAATGGAGTTTGACCCCTCACGATGCGATAATGCTGGAGAAGATAAAAGGGAGTTTGAGTGAATATTCCGAAGAGAGTGTTTCAAAATTTGTAAAAGGGTCTATCTGGAAAAACTTTCTGGTCAAATATTACGAAAGCAACCATATCCATAAACGTTCTCTTGAACTTTCTGCTGTGCGTAACGAGGTTAATAATAGTGATTTTGATGAGTGGCTTTTTAAAGCCCAGACCAATGACGCATTATGGCATGGCGTATTCGGAGGGCTTTATCTTCCGAATTTACGTGATAATGCCTATCGCTTTATTATTGAAGCGGAAAATATCCGTTACAAGGAGAGAGAATCCATTCTGGAAATCAATGATTTTAATATGGATGGATATGATGATGTAAAGTTTATCGGAAACCGTTACATTGCCCTTTTTGACAGTCGTATCGGGGGGCAAATGAATGAATTCGGATTAAGAGAGACCTGTTTCAATTTGCAAAACACACTAAAGCGCTACGTTGAGCCTTATCATGAGGCAATTATGAATCCAAACATACGAGGTGAGGAGGAGGTAAATGAAGGAATTACGACCATTCATGCCCTCTCCACTGAAAAAATGGAGGGGCTTAAAGAGTTACTGATTGCCGATTGGTATCATAAAAATTCTTTTATCGATCATATTAGCGATGAATCGTTCGATGAAAATAGATTCAAAGAGTGCAGTTTTCCTGAATACGGAGATTTCGTCAACACCCCTTTTACCCTTAAAAAGGGAGAAAAAATTTTTACCGCCGTATTTGAGCGCAGAGGCGGTGTGTATGCAGACGGGGTTAAATATTCGGCGACATTGACGAAACACTACCGTTTTACGGATGAGGGGATAGGTTTTGAGATCTCTTTGGAATCGGAGTATACGGGGAGTCTGATGTACTGCATGGAGATGAATTTTCATTTTGCCGAACTTCATAAAGTCAACTTTAACGGCATCGGTATCGAGAACGGTTGCATCACGTTAGCGGGAGATACCCTTGAGATCGACGATCCCTATACGGCGACAACCGTGACGATCACGGTTAGAGAAGGAGAAAAAATTATTCTGTCGCAAATCGATACGGTATCCCAGAGTGAAATCGGATTTGACCTCACAAATCAGGGAGTTTCAATCGCATTTGTAGTACCGTATCAAAAAAGTTTTAACGTCACCGGCAGTATGACGTTGAAAACAAAGGGATAAGGGTGTCACAGTTTAGGTTTTGCCGTCTTACGGAACAGAGGGTTATCATTGCCGAAAACAGACTTCGAAAACCGGATATGTTTCTCAGTGCTTTGGACCATTATTTTGACGATGATGTTGCGAATTGTCCGTTTGAATACGGCAATGAGCACCTTTCGGGGCACGAGATATTTGCCATCCGGGATAACGGAAGCGAAAAAGATACGGTCGGATGGAAAACGCGGGTCGTTCCGAATCTCTATCATGCTTTAAGTACGGACGAAGAAAAAAAAAGCCGTCGTATCGGTTTTTGCGAATCGGAAAATGGGGTAGGTGCCCATGAAGTAATTATTGAGACCCCTAATCACACCGCATCGATGGACCAATATACGATCGAAGAGTTTGAAAACTATATAAAAACGATTATTGCGCGTATGGATGACTTGAAAAATGATATCCGTCTGGAGTACATTCAGGTATTTAAAAACTGTGGGAAATATGGGGGTGCATCAATGCCGCATCCCCACTCTCAGATTATTGCCACCCCTTTTATCCCCAAAAATATAAAAGAACAGTTAAAGATACAGAAAAGCTATTTTCTCAAACACGGTCGTTCATTAATGGGGGATATGGTAGAAGAAGAGATCCGTGTCAATGAGCGGGTTATTTATGAGAACGGTACTTTTCTCGTATTTACCCCCTATGCATCAGCGTTCCCTTTTGAAGTGATGGTTGCACCAAAGCACTCCATTGCGATGATGACCGAGCTGACACAGTATCAAATCAATGATCTTTCCTTGGCAATGGCATTTTTGTTTAAGCGCCTTTATCGTGAATTGGGAAATTTCCCTTTTAATCTCCATTTTTTCAATATCCCTCCGATGAACAATCGAAATGAACCCGAATTTTTTTATAAGATGGATGAGTATGGCCGTTTCTTTGTCCGAATTACGCCGCGAATCTACCAGATTGGGGGATTTGAACTTTCAACCGGAATGCACATTAATCCCATTGCGCCGGAACTGGCAGCGAAACGGTTAAAAGAAGAGAGGTAGGCTCCTATGATCATCAAAGCAAATCGAGTGGACATCCGTTCTCATTCCGTCGTTCCGGTATCCATGGAAATCGAAGAAGGAGTTATTGTCTCCATTACCGAAATAGAGGAGGAGTGTTCCACCTATATTCTCCCCGGATTCATTGACGCCCATATCCATATAGAAAGTTCGATGCTTATTCCCAGTGAGTTCGCCCGTTTGGCGGTGCGTCACGGTACGGTAGCAACGGTTTGTGATCCTCACGAAATTGCCAACGTTTTGGGGATGGCGGGTGTTGAATTTATGATCAAAAACGGGGAAGAGAGCGGATTTAAATTTTATTTCGGCGCATCTCCTTGTGTCCCCGCAACGCCGTTCGAGACCAGCGGTGCTATTTTGGACACGGATGCGGTTCGTACATTGCTTGCCAATCCGAAAATAAAATTTTTAAGCGAGGTGATGAATTTTCCGGGGGTACTTTCCGGTGATCCGGATATGCTGCAAAAAATCGAAGCGGCACGCACTATCGGAAAACCGGTAGACGGGCATGCCCCGGGGTTGCAAGGAGAGGAGCTGGAACGCTATATTGCTGCAGGGATTACGACGGATCATGAGGCATTCACCTACGAGGAGGGGCGTGAAAAGCTTGAGAAGGGGATGAAGATCATTATTCGAGAGGGATCGGCAGCTAAAAATTTCGATGCTCTCCATCCTCTGATTGAATATTTCTATGATGATTTGATGTTTTGTAGTGATGACGCTCATCCGGACGATCTTTTACAGGGACATATCAATACGATGGTTCGCCGCGCTATCCAAGAGGGGCACAACCTTTTTCATGTTTTGCAGATCGCCTGTATCAATCCGATTCTCCATTACGGGTTGGATGTAGGGATGCTCCGTCCGGGTGATCCGGCCGACTTTATCGAAGTGGCCGATTTGTCGGAGTTTGCGATTGTAAGGACATTTATCGACGGGAAGATCGTTGCCGACATCAAAGAGTCGCTATTGCCGCAGCTCACAGTAGCAGCCGTTAATAACTTTCACACAACATTAAAATGTGCCGAAGATTTTGCGGCACCCTGTTGTGAGAATACCGAAGTGATTCAGGCAATCGATCACGAGCTCATTACCCATGAGATGCAGGCGCATCTGTACTGTAGCAAAGATCACAGCTTCGGCGATCCGGAACACGATATTTTAAAAATTACGGTCATCAATCGCTATGAGGATACCGCTCCTGCCGTAGCGTATGTAAACGGTTTCGGTCTCAAAAAAGGGGCCATCGCCTCCAGCGTTGCTCACGATTCACACAATATCATTGCCGTCGGATGCAGTGATGAAGAGATAGCCGCCGCAGTCAATTTGATAATTACGTCGCAGGGGGGGATTAGCGCGGTTGAGGGAGACAATCACAAAGTTCTTCCCCTCGATATCGCGGGGATTATGAGCAGTCATGATGCCTTCGAGGTAGCTGAAGCGTATAACTTTTTAAGCCGATATGTTACCGAAACACTGGGTTCGTCTTTGAGTTCCCCTTTTATGACCTTGTCGTTTATGGCTTTGCTGGTGATTCCGGAGCTGAAACTCAGTGACAAAGGGCTTTTTGACGGACGCAGTTTTCATTTTATCCATCCGTGTAAAATTTAGCCAAAAATGGTAAAAGTAGAGCTATAATTAATACAGAATGGTTATCTCACACCATTGTGTAAGTCCGAAAGCTACCCATTTTTTTAAATGTAGCAATTGGTTCTTATTTATAAAAGGATAGGTTATGAAAAAAAGACTTCTACTCTTGGCTCCACTTCTAGCTGCTGTTTCTTTGGGTGCAGGGGAGCGTTATTACGACGGTTATTCGTACGTCGGTATCGGATTTGAAAATGCCGCGTATCAAGAAACCGTTTTTATCCCTAACCTTGGATCGGTTAAATCCAAAGCAGTTGTTTCAAGTCCCGTTTACTCAAGCGGTACGTTGGTAAAAGTAAATGAGCGGTACGATTTTTCCCTTGATTTTTCATCAACGCTCCTTCCGTCCAAGACGACAGAGAATTGGGACTCTCCTAGCGGGGCGCTACAGCGTAACGATTACGACTTATTGACCAACAATGCAATGATACTTGCCCACTATAAAATAACACCACAGCACCGTATCGTGGCAGGGCCAAATTATACGTTGAATACGTTTAAGCGCTATACTTGGGTTCAATTGGATCCACGCATAGCGATTCCGGTAGGTGTCATTGAAGAGCGTTCCGCCTCATTGAGTGCAACGCTTGGATACTGGTATGAGAATAATACGGCCGCTTTGGAAGGGTGGAGGATTAAAGGGCATGCGTTACTCGGGCTTCCGGTATGGCAACAAACCAATAATACCGCAAGCGGCGGAGATGTCGTCTTTAATGATATTGGCGGATACAATACGGATGTGAGTCTGTATGCGGGCTATGCCCTTTTTAAAGGGCTTGAAATCGGGGCATTTGTAGGTGGAAATTACCAAAAAAGAAACGGCGGTTCGCAATTTGACAGTGCCGGTAATAATGTAGTTTGGCCCGAAAATACGTTGATGATTTATCGCGGCGGTCTTAACGCGGTATGGAAATTCTAGCATTCTATCTGACGTTACGCACTTTCCGGGCAAAGCCCGAAAAGTGGCAGGGACAATTTGTCCCCTGCACCCCCCTGAAGTTTCCCGTATCTTTCGGATACGGGAGATTACTAACCTTTTCGCACTTGTTTAGAGAAGCTGGGTAAGGTCAAATTCTCTTTGTATAAAGCCAGAAAGTAATTTTTTGGTTGCAATGCAACCTTTTTTCTCCTCTTCTCTCCTTTAATCCAACGAATATAATAAATAGAAGTAGATTAATATGGTATTAATTATTTTTATAGAAGAATACCCTTCTAATATTAAAATTTATGCTATTACAGTGTAATTTTAGTTTCTAAAACGGAGGTTTTAATGAAAAAGTATGCTTTATCCCTTGCCGGGATAGCGTTAGTGGGAGTCAGTTCTCTTTTTTTATCCGGATGCTTGAGCCCGGATGAAGGGAACATCTCCGGTACCGCCTATCTGGTTGACAGTAATGTCAGCGGTGTCAATTATCATTGCGGTCAGTTATCCGGTGTGACGGGAACGAACGGTTCATTTCCGTATCAAAAAGGTCAAACATGTACTTTTACGATCGGTTCTACTGCATTTACTATTGCGGCGGATAAAATTACGAACGGCAAATCATTAACACCTTTTGACGTATTTCCGGAAGATGACGAAAAAGCGATCAACCTTGCCCGTCTCCTCCAAACGTTGGATTCGGATAATAATGCCAGTAACGGTATTGATATCAATGCTTCGGCACATCTTCAACTCAAACACCAGATGGAGTTCGGTGCCAATTTTGACGCCAATCTTACCTCTGAGCTCAACGGAAGCGTTTATCAAAACCAGATACGCACCCGGGTTCAGGCGATGGAACATTTGTCCGCTACCGTCGGGGCAATAACCCGTTCTACCTTTACAACGTTTGAACGGATTGCGGAAATCGATATTAATGCCAGTTCTATCGAAAGCGCGTCGGGTTCCTCTAACCCTACCGATCAGGCGCGATACGTTGCGCAGAAAATTGCGCAATACTATAATGATGTGAATGATCAAAACACAGGTTACTCCATAGCGGATTGGGTATTGGGGGGATCAACGATGACGGGGAAAGCCGATAATAACAAAACGGCCTATAATCCCTATATTCTGGAAATCCCATCACCGGACAATAACAAAACGATGATTGTTGAAGTGTGCAATAAAACGCATGCGGGGAGAGCCATTGCCGGAAGTACCATTATCGGCGGTGAAGGGCACGGACCTGCATTGCCGTGCGAAATTGCGGTTTATACCGATAGGGTGACCGGGAAAATTTACGTAGACATTCTCGATCCGGTCGGAAGCTTTGCGATTTTCTTTAACGATTTAGGGACCAATGCGGCGATGGCGGCAATGGCCCTTCAGGTTAAAACGGAGATTAAACTGATCACCTACAAAGGGCTAGATGCAGGGGCGGTTTCCTATACACGCAAGTCAACACCGATGGGGCCGGTTTTCACTGCCGACGACATTAAAGCGATGAGCAATCAATACATTACCTACACCTATGATATCAATACCAGTGATGCCGGATGGCAAGGGGCAACGACATCGGCTGCCAAACGGGCCATGGCGATCAAAGCGGCGCAAAAATTGATTGAAAAAATGACGGTCAATATCCCAAGCGGATATACCAATGCCTATCTAAGCGCGCCGTATGTTGCAGCCGGCAGTTTCGGAGTCAACGGTACCGATTTGAATGCAACTCTTGTCGGAAATGCAGACTACAACCTCTCCGAAAATGGGTATTGGCGTTCTGCCCGTTCTGCACCGTTGAGCGTGCCGCGTGATGTTGATACTGCGGTGTATGGATTCATCTACACCGTTGAAGCGTGTTCTCCGACGTATGCAAAAATGGCATTGAGTATGGGTGGAGACAGCCGTAACCATGCAACGGCGCTTCCGTGTCAAATGTCCTTTTACATTGATGACAGCGACGCGAATGCCCCGAAGCTCAAAGTGGTTTTCTTAAACCCGGAATTTATGTTTCAAACCCTCTTTAAAGATAAAATGGCGGGTCTCAGTACGACGGATCAAACAGCACTCAGTGCGATGGCGACAACCGTCAAAAACGATCTGGTTAATCTGACCCGCTATGTGATGAACAATTCAGCGCTTGGCTGGATCATCCCTGCCGCCGTGAAAAAATAGATTCCCCCTTCCGGGGAATCCTCCATTACCTTTCACAACTGTCATCCTTCTATAGTCAATAGGAAAATTTTAATTTAAACATTCGCGTTTGAAATACTCACGTCCCACTTTGCATAATGGACACGCAACCGGCGGTTTTTTGCCTCGGTGGATGTGTCCGCATACTTCACAGACCCAAATTTCATCTTCTTCGCTGGCAAAGAATCCATCGGCGATCAATGCTTCCTTGAGGGTGGCGTATTCGCGTTCATGCTCCACTTCGACTTTACCGATAGCATTAAAAAGGCGGGCCAAATCATTGTGCCCTTCCTCTTTGGCGATTTCGCTAAATCCTGGATACATGGTTTCATGCTCATAATGCTCACCCGCCATTGCGGTATCGAGATTGGCAGCCGTCGCATCGACGTCACAGCCGTGGATCAGTTTATGATACGCTTTGTATTGGGCACGCGCATGATACATTTCATTGAATGCCGCTTCACGGAAGTGACGTTCTACCGCATGCCACCCTTCATCACGGGCGATATCGGCAAATAACTCGTATTTATTGCGAGCCATACTCTCGCCTCCAAACGCTTTCATCAGATTCACCGCTGTGAGACTTTCGGTAATCATTTCCATATTATGACCACAGCAAACGAGGGTCCCCCCTCCGACATTTTGAACTTCGATCTCATTTCCGCATGTATTACAGCGGTAGGTTTCGTATTGACGCATTGTAATCCTTTCTATAAAATAGTTGATTTAATCATACTCTAAATGGGTAATATTTAGAGCATTATATTTTTCCAAAAAGGGCGAAATCCCTCCGGTGATTTTAGCCAATCTCCTTGAATGTTAAATGTGAATTAATCATATCTAAAAAAGAATATTTATTACGCTATAATTATCTAGAAACCAACACTCTAATAAGGTTAAGTAATGTATGAGCAGCTTTTAAGATCAAAAGGGTTGAAATCGACTCCGCAACGTTTGATGGCTTTAAAAGCGATACAAGAAGGTGGACATATTGATATCGATCAATTGCATGATAGTTTCAATCGTTTAGGGATGAAGATCCCGCTTGCGACCTTGTATCGCATTTTGGGTGAACTCTCTTCGGTCGGAATTTTACATACCGTGACCTTATCGGGTCAAAAAACACGATACGAGATCGCAAAAGGGGATCATCCCCATTTTTTATGCGAACAATGCGGACAATTGGAAGATTTGCATGTCGCAATGGATGAAATTGCAACGATTGCACAGAACGCATGTGTCCATTCAACCCGTTCCGTATCGGTAATGCTGCATGGTATTTGTCAAAATTGCAGTTCTATTCCGGATAAGACAAGGGAAAGTGAAGGATAATTTTTCCATCGCCCAAAAGCGATGGAAATACGAAATCAGTTATTAACAACGTCTACTTTAGGAGTAGTCAGAGTAGATGCCGGAAGGATCGGATAGACGATAGTCGGTTTTTTGCCCTCTAGCGATTTAAGAAACGTTTCGATTTCGTTCGTCTCTTGATCGTTCAAATCAACACCGAGCTGGATACGTCCCATCTCTTTGATCGCTTCGCTTAGAGTAGCGATTTGGCCGTTATGGAAGTATGGGGCGGTTTCGGTAACGTTGCGGAGTGTCGGTACACGTACTAAGCCCTTGGTATCCCCTTTGAAATCGCCGATATTCATATATTTATAAGGTGCTACGACCCCAAATGCCTGCATCGTTCCGCCCAGTGCGATGTCGTTGTGACAGGTTGCACACCCTTTATCGATAAAGGTTTTAAGCCCTTTTTGCTCTGCTTTGTTCAACGCTTTTGTATTGCCGTTTAAAAAATCGTCATAGCGTGATGGGGTTACGAGAGTACGTTCGAATACGGCGATCGTATCGGCGATTTTTTCAAACGTAATTTTGACATCTTTGCCGTACGCTTTTTGGAACATTTTGACGTATTGAGGCATGGAGTTGACAACATCCGTGACCACTCCTTTTGGAGAAGCCATTTCAGGGGCTGCTTGGATAGGCCCTTGTGCTTGGTCTTCAAGATGGGGAGAGCGTCCGTCCCAGAATTGCCGGCTGTAGAATACGGCATTGTAAACGGTCGGCGAACTCAAATTATGAGGATTAGCGGTCCATTTGTGCCCGATTGCGGCGCTCATACCGTCAACGCCGCCGGTTGCCAGATTGTGACACGTATTACAGCTGATCAAACCGCTTTTAGAGAGGCGCGGTTCGAAATAGAGCATTTTACCAAGCTCGACTTTAGCCGCAGTGGTCGGATTTTTGGGGTTCGAAGTAAGTTTCTCGACGGCTTTTGCACTTGAAGGGATCGGCTTTAGTCCTGCCGTTTTAGCTTCACTTATCAGTGAAGCGCCCATAACGCTAGAAGCGACGATGGCTGAAATGAGTAATGCTTTCATAAATGACATCCTGTGAATTATTTTATAAAAGAATTATAGCTGAATCCAGATAAAAGTGAAATATTATCATTTACAACTTATTATCATTTAATAAATTAACCCTATAATGGTGGAAATTTTTATATAAGGTAAAACATGAAAATCTTTGTTGCTTTGTTTTCAACAGTATTGTCTTTAATGGCAATAGAACCGCTAGTGAGTCCGCAGTGGCTGAATGAACATCAAAACGATGCCCAGATTCGGATCGTCGAGGTATCGGATGGCGATACGTATCAACTTGAGCATATTGGCAATGCAGTGCATACTGCTATCGGTTCATGGCGTTTTGATAATGGAACTTTTCTCTCCATCCGTCCAGTTGAAGAGATTGAAAGAGAGATCAGCCGTCTGGGAATCGATGAAAAAATCGATGTTGTTTTGTACGCACCGATCAACAATCCGAAAGATTTACTCAAAGCCAGTTATATCTATTGGGCATTGCACTATCACGGCGTAAAAAACGTTGCCTTGCTTGATGGAGGTATGGGCGGATGGAAGAGTGCACATTTGCCGCTCAGCAATGATAATGTTATGATAAAACCTACGGTTTTTAAAGCTGTGCTGGATAAAACAAAGATTGCCGATATGAACTATGTAAAAAACCATTTGGGCAAACTTCCTATGATCGATGCACGTCCAAGCGATATGTATCTAGGTGTCACTCCGACACCTACCGTAAAACGTAACGGACATATCAAAGGGGGAATGAGCTATTCATGGAATTACTCCGTCGATAAAGAGTATCTCTTAAAGTCCAAAAACATGTTGGAGTCGGTTTTTAAAGAGGGGTACAAACTGGATAAAAATAAAGAAGTGCTCGTCTATTGTACCGGCGGGCTGGAGACATCGTTTAATTATTTTGTTTTGAACGGTGTTTTGGGGTATCAGCATGTCCGATTATACGATGCATCGATGAAGGAGTGGGGAAATCGAGATGATACGCCGATGATTCAATATCGTTACGAACTCTTTCAAAAATAAAACACTTACCTTTTATAACGATGTAGCATGGGTTTATAAAAATATAACCCTTGCGCACCATCTACCCCAAGTTCTTTGACTACCTGGATTGAGTAGTTTCTCATACACAGAAGCCAGCAGAAGATGAATTCGATGTAGGGTTACACCCATTATTTGGATGTTTCCACCATTAAAGGGGGTTCGTTTTCAAATTTTAAATAGACAAATCGATTTTTTAAAGCGTCATAAAGACGAAAATATTCGCAATGAGTTTGGATACGGTCACTGTGGACGAGAAAAAGAGATTCGGGAGTTAAAGGGAGCTTTATAGGGGCAGCCGATTCAAGGCGGATCAGGGTATTGTCCTGCTTCAGTACGAGCCAAATGACAAAAGGGCGGTTTAGTGCGTATAAAGAGCGATTCGAATTATTAATGGTAATGCGATCAAAATCTTTGTTAGACGCCGTCGTTACGCTGACCGATTCGGTACGCTCCAAATCGGTTCGAAGCAACGAGAGGATTTGATTTTTTTTCCCAAGCACGGCTTCTTTTTTTTGATAAAAAACCTGCTGCTTTCGTAAGTTATCAATGGATCCGAATAAGAAAAGGGCAATTAAACCAAAAAGGGTGATCGAGACCAGCAGCTCGATTAGAGTAAATCCCTCTCTTTTCATTGGGTATCCGCCGGCATTCGAAAAAATATTCTTTTGTCCCCTTTATTTTCAAGAACCGTTTTTTGGACAAAAATATGAGCTTGTGACGCAGTAGGATCGATAGCACTCAGATTCATCGAGATAAAAGGATCAATCATCTCCTTGGGGAAATAGCGTATATGGAAGGAGCTCTCTTTTAAGTTTTCAGCGATTCTTGGATGGTCAATCTGGTAGCGTGCACTCAGAATTTCATACATACTCATTGTCCGTCCATGCATATTTTCATTGACCTGACTTGCCGCCACACTCATCATCAAAGAGGAATCAAATCGGTTTAGGGCATTTGCAGACGTATTGGAGGCATGGGATATGACATGCATCAATGCCAATGTCGCAATCGAAGCAAGAGAGATGGCTACGAGTGTTTCGATCAGTGAAAACCCTTTACTCCCCCGCATAATAATCATCACTTCTCATGGGATAACGGCTTTGATTAAAGATAAACTCCTTAAGAGCCTCTTCGCTTTTGGTAATGTAGGGTTTATCTCCTCCAAGCGGGGAATAAAGGTAAAAACGTTCTTGGTTTTTGAGTAATAAAGGAGAGGTTGAACCATCAGGATAGAGCGTGTATTCGAAACATTTTTGATGGAGGCTACCTTCTGTTTTGGTAATCATTTTGCCATATTTTTTCAGTTCGCCGAAACGGTCAAATCCATATCGTTCTATTGCCCCTTCGAATTGAAGGTGAATTGTCGCAAGCGGCGTTTCATCGGCAGACCAGACACGGCACTCTTTACACGACAAATCACAAACTAATCGAACTTTGCTCGATTGAGAAAGTGAAGTTAAACTGCTTTTGAGAGACAACAGTGTTATACGCGATGCCGTCGATTTCTCTTTTTTTAAGGTAAAAATCCCAATAGAATAAACGACTCCGACAATCGTCATGACCACTAATAATTCAAAGAGGGTCATTCCGCTGCGCGAGGTTTTCACTATCGGCACTCAGAGAGTTTTTGATCCTTATCTTCATCTTTGCCACCCTCTTTACCGTCACTGCCCAAAGAGATCAGTTCGACAGAACCATCTGTATTAAGATAGAGATAAGGTTTATTCCATGGATCTTTTGGAATATTCTTCCCTTCGAGATAGCCGTTGGGTGAGTATGCGCTGTATTCATCCGGGTTGGGGTTGGTCACGAGTGCTTTTAGCCCCTCTTCGGTTGTCGGATAAGAGCCGTTATCGACTTTGAACATTTTTAGACTCTCGTTTAAACTTTTCATCTGAATGCACACCAGTTTTTGTTTGGCTTCATCACTCTTGCCGGTAATATTAGGGATAACAAACGATGCTAATAACCCAAGGATAATGATAACAACCATGATTTCAATCAACGTAAACGCTTTTCTTTGCCGTGTTCGATACATTCGATAACTCCTGCCCTCTATTTGTCTTATTATAATAAAAGAATCAAAAAATAGGACTTAATCATTTGGTATAAGTTTATATAAATTTCAAGCGCTGTAACGGTTATGGATTGAGGCTGTGCTATACTTCGAAAAGAAGTAAATTTTGATAAAGATAATGTAGTGTGATGAAAAAACGCGGAATAGTGTTGATGATGACATTGGTCCTAATAACCGTTTTGATGGGGCTTGTGTCACTGATTTTGACGCAAAGTAGCCGAATAACGCGATTGGGTGAGAACAGTTTTTCGCAATCTACGTCGATGCTGCTGGTAAGTGATCTGGAACGTCAGCTTCCGACGCTTCTTGCATCGGTTACAGGAGCCGAACAGCTTGATTTGGCATTTCGTATCCCTTTGCAGCTGGAAACCAAAAAGGGTGATTTTACCCTTCAGGCGAGACTTGCATCCCCCTATAAACGGGTCAATATCAATCTTCTGTTAACCAATGACGGAAAAGTAAATGATCCCTACGTCACATTATTTACAAAACTGTTCGCCGTATATCCGATTGCCGATGCGGACATTTTTCTTAAGCTCATTTTTGATACAATTGATCTGGATACGGCAGAACGGGGTGTGGACACGGAAATTGTATTGACCCGTCCTGATTTTAAAAACGGGCCGATTGCAAGTGAACATCAGTTTTATATTATTTTGGAACGTTATATTGAGTTGACGGGAGATACTACTATTTTGTCGATTGCTTGGGATAAGTACATTGGATATGAAGGGGATAAAATGGATTTTAATGCCGTAAATCCAGAAGTTTTATCGTTGATGATCCCCTCCATTGCGCCGGAGAGGGTTCGTGCACTTACCCTTTACCGAACCAAAGCGTATACGACAAAAGAGGAGGCCATTGCGGTTGAGCCGCTGTTAGCCCCCTTGTTCGATACCTATTTTTTCATCTACAAGCCCGGAACCTCCTATAATCTTATCTGTGATGTACGTCTCCAGCAAAATTTTCGCAAAGAACATGTGAAATTTTTCTACAATCTGACAACGAAGAAAGTACAGTATGTTGAATTTATTTAAATTGGGGAGTCTCCAAAGCCCCCTCGCTTCACTTAAAGAACGGTTTTACCGATTCAGCAATACCTATCCGTTTTTACAGAGATTCTTACCTCCGATAACGCCGATGCTGTACGGGGATGACGAAACTCTCAATCACCTCTCGACGCTTAATGAAGCCGTTTTAATTTTACCCCCTAGCGATTACTGGGCGATCAAGACGACGCTAAACGTAAAAAATGAAAAAGATGCCGCCAAATACGGCCCTGCACTTTTTGATTTGGATAACGGGTACAGTTACGATGCGCAAAGAATCGATACCGATACTTTTGTGATTATTGCGTACAATCGTTCCGAACTCTCTTCCAAGATAGCCTCTTCAGCGATTGGAAAAATAATCGAGAAAATCACATTTGCCCAATGGGTATTTTCTCATGAGAGTGTACCGGTTCTCCTGCCGAACGGAAAATATTTGACCCTTCTCGACGGGATTGTGATCGAGATGGATCCGGTCTATCTGGATACAAACGGCGCTATAGGGCTTAATGAAGCATTATTGCATCACCGTTATCCGGTTAAAACCGTGACGATCGATGTTCTATCCGAAACGAATCTGACCCCTAAAACTCTAAAAACTACCTTGGCTATTGCTTTGATTCTCCTTGTCAATATTGTTTCCAACGGTATCATTAACTATCAAGAGCAGATACGCGTAGAGGAAAATATCCAAACGGTACTCGATGAGTTTAAACTTCCGGAAACATCGATAGAACGCGAAGCTATGGTGGCTACTCTACGAAAAAAAGAGGAAAAACAGCTGCAGCTTCGCCGCCGGTTTCTTAAAATCAGCGATATGCAAATCGAAGCACGCAATCTCCCTTCGCCCGCTTCGGCAACGCCTTCAGCTTCTGCGGGGGGGGATGTTGTCTTAATTCCGGGGTCCAAACCGGGCGATCCCAATCGCCTCCTTGTCGGGAACGGTTCGCTTAATCCTCCCGCTGCCGTTCACAGCGACGGGATTCAGGAGATAACCTACGATGGGAACGGTATTCTTTTGGTCATGAATTTCACCGATTCGCAAACTCGGCAAAATCTAAAAAATGAGTTTTTAAAACGTTTCAAGAAAGTGCAACTAACGGAACGTGATTCCCGGATGGAGGCTCGTATAAAATGAAATATACCCCAACCAAAATCTTAATTTCAGCCGTTGTCTCCACTTTTATCACTGCATTCGTTGCGGAAATCTGGGTGATGCAAGAAGAGTCAGCCCTCTCAGAGCTCTATGCTGAACAAAAAAATCTTGCGAAACAGGCTAAAGAGTATGAGGTAATCAAAGGAAGATGGTTCAAAGAAGAATCCAAGATGGAGTTAAATGAGTTGAAAAATCATCCGAATCTATCCAAAGAAGAGAAGCGCGGAAAGGGGGTCTATCTGGAATACGACAACCTCTCCTCTGTTGAGTTCAATCGCCTCTCCAATAAAATACTCAATTCCATGTTAATGATCAAGAAATTAACGCTTCGCCGTAATGAGGGATCAAAAGGGACGATTAACGTGGAGTTTGAAGGATGAAACGGCTGATTTATGCATTTTACATTGCACTCATTGTGGTCGTATTGATTCCGAAAGAGAAGCTTTATTTCACCTTGGAGTCCATTCTTTCCGAATATACCGTTTACCTTACCGATGAAAATCTTAGCAACCATTTTTTTTATCTGGACGCAATGAACAGCAATTTGCTTCTGGATAATATTCAGATTGGCTCCATCGAACAGATTCGCATTATCCCCTGGGTCGTTTATAATCGTCTCACCGTTTCCAACGTCACCTTTTCATCTCTTTATCACAGTGTATTTCCCGGAAAAATAGAAGAGATTTCATTAACGTATTCGCTCCTTCACCCTCTAAGCGTCCATCTTCAGGCAACGGGAGATTTTGGTCGCTGTGAGGGTGGTATTGACCTTGCGGAACAAAAAATTCGTCTCCTTTTTGAGGCGACTCCTGAGCTTCGGAATTATCCGCTACTGGTATTTAAACTTCAGCAGGTAAAGGAGGGGCTGGTCTATGAATCGAATTTTTAACGAATCATTTCTTCGGCAATTCAACCGTTTGGCTTTGCCTCTGGTTCTCGTATGGAGCGTTACGATCGGTGCCGGTATTTTTTTATCGAGTACGACGATTGAACGTTTTTCGTTTCCGCTTGCCCCTTTGTTTGAAATATTTCATTTCTCAAAAAAGTTTGCCATTTCCAGAATTGCCGATGGAGATGCCGCCCAAAAAACGGTTACGACCAAAACACTCGTCCCCGCACCCCACCGTATACAGGCAATTTATCGATCCTCTTCCTCGTCGTTTGTCACCATTAATGATGGAAAAGAGAGCATGATCGTCTCGTTGGGGGGTAAATATAAAAAAATATTTCGACTTACGGCACTCAGTGATTCGGCAGCAATCTTTAAAGGTTATGGCAAGATTTATCGGTTGCGATTAGGGTATGACGATAATTTAAGCCGGGAAGAGGTAACGACCCAAGCGGTTTATGAAGAAAAATCAGCGGAACAAGTCGAAGAGAATACACTGACAATCCCTTATACAACGGTGGCTGCTCAAATGAACAATCTTCAAAACATTTGGAAAATAATTAATATTACCGAAACGAGAGACGGGTCAAAAATTACAGGCTTTCGGGTCAATGCAATCGATTCCACCTCCATATTCGGACAACTGGGGATACTTCAGGGCGATACGATTGAATCGGTCAATAATACAAAATTGGAATCGTACGCGGATGCCCTGAACGCCTACAGTCAAATACCCCACTTAAGAAGTATCCGAATTACGGTACTGCGAAATAACCTCAAAAAGGATATCGTCTATGAAATCACCCGTTAGAATTTTTTTCTTATCTCTTTCTCTGTTAACCGTTTTATCGGCAGCACCGGCCAAAAACGAGAAAATCTCTCTCTCTATCGACGGCATGGCCGTTCGCGATTTGATCAAACTCGTGGCTGCAACAACGAAGAAAAATATATTTATCGGCGAAGATATCCCCGGAACAATCAGCTACGCCGGAAATAAGCCGATAACACGAAAAGATATCTATGGATTGTTGCAAACGACCCTGGAATCAAGAGGATATACAATGGTCGATACGGGGGGAGGGTATTTGAGCGTCGTTAAAATAGCCGATGCAACCCAAATGAATCTCCCCTTTATGGAGAAAAGCGACATACCGCAAATGCAAACCAATATCTTCTCTTTTCATTTTGCATCTGCCGAAAATATGGGGATAAAAATCAAACATTTCACCAGTAAAAACGGGAAGATCACCGCTTCCAAAGAGTCCAATTCAGTCATCGTTACCGATTTTCCCGAAAATATCGAAACCATTAAAAAAGCGATGCAAATCCTTGACACACGGGATGAGGCAATTGCCAATACAACCCATGTCATCCCCCTTAAAAATGCCGACGCCAAATCACTGGTGACGACGCTCAATACGATTATTGCAAAAATGGCCCTGATCCCGGGTCAGCAGCCTCCGAGTATCACCAGCGACGATTCGACCAATTCACTCATCATCATTGCCAGCGATGAGCTTTTTAAAAGCCTTGAGAATACGATCCTCTCGCTGGATAACGACCGTCAGCAGGTATACGTACGGGCCAAGATTATCGAGATCAGTGAAAATAAATCGCAGGAAATCGGGATTAAATACGGTTTATCGGGCGGTGTGGCAGGTTCGCACGGCCTGTTTACCTTTAACTCGCTGCTCGGAGACGGCAAAACATCGGCACTTTCTCTCGATTCAAGGTTACTTGGGGCATTTAGCATACCGGCGATAAGCAGCGGAATCGCACTGGGGGCGAACATTGCCCTATTGAATTCCAACGGTGCGGCTGATATCCTCTCTGAACCCTCTATTTTGTGTATTGACAATCAGGAATCTTCCATCTATGTCGGTAAAACTCAATCGATCAGTTCCGGGGTAACACAAGGGGTAGGGACAGGTATCACACAAAACTATACCCGTCAAGATATCGGGCTCACCCTGAAAATCAAACCGCGTCTCTCAAACGACAACAAGGTCCTTTTGGGGGTGATGGCAAAACTTGAAGACATTGAACCCAATTCGGTTGCCGATCGTCCTAGTACAACCAAGCGCGAAGTGTTGACCTCCGCAATCGTCAATAACGGTGAAAGCGTCATTATCGGTGGACTGATTCGGGAAAAAATGGATGAAACAAACACCAAAGTGCCGTTTTTGGGAGATCTGCCCGGGATCGGCGATCTGTTTAAAAGCAAAGTTGCCAGCCGCGACAAAATTAACCTCGTCATTATGCTGACCCCCTACATTATCGAAAAAAGCGGTGACCTGAACAGCTTACGAGCCCAATTAACGGAACTTGATGCGATTCAGGCCCGTTATGTGAACCAGATTACCAAAAATTTTGATACCAAAAAAGAGATCAAACCATGATAAGGTTTCCGTTTCTGGACGAAACACGGATCGAATTTTTTGTGCCGGAAAATTTGGATATCCCCTTATGCATCCGACATTCACTCCTCTTTTGCACGTTTGAGACACAACCGTATGCACTCATCCCGGAAACCAAGCGCTTAGAGCCGCTGCAGCTCTACAATAAGCTTTCCTTAGATTACCCATTGGCGCACCTCTCGGCCGTAGGGTATGAAAACCTCTACCTGAAATTTTTAGAGCTTAAAACCGATTTGGAAATTTCGAAAACCGCTGCGAACAACACCGAATTTATCGATGAAGATCTTTCATTGGTCGATTTCATCAAGAATTCGGCCGATCTTCTGACCAGCGAAGAGTCGGCACCCATCATCAAATTTGTTAATACGATCTTTTATCAGGCGATCAAGCGCAAGGCGAGCGATATTCATATTGAAACACATGAGAAAAAAGGGGAGGTCCGTTTTCGGATCGACGGGGCCTTGATCAAACATATCGATTTGGATAAAAATATCATCGATCTGATTATCAGCCGTATCAAAGTCATCTCGTCGCTGGACATTTCCGAAAAACGGATACCGCAGGACGGACGGACGCAAGTCAAAGTAGCGGGGAAAAATCTCGATATCCGGGTTTCCGTTCTCCCTACGTATCACGGCGAGCGGGTAGTTTTACGCCTTTTGATGCAGGCTTCCTCTATTCCGACTCTGCGTGAACTCGGATTTGACCCGAAAACGACGGAACTATTTGAAGAGCTGCTTAAATTTTCGCACGGTATTATATTGGTAACCGGTCCTACCGGGAGCGGTAAATCAACAACGCTTCACTCCTTTTTACAACAGCTGGCGAGTCCGGAAAAAAACATTATCTCCATCGAAGATCCGGTAGAGTACGACGCTCCCCATGTAAGCCAAATTGCGGTCAACACGAAAGCCGGTCTCACGTTTGCGGGAGGTTTACGCTCCATTTTACGTCAGGATCCAGATATTATCATGATCGGGGAGATCCGCGATACCGAAACCGCCCATATTGCGATCCAAGCGGCGATGACGGGACATCTTGTCCTCTCTACTCTTCATACCAACAATGCCACTGCCGCTTTGACCCGGTTGGCCGATATGGAGATCGATAAATTTTTGATCACTTCAACCTTACTGGGAGTCCTTGCGCAACGACTCGTCCGCTGCTTGTGTTCCGATTGCAAAGAATCGGTGATAATCATTGATAAAGATGCCGATGAATTGAAAATTGCGCGCGGGACAAAAATAGCACAGCCAAAAGGGTGCGGAAGCTGCCATTATACGGGGTATAAGGGACGTGTTGCCATCGGGGAATTTTTTATGCTCGATGACGTTGTTCGTCCATTGCTGAAAAACAGCGAAAACGATTATGAGGTACGTGAGATTATGAAAGGCAGAGGGATGAAGCTCCTCTCCGATCAGCTAATCGCTTTGCTACTGGATCAAACGACCGGTTTGGATGAAATTATTCGTGTCGGGGTAAAAGAGGCCTAATGGAATTTTATTACAAAGGGATGGATTCCTCAGGTACTCCCGTTAAAGCGACGATTGAAGCTTCTACAATGGAAGAAGCGAAAAAAAAGCTTAAAATGCAGGGGATTTTATTCTCCGATATCTCACTGCAAGAAGAGACGTTTTTGGGCATTCTCTCATTGTTCCAACACAAAAATCTCCCCTCAGTCGTATTGGCCACCCTCAGCCGCGATCTTGCGGTGTACCTTAACGCCGGTGTCCCTTTGATCCGTTCCCTTACTTTGCTCAAACACCAGAATAAAAAAGATCATCGCCTAGAGCGTTTTTTTGAGACGATTATTTCTCTTATCAATGAGGGGAAAAGTTTTGCGCAGGCGCTTGAATTTCAAGAACATTTCACCCTTCCCGTTTTTTATATCGGAACATTGCGGATATCTGAAGACCGGGGTATACTCGCTGAAGTACTGCAGGAACTTTCGACCTATCTGATCCTTCAGGAAAAAATTAAGAAACAGCTTTCTCAGGCCTTTGTCTACCCTTCGTTTATCATTGTGGTTTCAATTCTGATGGTTTCATTTATGCTGACCGTCGTCGTTCCGAAAATCACCGATATTTTTGAAAGCACGGGGCAAGCCCTTCCTGTTTTAACACAATTTGTAATTGGACTAGCCCATTTTGTATCGCAATTCTGGCTTCTGTTGCTTCTGGGGGCGCTCATCGGGGTAGGGCTCTTCTCGTATAAAATGGCAACCAGCTATCCCTTTAAAAGGGGGGTACATGCGTTCATTCTCCATCTGCCCATTGTCGGTAAAATGGTCGAGACCGGTGATTTGGCCCGATTTTGCACGATTTCGGCACTTTTGATCCGTTCGGGGATACCGGTGGTCAATACGATTAAACTCTCCTGTATCACCCTCTCATCCGAAGTGATCAAAGAGCTCTTTGAACAAGCCTCGATCAAAGTTGTCGAAGGTTCTTCCCTTTCACGTGCATTGGAACAAACATCCGGGTATCAGCTCGACGATTCATTTATCGAAGCGGTGGCCATCGGGGAAGAGACCAGTGAGGTCGCATCGATGCTTCAGCACCTCTCCGCATTTTACATCGAAACGAACAAAGATAAAATTACTGTGTTTCTCTCGATTCTGGAACCAGCACTCATGCTGATGATCGGCGGAATCATCGGTGTCATCGTTACGGCAATGCTTCTGCCGATTTTCTCTTTGAATTTAGGGTGATTATTTAAAATTTATCACATTAGTTTTACCTTTTTTTTTCTCTTCGAAACAAAAATCTGGACGTAAAAGTAAACTCTAGTTGATTGGATAAAATTACTTGTATATTTAAGTTATAAGTGCTACACTTGTTCAGTGGTTAACTTGAAAATGAAAAATGTTGTATTCAATTATTCTTTCATTTAAAGTCAACTCTATCTCTATAGAATAGAAGGGGGCACCATGAAGTTAAAGTCATTAGGATCGATGAGCCTGATTACTGCAACAGCAATTGCATTTTTTACCGCCGGATGCGGTGGTGGAGGCGGAAGTAGTACTACTACGCCTGTTTCTGCAACCTCAACAGTTACCCTAAGCGGTACCGTAGTTGTTGCACAAAGTTCAGCATCTGGGGCTGTCGGGACATCCGCTCTCGAAGCAACTGCCTCAACCAGCAGTCTGATAGAAGGGGCTGTAGTCACTATTTCAAGCTTTGATAAAGCAGGAACGTCACTGGGTGAAACAGTTGTCAGTAGTACCGATAAAGGAAATTTTACGGCCAATCTTCCTCTGAGCAACAGCGGAGGGTATGTGGTTATAACGTCTCATAAAGAAGGATTTATCAATTTCAGCCGACGGGTAGATTACGATACGCCGAACGATATTAATTTGATGGCAGAGATGGATGCGGCCAATATTACCGTAACCCCAATCGATCAAAATTCTACAACAATCGGTAACAGCTCAATCATTAAAAAAGCAAATGGTAAAGAATACGTCCTTTTTGCCCTTTTCAAAGATTCTCAGGGTAAAAGCCGCGTGTTGACAGGTCAATCGGCACTACGACGAATGGCAACCGGTGATCAACCTACGGTATCGCTTGAAATCCCGAAAGGCTCTATTCCAGCGGGTGTAACCGGTTTGGTCGGAAGCCTCAACAGCTACGATCCGTCAAATCCGAATGATGCAGCGAAATTCCCCGGAAGCTATGCTGACAGCAAAGGGAACAAGTTGGTCTCCGTCGGATTTGATTTTATCGATATCAAAACAGACGGAGGAGAAACGCTTGGTGCCGCAATCAAGAAAGCCGTTGCTAAGGGAACTCTAAAAAAATCGGCTGCGGATGAACCGTATTACGTAACACGATGGATGAATAAATCCAACTGTGAAAACCTGAAACTTGGCGATGCCGATAAAAATGTAAGCAACGGTTATAATATCCCCATTTTCACCTACAGTTATAACTCCGGATTATGGGAACAACTCGGTCAAGGGACAATCGTCAAAAACTATAGCAGTGCTATTAGCGATTTTAAAGATTATACCGACGCCAATGCTACAAGCGGATGTAATACAAATAACGGCGACTATGTCAAAATTGCCGTCACCAATAAAGATTATTTGAATTCACCGTGGAATCTGGATTATATCTTGACAGCAGTACCGAAACAAGTATGTGTACAGGGAAAACTTGTTGATCAGAATAATAAAGACATTAACCAAAGTATCTATCTCAGTTTCTACGACAATGAGTATTCACCAAACTCTTTCAACTGGAAAAGTGTCAGCTCTAAAAAAGACGGTACCTACAATTTGACTACCGTATTGACCGATAACAACGATACGGATCGAAACGGAACCATTTCGTACTATAACCCGTTTACGTATGAAAGTGTAACCTTGCCGGTAAAAGTGGGAGATTATCCTAACTGTACCGTCAAAGACATTAACGTTACTCGACCGCCTGTATGTACCGTAGTAGGGCAAATTAAAGATGAGTTTAATAACGTGAAAGCCAATCAGTCATTTTATCTGTACTCTTCAAGCCCATACATGTACCGTTACGGTTACACCAATTCAGACGGTAACTTCAGTCTTGAAACACGATGTAATTTGGAACAGAATTTTTATTCAAACGGTCAAAATCTCGCTTCCCTTAATCCAAACGGAACGGTGGACCTTAACGAGACCAGCGATAAAAACAGTCTGGTTAACATGGGTGTCTTAAAAATATTGAATCAAGTTCCTTATGCCTACGGTTGGTTAAGCGCCTCTTCTGTTAAGCAGGGGACGTCGGTCGGAATCACCGTATATGGATATGATTATGACAACGACTCCCCTCTCGGATGGAAACTGTACGATAACGGAGTAGTCATTGACTCCAATACGACGACAGGAAACTATCTGTACAAAACGGTATATCACACGTTCTCAACCATCGGCAATCATCCGATTACGTTAAAAGTGACCGACAGTAAAGGAAAAGTTTCTCCGGCATATGCGATCGGTACGCTCAATGTTGTCGAGTCGAATCGTGCTCCGGAAATCACCTCCTATTATGCGGATAAAACAACGGCAGGTTCCAGTAAACCAAATCGTGTTTATGCGAGAGGATATGACCTAGACGGCGATCCGTTAAGCTATACGTTTAAACGCGGAGCGACAACCCTATGTAACGGAAACACTACATCAGGCAGCTTTGATGTTAATTGTAGCTATACGACCAGTGCCGTTGATGCAAACGAAACGATCACGTTCCGTGTCGATGATAACGGCTCTAGATCCGCTACCCGTAATTTGACCGTACGCGTTTCCAATACTGCACCGATGATTGCGGAGGCCAGCGCATCCAAATATCGTACGGAACTAGCAGAAAGCATCACTATTAATACAGCGGTTTATGACGTCGACGGCGACACGATGAACGCTCAGTTATACGCTAACAATGTTGCGGTTACGGGGTGTTCGCTAAGCGGTACCGGAACACGTGAGGCCCCTTTGAAAAAAGCATGTAACTATACGATGCCGGCCACCCCTTCAACGGTAACCTTCCGATTTGATGTGAGTGACGGCTCTAAATCGCGTTCAACAACTTTTGATGTAGTTGCCGGCGCTACAGGTGATCTGGATATTCGTATCCAAAAAAAATAATCCAACTTAACACAGGAGAATTCAGATGAAATACGCAAATTATTCAATCGCGGCAGCAGTCGCTTTGGCAGGAATCGTAGGATTGGTAGGATGTAATGAAGGGGCGTCTAGCGCCTCTGCCAGCCCGACAGGTGATATCGTTGTTTCGGCATCCCTTCCGAATTCACCCCTCGGTAAATCGCTGATCGATCAAAATACACAAATCATCAATGTTAAAGTCTATACCCTTGATCCGTATGAAAAACTAATCGGAGACGTGAACATTACCAAAACCTCTCCGACAGCAACCATTATGAAAGTACCGGTAGGGGATTTTTATGCGACAGTCACCTCATACGATTCCAATAAAACCGCACTGGACATGTTGTGGACGGGAGGAACGATTGCTGAGGGGAAAAATGCCCTTGTATCGACATTGATTCGCGGCAAATGGACCCTTGACGCACCGGTTACCTTCAATAAAACCCTCTCAACCGATACGGCACGTATTGACAGTCTTTCGGTAATACCGAATGCATACTATTATGCAGCCAATAAATCGGCGATTGATCTTAACGGCACCTACGGATGGACAAATCATCCTACCTACTTGAATGGTGCGAACTTGCCGAAATTTGTAGAGGGATATAACAATACAGCAAATAACTATGAAAGAAATGTCACCTCTACGACGGAAACACGTTGGGGAACCACTATCAGTTATTTGAATCAGTTTAAAGGGCTTTCAACCAATAGTAATGCCCTTGAGGATGCTTGGATTCTTCTCAAACCGATCTCCGGAACGGTTGTTCGTGAAGATCTCAACAATACCCGTGAAGCATTTATTATGGGTATCGACCCGGTTAGAAGCCATAAATATACCAATTACGAGTACAATACCACTTTTTCTGATCCTACCGCATCGAATTACGCGACGAGTCAAGTAACCGCTTACAACAAAATGAGCGGAAATATCATTGAGTCACGTACCAAAGCACAAAACTGGACAGAAAAATGTTACGATGAAAACGGAACGACGGTGGCGTGTCCGTGGAACCAAACAACTACAGTAGCTACAGCACGTAAAAAAGCGGTTACAAAAGCATTTAGTGCTAAAAGCGTCGCTCTCGGAAAATCGGCCGCTAATGCCAACAACTGCTACATTGATCTGAACGTGACTGACAGAGAACGTGGAACCGGTACTTATTACGATTACAACACCTCCACGTATAAAAAAATCACGTACGACTACACCTATTTCTGGAAAGGGGATGCCTGCGGACATCCGTTTACCGCTACCGGTACGCAACTTCCGCAAACCGATCTTAACATTACAATTCAAAAGAAACGTTAAGAATTTTCCCCTTCGGGGGAATCTCTTTTTTCAGGGTTTTAGTGAAAACCCGGTAAAAAGAGAGCCGCAAAAGGTATCGGCCGATGAATGAAATATTGGTATATGATCGTATTGCAATCGAAAAAGGGGAGCTGTGGCGCCTTTTGAGCGCTCATTTCGTTCATCTAAGTGCAGAGCATTTCATATTGAACGTTTTAGGATTGTGTGTGTTCTCTTTTCTCCTTTGCCGTTACATTAAATGTTTTACCTTCATATTCATAATGGCAATTCTAGCACTCCTAATCTCCCTCTCTTTGTATGTTGCCTCACCTCATGTTATACGATACGCCGGACTATCGGGTGTACTGTACGGTCTTGCAGGGTGGGGTACTCTTCTCATGCTAAAAGGGGATGAAACGAAACTAGGGGTACTTTTAGGAATTTTTATCAGTGGAAAACTCCTGTACGAACACCAATACGGATCTGTGGCAACCTATTATTCATTTAAGGTAATCACCGATGCTCATTTATACGGTTATTTATGGGGGCTTGCAATTGGGGTTTTAAATAACTATAATAAGCACGAAGCAAAAGAGAGGAGATAAGAAGATGATATACAAAATAGCAGGGATTGCAGCAATTTTTTTAACGTTATTTATATTCAACGGATGTCGTGAAGGTGCCGTAAATGATCTTGCAGCAATGGGCGTGGAGAAGAAAGGGGTTTACAAAGAGGGCGAAGTCATTGTCATCTACAAAAAAGGACTCCAGAAAAGTGCAATTGATACCCTGCATCGGCAATGCGGGGCAACGGTAAAAAGCGAACTTTTTAAAAGTGACGCCCGACAGATTGATTTGGTAACACTCCCCTCAAGCATGAGTACGCAGGAGGGAATCGATTATTATAAAAAACTCCCTGAAGTCGAGTCTGTAGAACCTAACCGGATCATACGCAAATACAAAACGACTCCGAATGATGCAAATATCTCCCAACAATGGCATCTGGACCGTGATTTTGACACAAGTGGTAATACGACGGTGGACATAAATGTATCGACGGCATGGGACACAACACAAGGAGACGCAGGAATCATCGTTGCCGTTATCGACACGGGGATTGATACGACCCATCCTGATCTGCGTAATCAGTTATGGCACAATAACGGTGAAGGTGCTATTGCTGATGGCACAGACAATGACGGAAACGGCTATGTCGACGATTTTATCGGATACGATTTTGTCAATCAGGATAATAATCCTACGGATGATGACATCGACGGACACGGGACCCATGTTTGCGGGTTGATTGCGGCCGAGGGAAACAACGGGATCGGAACCTGTGGCGTGACATGGAAAACCTCACTGATGGCGTTAAAAATTCTGAATGCCAATGGTGAAGGTACGACTGCCGGCGAAGTAGAAGCGATCCGTTATGCCGTCATAAACGGTGCGCGCGTCATCAATATGAGTTTAGGGGGAGCGTGCGGCGACTCCCCTTCCGTTGCAGAATATGAAGCAATTCGGTATGCACGTGACAAAGGGGTTCTCGTGGTTATAGCTGCAGGAAATGAAACCTGCAATAACGATCTCACCCCTACCTATCCGGCTGGACATCCACTTGATAATATTATTTCGGTCGGTGCTATCAACCGCACCGGGAACAGTGCATGGTTCTCTAATTACGGCGCACAAAGTGTCCACTTATCTGCACCCGGAGAAGATATATTCAGCACCCTCCCGCTTACGAAAGGGGGCTACGGCTCTATGAGCGGAACGTCAATGGCTACCCCGATCGTCACGGGATCAGCCGCATTAACGCTTGCCAATAATCCTGATATCACGTACAAACAACTTCGTGAAAAATTGATGGGGAGTACAACCCCTTCAGCATCGCTGAGCGGTAGAAACACAATGGGGGGAAGAGTTAATGTCGCCCAGGCTTTTTTATGGGATCCGCTCAAAAACCTGCCGTTAAAAGCATCACCGATTTCAGCCGTCAAATACGATTCGAATGTTTCCCTTTTCTGGATTGACAATTCGACCGTTGAAAACGGATACAATGTCGTACGCTCCCAAGGGAGTGAAAATAATATCAGCCGTGTTTGGAATTTATCGCCGAACAGTGTACAATTTGTCGATGCCGAATTGTCGTTGGGAGAGGGCTCAACCTATTATTATTGGATTGAAACCAATAACTCAATAGGGACAACCAAATCGAACGTTATTCAAATCAATATCCCCCTTGCCCCCCCCACGATTACATCCATCAGTGCTCCCTATAGCAATCAAGTTTTAGTGCAATGGAACGATCTTTCAAAAATTGAAGACGGATATATTATCTATCGTTCTACCTCATTTTGGGGCGGATTTACCGAGGTGGGGAGAACCGCTCCCAATACCGTTAGCTATACCGATACGTCGGCAGCGGCTGAAACTACCTATTACTATTTAATAAAAACGTATCACGGAGCTGAGCTATCATCTGAGTCTAATCTGGTACAAGTCATTACCCCAAAAACCGTATCACCCTCTGCTAGCGAACCAGGAGGGGAGTCCGGAGGGGGAGCATTTTCGCTAAACGAGGTATTTTTCTTAGTGATACTGTTACTCGCAGTCGCACGCAAACGGTATTTTTCGGTAATCTAAAAGAGAGGCAGAGAGCCGATTGACTATTGTGATTGAAATATTTTGCACTGTTTCATTTACTATCGTTAATTAACTATCTGTAGAATGTTTATCATACATTTATTCAATCATAGGATTTAGCAATGAACCCGCATAACTTGACTCCTAAATACATATTGGCTTCTGCATTGCTTACGACCGGATTATTAGGGACGGTTCCTGCAATAGCGGAAGATGCGTTGCATACAGAGAGTTTAATTACCACTCAGGAGCATAAATCTTTACGTATTGATCTACAACTCCATCATCAACAATATCAGTGCAGTAAAACCGGATTTATTCTCCACTTTTTACCAAATTCCAAAGCCCTTTTTATGCTTCCGGACTCGGATAAAATTCTAAAAGCCGATTATACCGTCCATTTCAACCGCGATATTGCTATGAATGTGTATGAAAATCCGTCTAAGTCTTTTGATCTGATGATGCACAATATCAAAATCCATCCTGACGGTTTTGTTGCAAGTATTAATCGTATCCATAGATATTTTGAAAAAGTTTAATCGCGTAAGGGAGTGGTATCACGATCTGCGAAGCAGTTGACAAAGTGAGGAACAATTATTGCTTTGTCAAATGTATGCTACGTTTAATAAAAAAAATATTTCGAATCCGCACCAAAAGATACAAAGAATACCATATAACCAATATTGCATTCGGCTGCATTGAGTAATATCAGAGATCCGTATTAATAATTGACCTTAAGCGCTTTGCTTGTTTTGGGGGTTGTATGGGTGAAAAGCGTCAAAAAGCCAACTGCTTGGTTTTTTTAGCTTCAGTTAGAAAGAAAAGGGCGGTAGAATGGAATTGAGCCGTGACGAACTCAAAAAGATAGCAGATACCTCTTTGCTAATAGGTAAAACCATGTTGGAATCGGGAGCTGAAATATCCATAGTGGAGAGTTCTCTTTGCAATATGGTCCAGAGTTTCGGTTGCGAAAAAGTCAATCTCTCCGTACTGCCGAAAACGATCTCCATGACGCTGGTAAGCGGAAATGAATTCCGGACTAAAATGATCCACATCGAGACGTTCAGCCCCGATATGCAAAAACTCTCCGAACTCTATCGCATAACAAAAAACGTAACACCCGAATGCGATCCGATCGCTGTGTTGCAAGAGACGAAAAAACTTCTGATGTACGATCAGCAATTTAACGCATTGGAGAAAATATTTGCCGCCGCATTCGCTTGTGCAGCGTTTGCCGCATTGTTTCAAGGATCGGCAGTTGAGTTGATGGGCGCTTTTGTTGCTGCGTTTCTGGCGATGTCACTTAAAAAAATATTGGACGTCAGAGGATTTAATCCTCTGCTGACAACGACGGCAGCATCCCTTTTGGCTACCATCAGTGTCGGTGCATTGATATCACTCGGAATCTTGGAAGAGAATAAAATAGCTTTGGCATCATCGGTCCTGTTTCTGGTACCCGGAGTACAACTCATCAACACGTTTGAGGACATCATCAAAGGACATTACTTAAGCGGTTTGGCAAGAGGTCTTCATGGTCTCATGATTTCGTTTTCGATTGTTTTTGGAATTGCAGTGGGATTAAAGCTCATCGGAGGCAGTATCGTATGATGACTTATGATCCATTTTACGCGGCTTTGGCGGCATTGGGATTTGCGGTAATTTTTAACGTGCCAAAAAAATTTCTGATTTTCGTAGTTATAGCGGCCATCATCGGATTTACACTAAAAAGCATCCTTGTAAAAAGCGGAATCGGGATTGAGCTCTCTACGCTGCTGGCGGCAACCCTAATCGGTACACTCGGAAAATTATTTTCGCTCTTTTATAAAGAGCCGCACCAAATAATCACTATTGCATCGGTGATTCCGATGGTTCCGGGGACTTTTGCGTTTAAAACAATCATTTCATTGCTGAATTTTGTCTCCTCACCGCTCCCGTCATATGAACTTTTGGCACAAACAACCTTTTATGCTGCGAAAACCGCGTTTATTTTAGGGGCAATTGCATTGGGAGTTGCTGCCCCTTCGCTTTTAAAAAAATAGACTCAACCTCTCTTTGGTACAAAATTAGCGATGAAGTCTGAAATAGTACAATTTAGGGTATAAACGGGTGTAAACCTACAAAGGGTACAAATAAAAATATGTACCAAAGCGGATACGGATTCTTTGCTAGGGCTTAATTCTAGTTTTCCAGCCCCGTCAGGCTCACTAAGCGCTTAGTGAGCAAATACTTCTGGATGAGTAGCTGCAATTCCCAGCAATACCCGAGCAGGACCTTCAGGTTTACGGCGTGCCTGTTCCCAGTTTCTTAATGTGTTTACACTTATATTTAAAAGTCCTGCAAATTCATCTTGTGTCATTTTTAAACGAGCTCGTATTGATTTGGCATCTGGCTCGTCGATCATGAATGAACGTGACGGTTTTCGTGTGTGCTGAAGTATCTCTTTTGCTTCACCAACGCTTGTAAACAAGTCATTAAACATTGCATCTTCCATCATAAACCTCCTATGCCAGTCCATTCAGGCAATACGTCACTCTGGCATTTGAGCGAAGCGTTAAAATGGTTGAATAATGGGAAAAGAGCTGAGCGATACAATATCCCAGAATGGAAGATAGATGTTGCGACGATCGCTAAAGAGATAAATTTTACCGTTGAGGCCATGCGTATACCGACAAATACGTCGATTAGACAACTGTTGGCATAAGCTAACAGTTAGGATATTAAGCTATTTTTAAAACGCATGGGAATCAAAATCCCTTTGTAGGTTTATACCCTAAGTACGACTTTCATAAAAACCTTCTCTTTTTAACACTATTGTAAAAAAGAAAGGGTATTTTTCGTAGAGAAATTATGGCGATTCGATTACAAACTGCTTTTAAAATGTTCTAACACGCTTTTGGAGCTTTGTCTATGATCCACGATGGGATGGGGGTAGTCATCCCACGTGTATTTGGTTAATGCCGCTTCGTCAGAGAATACTTTAGTTGGGACATTTGAAAGTGCTGGGAGATGGGTTTTGATATATAGCCCCTCCTGATCAAATTTCCCGCTTTGAGTATAGGGGTTAAATATCCGAAAGTAAGGTTGCGGATCGACCCCCGTCCCCGCGCTCCATTGCCACGAGAGGATGTTGGAACTTGCATCGTAATCCATCAGGTGCTCTGCAAAAAACCGTTCCCCCCACTGCCATGGCAGTAGTAGATTTTTTGTAAAAAACGAGGCACAGATCATCCGTACACGGTTGTGCATCTCTCCGGTAGAGAGTAACTCACGAATACCCGCATCGACGATGGGGACTCCGGTGCGTGCCGTGAAAAATGCTTCGAAATAATCACTATTCTCGATTCCTTTAAACGGGTAGCGAAAGTTTTGAGTCGTGAGTCGGGGAAAATGAGCCAAAAGCATCGCGTAAAACTCACGAAAAATGAGTTGACGAAAAAACGGCTCGGTATCGACTCCGCTCTTTTTTTGCTCCACTAGCCATCGCAACACTCTCCTGATCGAGATCGTCCCGAAACGCAGATCACTTGAGAGTCCCGACGTCGCATCCAGTGCCATAAAATCGCGATCATGGGGATAATGGCTCAGTTTGGACGCGAAGCGTTTTAATTTTTCCTCCGGGAGGAGTTTCTGATGCGGTGTCAGTGGTTGCTCACTAAAACCCAGCGAGCTTAGGGAGGGGGGGAGGAGGGTGTGAGTATCTCCATCGATGTGGTGGATTCCCTCATACTCATAGGGGATCAGAGTCTGAGGAGCGGCTATGGCTTCGGCCATATGTTCAGGATGAAACAGTGCTTTGGCACGGTTGTAAAACGGGGTGAAAACGAGGTAGGGTGAACCGTCGTTTTTGAGCACTTCATCCGGCTCAAAGAGGTAGGTATCGCGAAGGTAGGTGAACGGGAGCAAATGCGATACGTCGCGATCACGTTGGCGTGCATAGGGGTCATAATCTCCCGAGGCGCATACATCGTGATAAGACTCTTGTGCTAAGAGCCATCGAAAGACGTCGGTCGGTTTTCCATAAAAGAGGGCTAGATCAAGCCCACGGGTTTTTAGGTTCTCTTTTAACCGTATCAATGCATTAAAAATAAAGGTCACTCTCCGATCGTTCGGGGAGAGTTTTTCGAGTATGTCGGTATCGAAAATAAAAATAGGGAGGATATCCCCCTCGTGTGATAGAAGAGGGTTGTCCTCAGCTCTAAGATCACGCCGAAACCAGATTATCCGACGCATACTTATTTCCCGCTGTTGATATGTGAGCGCAGAGAGAGGGTTTTTGGGTAGGGAATTAGAAAGGTTTGATCCAGTAAATACTCGGTGTTGTATTTTTTGGCGTAGAGATGGATCGTCGAAACGGGGACGATGAGGGGGATGATTTTAGAAGCGTAATCATCGATTTGAGTATGCAAGGTCTCTTTTTCGCTTTTGCTGAGTTCATTTTTGAAAAATCCCGCCAGATGTTCCAAGACATTACGGGTTTTTTCGCCCAGAAGGCAGCTAGATACGGCGAGAGTCATGGAGTTGTTCCTTTAAATAAATAACGAAAGTGTTTTGCTCCCTCTTTGGAGCTCTCGATAGATTCTTTGATCCCATCGAAAGTAAAGCTCAGGCGGCTTTGATCGATCGTCTCCATCTCTTTGATACGATTAAGATTGATCAGGTACGATCGGTGTATCCGTAAAAACCCATGTGTCTCAAGCAGTGTTTCCACATCGGATATTTTTTTTGGATAGTACGAAAATCCCTCAGCGGAGCGGAAGATGACTTCCGATAAATCGGCTTTGACATAAAAAATAGCTTCGGGAGTGAGGAGATAATGGTTATCTCCCGCTTTGGAGATAAGGCGCAGCTCTTTGGGTTTGACACTCACCCGAGTGATAGCGCGCTCCAGAGCTTCAGCGGTATAGGGTTTCAGGAGATAATCGACAGCTCCCACATCAAAGGCTTTTAGGGCGTGATTTTCATGGGCAGTCTGATAAATGATCGAGAGATTTTCATGGCGGTATCGCAGCGCGTAACCTAGCTCGATTCCATCCATCTCCGCCATCGAAATATCCAAAAAGGCAACATCAAACGGGTGTTGCTCGCTCAGTTCCATCGCTTCGGAGCCACTGGAGGCTTGGGTAATAGAAGTATGCCCGAGGGAAGTGAGCAACCGTGTTAGCCGCGCGAGGGCGAGGGGCTCATCATCAACGATCAGAATATTCATGACGTTCCTTTAGGGTTAATGTGTAGGTTGGCGGTTCATGGCTAGTAATGGAAAGCGTACCGCCGCACAGATGGGTGAGACGTTCTTGGAGATTAGAGAGCCCTATACCGAAAGTTGTGGTGGTGATTTCTCGACCGCTGTTTGAAACCTCAATATGCAAGGCGTCATCATAAAACGTCCGTATGGTAATGCTAAAGGGCTCAGAGGATCGGATCATACCGTGCTTTAGGGCATTTTCACACAAAAGCTGAATGGAGAATTTGGGAACCAGCCATGGGTTGAATTTCGAATCAGAAGCAACATTCAAGGTAATAGTCCCCCCAAAACGGATATTTTCGAGATCGATGTAATCGTTTGCGTTTTTAATTTCTTCTTCGAGTCGAATGAGGGGGGCTTCATGCATCGTATTACGTAAAAAAGTGGAGATTTTGAGTACCGCTGCTTCGGCTTTATCGGGATCTTGGTGAATGAGTTCGGCGAGGGAATTGAGAGCATTGTAGAGAAAATGGGGATTGAGCTGTGTTTCGAGTGATCCGACACGGCTTTGGATGAACAGATGGTCGACATGCTCTTTTTGATTCCGTGTTTTAACAAATCGATACATCAGCGCCCCGATCAGATAGGTAAGGATCCCTATGATGGAGCCGTTTTGGTAGGGGTGAGTCGCAAACGAGGAGATGATCTCGACAAAGCTATACTCGAGTGCATAGTAGGTACTGAGCGTCCCTAAAAAGCCTGATAAAAAAGAGAATAATGCTGCGATAGTATTCCAAAACTTTTTTTCGATTTTAGGGAGGAGATAACGGTTCATGAGGGTTATAAATACGAGTGAAAAAAGGGTAATAAAAAACCCTAGAGCCATTCCGAACAGCCCCCCATGGATCGGTTTCAAACCCAGTAAATAGTACCCAAAGCTTGAGAGCAATGTTGAAAATAGCATCCCTATGAGCAGTACACTGATCCAGTCACGCGGCGTGATCCGAAGTTCGATATTACCCATGAATCAATCTCATGCAATTAAACGCACCCATCACGACTCCCGGCCACCCTTGGGCGGCGTAGGAAGTATCTCCCACCTGATAGAATCCTCGAATCGGGGTATCGTTAGAGGGGAGAAGGGGGGGGGAATTGGAGAGTGTCAAGGCATTTCCTCCCAACTGGGTTCGGTTGATGTAGCGGCTAAACGTTTTGGGTGTTGCTGCAAAACTTTGAGTGATCGCATCTCTTTGTAGGCAGAGTCTATCACAAATCCATCCTTGAAGCAAATCATGGAGATCGGATTTCTGAGTTTTATAGTGCGATGGGCTTAGTCCAAGCCACATGCGTGAATCGGTGTGGATTGATGCGGTGATATGGTAATACCCAGAGGCAAAAGCAGTGTCGGAAGGATCGCTAAAAGAGACAAAAAGGGATTTTGAGAGAGTATAGGGGAGGATCGAATCGCTAATGAGTTGGTAATGATGGTCAAAAATTCTATCGCTTTTAACTTTCATATAGAGGAGAAAAGCGCTTTGCTGGTTGTTACGTTTCTCAAAAGTGGCGTAGTAAGCTCGAATCTCTTTATCATCAAACCATCGAGAACTCTCATAGTGCGATGTTCCCATGATGAGATTACGGGTACGAATGATCCCTTGAGCCGTAGTGAGATGATAGAGATCACCCTCCCGTTTAACCGATAAGAGTGGGCATCCTTTACGGACATCAGGTATTTTAGAGGTGAGAGTCTCACAGACAGCCCCCATCCCTCCTACAGGATAATGGGTCTCGTTGAACGTGTATCCCAACGCGAGAGCCGCCGTAAAAAAATTAATCTTGTCACATGATGCTTGTGCAACAATGAGGATTTGCGCCTCCAAAAAATCGAAAAATTCAGAGTCTATATCCCCGTAAAATCGGGTGATAAACTCTTTGGCGTTAAAAAAAAGATAAGGTCGAAAGGTTTTCAGCAGAGGATAAAAACTGAACAATGAGACGATTTTTTTAAACCGTGATCGGTTGGAGTAGTAGTAAGAGGCTTCAAGTGCGTAAAATGCTTCTTGCACAGAGTGTACGAGTTTCCAAAACTCATCGTGTTTGGGATGTGGATAAAAACGATTCACCTCTTCGATAAATGTGTCAAGGTTACGATAACGGATACAGCTTTTTTCCCCTTGTAGTATTGCTATAGCGGGATCGCTAGAGATCAGTTTGGGAGTGACCCCGACAGTATTAAATAGCCTTTTAACGATCCCTCCCTCATGAAAGCCTGAAATCGTTGTTGCGCCGGCATTGTACGTATTGCCCTCATGGATAAAAGTGGAAGCACATCCGCCGAGAGTGCGCTCTTTTTCGATAAGTACGACGTCATGACCGTGCGCATTCAGGAGTGCGGCGATGCTACATCCTCCGATCCCTCCCCCTACAACCGCATATTCTCTGATCATGTGTGCATCGAATAATAGAGCTTTTGAAGCGTTTGGATGAAGAGAGGATGATCGTTCGGTGCTTTGGCAACACGGTATTCTTCGAATCCCATCGCTTCGGCTTTTTCACGATACTCTATTTCGAGTTCAAATTCGGTTTCGGAATTATCGATGGTAAATGCGATGGGGTAGATGATCACCTTTTTCTTTTTCAAAGACCCCAGTTTATCTTCCAAATAGGGGCGAATCCACTCCATAGGCCCAAGACGTGATTGATAGGCCAAATGGGTATTATGAAAAAATACCCCTGCATTATTTAGGGCTTTGCGCGCATGATAGACATTAGCACGTATATGGCGCTGATACAAATCACCTTTGGCAATGATTTTTTTCGGTAATCCATGGGCGGAGAAAATGAGTTCAAATTCCCTCGGATCATCATTACCTAGCGCCTCTTTAATTCTCTCCACGATGGCTGTATTATAAGTGAGATCATTATAGTAGTATTCAACGGTTCGGATTTTTTCGGTGATACCAAGTTTTTTTGCCTCTTCATAGAGTGCATCGAACGATGAAAGGGTCGTGGTCGCTGAAAAATGAGGGTAGAGAGGTAGCGCATAAATCTCATCATAGGAAGCAACCGAGTGTAAAACGTCATCGCTAAAAGGGGGAGTGTAGCGCATAACATAGTGTACATCAGCATCAACTTCTACTGAGAGCGCATTGACCACGCGGCGGGTGTGATCCACAATCGGCGATTTCCCCCCGATGAGAGAGTAATTATGTTCGGCCTCTTTGTGACGACGCGACGTAATGAGCCATGCAATCATTTTGCGTATAGGCTTCGGGGCACTGATAATGCGGTGATCGTTAAACATGTTAGTCAAAAAAACTTTTACTTCAGAGAGGTTATTGGGACCTCCCATGTTGAGTAACAAAATGGCTTTGCGCTTTGCCATTAAAAAGATCCATTCGAAATAAAATTCAAAGCGGCATAAACGATCAAAACGGAAGTAATAAGCAAAAATAGAAGATAAGAGGGTGATAGCTGATTCATGATATTTCCTTCTAGTCAATTTGTGCAATATGATAGAAAAAAGAGGAGAATTTTCGTAGGGAATTTATGTCGACTGATTGAATCGACATCGCATAAATTTCAATATAATTTATCTTAAGTTAACATGCGTCGTCATTAAAATGGCTCTTTCCATGCACGCCTCCTGAGATATTTATTGAGGGTATTCAAACATAACAAATAAAAATCTACACAAATGCAAAGACAGATCATTTTCCCTGCAAAAATCATAGAGTAATCGTAGCCAATACTCTATTTCTATTTCAAAGTTTCGTTTTAATCCCCTCCACCTTTCTCTTCATCATCAGATCCGGATTATTCTTTACATACGCGCTAAACGTCGTATGGGTCGACGTGTGCCCCAGCTCCATAGCGACGATTGCCAAGTCTTTTCCGTCGGAGAGTTCCTTGGTCGCATATCCCCGGCGGATGATATGACGTCCGCTTTTATTGACCCCGATCGCTTTGAGCGCATAGGTGGTGAATTTCCACATATCCACATCGGGCATCTTCTTGTTTGTGTAAGTTCCATTGGCATACGTGCTTGAGAGGACATAGGAAGGGTCCGGCAGAACAGCTCTCATGTAGTTGACAAACGGTTCTATCTCTTCACGTCTCACCACCACTTCGCGGTATTTATCCCCTTTAGTGGTGTGATAGGCAATGGTATAAAACAGATGTATAGTACCGTTATCGTCTTTGTACTCAGACTCTTTGATATGCTCCATCTTTAGGCTAATCACTTCATCGGCACGTGCACCGCTTAGGCAGTAAAGTAGTACGATCAAAGCATTGCGATAGGCATAACGCTGCGAACTCTTCGGAAAATGCTTTTTAAAAACTCCCGGCCAATGTTTCATAAAATCGATCAGCTCTTCAAGTTCGTTTTCAGTGACAAAATCGGTGCTCCGTTTTTGGACCTTGATCTTGGTGAAATATTTAAAGATGGGAGTGAAGTCCTTGTTCTCTTTGTTGTTTTCACTGATAAAAAGAAGTAGCTGTTTGAGTACCGTCAAACGGTGTGAGAGACTTTTCTCATAGCGATAGACGATGATGAGCTTCGCATCGTTTTTCCCCCGGTTGGCTTTACGATTAGAGAGGACTTGGATGTACTCTTCCTTTGATATCTTTTTAGCTTTGAGATCTTTAGAGGCGAGATGTTCTTGATACCACATCAGGTAGTTATTGACAAACTTCGCTGATAACCCATCCAAATCCATAACCCTATCATACTGATGGGCAAACTCGATAAGAGGGGTCAGTGCTTCCCCGTAGGATTTACGGGTCTTATCACTTACCCCTTGGGCGACTTTCTCCGTGATGTAGCGATCACGCCAGGCATCAAGATCGCTTACTAATCCTTTACCGGTACAGAGATCCCATTCAGCGAGGTCGTCTTGGAAGTGTTGAGGAGACATTTAATCCAACCCATCAATTACTGTGTTTTCAAAATCTTCAATAATCGATTTATCGGCATCTTTTATTTTTTGTAGGTTTTGATGGAAACTTGCGGTTATTTTGTTATTCTCGTAATATTTTGCTCTTACTACTTCTTCTTTTAGCTCTTGAATTGTCTTATTACCGTATTCGCTAGAACAGATGCCGGCAAATTGCATTACGGCAGCTAAGTTAGTATTTTTGTCTTTCATCTTATTTTATTCTTTGTGCAGCTTCACGATACACTGCCATTTCATCGCGAGCGGCTATTGCTATAACTTCGACAATGATAACCTCTTCAAGAATGCGGTACACGATACGAACCCGTTTATGATCAACGTACATTTTTCGACAACCGGATAAATCCATCCCCGATTTATTGCCAAGTAGATCACCTAACTGCGGTGAGTGTGCAAGTTTATTGAGTTGCTTGAATACTAAAAGGCGAACACGGTGATCGAGGGCTCTGAGGTCATCTTCTACTTCAGGAAAAAATTCAATTAAGTACATCAGCTTCATTAACTCCAAAGCGATTCATCATATCACTCATTCCAATACGTACACCCGTATCTTTCGCGGTACGTTCGGTTACGGTTTTATAAATTTCAATATGCTCAGCCAAATCGGCAATCTCTTTTAGACGCTCATATTCTTCTATCGGTAAAACGACGAGTTCGAGTTTATTGTTTTTAGCGATGGCAATTCTATCTTTCGCACCATCAACAAGACTTTTAAATACAGAAGAAAAATTACGGGCTACTTCTGTAGCGGGGATGATCTCATCACGAGCATAGGCAATCATAGAGACTCCTTATTGAATATGTATAATTTTACATATTATACTACAAAGTTTAAATTTGCAGCGTTGAATCTTTTCAACCATTTATAAAAAGCCGCTAAACCTACAAAAGGGTTTTATTCCCTATCCATTTTAAACAAACCTGAAATTTGATCAACACAGAATTCGGAAAATAGCACGTCAAGAAAATCATTCTTACTTCATGGATAAGTCAGGTTTTAATAACTTATCTATATATACTGTCAAATAATTGATATATAGTACACATACATGACAATGCTTAATTAAAAAGATACTATATGTGTCTAATACAATAGGTTATCTCCATTAAATGACCTCTATATTGTGAGTAAAACAATCAAATCTCAGCTCAGCATCCATCGATCACCTCAAAAATTATACCAAAATCGCCTTTTACTAACAAGATAATATTGCATTATCTTTGTAGTAATACAAAAACGAAGCCATATTGTGCATCGATATTCCGACGTATAGCTCCATATAGCTAAAGTGTATTATGCCGATTCGCTTGATTTAGACAAAGGGGTTAATGAACGGGAACGTTTGGGATCAGCGATTGAGAGTTTGCTCTTTATCAAACGTTTATTTGATAAAGAGTTCTCGGAATAAATATTAATATATTGGTAATTATTAATATTTACTGCTATAATTATCAGTATATTGATATTTTGGATAACCAATGAGCCTAATGCATCTAAGCCAAACCATTATTGATGCCCGAAAGAAAAAAGGGTTGAACCAAACCGAAGCAGCCAAATATGCCGGCATAAGTCTCAATACCTACCGTCGCATGGAAAACGGTTTTATTGAGGAAGTCGGGATCACGAAAGTGAGTGAAGTCCTTGATTTTTTCGGATTAGAAATGGCAACTAGAGAAAAAGGTCGTCCATTAACGTTAGAGGAGTTGCAGCGTGGAGAGACGTATTAATATCTATACTAATACCCAAAGAGCCGGTACATTAGCAAAAGAAGGTGATAAGCATATATTCACCTACACATCCGAAGCGATTACTCCCATCTCCGTAACAATGCCGATTCGGTCTGAAAGCTGGAGATCCATCCATCTTCATCCGATATTTGAAATGAATCTTCCCGAAGGTGCCTTGAAAGAGAGGATACGTGAACGCTTTGCGAAGGTCAAACAAATGGATGATCTTGGATTGCTGGAGTTAATCGGTCCGCATGTTATCGGGCGTGTCAAATACGGCCTTCCTGGAAAGTATGAAGAGCCTATTACTCTTGACGACATCTTGCATGACGATACTCACGTACTGTTTGAGAAACTGATGGAGCGCTTTGCTATCCGCTCAGGTGTTTCAGGTGTTCAACCCAAGATACTACTTCAAATCAATGATAAAAATACTCTCACGACCGAAGAGTATATTGTCAAATCGTGGGGAGATGAATATCCAGAACTTGCATTTAATGAGTTTTTTTGTATGGAAGCGGTGCGATTAGCCGGTTTGCCTACTCCTGAATACAAGCTTTCTGAAAATCGATCGATGTTTATCATGAAACGATTCGATTTAAAAGGTGATGGCAGCTATCTAGGCTTTGAAGACGGGTGTGTGCTTCTGGGCAAAGGGACGATTGACAAATACCATGCTTCTTATGAAGATCTTGCTAAAGTACTAAAAGCCTCTACCGCTGCCGAATCGAGACTTAAAAACCTGCGGACGTTATTTAAAGCGCTTGTAATGAACCATTTTCTCCGAAATGGCGATGCCCATCTCAAAAACTTTGCTATCTTGTATGATGAAGATTATACCGATGCAAGAATGGCACCGATCTACGATGTTGTCTGTACAACCGTCTATCTGAAGGAGGATCTGCCTGCTCTAAATATGAGTGGCGGCAAGGTATGGTGGAAGAAAAAAACCTATATCGGATTTGGCAAGCAAACCTGCAAGCTCACGACAGCTGAAATTGATGATATCTTTGAATGTTGCGCAGATGCTACCAAAAATGCAGCTGTGGCAATGTTCGATTACGTCAAAACACATCCTGATATTAGCGCATTTGCAGAACGACTCTTACTTGAATGGAATAAGGGACTTGAATCCTTTGGATTTGATCCGATTAATACAATCAAACTCTGATTCTATTAACGTATCGAAAAATCAAAGTACGTTGCAGGATATGGCTCATTTTCAAGCGTAAAATGCCACCACTCTTCTTGCAGTGGTCTAAATCCATGACGAAGCATAATGGAGCGTAGCAGCAAACGGTTAGTACGTTGCTGCACAGATACTGACATGCTTGTTGGCCATGAAATAGGGCTAAAAAAGTCAAAACCCGTTCCCATATCCAACTCCTTTCTTGTTTGAAGGTCAATGAGAGTCACATCAACGGTACTGCCACGCGAATGACCAGAATGTGCTGCAATATACCCTTTTGCATATGACGGAGTATTCGGCCAGTGATCGCGGAGATTATTCGGCCACTTGAAGAGAGATATTTTCTGTGTTTGGATTTTAACATAAAGTGGCCGGATATTGGTTCCTTGATCATCTAGATTTCTTATTTTTCA
>NZ_JALNYS010000005.1 GCF_023229695.1 Sulfuricurvum sp.
TTTGTCGCCTCCGGTGTCGTTGTCGTCGAAAACATCATCGCCCATCTGGGGCAGTCGCATAATAAAAATCTCCCCAAACTCAACATCATCTACCGGGCGACCAAAGAGGTCGCAACGCCGGTCGTATCGGGGATATTGATCATCGCGGTCGTATTCTTGCCGCTGGTTACGCTAGAGGGGATCGAGGGGAAAATGTTCATGCCGGTGGCATTGACGATCATTTTTGCCCTCCTTGCCTCGCTGATCCTCTCGATGACGATGATCCCGGTCCTTTCATCGTATATCCTTAAAGTCGAAGAGGACCACGAATCGTGGATCGTCCGCAAACTGATGGGGGTATACTCTCCGGCACTCGACTGGGCCCTTGCGAACAGCAAAAAAGTGACGCTGGGAGCATTGGGAGCCCTCGTACTGACCGGTGTCCTCTACACCCAGATCGGAAAAACGTTTATGCCGGTCCTCGATGAGGGGGATGTCGTCATTACTGCCGAAACGATCCCCTCCGTCAATCTCGATGCCTCCAAAGCAATCATTTTGCGGTTTCAAAAAGAGATGATGGCCAAAATCCCCGAGATCAAAACCATTGTTGCCCGGAGCGGTTCGGATGAACTGGGACTCGATCCGATGGGGCTGGGGCAAAGCGACGTCTTTTTTGTCCTCAAACCGATGGAGGAGTGGCGGGTACAGGACAAAGAGTGGCTACTGGGGGAAATGCGTCTGATCGCCGATAATTTTCCGGGTATCACCTTCACATTCGGTCAGCCGATCGAAATGCGGATTTCGGAGATGCTGACGGGGGTACGGGGAGACATCGCGATCAAAATCTTCGGAACCGATCTCGATAAACTCAACCAAATCGCCGGACAGATTCAAGCCATACTGGAAAAAACTCCCGGTGGGATCGATGCCTTTACCCCGATCAACGAGGGGATGCAGTACCTCAAAATCGATATCGACCGCCTTGCCGTCGGCAAATTTGGCCTGAACGTCGATGAAGTGCAGGAACTGCTTAAAACCGCACTGGAGGGGAGTCAGATTGGTATCGTCCTCGAAGAGGGGCGCCGTAGCCCTATCCTTGTCCGGGGCGAAACGACGTTTCGTGATTCGGTCTCGGCATTCAGCCAGATGCTTATCGCCCTTCCCAACGGGACCAGCGTCCCGCTTAGCGCACTGGCCAAAATCGAACGGATCGAGGGGCCGGTACTGATCAACCGCGAAAGCGGGATGCGGATGTCGGTGGTACGCAGCAACGTCGAGGGGCGTGATCTCGTCGGATTCGTCGAAGAGGCCCGTGCCAAAGTACTGGCGGAAGTGGAACTCCCCGATGGCTACTACATGAAATGGGGAGGGGAATTTGAAAATCAGCAGCGCGCCGCCGAACGCCTCTCGATTGTCGTTCCGATCGCGATCTCGTTTATCTTTATTATTCTGTTCATTACGTTTAGTTCGATGCGTCAGGCGGGACTGGTTCTGACCAACATCCCCTTTGCGATGATCGGCGGAGTAGTAGCATTGTGGATTTCGGGCGAATATCTCTCCGTACCCGCATCGGTCGGATTTATCGCCCTGATGGGGATTGCGGTTCTCAACGGCGTCGTGATGCTCACCTATTTTAACCAGTTGCGCGCATTAGGCCATCCGGTCGCTATGGTCGTTGTCGAGGGGGCCAAACGGCGTCTGCGTCCGGTCATGATGACCGCCAGTATCGCCGCATTCGGTCTCGTTCCGCTGCTGTTCGCTACCGGACCGGGTTCTGAGATCCAAAAACCGTTGGCCATCGTTGTTATCGGAGGACTGATCACGTCGACACTACTGACATTGATCCTTTTGCCGATATTCTATCGCTGGCTTGAATCCAAACCCCTAAACGAAGAGGAGATCGCATGACACAAGAACGCCAACTGATAACCATCATCGTCACCCCGAATATCGAAGAGACGATTGTTGACTGGCTGCTGGAAAAACCCGGAGTCGATCGGTTCGTCTCCTATCAGGTCAAATCGTACAATAAAGACCACTCCGGCTACTCGCCGCTGGAGAGGGTCACCGGATGGAAGCGCAAAACGGCCCTTCGGGTCCTTTTCCCGTCCGAGCAGATGCCCGAGGTCATCCGAGAATTGAAACTAAACTTTGCCAATTCCGGCATCTACTACCGTGTCACCCCATTTCTGGATGACGGTATCATTTAGCCATGCGTATCCTGATTATCGAAGATGATCCCGATCTGCGTGAACTACTCGAATCGATTCTCACGGTTAATTATTCCGTCGATGCCGTAGGGGATTTGGAGAGTGCGCGCGATTATCTGCGCAGCTACCATTACACGATTCTTTTACTGGACCGTAATCTCTTGGGAAGCGATATCGGCCTTACCCTTATCCAACCCGCAAAAGCAAAAAATCCCCAATGCGGTATCCTCGTCATGAGCGCGTATGGCAACGTTATCGACAAAATCGAAGGGCTCAATCAGGGGGCCGATGACTACATCGAAAAGCCGTTCGACATTGACGAGCTTTTGGCCCGGATCAACGCCCTTGCACGTCGCTTCACCCCCTCAACCCTCTCGTTTGGAACTATTAGCGTCGATACCCTCTCCCAGAGTATCATGGCGGAGGGGAAAACCCTCACCCTCAGCAAAAAAGAGCACGCTATTTTCTTTACCCTTATCGGACGGCTTGGAAATGTCGTTTCACGCGATGAGATACTCAGCAGCATCTACGAGAATCCCGAAAATGTCTCTTCCAATACCATTGACGTCATGATCAACACCCTCCGCAAAAAATTGAATCCCGGTATCATTACAACGATAAAAACCCGAGGATACATGATTGAATACCCTTAAAGCCAAAATAATCGTTTTTTTTCTCCTCACGACATTTTTTATTTTTACCGCATTGACCGTTTTGATCCTGAAAATGGAACGGGAAGACCGGGTTCAGGATCTCACCGGACTGCTGCACCACATTTCATCTGAAATTATCAGCGATCATCTTCAAAATGCGACCCCTTCCACCGGTTTGCACTATCTCAAACGGATAGAACTGATTCAGACCCTCTCCGCCGATAAAGCGCTCAGTAATCCTTTTTTTCAAATTATCCCGAGCCCTACGCCCAAAAATACTCCGGACAATACCATCACGGTCGTTACCAAACTTTCCAACGGCTATTATTTTGTTGCCCGAAGCGATACGCATATCATTGATAAAAATATTCAACGGCTGACAATGACCCTTTATATCCTCTTTTTCGGCGCGCTCAGTTTGCTTACCCTCATGTTTTACATCATTCTTCAAAAACTACTCGATCCGATGGAACAGCTTGCCCGCTCCTGCATTGCGATTGATCTGGAGGGGAAACCGACCCATTTTCCCGTATCGTATGCGAGCGTAGAGATACAGCGGCTGGGTTCAGCGTTGCAAAGCCTTGTCGATAAAATCGCTTTTTTACGGGAAAAAGAGCGGCAAATGTTCAAAGATACGGCACATCAGTTCAAAACCCCTCTGGCAATTCTCAAAGCCCGCCTGGACCGATACGCCCTCGATCCAAAAGGCGACAAAGAGCTGTTTCTCCGGCAGGCAAACGGCGACATCGCAAAACTTCTCAAATATTTAAAAGAGCTTCTGATCGTGCAGGAGAGCCAGATTCCGCAGGATGAAGTCTCAACCTCCATCGATGTACGATCGCTCATTTCCGATCTCTCTGCTTATGCCGCACCGCTGCTGATGCGTAAACACCAGTCGGTGAATCTCTCCGGCAACGATACGTTTACTCTGACGACCCACATCGGAACATTTAAAAAACTGGTTCTGACGATTCTGGAAAACTGTATCAATCATGCACCTGAAAAGTCGACGATCACCATCGTTTTAGACGCTCAGGAGCGACGCATCGTTTTCGGAAACAGTGTCTCTGCGGATAAAGCCCCTGCGCTGTTTAACTCCAATCTCGGATTAAACATTATCCGCGAGCTTTCCGTTTTATTGAATATGGATGTCACGATCGAACGGAGAGAAGAAAAATTTCTCCTCTCCCTCACTGGGGTGTTAGAGTGATGCGGCACGACCGGTATAATATCCTTGTGCATAATCGATCCCGAGCGTTTTGATCATTTCATACGTCTCTTTGTCGCTTGCAAATTCGGCAACCGTTTTAATCCCCGCTTTGCGGGCAAAACCGACAATGGTTTCGACAATCATGACGGCATGAGGGCTGGTCGGGAGATTGCGGATAAGACTGCCGTCGAGTTTGATAATGTCAATATCCAGATTCAGCAGATGGTCGAAATTCGAGTAGCCGCTTCCGAAATCGTCAATAGCGATTTTACACCCGTATCCTTTGGCAATACGGATAAAATCGATCACTTGGGTATAGTCGTCCATCGCCTCGCTTTCCAGAATCTCAAACACGACGCGCGATGCCATATGCGGATAGTGATCCAAGGTTTGCGTTATCATCAAAATCGTTTCATGATCGGTAATATCATCAATGGAGAGGTTAATCGAAAATTCAAACGGGAGATCTTTCATCACCTGAAAACTTTTCTTCACCATAACGCGTGTCAAGGTTGCGTAGTATTTGGACTCTTTGACGACATCGAGATAACCGAAAATCGATTTGATCTCCCCCTCTTCGGTAATGAGACGGGCGAGGGCTTCGTATTTCTCAATTTGACCGGTATGGAGGGAAACAATCGGTTGAAAATAGGGGATAAGGCGATCATGCTCAACCGCATGACGGAGTTCGCGGGTTTTAGTGATATTCTCCCGAACAACTTCCATAAGATTGAGCCCCTCGTGGTAGAGGATCATATCTCGAATGCGATCTTTTTTGATTGATTTGAGGGCCATATCGGCGGTTTCAAGCAGAGGGGAGTGGGTTGATATAGCCAATGTAATGGAGAAGGTTGTCTCAATCCCCTCGATCAGCATCGGTTTACCCTGAAATTCTTTCAAAATAGAGCGGCCCAGTTTTTCCAGATCAATATGATCATGGTACTCAATCACGATTCCGAATTCATCACCGCCGAGACGGTAAAGAAAGGAATTATGCCAGGAGCGGGAGAGAAGTTTCAGCCGCTTTGCCGTTTTGATCAGGATCTGATCGCCCGAAGCGATCCCGTAAAAGTCATTGTAATGTTTAAATTTATCAATATTGACTAAAAACAGGACCGATGAGATTGAGCGTCGAAGCCGATATTCATACGCTTTTCGATTTCCCAAACCGGTTAATCGATCGGTACGGGCATCGATTTCACTTTGAATCAGAAAATAGATGATGAGCCCGAGACTGGAGATATACAAAAAAACCAGAATGTAGGAGAAATAGGTGACCGCATAAAATTCGGTTTGATCTTCCAGCATAAATTGTTTACGTAAAAGCTCCAGACTCTCTTTGGTGTCCGAGTGTTCAAGATGCTCGATAGCCTCTTTGTACAAAGGGAAAAAAGCCCGAAATACTTTGAGATTGCCGATCAATGATGAAGCTATTTGAACCTTTTTCGCTTCTTTGAAATCGTACGATTCAATTGCATGAATCCCTTGATCAAGGTCACCGATCAATTGGGCATCGAGGGAATTTTTGGTCAGAAGTACCGATCCGCTAAGTTTGCTGAACTCTTTTAAAAAACGGAGTTCATCCGGTTTAGTGGTATTGAAAACGGCAACTGCTTCTTGTTTCAGGGCAGGGATGGCCATGGTAGCATTCTTGATCGCTGCATTGGAGGTCTGGAAATCGTAGATGATATCGGTTTTATGGAGAAATGCTTTTTGATAGATTTCAAGTGTTTGGAGGGTGCGCGGATGTTCGTTCGAAAAATTGGGATTTTTACGGAGGGTATCGATAATCCGCTCAACGGCATTGATCTTGGCAATAATCTCATCTTGATTGACGTAGAGAAAAAAACCGCTTCGCAGCACATGATAATCAAGCGATTTTTCAGCTGTCTCAATGGCGTCGATTTGCTCACTGATAAGTTGACGTTTGGAAAAATAGTTTTCAGAAAAGTGTTGAAAATAGAGAAGCCCCAGCAAGGCAATGGTTCCGGCAATCAGTGCGAAGGTGATTTTGAGCGGAAGTTTCATGGAGTGATGGCCTTGATCGGGAGTTCTCCGGTAAGGGTATTTAAAAATGCGATAATAAGGTCGATATCACGATTGCTCATTTGAATCCCGAGATTGTGATAGGACATGGCGGTAATCGCCTCTTTTAGATTGGAGGCACTGCCGTTATGAAAATAGGGGGCGGTGAGGGCAATATTGCGTAATGTCGGAACTTTGAAAACATTTTTATCACTTTCTCGATTGGTTAGGGCATAACGGTCATCCGTAGAGGAATTCCATACCCGAGGGACAATAACACCGAATTTTTGAAAGGAATTGCTTCCGACATTGACACCGTTATGACAGCTGGCACAACCGAGCCGTTTAAACAAAGCGTACCCTTCCTCTTCTTTGGTATCGAGTTGTCCTTCTCCGCGTAAAAAACGGTCAAATTTGCCGTTAGGGGTGATAAGGGTTTTTTCGTATTCCGAAATAACTTCTGCTATATCGCCGATCGTGATGTGTGAGCGTCCGCTGATGGTACGAAAAAGTTTACGATACGAGGCGGATGCATTGACTCTTTGCTCTATTTGAGGGGTTGTCATCCCCATTTCAAGGGGATTGTGCATCGGCCCCGAAGCCTGTTCAAGAAGATTTTTAGCACGGCCGTTCCAAAATTGTGTGAAATTGAAAACGGCATTGAAAACCGTTGGTGACTGCATCCTCCCGTTTTGACGGTCAACGCCGATGGAAAAAACTCTGGGGTCCGCACCGCCGAATTGGAAATCATGACAGGTGATACAGGCAACCGTATAATCTTTGGAGAGGATGGGATCAAAAAAAAGTTTTTTCCCTACCGCTGCTTTAAGGGTGTTATAGGGGATTTTTTGAGGAATGGGGGTAATGGGCTCAGTAGCGAAAACAGCTGTCTGAAGGATAAGTAGAAGAGATACGAAAACCCATTTTGCCATTAAACCCTCTAGTGGATATCTAGCGGCAGTGTAACAATTTAGGGCTTATTATATTATTAAACTTAATTAGAATAATTAAATTAAAAAAATTATATTTTCATCACTTTTGAAATAAAACCTTAACGGCCGCCAAATTTTTTACTCCACCACTCTTGCGGAGTCAGGGTCTGTTCTTTTAAAAAATCTTCATCAAAATTATATTCGTATGCCGAACAGTATTCAAGTAACGTAGCATACGCATCGTTAATCTGTGTACTCATTGCATGTGCCGTTTGGAGATCATCGGGGTGTTTATCGGGATGCCATTGATGCATCAGAACTTTGTAACGGGTTTTAATATCGTGCAGGGTAGCTTTATTGTGAATGCCAAGGAGCGTTTTGGCTTTCACAAGTTTGTCAAAGGAGAGCATGGAATAAAAAAATTAGTCTTTTTGCTGACGCATAAACGTCGGTACATCCAGAAAATCTTCGCTGTAATCGCCGTTTGCGACCATTGCGGGACGGACAACAACACGAGGTTTTGCAGCGGCGGCGGCAAGGAGTTCTTTATTTTCAAATTCGGAATTATTGATCCCCATCGCCGCTTTTTTTTCAAAACCGGTAGCAACGAGAGTGATACGGATAAAATCTTTCGGAAGATTTTCATCCGTAGTCGTACCGAAAATAACGTCAGCCGCTTCGTCCACACTGTTATGGACAACATCCATTGCCGAGCTCAGTTCCATAAACGGAAAATCGGGATGCATGCTGAAGTGGACCAGTACGCCAAGAGCCCCGTTGACCGACATGTTATCAAGCAGCGGGGACTCAATGGCATTTTTAATCGCTTCGTATGCGGCATTTTCACCTTGATATTCACCGACACCCATCAGGGCAAGTCCGCGATGGCTCATGACTGTTTGCAAGTCGGCAAAGTCAAGGTTGATATCATTGTCGCCGCTGGCAAGGATAACACCGGAAGTGCCGCTAACCGCACGGGCAAGGACACTGTCAACAATTTTGAAACTCTCTTTGATTCCGAGTTTCGGATCAATGATCGAGAGAAGTTTGTCGTTGGGGATAACAACGATACAATCCGACTCATTCTTGAGCTCTTGCAATCCGTCCTCAGCCAGTTTAAGACGCTTTTTCCCTTCAAAAGAAAAAGGTTTCGTCACAACGGCAATGGTCAGGGCCCCGACCTCTTTTGCAATCTTGGCAATAATAGGGGCTGCTCCGGTACCCGTCCCTCCGCCGAGTCCTGCGGCAACAAATACAATATCGGCCCCTTCAAGGGCACGGCTAAGATCTTCATAGCTTTCCAACGCCGACTCTTTACCCACTTCGGGTTTCATCCCCGCACCTAACCCTTTGGTCAGTTTGGCTCCCAGCTGAATTTTAACGGCTGCAGAACCTTGTTCAAGCACTTGCGCGTCGGTGTTAGCGATAATGAGCTCAATACCCGGAATGGCTTCTCTTAACATATAGCCGATCATATTGCCGCCGCCGCCGCCGACACCGACCGCTACAATCCGTGCCCCTGTTAAAGTTGTTGATTCCTGAATAGAAAATGGTTCCATGTTTGCTCCTTGACGTGATTAAAATAGTTGAGTTGCCCAATTCCAAAACTTGGAAATCGGGTTGGGTTGATCGGTTTGAACCGGCTTGTTCGAGCCGATATTAACCATCTTGGCATCTTCGTGTCGTCTATCCTCTTTGATCGCATCGACCATCGGGGGTGGAGAAACGGGAGGGTCGAACTCCGGCACTTCTTCATGCACGGGATGGACGTAATGGGCGATCGGTTCTTCGCTTGCATGGCGCATACGCTTATTAACATCGATCTCATAAGGGGTATAACCGCCGGCAGCGTATTTAATCAATCCTACCGCACCGGAGTAGGACGGATCTCTCAGGGTGTCGAACAACCCCCCCATATCGGTGGGTTTTGCGAGACGTACCGGCATGTTGTCTAAAATAGCGACGGCAAGTTCTCGGAGACCTTCGATTTTGGTAAATCCGCCGGTTAATACAACTCCGGCCCCTAAATGGTCTTTCAGACCGCTTTTTTCCAGTGACTGAGCAATAATCATCAGGGTCTCTTCTACCCGTGCATAGATAACGTTATGGACCACCTCAAGGGAGACCTCATGGGTCGTATTCTCATCACCGATGACCGGCAGTTCAATCAGATCGTTACTCGGCGCATACAGCGATCCGTAATTCATTTTAACGTTGTCGGCCGTATGCAACGGCGTGTGCAACGCCATGGAGAGATCGTTGGTGATATGATTCGAACCTACCCCTAAAAAGTCGTTATAGCGGATAGCGTGTCCCGAATGGATAACGATGTTACTCGTATTTCCCCCCATATCGATGACAGCGGCGCCGAGTTCTTTCTCGTCATGATTGAGTACGGCAATGGCGGAAGCATACCCGCTGAGGACCACCCCTTCCACATCTACGCCGGCAGCCTTGACCGCTTTGCGAAGGTTATTGAGATTGCTTTTTTGGTTAGTGATGATATGGGTTTCAACTTCGAGACGTGATGCGTTCATCCCCAGAGGATCTTCAATAAAGTCTTGATCGTCCACTTTAAAGTTATAGGGAAGGGCATGGAGCACTTCGAATTCATTCGGAATGTTGGCGTTATACAATGAGGTGTGCATAACGCGATTGATCTCTTTTAAGGTAATCTCTTTGTTCGGAATATTGACGATGCCGCTTGAATTGAGACTCTTGGTATAGGCGCCGGAGATAGAGACAATGGCACTTTTGAGTTCCGTACCCGCAACCCTTTTGGCATCATTTAGGGCACTTTTGATCGATTTGGAAGCCAGTTCAATATTGGTGATGCTCCCTTTACGGAGCCCTTGAGCTTTTGCAATACCCGCTCCGATAATTTGGGCACTGTTATCGGTTTCGATTTCGGCAATAATGGCACATACCTTGGTGGAGCCGATATCAATCGCTAAAACGGTTCGTTTCAAAATCACATCCCCTCTACATAGATTTCAACCGGATACTTGCTTTCGAGGGTTTTGATCAACCCCGCATCCAGTAAGTTTCCTTTGAGTTTCGCTACGGCGGACTCATCGGCAAGTGCCGAATCCTGAAGCAATTTTTGTTCCAAAACGTTATAAAGAATAACATTGCCGCTCTCTAAGGTAATAAAACCTTGTTTTTGTTTGGAAGAAAACAGTTTCGGGAGAAACTCGGACGCTTCCGACGCTTCGAGTCCCGCTAATTTGGCACTTTGAGAGGCAGTAACAAAATCGCTAACCGTCCCTTGGAATGTTTTATAACTGTTTTGCGCTAACTCTTGAAGTTTTGATTTTTTCGCCTCCGCAAGATAAGCGTTACCCACTTCCGTTTTGGCCTCATCATAGGTTTTTACCGTTGAAGGATTGAGCGACTCAAATTTAACAATGATATATTCATTGCCGACTTTACGCGGTTTAAGAAAGGGTTTTTGCAGGTTCAACGAACCGATCTCTTTGGTGATTTCTGCGCTGTAAGGGGAATCGGCAGTCGTAAAGGTCTGTTTTTGAACGGCTACTTCGGGTTTTAAAGTCCCTTTTTTAAAGTCGATATAGAGACGGAGAGCCTCTTTTTCGGTTGCAGAATCATTTAATGCGGAAATGATTGAGCTGCGTGCTTCGGAAAGTTCGAGAAGTTTCCCTTCGGTGTTTTTAAGAAGGTGGCGGTTTGCCGTATAATAATCATTGATCTCTTTTTCGCTCGGAGTAAGGGTGAGGGGAGACTGGCGGACAACGGACACGGTGTATCCCGGAGCGGTCATAAACTCTTTTTTATGTTGTTCCCAATACCCTTTAAGCGACGCTTCATCGGCACTTAGAGAAATCATCGCCGGTGTAAGCAGTTTATAACTCACTTTATCGGCTACACCGAGGGCACTTGTCAGCGTATTTGTCTCCAACGCTTTATTTTTTGAGGTGAGAAGAGCAAGCGTTTTTTGGATGAGCAGCTCACGGCGGACATTGTTTTCGTACTGCTTTTTCGTCAGTCGGTTCTCTTTCAGTAACTGTTCGTAGAGACTTTTATCAAAAGCTCCCCCTTTTGAGAACATGGACTGAGAGCTAATGGTACGGAGGAGCTCCTCATCTGAAACAATAAGGCCGTAGCTTTCGGCTAGATTGAGAACCAGTGCCTGATTGACAAGCTGCCGCATTGCCTGACGCTGTAAACCGAATTGTTGAGCTTGCTTTTCGTCAAATTTTCCTTGAAAAAGTTGATTGTATTGCTGAAAAAGGGCACTGTAACTCTCTTGAAGTTCTCCGGATGTAATGGAAATATCTCCGACTTTTGCTACAGCACCCGCTTTGTCTCCATAACTGTATTGCCCCCAGCCGACAAAACCGGCTCCAACAAAAGCGATGGTGGAGACCCATATCGTAACGACAAGGTATTTTCGATGGTGTTGCATCCAGGTTATCATAGAAAGCGGCCTTTATATAGTGTAAAATTCAGATATTTTATTAAGTTTACGATTAAACTTGGATGAAACTGTGGTTGACTAACATACGTTATCACATTATAACTCAAATAAAAGGGTTTGGATGAGCAATTTTTCAATGTCGACGCGAGATTTGAATGTAGTGTGGCATCCGTGCACACAGATGAAAGACCACGAGACGATCCCTCTCGTTCCGATAAAACGCGCTGAGGGAGTCTATCTGGAAGATTTTGACGGAAATCGATATATCGATGCGATCAGCAGTTGGTGGGTCAATCTGTTCGGACATTGCAACGCTTATATTAACAGTCAAATTACGGAGCAATTAAATACTCTGGAACACGTTATTCTCGCCGGATTTACCCACGAAAGGGTTATTCGTCTCTCGGAGAGATTGGTTGCGTTGTCGCCGGAGGGGCTAACACGCTGTTTTTATGCCGATAACGGATCGAGTGCGATAGAGGTGGCCCTGAAAATGAGCTATCATGCGCATAAAAACAACGGCGTTGAAAAACCGTTGTTCGTATCATTGAGCGAAAGTTATCACGGAGAGACTCTGGGTGCTTTGGCGGTCGGTGACGTTGCCCTTTATAAAGAGACGTATGAGCCGCTCTTAATCCGTGCCGTTCAAACTCCCTCCCCCTATGATCAGAGTGAAGCGGCTGCGCTGGAAGCGGCGGCCGCTTTTGAAGTACTTTTACATGAAAGAGGGGGTGAGATAGCGGCTTTCATTGTTGAACCGCTGGTGCAGGGGGCAGGGGGGATGCGGATGTATCATCCCCGTTTTTTAACCGAAGCAAAACGATTGTGCGAGGAATTCGGTGTCCATTTTATCGCAGATGAAGTGCTTGTCGGTTTTGGACGGACCGGGACCCTTTTTGCGTGCGAACAAGCCCGAATCACCCCCGATTATCTGGTCCTCTCCAAAGGACTTACAGGGGGGTATCTCCCCCTTTCGGTTGTCCTTACCACCGAAGCGGTTTATAACGCCTTTTATTGTGATTACAATCCGGCACGATCTTTTTTGCATTCCCACAGTTATACCGGGAATGCATTGGCCTGTGCCGCTGCCAATGCGACTCTGGATATTTTTGAACAGCATGATGTTATCGAAACCAATCGTTCTATCGCTTACAGGATGGGGGAACATCTAAAACGTTTCGAGGGGATGCAACATGTTAAAGAGATTCGTCAATGCGGAATGATTGCCGTCGTTGAACTGGAAGGGTTTGCCCCTCAGGAGAGGATCGGATTAAAAATTCATCGCCACTGTCTGGAGAGAGGAGTCCTGATCCGCCCCCTTGGAAATGTGATTTATGTGATGCCCCCTTATGTGATTACTCCGGAGGAACTTCAGATTGTTTTTGATGCGATTGAATCGGCATTGGGTAAAATTTAAACGAGTTGTTAGTGAGCAAGTGATACGATAATATAATTTTTTAAAAGGGCTGCCAAACGTGCAAGAGATCCCCCATATCCCCGTTTTGTATCGTGAAGTGGTCGATGCGTTTTCTTCGTGCAGAGGTGGAAGTGTTATTGATTGTACCATGGGATACGGCGGTCATACCTCGTTGTTATTGGAAAACAATCCGGATATTACCCTGATCGGAATTGATCAGGATCCGACTGCAATCGCTTTTTCAACGCAACGGCTAAAGCCGTTCGGGGAGCGTGTCGAGATCCGTCACGGACGTTTTTCAGAAGTTTCAAAAGCGGTAATGGCCGAAAAAAAAGAAGAGGTATGCGGTGTGTTGGCGGATATAGGGGTCTCCTCCCTTCAGCTCGATCAGCGCGACCGGGGGTTTTCGTACGAAAGCGATACACTCGATATGCGGATGAATCCTAACGCTTTGCTGAGTGCGTACGAAGTGGTCAATGAATATCCACAGAGCGAACTGGAACGGATTTTACGGGAGTACGGCGAAGTAACCAATGCACGTAAAGTGGCCGAAACCATTGTGGCACGCCGTCCGTTCGCCTCGGCAAAAGAGCTTTCCAACGCCATTTTTCATTTGATGCCGAAAGGGAAAAAAATTCACCCCTCCACCTTGGTGATGCAGGCAATACGGATTGAAGTTAATGATGAACTCGGAGAATTGGAACGCCTTTTGGATGCGGTGGAGCACTCTTCCATCAACCGTTTACGCGTAGCTATTATTACCTTTCACTCACTTGAAGATCGTATTGTCAAACAACGTTTCACCGCGTGGGCTAAAAACTGTATCTGCCCCGATGAAGCGATGCGATGCACGTGCGGGAAGAATCATGCGATCGGTAAAATCATCACGAAAAAACCCCTCACCGCTCAGGACGATGAACTTCGCGCCAATTCCCGAAGCAGAAGTGCCAAGTTAAGAATCTTTGAGATAGGGAGAGATTGATACCCTATGAGTGAGAAACATGATATATTGGAAGAGACCCACCTGCTCATCAATCCCGATGAGACGATGGGGCCGATCTTTTTACGTAATGTTTTTGTCGCAATCTTTTTGGTTTTGATTATCGTATTTCCTAAAATTTTTATCAACACCCAGATTTATTTCAAAAGCCGTGAAATTTCCACCCTTTCGCACGAACATGATGCCCTCAAGGAAGAGAACCGGCTGATCCGTGCCAAAGTAGAAGCACTCCGTTACAAGCATAAAGTATTGGACACCCTGTTTTAAAAATCTATTGGCTATCGTTATAGCCCCCCATCTCACTCGGTTTCGCTATGATACTATACTTACGCAAACCCAGCACAGCTGGGTTTGCTATATGCAGTGTTCGATTTCCCTTTTGAAATAGAAGTGGATGAAAATCGGCATATTTGGTTGTTTGTAAAATCTATGGTATAATTTTATCGCTAACAGAATCTTTTCATGTTGTTAATGGAGCGGTAACGCTGAGGCTGAGGGAGTAATTGCCCCTCGGCCTTTTTTTTTACCCTCCAAAAACAGCATGAGAAGGGAGCCTTTATGGATAGAATTCTGTTAGCACTGATTCTATTGTGCATTTTCGCACCGCTGCTGCATTAGCTCAGCGCCGAGGGATTATCTCCCTTGGCTCCCTCTTTTTTTTCGCTCTTGCGGGATCGTCCCCTTTGGAAGCGTTAAATAGCCCGTTTTCAAGGTCGATGTCATCTTGACCAAGGAGCTTGTGTGCGATACAGAGTTTTTTTATTTCGTTCTATGGAATATCTTAAAAAAGCTTTTCTGCAAAGTAATGAAGTAATTCTTATATTATCACTTTTTCATCTCTATTTTTACATTATTGATTTCCTGCCACAGTCCCTATCGCTCTTTTTTACTGAACTAAGAAATCAAATGGTATAATCGACCTTTCAATCTTGGAGGATAAGATGTACAATTTATTTGAAGACGAAGAAGATATTTTCCAAGGTTCGCCGAAAAGCAAATTTTTGGATATTGTTTTCAATGCCAACAGTGATCTGGTCCATAACGAGCTTGCACGGATTATGGAACGGATGGCCGTCATGGAACTGATGCTCCAAGAGCAGTACGGTGAAGATGAGATCGATGAAGTGGTTCGTAAATTTGAATTTGAACGTTCTGCGGACGTTGATATGATGGTAAAAAACCTTTATATCATTTCGGTGGGAAATGTGTTAAGCCGTAACGAATAGTATGGTCGTTCGGGGGGTTTTTCTTTTTTGCATGACGTTGGCGGTTGTTCTAAATGCGGAGCCGCTGAGTGCAGCGAAAAGTTTTACTCTGAAAAAAGACGAAGTCGCGAAGATCATGATAAAAAGCGAAGGGCAGGAACGTCTTTTGACGTTTCGATGGACCCTTTACCGTGATCAACAGCTGGTGGTTCATGAAAGTTTTGATCGGTTTGTCGGACAGCATGTTCTGAATACCGGATATACCAATCAAAGCTTTCGAAAAACCCTCTTGCCGTCGAAAAGAACGATACGAGACATACCGTATGCGTTGGTAGTGTTTAAAAAGTTTGATGAAGCTTCCAAAAGTGCGCAATTGGATCTATTTATAATTGATAAAGAAAAACGTATAATTTTGGATTATTTAACGAAATGATGAAAAGTAGGTAAATGTTGGAACGTGTAGAAACAATTATCTCTCAACTGGTTGATGAGGTCGGCTATGTACGCTCAAATGAGTTTTATGCAAAGCTTGCAGGGGGGAAACGGCTCCGTGCACGTCTGATTCTGGCGATTGCTCCGAATGAACCGGAGGCGCCGAGACTCGGGGCTATCGTAGAACTGATACATGCGGCGAGCCTTCTTCATGATGACGTTATCGATGAGTCGACGCTGCGTCGCGGCGTGCCGTCGATTAATGCGACACACGGCAGTAAAATGGCGATTATGATGGGAGATATTCTTTATTCAAAGGCATTTAGCGCCTTGACTGGCTTTGACTCAAAAATCGCCCGTTCAATTGCCGAATCGGTGACTAATCTTTCGGTAGGGGAGATGATGGACGTAGAGCTGGCGGAGGCATTTAACACTGATCGTCAGCGCTATGAAAAGATGCTCTATCTCAAAACGGCAACTTTGATCGAAGCGTGCGCCTACAGTGCCGCTTTATTAGCTGGTAAAAACGGTGACGCACATGCGCTTTACGGGAAAAATCTCGGACTTGCCTTTCAAATTGTGGACGATATTCTTGATATTACCGCAGATGAAGCAACGCTGGGGAAACCTTCGTTGAATGATTTTTCCGAAGGGAAAACCACGTTGCCTTATATCGATTTGTATGAAGCGCTACCTTCGCAAGATCGCCAATTGCTGATCTCTTATCACGGTAAAATCCTCAATGACGAGCAAAAAAAGTGGATCCGTACCAAGATGGATGAATTCGAGATTATTAGTGCTTCGTATGCGTATGCGCGCAGGGTGTGTGACGAAGCACTCGATGCGATCGGTGAGGACCCCTCTTTGCGTGCCATTATCGAAACCGTTATTCAAAGAAGTCATTAATGCACTATTTAATTATCAGTTTTTCCCATAAAAACTCTACCCTTGCCATTCGAGAAAAGCTTGCATTTGTAGATGAAGCAAAACGGATAGCAGGGATGAGGGAGTTAAGTGATTCTTCATCCGTCAACGAAGTGATGATCCTCTCGACTTGTAACCGTATTGAGATATTTTGCAGCTGCAACGATATAGAAACGGCAACCGAATCAATTTTTTCATTATTAGTGAAACGGTCCAAGTTGGATTCTGAAGAGTTGCGTACCCGTGCGGATATATTTGACGCAGAGGGGTGTATCCATCACCTTTTCAGTGTCGCGAGTTCGCTTGATTCGATGGTCGTGGGAGAGACACAGATCGCGGGGCAGTTAAAGGATGCGTTTAAACTTTCGCAGGATAACGGATTTTCAGGAATAAAGCTTTCCCGAGCCATGAGTTATGCGTTCAAATGCGCCGCAGAGGTGCGTAATGCGACCAATATCTCATCCAAGCCTGTATCGGTTGAGAGTGTTGCGGTTGCAAAGGTTAAAGACAAAGTGGGTGATTTGAGTGGCAAACCTGCCCTTGTGATTGGATCGGGGGAGATGTCGGTTATCACCTGCAAACATTTGGTAGCGCAGGGGGCAAAGGTGACGATGATAAATCGTACCTATGAAAAAGCGGAAACGATTGCGGCAGAGTGCAATGCGCAGGTTCGTCCTTTTGACGAGCTGGAGGATGCCATCAATGAAAACGAATTGCTTTTTACCTCGACGGGATCGATGAGCCCGATTATCACCGACGGAATGATCCGTTCAACCCGTTACAACCGTTTTTGGTTTGATATGGCGGTTCCGCGCGACATCGAATGCAATCCGGATCGATGGGGAATTGAACTTTTTTACGTTGATGACCTCAAAGAGATTGTGTGTGAAAATATCGCTTTACGCGAAGATGAGGCCAAACTCTCCTTTGTGATTGTCAGCCGGCATACGATCGGTTTTTTTGAATGGTTGAAAACCCTCTCCATTGAACCCTTGGTTAAGAGTATGTATGAACGTGCACAGGAGTCTGCAATGCGGGAGTCTGCACGGGTTATTGAGAAAGGGTTTATCCCGAAAGAGTATGAATATGCGGTACAAAAAGCGACGTTTCAGGCGTTAAAACGTTTTTTACATCCGTTTTCAAATCGGATGCGTGACGGATCGGACCCGATGCAAGCCGATACCCTGATAAAATCGATGAGTTTTTTAATGGATAAAGATGAAGGCGAAGAGATGAGCCAAACCAGTTGTAAATTTTACCCAAAAGGAAAATAATGCGTTTTTCAAGAGCCTATATCCCCACAACAAAAGAGTCCCCCAAAGATGCGCAGCTTCCGAGCCATATCTATTTGTCACGGGCCGGATTTGTAGCACAGGTTGCGAGCGGGCTATATAATTTTTTACCGTTGGGAAAACGGGTCCTTCGCAAAATCGAGACGATTATTAATGAAGAGATGGCTGCGTGCGGTGCGTTGGAAGTAGACCTTAGTTTTGTTACCCCTGCGGAGTTGTGGGAAGAGAGCGGACGGATTGAAAAATTCGGTAAAGAGTTGCTCCGTTTTCGGGATCGTAAAGACAATTTGTTTGTTCTGGGACCGACCCATGAGGAGATGATGGTCAGTATTGTTCGCAATCGTGTTACCAGTTATAAACAACTCCCTCTGAATGTTTATCAGATTAAAACCAAATTCAGAGATGAAGCGCGTCCCCGTTTCGGATTGATGCGTGCGCGGGAATTTGTTATGAAAGACGGCTACAGTTTTCATGCGTCGACGGAAGATTTGGATCGTGAATTTGATGCTATGGAAGCGGCGTACAAACGGATTTTAGAGCGACTCGGACTCTCATTTCGTATTGTTGAAGCCGATAGCGGCGCGATCGGAGGGACGGGTTCTAAAGAGCTGATGGTATTGGCGCAAAGCGGGGAAGATACGCTAGCCGTGTGCGATACGTGCGAATACGGCGCGAACGTCGAAGCGGCGCGCCGTGCACCCAGAAGTACGGTTCCCGAAGCTCCGGAAGCCGATTTCGCCAAATTTAAAACTCCGAATATCAAATCGATCGATGATTTGAGTGCTTTTTTTCATACGGATCCGTTTTACACGTTAAAAGCGGTAATCAAACGGGCCGTTTATACGGAGGGGAGTGAACCGGTCTGTTTCTTCATTCGCGGATGCGATGAACTTCAGGAGGTTAAAGCCCGCAACAGCGTCGGTGCGATTGATTTGGTGGATATCACCGAAGAAGAGCTGAGGGAGATCGGACTGGTTCCGGGATTCGTCGGACCGCTTGATCAGGATAAAACCCGGTTCGTCATGGATAACAATACGCGCGATGCAACGTCGATGATCTGTGGAGCCAATGAAACGGATTACCATTTCGTCGGTGTTACTCTAAGCGTGATGAACGAAGCGTCGTTTGCCGATCTCGTTGCCGTTCAAGAAGGGGATGGATGTCCTCATTGCGGCGGTAAGCTTCTTCATACCAAAGGGATTGAAGTAGGGCATATTTTTAAACTGGGAACCGTTTATTCTGCACCGCTCAAAGCGGAATACCTGGATGAGAATGGTCGTTCGCAGCCGTTTATTATGGGAACGTACGGAATGGGGGTCAGCCGGCTGGTTGCTGCGGTGATTGAGCAACACCATGATGAACGCGGATGTATCTGGACCCATGCTACCGCTCCGTATATGGTCAATGTTATGGTTTCCAATATTAAAGAAGAGGCCCATATGGCCTACGCGGAAACCTTGTATCTGGAACTTCAAAGTCGCGGGATTGAAACGATACTGGATGATCGGAAAGAGCGATTCGGTTTCAAAATGTCCGATGCCGAACTCATTGGATTTCCCCTTACCGTTATCATCGGAAAAGAGCTTGAAAACGAGCAAGTTCAGATCATGATCCGCGCGACACGTGAGATCATAACGATCGATGCGGCCGGCATACTGGATAAAATCGAAGAGCTGACGCGATGATCTATTTTTTGATTTACCTTTTTTTAGAGGTGATCATTACCACTAAAGGTGCCTCTGTAATCGGCGGAGGTGCCACATTTGTAGAAATCATTGCGAGCGCAGCGGTGGGGATTTTGATTTTGCTCAATTTTCGCCACGCTTTGGCAGAAAATATCCATGCATTACAAACGCGGCAAATTGATCCGAAAGGGTTTATGCAACAGAATCTATTGGGGCTATTGGGTGCGATTTTATTGATCCTTCCGGGGTTTTTGAGTGATAGCATCGGATTAGTAATGGAAGCTTCTCTGGGGATGAAACTTTTGATTAACCGTTTTTCGAGAAAATATACCCAACCAAACCAAACCAACCAATCAAAAAAGGATGATTATGTTATTGATGCCGAAATTATCAGCGATACTACTCTTCTCCGTTAGCCTTATGGCGGCGACGGATGCCGATGTAGTTACCTTCTTAAAAAAAGGGATAGGGGCAAATCCAAATATCAGCAATCTGCAAATCGAAGTGAACGGGAAAAAAAATATTCCGGATATGAAAGGGTGGCAAGCCTATTTTACCAACATTGAAGCGGATGTAAAGCAGGGTGGAGATACCCGCCATATCGTTCAAAACGGGACCTACTTCATCAACGGTGATTACATTGCATCAGAGTTGACGAATCTCAAAACCGGGAGCCGTCTGAATGACACGATTACACCGGAATTTAGCCCATCGTTTTACGGCAAACACAACCTGATTAGCGGTGATGCCAATGCCAAATACAAAGTGGCAATTTTTTCCGACCCTTTGTGCCCGTTTTGCCGACGCTTTGTCCCCGAAGCGTTAGACTATATGGCCAAATACCCTTCGGTATTCGGTGTCTATTATTACCATCTTCCCCTCTCTTCTCTCCACCCTGCTGCGGAAACGCTGACAAAAGCGGCGATTTCGGCGGAACAGAACGGCATGCATAACGTTGTCGTGGAGTTATACAAAGTCGACGTTAATCCTAACGAAAAAGAGGAGCAAAAAATTCTGGATGCCTTTAACCGAACAATGAAAACCAAAGTGACGCTGAATGATATCCGACGCCCGTCGGTAGTCAGTCAATTTAATTTTGACCAAAAAGTAGCCCAAGCTATGGCAGTTAACGGGACTCCGACCGTCTTTTTTAACGGGCAAAAAGATACAACCAAAACAAAATATAAAGAAGTTAAAGTAAAATAATCATATGATTATTATTTTAAAATTAGGATCAACATGAAAAAACTTACCATTGCCACCCGCGGGAGCAAACTTGCCTTATGGCAGTCAAACCATATTAAATCGGTTATTGAATCGCATTTTAGCGATCTTGAGGTTGAACTGAAAATTATTATCACGTCCGGCGATAAGATTTTGGATGTTCCGTTGGCGAAAATCGGTGGCAAAGGGTTGTTTCTAAAAGAGATCGAAGAGTCTATGCTTCGAGGTGAGGCGCAGATGGCTGTCCATTCGTTAAAAGATGTCCCGACGGTGATGCCGGAGGGGCTACTGTTGTCCGCCATTACGAAACGTGAAGATGCACGGGATGCGATGCTGAGCGAAAAATATCCGGATATTGCTTCTTTGCCGGAAGGTGCAACGGTCGGCACCTCCTCTTTACGTCGGCGGATGCAGCTGTTTATGGAGCGTCCTGATTTGGTGATCAAAGATTTACGCGGGAATGTCGATACCCGTATCCGTAAGCTCAAGGAGGGGGAATTTGATGCGATTATTCTGGCTGCTGCCGGGATTAATCGACTCGGATTGACCGAATCGGTTAATTATGTTTATCCCATCTCTTACGATGAGATGCTTCCGGCAATGGGGCAGGGTGCTTTGGGAATCGAGACGACGAATGAAGAGTGGGTTCTGGAGATCGTCAAGATTCTAAACGACACGAACAGTCAAATTGAGACAACTATCGAACGTGGATTTGTGGATACGCTACAGGGTGGGTGTCAGGTCCCTATCGGGGTCAGCGCACGGGTTCAGGAAAACGGTGAGGTAACGGTCCGTTCCATTCTTGGACTTCCTGACGGAAGCGAAGTGATGGGTGAGTCGATTACCGTATCGATTGACCAAACGGAGGGGGTCGGTGAAGCGATGGCATCCCGTTTAATCGAGCAGGGGGCGATGGAATTATTGCATCGAGCCGAAGTGATGGCTTCCAAAGAATAATCGTATGGATATGAAAAAAACCCTTGATTTACTCAGAACGAATAATGAACTGCGTGTCATCGATACACCGCTGGATATTTATTTGGAAATTCCCCATCTCGCATATGCCGAGGTTAAAAAACCTGATGGGGGGAAAGCGCTCCTTTTTACCCATCCTCTTGATAAATCACGGGGGAAAACCTACGATACTCCGGTCGTCATGAATCTATTCGGTTCGTATAAACGGACGGAATTGCTGTTTGGACGCGATGTAGAAGGGGTTGCTACCGAAATCGAAACTCTTTTACATATGAAGCCTCCTCAAAATTTTAAAGAAAAAATTGGGATGCTTGGCGATTTGTTTGCGATGAAAGATATCTTTCCGAAAAAACTCAAACGGCGCGGAAGTTGTCAAGAGATTATTCAAGAAGGGGATGCGGTTAATTTATACGATCTGCCGGTACTGACTACCTGGGAAGAAGACGGCGGCCCTTTTATCACGATGGGACAGGTTTATACCCAAAGCCTTGAGGGGGGATTGGTGAATCTCGGGATGTACCGTTTGCAACTCTATGACAATAACCATTTGGGAATGCACTGGCAGATTCACAAAGATGCTTCCCACTTTTTTGATCAGTACCAAAGAGCCGGAAAAAAAATGCCGGTCTCTATCGCAATCGGGGGGGATGCCCTTTATACCTGGTGCGCGACGGCACCGCTTCCTTACGGGGTGAATGAACTTCTGCTGTACGGATTGGTGAAGAAAGAGAGTTTAAAATTGGTTCAATCCATTACGACTCCCCTCTATATTCCCGAAGATGTCGATTTTGTAATCGAGGGGTGGGTAGACCCTGAAAAACTGGCATTGGAAGGCCCTTTCGGGGATCATACGGGTTACTACACTTTGGCCGAACATTACCCGGTGATGGAAGTAAGTGCCATTACGAGCCGTAAAAAACCCTATTTTTTAGCAACCGTAGTCGGTAAACCGCCGTTGGAAGACAAATACATGGGGTGGGCGACGGAGCGGATATTTTTACCACTTCTTAAAACCAATGCCGCCGATCTGATCGATTATCATATGCCGGAAAACGGAGTGTTTCATAATCTGATTTTAGCCAAAATGAAGCCGCTGTACAAAGGACATGCCAAGCAGTTTATGCATATATTCTGGGGTTCAGGGCAGATGAGTTTTGTAAAACATGCTTTGTTCTTCGGTGAAGATGCCCCAAAGCTGACCAATTATGAGGCCTTGGTGACGTATGCGCTCAACCGTTTTCTCCCCAAGTCCCTCTTTATCTCGGAGGGGATTACGGATGCCCTCGATCATTCGAGTCCTGAAAATCTCATAGGGGGAAAATTGGGAATTGACTTGACCGCTTCGCACTCTCCAAAAGCGCCGGTATCGATTCAAAGTTCTGAGTTGTTTGAAAAATTGTCGCATATCATCCCTGAAGTACGGGAAGTTACGCAGTACATGCGTCATACGGCGAATCCGATTACGGTGATCAGTGTACGTAAAACACGTCCTCTTAAGGAGTGTTTTCCTCTGTTGGAGTCTTTGAATGAATTTTTACGTATTGTGATTATTGTGGATGAAGAAAAAAACGATATTCATAATCCGTATATGCTGATTTGGAGAGTTACGAATAATATGGATGCATTACGGGACATTTATCGTTCCGAATCCATTGTCGGGATTGACGGTACGCGTAAAACCTGTTTGGACGGCTTTGAACGTGAATGGCCCGGTGATGTTGAGTGCACCGCTGCGGTGGTAGAACGGCTAAAAGAATTATCGTTGTGGGATTTGGAACCTAAATTAGAGAAAAAATATCAGCTGTAACGTTTTGATCTCCGATAAGTTTTTATAAAATTATTAAGGACTCTATTAGAAATACTAATGTACTATTGTCACAATTTTATAACAATTAGGAAAAGAAATTCCAATGCGAAAGTTTTATCTCATAGCTGTTGTTGCCCTTATAAGTAGTTCAGCGGTACTCAGCGCGGCAACGTATAAAGGTCAGAAAGTTTATATAGAAACATGCAAAGAGTGTCATGGGGGCGGTCAAGAGATGGCCGGATCCAAAAAACAGCGTGCTTGGGAAAAGTTGATGGATAAAAAAGGGGAAGGGCTTGCCGATATCCACTTTGCATCGAAAAAAGCGCAACCCTCATGGGAATATTTTAAAAGTCGAAATTACACAAAAGATGCCAAACACCTTGAAGATTTTTTGATTGAATACGGTTCTGACAGCGGAAATGTACCGGCCTGCAATTAAAACAAGGATGATATGAATATTCTACCTCGATTGAAGAGATATCTATTGATGGTGTTCTGACAATCTGAAAGGGATTTCCCCCCTTTCCTCTCCAATGTGAAAAAACTTTCTTCTAAACCAAACTTTGCTAAAATGCCTTACTTTTATTTAATGGGTTCTTATAAAACCCTATATGGAGATACTATGGAAAAAATGTGGTCCGGACGTTTTTCACAAGATGCGTCGTCATTGCTGGAACGCTTTAATGCATCCATTATGTTTGATCAGAAACTTTATCGTGAAGATATTGAAGGCTCGATTGCCCATGCACAGATGCTTAAGCATCAAGGGATATTGAATCCGGAGGAGCTTGTTGCGATTGAGTCGGGAATGGCACAGGTTCTCAAAGAGATTGAATCGGGGGAGTTTGAGTGGCGAATCGGTGATGAGGACCTTCACATGGCGATTGAAAAACGGCTCACCGCCCTTATCGGAGATGCCGGGAAAAAACTTCATACCGCACGGAGCCGAAACGATCAGGTGGCCCTCGATTTTCGCCGCTATGTGTTGCGTAAAAACGGTGAAATCGTCGATCTGATCAAATCTCTGATGAGTGCGATCGTTGATATCGCTCGCAACCATACCCAAACACTGATTCCGGGAATGACCCATTTACAGCATGCACAGCCGATCAATTTCGGATTCCATCTACTGGCCTATGCGGCAATGTTCAAACGGGATATCGAACGGTTCGAGAGCAGTGCAGAGCGCAATAATATCTCTCCGATCGGATGTGCGGCATTGGCCGGGACTCCGCATAATATCGATCGTGCCATGACTGCCAAAACTCTCGGATTTGAGAGTATCAGTATCAATTGTCTCGATACGGTTAGCGACCGCGATTTTGCTTTGGAAATTTTATTTAATATTTCGACCTTAATGATGCATATTTCCCGACTCTCCGAAGAGATCATCCTTTGGTCGAGTTATGAATTTCGCTTCGTTGAGCTTTCCGATGCCTATTCGACCGGTTCTTCCATTATGCCGCAAAAGAAAAATCCCGATGTCCCTGAACTTCTGCGCGGGAAAACGGGGCGGGTATTCGGTAATCTTGTCGGTCTTCTGACGGTCATGAAAGGGCTCCCTCTTGCGTACAATAAAGATACGCAGGAGGACAAGGAAGGGGTGTTTGACAGTGTAGAAACGGCTGAAATTTCCCTTGAGATTTTGCGTGAGGCGCTTAAAACCATGACGGTAAAAAAAGAGAATATGGCACGTGCCTGCAAACTCGGTCATCTGAGTGCAACCGATTTGGCCGATTACCTTGTCGAACATTGCCATGTGCCGTTTCGTGAAGCGCATCACATTACCGGTCGCGCCGTGGCACGCGCCGAAGCATTGGGGATTGATTTGAGTGAAATAGCCTACAGTGAGCTTCATGCCATTGATGAGCGGATCAAAGAGGACGTTTGCCGATTTTTGGCGATTGAGCATTCGATGAATGCCCGAACATCTGCCGGGGGAACAGCTGAAGTGCGTACATTAGAACAAATTATCTATTTTGATCATTATCTTAAGGATATTAAATGAAGGTTACCGTTAGTCACCAAAGTGAAATGAAATTTGAAGCCAAAACGGAGAAGGGGAGCTTTATCATTGACTGCCCTCAAATTTCTCCGCTTGAATATTTTTTAAGCGGAATTATTGCGTGCAGTGCTAGCGATATGATCATGCTCCCCAAGCAGCAAGGATATGAAGTGAGTAATCTTCACGTAGAGGGTGAAGCGGTCCGTAATGAGAGCGCTCCGCGTAAATTCAATACGTTGCATCTTGAATATCGTTTTGACTCAAACGCGGACGATACGTTGGCGGCACGATGGGTGATGGCGAGTCTGGAGACCTATTGCTCGACGATCAATACGATCCGAGACAGTGTCGTCATCACGTACACGATCCAACATAACGGAAAGACAATTCGAGAGAATGAAAAAATGATCAGCGGCGGCGGAAGCAGTGTCGATTTCGGATCACTGCAAGGGTGTAATGCCTGATTCTTTCTGATAGAAAGTACCTTATCCTGTATACTTCCCTCTCTAACCCGTCGCACAAAGGCTTCGCCTTTGGCGACGCGGCTCATTGCCTCTTTTCCGAAATTCCATACTTTTTTTTGAGGTATCGGTATTTCTTTTTTTAGTATATAATTGTTCATAATCACCTTTTATAATCTCTCTACGTAAAGCGTTGAGAGATAAGGTTATTGGGTAAAATAGTTAAAGGGGAGGGGTACAATGCGTCATTTAATTTTGGTTTTTATATTGGTTTTTTTCAGCGGGTGTGCAAAATATGTGGAAACCAACGTTTCGGTTTTTCATGCGTTACAATTGCCGTTGAACGGAGTTTCGTATGCCATTCTTCCGAGTAAGGAACAAGCGAACAGTCTTGAATTCCAAAGTTATGCGAATCTTGTTAAAAATGAGTTTCAAAAACAGGGGATGGTTGAAGTACCTTATGAACAGGCACATTTTGCGGTCCATTTGTCCTATGGGATCGATGGAGGAAAATCGGTACTGATATCGTATCCGGTATATGGGCAGACCGGTATCAGCAGCTCTTATTCGACCGGAACGGTGAATACCGTCGGAAATAAAAAAGTCTTTACCGGCACGACGTTTAATACTCCGACTTATGGCGTTATCGGATCTGAAAGCAGACGGGAGGTCCTTTTTACCCATTTTTTAAATATCGATATCGAAGAGATGGGAAAAACAGCGAATAAAAAAGTATATGAAGGAAAAGCGGTCAGTGTCGGAGATGAGGCGACACTGCTTCCGGTGATGCCGGCAATGATTCGCTCGGTGTTTCAAGATTTTCCGGGGAGTAGCGGTACACTCCGGACAGATAAAACGGTACTTGAGAAGCAAAAATAAATTTGTTAAAACGGTAGGTAAGGGTGCAATACTGTCAGGGGAGTTAATCTCCCGCATCCGAAAGATGCGGGTAGCTTTAGGGGGTTGTAGGGACCCTAGTCCCTGCCATTTTACGGGCTTCGCCCGGAAAATGCGTAACATCAGTAATTAAAAGAAATCTTTCGGATCCGCATCGGAAAAATGACCCCATTTTAGTTTAGCCCCTCCCAAAAGGTGAAAATGGAGATGTTTCACCTCTTGCCCGCCGTTTTCTCCTATATTGCTGATAATACGGTAACCGCTTTGATCGACTCCAACCGTTTTGGCGACCTCTTGCATAAATGTCCCCATTTTCCCCATTAGATCACCTGAAATGTCATTAAAACTGTTATAATGTATTTTTGGAATAACAAGGACATGGACAGGGGCTTTGGGATTAATATCGTGAAATGCAAAAAAATCTTCGTTCTCCTGAACATGATTGGATGGGATTTCACGATTAACGATTTTACAAAAGAGACACATGGCAAACCTCATTTTTTAGGGTATTGTACCACAGTGCGTAAACCTTGAAGCTTATTATAAAAGAGATTTGATTACAATACGCGAACTTTAGGACTAGATGGAGATTTTATTTTGCAAGAGTGGTATGACGCTATAAAATCGGCCGATTCGATTGAGAGAATCGAAGAAATCCGCATTGCCGTATTCGGAAAAAAAGGGGTGTTGAGCGCTGAGTTCGCCCGTATGAAAGATGTCCCTGACACTGAAAAAGGGATTTTTGCCAAAGAGTTGAACCTTCATAAAGAGGGATTGAACGCTTTGCTGTTGGAGCGCAAACTTGTTTTGGCGATGGAACATTTGGAAGCGACGATGAAAAGCGAGTCCATTGATGTCAGCCTTTATTCGCCGCGTACCGAACGGGGTTCGCTTCATCCGGTAGCGGAGACAATGGACCGGATTGTTGAGTATTTTATTTCCATGAATTTTTCGGTTCAGACCGGGCCGATGGTGGAAGACGATTTTCACAATTTTGAGGCATTGAACCTTCCCAAATACCATCCTGCACGGGATATGCAGGATACGTTTTATTTTAAAGACGCAAAACTTCTCCGTACCCATACGTCACCCGTACAGATCCGGACCATGTTGAGTCACAAACCTCCGATCCGTATGATCGCACCGGGGGCCGTTTTCCGTCGGGATTACGATCTGACCCATACACCGATGTTTCATCAGGTAGAAGGATTGGTCGTCGAGGAAGCGGGCAAAGTTTCGTTTGCCAATTTGAAATTTATTTTGGAAGATTTTCTCAAAACGATGTTTGGAGATGTCGACGTCCGTTTCCGTCCGAGCTTTTTCCCCTTTACCGAACCCTCAGCCGAAGTGGATATCAGCTGTATCTTCTGCGGCGGGGAGGGGTGCCGTGTCTGTTCGAAGACCGGATGGCTTGAAGTATTGGGATGCGGCATCGTCGATCCGAATGTTTTTAAAGCGGTCGGATACGAGAACGTCAGCGGATATGCGTTTGGGCTCGGAGTCGAGCGGTTTGCGATGTTGATCCACCGTATCGGGGATTTGCGATCGTTGTTTGAAGGTGATACGAGATTATTGGAGCAGTTTAGATGATCATTACGAAGAATTGGTTGAATGAATGGATCGATTTAAGCACGGTTTCTACCGAAAAGCTTCTTAAAACGTTTAATTCCATCGGGCTGGAAGTGGATCGTCACGATGTTGTCCGTGTTCCCGATAAGGTAGTCGTCGGTTTTGTTGAAAGTTGTGAACGTCACCCCGACGCCGATAAACTGAATGTGTGCCAGGTTAATGTCGGCCATGAAGTGCGTCAAATTGTCTGCGGCGCTTCGAATGTCCGTGCCGGTATCCATATCGCTTTGGCAACGGTCGGGGCGGTTCTTCCGGGCGATTTGAAAATCAAAGAGGCAAAACTTCGCGGTATCGAGTCACACGGAATGATCTGTTCGGCCAAAGAGATCGGCCTTCCCCCTATGGGTGAGGGGATCATGATCCTCGATAGCAGCATCGGAGTCCTTGAAGCGGGGAGAGCGTTAAACAGCTACGATCTGTTTAACGATGATCTGATTGAGATTGAGTTGACGGCAAATCGCGGAGACTGTCTCAGCATTTACGGTATGGCACGCGATTTGCGGGCTGCATTGAATAAGCCGTTGCGTGACATGACGAAAAAAGAGTATCAAGAAGGGAGATTGGGGATCGGGCGTCTTTTGCAGCTTCAGCATAGCGATACCTATAATGTTGACCTCCGTTTCGGAGCGGTTGAACTCAAAGAACTTCATGTCCCGTTTTCAATCTCTCTGCGTCTGGCATTGATTGAAGAGGGGTATACCTCTTCCGTAGATGCACTATTGCATTATACAACCCATAGCACCGGTGTGATTTTACGGGCCTATCCATTCGAAGCATTTGGTGATAAAGAGAGCGGAAAAGGGGTCATTACTTTAGAGAATGACGAAAACGGCTATGCGGCTCTTTATGGAAAAGAGAAGGTATCGATCGTCGGTGTTACCCAGATTGAAGAGAGTCGTTTTGACGCTAATAACGGATTGGCAATTATTGAAGCAAGTTACATTTCCCCTGAAATTATTGCCCGAAAAATGGGTGAAAATAAAATAAAAAGTTGTCCCTACTATTATCGGACATCACGGGGAAGTGAACCGAAAATCGATATGGGGATCGATTTTGCGATGAAGCTTGTTGAAGCTTACTCCTCATCACAGATTTACGGCGGCACCATTGAGCTGGAATCGGCCCATGAACTTCGTATTATCAGTATCTCTGAAGAGGAGTGCGAGTCGTTTATCGGTATGAAAATTGATAAAACGACCATTACCCAGATTTTTAAAAATCTGGGGATGGATATCAGTAAATCGAACGGTTCAACGTTTGCTATCGGTGTTCCCCGCTTTCGTCACGATATTGTCAATAAGCAAGATATTGTGGAAGAGATTGTCCGTATTGTCGGGATTGACAATATCCCCTCCAAACCGTTTGTTTTTGCAGAATTGAATCGAATGGGAAATGACCTGTCCGAATACAAAAAAACGCGTATGTACCGCCATCGTGCGGCACAAAGCGGTTTTTATGAGAGCGTTCATTTTGTTTTTAATGAACGTGCCATGCTTGAAAAATACGGCTTCGAGTGCATTGATCCCAGCGGAGAGTTGTTGAATCCGATTACGGCGACGATGGATACCCTTCGTCCTACTTTATTAGTCGGATTATTGCAGTCGGCCGGCAACAATATCAAAGTGAATCAAAAGAGAATTGCCCTTTTTGAAGCGGGTACGGTTTTTAATCCGGAACGTGCCGAGTCAAAACGTTTTTCGTTTATTGTGACGGGAGCGTTTGAGAATGAAAAACTTCACAATAGCGGCAAGCCGGCAGTGATCGATTTTGGAACGTTCACTCAGCTGATTTCCAATGTCATCGGCGAATTTGAACTGGTTCAACACTCTGCGAAACACACTCTGGCTCACCCTTATATCTCCGCTAAAGTGATGATTGAGGGGAAAGAGGCGGGGGAGTTATTCCGTCTGCATCCTCAGGTGGAAGAGGAGTTTGATCTTCCGCAGACTTTTTTATGCGAAATCGACACCGATTGCCTCCCTTATGCTCTGGTGGAAGCCAAAGCATATTCGAAATATCAGGCATCGTTTCGGGATTTGAGTTTGTTGGTTCCGAAATCGTTTCCGTATGAGCAGCTTAAAGCGGTTATTGCAAAACATGCATCCGAAGAGATTAAACGTTTTTATCCGGTTGACCGCTATCTTTCCGAAGCGTTGGGGGAACAAATGAGTTTGACCCTCCGTTTTGTCCTCCAATCGAATGCGAAAACACTTGATGAAGAGGATATCTCTGCCGCAATGGAATCGATTCTCAACGGTTTGGGCGAAGATCTCGGAGTGAGTTTGCGATGATGCGTGCCAAGGTCTACCCTTCCGAATCGTTTCATCTGCGAAGTGATGCGATCGCACCCGATAAATCGATATCGCATCGAAGCGCAATGTTTGCGATTCTTGCCGAAGGGGAGAGTCGGATCGAAAATTTTCTAAGAGCGGAAGACACCCTCAATACCCTGACAATTGTCGGCCATTTGGGTGCAGAGATCTACGATGACGGATCGGTGATAACAATTCGCTCCAATGGGATTAAAGAGACGCCGGAAATTCTTGATTGCGGAAACTCGGGGACCGGGATGCGTCTCTTTTGCGGTCTTCTCTCTTCGGCAGAGGGGCATTTTGTCCTTACCGGTGACGAGTATCTTAAGCGTCGTCCGATGAAAAGGGTGACGCAGCCACTTCGAAATATCGGAGCGAAACTCGACGGACGTAATAACGGCGATCTCGCACCGCTATGCATCCGGGGCGCTTCGTTAAATGCGTTTGAGTATGAATCGAAAATTGCTTCAGCCCAGGTTAAGAGCGCCATGATTTTGGCTGCGTTACGATCCAATGGCGTATGCACATTCCGTGAGCCTGAACTAAGCCGTGACCACACGGAACGGATGCTTGCCGGTATGGGGGCCCGTATCGAAGTCGAAGGGTTGCAGACGCGTATATGGCCCCTTGAAAAAGGACTCTCTCCTTTGAATATTCGTGTTCCGGCGGATCCTTCGAGTGCTTTTTTCTTTGCGGTTGCTGCGGCAATCACTCCGGGCGGGCATACGATTATTGAGGGGGTGACCCTCAATCCGACCCGTATCGAAGCGTTTAAAGTGCTTGAAAAGATGGGAGCCGAGATTACCTATACGCTGAGTGATGAGCGCTATGAACCCATCGGCACGATTGAAGTGAAGTATGCCCCTTTAAGAGCGGTAACGGTAGAGGAGAACATCTCCTGGTTAATCGACGAACTCCCGGCCCTCTCTATTGCGATGGCGTGTGCTGAGGGGAAAAGTATCGTCAAAAATGCCGAAGAGCTGCGCGTTAAGGAATCGGACCGTATTAAAACGGTGGTGGATAATCTGAACCTCTGCGGAATCGAGACGGAAGAGTATCCTGACGGATATGCGGTAATCGGCGGAGAACTCAAATCCGCAACCCTTAAGAGTTACGGAGATCACCGAATCGCGATGAGTTTTTTGATCGCCGGACTAAAATGCGGAACAGAGGTGGAGGATGTTGAGTGTATCAATACCTCTTTTCCCAATTTTTTCGAACTGTTAGCCCAATGTACCAAGGTAGAGCGATGAAGATTCAGTTGGCGGAAAGTTACGGATTCTGCTTCGGTGTGAAGCGGGCAATAAAAATTGCCGAAGAGAATACCAATTCGGCAACCTACGGTCCTCTGATCCATAATCCGAACGAAATTGAGCGTCTTAAAAAAGATTTTAACGTTGCGTTAGCCGAAAATCTGGAGAGTTTTAAAGCGGGTGACACGGCAGTTATCCGTACGCACGGGATTCCCAAGCAGGAGCTTGCTCTTTTGCATGAACGCAGCGTCAACGTTATCGATGCAACCTGCCCTTACGTCACCAAACCGCAGCAGATTTGTGAAGAGATGTCGGCGCAAGGATACGACATCGTCATTTTTGGCGATGAAGCTCACCCTGAAATCAAAGGGGTCAAAAGCTATGCGATTGATCACGTTTTTGTGGTGAACAGCGCGGATGAAGTCGATGCGCTCCGTTTGCGGGAAAAAGTAGCCGTTGTCGCGCAGACCACCCGCAAAATTGAAGAGTATCAGCAGATTGTCGGGCGCTTGATGGCAAATCATAAGGAAGTCCGTGTATTTAACACGATCTGCAATGCGACGTTTGATAACCAAGATGCGGTACGCAAACTCTCCCAAGAGGCCGATGTTATGATAATTATCGGCGGAAAAAACTCTTCGAATACCAAACAGCTCCACTCCATAGCAAAAGATTTTTGCAGCGACAGTTACTATGTCGAAAGTGAAGAAGATCTTCAAAACGGCTGGTTCAACGGCAAAAATTTTTGCGGTATCAGTGCGGGTGCGTCTACTCCCGATTGGATCATTCAAAACGTAATTGAACGAATTCAACAAATTACCTCTGTATAAAAGTATCGTCTAAACTCCAGAAAAGCATTTTTTCGCTATAATCAGCCAATTTTTAGTTATAAGGGAATAGGCATGGCTTTCGATAACGAAGCATTTGAAGAAGAAAATTTTGCTGAAATGCTGGAGGCATCTTTCAAAGAGCAAGAATCCACACGCATTACAGAGGGTGAAATCGTAGAGATCCAGGAAGAAGAGAACCGCGCATTGGTAGGTGTAGGTGAAAAGCTTGAAGGTATCGTTTCACTCGATGAGATTCGTGATGCGGATGGAAAACTCCTCTTTAACGTCGGCGATAAAATTATGGTTATGGTGATGGGTCACTACAATGAGCGTCCTAAAATCTCCTATAAAAAAGTGCTTGAGCAAGAGAAAACATTGGCGTTTATCAATGCGCACAAAGAGGATTTTGAATCGGTTGTAATTGAAGCATTGGTTACGAAGAAAAATAAAGGCGGGTATCTTCTGGAAGCGGATGATGTTCACTTTTTTCTTCCGCGCTCTCTCGCTGCGTTTAAAGATACCGATCAGGTTGTCGGCAAAACGATTAAAGCGCAAGTGGTTAAAGTTGACCCTGCCGAAGCGTCGATTGTCGTATCACGCCGCAAACTCTTTAATGATGAGCGTAAGCGTAAAAAAGAGGTTATCGATGCTTTGATGGAAGAGGACAAAATCATCGAAGGTACCGTTAAAAAGATTACCAGTTACGGTATGTTCGTTGATGTCGGCGGAATTGACGGGTTGGTTCATTACAATGAAATCAGCTACAAAGGGCCGGTTAATCCTTCTAAATTGTATAAAGAAGGGGATGTGGTTACCGTTAAAGCGATTGCTTATGACAAAGACAAGCGACACCTTTCCCTCTCGATCAAAGCGGTTCAGCCCGATCCGTGGAGAGAAGTAGAAGAGGCGCTGGAAGAGGGTGACACGATCACCGTTACCGTTAGCAACATTGAACCGTACGGTATTTTTGTTGACTTGGGTAACGATATCGAAGGTTTCTTGCATATTTCCGAAATTACGTGGGATAAAAACATCAAGCACCCTAAAGATTACTTAACGGTAGGTCAGGAGATTGATGTAGAAGTGATCGAGATCAACTCGAAAACCCATAAATTGCGTGTATCGTACAAGCGTCTTCAACCAAAACCTTTTGAAGAATTTACCAAAAAATTCAAAGAGGGTGATGTTGTCAAGGGGTCCGTTACGTCATTGACCGATTTCGGCGCATTTGTAAAAGTAGGTACGGTTGAAGGATTGCTTCACAATCAAGACCTTTCTTGGGACAAGAATGTCAAATGCAAAGAGACACTCAAAGTGGGTGACGAAATTGAAGTGAAAATTGCCAAGATCAATGTGGAAGATGAAAAAATTTCATTGAACCGTAAATCATTGGAAGAGAGTCCAATCGATCTTTTCGCAGCAAACCACAAAATGAACGAAGTGGTTACGGCAACGGTTCGTGATGTCAAAGATTTCGGTGTATTCGTATCCTTGCCGGGGGGAGTTGACGCCCTTATCCGCAATGAAGACCTTTATCCGTTGACTCCGGAAGAGATTGTCATCGGACAAACACTGGAAGCGGCAATTTTGGTCATTGATGCGAAACGTGACCGTATCCGTCTTTCGGTTAAAAAATTGGAACGTATCAAAGATCAAGAGATGCTTGACGAAATCAACGATAACGACGGCCACAGCCTTGGTGATTTGATTAAAGATAAATTGAAATAAATCCAATGCAGCGAATCGCCTACTGGCTGTTTCCCCTTATAGCGGTTGCAGTGGCGATATTTATTATTGTGTTTATGATCCAGATTAATTCTGCTCCCCCTTCGGCAAAGGGTGAACCCTCTTCCTCCGGTGAGGAGAGGGGTACTCCGGTAAAAGAGGGGGAAGCAGGGTGGCTTGAACGGTTCTCTTCGGAAGAGGATAAGAGCCATTTATACCCGCTTAACGAACTTACTTTAGAGTTGGACACACTATCAGCGCAGGGGGAAGAAGTTTCTTTTCGCCTTTCGGTTCCGCTGAAAAATGACTATGAGCTTTTTTGCCTTAAGCAGGAGCTTAAAAAAAGAGATTTCCCCTATTTTTTGCAAAAAGAGGGGGATGATATGACGCTTTTGGTTGATTCTAATAATCAAAGTGAGCTCGAATCCCTTGTAACAAAACTAAAAACCTACCAAATTATGGCGACGGTGTCGCCACTCATAGAGGAAAAGTAATGGAAAAATTCAAAATTGTCGTATGTGATCATATCCACGAAGAGGGTCTGAATATCTTACGAAACGATGATCAGATAGAGATGATTTTCGCTGCGGACATGGATAAGACTGCACTTTTGGATGTGGTGGCCACTGCCGACGTTGCAATTACCCGAAGTTCTACCGATGTGGACGATAAATTTATTCAGGCGGCAAAGGGGAAACTCAAAGCCGTCGTTCGTGCCGGTGTCGGTGTCGATAATGTCGATATCCCGGGATGTTCGAAAGAGGGGATTATCGTTATGAACGTACCGACGGCCAACACCATCGCCGCTGTTGAGTTGACGATGACTCATATGCTCTCGTGTATGCGTATGTTCCCGTATTCCCACGATCATTTGAAAAACCAGCGTGTCTGGAAACGGGAAAAATGGTACGGATTTGAGCTCAAAGGGAAAAAGCTGGGGGTAATCGGATTCGGTAACATCGGAAGCCGTGTAGGGATCCGTTCCAAAGCGTTCGAGATGGATGTTATCGCATACGATCCCTACATCCATGCCTCTAAAGCAACCGATGTCGGCGCCAAATATACGACCAATTTTGATGAGATCCTCGCCTGTGATATTATCACGATCCACACGCCGAAAAACAAAGAGACGGTGGGGATGATCGGTGCGGATGAAATCGCCAAAATGAAAGACGGCGTCGTCCTGATCAACTGTGCACGCGGTGGTCTCTACGACGAAGAGGCTCTGTATGAGGGGTTGAAATCGGGGAAAATCCGTTTTGCCGGAATCGACGTATTCAACAAAGAACCGGCAACCGATCACAAGCTCCTCGATCTGGATAACATCTGTGTCTCACCGCACTTGGGAGCCAACACGTTTGAATCGCAATACAACATCGGTGTCGAAGCGGCTCAACAGGCGATCGAAGCGGCCAAAGGGATAGCGTATCCCCATGCGCTGAACCTGCCGATCGATGAGACGAAGATTCCGTCGTTTGTCAAACCGTTCCTCGAAATGGGGCAAAAAATCGGTTTTCTCGCATCCCAGATGAACAAAGCGCCGATCCTCTCGATCAAGGTAAGCGGACGCGGCGATATCGCCGAATACGTCACCTCTCTCGCTACGTTTGTAACAGTGGGTGCTTTGGCGGATATTTCGGGCGATACGATCAACTACGTCAATGCCGATTTCGTCGCCAAAGAGCGCGGAATCAAAATCGATACAGAAACTCTTCCGGAAAGTCCGGTCTACAAAAACCTCGTAACGGTTAAAGTGACCACGGACAAAGGGGTCATCGAGATCAGTGCAACGATGTTCAACGAAGACGTACAGCGTATCGTCGATATCAACGGATTCGGGATCGATGTCGAACCGGCCGGAAATATGATCCTCTTTAAAAATACCGATGTACCGGGTGTAATCGGTCAGGTGGGAACTCTGTTGGCGGCCCATAACGTCAATATCGCCGATTTCCGTCTCGGACGCAACAAAAGCGGTGAAGCACTTGCCGTCATCATCGTCGATTCGGCTGTCAACGACAAAACACTCAAAGAGCTTGCGGCCTTGAATGCCTGCATCAGCGTCTCTTACGCACGCATTTAATCTTCTTTCCCTTCGGGGAGCCCCCTTTTCAAAACTTTCTTGATCTTTTCTTGACATCTTTATTGCGTTATTTGAGCTTTTTTTGACCGCTTTCGGGGGTATGATACTACTTGAAATTTATTCTGTAATGGAGTCAAAGATGATGGTTGATATGATTGTAGGCGCAACGCTTGCACTCTCTTTGCTACTGTACTTCGTTTATACCCTTGTAAAGATTGAGGAGCTGTAAATGGAAGTCTTGGATATGGGCTTGTTCGCATTATTTGCGTTCACGGTAGTTGTTTTCGGATTTTTTCTCGGAAACTATGTGTATAAAATTTTTGACGGTAAGAAAACGTTTCTCGATCCCGTGATGAACCCGATCGAAAATCTCCTCTTTCGTATCAGCGGTATCAATGCAGAGAAGTCACAAAGTTTTAAAGAATATACCCTCTCGTTGATGATATTTAATCTCTTTGGAATATTTATCCTCTTTTTTATCCTCTATTTTCAAAGTGCGATGGGACTCAATCCCCAAAACTTTTCAAATTTGAGCTGGCATTTGGCACTCAATACGGCGATCAGTTTTGTCACCAATACGAACTGGCAAAGCTACGGCGGTGAGAGTACCATGAGCTACTTTTCACAAATGGCAGGATTAAGTGTCCAAAACTTCCTCTCAGCCGCAACGGGTGCAGCGGTAGCTGTCGCGTTGATGCGCGGACTTACCGGTAGAGGTATCGGGAATTTTTACGTTGATCTTACTAAAACAACATTACGTATTTTAGTACCGATCGCATTTGTGTATGCGATATTTTTGGTCTCTCAAGGGGTGATCCAAAATTTCTCCTCGTATGTGGATGTAACAACAATCGAAGGGGGGAAACAAACTCTTGCGATGGGACCGGTGGCGAGTCAGGAAGCGATTAAGATGTTGGGAACCAACGGCGGCGGATTTTTCAACGTCAACAGCGCCCACCCGTTCGAGAATCCAAACGAATTGACCAATTTCATCCAAATTTTTTCGATCTTTTTGATCCCTATCGCCCTGTTGTTTACGTACGGTAAATTTGCCGGAAACCGTCGTGAGGGGATTGCGATCTTCGGTGCGATGGCATTGTTGTTTGCTCTGACTCTTGGATCAACGTATTATTTCGAGTCCCAGGGCAATGTGATGTTGACACAGCTAGGGGTCGAAGCGGGGCCTAGTATGGAGGGTAAAGAGGTGCGGTTCGCTCTGGGAGTCTCAAGCTTGTTTGCGACCGTCACTACGGCGGCATCGTGCGGTGCGGTCAATGCGATGCATGACAGCTTTTCACCGCTCTCCGGCGGCGTATTAATGCTGCAGATGATGGTCGGAGAGGTGATCTTCGGCGGTGTCGGTGCCGGATTTTACGGGATGATGATCTATGCACTGCTCTCCATGTTTATGATCGGTCTGATGGTCGGGAAAACGCCGATGTATCTGGGCAAAAAGATCGAGGCCTACGAGATCAAAGCGGTTATCATCGCGCTGCTTCTCCCCTCAGCGGCGATTTTGGGCTTTTCGGCGATCGCGGCAAATTGCGCCGATGGATTGGCCGGTTTAAACAATGCCGGGCCGCACGGTTTGAGCGAAATACTCTATGCTTACACTTCGGCGGCGGCGAATAACGGAAGCGCGTTTGCGGGGCTTACGGCTAATACACCGTTTTACAACGTGACATTGGCGATTGCTATGTTTATCGGACGTTTCGGGGTGATTATCCCGATGATCGCGATTGCCGTGAGTATGTCGAACAAAAAAACGTATGCCCTCTCATCGGGTGCGGTACGAAGCGACACTATGACGTTCACGATCTTTTTAGCCTTTACGGTTCTGATTTTGGGTGCGTTGACCTTTTTACCCGCGTTAACGTTTACAGCGATTGCCGAGCATGTTTTGATGCATTCGGGCAAGCTGTTTTAAGGAAATAGTATGAAAAAAGCAATTGAAATTAATAATAATAAAATCATTAAAGAGGCGATAAAAGAGTCGTTTATCCGTCTCAATCCGAAACATCAGATCAAAAATCCGGTCATTTTTGCCGTGACGCTCAGTTCGGCGTTTTGTACGGTTCTCTTTTTTACCGGACATTTTGATCCTGCGGACTTTTGGTTTAATCTACAGCTCTTGTTTTGGCTGTGGTTTACCGTATTATTTGCCAACTTCGCCGAAGCGTTGGCCGAGGGGCGAGGGAAAGCACAAGCATCAAGTCTGCGTCAAACCCAAAGCAATCTCAAAGCGAACCGTTTGATCGGGGATAAAATCGAGAATGTCGATGCATCGCTCTTGTTAAAAGGAGATATCGTCATTATCAAAGCGGGAGAACTGATCCCCTCTGACGGTGAAGTGATCGAAGGGGTTGCCAGTGTCAACGAGAGTGCGATTACCGGAGAATCGGCTCCCGTTATCCGTGAGAGCGGCGGGGATCGAAGTTCGGTAACGGGGGGGACGACGGTGCTCTCCGACTGGATCAAAGTACGGGTCACGGCGGCTAGGGGAGAGAGTTTTCTCGATCAGATGATTTCACTGGTTGAGGGGGCAAAACGTCAGAAAACCCCGAATGAAATCGCCCTCAGCCTGATCCTAATCGGATTTAGCCTGATCTTTTTACTCGCGGTAGCGACATTGCAACCGTTAGTAGGCTATTTTGAGAGTTCGTTTTCACTCCTCGTTCTCGTAGCACTCTTCGTCTGTCTAATCCCTACTACGATCGGCGGATTGCTGAGTGCCATCGGAATTGCCGGGATGGATCGACTGTTACGTAAAAACGTCATCGCTACCAGCGGTAAAGCGGTCGAGACGGCGGGGGATATTTCGGTGTTACTTCTCGATAAAACAGGGACGATCACCTTCGGAAACCGTATGGCAAGCGAATTTTTCACCCTAAACGGAGTGAGTAAAAACGAGCTTCTCTCCTATGCGATTTACTCATCCAAAGCCGATGAGACACCGGAGGGGCGCAGTATCGTCGCACTGGCAGAGAGTATGGATGGGGCACCTTTGACATTAGTAGGAGAAGAGATATGGGTTGCGTTTAGTGCCGATACCCGCCTAAGCGGTGTAAACGTCGGGGATGTCCATATCCGTAAAGGGGCGATGGACTCGGTCGCACAATTTGTCGAAAACTACGGAGGGATACTCGATGTTGAGTGTCGCGGAATCTGTGAAAAAGTCGCTAAAGAGGGGGCAACCCCTCTGGTCATCGCGGTCAATGCCAAAGTCCTCGGGGTCGTGATGCTCAAAGATATCGTGAAACCCGGCATCAAAGCCAAATTCACAGAATTGCGTGCAATGGGGATCAAAACGGTCATGATTACGGGAGATAATCCTCTCACCGCAGCGGCAATCGCGGCGGAAGCGGGAGTCGATGATTTCGTCGCCGAGGCGACGCCGGAGACGAAGATCCGTCTCATTCAAAAGTACCAACACGAGGGGTATCTCGTCGCAATGACCGGGGATGGCACCAACGACGCTCCGGCATTGGCACAAGCCGATGTGGGGTTGGCGATGAACAGCGGGACGCAGTCGGCAAAAGAGGCGGCGAACATGATCGACCTCGACAGCTCTCCGACCAAACTCATCGAAATCGTCGAGGTGGGAAAACAGCTTCTCTCGACACGCGGAGCGTTGAGCACGTTTAGTATCGCTAATGACGTGGCCAAATATTTTGCCGTCATTCCGGCATTGGCGGTTCTGATTTTCCCATCCCTTGCGGTACTCAATATCTTGGATTTGGCAAACCCGAAAAGTGCGATCCTCTCGGCGGTTATCTTTAATGCCCTCATTATCGTCGCGTTGATTCCCGTCGCGTTACGCGGTGCGGCGTTCAAAGCCCAAAGTGAAGAGGCGGCATTACGACGCAATCTTATGATTTACGGTTTGGGCGGAATTATCACTCCGTTTATCGGGATCAAACTCATCGATATGGTGATCAGTGCCATCGGTTTGGTATAAGGAGAATAGAGATGTTTAAAGAATTAGAAAAATCGGTACTCTTGTTTAGCAGCCTGGCGTTGATTTGCGGACTTGCTTATCCGCTAACCATGAATCTCATCGCTAACAGTGCGTTTGAAGCTGAAGCAAAAGGTTCATTGGTCTATGAGGGGAAAACTCCCATTGCTTCGACGTTGATCGCCCAAAATTTTACCCGTGCGCACTACTTTCATCCCCGTCCCTCTGCGGCGGGAGCGGACGGGTATGACGGAGCCTCATCGAGCGGATCGAATCTGGGCTATACCAGTCAAAAATTGCATGATGCCATCAAAGGGCGGGTTGAAGTCTATCGTGCCGAAAACAATCTAAGCACTACACAAAAAGTACCGATGGATGCGGTGACGGCGAGCGGAAGCGGTCTTGATCCTCATATCACACTGAAGAATGCAACCATTCAGGCTAAACGGGTAGCCGCGTCACGAGGGATTCAGGAGGCCAAGGTGATCGATCTCATTCATCAAAACGTCCAAAAGCCTTATTGGGGTATCATAGGGGAAGAGAAAATCAATGTCGTAACCCTAAATCTAACATTAGACAGAGAATTTGGAAAAGTTAAAATCTAAAGCAGAGCGGCTCCTCGAAGAAGTTCAACAAGCCGAAGAGGGAAATTTTATCCTCTATCTCGGTGCCGCTGCCGGAGTCGGTAAGACCTTTGCGATGCTCTCCAGAGCTCGTCAACTCCAACAAAGCGGCATCGATGTTGTCGTCGGGTATCTCGAAGCACACGGGCGGATGGAAACCGAATCCCTTTCAGAGGGGCTGGAAATCATCCCCACCAAAAAAATCCGTTACGGCGGAGCGGAGTTTGGGGAGGTGGATATCGATGCGATCCTCAAACGCGACCCCGAAGTGGTGTTGATCGATGAACTCGCCCACACCAATACGATAGGCTCCAAATACGAAAAACGGTATCAAGACGTCCTCGAAATCCTCTCTCACGGCATCGATGTCATCGCGACGATGAACATCCAGCACATCGAGAGTCTCAACGACATCGTCTATTCACTCACCACTGTTCGTGTCATCGAAACGGTTCCTGATAGTATACTCGAACGTGTTGACAGTTTCCGTCTCATCGACACCCCTCCTGATGAGCTGATCGATCGGCTCAAAAACGGTAAAATCTATCCGCAAGAGCGTGTCGAATCGGCACTGAAAAACTTTTTTACCGAACAAAATCTGAGCAAACTGCGTGAACTTTCCCTCCGTAAAGCGGCGCTCAAAGTAAGCGATGAGCTTAATGAATATTCGGTGGCCAAACGTGATGGCAGAAGGGCGCAGACCAATACGGTGATGGTCTGCATCGATCACCATGAAGAGTCGATGGACGCGGTGCGCTATGCCAAACGGCTCAGTGATTCGCTAAAAGCCGATCTAATTGCCCTCCAAATTACCTCCGATGCCCCCGGAAATGCCCAAAAAAGTGCTCAGATACGTAAACACATCCGTCTTGCCGAGAGGCTTGGGGCCACCGTCATCTCGAAAATCTCGGGAGATAAAACCGATGCGGTGATCGAATCGATCGAAGAATACGGTATTACGGAACTCGTCATGACACGTCCGAAAAGCCGATTTTTCGGATTGCTGTTTCCCAATCTGACGAAAAGCGTTATGGATCGAAAACCCTCTTGTATTATCGATGTCGTTCCGTTTGAGAAAAAACATCCCGATTTGCTAGAGCAGTTGAACCTGTTTTCCGACATACCGGATAACTTTCGATTGTACGGACAATCGTTGGGGATTCTTTTGGCGCTTACCGGCTTTGCTTTTCTCATTAGAGAGGGGCTCGGAGTCGTCAATATCGCCCTTTTGTATCTCCTTTTGACCCTCTTTTCTGCGGTGCGTTACGGGGTTGCCTACTCATTCTTTAGCGCATTGGTCGGGGTATTATTATTCGATTTTCTCTTTATCGAACCCTATTACAGTTTCAGTGTCAGCGACCTGCGCTATGCCCTGTCTTTCATCATCTTTTTGATCGTCGGCTATACGGCAGGGAAACTCTCCGATGGGATCAAAGCCAAAAACAAAGCGATTAAAACGGAAGAGACCCGTTTCCGACGCCTCTATGAACTGAGCACAGGATTGGGAGATTTTGAAAACGAGACGGACGCTTCCATGTTTGCCGTCAAAAAGCTTCATGCCATTTTCGATTCGAAAACGATTGTTTTTATTCCGGATGAAACGGATAACCTTCAGGTCGTAGCGGCAATCATAAACGGAGAGATGCTCAGTCGTGAGGAGTGTCAGTACTATCGGATAGCCTCTAATGATCAAGCCTGTACACAATGGGTTTACCGTAACGGTGAAAGTGCCGGGAAATTCACCAATACCCTCCCCAATGTCGAAATGACCTTTTTCCCCTCAAAAGCGTTTGACAAAACAGTTGCCGTTGTTGCCGTTGAGTTGCCGTTGTTGGATGCTCCGACGTATGAGCTCCTCTCGGCATTTATGAATACACTGGCGGTTTCGCTGTGGCGATTCGGACTTTTTCGACAAAACCAGCATATCAAATTGGTGGAAGCTTCGGAAAAATTAACTTCCGTCCTTTTTAACTCCGTCTATCATGAGCTAAAAACCCCTTTGGCCGCGATTTTAGGATCGGTGAGTACGATCAACAGTCCGGAGGTTACTATCTCTGATGCATCAGAAAAACAGTTATTGGAAAATATTGAAGAGAGCGCTTTTGAGATGGAGCGGATCCTTAAAAATCTCCTCGATTTTGCACGGTTGGAAAACGGATTGATGCAGTTGAAAAAAGATTGGTGCGATGTAGGGGATATTATCGGAAGTGCCTATCAAAAAGCATTAAAGCAGCATCCTCGCGAAGATGTGACCTTTAGTTTCGATGTTGATTCCCCACCGATCAAAGGGGATTTTTCGTTGCTGGAGCAGGCGATGCTCAATCTCTTCGATAATGCGTTAAAATATTCAAAAGCAGGCGAAGTGAAAGTTCAAGTCGCCAAACGGGGACCTAACCTCGTGATGAGTGTTAGCAACCCTAGCGATATAGAGGGATCTGAACTCTCCAATATCTTCGATAAGTTTTATCGGGCTGAAACGTCGGCGAAAGTCAAAGGTTCCGGTTTAGGGCTCTCCATCATCAAAGGGATCGTTCAGGCACACAAAGGCAATATTCATGCAACCAAACGGTACGGCGAATTTGTATTATCGATAACTTTACCGATCGATACGCATGAGTCGTCACTCGATCCACAGGAGTAAGAATGGGAGCGATTTTATTGGTCGAAGATGACAGCGGAATCCAAAAAATGTTGAGTATTGCTTTGGGTGCGGCGGGATATGAACTCATCAAAGCGGGTTCGGTCAAATCAGGTCTCGTGGCACTCTCTCAAAACCCGATTTCTTTGGTGCTTCTTGATCTTGGTCTTCCTGATGGAGACGGCAAAAAGTTTATCAAAGAAGCGAGGTTATTCAGCGATGTAGCGATTATCGTGGTCAGTGCGCGTGATATCGAGTCTGAAAAAATCGAAGCATTAGAGATGGGGGCAGATGACTATCTCACCAAACCCTTTGGCATCGGTGAATTGATCGCACGGATCAAAGCACTCTCCCGTCGTGTCAAAGAAAAAGACGACTCCGAACAGCGTGAGATTACGATCGGAAAGCTCACCGTTAATCTCGTGAATAAAACTGTTACTATCGATTCCAAGCTCGTAAAACTGACGAAAAAAGAGTTTGAGCTTTTAGCCCTGTTTGCAAAAAATAGGGGGAAAGTGTTGACCCATACCTTTGTACTGGAAAATATTTGGGGGAGAGGATATGGACATGAAACCCATTATCTACGTGTCTTTATGGCACAGCTTCGCAAAAAAATCGAGGAAAACCCCTCTATTCCTCAGTATATTGTCACAGAATCGGGGATGGGATATCGGATGAGTGAACCTGTTTCGATGATATACGCTTAGGTAACAAAAATGCATGTGCCATGTGCTGAAAGTGTAGAAAAGCGAGTCTTGTCGGTAGTGCTGCGGCTGCGCTCAAAACAGAGTGATCAGAGAGCTCTGTCAAAAGTGCAGTCTCTAAACATAATAGAAGACAAAAAAGTATGAATATGATAAGATTACTGATCGCGGAGGATTTTGGAATAATTCGAAGACGTAAGGGAATAGGGGAGGGAAACAGGATGTGCACCGTCGGAAGTATGACCTTTTCAACGTTATACAGCATGAAAGATTGCCTGGAACAGGCAAAGGTCCCTATCCTGAATCGCTGGATGGCGTATGGCGATACGGTTGAAGCGTTGGGGCGAAACAAAATGACGCCGGAGTTTTTCAGCCACTATTTCGGAATCAAAGTGATCGAGTATGCCCTCGGAGTGATCAAGGGGGTGAACAAACCCGGAAACTGCCCGGTAATAGGGGTCATGCTGAGCTTTTTCGAGAAGAAAAACATTCCGATGGAAGATCTCTTTTTGATCTGCGTCAATTTCAAAAATGCATTTATCCGCCATATGCTGGAAGAGGGGGTATTGACTCCGGATGCACTGTATGAGGTTTCCCTTCTCATCGATCGAAATTTCGCAGGGGTCATACGCGCCTACAGGGATGCGAGTTGTAAAGCATGCGTCAACGACATAGAGCAGAGCGGTTCGCATGTTGAAGATTTTCCCGTGATTGCGCATCACCTTCCTTTGCCGGAAGGAGGGGAACCCTGCACTTCGGCGTTGCAGTATCTGCAGGAGATCGAGATTGATATCGAAATATTAGACGAATTGGATGAAATCGAGCGGGAAACGCTCTCTTCACTTGACCTTTCGGGTGTGATCGATTATGAAGGGTATCGCGAAGTGATCGGTTTGTTTTCCGACTATGTCAAAGTTCTCAATCAGCTCTTTGAATTCAAAGAGCTGGCATATACTCTGATAATGCTGATCGAGCTACTGGAAAACTCGTCGATTGATGAGATGGGGGAAGAAAAAAGGGGGATGCTTACTCTCTATATCAAAGCGATTATCGAGGATCTATCACTCTGGCGTAGGGCGGTTTTCGTCGATCAGAGTGCCGAAGATATCCATTATCTGGATCGGACTTTGCTAAGTTCGATTGCGCAGCTTCAGATACTGCTCTCAGAAGAAGGCGATGCCGAAACCGAAGAGATCGAATTTTTTTGATATGGCCGGATGTTGCTCATCTGTTTTTAATATAATGAATTTTTCCAAAAGCGTGATACAATATGTGATACAAAATGCAAAAAGGAGATTTTATGATATCGGTCAGACTCGATGATGCTATAGAAAATCAATTGAACTTTTTGTCTCACGAGCGAGATATACCCAAAAGCAAAATCATCAAAGACGCGTTGCGTTACTATTTCGATATGCTCAAAAAAGAGCAAAAAGAGAAAACACCCTTTGAGCTTGGCAGCGAACTTTTCGGGAAATACGCCAGCGGTGATGGAACCCTCTCAACGACGTATAAACAAAAAATAAAAGAGAAAATCGATGCAAAAAACGCTCATTGACAGCGGACCGCTCATCGCGCTGTTCGATCGGAGCGATCGGTATCATTCCAATGTCATCGAGTTTCTCAAAACGTATAAAGGTGAGCTTATCACTTCGTGGGCAGTGATCACCGAAGTATCCCATATGCTCGATTTTAATCTACAGGTCCAAATCGATTTTCTCAAATGGGTCGAACGGGGCGGTGTGACGATTTATGACATTTCCCAAAGTGATATAGCCAACATCCGTCTAATGATGGAAAAGTATATCGATATCCCGATGGATCTCGCCGATGCGACGCTGATGTACATCGCCAACACCGAAAATATCAAAGAGATTGTCAGTATCGACAGCGATTTTGATATCTACCGAACACTGAAAAAACAAAATCTGAAAAATTTATTGAAAACAGGTGTCAAAAAATAGGTGAAGTGATAAAGTAAGGGGTCATGTATTCAATATGCTTTGCAACATAGTCTCCTTTTAGCCCCCTAAGTTATAATAAAAGACTTTTTTAGATGCGGGGCAGGGATGAATACGGACGAGATCGGGGCATTGTTACAAGATAAGAGCAAGCTCCTCTCCGAGACCTACTTCGAACTTCAAGCGGCGTGTGAAGCCAAATACGGTCCCGATACCCTCGTCATCATCGAAGTAGGCTCTTTTTTCGAGGTCTACGAAGTCAATAACGAAGAGATGAAGATCGGAAAGGCGAAAGAAAAAAACAATATTCATAATCACCTTTCTGTATATCGTTCAAAACCCCATACAATAGGCTTTTTAAGCTTATTTTTATGATCCTGCAAAGCACAATAAACTACATAGAATCTCATTAACAACTACATAAAAAGTTACATAATTCGAAAGTCCATTAGAAAATCAGCAAGAGTTTTTTTATTACGATCAAGTATGAATTTAAGCAAGGCATTTTTCATCCAATATGTTTTATGAGTAATAAATCAAAAGTTCAAAGAAAAAATTATAACATAGACAATATTTCGGAGTTGCCTACATCACAATCATTGAAATGATCTAAAATGATATAATTTTATACGGTATACACTCATATATCAGGAATTAATATGGAACTTCAATTACTTGCTATTGAACAAGCTCTGAGCAATTACCAACATTTACATAGAGCAAAGCCGAAGTTCGGAATGGATGTATTATGTGAGGATTTTAAAGCTCAAAATATTGTGGTATTGCAAAATGACGGTACAAAAAAAACGGGAACCCCTGTTCGATTCAATTTTTATACGATGATTTTATGTCTGCATGGCGGGTCAATACGCAGTGTCAATCAGCATGAATATATCATTAAACAGCATTCTCTGCAACTATTACCGCCTGGTACGATCCATTCATTTGAAGACACACATGAACGAAGTGAATATTATGTCCTTTTGTTCGAAAAATCGTACATTGATATGAATGAGTTAATGGCTTTTCATGATGCTAATTTTGATGCTGCCCAGTTAAGTACAAACCATTTTAATAAAGTCAAAGAACTCTATGAAGAGATTGATGCGGAATTAAAGAGTAAAAATGAAAATTTTATGACCTATGTCAGAATCCTATTGGGGCAGGTTTTATTAATTTTACAGCGAGAAAAGCTTAATGCGATAGTCCCTGCGAAACAAAGCAAGAGCGATTTGATATGCAGCCAGTTTTTAGGTTTGGTGGAGGAAAATTTTTTAAAATTCAAAAATATATCAGGCTATGCACAGATTATTGAATTGACTCCGAAACACTTAAGTGAAACGATCAAAGAAAAATTAGGGAATAGTGCACTTCATTTTATTCATAAGAGGATTATCAAAGAGGCTGAATATCTCTTGGTGTATACTCAGATGAGTATGTATGCTATTGCAACGAGTTTGAACTTTTCTGATGCTTCGCAATTTTCACGTTTTTTCAAACAGCATAAAGGACTTAGTCCAAAAAACTATCGTCTTAATTTCCAAATCACCCACTAAAACCGTAAAATTGTCAATTTTTGCGTAATTTTACACTTCCTATCTGATCTCATATACTGTTATTATCATACTCTATAAGTTAAACAAATGGCAGGAGGAAAAATCCATGAATCTATTTTCAAATGTGAGTATTGGAAAATATACTTTGAAAAATCGTATTGTCATGGCACCGATGACACGTTGCCGAGCTGTTGAAAACAGTTGTGCTAATGAGCTAATGGCCCAATATTATGCTCAAAGAGCATCGGCTGGGTTGATCATCACCGAAGCTACACAGATATCTGAGTTGGCAATCGGTTATCCCTGCACACCGGGAATGTATACGAATGAGCAAATATCGTCTTGGAAAAAAGTGACTGACGCCGTTCATGCAAAAGGGGGGCTTATTTTTGTGCAGTTGTGGCATGTTGGAAGGGTGAGCCATTCCTCTTTTTTAGGTGGAAATCTTCCAGTCGCCCCATCAGCTATTAAGCGTTCGGGTGAACACTTTACCTTTGAAGGGATGAAGCCTTTCGAAACTCCGAAAGAACTGATAATCAGCGAAATTAAATCAATCGTTCAAGATTTTGCGGATGCGGCGAAGAATGCGATCGAAGCAGGATTTGACGGAGTAGAGATTCACGGTGCAAACGGTTATCTGATCGACCAGTTTTTAAGAGACGGCACCAATCAGCGTCATGACGAATACGGCGGAACGATTAAAAATCGAAGCAGATTTTTATTTGAAATACTCCAAGCTGTATCGGATGCTATCGGAAGTGATAAAACCGGTGTAAGACTCTCTCCAAGCGGAACCTTTAACGATATGAGCGATTCCAATCCCCAAGAGCATTTCAAATACATCTGCAAAAAGCTGAATAATTATAATGTGGCTTATTTACATATCGTAGACGCTCTTGAGGGGGATATCCGTCACGGTGCCAATGTCGTAGAACTAGGGTTGCTTCGAGATACTTACAAAGGAGTGCTGATCACCAACGGCGGTTATGATAAAGCCAGAGGAGATCAGACGATAGAGAATGATCTCGCCGATGCCGTAGCCTATGGGGCAATTTATGTTTCCAACCCTGATTTAGTGGAGCGTTTCAAAATCGATGCCCCGTTGAATGAGGTCGATCCAAGCGTCTTTTACACACAAGATGCAAAAGGGTACACCGACTATGGGAATTATTCCGATAGTCACTAAAAATTAACGTCTAAAAAGGATAAACGATGTTGGTACATAAAACGAAATCCCAGCAACAGATTCAATATCTTTTTGATAATAAATTTGTTGAAAATAAACCGATACCATTTCCTGACTACAACAACCGTTATGCTTATTCGAATCTATTCTATTGGGCGCATTTGGAAGCTTACGAGACGGCTGAATTTCCTTTGCATCCCCACAAAGGGTTTGAAATCATGACCTTTGTTCTCAAAGGATCGATAGAGCATTTTGATACAGCTACAAATGTTTGGACACCGATTGGCGAGGGCGGTTTTCAAGTGACGCAAACGGGGGAAGGGGTTTACCATTCTGAACGGATACGCAAAGGCTCCGAACTGTTTCAAATATGGTTTGATCCCGATTTTTCCAAATCGCTTAAAGTTCCTGCGAGCTATCAAGACTATTCACAAAAGGATGTGACGACTATAAAAGCCGAGGGGATTACCATACAAGAATATGTGGGATTGAATAACGGCATCCCGCATCAGACTGATAACATCACTATTACCAGAGAGTTTTTCGAGAGAGGAAATCATACAAGAGCGGCGGATGAGTCATTGATCTATTCGATCTATGTCATTAACGGCAACGGTATGATCAATCAACAAGCAATCGCTAAAGATGATTTTGTGCTCATTGACGATGCTTCGACAATCGTTGTAAATGCAGATGAAGAATTGGAACTCTTTATAATCGTATCGCCAAAAAACCTTTCCTATCCCCGAGTGAGAGTATAAAACGGAGAAACTTTTTATCGACTGTCGGATTCTTTTTAGCCCCCCTTCGTTATAATAAAAGACTTTTTTGGATGCGGAGACGGGATGAGTACGGAAGAGATCGGGGCATTGTTACAAGATAAAAGCAAGCTCCTCTCCGAAGTCTATTTCGAGCTTCAAGCCGCGTGTGAAGCCAAATACGGTCCCGATACCCTCGTCATCATCGAAGTGGGATCGTTTTTCGAGGTCTATGAAGTAAACAACGAAATAATGAAGATCGGCAAGGCCAAGGAGGTCGCCGAGTTTCTCAATATCCAGCTCACCCGCAAAAACAAGACGATTCTGGAAAACTCGATCCAGAATCCGCTGTTGGCCGGGGTGCCGACGGTATCGATCGAGCGCTACCTCGCCCGACTGGTGCAGTCGAAAAAATACACGATCGTCCTCGTGCGCCAGCAGGGCGAACCCCCTCATATCCGCCGTTATATCTCCAATATCATCTCTCCGGGGACCAATTTCGACTACATTGCCGAAGCGAGCGAAAACTACATCGCTTCGCTATTGATCGATCAGAACAACGGCGTCTACTCGATCGGATATGCCGCGATCGACGTCGGGACAGGGAAAACGCTGATCAACGAGATTCACGGAACGCGGGAGGATAAAACCTATGCGCTGGATGAGGTGTTCACCCTCCTGCAAAGCTACCAGACCTCCGAAGTAGTCGTGACGTTTTGCGCCGGTGAGATCGATGCGGATGAGGTGAGCCGCTATCTGGAACTCAAAAGCCATCACCGCAGTGTCATCAACGACAAACGGCTGCGGATCGATTATCAAAACGAGCTGTTTGAGCGGGTTTACCAGATCCGCTCCCTTCTCAGCCCCATCGAGTATCTCGATCTGGAACGCTACCCCTATGTTTCCGAATCGCTCTCCATCCTGATCAACGTCATTATCGATCACGATCCGGCCATCATCGAGAAGATGAACCGCCCCGTATTTCTAGGAACGGCGCGCTACCTGTATCTGGGGAACAATGCGGCAGAGCAGCTGGGGATTATTTCGCGCGACGCCGATGAGATGACGCTGCTCAAACTGATCGATAAAACCTCCACGGCGATGGGGAAACGGCTGTTGCGCGAGCGGCTGCTCAATCCGATCTGCGATCCGAAGCTTCTCGAAGAGCGGTATGACCTGATCGAAAAAACCGAAAAGCATATCGCTCCGCTGGAGACGAAGCTCAAAGAGGTGTACGATCTGGAGCGGATTTTGCGCCGTCTGAAACTGGGGAAACTCCACCCCTATGAGCTGGCCTATTTTCATGCGTCGCTGGCAGCGGCGGAGAGCCTGTTTGAGGAGGCGAAACGACTGGGGATAGCGTATGATAAGGCAAGTGCGCAGGAGTGTATGCAGTGCGCCGGTGAGCTTCGCCGGATTTTCAACATCGAAAGCTGTGCGAAATTCCGCCGCGATCAGGTGGATGAGAATCTCTTTAACGAGGGGATCGACCCCTCCATCGACGCTCTCGAAGCGCTTCAGAAAAACAACGAAGCCAAACTGGAGACGATCATCGGCCATATCGGGACGTTTTTCGAAAGCGGCAGCGGCCCGTATGCGCAGATCGGGTGGCTGGAGAGCGAGGGGTACCATCTACTGATGACCCGAAACCGCTACGTCAGTGTCGAAGAGCAGCTCTATAACAGCTTTTTCACGATCGGCGGGGAACACCACTTTTTCCGCGATTTTTCGGTCCGTAAACTCAAAACGACGGTCAAACTCTCCTCGGTACTTCTCGATGAGCTCTCCATCGAAAACGCCGGGGCCAAATCGCGGATGTTGGCGCAGGTCAAAGAACGCTATGCGGAACATCTCGAAATGATCGAGCGGCGCTATTCGCATGCGATCGAGCACTTGATCTCTTTTCTGGCCCTGATCGACGTATCGCTTAGCGGTGCGAAGTGTGCCGCCCACTATCGCTATACCCGTCCGCTCATCGTGACGGAAGCCAAAAAAGCGTTTATCGAGGCGGTGGGACTGCGCCATCCTTTGATCGAATCGCGCGAAGAGAACGGGATTTTCGTTCCGAACGACCTGTTTTTGGGAGGAGCCGAGCAGCGGACCTTCGAAGAGCATACGACGATCGAGGCTTCGGGGGGAGAGGATGTCAAAGGGGTGCTCCTCTATGGGATCAACTCCAGCGGGAAGTCCTCTCTGATGAAGAGCATCGGCCTCTCAGTCGTGATGGCGCAGGCGGGATTTTTCGTCCCCTGCGCCCTGTTCCGGTTTGCTCCGGTGGACAAACTCCTCACCCGGATCGTCTCGAAAGACAACCTCTACAAAGGGCTCTCCACCTTTGCGGTGGAGATGCTGGAACTGCGGAACATCTTCAACCGTGCGACCGAAAACACCCTGATCCTCGGAGACGAGATCAGTCACGGGACCGAAACCGAATCGGCCCTCGCCATCGTCGCCAGTGCGATACTGCGGCTCAAAGAGATCGGAAGCCTCTTTATCTTCGCAACCCATCTGCATCCCCTCTCATCGCTGGATGAGATTCGCAAGGCCAAGGGGATCGTGCTGCTCCACCTAGGGGTCTATTACGACGAAGCAAGTGATCGCCTCGTGTATGACCGCAAGCTCAAATCCGGCAGCGGAAGCACCCTCTATGGACTGGAGTTTGCCAAATCGCTCCATATGGACGAGGAATTTTTACGCAAAGCGTACGAAATCCGCGGACGGATCGGGGATAAGACGGGTGAAGTGGCGATGCTCAAAAAAGAGAAAAAGAGCCGTTACAATACAAAGCTCTACCTCACCAAATGCGCCCTGTGCGATGACGCGGTGGACGAGGTCCACCATATCATCCCGCAGGCCAATGCCGATGATGGCGGCTCCATCGGCCATTTCGGGATGAACCACCGCTACAATCTTGTTCCCCTACGGTACAAAACCGACCAAAACCCCTATTTAGCGGCGTAAAACAGGGGTTCTTAAATTTCAAAATAGTGCTTTTGATGCAGTATAATGCAATAAAAAGCACTATTAACTACACAAAAAACTACACAACTTTTTTAAAACTACACAACTTTTAAGAATAGCACATATATAATTACCTCCATTAATTGAAGGAATACGTCATGGCAAGACCAAAACTTAGTGGAATATCAGAAGAGACTAATGCTAGGGGAGATACCCAAATATATGTTACCTTCCAGTTTAACGGAAAAAGGTACAACAGGAAGAACTTCACAAGAATGTTTGGAATTGAAGATAAAACTGAAGCTGCTGCAAAACTCTCAGAAATAAAACTTGCTATTTCTCAAAACAAAGACCCTTTCTCGGTGCCAAAAGATACACTCAACGATTTTTTTGATGCTATGGCAAAAGAAAATCTTGAAATAGGTAAATGGAGGGAGAGTTCTCACTATTGGAATACTCTTTTTTATAACAAATATTTAAGACCTACGATAGGTCATAAAAAACCTTCAAAGATTACCAAAGATGATTTGAAGAGAATTTTAACCAACGATATGAAGCACTTAACGGAGGAGACAAAACAACAACTAAGAAAAATTTTAAGCCCAATTTTTAAAGAAGCAATCGAGCAAAGATTAATGTTCGAGGATTTGTCTCTATATCTCCCTGTTGTTCCAAGAACAATCAAAGAAGACTTAGAAGTAAGGTCATTAGATGATGTTGGTGTACTTGTAAAAAAGTTTTACAATGCAATTCCTTATTATGTGGCACATAAAAAGCATCAGAGAATAGAAATGATTAATTTCTATATGTTTGTTTTAATGACGGCAAAACGTACAGGTGAAGTTTTAAAGCTCAGAAGAGAAAATTGTTATCTTGAAGAAAGGTTTTGTATTTCAATAAAAAACACAACTAAAACAAAAAAATCTTTTAAATTCCCAATTCCAGAAGAAGTGGTTCCTTTTATTGAAAGTGTCAAAAGCGGTTATCTCTTTCCAACAATTTCAAAAAGCACCGTAGGGAAAACCTGGGAGGTTCTTCTTAGATTGGCGAAAATTAGAGTTGTTGCAGACAAAAGAATTACTCCTCATGATACAAGAAGATTTATTTTAAATATTATGATTGATGAATTAGGCATAAAAGAATCTGTAGCTGATACTTGTATAGACCACTCTCAAACTGGTGTTATTAGGCACTATAGAAATGTAAAATACAAAGACATAGAAGAAGCCTTTTTTAAATATTGGGGATATATAAGAGACCCTGACTTTGAATTTGAGCCACTATTTGAAAAAAAGCATAGAAAAACAAGAGCAGAGACGAAAGCTTTGCTTGAGACTGGATGGGAAAGATATGTTCCAATTGCAGAAAGAGTTTTTCCAGATAATCCTCACTATAGGATAAAAAAGGAGGAGTAAAATCCCGTCCTTTACTTAAACTCTATTTTTGGAAGATTATTCACTATATCTACAGTTTGAACACTTAGATTGATTACGCTTAGGAGTAAGTCAAGAATATATCTTGGATTGCCAACTTCTTCAGCCCAATCGTTAGGGTCGTTTCTGATACCACTCTCTTTGTGGGTAGATAGTTGGTATCTCTCCATTACCCATTCAATAGCTGACTTCCCATTGACTTGATATTCATAAGCCTTTTCTGGAATGTTTGTGATTATGATTTTGCTATTGAAATTGATAGTATCTTTTTGGTCTTTTTTTGGAAAGCGCATTTTTTCAACTTTGAAAAATTGGCTCTCTTCTCCTTGGATTGTTACATCTGGATATGCTGGAACAGTTTCATAATTGATGTGTAGCTCTGCAAGTTCTCGTCCTGCTTTGCTGAACTTCCAAAACTCTCTTGGCTCGTCAAGGAGTGGAAGGCGTGGTAGCATTTTAGATAAGTCGTTTTCAAAAGATATTTGATAGTCTTTGCTATGTAGAATTCCATATACATAATAGAAAATATCTTCTCTTGAGACATTATTTCCATAAAGTTTTTTCGCTTGTTCATATATAAAGTTTGAAATCCCGTCTCTTTTTATAAATTCATCTTCCGCCGTTCCATCAAAAAGGGATTTTTGCTTTTTGTCTTTTTCTTCATAGTAATAAAGAGGGAAAGATTGTGTATCTCCATTGAAGTGAATATCAGAAATTCCATCTGTTATTAACAATCCAAACCCTTTATCTGTGGATGAAATATTTATTACAAGACTTTTTCCTCTGAAAATTTCAGAGAATTGTCCTCTTCTGTGAATCATTTTGTCGCCAAAATATAGAAACTGCTTAAAGAATGGTCTATATGAGGCTTTGAAGATTTTATCTTCTTCGAAAGTAGCCTTATCTCCACTTTCAACTTTTGGAATTAAACTACTTGACCAACTTATTTTTGTAGGGTCTTTATCTATAAAATCATTTAATTTTGTCTCTGGCTTTTTCTTTTTTTCTTCCTGAAACGTATCTATTTGATTATTGAAAAAGATTATAGTTTTTTGCATATTTTGAATAAGAAATTTTTTAGATGAATTATAAACCCAAGCATCCCTACTTGAACCAACTCCCATTGAATTTAGTACAAAAAAAGTTTGTGTTTTTGTGTCAAATTTTTTATCTGGAGCCAAAGGAACAAAAGTGCTGAATATATCGTTTCTGTGATTTAACCAATCTCCGTGTTCATTTGGAGTAAGTTCATTCCATTTCATTTTTTTATTGGATATTGAAGAGAAATCGCTGATAATTTTTAACTTATCTTCTCTTGTTAAATAATCTCCAATATCATGATAATGGATAGTTGCTTTTTCTTTTTTATTGTTTGGATTTTTGATAAGTATTGTAATTGTAATAGGGGTTCTTGAACCTCCTCCGAATACGTTTCCTGCCTCTTTTTGTCTTAAAGTTCCACTGCTTCTTGCGTTTCCTCTAAGGTTAAAAACCCAAACACTCGAAAATTCGTTTTCAATCGATTTTCGAAATCCTTCTGTGCTATTTCCGTCTATCCAAGCTCCATTGGATACAAAAGCAAGAACTCCTCCATTTTCATCAAGTCTATCGGTTCCCCATCTAAAAGCTTTTAAGTATGAGTCATATAATGAATTTTTGTTTGTTGCACTTGTGAGTGCAGCATAGGTTTCTGCAATTCTGGAATCCAACTTCTCATATTTCTGATTCTGAGCATTATCATTAGCTGATTTTTGTCCTACAGAATACGGAGGATTCCCTATAATAACTCTCAAGGGAGCTTTTTTCTGCTTCATTGCACGTTCGGAGTTTTGAGGGAACATATCAGAGGATAATCCACTTGCTTCATCAACCTCACTCATTTGGAACGTATCGGTCAATACAATACCCTCAAACGCTTCATAAGAACTATCTTCACCTAATTGGTCATGAAAAGCATTTTCGATGTTTACAGCAGCTATATAGTAGGCTAAAAGAACTATTTCGTTTGCGTGTAGTTCGTTTCTGTATTTTCTCTCTAAATCTTTTTTCTCAATCAATCCACTTTGTAGGAGTCGGGTCATAAATGTTCCAGTTCCAGTAAAAGGGTCTAGGATATGAATATTTTCATCAGAAAGTGTTCGTCCGAATTCTTGCTTCAAAACATCATTGACTGAGTGAATAATGAAATCTACGACTTCAACAGGAGTATAGACAATTCCTAATTGTTCAACCATTTTTGGAAATGCGGTTTTGAAAAATTTATCATATAGCTCAATGATGATTCGTTGTTTTCCCTCTGCGTTGTCAATACCTGAAGCTCTTTTTCTTACTGAATCATAGAATCTTTGAAGGGTTTCGGAATCTTTGTCTAATGACTGACTTTCTAATAAATCAAGCATATTCTGCATCGATTTAGAAACAGGATTATTGCTCACAAAAGAGTATCCTTCGAAAAGTGCTTCAAATACAGGTTTTGTAATAACGTGTTGAGAGAGCATTTCGATTGCTTGTGTTTGAGAAATTGCAGGATTAATATTTCGTCTCAATCCATCAAGGAAGTGTTCGAATTCTGCTCTGTGCTTTTCATCATCGGTTATTAGATGAGTAATGCGTTCTATTTGTCTTTGAGCGATTACAGCTACATCTTTAGCCCATTTTTCCCAATAAACACGGTCTCCAACTTTTAGAACCATTTTTGCGAATACTGCATTTTGGAGTTCTTCAAATTGAATGGTTAATTGTTCATGGAATTTTTTAGTTGCTGCCTCTTGTTCTTCTTTTGAACTGTATTCTTCATCGTCTCCACCAAGGGAACCAGTGCCAATAATGATTTGGTCGGGCTTTTTCTTGTTGAGTTCGATTTTATTTACAGTAGCGTTAAATCTATCATCGTGCGCTCTCAAAGCATTCAAAACAGTCCATACGACTTTGAATCTGTCATTATCGTCAAGAGCTTTTGAGGCTTCCATATCAGAAGGAACAACTACAGGAATAATAATATAACCGTATTTTTTCCCTGGGGATTTTCTCATAACTCGTCCAACTGATTGAACAACGTCTACTTGAGAATTTCTAGCTGAAAGGAACATAACAGCATCAAGGGAAGGAACATCGACTCCTTCGCTCAAACATCTGACGTTGGTAAGAACTCGACATTCTCCAGATTCCATTGAATTTGATTTTAACCATCCTAATAATTCATCTCTCTCTGGAGCCGACATTGCTCCGTCAATATGTTTTGATGAAACAGATACCATCTGTTCTCTTTTTGATGGATTTAAGTCCTCTCCGTAAATGTCGGTCACTTCGTTGAAAGAGGTGGTGATATGTTTTGAGATTTTGATATTTTGGCAAAATGCAACCGCTCTCTTCATTGGTTCAGGGTCGCTGCTTTTAATAAGTCCTTCATCTCCTAAAACTTGTTTTGAAAGAGCATTGATACAACCAATAAGTTTTGAAGCATCATCCGCATTTATCTCATGGTCTTCATTAGCAACCATTGCTTGCATGGTCGGTGAAATATCTTTATCACTTAGAGTTAAAATGAGAACTTTGTAATCGGTAAGAAGGTCTCTTTCGACTGCTTCACCGAAACCGATACGGTAGATTTCGTCACCATAAGTTTTCTCATCATCCATTGAACAAATGATTGCATCATTTTGTGCTGCTTTTGATTTTGAATCATCAGAATAAAGACGAGGGGTAGCCGTCATGTAAAGACGTTTAGAGGCTTTTATGAAGTTATTATCATGAACTTTGATGAATGAAGAGGAATCTTCTTCAGTTAAAGCAGCTCCAGTAGTTCTATGAGCTTCATCACAAATAATTAAGTCAAAAGTTCCATAGGTCGGGTCTTCTGCTAAAAGTCTTTTTTGGGCTTCAGCGATTACTTCGATGGATTGATAAGTTGAGAAGACAACCGCCATTCCGTCGTTTTTATTATTTCTGATATATCTGAATTGACGAATAATATTATTTATATCGGTTGAGGCTGGCATTGCTAAATCAACAACTGACATACTCTCAGAATCTTCATTTTTAGAAGATTTTTTTGTAATTCTTGAATCAGAACAAATACAAATAGGTTTGATAGGTTCTTTCGCATCGGCTGACCACTCTCTGAGTGTTTGTCCTAAAAGTGCAATGGATGGAACTAGGAAGAGAATTAAACCGTTTCCGTTGGTTTCATTTTCAGCGATTCGGAGGGAAGTAAATGTTTTACCAGTTCCGCAAGCCATAATAAGCTTTCCTCGGCTCTCAACTTGAAAATGGATATTTGTTTTTGTAAGAGCTTCTATTTGATGCTCTCGGAGTTCTTTTTTGGCTGTTCGGGCTAATTCTCCAGAAATTCCGTTTTCTAGTTTCTCCCAATCTACAGGAGCTTCCTGAAGCTCTAAAAGATTTAGGCGTGTAAGGGGTGGTTTTTGGTTTTGGATGGCTTCTAGGGCATTTAAACCCCATTTGTTAGTGGTTGAAATCCAGAGTCTTTGAGTGAAACCAATTGTTTGAAGATTTTCTCCTATAAACTCTCGGCTTGAAGTTGAGAGAAATGAATCTACAGACTTTTTATCAATGGTAGCACTCGCTTGATAACATTTGCATTGGATAGCCCAATAATCGCCTTCATGGGTTAGGGCTACAAGGTCGATTCCAGTGTCTTTTCCTCCAAAGTCTCCCTTTTGAGGAAATTCGTTCCAGAGCCAAACATTTTTAAAGAGGTAAGCGTATTTTGGGTCGGTGTGAAGATAGGCTTGCATGAGCCTTTCGAAGCGGTCTCCCTTGTCTCTTTCTGAAAATGAATATTTTCGATATTTCTCTAAAACATTATCAAAATCAACCACTGCAAAACCCCTAAAATATATAAGTCTATAATAGTATTTAAAAGAGCATAAGCAACGACTTAATTAACGATAAATAGCGGATTTAGCTAATGATTATGTGTTGGAGAGTATTATTATTCATATTTTTGAAGGAATAACTATATGAAAGCCACAACTCAACAAATAGCCGAATTGTTACAGACTGAAATGTTTGAAGATATTGAAAATGTCTTGGAATCAAATATTGGAAGATTCGGAATGATGGAATATCTCAGAAACGAGATAACATCAGCAGAGTTGATTCGAGAGCTTCCACAATTGATAGATATTATAAGAGCAAACACTGCCGAAGAAAGTGTATATTTTGACACTCTTCCTTACAGTGCAAGACAGAATATTTATACTGTTTTAACGGAAATAAATGCTCTTCTTGTTCAAATGACTCAAGGAACAAATAGTTTAGCAACTTTAATTGATAGATATGATTCTTTAAGGGCTGTTGTTTTATCTTGGAGACTTGATTTTAAATCCAAAAAAATACCTTTATATGATTCGAAAATCAAGCAATATAATGAATTAACAAAAAGATTAAATAACCTTATTAAGGAACTTGAAGAGACTGAAGAGAATAGAACTGTTTACAATGAATTGATTGGAAGAATCGAAAAAACAGAAGAGAATCTTCGAGGAATAGAGGATAGGTCTGAAGCAGCTTTGCTGAAAACAACGGAAAATAAAGAGCAAACAGATACAGATTCTGAAGAAATAAAGATTTTAGCTCTTGAGATTAAAAAAATACTAGAACAATCCAATGAAGATTATAAAGAGATTGATGAAACTAAGGAATTTATTACTGAATTTTTTGGAAAAATTGATAAATATTTAAAAAATATGGATGATACTTCACTTAAAATAGAAAAAAATGTAAAAGATTATTCTGATAAAACGACTGAAATCATTAGAAAAAATGAGGAACAAACAAAAGAGATTGACAATCAACTTGGAAAAGCTACAGGTGTAAGTTTGTTCAAATCGTTCCAGGCTAGAAGAAAAGCCTTGAATACAGGTTTGAATAATTGGTTGATTGCGCTGGGAGTTTCGACTGCTGGATTTATTGGTGTTTCAATGTGGATTTTTTATGACGTATCGAATAAAGTATTTGACCCTCTTTATTTCGGAATGAAAATAGCAATTTCTCTTCCATTGTTGTTTGTAATAGGCTTTGTATCGAGTCGATATACAAAAGAGAGAAGACTTGTTGAGGAATATGCGTTTAAAGCCTCTGTAGCTCTTGCATTGAAACCGTATGCAGATTTAATTGAGAATGATAGTTCTGACGAGAAATATAAGGATTTCTTGATTAAAACCATTGAAAATATTTTTGATGCTCCAACTGATAAAGTTTTTGGTTTGGATAAAAAACATCAAGTTAAAGAAGACAAATTTAATTTAGCTGGATTGAATGAAATGGTGGATACAGTTAAAAAAATCAAAGAAACGTTAAAAAGTGAATAAATTCCTTTTTTCGTTTTTGAATTATATTCTCGTTTTTTTGAAAAGTTTGGGTCGGCTTTTTCTCCAGATACTCTTTATTAGAGTTCATCGATTTAAACGAAAATAGAGTAATGTTTTAATTTCCTCCGAAGAGGAATATTTTTAGAAGTCTTCTTTGATTTGTTCTGTAGTTAGGATTCTAGTGGTTAGCCTATCAACATCGTGAGAGCTGTATTTTCCCTTTACATCCCTTAAAAAACTAAAAAACTCACGAATTTCACTATCGTCTTTGATGATGATATATTTTATGTCATTCGGCTCAAATGTCAAAAATATATCTGAAATCATAAAATCATAAGCATCTTTAGTCTCTTCATCTTCATACACTTCTTTGCTGAGGGTGAATTCATTTTTATCTGTATTTTGTGGAACATATCTCCATTCTCTTTCATCTGAAAATCTGTAATTTGGAACAGGGTCTTTACCTTTTCTTTGAAGTGTATTTTCATAATTTTTTATGTAACTATAGACTGTTAGAGCATTTGCCGATGCTTCTTTGTTTTTTTCAGTTGAACGCAATAATTCAAGAATGTTTTCCGAAAAATAAGAATTGCCTTCAATGTATATTACGGGATTTAGTTTCTGTCGAATCGCCCACTCCTTTGTTAATCCTATTCCATAGGAGCCATAGCTATCAATATGCTTTTTGACCTCAGAGAGAGGAATGTCACAAAAGCTAACCATTGGAGCAGCATAAGCTCTTTCTTTTCCTGCAATTTCTATTGTTTCGGTGCAATATTTAATTTTGAAATTATTTTTCAAAATCCCTTTTAAGCTATCTTTGCTTGCGGTGAAATGAATAATTGAACTTGAACTCAATCCCATGGAAATCTCGCTTTATTGGATTTTTGATTATCTTGTTTTATTGGAGGCTCGGACGAATGATGAAACGATATTTGAGGATATATAGGATTGAAAAATCTATCATGAATGAAAGTGTTTTGTTGTGGTGACAATAAATATCCCAAACCAGTATTTTCAAAATAATTGTTTGATTCATTTTGGGAAAGTTTATCAAAAATGTCCTTCATGGCTTGAGATATACTTAATGGTTCAATAGTTTTTTGATACAGTTCTTCGCTGCTCATTCTTGCTAAGGCTTGTATGGTAGTTTCCATTGAAGACGGCATATAGCTCTTTAAATGCTCCGAAATGGAATCTATTTTAATATTGTCAAGTGTTACTTTCACGACAAATCCTTTTGAATTGGAATGTAAAATTATACACCGAAAAAATAAGCCTCTTTTTCGCACCTTAAAAACCTCATACAAGCCCTAAAAAAGGGCTTCTTATGGATTTTGATTCATACTCGCTTTTAACTTCTCTTCAAGAGCTTTTTGATTTTTTTGTTTAATCAATTGCTCTCTTATTTGTTCTTCGTCTGCTAAATTTGAATAGAAACGTCTCATTTTTAAAATCGTTTCATGGTCAAGGTCTGGAAGTTTTCGAGGTATCAATCCTTCTGTTATCAGGTCGGGTTGTCTGTATGTAAAATTGATTTTTGCTACAGGATGCTCACCAACGATTAAGAAAGCTTCGAGAGGTTTTAAAGTATTAAATTCTCCAGGAAGAACAATACGTTTTAATTTCTCTTCATCGGATTCTTGAAGTCTATCTTGACTTACATCCGTTGCAGCACTTGCTCCTTGAGAGTGAGACTGTTTAATACGTCTTATCTCCATTTCGTTTAAGAATCTTGAGAGGAATTCTGCACCATCTGGTTCATTATATTGAAGCAATACTTTTGTTGATAGATGCTGGAATAATTCTCTCATTCCCTCTTTTTTAACTAGCTTTTCTAACTGAGGAAGTGATTGTGTTGCTACTGTTACAGAGTATCCATAGGAACGAGATTCCCCCATAAAGTTTCCTAATTCTTCAATAATCTTTTTCCCTAAAGCATGATTTCCATCACTTCCTAGAGATTGAACTTCATCGAATAACATAAAAATTCTTCTGTCGGAAGGTTGAGATAATGTTGTTCCGATTTTGAAAATTAAAAGAATTAGTTGGGAAAAATATGTTGTATATGCTCCTGCCATTTCTTTTGTATTTACAATGAATAATCTTCTGTCTGGAAATTGGTCAATTGTATTGATAAACCATCTTACGCTGAAGTTTCCTTCGTCATAATAAAACTCTCTTCTACATAATCCTCTTATTGCTTTGTTGATAGAAGCCATAACTGAATTTCCTTGACTATCAAGCCCTCCAACTCCTAATGTAAGTGCATTTAAAACTCCCCCTTGTAATCCATATTTGATAACTGTTTTATCAACTGAAAGAACATTTCTTAGTTGTAATCCCTCTCCGTTGGCTTGAAGAAAGTCAATTAAAACTTTGTTGCTTGGGTTTTTCATTCCTGCAATTTTGATAAGAATTGCTTTCATTACTGCTTGAGCCTGGTCTATAAAGTGCGCTGATTTTGAGTCTGGGTCGGAGGGTACAATTGCTTGAGCAAAGAAATCAACCATTGTTTCATCTATCTCTTCTCCTGGCTTTAAATCATCAAATATGTTCCATCTTAAAGAGTCTTTGTCTCTTGGGTCGAATAGAAAATCTTTACCTGAACCTCTTCGATATAAGAGTTGTGTAAAGTCTGGTTTTCGGTCGTAAACTATCATTGTGCAGTTCATATCTACAATCCCTTTTGAAGTTTTTACTGGTAATCCATTTACCATGTGATAACCTCCAAAAATCTCATTGAAAATGGCTTGTGTCTTGCCTGAACCGACTTTTCCTAAGAAGAGAAAATTTCTTGGAACTTCTTTTGAAGGAATAGGTATTTCTTGCTGTCCGAATATGAAAGTTGCTTCATCTCCTTTCTCTTTTATTGCTTTTTCAATACGAGCTTTTAAGTCTTTTGCCTCAACTCTTTTTGTTCCTCTTTTATGAATAATTTCCTCATCTGCTGTATTGAAAAGCTTTCCGTATGCGTAATAGCTAATAGCTAAAGATGGAAAAAAATATGTTACAAAAGCGGATAAATTATAAAGTAAAAAACCTTTTATTGAATCTCTCCATAGCGTTTCCTCAATTGGTGGCATAGTATCTGGCAGCATATTTTCAAAGTGAATAAAAGGGATTGGGATAATGTCTCTTGTTGTTAATATTCCCAGAAATAACGCTACAAAAAGTGAGAAAATGGACGAGACTTTAACTCGTCTCATCACTTTAATAATGTTCTTTCTGTCAAACCTATTTGACTGTTCTTCGTCTGTCATTTCTTCCATTTTTTACTCCTTATCGAATGGAGTTTTATCCCCTTGTGGAACAAAACCTCTGGTATAATCAATTTCAAATTCGTCTGTATCTTCTTCAAAATCTTCCTCTTCCATTTCTTCAACTATCTCTTTTTGCATGACTTGAGTTTTTAAAATGTCAATTCCATCAGCGAAGGTTTTCCCCTTTGGTTCTTCTTGAAGTTCTGGAGCTGAAGCTTTCACTTCTTCAACTTCTTCCCATTCGTATTCTTTGATTTCTCTTGCTATTTCAACTGCTGCAATTGCCGTTGCTGTTGTTGCTGTTGCTTTTACTGCAAAATTATCTAACTCATTTTTTGGAACAAAATTTTGAGGTTGTGGAACTGATTGTCTTTGAAAATAATTCTCTTCATCGGTTTGGAAAGTGCTTGTTTCATCGGTGGAAGTTTCTTTCTTTTTGAGTAATAGATTTACTAAAACACTTAGAAAAATTATTGTCAATATTAAACTCTCCGCTGCTAAAGCTTCTCTCGTAAAAAAATCTTTTGGATTCTCAAAAGTTGCAAAGAAAACTATTGAGCAAACGATTCCTAAACCTCCAAAAATTAAGAAATTATAATCATCGAAAAACGTGTTTGTTTTGTCTATCTTGTCTTTTATATATTTCATTTTATACTCCTTTTATAGTGATAAACCATCATTTGATTTTCTGCTTTGAACGGCTTCAATTGCTTTTGAAATATCATCTTTTTCACTTGAAGTAGATTTAATTTCATTATGTTTATCGTCAAGCTTACCGTCCATAAGTTTGTCGATTTGTTGGTTGAGGGTTAAGCCTTTTTCGTGAGTTGACTCTTTTGTTTTTGCTATTTCTTTATTGATTTTAGTATTTAGATTTTTATTCAAATCGTGTCTTTGCTTATTGTCTAATGTTTCTTTGACTTGTCTTCCTGCGATTTGCTTAAAGTCTTTCATTTGGTCTTTTGTCATGTTGATAGAACGAGAAGAACCATAGGCTACAACGTGTGCGTGTATGTTTCCTCCAGTTTCTACTTTATCGGTATGAATAGCTATTTTATATTTAAAATCTGCTCCTGTTTTTTCTTTATATTCATCAACTGTTTTTATCACCATCTGAACCATTTCTTCTCTTGAAATGTTGTCTTGTTGTCCTGGGTCAATGACGATTCTTCGGAGTGCTGAAAAGTCTTCATTGTTATCCATTTCCTTTCTTAGTTCATACAGCTCTTCTTTTGATAATCTCTCTCCGTCTTCGTTATAAACATTACTTAAAGACTCGTCTTTTATGTCTTCTGCTCCATGATTATCCATATAATTTATTGATGCTGAAGCGTGTTTTCCGACTGAAGCTTTTGTTGCTCTGTTCCCATCTTTTCCTTTTCGTCCTGCCATAGAAAAATTGGATTTGACAATTACAGTTTGTCCTTTAACGACAACACCTCCTTTGCCTCCTCCCATATTTTGAGCATTAGAAAAACCTCCTGAAGCTTTTCCTCCAGAAGAAGATTTAGAAGAAGAATGTATATGAGGAAGATGTGTTTCTTGGCTCTTAGTTTGAAGAGCTTTGATACCTGATTTTTTAGATTCAATATTTAATTTTGAATGACTTTCTTCTTGTTTTTTAAAAAAATTGTTCGGTTTCATTCAATCTCCTCACCTAAATTATCTTGTTTATATTTCAAGTCTTTCATAGCTTTTTGTATCCCAATTTTTTCAATCTCATAAATATTGTTTTCTTTGAGTTCTTCATTTTGAAAAGCTTTTACTCTTATAAAACCTAGTAGATTTATAGAATAGATTTTTCCCATAAATCGTGTCATATTTATTAAAAGTCCAGCTATTCTATCTGTGTTTTGTCTGTTCTCTTTTCGTATTTCTTTAAGTTCATTTCGTATTGTTTTAGATAGATTTTCTGCTAATAAAATATTGTCTAATCCTCTCATGATTAAGCTCTCAGCTGCATTCGAAAAGTTCTCTCCTGAAACACCAGCATATCCTTCAATCAACTCCATAGTTGATGGTGTAAGCCATACAGTTTTTCCAATTTTATTGTCTTTTTTTGCCATTATATTTTTTCCTTGTTTTGTGAATTTTGACCCAAAATTATGGTATAATTAAGGTTCATTTAAGAATTGTATCTATTACTATGATTTTTTTGTTTTTTTACAGAATAAGGCGTAGCGCAATTCGAAGAGAGTCCCTATAATAAGGGGTTTTAATAGCCTTTCGAGGTGCTATAAGCATCGAAAAGGGCTTAAATGAGGCGGTATCGCCTCGTAGAAAACGCCGTAGGTATCGGGACCCTCTGGGGTAAGCAAACCGTTTACGGGTCGCCTTTATCTGTGCATTAAAAAATAATCCAATCCCCAATAACCCCCTCTCTCCCTCTTCTTTTTTGTATATAAGACAATTTCATAGGAAGAATGGAAGTGTTGGCTATCTAAATAAATTTCACTTACTCAAATATGCTTTGTACATTATTTTTTTTGAAAGAGATTTGTAAAAAAATCGCTAGGACACTAAATGAAATCAGTGAAGTAAAAAATACAAAATCTGATTTCAAAAACTGAAAAAACATTGAGTGATTTTCTTCTCCACTTCCAAAAATAAATGGAAACATATTTTCTAAGAAAACTCTATGCTCTCCTGCAAGATAAACAAACATAGCCCAAGCTATCATGAACGGTAATAATTTTTTCATTTTCTTTCTCCTTAATTGTTGTTGTGGTTCCAAGAGTTGTTAAAAACAATTTCTTCCATGCTTCTATCAGCCTCACTCAATTCTTCTGTCTCAACTCTTTCAGTTTCCAAAACTTTTTCTTCTTCAATTTTCTCTAAACTTTGTTCAGGTTTTTTTTCAATAACAATTTTATTTTTTATTGCAATTAACACAATCGCTTTTGAAATAGTTTTGTCTTCCAATGAAGATTTTTTTTCAGAAAATTTATTTTTAATTTTTTGAATCTCTTCAGCTTCTTCTCTTGATAAAACTTCTAAATCTTTTTTGATTGAACTGTCTAAGTCTCCTAATTGTAATTCTAAAATTGAGTTGATAGCAAAAAGTTGTTTTGCTGTTCCTCCACCCAAAACTTTTTTTATAATGTTTGTTGTAATTTTTTTCATAATTTTTTTCCTTTTTGTTGAATTTGTTGAATGATGATAATTAAAATTTATTCTCATCAAAATGACTAAAATGTTTTAAACCTTTTGTTTAACTCTTTGATTTATTTTCATAAGCATCCTCTTTAAATTTTAAAGACTTTTTTAGAAAAAAAATCTTTACAGAATGTTATAGCAACTCAAAAAAATTTTGAAGCGTTTTTTGAAAAAAGATGAAGGGAAAATTTATTTTGCAGGAAAGAAAAACTTAAAAAGTTTTGAGAGACTTTTAAAATAGTCTCCTTGGTTTTATTTATTCGAATTCGTAAAAGTTTTCATCTGAAAAATCTTCTTCGTCGATAAAAGTATATTTTGAATCAGAAGATATTTTTGTTGTGTCGTTTTCTATTGGTTCTCTTTCGTTTTTTGTTAAAAGTATTTCTTGTTCTCTTTTGTTTTTTGTTAAAAGTATTTTTAAGGCTTTTAATTTTTTATCGTCAAGATTTATTTGATAAAGTTCAATTGCTTTATCTAAAAAACTTTCAGAGTTTGGATAAGAATTTCTTAAAAAATTTTTATACTTTTTAATTTTGCTTAAGCTCAAATAATTTTTTGAGTTATCTGTTTCAGTTTTTAAAATTTTTATGAAAGAACTTGAAATATTCACTTCTTTGACAAGTGCTGCAAGTTTTAAAATTTCTATCTCAGTTTTGTGTCCATTGATTTTGAGTTGGTGAAAGCATATACTGGATTTGCTCGCTTTAAATTGATTTATTATGTCAATGACTCTCATGTATTCTCCTTTACGAATTAAGACCGTACAAGCCGTTTAAATAGCTTTGTATGTTATATAAATTTTCATCAGATAAAATTTCTTTCTCTTTTAAAATGTTTGACACTTGTGAATAATGTTGCTCTGTCTTTTTTTGTTGAGTTTGAATGTAGCCTTTTCGTGCGCTGGAGTAAATATTATTTTCCATAACAAACTCCTTTTCTTGTGATATTCATTTGACCGTCTGTATCACATTGGTCGAAATAAATGACTTCTCCATTAACTTCATCACCTGAGCAATCATCAGAGCCTTCTAAGCTATACTCTTTGTTATTATCGACTACTTCCATTTGAAAACCATACTCACCGTTTGAACATTCTGTTTGAGTTGAAACGGTGTATCCGTTTTTAGTATAAGTTTCATTTTTTAAATCGTTGATAGTTGCTATTTTTAAATTTCTTTCTGCAATTGCGAAAGCGTAGAACTCAGAATTTTTAGCTTTAACTTCAAAAGCTTTCTCTGTAATAGCTGTTCCGTTTTTAATTCCATATCCTGCTAGAATTCCAATTATTGCCGTAGCGAATAATAATTCAACTGTTGTAAAACCTTTGCTCATTTTAGTTTTTGTTTTCATTGACTTTTTTCCTTTATTGTTGATTTGATTTTTTGATATATTGTTATAGTCTTGAGTTCTCAGATAATTCAAGATTGAAAAAGAATTTCAATCTATTTTTAAATTTATTGTTTCCAATAAAAATTGGGCTTCTTTGAATAATGGTGTCAAACTTCTTTGAGTGTGTTTCGCTCCATTGATTTCAATATATTTTTTCTCAAAATACATTTTCTCTAAATTGCAATCAAGAGAAAATCTTAAAACTATTTTTAATCCAATGTTCTCATAGTCTTTTTGAGTATTGAACATTGATTCTGTTTCTCTGATTCTTCTTTTTTCCAATGACTCATAGATTCCAAATTTGTATGAACCTTTGTATTTATCTGTATGTCTGAAAAACATTGATAAAAGATTTTTCAAATCTTCTAATTCTGCTTTGAACTCTGCTAAATTGTCTTTAATATTTTTTTGAATGTATTTCATAAAAAACTCCTATTTTTTAATCTGATAAGTATTTTAATATAGTTTATTAAAATAATGTTAATTATCAGAATAAGAAACATTTTCGAAAAAAATAAAGTTTTTATTTATTTTTCCATGAAGTGAGGAAAAAGATTTTTTATTTCCAAAAAAAAGATTATCTTAATAATCTGTAATATAATCATCCAAAACAAAAAAGGAGAAAATAAAAAATGAAAAAGTATGATGAAGAAATAACGGTAACAAGTATTTCGCTGGAACAATCAGCAGTTGAAAGATTGGATAAAATAAATAAACAATTTGGTTTGAACAACAAATCTAAGGTTATTAACATTATGTTAAAAAATGCAGATGAAGAATTTTTTGTAAAATGTTTTTTATCTCAAGCTAAATCTTAAAAAATTTATAGAGTGTTTTTCGAAACTCTCTAATAAGTTTTCCTCTCCTTTTTAAAAAATCTCAAATATGACACTTTGGACTGAACCAGGACAAAAAAAATTTATTGTCCATAGTTGCTTTTCATAATTTCGATTTAAACGCCTCGAATCTTTTCAATGGACAAATACTCATAAAATGAATAAAAACGTCCTACAATCGAAAATACGATATAAATTTCAACTATTAATAGCCTTTTCTACTCTCTGCGTATGTGTGATTTATTTTTTTCCATATTTTTATTTTTTATTTCTCTTTCTGTAAAAATGTCATAGTTAGCTTTTATCGTCTTAAGATAGTTAAAAAAAAGGGTGTGAGTAATAAACCATGATAAAGAAGCTTTCGCTTCTTGAGAGGTATTGAAGATTGAGTGATTAAGTGTAAGTCGTTTCAGGTTTGAAATTTATCTTGGATAAGTCAAGAAGAATGAAGAACGTCAGTTCTTCTTCATGGCGAAAAATATTCTCCAAGAGTTAAATACAAATCGTTCCTTGGAACGAACTCGAAAATATTAAAAAATATATAAACCTGAAAACTCAAAAAAATAAAATATAAAAAAGATGAGCCTCAAAAATTGCAAAATTTTTGAAAAGACGGAAGCTATTAAAGCTATTATAATACTAGTATATATACTCTAGTAATTATAATATTATAATAAAGAAAGCTATTAGAGGTTCCGAAAACCTCGCTACCGACGAGTGTTCCAGCCACGACCTATGACACTTTCCGCAAAACCTACCTATAATTTTTTCCTGTTTTGGAAAAGAACCTATGACACTTTCCACACGACCTATGACACTTTCCACAAAAAAAACAGATGAAAAAAATCCTTATATGACAAAATAAGATTATTGTCATAGCTTGTGATATACTTTTAAAATATAAGAAATTATTAAGGAGATTTATAAAATGAAAACAGAATTATCAGATAGAAAAATAGTAAGACAATCTCACTCTTTGAACTTTTCAAAATTTAGCTTAAGTGCATTATCTATAGATATATTATTTTTATTTTTTGCTCAAATAGCAAAAGAAGATGAAGAGTTTAAAGAATTTAAAATCACTTTTAGAGAACTTGAGAAAAAGTTAAACAAGAGAATTGACAAAGATTATATTGACAAAGTTTGTGAGGAGCTTTTAACAAACCCACTTAGAATTCAAGAAGAGAAATCTGTACTACGTTGCAATTTCGTTTCATCTGCGAGATATTCGAAAGAAGAATCTTGGTTGCAACTAAAAGTAAGTGACGATTTAAAAGAGCATCTATTAAAAGTAGAAAAAAATTATGTTCTCTCTAATTATTTAAGTATTTCAAAATTAAAAGGCAGCTACACAAAAAGAATTTATTCTATATTGTCTCAATTTAAGAAAACTGGTTTTTATAAAGTTGATGTTGAAAAATTAATGTATATTCTTGACTTGGAAAACAAGTATCAAAAATATGGAGATTTCAAAAGAAGAATATTGAATTCTTCAATGAAGGAAATTAATGAAAAGTCAGACATTGAATTTTCATTTAAAGAAATTACAGAAAATCTAAAAGTTGTTAGGTTAGAATTTTTTATAAAAATAAAAAAAGATTTAGTTGATGATTCTCATGACTTTGTTGATGAATATAATCAATTAATTGCTAAATATGATAAAAAAGCTAAAGAAAAAGGATATGAAGGTTCTTTTTCTCAATATGATGATTCAGCTTATATAGATTCTCTTTTAGAAATCAGACCTTTCTGATTTCCCCCTCTTTTTCCCTTCATTTTCCCTTCATTTTCCTCAATTTTCTTAAAATTTGGACTTTTTCGCTTCAAAAAGTCCATCATTCCAAAATATCTTGAAAAAACTCCCTAAAACACTCTGAGCAAAAAAGTTTTTCTTTTTCATTGACTTTCTTTTTTGTCTCGATTTTTTGTGATATATGGAAGGTTCAGCTCTTTGCTCATTTGTCTGAACCTTTTAAACATTTCTCAAGAGAGATAGCTTCATACTCGTATTAAACTCCTAATTTAATTAAAACCTATCTCTCTTTAGAGCTGTTTTTCAAAAACACTCTGTTGCCCTTAAATTCAATTTATTCAGTCTAGGGTGCTGAAAACAAGGAGAACAAAATTATGAAAAACGTTAAAAAAGGTTTCACATTAGTGGAATTATTATTTGTTATGGCGATTATCGCAATATTAGCTGGATTTGCAATTGCAAACTTGAAAGATTCAACAAGAGTTGCTACTGAAAATAGTATGAAGAATGATGCAAAAAATGCAATCACTCAACAACAAACTTATTTTGCTGGAAATCAAGAATATACTGACTTAGCAGCTGCAAACGGAGCTTGGATTGATGCAAACAATGGTATGGTAACTTCTACCGATGGTGTTAAATTCACTGTATCAAAAGGCAATGTTATTGAAACAACTGGAAATATTGATTGTGGAGATAGCACAGTAGGTTTTTCTGTAGAAATTACAAACGCTACTTTACCAAACGCAACAACTTCTTACAATTCTTGCACAGATGGAACTATCCAAAACGGCGCATTAGTTTAAAATCCCTCCTGGTTTTTTCCAGGTAGAGAATCCTTCAAGGATTTTCTATTAAATTAAAAGAAGGAGGCGTAAATGTCTTGGTATAAATATGATAATAAATCAATGAACGTTTCGGATAAAATTAAATTTTATTCTGCGTGTGTTGGAATAAGCGTAATCGTCTCATTAGGCGTTGTTTTAGCCCCTTTTCTTTATTCTCACGACTATTTACTATCAAAAGCAAAAGAAGACGCTCATAAGGCTCTAATGGGTTTAAACAGTCCGAAGACTGAATATACGACTGAATATTCTTTTGTTGATGTAAAACCGCTTTATGATAATTGCTTTTATATTATCTCTGTTTCTAAATATGATAACTCAGCTGGATATGTAATTTCCGACTCATGCAAGGAGTAAGTCATGAAAAAGGGATTTACTCTCGTTGAAATGCTTATAGTCATGGTTTTATTAGCTGCTCTTCTCGCTTTTAGCATTGATTCTATGAAAAAAACTCCAAATGTTACTTATAAAAATTCCATGAAAAGTGACATTATAAATGCTTCTTTAAATGAACAAAATATCTATGATAATTTTTATGAATATGAATCTGTTGATTTATTTTCTGTTTCTGGAACTGGCTCTCTTGGAGGAAAATATTCTTTATCTCCTTTTAATTCAATGGAAATTGAAACTATCAATTGCTCATCAGGTACAGGATTTTTTATCACGGTTGTTAATGAGAAAATTAAAAACTTTTCTATGACTTTAAATTCGTGCAATCAATCAAAAATTCAAGAGGTGACATTATGAGAAAAGCTTTTACTATGGTGGAACTTTTAACAGTTATGGCGATTGTGGCAATTTTAACAGGTTTTGGTATGGCGTATTTTGCAGAAGCAACGCTCCAGGCTCATATCAATAATATGAGAGTTGATGCAAAAAAGAATATTGAATTTCAAGAAACGTTTTATGCTCTAAATAAATATTATGACGAAATTCCAACAACTTCATATTCAAACTCAAATCTTGGAGGTTTGAGAGGAAATGATGGAAATAAATTTTCTGTATCAGAAGATAATATTTTGTTTGTTGAGGCTTTCGTTTGTGACACTGGAATTCCTGGTTATCGAATTCTTATATCTTCTGATACCGTAACTCATACTGCTATCGAATTTAATAAATGTGAAGACGGAGCTATTCATGAGGTCGTAATATGAAAAAAGCTTTTACGTTAATGGAGCTTTTGATTGTTCTTGTCGTGATTGGTATTGCATACGGTGTCAAAGCGTACAACACAGATAAAAGAATGAGCGATGTCTCTTTAAAATTTTTATTATTGTACGACATGACGATGGCGATAAAAGCTGAAAATGATTTTAATGATGCTCATAACTCTTTTTTCACTTCTTCTACTGACCCGATTTGTGGAGCAGGGCTTTGTTATCCAGATTCTAATGGTTATATGTATGCGAAGGGATACACAGGTTATGCCTCTTATTCTGAGAAAGTGTCTCTTTCTCATGAAAGCACTTATGCTCAATTTTCAACTGTTTCTTGTTCGGATGGTTCGGATGGAGTAAGAATTAGAATGTCTAATATTTATTCTATTGAATACAATTCGTGTCTTTTTGATAAGCCATATTGGACAAATTCTTCTTGGGTGAAACTATGAAAAAAGCTTTTACTCTAATTGAATTAATCATGGTAATGTTTGTTTTAGCTATTTTGACAGGATACGCTGTTTCGAATTTAAAAGAAGTTTCTACAGGTTTAGATGAAGTAGCTATCAAAAAAAGCATGAACACTCTTATTTCTTTTGAAGAAGAGTGTGGGGTTGATAATTTTAATTATGTAAATGATGGGAAGTTTAGATTTTGCAATAATCAACTCGGAGGAGTGAGTGGAATTACTTCTGACGAATTTCCTAAAAATGGTACATTGATTTATAGTTCTAATATCATTTATGGAAAAACATATACTATAAAAAATCTACACAAAACTTTTTATAAAGTGGACTTTTATGGTGTGACTTGTGATGATGGCGAAAAAGGTTATGAAATAAAAGTAAAAAATAAATCGGGCGAAATTATTCAACTATTCAATTCTTGCGTAAATGAATAATTCTTCCTATAACAGTTAAAAAATATGGAGGAAAAGAATTATGAAAAAAGCTTTTACAATGGTTGAACTTTTATTTGTTATGGCAATAATTGCTTCGCTTACAGCGATAGCTGTTCCAAAAATTCAACAGTCAAATCAAAAAAATTTAAAACTGGATACAGAAAGTACAGTTAGAAATGCTTATATCGAAGGCTCTAAGTTAAAAAATCATTTAGATTATGAGACTATAGAAAACGGATGGACGACTGGAGGTTCATACGTTTATTCAAATACAGAAGGAGGTCGTTCTTATGAGATTTTTTTAAATGGAGAATCTTATAAAATTCCTCTTCCTTCTCCAGATACTCAAATAAATTTAAAAACAAATTATGATGGTTCTTATCTCTGTTTATCAATTTATATGAGAAATTCATCAACTCCTCCAAATTTTTATTCTTATGGATTGAATGAGTGTAGAAATTTTAAATCTCCACAGTATTTGACTTGGTAAAAGGAGGATGATATGAATTTATTTGATATTTTTAAAGCTATTTTTACAGGTATTTTAATTTTTTTCTTAATTTGGGGTTTTCAAGAATTGTACTCTTTTACTCATTCAGAAGAACCATCTTTTGAATCTTCTACTGAAATTTCTTCTGAGCCTAGTGCTGGAAATGAGGAATATTATTCAGAGGACGAAGTGGTAGTCGATGAAAATATAGAGGAGGGGGAAGAAACAATTCGTCCAATATATTTTGGAAATAATGAAGAAGGAAAACCTATTTATAAATCTTTTGATATGAGTGGAAACGAAATAAAAAAAGAAGAACAAAATTTGTCCGTTGAAAGCGAAATCAAGGAGTTAAAAGCTCAAATACTTGAACTCAAACAAAACAAAGAAATTATAGAGATAAGAAATGCTTATGGTGAAATTGTGGGAGGCTCAAGATGAAAAAAAGAGGTTTCATACAAATGGAGTTACTAAGTACAATGATTATAGTTTCGACTATGCTTCTTGGCTCCACTGGTTATTACATAATTCAAAAAAAAGCTTATGACGAAGTTGTTTTTAAAGCTGAATCTCAAGATTTCGTAAATGGGCTTCAATATTATCTCGATAAAGACTCAGTAGCCTTTAGAACGGCATTGAATAACGGTTATTCAACTTGTAATACTTTTACAACAAGTCCGACTGAAGGTAATTGTCCTATGAAGATGGGAGCGATTTACGATTGGTTAAAAAAATCAAGAAATGTAAGTCTCGCTCGACTTGCTGCCGTGACTTGTCGTGATTCAAAAACTGGTTTTGAGGTGAAATTAACAAACTCAACTTTGGCTACGTCAAAAGAGAGTTTTTATTATAGTCCTTGTAGATATTCAGAACCTGGGTTGTTTGGCTCAAGTCAATCAAGCTTATTGTAAAGGAGGAATAAAAATGAATTTAATTTTAATAATTATTGCATCTTTGATTTCTACAATGATAATAAATTCTGCGAATAAATTAAACTTTTATGCAAACAGAATTGTTCTCGAAAGTGAAAAACCTTATCTTTTTGAAAAAGAGGAAAGATTAATAAAATTTGGACAAATGGTTAAAAGAAGTGAAACAGGAACAAATTTTTTAAGCAAGTGGAATACAAACGGTTTTGTAAAACCTAATAATTCCAATTTTTACGCTTTTAAAATCGATTCTACAGCTACTAAGCCTTATATAATTCCTTTGAAGGCGGAAGAAGAAATCAGTATGAATGCTTATTTGTGCGGAAATGGAAACATTTCGTGGGGAATTGCCGTAAAAAATAATAAAATGGATTTAAACAATTATTACGAATATCAATCTCCTTGTTGATTTAACCCCTTCGAGGGGCTAGTTGGACTTTTTCGCTTCAAAAAGTCCATCATTCCAAAAACTCTCTAAACTCACCTATATAACTTCATAACTAAATTTTTACAACGGTTTTTTTATGACTTCTAAATCCTAAATTTCTCGAACAAATCCCCTTAATATCCCCTCAAATTTTTACAAACACTAACAATTTTTTTTACAAGGAAACAAAAATATAACAAAAAAGGAGACCAAAAAAATGATAAAAAGATTTTTATTTTTATTACTTATGTTGTCTATACCTGTTTTTGCTGGCTCTGATTATTTTATTACTGTATCTTCATCAGAAGAAGTAGACTGGTACTGGACTGTTTTTAACGCTATCCCTATGATTTTAGGCTCTGACTCATATATGACTTTATTACGATTAGTTTTTCTCATGGGAGGATTTCTCGTTTTAGCTCAAATGGTTTTGAATGCTGGAAAAGATGCTCAGGGAGGGCTAATCAATTTTACAAAATTTCACATCTTAGGAATGGCGGTTCTGACTCTTGCCTTTTCTGACCACAGTACAGTTATTATTAAGGCGGAATATCCAACAACTTATTATAACTCTTATTACAATGCTCCATCTGGAATAGCAATTGATAATATTCCTACGCCTTTGGCTTTTGCTTTCAAATTTTTCAATTCAATGGGAAGAGAAACTGTAGGTTTATTTGAACAAGCTTTTTCATCTGTTTCTCCTGTTCCTGGACAGGAACTTGGAGGAGCTTATTCGGCTCAAAAATATGGTTATGGTTCATCTTTAAGAAATAATCTAAAATTATTGAATATGGATATGGACGGTGCTCTTGGTATGGCACTTGATGAATTTTTTTCTGATTGCGTTTATATTCCTTATTCTTCAAAAGGGATGGATGGACAAGTACATCTTGAAGAAATAAGCAACTCAGACAATATTATTTATCTGATGGGGCAATGGATAAATGGAGGAGAAACAATCGGAGGAGTTGCTGCTGGTGATTATACTGGATACAGAGGTGGAGAACTTATGACTTGTAAAGATTTTTATAATCAACTAACTACTATAGATATTGCTCAATTTTTAGCAAAAGACCATTCTTTAGCTACAAATCCATTAGACCCTTTAGGGAAAATGACAGAACAAGATATGGGTATGTTGTTAAAAAGTAGAGCCGTTCCTGCATCTGATTTTCAACAAATTGCTCTTCAGGCTGGTGTAATGAACTCTATAGCTAGAAATGATTCTCTTCCTACTGGAGTAGTTTATGCTGCTGGAAAACAAAGAGCAGATTTTAATCTAAACAATATCAGTCAAGGATATTATTTAAGTGAAATGCTTCCAGTTATGCAGATGATGCTAAGAGGGCTTTTGTATGCAATTTTTCCATTTATTTTGGTAGTAACACTTCTTCCTGGAGGACTTAAAGTTATTGGTCAATATGGTCAAACGATGCTTTGGGTTGAATCCTGGGGAGTTTTAGCTGCTATCTTAAATCACGTTATTTGTAAATATACAGAAGTGACTGTAGGAGGTGGTTTAACTTTAAATAATTCGGCTGAAATAATGGGAACAACCGCTTCAATGGCTGGACTTGCTGGTTATCTATATGCTTCTCTTCCTGCTCTTTCATGGTTATTATTAAAAGGCTCTGGAACAATGCTTGGTAATATCTCTGGTGGTTTATCTGCTAGTTTTGCAAAAAATGCAAGCACTGCTTCAATAGCAGCTGACAGAAAAGCTCAAGCTTCTCAAGAACAAGTATCAAAAGACTTAGGAAGAGAAGTTTCGATGGCTGAGGCTATGCACTATCAATCAATAGCTTCTGGTATCAAAGAAGGGGCAAACGTAGCTGTTGATAAAACCGCAGGAAATAATAAAGTTGGAGAAAGAGCTAAATATGAAGCCTCTATGCCTTATGCTAATTATGATGAGAAATTGAAAGTTTTAAACGCAAGCAAACCTAGTGAGCTTATTGAATTTGAAAAAACTATGACAGGAAATAATATGGCAAAAGATAAGGCTTTAGTAGAAAATACTACAAGACAAAATTTTACAGATACTGGAATAAATGAAGCTACTGATAAGAAAAACAATAGCTATAACGTTAATAAATATGGGCAAGATGTTATTCAAGATGTTAAAAATTTTGATACAGACAAAAAGAATCTTACAAATCTTGAAGAAAAAAGAGTTCTTCAAGAAAGCCCTCTTGGAGTCGAAGGCGGTATTGTTGCTAAGGCTGGAATTGACAAAACAAGAGAAGTGACTGCTATTAAAGAAAAAATGAAACAAACTGGAGGTTCTACTGACGATATAGGTAAAACCGAAGGAGAAAAGGATAGTTTAGATTTCTCTAAAACTTCTGGTTTTGTTGGTGGAACTACAGTTAAGCAACAAAACGACACTGGAAAACATAATGCTGCTGGAGATAATTCAAAAGCGGAAATTATTAAAAAATGGGGTCAATCAAAAGTTGAAGATTCAAACTTTCATTCTGAAAATAAAGAGAAAGTAGAAAACTTAACAGCTGATAATTTTTACAACAAACAACCTGGTGGTCAAGACAAATATCTTGAGCAACTTAAAAAGTTTGATGTAACAGGTACAAATTCTAAATTTAAGGGAATCGATGCGAACGGAGACAATACGGTTTCAGATAAAGAAATCAAAAAATACGGTAATGTTGAGACTAAACAGAATCAAGCTGATTTTATAACTGAACAACATGAACAAAAAGAGAAAGAAGCTGCTGCTGCGAGAATGAAACACGCTAATGACCCTCGTTTGAGAAGTGGAGCCAATTCTGGTGGTGAATTTGGAAATAATTCAGGTTCAAAACTTGCTGGATATGGAAACGCTATGGTGAATGCAGGAACAACACTTGACCCTTACCAAAAAGATATTGACTTGACCACAAAACGAAATCTTGATAATGAAGGTGTAAATGTTTCAAAATTAGCAGAAAACAAAACTGTTGATGTAGTAGAAAAAACTGCACATACTGAAAATCGAGGAGAAACTGAAGCTACTGCGTTTTTAGATGAAAAAGATAGAAATTATAAAGAAGCATATCAAAAAAATTTAGATGAAGCTCATGAAAAAGGATTGAGTGGAACCGCTGCTATTAATTATGCTTCAAAAGAGACAGCAAAAGATATTAAAATGCACGACTCTGATAATGGAAAACGTCTTTACTCTTCAGAAGTTGCTCTTCAAAAAGAAGCAATAAATGAGAAAAAAGCGGCAATTACTGGAGGAGATAAAAAGGTTGAAGAGTATGCTAATAAAGCTCAAGCTTTGAATGCTTACAAAAAACAAGCAAACAAATTCCCTGCTGGCTCTCCTCAACGTAAAATGCTCGAAACACAAGCAAGTAAGCTTGAAAACGACATGAACGATATAAAAGCTCATGCTGGTGATAAAGGAGCCTTTACACAAAAAGTAAATGCTCTTCATAAGTTGAACAAGCAAGAGAGAGACGTTGAAACGAATGTAGCTAAGAAAATGGAAAGTGAAGGTCACTTGACAAGAACAAAAGACGGTGGTTTACACTTTAGTGATGCAAAAGAAGAATTTGAAAACAGTCCTCACTTGGCAAGAAAAACAGCTGCCCTCAAAGGTGCTGGAGATGCAAACAAACTTGAAACTACTGGTGACGATGGAAAAGATATTGTTAAAACAACAAACAGCAAAGGTGAGTTGGTTACAAATCATAGAGCATCCAAAAAAGGAAATGTTGAAGAAGGTGACTTCAGAAGTGATATTACTTATCATGCAAAAGATAAGCTTGATATTTCCGATGAGGCTTTACAATATTCAACAACTGGCTTAAATGTTGTAAAAGAGGTGACACAATTTGTTCCTGCTGCAAAAGTTCTAAAACTTGGTGGCAAGGTTGATGATGTTGTTGACCCTAAAGAGGTTGCGTCTGCTGCAATGAGAACTAAAATAACAAGAGGTTATTAAAAAAAGGGGTATAAAAAATCCCCTTAATCTTATAAAAATATAGAATATATTCTATATTATCTCCAAAATACTTGATATTATATAGAAAATATGCTATAATAAATAAAAAAGTAAGGAGTTTCAAATGGCTCAAGTAAATATGACTCAAAAAGAACTTAACGATATGTTGGAAAAAGCTGTAAGAAATGGTGTTCAACAAGGTATGAATAGAGGTACTTCTCAATTAAAAAACAAAATTCATCATGAAGCAAGAGGAGCTGCTGGATTCATTATCTTAGTATCTGCTGGTATCATGACTGGCTTATTTGGTTTAGACCATAACGTAATGCCTTTATTATTTGTAGGCGGTGCTTTAGTCCTCGCTGGATTCTGGGTACTTTAATCATGGAAGATAAAATACAAAAAACAAAACTTATTCAAGATACAGAAATTTCTGAGATTTTAGACTGTCATTACACTGGAATAGCAAAGAAAAAAAAGTCAAATAGTTTTGAATACGAGATTATAAGACTTGGCTCAATATGTCACAAATACAATATATCAATTGATAAATTAGAATTACTTTTAAAAGATAATAATCTTGAAAAGGTTTTAAAAATAATAAACATTATAGAGGAGAAATAAAAATGTTAGTCCAGGCTCGAATAAATGATAAAACTTTAGATTTTAAAATAGAAAACACAACCCTCACTGAAGAACAAAAAAAAATCCTCGTACCTCTTTTGCAAAATTGCTGGGATGGTATGGAGAATCCAGACGATATAGAAATTGTTTTTGAGAGAAAAATATCAAAAGATTTTTTCTTCTCCGTGTCTTTTGAAGATACTTTCTTTGCTTCAGCCACTGCAAAATTTTTAAGAGATTTAGAATTAAGAAGAGAAGAACGGTATAAACTCGAAAAACAAAAACTCTTTTCTGAAAGAGAAAAAGAGCTAGAAAAATATTCTCAAGAAGACTTAGACTTTTTAGCAAATATCACTTTTTTAGTAGATAAAGCTCTTTCTGCATAAATTCTTCGTAATTTGGACTTTTTCGCTTCAAAAAGTCCATCATTCCATAAATTCCCAAAACTCAGCTATATAACTTAAATGTAGAAGTTTTTTAATGAAAGCTTCTCGCCTTCCTTTTTTTAATCGTGCATACATGACAGTTTTAATAATAATTCCATTTTTTCTTAAATCGTTTTTTGATTGTACATAAACGCTTTTAAATCCTTCCAGGATTCCTAAATCCAAAAAGGAAGGAGGATTTAACCTATGAAAAAAATTATTATTATGTCGCTTTTAGCTTCTATCGCTGCATTTTCTGCAACTCCAAAAGAAACCGCCATCGCTGAAAAATCATTATTACTTGGTATGCACATTCAAGAGAACAAAGAACAAATTGTAGACCTTGGAAGATTCGCTGCTTTTAAAGAACTTCAAAAACAAATAGAAAACGTTGATTGCAATATAAAAGCTTCAGAAAATTCAGATAGTGAATATTTAAGAGGCTTATGTTCTTTTATCAATAAAAAACAAAATAACGAAAATCACAAAGAAACTTTAGAGGCTATGAATACTCTAGCTTATGCTGCTCTTTCTTCTAAAAAACCAAAATATTATTGTTCTTTTGCGCTTGCTCTTTATACAACAAACGAATGGAATAAGGCTGATTATATCTTAAGAAAAGTTTCGGCTTATGGAAATGATGAAGTTTGTGATATAGCTCGAAATATTCCTAAAAACGCTATCAAAAAAAGCTTGAATACAAGCAAGGACGCTTCGAATGAGTGCGCTATCCAAAAATAAATTCATTTCCCTTATCCTCGCCTTTTCACTCGCTTCTAACGCTTTCGCTGGAACAATCAACGAGGTTTGTTCTGTCTCTGGAGAAATTGATTATTTCCCAATCGGAGACGAAAGAGGTACTTCTGTTTTAACAAAAAAAGAAATCAATAGAGATTGTAATTTAACTATTGAAACTCAAGGGGCTTGTAAAAAATGGGAAACTAAAAATACAACTTTTGAGTTAAGACCATCAGATTACGATACTTACAGAAGTGAGAATCATGAAAGTGCTCTTGGTTCCATCATGGCTATTATGGGGGCTTATAATCAATTAGAGCACCTATGGAGTGGGTGGCATGGTTATTGTGAAACAGGAACTAAAACAGACTTTTCCTGGGCTTCTGACCCTATGTTTTGGGCTTCTTTAGCTATGTCCACTATGATGAGTGGGATGGAGAAAGGACAATTTTTGGCTGATACAGAAATGGCAAGTTCATATAATGCTTTCTCAGCTTCTGCTGGTTCAGGATTTAACTCTATGGCTGCTGGAACTGGAATGAAAGTAGGAGCTAACTTCGGAAAATGTCTTGTAGCTTCAGGTGTGGATATGGCTGCTAATATGTACAATTATTTTGGTGGAGACTCTGGAGACGGAGACTGTGACCCTATAGATGAATTTTGTGGAGGTTCTGGTTCTTTAAATAACTCTCAAGAGAGTGATATTATGACCTTAGACCAACAACAGTATGACGATTTAATAGCTCAACATCCAGAGGCTGCTGACCAAATAGTAATATTAGATGAAGAAAATGGAATCCTTTCTGTAAGATTTAAACAACCTTCGGAAACAGAAGGTTCTGAAGCTATGAATCAAGAAGAGATGAAAAAACTTCAACAAAAAATTAAAGATACACAATTTTTAATTTCAACGGCTGTAGTGACTATGAAAATGGCTGCGTGTGTTGGAACTGGTGGTAAAACTGGCACTACTTCCAATCAAGATACACAAAGTGGAGACCCTAGCAGATTTTCAACGAAAGATGGTATTTCTATGGCTCTTAACGCTATTCCAGCGCAATATTTAGGACCTTATGGAGCTTTGATAAAAGCAGCGTTAGCTATAGTCCTAGAGTTTGCAACTTCATTCAAAAGTGTTGATACTTGTAATGATGAAGAGGATGCTTCAGCAGCAGGAACGAGACATAAAAAGACTCAAGAAAGTCTTCCTTATAATCTTTGTAAATTGACTTCGACTTCATGCGCTGAAAAAGATTTTTTCGGTAGCGGATGCGGATTAGATGCTTATGATTATTGCTGTTATGACCAATTATTAACTCGAATATTGGTTGAACAATTAAAAGCGCAATTAGGGAGAGATTGGAAGCATTGTACAGGAGTTTCTTTAAGAGATTTGAATTATGTATCATTTAGACAATGTACAGACCATGACAAAACTTTCGGGGTAGATGGAGCTAAAGCGACTCAAAATTATAATGTGGATGGAGAATTAACAAATCCTTATAATCCTACAGAATCTTTTCAATATCAAAGAAAATGTATTGATTTGACAGAGTTCAAAGATTATCTAAGCACAACATTTAATCAAGATGTTGATTTCTCAGATTTTGATAATATCTTCTCAGATATAAAAAATCAAAAGTAAGGAGTAAGAGATGAGTTATATTATGAAATCAATTACTCCAGGGGAAAAATTAAAATATAATTTTGATTTGAGTGTTTTTAATTATACCGCCTTTTTTTGGTGGTATTCTCTCGTTTTTGTTATTGTCTTTTTTGTATTTAAAATATTTCATTGGGATATATTATCTCTTAATTTTTTTATAACAATGGTTGCTTTTTACTCGGTATCTTTTCCAAAAATGGTTTCACTGAATTCTATCGAAATGGGTGTGACAAATAGACGTTTTATATATAAAAGCGGAATAGGGGATATTAAAACTCATGAGATAAGATTGGAAGCAATCGAATCTATTCAAGTGGAACAAGATATTTATGGAAGAATGTTTAATTATGGAAATTTGTATATTACTGGAAGGGGTTCTCAGAAAATATTTTTAGAAAAAATAGATTCTCCTCTCGAAGTAAAAGCAGCTATCGAAATAACTTCAGAGGAAAGAGAAAGTAATCTTAAAAAAGGAGGAGAAAATGACTTATGATAAAAAATATAATCAAATGAAAAAAATTGTATGGACTTCTTTTTTTGCTGTTCAAACTTTAGTGATAATTGCATATATTGCAATCCACCTTCCAAAATAAAAAACCCTCTTAAAGGGCTTTTTTCGTATCGGTGACAGTTTCATCGATATTATATAAAAAGAGTCCTTCAATCGGCTCTTTCAAGTAAATAACTTTCATTTCAATTCTTCCATTAACAATAATAGTTTCTTCACCATTTCCTCCAAAAATATCAGGATTAAAATCTTCACGATTTTTCATTATTGGCACTAATCGTCCATATTGAACCAATCCTTGATAACTGTTTATTGGATAACCTACAAGATTATTCATTTTCTCATTAACAATAGCAAAATAAGAATATCCGTTTTGTTTTCCATAGGTTGAAACAGCATATAAAGTTTCTGCCATATATTGATTGTATTGTTTTTCGTATGCTGATTTTTTTAACCAAGCATCATAAATAAATGTAAAAATATTATCATCTTTTTCAAAATCAATTTCAATAACATTTGTTAATTTATCAGATTTAAAATCTATTGTATCAGCAAAAGAAGACGAGGCAAGAGTAAGAATCATTAAGATTGAGTATATAGTTTTCATGGTAAATATCCTTTATTTGTTAATTAGATTTTTGATTTCTTCATCACTGTATGAAGGGTGTTTGTTTCCTACAAAAAGACGATTTGAATAGGCAATAGAACCATCTTTAAGAGTAATTTTTTCAACTTGAACAAAAGTTTGGTCAGCGTAAAACCCCATAATAAAAGGGTCAAGTGCTCCTATGACTATTCCTATTCCAAGTCCTGCGCCCATTGATTGAACTCCAGCTTTTGTAAAACCTTTTGCAAGGCTTTCAGCTCCAGAGCTTAAACCATTTAAAAAACCTTCCGTTCCTTTTTCAGCTATATTCTTTTGAATTTCTACAACTGATTTAGAATAATTTTCAAGTGAACCGAAATACATAATTTCCATAGAAGTAACATTTTCATCTGAGAAAGATTTTGATTTCGACTTGATAATCTCATAATCAGCATGAGCCGACATAAACAATAAAGAGAGAGTAAGTAATAACTTTTTCATGTATATCCTTTTTATTTTATTATAGCATATTTTCTATAAAATATCAACTATATTGATTAAAATATAGCGTATTTGCTATATTTCTTATTTAGATTAAAAATCCAAACCTAGTTCTTGGGCTAATTTTCGAGCGGTCTCTTCAAAACCAAACCAAGCTAAAAGATTTTGATTTGATTGTTCAAGACATAAAAAGTCCGACTTATCGAATTTGTCTCCAAAAATACCAGTTATGGAATCACAACCAATAGAATCAATTGTTTCAGATACAAGCTCATTAATCTCTTCGTCGTGTTCCTTAAAGAACTTTTGAGTTTCAGTGTAATACACCAAAGAAGAAACCATTCCTGAGATGCAACCATTTCTAAAAAGGTCTTCAAAAAAGTCCTCCTCTCTATCTTCATAACAAGTTTCAATCTCTTCAATAATACAATCTTTAACAGCTTCTTCGAGCTTTGTATTTGTTTTAATATTTTTAACGTCTTCGATTGTTTTCATTTGGTTTTCCTTGAATAAAAAGTTTTTCTTGTCGAGTGGTGAGCTTTATCTTTTGCCTTTCCCTTTTTTGAAGGAAAGAACAAAACTCAACTCTCAATCAAGTTTTTCCCGTTTTCGTGTTTCGCTTATCTTGACAGTAGATTTTCAAAAAACCTGGACTAAAAATAAAACCACTTTTATTGATGGTTCATGTTTCTTTGACAATAAAATCAATGGATAGATAAGTGAATAACACTAAAAAAGAATAAGGAAAAGTTTGATGTTGAGTGTCTTGTGATTTCTGAAAGAGAAAAAAGGCGGTTTCTGGAGTCTTAAAAAGACTCTCTTTTAAAAGGGCATTTCGAAAAAAGTATTTACTCTTATGAATAATTCCCCTTTTCTTGCTATGATGAAATTTGAGTTGTCTTCAGAAAAGATAACTTTTGCATCGTACTCGGACATATTTTCAGGTTTTTTCAAATAGGAAGCGACAATCGCTGTTCCCTCGCTATCCCCTAGAAACTTGTTAAATTGTATAAAGTCTCTTAAATCTAATTGATTTAAAGATTCGGCATTGTCGAGAATGAATAAGGTTCCTTCTCCATCATAAACATCTGTAATATATTCAAAAAGTTTTGGGTCAGAAAAAACCGTGATACCTTCTTTGTATTCGAAAATCGGACTTTCGATTTTATTATCATATTTGTATTCACTGTTCTTATCAAAAATAACGACTGATTTATATCCATGTTCGATTGTTAGAATATTTTCTTCAATGAACGCTTTGCTCATCAGGTGAGCATTTAAAATTAGTGTAAATCCTTCTAAGTCTTGTTTTTTAATCATTTGTCTTCTCCTGTTTTAATTTTTTTGATAAGTTTGATTGTTTTGTTTATAAACATATATAAACCAAACAAAAACGAAACTCCCATGAATCCGACTACTAAATATCCTAAAATCATCTTATTCTCCTTGCTTGCAATACATCACTGCAAGTCTTAAATTTTTATCATTAGCTGGAAGAGTCATATCTAACTCTTCACCTGAATAAATTTCAATTTCTTCAACTTCATTCTCAGCAAAAAATATTATTTGCTTTGAATAAGCCCAAAAATCAACTAAATACGCATCTCGTCCTTTTTCTTTGATTCTCTGAATATCTATCACTTCGTTTTCAAGCATGATTTGTGTGAATTCAAAAAATTCTATAACCTCTTTAGTTTTCATTGTTTTTACCTTCCTTATTTTTTAGTAATTTGTTTTAGGAGTGGAATTCTCATAATCTTCAATCATTTTTGATATAGATAGAAGAAATTCCAAATCTTCTTTTGCAGCTTTTTTGCAAGATTCAATTTTCTCTTCATCAAACTGTATTGTTTCAATAGCTTCTTTGATGGTTTTTTCTTTTGTCTCTTTTTTTATTCTCGAAAAAGGTACTGAAAAATAATTATGATGTTCATATTGGTGGAAATAAATATTCTTATCATCATTGTCTTTATAGTTTAAAACTGTTACGCTTACTACATTTATATTTTTTGGTCTTTTTATCTTTTTGTTAAATGTTTAATCTTAAGTGTTCTTTTCTCATCTATGATTCTTCTTGTTCTGTATACTTTCATTGTTTTTACCTTCCTTATTTTTTTGTATATTTTGTTTTAAGAACAATTTTTCGAATAATTCAAGATTGAAGAAAAACTTTTAGTTTTTTCTAAATCAAAATTTATATAATCAAAAAGCTTGGCGTGAGGATATAATTTTCTATCTATTATAAAAAATAAAAATCGCTCTTCTTTTTCGATATGAACAAAAAGAGTATTCTTCTTTAAATCCCAAACTTTGCCTTCAATTTTTTTGTTCATTGTAATATTCCAATTGATTCTTAAATATTTCATGATTATTTAGTTTGACTGAAATTTTTTCAAGCTTACTAATATCTACTCCGCTATCTATTGCCATGAAATAACCATCTTCAATAGGTAATATTTCTTCTGAAAAAAGAACGAATTCTTTTCCAAATTCAAAATATAAATAATTCAAGTCGGTTGAATTGAGTCCATTGTTTAATAAGAATTTCTTTTCTTTTTGAAATACTTTAATTTTATTCATAGTTCTGATTTGTTCTTTTTGAACTTCAGCTATAAATAAATCTCTATCATCTTTGTATTTTTCAGATATTTCTCTCATATCATCCAAGAAACTTCTTGCATCGTTAAAGTTTCTTTCTTTTTTATTGTATTTAATCCCTCTCCAACACTCTATGTATTTTTCAATATCTCGTTTCATTGTTTTTCCTTTTTTTGATATTTCAGTTATAGAGAGCTAGAAGTGAAATATTTTGTTTGTAGCTTGCTATAACCATATATCTCAAAAAAATCCTATGAAAATAGGTAAAGGAAAAAAACAATGAAAAAAGAAAATAAAATTAAGGAAGTTGTGCATTTTTGGATTGAACCAATCTCTGTTTTGATGTTATTTACGGTGCCTTGGGTTATTTTTCATTTTCTCTTTTGTATCACTTACTTTGGAGAAATAAGTGGAAATGATTATTCAACAACATTAAGTAATCTTGGTCTTGACATTATTATTATGGTTTCTCTTTTATTATTTATTAAATTTTTAATAAATAATGAGATTGAATTTATTAAATTGAATTTTGTAAAAAAATATATAAAATCAAAGAAAACGTTTGAAGAAACTTTTTTAGAGAACAAAGATAAAATGATTCAATTATTTAAAAATAAAGAAAATTTTCTTAGTTGTGTAGAATCAGTTAAAAAAATAATGGAAGAAGAAAGAATCATGAAGGCTAAAATTGCTGAATATGAAGCAATTGAAGCTAAAAAATTAGAAGATAAATTTTTAGGGAAAGAAGAAGAGAGATGAGTAAAGATAGCCAAAAATTGGCTTTCTTCATTTTTACCTCTGGGCTTTTTTGGCTATACAATGACCATCCAATCATAGCCTTTGATTTTTTTGTAATCGCATATTTTACGCTCTTTTCTTAATCCCCCTGGGGCTGTGTGGTCGGGCTATATCATAAAAATAATACCTTCAAGCAGTTTTTAGGCTGCTTGCTCCTCTTCATTTTGGAGAGAGAGAAGATAATCATAAGCTTTTTGAGCCTGTGAGAAAATTTTAAATAAATCCTTCGAGGATGCTCCCTTTAACCAACTTTTCAAATATGCTGCGCTTTGTTCGAAGTGTTGGCTGTCTTTGTTTTCGATTTCCATATAAACAGAAAGAAATACTTTTGTAGTCTCTGCCACTAATTCTTCAACTTGGTAAGAAGGACTTCCAAATTTCCCTGTCATATCTCTATTTAGAGCGTTTCCTGTGCTGTGAGCGAGTTCATGAAGCAAAGTTGAGTAATAACCCTCTGTCGATGTAAAACTGTCTTTTGGTGGCATTCCGATAACGTGACGGCTTGGAAGATAATAAGCGAATGTATCTTGAATAATATCAACTCCGCAATTCTCCACAAATTCATCTACCGACGGAATTAAAGCTGTTTCAGTAAATGCTTCGATTGGTAAATCCGTTTGACTGAGATTAAAAATATTATATGTTTTTAACAGTGGAATTGTTTTTGTTTTTAATTCTCCTGTTTCATCGTCTCTCTCTGTGATTTGAATCGGTTTAAAGAAAAATACTGGAGTAGATTTTTCGCCTTTAACGACTCTTCCGCCTCGTTCTGTGATTTGTTTAAATGATAACCAATTATTAGTTTCATAATTTCTATCTTGAGCAATAGCCCATAGAATCCATGTGTTTAAACCGCTGTATGGTCTTTTTGTTATGTGATTCATAGGAAAGGTATTTTTCCAAGGTTTTATCCATGTAGCCGTTGTAGTATCGATTTTCTCGATAAGGTTGTTGAGTGTTTCAGTAAGAAGTTCTTGAGGTGTTGCCATTTTATGTCCTTTAATTTGAAAGATTGCTTTTTTTAGATTCTGAGGGGAAATCTCTTTTCCTTTTTTTTTGAAAAAGTTAAGAGAAAACCAGGCTCTTCGTCTAAAAGCTTGCTTCCTTTGAGTTCTTTCGGGTTTTATGAGTTGAAGCCAAGAAAAAATAATTTAGAAAAATCTTGATGAGAACACTTGTTCGAAGAACAAGCTAACGCAGTGAAGTGTTTATTAATAAATGTGAAGTCAATATTTTTGTCATTTATCCTTTTTCTTAACGTGTAAATGAAATAAAGCTGGAAAAGAACGGGGAAAGCTGATTTGATGATTAGAGGATTTTTTCTGGAGGAGACTTTGATAAAAGAAAGGTTTGGTTTTAAGGGGTGGTGGTCGGGGAAAGGTTGGACTCTAAAAGAGTCCGATTAAAAGAATATTTTTTAAAATCCTCTAAAAAGATTTAAAAGTTTTTGAAATTTGCTATTTCTATAAATTTCGATTTGATAAAGACTGATTTCAGTTTTTAGAAATAAATCAAAATCTATTAATAACGATAAATGATTTTGATTAAACAGGACATCATTCAAAAGAAGGTTGTAATCTTTTTTCTTTCTTTTTTTAAGTGATTCTTTTAGATTGCTATCTTCTGGTGTCATTTTTTTAATAATACTCTCATATCTTTGAAAAGGAATATCTCTTTTTGGAGATAATTTCTTCAGATAGAGAATCTTCTTATTTATCTTTTTTATAAGTGATTCTATGAGAGATATTTGAGTATATTTATCAATTTCTAGCTTTTTGTATGCCATTGGTTTTTCTTAATTATGTAATTGAAATTTTTGTTGAACATTTTTTGTGATTTTCTCAACCACCTCTTGCGTGTAAACGTCTTCCATAATCTTCTTTTGTTCTTGGTATTCATTCCAACGATTGTCTATATATTCTTTGTTTAAATAAGGATTACCAAGAAGGGAAGTCACCAGTGCAATTTTAAATCTTTTTTCTTCTGTTACTTCTTCTATCTCTATATGCATAAAGTCTAATACCATTTTTTCTTTTTCAGATATAAAATCACCTTTCTTGTCTATAATTAAAAACTCTGGTTCTTCTTTTTTAATATTTTTCATTTTGTTTCCTTTACCTTGATTTCAAGGATTTTTTTTGAGATATAAGGTTATAAGAACAAAAAAAGGGAACGAGAAGAAAGGACTCTTAAAAAGAGTCCGAAAAGTTTAAGAGTTGTTTATCTATCTCTTCAGATAGATAAAAATTAAAATCTATTTCGTCGGAATCAATATTTTTATCTTTATCTTTTAAAACCATTTCAAAAATAATATTGTCTAAACTGTAGATAGTAAAAGCTTCTGTTAGGCACGCTCTAGTTCTAATAAAATAATTCAATAAAAAATATTTGTCTTTACATTCTTTTTCTGTTAAATTTTCAATAAATGAAATAAAAGTAATATCGTTAATATTTTTTTTATGTAATCTTTCTTCAATTGATTGATGAAATTCATTTTTTGTAATTATTTGACTTTCACTAATGAAGCTATCATCTAAGAATTTTTGATATTCTTTTTTCTCTGTAAAAATAATAAAATCAATCTTATGTGATTTTCGACAATTATTTAGTTTATTTATTTTGATTTGTCTCTTAAATATCATATAATCTCCTTCTCTTCAATTTCATCTTTAATCTGTTTATAATTTAAAAAATTAGCAATGAACTGATTTTCTCTTTCTTTAAAGCTTTTAAGAGCGTATTCTTTCTCTCTTTCTGATAGTTCATCAAATTTATCAACTTCTAATCTAATAATATAATCATTGAATAATTTTTTCTTCTCTTTCTCAAATTCATCTTTTGATAAACTTTCTTCAACTAAAAGTGCATAAAGAAAATTTAGTTTTCTTTGAGTAATAAAATCTTTACCTTCTTTGAAATAAACGTCCGATTGTGCATCTATAAGTTTTAATAATTTTAGTTTTAATAAAGATGAAATCTCTCTTAAAAGCTTTTTAATTGAAATAAGATTTACATTTTTTCCATTGATTATAATTTCTTGATTCGTTTTAAATTCATCTAAAGATATATCTGCCATATATGTAATTTTTATTTCACATTTAACAAATTTATATTCTTCATAGACATTTAAAATATCAAAATGTTTTTTTTGTATTTCAATGGATTCTTTTGTTGAAAATTGTTTCCACCAAAATTCGGCAACATCTTTTTTATAAACTTCTTTCATGAAAACAAATTTTTCTAATTTTGTTTTCATTTCTTCGAGTTCTCTTTTTACATTTGAAAGAAAAAATAAACTCTCTGAGGTTTTTATTTCTTTAGCATTTTTTATGTGAATATATGATGTTTCTTCTCGTTGTATGAGAACCATCCAAAGCAATGAATGGACGGGCTACTGGCAAGGGAACCATAGAGTTTCTGAGAGATTAGGGGCTTAGGCTGATATAACCCATTGAAAGCCATTATAGGAATCTTCTCCTATTTTTTGAATAGTTTTATTATCTGCTTGTTTTTTTAGCGTTCCACTTAAAGAGCGTTGGATATTGCTAACCAATTCTTTATTTTCGTAATCTAATTTCTTCTTTTTCATAAGTTCTATTGTGATTTCATGGGTAGTTAATGGTGCTTTTGCTTTTCGTAGAGTATCTAAAATCATTGTGAAGCTCTCTCCATGCTTGAAATAATGTTTATTTCCTGTATATCGTTTAGGTTTTATCTTTTTTAGGTCAAACTCTGGGTCAAAAACACTTATAGATATATCTATCCCGTTAATAACTTCTTCTAACTGTTGGACTTTTGTCTTATGGAACTTCAATTCCCCTAATAATTCTTCTTTTTTGGTGATAAGTTGGCTTACGACATGTTGCATTTGTAGGATTCTCCTTATTGATTTATTCAAGGAAAATTATAGTAGGATATGGGCTTTTTATCCCTGTTTTAGGGGCTTACTTTTTGGTGAGTTTGCTACATAATATCGCTAAATAGTGGCTAAAGTAGAAAAAACCAAAACAGAAAAATATAAATCACATATAAAGAAATTTCAAAAAGAGAATGGTTTTGAGATGTCTATGTTGGTTTATAAAATTCTTGAAAAAGAAATAGAACATAAATTCTTTGAAGAAATTGTGAAGGGAATTTTTGACGAAGAAGATATGATTCATCAAATGATAAAAGATTACACTCAAATTCATTGGGACTGGGAAGAATTATTTGTTAATAAAAATATTTATGAGGGATTTGATAAAGAGTGCATTTGCGATATTGTAAATGCTCTTCAAAAAAATCCAAAAAATGTTAAACCCTATTGATTTTGAAGAAGTTCGGAACTTTCTTAAAAGTCCGACTTTTTTGGAGGCTTAGTTTTTAAACGCTATAGGAAATAAAGAAGTCAGCATCTGCATCTTTAATTTTTAAGAAATTTTCCATAAAACATTCTTTCCCTTCCTCGTCTTTCTCAATTATAGTAATTAAGTTTTCAATCTCTTTTTTCTTAACAGGATAAACTTTTTTTGTTTCTCCTTTTTTCTCTCCATAAAAACTAACCATGTTCATAAATTTTGCAAGGCTCTCTTCTTCCAGTTTTTGTTTAAATTCCCAATCAATGTAATGATTTCGATTTGATGTATCAAGAATTATTGTAGTTTTTCGTCTTTTATTGATTTTATTTTCTATAATCCAATCATAAAAAAGCCAATAACCACCTGCTTGAACTGTCAGTTCAATATCTTCACCTTCTTTTTTGTAAAAACTTATGAACATTCCCATTCTTATCTCTCCTTGTGTAAGTTTTCAATTGATTTAAAAAATGCTTCTCTCTCTTTTTTGCTATCTACGACTAGAATATGATAAAAATCAAAAAGTTTAGCATCCTCTCGTATTTTCTCATCCTCTATATCATCGTGATACGAATACATCTTTTCAATAAGTACATCATTGATTTTTTTAACCATAGAGTCTTTTGCTATGGCTGCTGCGATTTCCCCTTCAATAATTTCTCTAATTATTCCAGCAAAATTTTCAAAATCTTCATCAGAGCTGTTTCTTCCAAATATCAATACTTCAACTAATCTATTTCTTTCGTCTTCATCCTGAATAGGTGAATTATTTAGATAAGCTCTTAGTCTTTCAATTTTGTTGCTTTTAGATGCAAGGGTTTTTGTAACAAATTCTAGTTGATTAAAAAATTCATCTCCCTCAATTACTATTGTTTCATCATCGATTTTTATGCTCACTCCAATTAAAATAGCATATCCTTCTTTTTCTCTCGTGTTGTAAGAAATTGAAACCTCTTTTGGTTTCTCTTTGCCTTTTAAATAATTCTCCAAAACACAATTATTTAAACTTTTTATTGCTTTCTCAATTTTTTTAAGTGAACCATAATTTATGAATGCAAAATGTTTTTGATTATCATTTGCCGTAATTCTTCTAAAATCATCATTCAAATAATCTATGACTGTTTTCTTTGCTCTCTTGTTTTTTTTGATATTTTGAGAACTATCGGAGTTTGTTTTGATATTAAAATCAAAATCTGAAGAATCTCCTTTTGCCGTTCTTTTTTCAAGTTCTCTAAGATATTTTTTCTTATCCTCTTTTTTTTCAAGAGAATTGTAAAGTTCGGATATTTTTTTAAAATTGATTCCTATTGACTCTGCTCTTTTTAATATTTTTAATGCCTGAGGAGGTATAGAAGTTTCAATTTCTTCCTGCTCTGTCTCTATGTCTTCTGTGCGCTCTTCTTCCATTTCTATATCTTCATTGATATTTTCAATGTCTTCATTCTCTTCCTCGCTCTCATCTATCAATTCCATAAATGAAATGAATTGGTTTTTAAAAAACTCTTTTGTCTCTTCCTTAAAATGAAAAACAGCCAATTCTTCGAAATTGTCGATTTCATAATCATAGTGTTGAAGTGCTTCGACTTTTTCGATTTCTTCCAATATTTTATTGAAAATATTATTTGTTCCGAATGTTTGCTTTGAATCTAATTCTTGAGCAATGATTTTTATTCGTGAGAAATCCAACTCTTCTAATTTGTTTTTTTCTTTATCAGCAAGCTTTTCTAAAAGTATTTGAACTTTTGAAATCATATCAATATCTTTTTGCTCAATCTCTTTTGCGTAAAAAAGAGAAAATAGCTTTAAGAGCATTTCTAAGTCATTTGGATGAAAAGGTTTTGAGTGAAATTTTGAGAAAGCTTCTCCAAGTTCTTCAAATTTAACTTCTTTGGTGTCAATTTCGATAAGAAAATCTATCTCCCCTTTTGAATACCATTCAATAAAAAGAGCTGCTGCCTCTGGAGTGGCAAAAACATCTTCATTGTTTTTTAATTTGTTCAGAGCAGATGAAAATATTTGTTCTAAATTGCCATGAAGAGGACGAGTGTATATAGAAGAATATTCACTGGTTGTATATATGGTCAATTCTGGATTTTGTATGATTTTTTCAAGGAGTTCTTCTGGAGCAGACAAAATACCGTATTTGTCGAGGCTTCTTACTAAGAAATTGTTTATTAAATTTGATGGAAGAGCTATAGAACCCTTGCCTTCTTTTTTGAGGCTTTTGTAATTGAGGGAAGGGCGAATATAGAGCAATTTTAGCCTTTTAAATAATTTGATTTTGTATAACCATTATTTAACTAATGGTTATTTATTGGTTAAATATTATAGAAATCTATCCGCTTTCATTTGTTTCATGACCGCTTGCAGAACGTAGTCTGTAATCGCTCCTGGATAGTTGTTTCTAATAATATCATGCCATTCTTCGGGAAACTTTTTCAAAAGGACGGCTTTTGAGCCTTCTTTTTGAGTTACTGGTTTATGAACTTTTTGTTGTTCACCTGATTCTTGTAATGCTGCACTTTCGATTGCTAAATCGGTGCTTTCAATGATGCCTTTTCGTGCCATTGTATTTCTCCTTATATTTTCTATTGGTTATTTATAGTTTATATAATGGATAACCATTATATAGATAATTTGCTTTTAATTTCTTCAATTAAAGCATTGATTTCAATTGCTGCCTTGCTGTTTTCTTTGTATTCTTGAACACTTTTACCATTTGTGATTGAGCCGATAAAATCGGTTCTTCGACAAATAACAGAATCAAGAACCTGGAACGAACCGTCTTTTCCTATATAATTTTTTATATCTTCAAGGTTCTTTGTTCTCGGGTCAATGTTATTCAAAACGACAAAAGGGATAATATCTACTCCTGATTTTATTTGAATATCCTTGATGATTTTCTCATAGGTTTTTAAACCCTGAAGTTCAACTGTTGAATTGCTTAGTGGTGTGATAATCATATCAGCTGCTAGAGCTGCCAAACGATTAAGGCTTGAGTCGTAAGCTCCTGTGTCGCATATAATAAGCTTATCGTCATTGTCTAAAGCAATATACTTTTTGAATGACTCTGCATCCTTAAAAGTTTTGATATTTAGATTTTGAAGTCCGACTTGATTTCTCACATAATTTGATAAGGTAATTGTTTGTTGAACGTCTAAATCAACTACTTCGATTTGTTTGTTTAATATTTTTTGAAAAGTGATTGCAAGATTCCAGGATAGAGTTGATTTGCCGACTCCGCCTTTTTGATGATTGATTACTAAAAGCATTTATTCTCCTTCGTTTATTTAATGGTTATTCATTGGTTATCTAATGGTTATCCATTATTTAACCAAAAGTATATCAGAAGATTTTTAAAAAATCTACTTTTAATGGATAAAAGTGTTTGGAAATTTGCAATTAAGAGAAATGAAGAGCTTATAAAGTTTGTAATATAATAAGAGATAAAACAAATCGGGTGAGAATGAATGATTTCCTTTAATGATTTTATTGAGCTATTAGAAAACTATGTTTCTGTAGCCTCTGAAGAGTATTCTGAGTTCGAAAGAACACGACACTCTCATTTCGTTTTTGAAGGGCTTGAAGGTTCTCACAAGAAGTCAATCAAGCATTGGATGAAGGTTTTGGATACTGGAACTCATTCTAATGGTTTATCTGAAGAAATGATGAATATCGGTGAGAGTATTGTTGAAAGAGCTACGACTGAAATCAAAGCGTTTTATTTCGGATTATTAAGTAATGAAGATAAAGTTTTTTTCTTACAAATATTGATGAAAAAAGAGATGAAGTTATTGAAGCTCGATTTAGAGAGATATAAGAACTATAAAAATGGAACTGAAGAAGTTGTGGTTCCAAAAAAACAAGCTGTTAAAAAGCCTGTGGTTGAAAAAATTGTTGAGTATAAGAATATTGTTGATGAAGCTACGATTAAAGCTCTAAGAGCAAAAGAATTTATAACTGTTAAGGAATTTACCATTTTATATAATATGTCAACGAGAACTCAAGCTACCTTGAGGGCAAGAAGGAGAGATAAAAATCCTCTTCCATGTGTTCAATTGGCAAAAAATGGAACAGTGAAGTACAAACTATACGAAGTGGAAATTTGGTTTGAAAATGAAAGAAGATAGGGTTTTGATGCAGTTTGATGCAGAATTAACTACACAAAAACTTCACATATTTTTTTGGATACACCTTGCAAACCACGCAAAATAGGGCGTTAAAAAATGGAATACATCACCGTTATAATTTGATCCCACTTTGCTCGAAGCACCACCGCCTCGTACATGAGGGGAAAATCGCCGTTCACGGGTTTGTGATGAGTGAAGAGGGATTGCGGCTCAGTTATTCGGAGAGCTGATTCTCTTCGTTTTCAAGATTTTGTCCGATAAGAAGGGTGAAGCATGCCCCTTCGGCACTGTTTTTTAGGGTAATACTCCCTTTGAGATAGTGTTTTGCGAGACTCGAAGCGATGTACAACCCCATTCCCGTACCGTGATTTTTCCCTTTGGTCGTGAAATAGGGTTCGAAGACATTGGCAATATGCTCCTTTGAAACCCCTCCGCCGTTATCAAATATTTTGATCGCAATCTGATCGTTTTTCTGCGCGGTGGTGATGATAATCATCCCCCCTTCCTTACGATGTTCGGCAATCGCATCGATGGCATTGTAAATGAGGATCAGAAGGGCCTGAAGGAGAGCATTTTTACGGCTGCAAATCATTTGGGTGAGATTGGTTTGATCGTTAAAAAAGATGTGATGTTTATTGAGGAGTCCGGAGATCAGGGTTTTTACCTCATTCATCAACGTCGCAATGCTGAAGGTGTCTACCTCATTTCCGGGACGCATGAAATCGCGAAAATCGTCAATCGTCTGTGAGAGGTATTGCAACGCCGTATTGGCTTTTTCATAATGGGAATTCATGAGCTCATGGGTCAGCGTTCCGAACTCTTTTTTCATATAGATATCCTGAAGAACGAGGGCAATGATGTTGAGGGGTTGGCGCCACTGGTGGGCGATGATTTCGATCGTCTCTCCGATCGTTGCCTGCCGTGACTGGTGGAGCATGATCTCTTTGCTCCGTTTTTCGGCTTCAATCGCTTTTTCCATATCGGCGGTAATCTCCCGGACAAAGTGACTCATTGCACTTGAGAGGAGCGAAGTGCGGGCATGATGGTTTGTTTCTGCCGTTTTAACCCGATTCTGGGGGAACTCCCCTTCGCTCATCCCCAGTACGGTCATCGTCTGATTCAGAAAAAAATTGCATTTTTCGCACGGTGCATGGAAAAACTCTCCGTAGGTGTAAAAACCGTTGGTCGGAGCGAACCGCTGGAGACGCAGGGTCTCTTGCTCAATATCTTTACCGACCAGCGAGAGGCGGGCGATGCAGCTGTAGATAAAGAGCGATTCGACCGGCTTGTCGTTGAAAAAATCGTTATCGGTATTGGCTCCGCTGATAATCCCCTCACTGTCACCGAAACCGAAACGGACACGGCTCCCCTCCTGCATCGAACCGGCAAAACTGAGTGAGCCGTCATCGTGGCGCACCATAACGGCGCGGGCGATCGGCATCGCTTTGTCGGCGATGATGAGGGGAAATGCCAGTCCGATATCGGGGAGTTTTTCAGCGACCAGTTTCCCCAGATAGCGTTGGTAAATAGCGATAATCGGGGTGTTGTCGAGTTCCCATACCCGGTTTCCGAGGGATTTCGTGATGGTGAAGGTACGTCCGAGCCCGACCCAATTGAAATGAAACTGGTTGTAGACTTTCAGCGCTTTGCCAAAAAGGATCGCCATCACGAAACCGGCGTTGGTACTCCCCTCTTCGGTAAAAACAAAGGTCTCTTTGAAACGGTGATCGTCCGAAGCCATCCCCCCCGCAATGATCAGATGGGGTTGTATTTCGGATATTCCCCGAAGAAGGACCTCTCCGTCGATATGGAGCCCTTCGGAGAAGAGTATGGCCGCTTTCGGCGGGAGAGAGGATCGGCTACAGAGGTTTCGGGTGAGTTCGGCCGCATCTTCGGATAGGTTGGTATTGGTGTAGACGATTGCGGTCTCTATTTGGGTAGCGCAAAACCGACTGACGGTAAGAAGGGTAGGGTGGAAGGTTAAATGCCCTGCATCCACTTTGGCTCCTGCCGTTGAACCGATGATTTTTGCATGGGGAATACGGGAACGGATTCGGGCGATCAGACAATTAATGGCGTCATAGGAATCCAATGAGGTAAATACCTGTACCAAAACCGTTTCGGCCTGACAAAATTCATCACTGATACGATCCGGATCGGTAAAGGTCTGCGTTTTCATACGAGTATTGTACAGTATGAGGGAACGAGAAGTGACGAAATTGATAAAAAAGTGTAATACGATCGGTTAACTTCCTTATGCCATGACCCGGTGTAAAGGGCGGGCGTAGGGTTGAATCAGCCGGGCGGGAATAGTTTAGGAATATCTGTATTAAAATACACAAGATGAACAAATGGGGATAATATGCAATTTATTTTTATAGATGAGACGGGAAATAGTGGGTTTGACCTCGATAATGAAGAGCAACCGTTTCATATTCTCTTTGGTGTTATCATCGAACATCGGACACTTCCTACGATACAAAATGAACTTTTACGCATCGCTAAAAATCATTACGAGTCCTTCGATAAAAGTGATTTTGAGTTCAAAGGATTCGATCTCTACAAAGGTAAAGCATTTAACAAAAATAAAAAAGTAAATGAGCGGATCGCAATCACAGAAAAAGTGTTTGAAATATTTAGGAAGTATGAGCTAAAAACGATCACGATCATCATCGATAAACAGCATCTCAAAAACAAGTATAAAAACCCGATGCACCCCCATCAACTGGCATTTCGTTTTATGGTGGAAAAGTTTGAAAGCTATCTGATTAAAAACCAAAAATTCGGGTTGATGGTATGTGACGAAATCAAAGAACACGAACAAAGCCTCATCGAAGATTTGGAATCGTTCAAACGGCAGGGGACATCGATAGGGAGTTATGACAATATCGTTCCTCAAAACATTTTAGACTCGGTGCATTATGTCAAATCACATAACAGTTGGGGGATACAGCTGAGTGATGTCGGCACTTACTTCGTCAGCAAATATTTTAGATTGCTTATCAAACAAAACACACTACATGAAGAATTATCAAGAAGTGAACTACAAATAAAAGAGATGGTGGAAAAAAATCTGATAGAAAGAGAAATAAAAGTATTTCCCTAAAAGCCATCGAGTCATACGGCTATGTCAGTCCACAACCTAACCCGATGAGAAATTATACAACGAAAAATAAACTTTTAGATAAACGGAGTTAAGAAAAACCGAATTTTTGGTACAAAATTCATAAAATCTTAATTCGCTCCACTTTAGCCATCAATTAAACTCGATATCCGTAAAGGAGAGATTTAAAAGGGAAAATTGCTTCGGTCGAAGAAAAAATCGCCCGAAGCGTTCACCCTTAAAACCTTTATGCCATGACCCGGTGTAAAGGGCGGGCGTAGGGTTGAATCAGCTGGGTGTAGATTTTCGGGATATCGAGGATTGAAATCATTTCGTTTCCGAAATCTTCGGCACGGTCGGGGATAATGACCGCTTTGGTCAGAGAATTCTCATTTTTCAGGATATTATTGTAATGGCTGATGGAGCGAAGCGGAATCTCCGGGCTGCTGTAGATCGCATCGACGGCCAAACCGATATAGACCATCTGGTCGTGGATATGCGCTTTTACGAGGATGATCGTATCGTGCTCTTTGTCGTATCTCTTCTCCATGCCGAGCAATTTTGCCAGAGAGATGACGCTCACCATCCGTTTTTCATAACTGATGACCCCGAGATTGTATTCGCTTGCGTGCAAAATGGTGGTAAGCTCCTGATGGATGAGAGAACAGACGACATTTTTGGATTCGATGGCAAATACCGAACCGCCGATGAAAAAAGTGGAAATCTCACACGTCTCTTCCAAGCCGGCCGCTTTGGGATAAACGTAGGTGCGTTTGGAGGGTTTTTCAATGGATTCTGTCTGACACTCGCCGATGGGACGGTAGAGGAGGGCAATCACATCGTTCTCGTATCCGTTGGTTTGTTTGTATTCGCGGTAGCCGTTCGCGCAGGTCGCCCCTACACCGTAATACAATCCCTCATAGAGGATGATTTGCGCATCACTCTTGCCGCATGCGAGAGTGAGAAGCGAATCGGGGAGGGGAACGGTCGTCCCGACGGTGATGGAGGGATTCGTCGAGGAAAGGACGCAGCCGCTTCGGTCGATGTAGAGGGCGAATATTCCGTCTTTTACCTCATGGGTTTCATTTTTCGGGAGTATATCGTGAAGCATCGCTTTGAGTTGCGGTTCCGAGTCAAAAACGATTCCGATTCCACCGACGCTTTCGTCGTGAAAATTTCGGATGCAGGCGTTGTAGATGTAGGTTGAACGGTGGTTGTAAAACGGGCTGGATTCGAAATACGAAACGGTATACTCTTGCGTCGTTTCGAGACGGAGGGCATCGGACGCCCACGAATACCCCACCTTTTTACCGATGATGGAGGAGTCGTCCGGATTGGAAACAGCGATAACGATACCGTCACGGTTATAGATAAACATGGTGCTGTAGACGGTATAGAGGGTGTTGATATAGCTGAGCAGCTTTCCCATGCTCTCCCGGTCATGATCATCGGTATGGGGTTTGGACAAGATTTTTCTAAAGGTGGTGGTGAGCGCCCACCATCGGCAATCGTTTGCCCGTTCATACAGATTGCGGTCCATAATGTCGATGGCCAGCGAAGATTGAAACTTTAAATCTTCGAGGTAGCGGATGTGCATGGCCGTATTGAGATTGGCCACGGTATGGTCGAAAATCCGTTTGGTCTCTTCCCCCGTTTTGGAGATTTCGTTCAGGAGGGATTTCGTAAACGGATTCTCGTTGTTGGAGGCATTGGCGATTTGTACGTTTCCGTTCCAGACGGTGATGTCAAGCTCGGTTTGGATTTTTTTCGCCTTATCCAAAATGTCGGTGAGTTCTTGAGGAAAATAGGCGGTTGTTTTTGTGACGCTCTCTAAAAATCCGTTTTTTATCAACGCGGGTTTGGAGGAAGAGCGGAAAGCCAGATGGAGGGGAACCATAGCATGTCCGACCCATCCCGGACCGGTATACCCTTGGTAGCCGGTTGTTTTGAGGGCTTTATAGAGATATTCGAATCCCGCATAGTAGGTGAGGTGCGTTTCGTTGTTCCGCGCCTCCAAATTAGCACCGATCGGAACATGATGGGGGGCGGAGGAGGCGATTACCTCCCCGTGCGAATTGAGCATTTCGAGGGAAATATAGGGGTTTTCACGGTTAAGTTTATGAAAAATACTTTTTAACTCATCTTCGAAGCGGAAAACAAGGGACAAAACACCCAGCGGCGTATCGTCTTGGGGATGATTGACACGGTAGGAGTAGATCAGCGAGGGTTTGTTGTGGGTCAGATCGCTGGAACGGAACGTTTCGACATATCCCTGATGGGTTTTGAGAGACTCCTGAATCAGGGGATCTCGCGAGACGGTGAGGGGATTGGTCTCATCAAGCTGCACTAATACTTTTCCCTTGGTGTCGAGGAGGATGATATTTTCATAGACGCTGTATTTGGTGACGTATTCTCGAAAACGTGCTGCGAGGGCCCCCTTTTTTTCAATTTTAATCCGCCGTAGCTCTTCGGAGATCGAAAAATCGGAGGTACTTAAAAAGTGAAGATAGTGGCGGATATCATCATCCGTCGCCAAAAAACCGATATCGGCGGTCCGTTCAAACAAATTACGGATGAGCATGTCGATCGCGGATTGGGCTTTGGATTGAAGTTCATCCAGCGTTTTATTGAAGGTTTCCTGCGTGAGACGCATCAACGGCTCGTCCAGCAGATCTTCGAAGGCTTTGCGGGTTTCGCTGGTGTCCATACCGATATTGGACATGGACCCCAAAAGGGTGAGAAGATCCCATTTGTCCGAAAGCGAACTCATATTTTTTTCGAAATTTTGTACATCGGGCATATAGTCGATGAGGTGGTCACGTTGCATAATAGCTCCTATAAAAATAAATATATGGATTACTTGGATGACAGTATAAAGTTGAATGGAGGTAAAAAAATCGATGTGATGTCTAAAAAATAATCATAAATAGGATTTTGTGAGAAGTTTATGATGAAATCAGGGGTAAAAGTGGCTATTTTTTCATTACAAAGAGGATAAAAAACATACAGAAGTCAATGTGCCCCTCAGGAGGAGCAACTGAGTTTTAAATTTTTGAAGTGCAGCGGGGTGGGGCCGGCGTAACGCTCATATGAGGGGTGTTCGTCATACGGATTTTGCGCGATCTTTAAGAGGGTATTGACGAGGGTGAAATCCCCTTTTTCAGCCAAATCGATAGCCTCTTGGAGGATATAGTTTTTGAGGACGTATTTCGGATTGGTACGTACCATCTTTTCGTGGCGTTCGGAAGACGAAGAGGTGTTGCGTTTGAGCCGTTCATCATAGCGGATCAGCCACTCATTGAGCTGATTCGGGGCTAGCGTAAGGGCCAGTAGGGGAGCTTTGTCTCCGTTATAGCGGCTGAGTGTCCGGAAAAAGGGGGTCATATCGACCCGGCCGTTTTCGAGAACGGAAAAAAGCGATTTTAAAAGGTCGCCGTCGTCGTCTGAAATCGTATCCAGTCCCAGTTTCTGTGTCAGCAAATCCATCAGTTTTCCGGTGAAATATTCGCCGTATCTATCGAGTTCCATCTCCAGCTTATCGGCGCTAATGAGGGGGGAGAGGGCATGGGCGAGCCGGGAGAGGTTCCAATACCCGATGCGGGGCTGGTTGTCGTAGCTGTAGCGCCCTTCGTGGTCGGTATGGTTGCAGATATAACCGCTCTCAAACGTATCCAAAAAGGCGTAAGGGCCATAATCGATCGTGAGGCCCGCAGCAGACATGTTATCGGTGTTCATCACTCCGTGGTTAAATCCGACCGCTTGCCAGTGTGCCATCAATTCCGCCGTCCGCTTGACGATTTCACGAAACATCTTTCGATAAGGTTCCTCCTGATCCAACAAGTGAGGGAAAGATTCACGGAGTAAAAAATCGGCCAGCGATTCAAGCTCTCGAAATCGATGGGTATGAAAAAAATACTCGAAACTTCCAAAGCGGATCCAGGAAGGGGAGAGGCGCAGGACGATGGAACCCCGCTCCCATTTTTCCCGAGCCACGTTTTCATCCGAACTGATAATGGCAAGCGCCCGGCTGGTCGGAATCGCCAGTGCGTGCATCGCTTCGCTCATCAGATATTCGCGGATGGAGGAGCGTAAGACGGCGCGACCGTCGCCTTGGCGGGAGTAGAGGGTTTGCCCCGAACCTTTAAGCTGAAGGTTCCATCCGTTTACCCATCCCAGATTGATCGCCCTTCCGTCTCCCAGACGGGGGACGTAATGACCGAACTGGTGCCCGGCATAACACATGGCGTAGGGGCGCGAACCGTTGAGTGTCAGTGAGCCGTTGAGGAGCGCTTCGAATTCGCCGGCCGACAGGAGTTCGGGATTGAGTCCCAGAAGAGAGGCCGCTTCGGGGTTGTAGCTGACTAAAATCGGATTTTTAAGCCCGGTCGGGGATACTTCGTGATAGAAGATCGGATCCAGATCGAGGTAGGGGGTTTGGAGGGTTAGGTTATCTAGTTTCATAGGAGAGTTTTACCCCAAAAAACTGAAACCTTTCGGGGGAGAAAGACTCACCTCTCTTTTTTAAACTCTATCTAGGCTTCAATGGCGATCTCTTTTTTCTCTTCCACTTTGCGTAGGGTAATTTTGGTTGCCTGAGCATTGGGGGAGAGTGCATGCTCCTGGCGCGTTTTTGGATCGATAAAGGCGATACGGGTATGACCGTTGTAGGGTGCGTGGTGGAGGATAACGGCATGCAAATCGGCCTCATACAGTTTTGCCAGTTCGGCCCGGAGTTCCTTGATTGCTTTGTCTTGTTGGTTAAGCTCTTCCGCAATTTCCTTGAATTTTTCCGCCTCCTCTTTGTATTGCTGAACCCGTACGATATCGGCTTTCATCGGTTGGGTACCGCTTTTTTTCGCATCCATCAGCCGTTTCTGAAATTGCTTGATTCGGGCATTTCGCTCTTTAAAAGTGGTTTGACGGCTTATGAAATCATTTGTTTGTTCGGCCAGATAAGCGGTTTTTGCGGCAATGACCGATTTGATCTCATCGATCTTATCGTGATAACTGCTGATGGCATTGGGATCGATGATGAGATTGTTGCCGTCTCCTTCGATCGTTTGAATTTCGATCCGCTCAAGTGCCGTGATCGTTGCATTGGAGAGGAGGGTGTCGATGTAGACTTTACGGGCGATGATCTCACCCCCCAGCATCTGTTTGACACGGACGATTTCCGCTTCGATTTTCCCCGTTTCGAGAATCTCTATTGTCGCTTCCTTGGCTTTTAAATTACCGCGATGGAGATGAATCGTCGCATTTTCGGTGACGCTGATTTCCGATTTTTTATGGGTTTGCGCTCCGATCGTTACCTCAGTCGCCTGAATTTTGGCATGGCTCCCTACCGTTCCGCTGACATCAAGCTTTTGGACGTCGATGGTGACACCCGAACCGACCGCATCTTTGGAATGCTCCTTTTGATTGATGATGACGTGAATATCCTTTTCCGATCCCGCTTCGATGGAACCGGTCTCTTTAAAGGTGGCCGAAGTGATTTGAAGTTCCTGAGAGATAGTGAAAATTCCCTGAACTCTTCGGACGAACCCGGAGACGGTAGAATAGTAGAGGATACTCTTTTCCCCCTTTTCGGCCCGGATGGTTTTCGTGTCAAATTTGATGTATGCGGCGTATTTAATAACAGGTTTGGGGACGGAGATGAGTTCACCGGTGCAGCTGCGTCCGTTGAGCCCCTGTCTTGGGAGGATGTATTCCAAGATCAAATCGCCGGGTTCTACGGCATCGACGAGATTATTGCTCCGTTTGATTTTTTTGTAGTGGAGCAAAACGGTGTCATTGATCGATGGGCTCGGAGTGTAACACTCTCCGATCGTGAGGCGGTACGGTTTTTTGAGCGGCCCCTCTTTCTGAATCTGAATGAGCATCTTGGTGATCTCTTGGGTCAGTTTCCCCTCACACACATTGATCAGAAATCCGGATCGGAGTTTTTTGCGGCGGATGGCCTCTTTGATCCACTCCTGAACCCCTTTTTTGAGGGGTATGAGGGAAGAGGGATCGATTTGGGCGATCACTTTGGTTTTGGTTTTATCGGCAGCGATGCCGAATCGGAGGTTCAGCGGTATGGCGGAAAGCTCTGCGGGACGGATCCGTATCTCATGCTCTTGATGGATTTGAAAGAGGGCGGAGCGGATTTCCGTTTCGGTGGTGATGGTTAAAAGATCATCTCCCGTGAACTCTTTCCACTCCTTGTCCGAAATTCCTTTGTAGTAGGTTGTTGTTTTGAGAAGATCAAAATCGACCTGATCAACAGGGACTCTGTACTCCTGCGCTTTAATGAGCAGATCACTGTTAATATTGGTCGATGTTTTGGTAACCGGGGTGAATTGGGCCATTCATACCTCTAAGGCTCGAGAATTGAAACACTTTTTCGCTCATGAAAATTAAAATGACGTTCCAGATCGGAGTTGTCGATGAGTACGGGGACGACAATGAGCGAAGCGATAACTGCCGCAATTGTACCAAAAATCAATGAAACTCCAAGCCCCCCGAAAACAGCGTCGCTGGCAAGGAGGGTAGAAGCAAGGATAATGGCTGCTGCGGTGAGAAAAATCGGCTTGGCACGGGTGGCGCTGGCGTAGGCGATGGCCTCCTTTTTATGAAGCCCTTTTTCGACCATCAGCGATTTGGTAAAATCGATCAGCAGCAGCGAATTGCGTGAACTGATCCCGATGAGGGCGATAAAACCGATCAGCGACGTCGCGGTGAGAAAAAAGGTGTCGGCAGTGAAGAGATTCATAACCCAGTGCCCCGCGATCACCCCGATAATGGAGAGAAAACTCCCCAACAGAACGATCCCGCTGAGGATAAAGCTTTTGTAGTAGATGACCATCAGCAAGAAGATCAGCACCAGAGCCGCGATAAAGGCCCCTCCGAGATCGACGAAAGTATCGAGGGTCACTTTCATCTCGCCGTCCCATTTTAACGTGTAGAGTTGTTTGGTTTTTTTATCCATCAATTCGAGGTTAAAAAGGCCGTTTTTGGTAATGTCGTATTCGTCACTGAATTGTTTCAGAATTGCGGTGCGTGCCGCCATCAGCGGATAGACCTGGGAGACCATATCGGTTTCGGCTAGGACGTTTGTCATCTGATGCAGATCTTTCGACATGATCATCGGATTGGATTGGACGGGGACAATATCGATTATTTCGGTAACGGGGACCATCATCCCCATCTGATTCATCAGCTTGAGGCCCGAAAGCTTCATCTCAATCGCCACTTTGTCGTGTGAAGCGAATTTTTTCCCCTCTTGAGAGAGGGTGAGATAGATCGGGATTTGATCGGTCGCTTTTTGGGAGTTTTTAACGGCGACTTCCATCCCCTCAAACGCCAGATACAAAATATCGTTAACCTGTTTGACGTTTAATCCCGATTTGGAAATTTTATCGGTATTCACCCGCACTTCGAATTTATCGTATATCTCGTCTTGCATGATATCGATATCGACGAGGCCGTCGGTTTTTTGAAAAATCGTTTTAACCCGTTCGCTCAGATGACGGATCCCCGCTGCATCGCTTCCGTAGATTTCGGCTACCACCGCCGCCATCGTCGGAGGTCCGGCAGGGGGTTCGATAAATTTAATATTGGTTTGGGGATAAAGTGCTTCACATTTTCCCTGAATGAGCGGACGAAGACGCTGTACCATCATATAGGAAGGTTCGTCGCGATGGTGTTTTTTGGTCAGATTGAGGACGATTTCGGCAAGATTTTCGGAATTTTTAAAGTGCGATCCTTTGATAAGCCCCGCGAAATCGAGAGGAGAACCGCTCCCCAGAAAAACTTCGGCATCAAGCACCTCTTTTTCATTCTGGATGATGTCGACAACGCATTCGCTCACCTTTTTGGTCTCTTCGATCGAACTGCCGTTGGGCAGATCGATATAGATGCTGTAGGTGTCGTTGTTTTTTCCCGGAAGCATTTTGGCCAATACGAGCTTAGTCGGGATAAGGGCAACGGCAACGATAAATGCTGCCAGTGTCAACCCCAGAACCCCCTTTTTTTTGACCGGAGAGTTGAGAACATTGAACAGGTAATTTTCAAATTTTTTATACATCAGTGAGCCTCGGTATGGGGATCGGGTTTTTTGAGGAGCCGTACCGCCAGATACGGGGTAAAAATATAGGCAACGAAGAGCGATGCCACCAGTGCGACGGGGACATTGGCCGGGATCGGTTTCATAAACTGCCCCATCATTTGTCCCACAAACGCCATCGGTACCATCGTGAGGATAATGGCAAGGGTCGCAATGTTGGTAGGGGCTCCGATCTCATCGGTCGCTTCGATCATCAGCTGATCGACATTTTTTTCATGCGCATCGGGTGCATGAAAATGGCGATGGATATTTTCGATGACGATAATCGCCGCATCGACCAAAAGTCCCAGACTCAGCAAAAAGGCAAAAAGGGTGATCCGGTTGATGGTTTGTCCCGTAATGTAGGCGACAAAGAGGGTAATCGCCAAAATGGCCGGTACGGTCAGAGTAACGATCAAAGACTCCCTCCATCCGAGGACGAAGATGAGCAAAATCGCGATGATCACGATCGAAAGGAGAAGATGAAATACCAGCTCATTGACCGCTTCATTGGCCCGTTCACCGTCGTTGCGGGTGATGATGTAGTTGATCCCCTGAGCTTTCATCTGTTCTTTGTATTTGGCAAGCTCCTCTTTGACCGCTTCGGCGATAACGACGGCATTCGTCCCTTGCAGCTTGGAGACGGTGAGGGTGACCTGATTTTTGAGAGGGGTGAAGGTCCCCTCTTCGGTTTTGGAGGTGACGAGCGCCGATTTGAAGTTTTGGATATCCTCACCGTCGGTGACGGTGGCAACATCACGCAGATAGATCGCGGAACCCATGTATTGCGCGACGATGATATTGCCGACGTCTTCGACGCTTTCGATGGCGTTGCGTACCCCGATCATGACGATTTTATTATCCTGAGTTTTCCCCTTGATTTCGGGGACGTTATAGGCGAGAGATTGCACGGCCTGAACGATCTGTCCCAGAGAGAGGTTGTATCCGGAGAGGCGGTTGATATCGACTTGGACAGTGTATTGATGTTTTTTTGCCCCTTTGACATCGGTAACGGCGACGTTGGGGAGGCCGTTGATATGGTGCTGGATATTTTTAACCCGGTCGTACAGAATCGTAGGATCTATTTTAGGATCATTGGAATAAAAAGCGACCGAAACGATGGGGATATCGACATCAATGTCGAGCGGTTTGATAATCGGCTGCTGTGCTCCTTTGGGGAGGATGGAGATGTTTTGCATAATTTTGTCGTAGATTTTGAGGTTGGAATCCTCTTTTTGTTCTCCGATGTAAAAGGCGGCGTTAATCACGGCGACATTGTCCATGGCCATTCCGTGGATATGTTCGATCCCTTTTACCTCTTTGAGTTTACGCTCTAGGGGTTTAATGATGATATTTTCGACCTCACTGGCCGTGGCACCGGGGAGGGCGATAATGACGGTAGAACCGCTGACGACCATTTGCGGGTTCTCTTCTCTGGGCATCAGCATCAAGGCGATGTAGCCGATGAGAAATAAAAAAATACCGAGTATCGGGGTCAGCGGATTACGGAGAAACCCTTTTGCCAGTTTGCCGGCGGAGTCTTTAGGCTGATAGGAGTGTGATAGGTACATTGTGCTTTCCTATTCGATATCGACGGTGGCATACATCCCCGGATAGACGGCTTGTTTGGCTTTGAACGATATTTTGATTTTAAACGAGTGAGTCACCGGATTGGAACTTGGGATGACCGAACTGACCCGCCCGATCCCCACAAATCCGACCGAAGGGATGGACACTTTGACCTGTTTGCCGATAGGGACCAGTCTGAGACTGCTTTCGGCAACTTCCGCATCGATTTTCAAATCGCTCAAATCGGCCAATACGATCGCCGGCATCCCCGGCATCGCCATCTCTCCCACTTTAATGTTTTTGGAGACGACAACACCGCTGTTGGGGGCACTGACATTGAGATAGTTGTATTGGTTTTTAACCTCTTTGAGGCGCGCTTTGGCCTGATTGACCTGACGCTCCGAAATACGGATCATATTATCAAGATTTTTTCGGGCCAGTTCGAGATTTTCGACTTCGTATTTTGAGACCATGTCCTGCTGAAGAAGACGCTTGTGCCGTTCCAGATTCAGTTCCAGATTTTGGTACTGGTTTTGGTACATCTGGAGGGAGAGTTCGGCTTGGGAAATCCCCATCTCCACTTGGGTTTTGGCCGAATCGACCTCTTTGGAATCGATCGTATAGAGGACGTCGCCCCGGCGGACACGTGAACCTTCCGAGACATTAACCGAGGTGACAAATCCCATATTCCGGCTTGTAATCATTTTTTGGTTATCGCTGATAACACTTCCCGAGAGGGTCAGTGCCGCCGCGCTCAGTGATCCGCCGAGGGCAAGAAGAGTGATCCATACTTTCATTATTTGGCTCCGTTACTAAGTTTTTCGAGGGCAAATACCCGTTCGTTTCGTTGATTTTTGACCATTTGGAGGGTTAGCACTTTTTCGATCTGCTGGGATTGTTTAATAATGACGTCGTTCATCGATACCAAATGCTCATGATAGCGCCCCTCGTAATTTTTGTAAATTTGGTTTGAAAGTTCAAGCTCTTTTTCAAGGCTTTTGATCTGGGAATCGAAACTTTCGATTTCGGTACGAATTTTATCGTATTGGAGTGTGATCCCTTTTTTTGCCAGTTCCACCTGAGTCGCGGTTTTCAGTTTTTCAATGCGCGCTTTTTCCAGTGTCGCTTGATCAACATTCCCGTTGAAAAGGTTCCAGCTGAGTTTCGCACCGACGGTGAAGGCTTTATGATCGGAAAAATTTCCCAAAAGGGTGTTGTCCGCACTGCTCGCTTCTGCGAATGCCCCGATTTGTGGAAGAAAGGGGGCATTCGCCGCCTCGACCATTTTACCCCGTATTTCCAGCCCTTCGGATGCTTTTTGAAGGTCGATATTATGGGCAAGTACCTGCGACTCATCCAACGATGACGATGCCATATCATCGGCAGGAAGGGTGATTTCGCTCACCTCCTGATTCAGGAGAAAGCTAAGATAGCGGTAGAGGAGTTTTTTGTTCCCCTCCATCTCGATCAGGGTCCGTTCGACATTCGCTTTTTTGGCCTCTACTTCGAGAAGATCCACTTTTTTGGCATACCCCTCTTCAATCATTTTTTTGGTGGTACGTTCCAGTGTCGTGACGTTGTCGCGTATAATGTTCATTTGATCGATGGAGTGCTGAATCAGCGCCATGTCGTAATAGCTTTTACGCGTTTCGTAGATTTTTTCGGTTTTGATTTTTTCGGAATCGAGTTTTTTGATCTTTTCCATTTTTTCGGAGATATCGGCGTAGCTGCTCAGTTTCCCCCCGGTGTAGAGGGGGAGTGTATAGGTAAGCTTGCTTTGAAAATAGTTTTGGGAACCGGGGTAGTTTAATCTTTGGGGCGGGGTCGTGTAGTTGGGTGTCCCCGCCATAAAATTCGTCATAAACTCTTCGGCTCCGAAATCGCCGAAAGTCGCTTCCCGTGAACTGAGTTTGAACCCGAAAACATTTCCGGCGTCATTCGAACGGATGGCACTCTGGGTAAAATCGAGTGAGCCGTAGTTGTAGCCACGGGCTGCCGTGAGATCGGTATGGGCACTCTGGACCTCCAAAGCGCTTGTTTTAATTTCAAGATTTTGATTTTCAAGCAGTTCGAGTGCCTGAGGAAGTGACAACCCTGCGCCAAAGAGGGTACAAGAACTCAGCAGTAGTGAAGCACTAAGTACACGTGAAATCATAGACATCCGTATAATCCTTGAGTGAAGTATTTGTGACACTGATTAATAATATAAGTATTATTGTACATTCTAACAAGTTTAAAGTAAATAAAATAGATACAATAAGTTGATGTATCATAGCATAGAAATAGAGCTCAGGGGAAAAGGTTTGAATTTCGGTGCCGTTTCGGGTAAAATTCGCCTCAAATAAAGCTTCCAAGGAATGAGCATGGCAACAATCGGCATGGGCGATATCAAAAAAGGGGTACGCCTTGAGATTACGGGTGTTCCGTATAAAGTAGTAGAATTTCAACACGTCAAACCGGGTAAAGGGGCGGCATTCGTCCGTTGTAAAGTGAAAAGTTTTCTAAACGGCAAAGTGATCGAAAAAACGATCCATGCGGGGGATAAATTCGAAGTACCGAATTTGGTACACACAACGATGCAGTTTTTGTATGATGATGGCGAAATGCTTCAGTTTATGGATAACGACAGCTATGAGCAGCTCGGCCTTAGCTATGAGCAGTGCGACGACGCGATGAAATGGATCAAAGACGGCACCAACGTGCAGATCATTTTCCACAACGGCAATGCGATCAGTGTTGACGCTCCGGAAATCATGGAACTTAAAATCGTCGAAACTCCGCCAAACTTCAAAGGCGATACCTCAAGCGGTTCTAAAAAACCGGCAACTCTTGAAACCGGCGCCGTAGTACAAGTCCCTTACCACGTCTTAGAGGGTGATGTTATCCGCGTTAACACCGTCGAGGGCGAATACATGGAGAAAGTGAAGTAATTCATTTTTTTACCTCGTTCACCCTGAGTCAGTCGAAGGGTGTCTTGACCTCTATTCTCTCTTATTCCCGACTTGATCGGGAATCCATCTTCATTTTTTCTCATTGACATTCTTTTTCATTACTTTTGGTTTTTACGTATAATGAGGCTAAAAATATTTTGTTACTGCAATAGAGGTTTGAATCCAATACAAAATTGTGAAATAACTAGTTTGGTGGTAGAAGATGGTAAAATAACTAAAATGAAAGTAAAGAAATAAGCAGATGGATATTGTAGAGAAAAACTTAGCCATTATTGAAGAATGCATTCAGACTAAGAGTTATCAAGAAGTTGAAACTGAGCGTTTTGAACTAAAAGATTTATCAAGAGGGTGGGGTGATGATTGGCAAAAAAGTGTATGTGCTTTTTTAAATACTAACGGTGGAATAATTATTATTGGAATAAATGATAAAAATAACTCCAAGCCTCCTCATTATAAATTTATGGGGTATGTCAATAGTTCTGATCATGAAAATTATTTAAAAGATACTTTGCCAAAATTGTTTAAAGATAGAGATGGAAAAGTATTAGATTTGACTATAAATAATATTTTTAGATATGAGATTCGTCCTTTTTTAAGCGGAAACGTAGTTGTGGTTTATGTAGAAAGTCTACCGGATGATGAAAAATTTGCTTACTATCAAAATGTAGCCTATAAAAGAAGATTGACCGGCGATTATCCACTGACAAAGGGTGAAATTGAAGACTATGAAGAGCTAAAAAGAGAAATTATCACGGATAAAGAGTTGAGTATTGTTAAAAATGCGACATTGGATCAACTCAATATCGATACGTTGAATCAATATATTCTGAGATATAACAAAGGAAAAAGTAAAGGTGAGACCTTAAAGGCTGATTTGAACGGTGCTTTGTCTTTTTTAACCCGTCAAGGTTTTGTGCGTGAAAATAGCCCAACTTTATTGGGTATGCTGGTTTGTGGTAACGATGTAGAAAATTACATTCAAGGAAAATGTGAAGCAGATTGTTATGTTGTATCTCCGCATAAAGTTGCTGAGAGTAAAGAGATAATCAATGACAATATCATCGGACTGATAGAAAGAACAACTAATTATGTATGGCGTAATATTAAGGTAGGTATTGGCTATTCTAAAGGTGGAACGGCTGAACCTGAATATCCTGAAGAGCTGTTACGCGAAAGTATCAATAATGCATTTGCACACAGAAATTACAATACAGATCGTTTTATCATCATTGAAATTAGACCTAATGATAGTTTAATGATTAGAAATCCTGGTGCATTTGAACGTCGTCAGCGGATAATATTGGACTCAGAGTATGGAAAAATTAGACGAATCGTACCCATACAAGTCGCTAGAAATCCAAAATTAACGCATCTTTTGAAAAGTTTTGATTTTTGGGAAGGGAAAGGACGAGGGCTGACATCATTAATAGATGCTTGTTTAGAAAATCAAATTGATGTCCCTTATTATGTACTTTCTGACGGTGAAATTAAATTATTTATTCCAAAAGGAAAAGTATATGATAATGAAATGGATCTTTGGTTAGGTAGTTTTGCCGGTTATATTTCTAAAAAATTGGGTAGAGAATTAACGTTTGATGAAAAAATAATGTTGAGCTTTTTTTATAAATCAGAACGTCTAAATAGAATTGAGCAGTATACCATCTTACTCACTATGGATAATAATCATAAAGATGTGATTGCAACACTTGAAGAAAATAAGTTGATATTTAAAAATTCAGTAAGCCCTGAAATTTATCCAATCTATCAAGTAGATAGAATTTTAATGAAAAAAGAATTTTCGAATGAACTCAAAGAAATTTATGGTGAAGAGGAATGGAATAGTTTAAAGCAAGATTATCAGGATGTTTTGAGTGCTATCTATCGTCATAATATGTATTCATCTCCATTAGAAATAATCAATGCAAATAATATGGGAAATTTCTTATATTTCGAAAAGAACAAAGCAGTCAATGATCCGAAAGCGTTTGAAAATTATAAAAGAAGAATTAGAAATATTTTTAATCAATTGGAAATAAAGCAGTATATATATCGAAAAGACAAAAAAAACAAAGAAGAAAAAGGAAAGCCAAATTTTGTAATTAATACTGATTTTAAACAGATTGGTACGTTGTTTAATTGAGGATGATATTGTTCTATGGGTTATTTCGGCGAGAAAAGCAATCAAAAGTGAACAACAAGCCTATCATGCAAGGAGCAGAAAATGAAAAAAGTGTACGATTTAAGCAAAACTGAACGGGGGGTAGTTCTATGTACCACTCGAAGAGTTTGAAGCACCTATTTCGAAAAAGATGTAGCGGCTTTTCTATGGAAAAAGTACAGGGGGAAAAAGAGACGCTTCAAAGCGTTATTAATGAATTGTTACGGGAAGATATCTAGATTGCAAAGAAAATGTTAGTTTAAGTCGAAAAAAAGGAGATCATAAATGTCAAAAGTTCTTGTGCCGATCGCGACCGGGTTTGAAGAGATTGAAGCGGTTGCGATGATCGATGTGATGCGTCGCGGAGGGATAGAGGTGATCGTGGCGTCGCTGGATGAGCAGCTGCTGGTCAAAGGGGCTCATGGGATTATGATTCAGGCGGAGCGTCCGATAGAGGGGATAAGCGCCGATCAGATCGACATGATTGTCCTCCCCGGAGGGTGGGGCGGTACGAAAGCGCTGGCGTCGGATTTGGCGGTTCAGATATTGCTTCAGGAGATGGATAGCAAGGGGAAAGCGATCGGGGCAATCTGCGCCGCTCCGTTTGCCCTCTACACCGCAGGGGTCCTTAAAGAGGGGTACACCTGTTATCCGAGTGTTGAAGAGCAGATCGAGGTAGAGGGGTATCAGGGGAACAAACATGCCGTGATCGAGACGGAGAATATCATGACGTCACGGGGACCGGGTACAGCGATCTGTTTTGGTCTTGCCATCGTCAAAAAACTTGCGGGGCAGGAGACCTATGAGGCGCTTAGGGGCGGTTTGCTGGCGGATTACTGTGCGCATCTCTAAGATCCTCCCCCTCCTTGCCCTGAGCCTTTCAGCTCAGGCTCAAGTGCATCTCTCCTCCGACGAACACTATTCTCAGGAGCAGGCGTATGAATATTGCCGTGATCTGGGTCCCTCATGGCGGATGATGAGTATCAGCGAGCTGTACGCCCTCCCCAAAACCACTCTGTTTCAAAGCGGCTACAGTTACTGGTCCTCCGACAAAACCGGATCGGATAAGACGGAAATCGGGACGGGGAGTGAGGGGGACGGCGGCATTATCGCAATGGTCGGTTTCAGCTTTTATCCCAAAGAGCGCAATATTACCCTCTCTCCGGGGTGGAAAAAGATTGCCGCAGCCTGTAGGGACGAACCGGAAACGCAACGCAACCGCAATTACCGTCTAACCCCCGAAGGGACGCTAGACCCTGCTTCCGCCATTGTGTGGCACCCGTTCGATGCGACCGACAAGCGGGCAAAGTATACGCAGGAGCAGGCGAAAGAGATGTGCGAGAATCTTACCCTCTCGGGGCGCACCTGGCGTCTTCCGAGTACCGATGAGCTCTACGGTATCGTCGATTACGATTTCACCCGTCCCACCGTGAATATGAAGTTTTTCGGTCCGATGATGCACCGCTACTATTGGACGGCGGATTCTTTGAATGAAAAAGAGGGGTATGTAGTCGGATTCAAACTCGGCTCCGTTGCCACCGTTTCCAAAAAAGAGTCGGCGTACGCGCGGTGTGTGAGCGATAACGAGTAAAATTTTCAATCGGATACGGCTTTACAATAGGGGAAAGTGATCGGTATTTTTCTCGCTATTGTATTGACTGCTCTACAAAATCGGGAACATCGTATTTGAAAAATACCCCCTTTAGTACATTGCATCCATCGTATGGATGAGATCATACATTTGTTGATCTAAAGTTTCGACATGCTGTGTCAACATCACCATCTCATTCATATTTTCGTTTAAAGTATCACTGTTATTACTGATGGACTGAATTAAAAAATTGATGGTTTCGGAACTAGCTGCAAGACTTATTTGTGTACGTTCGGCCAGTTTTCTCACTTCATCAGCAACAACGGCGAATCCACGTCCATGATCACCGGCCCGCGCCGCTTCGATTGCGGCATTGAGTGCAAGAAGATTTGTCTGATCGGCAATATCGCGGATGGTGATTAAAATCTCTTTTGTTTCACGCGCATTTTCGGCCAACATTTGTAGATTGTCAAAAAATCGCTGTTCCTTGGATGCGACAGAGTGAATTAATGCTGAGGAGAGCCTCATTGTTTCGTTAAGCTGGAGGAATCGGGTATCTCGTAACGCTTTGAATTCTCTGATTTTGGCATCAAGAGCTTCTTTGGCTTCATGATTTTGGAGTTCCATAGAGAGCAGCGCATTTCCGAGGTCATTAACTTTTTGACATAACAATTCCATTTTTCCATGGGTATAGATTTGCAAGCGGGTTTGATATTTTCCTTCTTCAAGAGCCGTTAGAACCTGTATGATGTCATCGATACTGTTTTCGATGACATCAAGCATAGAATTCATCGTTTTTTGTAACAAATGAACATGTGGTGTTGTCGTATCATTGGTTGCCCGACATTTATAATAGCCGTTTCGTACTTTATCCGCCAGCAAAACCATTTCGCCGGCTGTTTTGATATCATTGAAAAGTCTCTCTTCATATGCGTGTGCAATCGTGTTGAATTGTTCTTCTATACTTCCTGAACGTGCCGAGATCGGGATGAAATGATTACGTTTATAATCGATAAGTTGGTGAAAACTCTCGAAGTGTTGACTAAGTTCGGGAATTTTTTGGGTCATAGGCTGATACAGTATCCAGATTGAAGTTGTGAGAGTTACAGCAGATAGAGCTAAAAGAAAGAGTGGGTTTTTGGTAAAATACCAAAAAATAATAACAATGCTACTGAACAGTAGTAAGCTGAGTGATGGAATCAATCTATTTTTCATAGGCTGCTTCATTTTTTTGTATAGTGATCGAAGGCAGTTCGGATTTCTATTGCGTTTGCTTTTCGACGGCATGAAATGTACCCGCTTTTTCCGTCTTTGTACCCGACATTTGGATATACGGTCGCAAAAACCCAATAATACCCACCATCTTTTGTTTTATTTTTGATATATCCTTTCCATATATTTCCCCCTTTGAGCGTTTTCCATAGCGCTTGGAATGCTTCTTTGGGCATATCCGGATGGCGGACGATACTATGCGGTTTTCCAACCAGTTCATGGAGGGTATATCCGGCGATTTTACAAAAATCTTCATTGGCAAAAACTATTTTTCCGTGTGCATCGGTTTGAGAAACTAGAAAATCCGTATCTTCCAATAGGTATTCTTTCTCCATGTATCCCCTTTTAATCGGTTAAGATTCAATGCAATGGTACATTTATAGAAGAGAGGAAACGGTCTTAAAAATAACCTATTTTTATTACTAGTATGTGACTTATGCAAGGTGCGCGTAATGGGTGAGCTGCGATAATACGATAAAGTCAATGGGACGGCGAGGGGTTTGGAGTCAAAAGTAATATGACCGATACATGACTAATATCATGTTAAAATCTATTGAGGTGATTACAATGCATCTATAAAAAAGAGGAAAGATTGTGACAATGGTTCAAAACATGTTGCTGCTCAAAGATAAAAATGTCTTGTATGCCGAGGATGACAATATTACCCGAAGAGAGACTTCGGATATATTGGGAATGCTTTTTGATAAAGTTTACGTCGCCTCAGATGGCGAGGAGGCCTATCGGCTGTATGAAGATGAGCGTCCCGATCTTGTTATTACCGATATCAAAATGCCTAAAAAAGACGGATTAGGTCTTGTTCGTCAGATTCGTAAAGAGAGCTATGCGATTCCCATTATCCTGATGACCAGTTTTGTCGAGCAGGAGATGCTCCTGAATGCCGCCAATCTTTCGATTGACGGCTATCTGGTAAAACCGGTAGAACTTGAAAAATTGACTTTCACGATTTGTAAGGCAATACAGCGGGCCAATAAAGAGTTGGGGTTGATTGCACTGGGCAAACAGCTCTATTACAACTCCGCTACTCAGGAGCTTTACCGAAACGGATCGGTTGTGGCGTTGGGGGGAAAAGAGCATGAACTTTTGCAGCTGCTTATCAAAAACAGACACAGAACGGTTACCAAAGAGGAGATAGGGGCGGGCTTGTGGCCGCTTGATCCGATATGCGAATCGGCGATCAAAAATATCGTGTTGAGATTGCGGAAAAAACTGGGGATCGAGATCATCATCTCCGTTCGGGGGGTCGGATATCGGCTTGACATCCGAAATCTTTCCCGTCCGGGTATATGAAACCGCTTTTTCCGGCAGGATTGCTGGTTCCCGTCGTTTTGTCCGCCCATATCACTGCCGTCGAACTTAGCTCCTGTCTGGCCGTTTTGGCATCGGGCGGGGTTCTCCTCTCGGCGTATCTTCTCTACCTTGTAAAACAGCTCAAAAAGGAGCGCGATCAGGTTCTCAGAAAACAGGAGACCGACTCGAAGATCCTTTTTCTACAGTCGCGCTACGCTTCGATGGGAGAAATGCTCGGAAACATCGCCCACCAGTGGAAACAGCCGCTCAATGCCATCGGTACGATTCAGAACAACATAAAAGCCGCCCTCATTTTTCAGGGGGAAATCTCCAAAGAGAAACTTTTGGATTCGGTTGAAACCAGTTTTAAGCTACTTCAGCATCTGGCTGAAACCATCGATACGTTTTATAGTTTTTTGGCACAACACCATAATGAGAACAAAAATTTTCTCATTACCGATGAGCTATCTAAAATCCGTAAAATAACCGAATATTCGTTTGAAAACAGCCGTATCCGCCTTTATTTCGAGCTGGAAGCGAATCCGACCATTCAGGGCAACCCTAACGAATTTACCCACGCGATACTCAACCTTATCCTCAATGCCAAGGAGGCATTTGACGGGAGAGAAACCGATGTTCCAACAATCACCGTTCGGGTCGAAGAGGGGGAAACAAAGTGTATCATCCGGGTTGAGGATAATGCGGGGGGGATTCGTATAACGCCGATCGGTATGGTTTTTGATCTCCATTTCACTACAAAAGAAGAGGGGTCCGGGCTGGGTTTGTTTATGACCAAAAACATCGTTGAAAATCGATTCGGGGGGAGTATTGATGTTTGCAACGCAAACGGCGGAGCCTGTTTTACGATAGAGCTCCCTTATGCTGAATACGGTGAGCGTTTCAGCAATACGTTCTTACCCGGTAAAAGACTCTCGCTGGAGCGGATCAATCAGCTCTCCCGTAAAATCATCGAACTCGAAGAGGTCGAAAAAACTCTCCAGAAATGGGCCGATATTTTTAAACATGCCCGTTGGGGAATCGCACTGCATATCGGGATCAGCAACCGCTTCGAAGCAACCAATGCCGCATTTAACGCACTGTACGGATACACGTCCGAAGAATTAAAAAAAATGAGTGTAGGGGAGCTCCTTGCACCGGGGTTCGCAACCGCCATTTTGGAGATTCAGAAAGAGGCTTTTGAAAAAGGGTATGCGGTATTTGAAACACTTCATAAGCGTAAGGACGGAAACCTTTTCCCCGTCATTATCGAGTTGATTGTTATCAAAGATGAAGAGGGGGAAATACTCTATCATATTGCCAACGTCTGGGATATGACGGAACAAAAAGAGGCGGAAGAGAGGCTGTTGCTGAAAAAATTCGCCCTCGATCATATCAAGGACGCCGTCTTTTTGATCGATGAAAACGGAGATTTTTATTATGTCAACGAGGGAGCGTGTCGTGCACTGGGATATACCCAGGAGGAATTCGCGGGGATGAACGTCGGAGATGTCGATCCTGATTGGCCGAAAGAGCGATGGCCGGAACACTGGGGGATTCTTAAAGAGGTCGGGAACATGACGATGGAGCTTAAACATCGACGTAAAGACGGTTCCGTTTTTCCGGTGGAGGTGAGTACCAACTACATCGAATATAAAGGGAGGCACTACAATATGGCGATCGCCCGAGATATTACTGAACGAAAAGTTGCCGAAAAAGATCTTTTAATCATCGAAAAAGCGCTGAATAATACAAACGAAGCGACCTATATCATGATGGGAAGGCGCATCGTCAAGGTGAATGAGGGGGCTTGCCGGATGACCGCCTATGCGCGCGAAGAACTCGAACGGATGAGCATATTCGAACTTGATCCCGACATAGATGAAGAGAGGCTGAGCCTCAATATCTCTCATATGCAGATAAACAATCAAAGCCTCCGTTTCGAAACCAGACATCGTACGAAAGAGGGAGTTTTCCTCGACGTTGAAATTGATACAAGTGTATTCGAGTATGAGGGAACTCTCTATTCGTTCTCGGCGGTTCGGGATATCACCGAACAGAAAAAAGTCGAAGAAACGATCCGAAATCTAAACGGTATCCTCGAAAGAAGGGTGGAAGAGCGTACCGTCGAACTTCAAAAAGCGCTGGAATTCAATGAAGGGATTATCAACGCCATTCCGGATATGCTTTTTGAAATCGCTCCGGAGGGAACCTATCTGAATATATGGGCACAGAATCAGGAACTGCTGGTCGCTCAAAAAGAGATGCTGATCGGTAAAAACTTTAAAGAGGTTCTCCCTCCCGATGTTGTCGATATCTCGTTTCAAACCATGAAAGAGGTGGATGAAAAAGGGTTCTCTCTGGGCAATACGTACAGTCTGGAGTTTCCTGAGGGGAAACGATGGTTTGAACTTTCCGTCACCAAAAAAGAGTCCAGCGGAACCTATATCACCCTCTCTCGCGACATTACGGAACGTAAACAGGCGCAAGAGGAGGTGCAAAAGCTCAATGCCACGCTAAAAAAAGAGACGCAAAAGCGGCTTAGACTTCTGGAGACGGCCGTTAATAACGTCAATGACGCCATCTACATCGTCGCAGACGATCACTCGATAACGTATGTGAACGATACGGCAACGAGAATGCTGGGGTATACCCGGGAAGAATTTTTACGGATGAAAGTTTACGATTTCGACGTATGTGCCACCTTAGATGAGCTTGATACTATTAGGGAACGTATCAACACGCAGAAAAATATTTCATTCGAAACCAGACACAAAACCAAAGAGGGACGGATCTTGGAGGTAGCCATTTCCACGACCTCATTTGAGTATGATCATGTGTCGTTTAGACTGGCGATCGTTCAGAATGTAACTGCCTGAAGAGCGTTTTGAGAGGTTTGTATACCGTTCAATTCCTAAACGGATATAAGGGCAACCGAATCGGTGTGACCCGAATATGACCGTCGTAACGGTATGATCTTTTTTATGAAGAGACTGGAATCTATTTTTAATAACCTGCATATCGGTGTAGCGGTTTGCAATGCCGCAAACAACCGTATAGAGAGTGTTAATGCCGTATTTGCCAGAATTCTGGGATACGAACCGGGTGAATTGACCGGGGCATTGATGGAGGATATTTTTACTGTTGAATGTATGCTTCGCTTTGGAGCGTATAAAAACACTATCTCTGAGTGCTCTAATCAGGGTTTATTTGAAACAATCCATCAACACAAAGATGGAGTCTCCCTTTTTCTGACCATCCATGTTTCAGCCACGAAGGATAACGAGAATAACGTTGAATACTTCATTGTGAATCTAACCGATGTTACCAAATGCAAGCATCAAGAGCTTCTTTTAGAACAAAAAGAAGCCTCTTTGAAAGAGGTTCAAAAGATTACTAAAATCGGAAGTTGGGAATTTTGTTTTAGCACGATGACGCTGCTGTGTTCGGATGAAATGTACCGTATTTTTGAGATAATTTTCGATGAATCCCCTCCATCCTATCCCGATTTTATTGAGGTTATCCATCCGGATGATCGAGAGAGAGTAGTGCGGGTGTATCACAAATCGCTCAATAATGAAACATCCTATGATCTAACCCATCGGCTATTATTGAACGATGGACGGATTAAATACGTTCGTGAATGGGGTAAGAGCTATTACGATCCGTCAGGCAATCCGGTGCGTTCTACCGGTATGGTACAAGATGTCACCGAGCGTACAATGATTGAAAAAAAAGTTGAATTTATAGCCCATTATGATGCTCTTACGGGGCTTCCGAACCGTATTCTTGCGAAAGACAGAGCCGAACAGGCAATCGCATATGCCCATCGAAACGGTTCCAGAACGGTATTTCTTTTTATCGATCTTGACGGGTTTAAAACCGTCAATGACTCTCTGGGACATTCGGTAGGGGATACGATGTTAAGAATGGTTACTCAACGCTTAAAAGAGCATATTCGAGAAAGTGATACGATGAGCCGGCAGGGGGGGGATGAATTTCTCCTAATTTTTTCGGATATAGCCAGTATATCGGATGTTGTCATCCTAACAAAAAATCTTCTCAAAGAGTTTGATGAGCCGTTTGTCGTCAACACCCATCCTCTCGCATCCTCGGCATCCATCGGGATTGCCATTTACCCTGATCACGGCGATACATTTGAAGTGTTGCTGCAAAACGCCGATACGGCGATGTATAAAGCCAAAGAGTCGGGCAAAAACACCTATTGTTTTTATGACCCGCAAATGAATCATAATCTGATCGGTAAATTCAAAATGCAAAACGATCTCAAAATCGCGCTACAAAACAGCGAGTTTCTCCTCTATTACCAACCGCAAATCGATTTGGCTCACCATAAGGTTAGCGGGGTCGAAGCGCTGATACGGTGGCGGCATCCGCAGATGGGGATGATACCGCCGATGAGTTTTATCCCCGTCGCGGAATCGACCGGTCTGATTGTTCAGATCGGCGAATGGGTCATTCGGGAGGCATGCAGACAAGCTGCCCTCTGGAGTCAGCAGGGGATGAGTTTAACCGTTGCCGTCAATATCTCTGCCATACAGTTTAAACAAGGAGATTTGGAAGCCGTCGTCAGAGAAGCGTTGTCCGTATCAGGTCTGGATCCCCGATATCTGGAACTTGAACTCACCGAATCGATCCTCATCCACGATACCGAAAACATCTATCAGACCGTGCAAACACTCAAAGGGTTGGGGATACAGCTCTCTATCGATGATTTCGGTACGGGGTATTCAAGCCTCTCTTATCTCAAACGGTTTGCCGTCGATAAACTTAAAATCGATCAATCGTTCGTCCGGGATATTTTGCAAGATCAGGAAGATGCCGTTATCGTTCGGACCATCATCCAAATGGCCAAAAACCTTAACCTTAAAACGATTGCCGAAGGGGTAGAAAACGGTGAGGTATTCAATCTTATCCGCGAGTATGGATGCGATGAGGTTCAGGGATACCATTTTGCCGAACCGATGAGAGCCGAATCGGTCGAAACGTTCTATTTGGGATGGAAGTGAATAAGTGGCGCATAATCAGCTATAATGTCACCATTACAACGGAAAATCCGTACGCTCTGTCTAATCTCTGCACATTTTCTCCGCTTGAACCATTCTAAGGAAACCCATTACTAATGTTATTTACCGAACTTAACCTCTCCGCTCCGATTCTCAAAGCGGTCACCGAAGAGGGTTATACCACCCCGACCCCTGTCCAGGCACAGGCGATTCCCCCGATCTTAGAAGGGCGTGATATGCTTGCCGGGGCCCAGACGGGTACCGGAAAAACGGCGGGATTTACCTTGCCGATGTTGGAGATCCTCTCCCGTAAACCGTTTAATCCCAAAGCGCCGCGCCACGTTCGTGTCCTTATTCTGACACCGACACGTGAACTTGCCGCGCAGGTAGGGGAGAGCGTTAAGACGTACGGAAAATATCTCCCCTTTAAAAGTGCTATTATTTTCGGCGGTGTCGGAATCCAGCCGCAGATCACGGCGTTGCGTAACGGAATCGATATCCTCATCGCGACTCCGGGACGGTTGCTTGATCATATGTCGCAGGGGACGGTCGATTTGCGTCATGTGGAGATGCTGATTCTAGATGAAGCGGACCGAATGTTGGATATGGGTTTTATCAAAGATATTCGCCGTGTTATTTCGGCATTACCGGCCAAACGGCAAAACCTCCTCTTTTCGGCGACCTACAGCGATGAGATCAAGACGCTGTGCGAATCGATTTTGCGCAATCCGGCCATCGTCGAAGTGGCACGCCGCAATACGTCGAGCGAACTGGTGACCCAACGGGTAATTTTGGTGGACTGCGCTAAAAAGAGTGCTCTCTTTGGCCATTTGGTCAAGGAAAATAAATGGGAGCAGGTTCTCGTTTTTACCCGTACCAAGCATCAGGCCAACAAACTCTCCGATTATCTCCAGAAAATCGGCGTCTCGGCGGCGGCCATCCACGGTAACAAAAGTCAGGCGGCCCGTACCAAAGCGTTGAGCGATTTCAAAGCGGGTGCGGTCAAAATCCTCGTCGCGACCGATATTGCGGCGCGCGGATTGGATATCGACCAGCTTCCCCATGTCGTTAACCTCGAACTCCCCAACATTGCCGAAGATTATGTCCACCGTATCGGACGTACCGGACGTGCGGGCAATGAGGGGGAAGCAATCTCCCTTGTGTGTGTCGATGAGTATGATTATCTCAAAGGGATTGAACGGCTGATTAACCGTAAACTCGATCGTGATATTATCGAAGGGTATGAGCCGGATCCGTCGATTATGGCGATGCCGATCGTGCAAGGGCGCGGAGGCGGCGGCGGACGCGGAAATTCACCTCGTCCCGGCGGCGGTAAACCACAAGGCGCCAAACCCCAAGGGGGGCGTAGAGAGCCTCAAAAACGCGACAGCTCATCTCATCGCAGCGAGAGCCGACGCGGTCGGTAATATACCGATGTCTTGAGTCGTAGTATAATTCGATATTTAAACATACAGAGGTCAGTGTGAGTCACGATACATCCCTAAATCAGCAAGCTTTACTCTATCATGAGGGGCCTCGCCCCGGTAAAATCGCCACCTGCATTACGAAACCGTTTAAAACGCAGCATGACTTGAGTCTGGCCTATTCTCCCGGTGTAGCCGCTCCGTGCCTCGAAATCCAAAAAAACCCCGAAGATGCCTACCGTTATACCGCCAAAGGGAATTTGATGGCCGTTATCTCAAACGGTACGGCGGTTTTGGGGCTGGGCAATCTGGGGGCATTGGCCTCCAAGCCGGTTATGGAAGGAAAAGCGATTCTGTTCAAGCGGTTTAGTGATTTGGATGCTTACGATATCGAAGTGGATGAGACCGATATTGAGCGCTTTTGCGATGTGGTTGCGGCGATTGCCCCGACATTCGGAGGGATCAACCTCGAAGATATCAAAGCCCCCGAGTGTTTTGAAATCGAACGGCGGCTGGTTGAGCGGCTGGATATTCCGGTCATGCATGACGATCAGCACGGTACGGCGGTCATCTCCTCGGCCGGTATTCTCAACGGATGTCTTATTACCGGACGCTCTGTGGAGTCGCTGAAAGTGGTCATTATCGGAGCGGGCGCCGCAGCGATCAGCTGCGGACGGATTTATCGCTATATGGGAGTTCGCGAGATTTATATGTCCGATTCCAAAGGGCTAATCCATGCAGGACGAAACGATCTCAATGCTTACAAGAGAGAGTTTTCCGCACCCGAGGGGATGACGCAAGAAGAGGCATTTGCCAATGCCGATGTTGTCGTAGGTCTTTCGGCTCCGGGAAGCTTTACGCTGGAGGATATTGCCCGCATGGCACCCGATCCGATCATCTTTACCCTCGCCAATCCAACACCGGAACTTTTTCCTGAAGATGTCCGAGCGACGCGCCCGGATGCGATCGTCGCCACCGGACGGAGCGATTATCCTAATCAGGTAAATAACGTTTTGGGCTTTCCGTTTATTTTTCGCGGAGCGATGGATGTTCGGGCTAAAACAATCAATCTGGAGATGAAGGTTGCCGCTTCCCACGCGCTGGCGGAATTGACACGCCAAGAGGTTCCGGAGTATCTCAATGAGATTTATGGGACACAGCTGGCTTTCGGCAAGGAGTATATTATCCCTAAACCGTTTGACAAACGGCTGATTGTTGAAGTTTCGGCGAGTGTCGCGGAAGCGGCGGTCAAAAGCGGAGTGGCTCAAATCGGGTCGTTTGATCTGGAAGCGTACAAGCAGGTTCTCTCTGAGCGTTTGACGTAACATTGAGGAGATGGGACGATGGCGTGGCTATTTGTTAAATACTTACTGACCGCAGGTATTATTATGTTAATCTCTGAAACCGTTAAACGAAGCGAAAAAATGGGTGCTTTATTCACCGCTTTGCCGATAATAACCTTTAGCGTTTTGATCTGGATGTATCTGGAAAAGGAGCCGATGGAAAAGATCGGCAATTATATGGGATATCTTTTTTGGTATGTATTGCCGACCTTGCCGATGCTGTTGATGTTTCCCCTCGTGTTGGGAAAGATCGGGTTTTGGCCGACACTCGGATTATCGGCTCTCATGACGATCGGATGTTTCGGAGTCGAAGTACTGGTGTTGAAACGGTTCGGAATTGAGCTGCTCTGATGATGAAAATTCTTGTTGACGCCGATGCGTTTCCCAACGCCCTCAAAGAGATATTGCTGCGCGCCGTTTTAAAACGGAAGATCGCGACGATCTTTATCGCCAACAAAAGGATTTCCGTCCCCGATGTTCACCATGTATCGATGGAAGTGGTGGCACAGGGGCCCGATGAAGCCGACCACCGGATCGCCGAGCTGTGCTGCGCGTACGATCTGGTCATCACCGCCGATATCCCTCTGGCGGATCGGATCGTCACCCTCGGTGCCGTCGCCCTCGATCCGCGCGGGACAATCTACGATGAGAACAATATCAAGCATCTTCTGGCTATGCGCAATCTGATGGAAGAGCTTCGCAATAACGGAGAGATCACCGGAGGCCCCTCTGCGATCACTGAAAAAACGGTGAGAGCGTTTGCGGATGGACTTAATAAACTGCTCTCTAAGCGGATGTAAACTTTTTTTGTTCCCTCTTTTAAGTGGGAAGGAGATCAACGACTAAGTAGTAAATAGCCAATCAAAAACACCATTTTCTCTCATACGCTCTATTTCCGGTAAATTACATTCTAAATGCGTATTTTGCCAATCTAACAAATCCCCAGTTGGACAATCTTTAATTAATTTTTTCCCAATATGTTCAAATTTTGATATTTTAAAGTATTTTTTTAATGCTTCGCTTTCTTTATGATTAACCCCAAGTATAAAAACTCTTTCCGAATATTCTGGAGGAGTAATTTCATTTAATCTTCTTGTTCTCTTTTCAAAAGACGATAATGACGTTTTATCTTTATCATCAAAATCCATCAAAAGTAGAATATGACATTTTGGATATCTTTTTAAAAGATGTATGTTATTTTCAAGGTCATCAAAAACTTTTGCCCATCCACGTGAAGGTTTTTTGTCATCAATAACTCGTTCATTAATATTGAATGAATTTTTAATACCATTTAAAATACTTCTGTATGGATCATCTTCCAATAAAACAACTAAATGTTGTTCCTCTCGTCTAACTCCCATTATCGTTCCAATTCATCATTATCAAAAGCATCAATTACTGTATGACTGTCATACGAAATATTTTCCAAAACTTCTATTCTTGTTGGAGATAAATGAGATGATCTACTAACAACAAATATATTATGATCTGAAAAATTATTCACGACACGTTCATTATGGGAAGTCATAATTAATTGTGCTTTACTTCCAGAAGCTTCAAATGACTTTCTAAAAGTAGTAATAAAATGGTTTAATTCTTTTAAACCCACAAAATTATCCGGTTCATCCCACAAGCATAATGTAGTTGGATTATTCATATGAGCAGCGATTACTGTAGCCCCTAAAAAGAATATCTTTTCTCCATCCGATAGTTGTGAAAAATTCAATGGAAGATTTTGATTGTTGTCTTTAAAAGTAAATGTTAATCCCCTATCATCTCTTCCCAATGTTTCAAACTTAAATACTTCAAGATCTGGCATTCGAAATTTAAGAAAATCAAATATAGTTATATATAAACTTGGATTTGATGATAACAACCATCTTGCCCAGTCAATAATATTTTCACCTTCTCTTGAAACAATTGCACTCTCAGCTTTGGACAGATCACTAAAATGTCTTGGAAAAGGGGATAAAATAATAATATTTTTAAGCCAATCTCTAAAAATAGCCAAAGGTTCATTCTCTGATTTTACCGAAATAAGAGGAAGCCCGATATGATGCCAATCTAATAAAAAATGGCTAGAGTCATTGAATGATGTTTGTCCCCCATTACGTTGAAAAATAGCTTTATTGTTAACTAATAGACTTTCATTTTTTATTCTTGGGTAGATAAAACCATCAGGAAATTCAATAGAGAGCTTATAACTAAAGTTTTTCTTCTCAATCAGTACATCTAATTCGAATTCAATAGGAAGATGTTTATTTCCATGATTAAAACTGGTTTCATTAATTAAATCTTTTAACGATGTAACACCTCTACCGATTTGTTGAAAAATTTCTATTACATCAAATATTGTTGTTTTTCCAGAGCTATTTTTACCAAGTAAAAAAACTGAATTCAAACCCTCAAGCTTTAATTCAAAATTTTGTAAACATTTAAAATTATGTGCATATAGTCTTTTTAACATGGATGACACACTCCAATTGAGTTATAGATAAAAATAGTATTATTTTAGCGTAAGAAAACTATATAGAGATCTATTGCTCAAAACGGGCTTTAATTTTTCGAAAAACATCGTTTCCGTCGATGAGGTTCACAGCACCTTTTTCGATGGATGCGACGCGAGAATCAATCTCTTGTTTCCACAACTCTATGTCGTGATGCAGTGGATTGAGACTGTTTAAAAGCTTCTCAATCAGCTTTGTTTTGAGATCGATAGGCATTGAGTCCACTTCGGCTAACAGCTGATGGGTATCAAGCGCGACCATATTGAACCTCATTGTGTGTGATGGTGTCATTATAGCATTTGAAATGGTTAAATCAGATATTAATTGCTCATAGACTATAATCATTTTACATTTTTTCAAGGTTTTTTTTTCATGAGCATCCCCCCCTTTACCCACCTCCATCTCCATACCGAATACTCTCTTCTCGACGGTGCCAACAAAATATCGGCGTTAGCGGCACGGGTTAAAGAGTTGGGGATGACTTCGGTCGCGATGAGCGATCACGGCAACATGTTCGGGGCGATCGATTTTTACCAGCAGATGCGTTCTGCGGGACTCAAACCGATCATCGGGATGGAAGCGTATATCCATAACGGCGAAGAGTTAGGGGATAAAACGATCAAACAGCGTTTTCATGTCTGTTTGTTTGCCAAAAACGAAACGGGTTATAAAAACCTGATGTATCTCTCTTCCCAAGCCTACATCAACGGCTTTTACTATTTTCCCCGCATTAACAAACAGCTTCTGCGTGAGAACTGCGAAGGGATCATCTGTACTTCGGCGTGTTTGCAAGGGGAGATCAACTGGCACCTCAATACCAATAACGAACGTAATATCAAAAACGGTGCCGGAGGGTACGACGAGGCCAAACGGATCGCGTTAGAGTACAAAGAGATATTCGGGGACGATTTTTACATGGAGATCATGCGCCACGGGATTGCCGATCAGCTTTTTATCGACGAGCAGGTGATCCGACTCTCACGGGAGACGGGGATTAAACTCGTTGCCACGAACGACACCCATTACACCTATGCGGGCGATGCACAGTATCATGAAGCGTTTATGTGTATCGGGATGAATAAACTTTACGACGACCCCAAGCGGATGCGCCACTCGGTCCATGAGTTTTACATCAAATCGCCCGAACAGATGGCCCGCCTCTTCGCCGATATTCCCGAGGCGCTCTACCATACGCAAGAGATCGCCGACAAATGTCAGCTGGAACTGAAACTGGGGAACCCGACCCCGCCGAATTTTAAATTTACCGAAGAGTATGCCCGCGAAGAGGGGCTGGAAATCGATAACGACGACGAATACTTTATCCACCGCTGCCGGATCGGTTTGGAGGAGCGGCTTATTCATGTCCCGAGCGAGCGTCATCAGGAGTATCGCGACCGTCTTGAATTTGAGATGGATGTCATCAATCAGATGAAATTTCCCGGCTACATGCTGATCGTTTGGGATTTCGTTCGCGAGGCGAAACGGATGGGGATTGCCGTAGGGCCCGGACGGGGTTCGGCAGCGGGGAGCCTCGTCGCCTACTCTTTAGAGATTACCGATATCGATCCGATGAAATACGACCTGCTGTTTGAGCGTTTTCTCAATCCGGAGCGGGTATCGATGCCCGATATCGATATGGACTTTATGCAGGCGCGGCGCGGCGAGATTATCGATTATGTCGTCCGTAAATACGGGCGTGAGCAGGTGGCGCAGATCATCACCTTCGGTTCATTGCTGGCCAAAGGGGTGATCCGTGACGTCGCCCGTGTTTTGGATATGCCCCTCTCCCAAGCCGACATGATGGCCAAACTGATCCCGGACGAATTGGGGATCACCCTCAACGGCAAGACCAAAGGGGGAGAGTTCAAACCCGGAGCGTTCCAAAAAGAGCCGAAGATACAGGAACTTGTTGAAAGTGATGCACAGATCGCACGGGTATGGGAATTTTCCAAAAAACTCGAAGGGCTCAAGCGCAATGCCGGGATGCACGCGGCGGGGGTCGTCATCAGTAATGAACCGCTGTGGAAAAAGACCCCTATTTACAAACCCTCGGGGGAGGAGACGTTTGTCACCCAGTATTCGCTCAACTACCTTGAAGATATCGACCTGATCAAATTCGACTTCCTCGGACTCAAAACCCTCGACGTCATCGACAGCGCGATCAAACTGATCAAAAAGCGTTACGATAAAGAGGTGGATTGGCACGCCATCGATGAGAACGATCCCGAAGTGTACCGGATTATCCAAAGCGGCGATACGATCGGGATGTTCCAGATCGAGAGTTCGGGGATGCAGGATTTGAACAAACGGCTTAAACCGAGTAATTTCGAGGACTTGATTGCGGTACTCGCTCTCTATCGTCCGGGACCGATGGAATCGGGGATGCTGGATAGTTTTATCGAGCGTAAGCACGGTCGTGAAGTGATTGAGTACACCTTTGCCTCGATGGAGCCGATCCTCAAACCGACCTACGGGGTCATCGTGTACCAAGAGCAGGTCATGCAGATCGTCCAAACGGTCGGTGGGATGAGTCTCGGCGGTGCAGACATCGTTCGCCGTGCGATGGGGAAAAAGAAAATCGAAGAGATGCAAAAGTACAACAAGGAGTTCAGTGAAGGGGCGCAAAATCAGGGTCTGGATTACAAAAAAGCCTCCGAACTCTTCGATCTGATCGAAAAATTCGCCGGATACGGGTTTAACAAATCCCACTCGGCGGCCTACGCAATGGTCACCTTTCAGACGGCATGGCTCAAGACGTACTATCCGCAGGAGTTTATGGCAGCATTGCTGACGTCGGAAAAAGACAACACCGACAAAGTGGTCAAATACATCGACGAAGCCAAACGGATGAAAATCTTCCTCGGCGCCCCCGATATCAACCACTCCCAACTTGAATTCTCCGCGATCAACAAAGACGATCAAGATCAGATTCTCTTCGGTTTAGGGGCGATCAAAGGGGTCGGCGAAGCGGCGGTCGAATCGATCCTCGAAGCGCGTTCTGAGGGGGAGTTCAAAGACATTCAAGACTTCATCAACCGCATCGAACCCCAAAAAGTGAACAAGAGGGTGATCGAGTGCATCATCAAAGCCGGAGGATTGGACGGCTTCGGATACTCACGCCGTGCGTTGATCGAGCAGGTTGAGATCATGGTGGAGACGGCAAAAAAAGGGTCATCACTCAAAAAAGAGTCCCAATTCAGCCTCTTCGGGGATGATGCAGAGGTGACGACGGTCGAATTGAACCTCAAAAATTACGACGAGTATGACCTTAAAGCACTCCTCGATTTTGAAAAAGAGACCCTCGGATTCTACGTCTCCGGTCACCCCCTTGACAACTTCCGCGATCAAATCGACGCGATTAACTATACCCTCTCCAGCGAGGTCGAAAACATCGCCGACGGCTCCAGCGCCATTTTCATCGGAAAAGTCGAAACGATCACGAAAAAGATGTCGAAAAAAGGGTCAATGTTCGGTTTGGTCAGCCTGATGGACTTCCACGGCAATATCGAGGTGATGCTCTTCAGCGACAGGGTTGATCAGCTCGAAGCGATGGATCTGGACGAACCGATCGCGTTCAAGGTCAAGGTAACCCACACCGAGATGTTCACCCGCATCAGCGTCACGAAAATTATGACCCTGAACGAGGCGAAAAAAGAGGCGAAAAAGGTGGAGACCAAAATCGTCGAAAACCTCCCGCCGCAGGAAGCGTTGCAGTTACGCATCCGCCTCAGTGACAACCTCGAATCTCTTGAAAAGCTCTATACCCTCGTCCGCCGCCACCCGGGACGCCGTGAGATCAAACTCGTCATCGTCTCGAAACTGGCCGATGTCGTCATCGATTCGGCGATTCGGGTCGATAACAAGGTGATTGAAGAGTTGAGTGCTTTGGCAGATGTGGATGTGATTTGACAAAGCGTACGCTTTTAGGTACGATTTGTTACTAAGGAGCATCTATGACCAAAGTTATCACAGCCAGTCAAGCTCGATCGGACATTTACAATCTCATCGATGAGACGGCACACAGCCACGAACCGATCATTATCACAGGTAAGCGTCACAATGCCGTTATGCTCTCCCAAGAGGACTGGAAAGCGATCGAAGAGACGCTGTATCTCAATGCTATCCCTCATATGGCCGAATCGATACAAGCGGCTTTGAATGCTACCGACAGTGAATTTAGCGAATCGGTCGAATGGTAAGCTACAAAATACTCTACAGCAAAGAGGCGCAAAAAGATGCGAAAAACCTCTCTGCCGCAGGATTGGCCGACAAAGCGAAAGAGCTGATCGAGATCATCAAATGCAATCCGTTTCAAACTCCTCCCAGCTACGAAAAACTTGTCGGTAATCTCAGTGGAGCCTATTCGCGCCGTATCAATATCAAGCACCGTTTAGTGTATCAGGTGATCGAAGAGACCAAGACAGTAAGAATTTTACGGATGTGGAGCCATTACGGCGAATGATTTATACTATAACAGGACAATAATAATGCGCGAATTTAACGAAGAACTGATGAATTTTATCGATGCGTCTCCGACTCCGTTTCATGCGGTCGCTATGATGGAAAAATCGCTGGAGGCAAAAGGGTTTAAAAAACTCGATGAGTATGAAAAATGGGAGCTGCAAGATGGAGGCGGATACTACGTTACCCGTAACGATTCCTCCTTGATCGCGTTTACCTATCCTCCCTCAGCCGAAAAAGGGTACACGATTATCGGGGCTCATACCGATTCTCCCCATCTGCGTTTGAAGCCCAATCCGGTGACCCAGAGTGCCGGGACGATCCGGTTGGGGGTGGAGCCGTACGGCGGGGTATTATTGAATCCGTGGTTTGACCGTGATCTCAGCCTCGCGGGGCGAATCGTCTATCTGAACGGTGCGGGGGAGCGTCGGGAGAAATTGATCGATTTCAAGCGTCCCATCGGTGTCGTCTCCTCACTCGCGATTCATCTTGACCGGGATGCCAACTCGTCGCGTTCCATCAATGCACAGACCGATATCGTCCCGTTGATCGGGTGCGGGGAGGCGTTTGATTTTGAATCGTGGATACTGGAGGAAGCGGGGATTCGCGGCGGGAAACTTCTCGCCCATGAGCTCAGCTTTTATGATGTCCAAAAAAGCTCATTTTTAGGGGTTAAGGAAGAGTTTATCACGTCGGCGCGTTTGGATAACCTTTTGAGCTGTTTCGTGGCCCTGCGTGCGGTTATGGAGTCACAAACGCCGATGATGATCTCGTGCATGGATCACGAAGAGGTGGGGAGCGATTCGCATGTTGGGGCAGGGGGGACGTTTCTTGAAGAGGTGCTTCGCCGCATTGCGGGGGACGATTTTTCATTACTGATGCGTAGATCGTTGATGGTATCGTGCGACAACGCCCATGCACTCCACCCGAATTTCCCCGCCAAACATGAGAGTGAGCATGCACCGCTACTCAATCGCGGAGTCGCGGTCAAGATCAACGCCAATCAGCGCTACGCCACCAGTGCACGGACAATGGGACGTTTCGTTCAGTGCGCCGAAGCGATCAACACCCCGACACAGACGTTTGTCACCCGAAGCGATATGGGGTGCGGCTCTACGATCGGTCCCATCACGTCAACTCGTCTGGGAGTCGAGACGATCGATGTCGGGGTCCCGACGCTGGCAATGCACTCGATCCGTGAGCTTTCGGGGACGGAAGACGCTTATGGCCTCTTCAGGATCCTCGTACAGATCGGGGAATACTGATGTCAGAGATGATCTCTGCCGAAGAGCTTAAGGCCCTGATCGATCAAACCTACAAAGTTGAGGAGGAGTACGTCGCTCTTCGCCAATCGTATGCCCATCTACAATCGACGATCGAGCAGGTGATCGAGTTTTTACCCAATGCAATCTGGATTGTCGAACCGGACGGTTCGATCTTTTTGCAAAACTCCCAGGCCAAAGGGTTGGATAAACTGTTCGAAACCCTCCGATGGGATGAACAAGATTATGAGGTGGCCTTTGAAGAGCGCTCCTTTTTGATCAAGTCAGCTCTTCATAATGAAAAGCATCTCCTCAGTGCCACCGATATAACGGACCAAAAGCGCAAAGAAAACCTGGCGACGATGGGGCAGATGGCGGCCCATCTTTCCCATGAAATTCGCAATCCGATCGGGTCGATCGCTTTGCTGGCATCAACCTTGATGAAGCGGGTCAAGGAGGAGAACAAGCCCATCGTCACCGAGATCCAAAAATCGTTGTATCGGATTGAGCGGATCATCAAGGCGACGTTGATGTTCTCCAAAGGGGTCAGTGCTCAAAAAGGGTCATTGCGCTGGTGGCAGATTCGCGAAGCACTCGAATCGGCGATCGGCTATTACAGCTACGGAAAAAAAATCGATTTTTGTTTTCCGGATGATGATTTTGATCTGGTCGGGGATCTGGATCTGCTGGTGATGCTGTTCAGCAATTTTATTTTCAATGCGGTGGATGCTATTGAGCTGGATGAGAATGAGGATGGGGTGATCGAGCTCACGTACCGTTGCGATGAACGTTATCATATTTTTGAGATCTACGACAGCGGGATCGCGATCGAGAATAAAAAATGGCTGTTTGAGGCGTTTAAAAGTACAAAAGAACGGGGAAACGGATTGGGTCTGGTTCTGGCGAAAAACATTGCTCAGGCACACGGAGGGGAGATCACCGTGTGCGAAGGGGAACGCAAAGGGTTTTGTATTACCCTTGCCCGCTAGAAGAGCGGTTTGGGTTCGCTGATGTAATACCCTTGCACGTAGTCAATATCGAGCTCTTTGCATTTGGTATAAACACCTTCGGAGTGGACGAATTCGGCAACGGTTTTTAGTCCCAGCCGTTTGGAAAAATCGGAGATCGCACCGACGAGGCTTTGGGCATTGGTGTCGGTATCGAGATTGCGGATCAAGGAGCCGTCGATTTTGAGAATGTCGACATCAAGCTTCATAATATGGGCGAAATTGGAGTATCCCGTACCGAAATCATCGATGGCAATGGTGCATCCGTACTGTTTTACCTGTGCAATAAAGGCAGAGACTTCCGAATAATTTTCAATCCCTTCACTCTCCAGCAGCTCAAAAATCAATCGGCTTGAATGGGGGGATTGGCTTAACTTATGCATCAAAAACTGACGGGTAGAGGAGTCTAAAATATCATCGACCGAGAGATTGATGGAGTAGGTATGCGGGGTCGATTCGAGTATGTTAAAAATGGAATCGATGACAAAACGGGAGATGTGCGAATAGAGTCGCGATTGACGCGCTGCGGGGAGAAAGAGGGCCGGTGAAACGATTTCCCCTTCCTCTCCGATCATCCGAATCAGCGTTTCGTATTCGATGACTGCTCCGGTGTAATCCACAATCGGTTGAAAGTGGAGAGCAAAAAGGTTCTCTTCGATCGCTTTTTTGACCTTTTTACTCCACAAGATATTATTTTCGTACTCTTTTTTAATTTGCATGATCTCATCGTAGAGCATATAGCTAAGGTGCCGTTTTTTGGCCGCTTTGAGTGCAATATCGGCATTGACCAGTAAATTGGTCGAGGTACTGGACGGATCGTAGAGGATCGCCATCCCCACCGTAAGGGTGATGTAGATATTGGCACCGTCAAGATCGTAATGTTTGGCCTGCAAGTGATGGATGATGGAGAGACGGGTGGCGTCTAGTTCGGATGAGGACATCGGTTCGGTGAGGGCAATGGCATACTCATCGGAGGGCATTTTATAGAGATTCATCGGAAAATGGCAGGTCACCTCCTGAATCGAATGACCCAGTGCCAGAAGAATCTGATCCCCCATCGCATGGCCGTAAAAATCGTTGATCTCTTTGAAATTATCGATATTTAAAAGGATAAGGGCATAAAAACGGTTGTGTTCCATATCGCGAATCAGAGCAGAACGATTCGGCAGATCGGTCAAATAATCACTGTGGAGCTGGTGTTCAAGTTTGAGATTGAGCTCACGTGCGATCACGGCGTCACGGTTGATACGACGGATTAAAATCTGGAATCCGTAATGGAGAATGATCCCGATAAAGGCGAGCAAGATTACGCTGACGATGAGGAGATTACGAATCTGCTCCTCATAATCGAGGACATCATCGGTAATGTCAAACGCACAGGTCATCATGGCAACCGTTTCGTTATTGAAATTGATCAGCGGGCGTGAGGCGATAATGTAATGGCGGTGGTTAATCTTGTATCGTTTGCTATGGGAAAACGAAAAAGAGGAGGGTAAATTTTCAAATAACGGGTCGTTTGAGGAGATCAGAGAGTAGCCGTGATAACTTTTTTTGATCGCTTTGGGGAGGAGGGCACGGAGTTTTTGAGTATCAAACGCGATGGCACTTTTGATCCCCGAGTGAAGATTAAGCCGTTCTTGGACCCGATTGAGACTGGCCGATGTCTGGATGATTCCGATAAACGTATTGTCTTTGAAAATGGGAATGATCGTCACCAGCGCAACATCGTATAGGGTGACATCGAGGGAAGTGATCGGCTTTCGCATTGCGATAGCATGGGCCAGCATCGGACGTTTTTTGGTGATGTTATCCCCAAATTTATGAGGGTCCTGCATCCGTAAAAAATGGGTTCCGTCCGCACGGATAAATCCGGTCAGATCCACTTCGTTACGCTCTTTGGCTTCTAGAAAATAGGGGATGGACAAACGGTAGAGCTCATCCCGGTTTCCGGTTTCAAAAGCATCGACAATCGCACGATTGGCTGCAAGTTTACACGCAAACGAGCTGAGCCCTTTTTGGGTGTCGAGCATGGCAAGTTCAAAGGAGCTTTTTAAAAGGGCACGATGGGCAGCGGTCTTCTCGTCTAAAACATTTTTTTTATCATCACTTATTGTGATAATAAAAATAGCTATGAGAAGGGTAACCAACCCCATCGAGAAAAGCGTTGCACGTCTTTTTATTTGCTTCACTTATCACCTTTTTATAATAAACGTCTGTTTTATATTATAACATAGGTTTGAAGGTTTAGTGTGACGATAAAAGGGATGGTTAAGATTTTGGAAATAAAATTGATCCCAAACGGACCAGTGTTGAGCCGCATTCGACGGCAAGTTCAAAATCACTGCTCATCCCCATCGAACAGATGGCGGCTTCCGGCAGGTCATCAAAAAGAGCGCGGGTTGTTTCAAAACTTTTCCGGACAATTTTTTGATCGTCCGTATGGGCACCGATACTCATAATTCCCTGGAGACGGATATTGGGGCATTCCGAAGCGATTTGGGCATAGCGCTCTAAAAATTCTTCGGGGAAAAATCCCGATTTGCTCTCTTCGTACGCGGAGTTCACCTGAACCAGTGCTCGTAACGTCTGATTCTCCCGAACCAGTCTCTCCTGAAGGGCGTGCGCAAGTTCGATTGAATCGAGGGAGTGAATCAAGTGGGGACGAATGGCTAAGAGGGCGTTGATCTTGTTTTTTTGGAGAGTCCCGATGAAATGCCATTCCAAAGGGAACTCATCGAGTATATCGGCTTTGGTTTTAAGATCTTGGACCTTATTTTCGCCAAAGGCGCGTTGGCCGATACCGTAGAGAGAACGTATTGCATCGGCATCCACGTATTTGCTTGCAGCGACAATCTTGACGATGTGGTGGTCATTGAGACGGAGACGGGCTTTTTCGATCCGTTCGATAATGCGGTCGAAGTGACGTTTGTATTCGAGTGTAGTCATTGCATCAGCCTTGTAATGTCGTTATAGAGCCCAAGGGTCATGAGTCCGAGCAAAATAATCCATCCGCCGATGGTCAGCTGGGTAATCAGGGCCTCGCTTGGAGCTTTGCGGCGGATCATCTCATAGAGATTGAAGAGGATATGCCCCCCGTCCAGAGCGGGGATGGGGAGAAGATTCAGTACCCCGAGATTGACCGAGATAAAGGCAGAGAAGAAAAAAAGGCTCATCCATCCGTATGCGGTTGCGTCTGCAGTAATTTGAACGATACTGACTACCCCTCCGAGCTCTTTGGCGGGGACGACACCGGTGAGGAGTTTTTCGAGACTTTGGAAGATCATGAACGATGCGTTATAGGTCTCTTTGCTTGCGTAAACCAGAGTCTCTACGGGGTTAAGGTGCAGGGTATGGCTCTCTCCCGATGGGGCGATCCCTACCATCCGCTGCCGGATCGTCTCTTTAAAAATATTCCGGGAGTCGGTTATCCGAGGGGTGAGGAGGAGTTGGTGAACCATTCCGGAACGTTCGACCTGAATACTTAGCACCCCCTCCGAGGTTTTAATCAAATCGGAGAGTTCATCCCAAGTAGCAATCTTGGTCCCCCCGATCATGAGGACTCTGTCCCCTTTTTGAAGCCCCGCTTCGGCAGCCGGGGAATCTTTGACGATGTTTCCGATGATCGGTGAAAGGGTTTTAGGACCCCCCGCAGCAATCGCAAGAAATAAAAACCACGCAAGGAGAAAATTGGCCAGAGGCCCTGCAAGGAGGATGATAATCCGCTGCCACGGTTTTTTGGTATTGTAACTGTCGGAATCAAAGCTGAGGAGAGAAGGATCAAGATCGTCTTGACCTTTCATCTTGACGTATCCCCCCAGCGGGATGGCGGAGATTTGCCAGCGGGTCCCCAGCCAGCTAAAGGAGGCGAGTTTTTTTCCGAAGCCGATGCTGAACACTTCGACGTAGACCCCGAAAAAACGGGCGGCGCTGTAGTGGCCGAGTTCATGAAAAAAGATGAGTGCCGACAAGACACCCAGAGAAATAATCCAACTCATGCATGATCCTTAGAACGGTAGGCTTTGGCAAAACCGACGAGGTACTCTCCGCCGGAGTAGAGGGTTAACGCTACGGCAATCCAGAGTAAAGGTTCACCGCCGTTCCAGTGCATCAGTAAAAACCCGATGGCAATCATTTGTGCGACCGTTTTGACTTTACCGGCAAAAGAGGCGCTGACATCGATCCCCTCGGAGAGGGAGAGGGTACGCAGACCGGTAATAAAGAGCTCTCGGACGATAATGATATAAATGGCCCATGCTGATGCGGCACCTGTCATCATCAACCCCAAAAAAGCAGCGAGGGTGAGCATCTTGTCGGCGAGGGGATCGAGAATCTGCCCTATGATCGTGATCTGATCGAGTTCGCGGGCGACGTAGCCGTCGAAGAAATCGGTTACCGAAGCGATAACAAACAGCAATGAGGCGGTGTAGTAACTCCATGTAATGTGCCAGCCGTTGTCGGTGAACACTTGAGGGTTGAGGATGATCCAGAACATCACCGGAGCGATGAGGAGGCGGGTAAAAGCGAGGATATTGGGGATATTGAACAAAAAAACCCTTTTGCGTATCGAGAATTGTTTGATTTGCGTGATTATAGCCAAAAATGATGGCGAGGAAATTACTTTCCCCATATTTCAGCGTCAGTTAAAAAAGCAGCTTTTTGTTCTGCATTTTATACTTTATTTGTAATGGATAGAAATAAACTAACCGATCAGCTGACAAAGTGATTTTCGAATAATCTGTTCCTCTTCTAGTGTAATGGACGCTATTTTTTCTTTGATCCGTATTTTTGAGAGTGCGCGTATTTCATTGATACATGCATCAGAAACTTTATCCAATTTTTCCCGTATGGGGAGCGTTAAACGGTAAGGCAACGCATCCGCTTCGATCGTTGTCGAAAGCGGTATCACGATAACGGTAGAAAGAATACGGTTATCTTCATCCCCGCTTATAATGATCGCCGGACGCAATTTGCCTATTTCTCCCCCTTTTGCGGGGTTAAAATCGATGAGACAAATATCGTTTTTAGAGTATTCCATCCGCTATACTCCCCTCCTCGATAGGGTCTTTTGCCTGTGCTTTTGCGATACGTTCCAGCAAAGAGCGTTTTTTTGCCTTTTCAACGGTGTCGATAAATACGGCAAACTCTTTTGCCATCGATTTCGGGACAAAATAGCCTACCTCTACTTTTTTTCGACCGTCAATGATATGAACGATTTCATCTTGATAAGCGTAAAGCGTTTCCGGTTTTCGTATCTCTGCTAATGTTGCTTCAATCATACAAATCCTTTTGACAAATCTATTTGAAAAAAATTATAGCATAATGTATAAATATTGGTTTGTGTGATTTGTTTTAGTGATCTATTACTTGGAAAGGATGGAAAGGGGATGGATTCCGTATCGAGTACGGAATGACGGAGAGAAGAGCGGGGATTAACGAAAGGTGGTCCCGCCGTCAACGATGATCGTTTGACCCGTGATCCAGCCCGCCTCTTCGGTACAGAGGAAATAAACGGCACCCGCGATGTCGTTCGGGCTTCCCATGCGGTTGAGGGCTGAGCGTTTGATGGTTTCGGCTTTGACCTCTTCGTAGTTGGTAAACGCTTTGAGGGCGTCGGTATCGATCGGGCCTCCGGAGACGGCATTGACGCGAATATTCATTTCGCCGAGTTCGACCGCCGCGTAGCGTGCCATCGCCTCGACGGCCGCTTTGTTGGTACCGTGACCCGCGTAGTTTTCGATGTAGATCAGGTTTCCGGTACTGGACATGGTGACGACGGCACCGCCGCCTGTTTTTTCCATCCGTTTTGCCGCTTCTTGGGTTCCGACGACGAACGCGTTGACGGTGGCGGTGTAGATGTTGTTCAATCCGCGCGGTTTGAGACGCATGAATTTACCGTATCCGCCGACGACCGGGCGGCCGTAGATCATCGCGTTGCTGACGAAAAAGTCGATGCGGTCGAAATCGGCATCAATGGCTTCAAAAAGGGGTTTGAATTCATCCGGCTCTAAAATATTGAGGGGATAGGCACGGGCTTTGACGCCGTATTTGCTCTCCCACTCCTGCGCTAAAATTTTAGCCGTTTCGGCATTGGAATTGTACGTAAAGGCGATATTGACCCCTGCTTGCGCAAATCGTTCCGCAATCGCCTGTCCGATCCCTTTGGTAGCTCCGGTGATAACAAGTGTTTTACCTTTCATCAATCATAATCCTTTAATCGTGTAGTTTTGCATAACGGCTTCGAGTCGTTTCATATTTTCGCTGCTCGGCGCAACGAGAGGGAGACGATACTCCAGCGTATCGATGAGACCGGCGATGTACATGGCCGCCTTGATCATCACCGGATTGGATTCAATAAAGAGCGCTTTGTTGATCGGGAAGAGGAGATCATTGATCGCTTTGGCTCCCATAAAGTCACCGGACAACGCTTTGGTAACCAATTGGCTCTTTAGATCGGGCAAAAGGTTGGAGGTTACCGACGTGATCCCCGCTCCGCCGTTTGCCAGTATGGGATAATCGATCGCATCGTCTCCGGAAAAGACTTTCAGTTCGGGACGGCGTGAGAGGAGTTCGATGGTCCGTTCGATGCTCCCCGTCGCCTCTTTGATACCGTAGATGTTTTTGACGTCGTCAAAGAGGCGAATAACGGTATCGGCGCTGATGTCAACGACGGTTCGTCCGGGGACATTGTAGAGCATAAAGGGCAGATCGCTGACCGATTCGGCAATCGCTTTGTAGTGTTGATAAAGCCCCTCTTGGGAGGGCTTGTTGTAATAAGGGGCAACGGAAAAGATCGCATCGACACCGCATTTTTGTGCCGTTTTGGCCGCTTCGATCGCTTCTGCGGTGGAATTGCTTCCGGCACCGGCCAAAACTTTCGTCCCCGTGTTTCGGCACACTTCAACGGCGATCTCTATGCAGCGGCGGTCTTCGTCGTAGGTCAGCGTTGCACTCTCCCCGGTCGTACCGACGGGGCAGAGCGCATCGATCCCGTGCCTGATTTGTCGTTTGATCAGATCGGCATATTTTTGCTCATCCAATTTGCCATTTTTGAATGGCGTTATTAATGCTGTGGTTGAACCGGTGACAATGTTCATTTTTTGCCTTTTCTCAAAATAAGGGTGGTTGATTTATGAGGATCAAGGTAGTGTCGGGCAACTTGTTGGATATCCTCTGCGGTTAGGGCATTGATGGCCTCTTCATAGTTTTCAAGCGGTTTAATGTCGCCGCGAGCCAGATAGCTTCCGAAAAGATCGGCGACCGAAGTGGAACTCTCTAAGGAGTAGATAAAATCGGCTTTGGTGTTGATTTTGATTTTATCGATTTCAGCTTGTTTGGCCGGTTTCTTTTGGAGAGAACGGATAACGTTCCAAATCTCCTCTTCGACGCTCTCGGCTTTAACTCCGTTGTTGCAGACGGCCAAAAAGAGGAAAACGCCCGAATCGATATTTTCCATATTGTAGGCAAAGATCTGGTTGACAAGCCGTTTTTCATCAACGAGAATACGGTTGAGTTTCGAACTTTTGCCGGAACTGAGCATCTCGCTCATCCCGGAGAGTTTGGGTTGGTCGGGATGTTGAAAATTGGGGATCGGAAAGCTGATCGCCAACATCTCCACTTCACTCTCTTTGTTGACCATGACACGGCGGGCACCGTCTTGTTCGGGTTCAACGGTTTTGACGGTCGGGATATCGAGGGTGTTTTGGATAGCCCCGAAGTGTTTTTGTGCTTCGTCGAAAACCGTTTTGGGGTTAATATCACCCGTTACGACCAAAATCGCATTTTTGGGCTGATAGTAGGTTTGGTGGAATTTTTGGATATCTTCGAGGCTCCAGGTTTGAATATCGTTCATAAACCCGATCGGCGTCCAGTGGTAGGGGTGGTAGATATAGGCGCTGTTAAAGAGACGAAAATAGAGATATCCCATCGGGTTGTTGTCGGTTCTCCAGCGGCGCTCTTCGGCGACGACGTTCCGTTCGGGCTGAAATTCGTCGTCTTTGAGATTGAGGTGCTCCATCAATTCGGCAAACAGCGAGAGAGATTTCGGGAGATTTTCATTACTCGATTTGATGTAATAATGGGTAAAGTCAAAACCGGTGGAGGCGTTATTCAACCCGCCGATGCTCTTGACCTCTTCGTCAAATGCACCGGCTTTGAGATTTTTGGTCGATTTGAAATTCATGTGTTCGAGCATATGGGCGATACCGCTTTTTCCCATTACTTCGTTTCGGCTTCCCACTTTATAAAAAATATCGGTTGAGATAACTTTGGAACCGCTACCCATCGGAATAGCGACGACCTGTAACCCGTTATCGAGGGTTGTTGTTTCGTAATGAGGCAAAGATGAGGCCATAAGGGTTCCTAACGTAAAAAATATCGGTATTAAAAGTTTCATTTAACGGTCAGCGCCGATGGCTTGGGTGATCGAGCTAAACCCGTCTTGTGCGATCAAATCGATGAGACCGCTGTTGATCTCTTCGATCACTTCGGGCCCTTTGAAAACAAGGGCGCTGTAGAGCTGGACGAGAGAGGCCCCGGCACGGATACGTCGGTACGCCTCTTCGGGGGTGGAGATGCCGCCGACACTGATCAGAGTGGTTTTGCCGAACAATTCTCTGGCAATCGCATCAAAGATGTAAAAGCTCCGTTCGCGCAGTACTTCGCCGCTCAGACCGCCGATCTCTTCGGGTTCGGAAACCAGTGAATAATCGATCGTCGTATTGGTTGCGATAATCCCGTCGGCTCCGCTCTCCACCGCATGGGCACAGAGGCTGACGGCCTGATCTTCCGACATATCGGGGGCAATTTTAAGGAGGATCGGTTTTGTGGTAAGGGCTTTGGCTTCACCGAAAAGTTGTGAAATAAACGCCTCATTTTGCAGATCGCGCAATCCCGGAGTGTTCGGAGAGGAGATGTTGATGACCATGTAGTCGGCATAGTTGTGAAGCGCTTTGATCAGGGTCGTGTAGTCCTTGATGGCATTTGCATCGGGGGTGATTTTGTTTTTTCCGATATTGACTCCGATCGGGGTGCTGAAGGGGTAGATATTTTTAAGACGGTGGGAGATACGGAACAATCCGTCATTATTGAATCCCATCGCATTCTGGAGTGATTCCTCTTCGATATGGCGCCAGAGGCGGGGGCGGGGATTGCCTTCCTGAGGTTTTGGGGTAAGGGTGCCGATTTCGGTAAAACCGAAGCCCATCGCCAATACACCGTGGAACATCGTGGCATTTTTATCGAATCCCGCCCCAAGTCCGACGGGGTTGAGAAATGTTCGTCCGAAAAGCTCCTGAGAAAGGGAGGGATGGGTGACAAAATTTTTGGCAATCCAACTGTTAAAGAGGGGAGTACAATAACCGGCACTTCGTAAAACGGCAGCTGCAAGAGTGTGAGCACTTTCCGGCTGTAGTTTAAACAACCATGGTTTGAGAGATTCGTAATCGATCATTAGACCCCGCCTCGTATGCAAAATATTGGTGCGATTATACTCAAAAAAGGTTGAATACTTTGTTAACGTATACCGCGAAGCGTGGAGAAAAAAGGGGAAAATTACCGATTTTTCTCAGGGAGCGAACGCAAATGTTCGGATACAAGGGATGCGATCTCTTGCGGTGTATGATCGGCTATCGTAACGGAGCGGTCGTATTCTCCGAGGGTTCCGTAGAGTGTCGGGGTACTTGCTTTGAACAAGGCGACGGTCGGAACCATCGACGCGCTGGCCAAATGCATCGGTCCCGTATCGCCGCACACAAACATGTCCATTTGAGAGAGCATGGCCCCTAAACGTCTGAGATTGGATTCCAAAATAAAACAGAGAGAGGCGTCCAGTTTCTCTTTAACATCGGGGGAGAGGATATCGATAAAGAGTGCTTCGGGATGGAGCTGTCTCATCTGTGCGTACCAAGCACTCCACCATCCGTTATCGATCTTTTTTTCAAATCGGGCATCACGGAACATGCCGATGATTTTACCCCCCTCTTTTCGGAGGCAGCCTTGGTCGGCAAGACGTTTTTGCAGCTCTTTGAGCCCTTCGGAACGCTCGAATGGGCTCAATGCGATGTCCATTTTCTGGGGGTAATCATCGGGGCGGTTACCGAATGCTTCCATCAAATAGAGGGGTTTGAGCGCTTCATGGATCTGCCCGGAGGGGAGGGTGACGGTGTGGGTGGAGGGGGACCAGTTACCGGGGGCGTCAAATCCGAGTTTGTAGGTTCCCCGTGCCAGAAAAGCGGCTCCGCGATCGCTGGCAGATCCTATATTCAGATTAATGACGAGATCGTAGCGGGTTGAACGCAGATGGCGGATATAGCTCAGGAGGGAGAGGGGTTCTTTGAGCAATTTTCGGGGAAAGTCAAAAACATTGTCGACGGTGCTGAACCCTTTTAACAGCGGTGCGGGGTAGGCGGCGCCGATGAGGATATCCATCTTCGCATCCGGAAAACGTTGCTCCAGAGCGCGGAGCAGCGGGGTTGTAAAAAGGATATTTCCGATACGGTAATTGACCCGTATAACGAGAATCCGATGGATTTCATCGACCGGAATTTTTTCGTGGGTCGTGTGAACGGGGATAAGCGTGGTCAAAACACTGTTTAGAGCGTTTTTAATTTTTTGCCGGAGACGCGAATGGAGCGGTAAACCCATAATAGACCTTTATGATTTTTATACAAAATTTTTTTATAAGCTGACCTTACGCACCTTGCTTTAGCAAGTACGTAAAGGGAAATGAATCTCACGCATCCGAAAGATGCGGGTAGCTTCAGGGGGTTGTAGGGACTTTAGTCCCTGCCACTTTACGGGCTTCGCCCGAAAAGTGGGTAACATCAGCTATGACGCCGAGGGTTCGGCTCAGACGCTGATATTCGGCCGAGTGTTCCAACAATTCGTGATGCGTTCCGCGTGAGACGATACGCCCCTGCTTGAAAACCAGAATGGTATCGGCATGTTCGACGGTGCTGAGGCGATGGGCGATTAAAATCGTAATTTTGTCTTTGGTATACGCTTTGAGTGCGTTTTGTATCCGCCGTTCGCTTTCGTTATCGAGGGCACTGGTTGCTTCGTCGAGAATCAGAACCGACGCTTTTTTGTAAATGGCCCGGGCAATGGCGATCCGTTGTCTCTGGCCGCCGGAGAGATTGGCACCGAATTCGTCCATGACGGTATAGATCCCCTCTCGGAGGGATTGGGCAAATTCGAGGGCATCGGCATGTTTAAGCGCATCGATGACCCGGGCCTCATCAATCTCATGCCCGTAAGCGACATTGGCGGCCAAGGTGTCTTGAAAAATGTAAACCCGCTGTGAAACCACTGCGATGTGGTTGCGCAAAGAGTGCTGAGTCAGCTCCGTAATCGGGATATTATTGATCAGAATTCTCCCCGCTGAGGTGTCATAAAAGCGGACGATGGCATTGATAAGGGTGCTTTTTCCCCCTCCGCTGTCTCCGACAAGGGCAATGGTCTGGTGCTCATTAATCTCCAGATTGATCCCGTTTAGCGCCTCTTTTTCATCGTACGCGAGGGAGACATTGTCAAAACGGATCGATCGGATCGGTTTGTCGAGTACGGTAGAGCCGTCTTTGATCGTATCGGTCAGGTCCAAAACGGCAAAAATACGTTCGCTTGCCGCAAGGGCATCCTGCATTTTCGCATAAATGATCCCGACACCGCGAGCCGGTTGGAATGCGAGCCCTACGGCGGTAAAAAAAGAGAAAAATTCCCCCGGCGTCATATGGCCGTTGATAACCTCTTTTCCCCCCATATAGATGACCGTAGCGAGCCCTATCGAGGCGATAATCTCCAAAAGAGGGGAAACAAGCTCATTCGTATAGACCGCTTTCATGTTGATTTTGAACAGATGCCAGTTCTCTTCTTGAAAACGGTCCATCTCATAGCGTTCGGTGGCATTGACTTTGATGATTTCGGTGTTGTTGAACACTTCGGTCAGGCGGTTGACCATATCGGCATTTTTCTCTTGTGAACGGTGAGAGAGCCTTTTAAGCCTTCGGGTAATTTTGATCAGGGGGAGGACGAGGAGGGGTAAAACGACAAAGGCGTAAAACGCGAGTTGGGGATTGAGATAGATGACGTAACCGACCAGCGCAATGACGGTGAGGGTTTCACGGATAAATTCGGGGAGCATATTGGAGACAAAGTACTGGACACGGCTGTTGTCGTTCGTGATGCGGGAGATCATCTCACCGCTTCGGTTGGCGTGAATGTAGCGCATATCCATATAGAGAATTTTTTCCAGTAACACGGCGCGCAGCTGAGTGACGATATGGAGTCCGATATAGTTTGTGTTGACCGATTGGATATAGCGTCCGACCGATTTGATGACATAAATACCGATCAATCCCAACGGGATCACGATCAGCATCGCCGAATTTTTTTGGATAAACATATCGTCGATCATCGGTTTCATGATGTAGGCGGTGGCCGAAGTGGCGGATACGGTTAAAATGATCCCAATAAAAACCCAAAAATAGTGAAGTCTGAAATTTTGAATGTACGGCCAGTACCGTTTAAACGCATTTTTCAATCTCGTATCTCCCAAAATGTCCCGGATGGGGTATCCATAATTGCAATTCCCAGTACGGTGAGCTGATCGCGAATCGCATCGGAAGCGGCAAAATCTTTTATTTTTTTGGCCTCCGTTCGCTGGAGGATCAGCTGATTGATGGTCTGTTTTTTGGCGTCGTCCAATCCGAATTGAAAATACTCAAACGGATTTTGCCCTCCGAACCCCAATACATTCTCTATGACCTGTAACGAAGAGAGAAGTTTTTGACGGTACCCTTTGTCTTTTGGATTGAGATCAAGCATTTCATTGGCGGACGTGGTGAGTTCATCAATCAGGGCGTAGGCTTTTGAGACGTTAAGATCATCTCCGAGCGTCTCAAGCAAAGCCGTTTCAAATTCGCTTTTTATCGTGTCGGCATTTAATCCGAAGAGCCGTTTTTTGAGACGGTACAGACGGTCCAAACGCCGTTTGGATGCGATCAGATCTTCTTCGTTAAAATTAAAATCTCCGCGATAATGGGTGCTCAGGAGATAAAAACGGAGCACCTCGCCATCATACACGTGAAGGGCATCTTTGAGAAAAAAGCTGTTTCCCAGACTTTTTGACATTTTTTCCCCGCCGACGGTGATAAATCCGTTGTGCATCCAATAAGCGGCCAGCTCATGGCCGGTGGCGCAGCGGGTTTGGGCCGCTTCGTTCTCGTGGTGGGGAAAGAGCAGATCGGCCCCTCCGCCGTGAATGTCGATCGCATATTTCCCGTTTTTCGCGCCAAACGTGTGTTCGATCATGGCCGAACACTCCAGATGCCATCCGGGACGTCCGGGGCCGAAAGGGGAATCAAACGAAACACTCCCGTCGTGTACCGCTTTCCAGAGGGCGAAATCGGCGTCATGCCGTTTCTCGGAGACTTTGTCGACACGGCTGATGTTTTCGTTGCTGTGGCGGTTTGAGAGGCTCAGATAGCTCTTGTCGCTGCCGGTATCGAAATAAATGTCACCGTTAGAGATCACATAGGCATGTTTTTTGGCCAGCAGGTTTTGGATCATCACGATCATGGGTTCGATCGACTCGGTCGCTTTGGGTTCCAGGGTGGGGGGACGTACCCCGATCGCCCCCATATCCCGGTGATACGCCTCGCTGTAGCGTTCGGCGATTTCGACGGTGCTGATCCCTGAATCGCGCGCTTTGTTGATGATTTTATCGTCGATATCGGTGATGTTGCGTACGTACGTCACCTCATACCCTTTGGCTTCGAGTACACGGCACAGAAGATCGAAAACCAACGCACTTTTGGCATGCCCCAGATGGGCATCGTCGTAAACGGTCGGGCCGCAGACATAAAGCGATACCTTCCCTTCTATCAAAGGCTCAAATTTGAGTTTTGTTTTTTTTACACTGTCGTATAGGTACATTATATCCTCTCCTGTTTTAGCGAATTAGGTGTAATACATATTGGTTTAGATAATAAAACAGCACGCCGAACAGGGTCATTCCCGCGACAAAATAGAGGGATAATTTCGTTTTCAGAAGATCAAAAAACAGGTTCCAACCTACCTCTTTGACGGTGAGAATCAGCTGTACGGCGCCGCCGATGCTTCCCGCCAAGGCTAAACCGGCGGCACCCATCGGCTTCATCAGCAAGAGAGAAAAAATGAGATTGATCCCAAGCGAGAGGGCGGCAATTTTCGCCGCTTTCATGTGTTTGTGCATCGAATAAAGGTAGAGGGAAAAAAGCTTTGCCAGTCCGAAAGGGATCAGCCCCACCATGTACATCATCAAAACATCGGCGGTGTTGCGGGTGTCTTGAATCGTGAAATTTCCTCTCTCAAACAACAGCCAGACGATGGGTTCGGCTAACAGCACCCCCCCTAAAACGGAGAGCCCCAGCAGAGCGCTGAGAAGCCAAAACGATTTGTGGAGATTTTTATAGGCGAGGGAATGGTTGTCGTTTTTGATCGCTTTGGCGATGGAGGGGAACAAAGCGGTCGTGATGGCAAGGGCGATAATGGCAAAAGGGAGTTGAAAAATCCGGTTGGCATAAAAGAGATACGATACGGAACCTGCCACCAAAAACGAGGCAAGAGAGGTATCGATAAAGGAGGCGATCTGGGCGGTGGAATTGCCCAAAAGGGAGGGGAAAAAGAGAGAAGAGAATTTAGACTCTTCGGTTTTGACATTTTTGGTTTTTCGGTATTTCCATCCGCCGACGAGAAGTTTTAAGAGCCCTTGGCGGCGGATGGAATAGAGATGGGTAGCCACCTGCAGCAAACCGCCGATCAGAATGGAAAAACTAAGGGCGTAGACGATGGTTTTCGGATCGCTTTGACTAAATAGAAACAATGCGGCAACCATCGCAATATTGAGCCAGACCGTCGAAAAAGCGGTTGTGAAAAAATGCTCTTTGTGCTGCAGCAGGGTCCCTAAAAACGTTACGATGAAAATGAGATCCAGATACCAGAAATTAATGGCCGTAAGGGGGGCCGTCTGAGCAATCAGATCTTCGCCCCAATCCCATGCGAGTAGTTTGGTGAAAAACGCGGGGAAGAGGGTCACCAAAAAAGACAAAGCGACGATAAAGGCCATAAAGCGGATAAAAATCGCAACCGCAAAAACGCTTTTTTGACTCGAAGCGATATAGGAAGGGATAAAGCTTTGGGTAAAAGAACCTTCCGCAAAAATCCGGCGAAAAAGATTAGGGAACTTAAAGGCCATTAAAAAAACATCACTCCATACATTCGCTCCCAGCGCAGATGTCATCATAATGTCGCGCGCAAGTCCCGTGACACGGGAAATAAGGATGCCGAACGAGTTGGAGAAAATCGATTTGAACATAGTGATTGCAGTGCCTGAAATTAAAGTTTTACGCAATTTTAACGAAGATGTGATTAAAATAGGCTCACTGTTTAACTGACCTTACGCACCTTGTCTAAATAAGTGAGAAAAGGGTTGGTAATTTCCCGTATCCGAAAGATACGGGAAGCTTTAGGGGGTTGTAGGGACTTTAGTCCCTGCCACTTTCCGGGCTTTGCCCGAAAAGTGCGTAACATCGCTTTAGGGGGTTGTAGGGACATTAGTCCCTGCCACTTTCCGGGCTTTGCCCGTAAAGTGCGTAACATCAGTGTTTAAAAAGGGAAAGTATGGGGCTGTTTCATAAAGAGGGAGAGGTTGAACCGTCGATAGCTCCGATGGTACCGATTGTCATCCGTACCGGCAATGTTGCCAAAGAGCTGTTGCAGGTCGCCTCAAGCCATAAAATTTCGGTTCACTCTTTGGATTTTAATCTTTTGAACACCCAGACCTTTAGCCATATGCGGATCGAGGGACAAAGCGAAGATTGGATCGAACTCACCGCCGATGAAGTGAAAGGGATTACGGAAGACCTTTTTCTCAATCCGAAATTTGAGATCAAACAGATTTATGAGATTGAAATTTTTGAGATAACCGAGCACGCTTTGATTGAGACGATTGAGATGTCGATCGGGGGGAATACGACCCTCTGTAAAATCTATCTGACGATCAAAGCAAGAAGCGTTGCCCGCTATTACGAAACCTTCGAACGCGATTTTCTTCATACGCTCCGAAAGAAAAAGCTTCGTGCCAATGTGTTGATTGATTTATTCGATTCGATGATGAAAAAAAATTTCGACCCTTTTTTTGCAAAGATAAAAGTCTCCGGAGAGTACCGTTTTGAAGAGCAGGAGCGGTTTTTGATCGCGGAGGGGTACGATCCGATCGTGACGATCAACGATCAGTTGATTTTTCATTACGATGAAAAAAACAAACATCGGGATGAAAAGGAGCGGATTGATTACGCGAATCGGGGATATCTCCACAGTGTCTCGGAAAATGACCTTTTGATTGAGTACGTCAAACCCAAGAAAGGGGAGACCGGACGAAACTGTCGCGGTGAAGCGATTATTCCCAAAGAGCCGTTGGTCCGGAATGAACCGACGTTTACCGTGGGGGAGAATATCAAGGTGATAGAGACCCCGGATAGTATCGAATACCGCGCTAAAACAAGCGGCTATGTGACGTATGAGGGGGGTGTCTATGATATCCGGGTCGAGATGGACATTACCGAAATCAGTTTTAAGACGACCGGTTCCATTGAATCGAAGCTGGATGCGGACGTTTCGATCAATGTCAAAGAGAAAGATCTCTTTAAAGATGCCATCGGAATGGGGATGGAGGTTACCGTAAACACGATCCATATTGAGGGGAATGTGGGGACGAATGCTAAAGTGACCGCCCACAAAGCGACGATTGACGGGCAGGTGCATCAGAGTGCCGTCGTTACGGCCGATGAGTTGACGATTAACATCCATAAAGGGACGGCATACGGTAAAGAGGTCCACATTACCCGTCTGGAACACGGAATCGTTGAAGCGGAGAAAGTGACGGTAATGCAGGCGACCGGAGGAAAAATACGGGCTAAAGAGATTATTATCGAAGTTTTGGGTTCGCATGTCAAAATGACTGCTTCGCATACGATTGAGATTATGCACTTAAGCGGAGGGGAAAACCAGTTTGTCATCGATCCGCTCCTGAACGAGTCGAGGGAAAATCTGGCCAGTCAGGATAAAAGTATCGAAGCGGCCAAGCAGACCCTTCGCGCGGTCAAAAAAGAGCTGGAAGGGTATGAGCAGACATGGTTGGAAAACGCTCCGGCAATGGATGAGCTGAAACAGAAACTTCTCCGTTACAAGACAAACGGGGTGACGATGCCTGCGGCATTTGTCCAAAAGTATCGGCAATTTCAGGAGTTTAAACAAAAACTCGAATCGTTGAGGAGTGAATATCAACAAAAAGAGGATTACTACGCATTGTTAAACAGTAAACATATTGCCTTGCAAAATGAGATATTTGATGCCCGGGTGATCAACCACAGTACCTGGAAAAATTATAACGAGATCATTTTCAAATTGATCGAACCCAATATCGACGTGTTGTACGTTCCGATCGAAAACAGCGTAGAAAACACTCTGGGACTCCATGAAGATGCCGACGGACATTTCTCGATAAAGGTGATGCACAAATGATTGTAGGATTAGAGGGGCTTATTGAGGCAAAAGAGACGGCATTTGTCCATTTGAATGTCGGCGGCGTCGTTTACGAAGTGTTTATTTCGCTCCATACCTATGGCGAAGTGGGGGGTGAGCGCTGCAAGCTTTACACGACCCATATCATACGCGAAGATGCCCAACAGCTTTACGGATTTTCGCAGAAAAGCGAGAAAATACTGTTTGAAGGGATGCTCAAAATCAACGGAATCGGTCCGAAAGCGGCCCTTGCCATTTGTAGCACCTTTACGCCGGAGCAGTTTGCGGGTATTATTTCATCCAAAGATGTGAATGCGCTCAAGAGGGTACCGGGGATCGGACCCAAAAGTGCGGCACGAATCATGGTCGAACTGGCCGGATTTGATGCGGTACTTTTAAACTCCGGAGGGTCGATAAGCTCTGCCGCGTCCGAAGCCTCCATGGCACTCGAATCGCTTGGATTCAAACGAGAACAGATTGCCAAAGCGCTAAGCGCTTCCAGTGCAACCGATACCGCCACTTTGGTCAAAGAGGCGCTGAAACAACTACAAAAACTCTAAAAGGGAATTACGACTATGAAATTAGCACTTTTATTCGGCGGCGCCAGCTATGAACATGAGATCAGTATCGTCAGTGCGATTACGGTTAAAGAGAAGCTGAGCCGGTTTGAGCTCACTTTTATTTTTTGCGATCAGGATCACCGGTTTTATTTGATTGATGGTGCCAAAATGAAAGCGGTGACCTTTTCGCGCGGCGAGCACCGAAAAATGCCGAAACTGTTATTGACCCAAGGGGGGTTTGAACAGCGGGGGATGTTCGGTTCGAAGCTTCATGATATGCCGGTACTCAATATCATCCACGGCGGCGACGGAGAGGACGGTACGATTGCGTCGATGATGGACTTTTACGGTATCCCTTTTATCGGTCCTAGAAAAGAGGCGGCAATGCTCAGTTTTGACAAACATTACACCAAATGGCTTGCCGAATCGGCAGGGATCAAAACATTACCCTATGAGGTGCTGCACAAAGGGAAAAATAGCCTGATTCAGACCCCCTACCCCTTCATCGTCAAGCCTGCGCGTCTGGGAAGCTCTATCGGAGTCAGTATCGTGCGGGAGGCAAGCGAACTCGATTATGCCCTTGACGTGGCATTTGAATTTGACAATGTCGTATTGATTGAGCCTTTTATTTCGGGGGTAAAAGAGTATAACCTTGCCGGTTTCAGCGCCCGAGGGGAGATCACCTATTCGATTGTGGAAGAACCGCACAAAAACGAGTTCCTCGATTTTGAGAAAAAATACCTCGATTTCGCCCGCTCTTCCAAAGTGGCAGAAGCTTCGATATCTCCGAAACTGGTTTCTCAGCTTCAGGATGCTTTTCAGGCGATTTATTTGCCGTTGTTTGAAGGTGCATTGATCCGTTGCGACTTTTTTGAGATTGATGGGGAAGTGTATCTCAATGAAGTGAATCCGATACCGGGTTCGATGGCCAATTATCTGTTCGAAGATTTTCAAGGGTCGATCCAAAAACTTTTGGGTGCGTTGCCCGATAAGAAAGAGATTCGGGTTCACTACAACTATATCCACTCTATCTCTCAAGCCAAAGGGAAATAAGGGTGGCGGCAAAAACAGTACAGTACAAACACCATACGTTCTCGATCAGTTACGAGATCGTAAACCCGTCGGCCCATTACGATATCGTTTTTTTACACGGCTGGGGTTCCCATAAAAATCTGATGAAGCACGCTTTCGGATCTCATCTGAGTGCGTTTCGCCATATTTACATCGATATGCCCGGATTTGGAAACAGTACCTGCAACATGGCGTTGACGACGGACGATTATGCAACGATTATCGAATCGTTTTTACCGCAGATCGGCGTCTCCAAATCGGTGATTCTGGGGCACTCTTTCGGGGGGAAAGTCGCAACGCTTCTGAACCCGGACCTGCTGGTTTTGGTCGGTTCTGCCGGAATTTTAGTCCCCAAACCGTTTACAATCCGTGCCAAAATTTTTCTCTTTAAACTGCTGAAATTCACGGGACTTTCCCGTTTGCGCCGGTTTTTTGTCGCACCCGATGCGGCGGGCTTGAGCGAACCGATGTATGAGACCTTTAAACAGGTCGTTAATGAAGATTTTACCGATAAATTCAAAGCTTTCAAAGGAAAAGCCCTGTTGTGCTGGGGACGTCAGGATACGGCTACACCGCTGTGGACGGCCGAAAAAATCGTTGAACTGATCCCGGATGCCCATCTTGCCGAATATGACGGTGATCACTATTTCTTTTTGGAACAGGGGGGATTGGTTGCCAAAGAGATTGAGAAAACGGTTTTGAAACGTTTGGAACACTAGCGTTATTAAAGAAATGGTATAATCAGATTAAATTAAAAGAAGATTAAAACTATGATTACAAAAATAGAAATAGATGGTTTTAAAACATTTCAGAATTTTTCGATGGAATTTTCTCCATTTACCATTATTGCAGGACCGAATGCATCGGGTAAAAGTAATCTCTTTGATGCACTATCACTTCTTACCCGTCTTGCCGAAACCGATTTAAAAACAGCATTTAGTGAACAGCGCGGTGAAGCGATAGAACTGTTTACAAAATTTGATAATGATTTTGCTGATGAAATCTATTTTGGCGTAGAGATGCTTGTGGATAAAAAAGTTCGTGATAACTGGGGTGGTGAATCCGAACTAAAATATACGCGATTACGATATGAACTAAAGATAAGACGAACGATAAATGAGCGTGGGATAATTGATCTGGCTGTTATATATGAATCTTTAGTCAATGTCAAACATGATGATGATGTATGGCTAAAAAAACATATAAAACCTCAAGTGATAGAGATATGGAGACCAAAAGTTTCAACAGGTCGCAGAGGTAAACCTTATATCTTAACAGAAGACAGAGAGGGGACAGTAACGATTAAGTTACCTCAAGACGGGAAAGCAGGTGGGAAAGAAACACCTGCAAATGCAGTATTGCAAACCGTTTTAAGTGGGATTAATTCGGTAGATTTTCCTCATGTTTTTGCGGCGAAAGAAGAGATGCGCAAATGGCGTTTTTTACAGCTCAGTCCTGACGCATTGCGCAAACCAAGCCCTTACATGGCGAAAGATAGTATTTCACATAATGGAGATAACTTAGCCGCTGCACTCCATCGTATCAAAAGTGAAGACTCTTACGCGATCAAAGATATTGCAAGACGTTTGAATAATCTTCTACCGACGATAGTAGATATAGATGTCTATGATGACAGTGCAAATAAACAATTTATTGTAAAAGTTAAAAATGACGATGGGAGAGAGTTTTCATCCCGTGTTCTCTCGGAGGGAACTTTGCGGCTTTTGGCTCTCTGTGTTTTTCTGTATGATGAGTCTTTTGGCGGACTTTTGTGTTTTGAGGAGCCGGAAAACGGTATCCATCCGTTTCGTTTGAAAGCGATGGTTGAATTACTCAATGATTTAAGCATTGATTTTGACGACATGGATATGCCCCTTCGTCAAGTTTTGGTCAACACGCACTCTCCTGTTTTAGTAGGTGAAGTTTTTCAACTGAAAGAGAATCAAAATATTTCAGTATGGTTTGCAAGGTTGATAACAAAAATTACAAAACATGTTGACGGTATGAAAAAACTTCATGTCACCAAAATTCTTCCGGTTGTCTCTGATAATCAGGGGAGTTTATTTCACGATGAAGTAGAAGAAAAAATTACACAGGCAGATATGAGAAATTATCTCCAATCTGCTCACTTTCCTGATGAAATGATGTAGGGTAGTTACAAGTGAGTCAGATTATAACTATCGGTTACATCGTAGAGGGTTCGACGGATGTACGATTTTTGGAAAACATCATTCGTAGAACGTTTGAAGATATTGCCTTATTGTGTGAACGAGAGATAGAGATTTATTCAGTAATATCGATAAAAGCGGATAGAGGGAATGGTTTTGTAGCGCAAATTCAAGAGGCGATCAAAGATGCGGATAAGCAGGGGATAGAGTTTGTTTGTGTTCACTGCGATGCAGATGATAGAGATGATGTGCACGTTCAAGAACATAAAATTATACCTGCGTTTGAGGCATGTGAAAGTTTTAGTAGTGAAAAAAATATAAAACTTTTATCCTTGATTCCTGTATATATGACAGAAGCATGGATGTTGGCTGATACATCAGTTTTTAAAGATGAAATTAGTTCTCGATTGGATGATCATGCGTTAGGAATTGATAGAGTGCCGGAAAGTTATAATGATCCAAAAAAAATTATAAAAGAGGCAATTAGAATATCTCAACAAGGTATAGCTCGAAGGCGTCAAAAGCTTGATATTGCCGATTTGTATTCTCCTTTAGGACAAAAAATCTCTTTGGATTCTTTAAAACGGTTGCCTTCCTATCAAAAGTTTTTTCAAAGAATAGATGAATTATTGCGATACGATTGAAAAAAATCTAATTAAGGGATTAAAATAATGGATTACGGACAACTGGCCGCACTGGTCACCAATATTGTTTTCGTGATGGGATTGGGGTGGTATCTGATTACCAACCTCCAATGGTACGATTACCGGATCGAGAGGGTTGTGATGCGTCATCACAAAACATGGTGGCATATTGCCTATTTTATTCTCCCTTTTATCGCCTATTATGTAGCAGGGAAATTTTTTATACCGATTTTTTGGTTGCTCTATCTTCCGGCATTGATTTTATGGCATCGGAAGCTTGACAAGAAGGTGGTATTGACATGGCGGGTGAAGCGGTTTTTGATCCTTCTCGCTTTGCTGACCCTCTTTTCGGATTTTATCATCACCTTCAAAGCGTTGAGCGAAACGTACGGCCTCTTTATTCCGTTAGCTTTTGCGTATGCGGGATCGCTCGGGATGGAGAAGTTTTTATTTCAGGCGTATAAGCGTGAGGCCAAGAAAAAAATCGGTTCTATGCGTGATCTGACGATTATCTGTGTCACCGGAAGCTACGGGAAAACGTCGATGAAAAACTTTATCGCGCAGGTATTAAGCCAAAAATACAAAGTTTATGCGACGCCGCGCAGTGTCAATACGCTGGGGGGGATTATCCGTGATGTAAACGAATCGCTCCCTTCCGATACACAGGTCTATATTTGTGAAGCGGGGGCTCGTGAAGTGGGGGATATCTATGCGATAGCACAGCTATTGCATCCTCAGATTGTCGTAGTAGGCAAAGTGGGGCCTCAGCATCTGGAGTATTTCAAAACGCTGGAGAGGATTCAGCGGACGAAGCTTGAAATAATCCATTCGGATCGTTTGAAACGGGCCTTTATCCATACCTCCGTGACGGATGAGCCGCACGAAAAAGTGACCTTTTTCGGGAACGATGTCCAAAACCTTGCAGCAACGCTGGAGGGGACCGATTTTGAGCTGGCGGTGGAGGGGAAATTGACCCATTTTCATACGTCGGTTCTGGGGGGGTTTCAGACCATCAATATGAATGCGGCGATTTTGATTGCATCCGAGATGGGGATGCAAACCCAAGAGATCGTTGGGGCAATCGAAAAACTCAAAAGTGTCGAACACCGGCTTGAACGGATCGATGCGGGGGGGAAAATTATCCTCGATGACGGCTATAACGGCAATATCGACGGGATGCTTGAGGGGATACGGCTGTGTTCGCTTCATCCGGGACGAAAAGTGATCGTGACCCCGGGGTTGGTAGAGAGTACCGAAGAGCTTAACTCCGAGCTGATTCGTGCGATAAACGGTGTATTTGACATTGCAATTATCACGGGTCAGCTTAATGCGGCGCAATTTGAAAAAGAGTTGAATACTCCTCAAAAAATTATGTTGGCGGATAAGGCTCAGATGGTTAAAACCCTCGGTGAAGTAACCCGTGCCGGTGATATTATCTTGTTTGCCAACGATGCACCGAATTTTATTTAGTACATAATTTATTTTCCGTTCGTCCGGAGTTTAACGAAATATCGCTTTGCGAGTGTTACCCTGTTTTTACTCAAAGGGTGGCCCATGATTCGACAAGCACGAACGGAAGTGGAATTTTATATAAAAGGTTTTCAATGGAAAATATTTTATACGCCCCCTGGCGCACCGACTACATCACGGGTCAAAAAATTGAGGGGTGTGTGTTCTGTCATATCAGTACCCATGAAGAAGATGATGAGACTCTTCATGTTTTGTATCGTGACGAGCATTGTTTTATCGTGATGAACCGTTATCCGTATACACCGGGCCATTTTATGATTATTCCCCACCGTCATACCGATTCACTTGAAGTGCTTGACCCGGTTGTTTGGCTCCATATGAGCACGTTGGCTCAAAAAGGGGTCCGAATGCTCAAAGAGTCTTTCGGTGCACACGGTGTGAATCTGGGGATGAATCTGGGACGTGCCGGAGGGGCAGGGATCGCGGAGCATATCCATCTTCATCTCGTTCCCCGGTGGGAAAGAGATACCAATTTTATTACCGCAATTGCCCAGACTCGGGTTTATTCTACCGATTTCGAGGTTATTTTCCGTCGTTTGAAAGAAGCGTCGGAAAACTATTTTTTGTAAACCTTACCCTTTCTTTTTACGGGTGAGGACGAATCCCATAATGGCCGCCAAGGCAATCAGGAGGATAATATCGGTCGTACTTGTTGCTAACTCTTCAATCATAATACTTCTTTCCCATAATCTTGATTATCTTTGTATGAAACTATTATAGCGTACCCTGAACCTCTTTGTAAGAGAAATCGCCGTACACTTCGCCTATGAAATCAATACCCCCTGAATACCTTCAATACCTCCCTACCACACGCGCTGAGATGGATTTGCGCGGATGGGATCGGTGCGATGTGATCCTGATCTCCGGCGATGCCTATATTGATTCACCCTTTATTGGGGTTGCCGTTGTAGGGCGGATTTTGGAACGTGAGGGCTACAAAGTCGGCATTATCGGGCAGCCCGATATCAACACTGACGATGTGATGCGTTTGGGAGAGCCGAAACTTTTTTGGGGTGTGAGCGGCGGAAGCGTCGATTCGATGGTCTCCAACTATACCGCAACGAAGAAATTCCGTAACAGTGACGACTATACCCCCGGCGGTGTTAACAATGCCAGACCCGATCGCGCGACGCTGGTCTATACGAACTTGATCCGTAAATATTTTAAAAATACGGTTCCCATCGTGTTGGGCGGGATCGAAGCGAGCCTGCGTCGCGTGAGCCATTATGACTACTGGACGAACAAACTGCGCAAACCGATCCTCTTTGATTCCAAAGCCGACTATCTGATTTACGGGATGGGGGAGGGGGCGATTGTCGCTCTTCCTAAAGCGTTAGCCTCCGGTGAATCGCCTCATAACATTCGCGGGGTGTGTTATATTTCCAAAGAGCCTCGTGAGGGGTATCTGACGTTGCCCTCTCATGCAGAGTGTTTGGAAAACAAAGAGCGTTATATCGATCTCTTCGATCTATTTTACAACCATAATGACCCTATCTCAGCAAAGGGGCTGTGTCAAGAGGTGGACGGGCGGTACAGTATCCAAAACCCTCCTGCCGACTATCTGGATGAGAATGAGATGGACGCCGTATCTGCATTGCCCTTTACCCGTGAGCTTCACCCCTATCATCGGCCGCAAGGGTCGGTCAAATGTCTGGAGACGATCAAGTTTTCCATCATGACGCATCAGGGGTGCTGGGGGGAGTGCAACTTCTGCGCGATCGGTGTCCATCAGGGGCGCACCATCCGTACCCGTAGCGAGGAATCCATCCTAAAAGAGGCAACCCAGTTTACCGAGTACAAAGATTTCAAAGGGATCATCGGTGATGTCGGAGGCCCTACCGCCAACATGTACGGTTATGAGTGCAACAAAAAACTGAAACACGGTACGTGCGATCATCAGCGCTGCGTCGATGATACCCACCTGTGTAAATCGATGAAGGTCGATCACACCCGTGTCATCAATCTCCTCCGTCGACTGCGGGAAGTGCGCGGGATCAAAAAAGCGTTTGTCGCTTCAGGGGTACGGTATGATCTGATCAACGAAGACAAACGAAACGGATATGAGTATCTCAAAGAGATGGTGAAACATCACATCTCCGGACAGATGAAAGTTGCCCCCGAACACACCTCCGATCATGTTTTGCATCTGATGAACAAACCGGGGAAACAAACCCTCGTCGATTTTAAAAAGCTCTATGATCGTTTGAACAAAGAAGAGGGAAAAAAGCAGTTCTTGACCTATTATCTGATCGCCGCCCATCCGGGATGTACCGAGAAAGACATGCACGATTTGAAACGCTTTACGACCGAGGAACTCAAGATGAACCCTGAACAAGCACAGGTCTTTACCCCCACGCCGGGAACGTACTCTGCGGTGATGTACTACACCGAGATGGATCCGCAAACACGTAAAAAAATCTTCGTCGAAAAAGATACGGCCCGAAAAGAGAAGCAAAAGAAAATCGTGGTGGAAAAAGAGAGTTTTAAAAGCGGGTTTGGGAGTTAATTTACGGGTATACGGTTTTTTTAGACGGAATCCAATATACTATTCTTTTATATTATATAAAACAGATGGGACGTTGCAATGGTTAGAGGGTTGATACTGGGATTGATGATTGTCGTTGAGGTGGCATGGAGCGGTGAAAAGTACCGGAAAATCATTGTCGCATCCTCTCCCACACAAGAATATGCCGAAGCGATATTGAGCCATCTGAACGACTCGGTCGGTTCCGTTGATGAGATTCAGCAATTAGAGAAGAAATTTGCTTTTCATTTTGTCTCGCGTCCTTCCGGGAACTACTACATCGTTACGATAGAGCCTTTCGGCAACCGCGATGTTTTGAAAAAAGTCTATGAAACGGTCCGAAAAGAGTATCCTGATGCGTTTATCAATGAATATGTGACCGATGCAACCCTACTTCCCCCCTCATCTGAGCCGAAATCTCTTCTCCAACCGATTAGCGCCACTGCCTCTAACGTTTCGGTTAAATCCAGTACCGAATCCGAACCGATTACCCCTGTACGTTCTCTCCCTTCGGTTGTATTAAAGCCCTCCAACCCTCCTGCTCCTCTCCTCAAGCCCGAAATATCGGAGACAAAAAACCGCTCGCTTTTACCCGAATGGGGAGTCGGAATGCTCGGATGGATTCTGGCTTTAGCGGGGGGGATACTTCTGCTAATCCGTCAGCGCCGGTACCGTGAGTTGACCCAATCGATGCGTGAACTCAAAATGACGATTGAACGCAAAGAGCTGTTTATGGCAAAAATCAGCCATGAACTTCGTACTCCGCTCAATGCCATCATCGGATTGAGCCATATTCTTGCCCAAACGGGTCTTAACCGTTACCAAACCAAAGAGGTTGAGCGTATCCGGCGTTCCGGGGAGATGGCGGTTCAGATTGTCGGCGATATTCTGGAATTTTCAAAAATATCGTCGGGTGTCTTATCGGTAGAAAACAGTGTCTTTAATCTTCAGGAGATGCTTGATAATGTGTCGGATATTATTTTAGAGAAAGTTCATGCAAAGAAAATTGAGTTAATCTTTGATATTGATCAGCGAATTCCGCAACAGGTGGTTGGAGATTCACTCCGTTTGAGTCAAATTATTATCAACCTTTTGACCAATGCGATCAAGTTTACGGAGGAGGGGAGCATTACTTTGTCGGTCAAAAAAGTAAAGGTAACGGGACATACAATGGTATTGGAATGGACGGTTACCGATACGGGGATCGGGATCAGAGAGGATAAAACGGCGGAGATATTTAAAAGTTACGTTCAGGCCGAAGCCTCTACCGCACGTGTGTACGGAGGGATGGGGCTTGGCCTGTCGATCGCCAAAGAGCTGGTGGAACTGATGGGGGGATCGATCAGCGTTTTAAGTGAATTCGGAAAAGGGAGCAGTTTCGTTTTTACGCTCAACGTGCAGGTATTGGATCCCGAAGACATACGTAACTATCGTCTCCCCTCTACCTCCCTGATGATGAACAAACATGTTTTAGTGATTGACCCCAGTATCAAGGCGGTCAATGTATTGAGACACATGTTGAAATATTTCCATTATACCAGTTTTGTTGTTGCCTCGGTAGAAGAGGCGGTCCAATGGGAGAATGACAAATACGATGCCATTTTTGTGGATCAAACTTTATTGACCGAAGAGACGGTCGAACAGTTGAAACTTCTGAAAACAGAACGAAACATCCGTCTGGTGGTGATGGGGACGATGGAAATCGTGGATGAATCGTTTAGCAATCTCTATTTAGAGTTTGATTACTGCCTCTCCAAGCCGGTTACCCCCAAACAGGTGTACGACACGATTATCGCACTATTCTCCGATGGGGAAACCAGTTATCCTAAAAAATATTCTGAAAACAAAAGTCATTTCAAAGAACATATTAAACAGTTGGCCGGAAGCCGAATTTTATTGGTTGAAGACAATTTGATCAATCAAAGGGTGATCCGCAGTTTGCTGAAAGGGAGCGGTATAGAGATCATAAGTGTTCAAAACGGTCGTGAAGCGTTAAAAACCATTCAAAATGAATCACCGTTCGATTTGGTCTTGATGGATATCAATATGCCGGAGATGAACGGATACGATGCGACAAAAGCGATACGCCTCCTTCCAAAATTCGATGGTTTGGCAATTATTGCCCTGACCGGAGATGTATCGAATAGCGATAAAACAAAAGCGTATGATGCCGGGATGGATGAGGTACTGGAGAAACCGATCAATATACAAGAATTTTACTCTATTTTGCTCCGTTTTATCGGTCCCCATTTCGGTGTTTACACCAGTGACTTCAGATCGGAGCCTGATAGCAATTCGGAATCCCCCGCGCCGTAAGTGCTATCTGGAACAATTTTTGCGCCTTATCTCCATTTTAGCTTTTATCCTCTACAATTGAGACTTCAAAATCACTATCACGGATTAATTTTGCGAATTGATAAATTTTTAAATGCGGTCAATCTGACCAAACGTCGTGCCGTAGCTCAGGATATGATTGAAGAGGGGGTCGTGTATCTAAACGGCAAAGCGGTGAAGGCGTCTAAAAATGTTGCAATCGGCGACGTGATTACTTTGGTTTATTTGGAAAAGGAGCTTCGGTATGAAGTGCTTTCGCTTCCTACCATTAAATCAACCCCGAAAAGCCAGCAGCATCTTTACGTAAAGGAGTTGGTATGAATCCGACCCGAAAAGATTTCGAAGCGCTGTTTGAACATCGTATGAGCGATGAAGAGATGCGGGATTTTTTACTCTCGATGCCGTTAGACGCTTCGACCTCTGCATCGATGATCGCTACTGCCGCTGAAGTGATGCGACGCCATTCGATCCTTCTTGACGTCCCTTCACCGTTAAAAGAAAAATTGATCGATGTCGTCGGAACGGGCGGAGATAAGAGCGGAAGTTTTAATGTCAGTTCAACCGTTTCGATCCTTTTGGCCGCAAGCGGATCGTATGTTGCGAAGCACGGCAACCGTTCCATCACCTCCAAATCGGGAAGTGCGGATGTATTGGAATATTTGGGGGTTAAACTCGATTTAACGCTTCAAAACAGTATTAGATTGCTCGAAGAGACCGGATTTGCTTTCCTATTTGCCCAATACCACCATCCGGCAATGAAGTTTATTATGCCGGTACGCCGTTCGATTCCTGAGAAGACGGTGTTTAATATTCTGGGGCCTCTGACCAATCCGGTAGGACTTTCCAAGATTCTTCTCGGGGTATTTGATGAGGTTTTTGTCCCAAAAATGGCCGAGGCGGCCAAGGAGCTGGGGATGAAATCGGCGATTGTCGTCAGTTCGCGGGAGAAAATGGATGAGATCAGCATCAGCGACATTACCTATGCTGCCCAGCTCAAAAACGGGGCAATACACTATTTTGAAATCGATCCTGAGGCCGTCGGAATCAAAAAAGCCCCTTTCGAAGCGATATTGGGAGGGGATGCGCACCTCAATGCTGAGATTTTAATGAATGTTCTCAATAATCAAGGGACAGATGCACAGCGCGATATGGTTTTGATCAATGCCGCTTACGCCCTTATTGCCGACGGCATGGCGCGGGATATCCAGGACGGAATCGAGATAGCGAAAGAGACTCTCCTATCGGGGCGTGCATCCGAAAAATTCAAACAGATTATTGCGGTCTCTTCCAAGCTATGATGAAACTTACTCAGGGCGAATTGCCGCAACTGTGTCGTACGATAGCCGATAAACTTCCCTCGGGGGGCGTTGTCATCTTGCAAGGGGATCTTGCAAGCGGCAAGACGACGTTTACGCAGGCGTTTGCCGCGTATTTGGGATTGGATGAGGCGGTTACCTCTCCGACCTTTTCCCTTCAGCAGGTGTATGGGGCGAACCTCTACCATTATGATCTTTATAATTACGGGTTTGAGAAGTTTTTATCGTTAGGGATGATGGAAGAGTTGGAGCGTGAGGGGTACCACTTGATCGAATGGGGTGACGCAACCCTTATCGGATGGCTTAAACGTGCGGGTATCGAAACGGTGATTGTCAAAATTACAAAATGCGATCCGTCATCGCGATGGTATGAGGTGGAATATGCATGAATTAAAAGTGGAGAGTCTGGTCAAAACGATTAAGAACCATGAAATCGTCCGGGGTATCAGTATGGAACTTCATACTGGGGAGGTCGTAGGGTTACTCGGCCCGAACGGTGCGGGTAAAACCACCACGTTTTATATGATTTGCGGTCTTGTTGAAGCGACGGAGGGGAGAGTCTTTATCGACGGTGTCGATGTATCACATTTTCCGTTGCATCAGCGATCCCAGATGGGGATAGGATATCTGCCGCAGGAAGCATCGATTTTTAAAGATTTGAGTGTCGAAGAGAATCTTTTGATTGCCGCACAGGCGGGAAAACTGGATAAAGAGACGGCACAGCAGCGGATTGAAGAGCTGTTGGAGATGTTCAACATCGAACCGATTCGAAGCCGTCGGGGGATCAATCTCAGCGGCGGCGAACGCAGACGGGCGGAGATTGCACGGGCATTGGTCAATAAACCCCGTTTTTTGTTGCTCGATGAGCCGTTTGCCGGGGTAGATCCCATCGCCGTCATGGATATTCAAAGTGTCATTACCCAGCTGGTTGAATACGGCATCGGGGTTCTGATCACCGACCATAACGTCCGCGAAACGTTGGCCGTCTGCGATCGTGCCTATGTCATCAAAAGCGGTTCCTTGCTTGCATCCGGTACCAGTGATGAGATCGCTCACAATCCGGATGTGCGTCAACACTATCTCGGTGAATCGTTTAAGTTCTAATTGCCTATGCTACGGGTTAAAACGAGTGTTGAAGCGAAGAATAAACTCTCCAATACCTTACGCAATTGGTTGCCGATTCTCCATTCGAGTCTGAGTGATCTCGGAGAGGTTATGGCTCCGTTTGTGGAGTCCAATCCTCTGATCGAAATTAAATCGGGTTTTGAAGAGTCGTTCGAAGCGAAAATTCCGAAAAAAATTCAGCAAGGGTATATTCAAAACTCCCACAGCGAAGCGATTGAAGCCCTTACCGTTCAACACAGAAGCTTGTATGAGATTTTAGAAGAGCAGCTGGATAGCTCCTTGTTCCCGACACCGATCTCCCGTGCGATTGCCCGTCATGTCGCCGAAAATCTGGATGAGGGGGGGTATTATGAGGGGGAGTGTGAGCCGTTATGTAAAGAACACGCGATCACTTTCGAAGAGTTTGAAAAAGTACGTCTGCGCTTTATCCATCTCGAACCGGTAGGGATCGGTGCTCGCGATTTGCGTGAATCGTTTGTTTTTCAGCTTGAATCGGCACAGATCAGCGACAAAGGGTACACTCTGGCGCTGGAATTAATAGAGCATCTTGAAGAGATAGGACGGTATCGTAAAGCGCCCCATTTTGATGAGGCGATGCGGGTTATCGGGAGTTTCAAAAATCCCCCCGCACTTGATTTTTGTGAAGATTCTGCCCATGTTGTTCCCGATATTTTTATTTTTACCGATCCTGAAGAGGGGATCGAAGTAAAATTAAACGACCGTTATTACCCCGCCGTTACGATTGATAACGGTTACGGCGTCGATCATCCCTTCGTCCGCGAGAAGATCAAAGAGGCTAAAAGTCTGGTGGATGCACTGGAGATGCGTAAAGCGACCCTTTACAAAGTGGGCTTGATGATTGTGGAGTATCAATACGATTTTTTTACGGGCGGCCCGATCCGTCCGTTGACCCTGAAAACCCTTGCCGATGAATTCGGGCACAACCCTTCGACCATTTCACGTGCCATTGCTAACAAATACATTGCATGCGACCGGGGAGTCTATCCGATGAAAGATTTTTTCACGACAGCCATTGACGAAGATATCTCAAATGCATCGATTAAAGAGTATGTGAGCGAATTGGTTAAAAACGAATCGCACAAAAAACCGCTCAGCGATATGAAACTGCTGGAATCGGTTCAAACCAAATTCGGTGTCGCGATGGTACGCCGTACGATTGCTAAATACCGAAAGCAGCTGGACATTGCCGGCTCAAGTGAGCGTAAACAGCTCTATATGCTGGGGCGCGTGTGAGAGAGATCCAAGAGCGTCTGAACGCCGAGGCGGTCGCACGTAATTGTGAAGATGAACTCTCAAAAGGGCATCCCGATCCGCTGATGGTGGCACGCCGATACGGTGATGAAACGGTGGCGCTGGCATGTGCCTTGTTTTCGTACGGAAGTGCGGTGGCCATCGTCAAATTTTTGGAGAGTCTCGATTTTTCCCTTCTGGAGCAGGGGGACTCCGAGATTCTCAGAGGGTGTCAAAACCGCTATTACCGTTTTCAAAACAGTGAAGACTGCGGGCAGTTCCTGATTACGCTCAAGCGGTTGCGGGGAGTAGGGGGAAGCGGGCGGATTTTTGAAACCGGATACCGCGAAGGGGGGATTATCGGCGGGCTTAATCTCCTGATCGAGACCCTCTATTCGCTCAATGGCTACCGCAGTGGCGGGTACACGTTTCTTATCGGAAAAAAAGTGGAACATCTCCCTAAAGCGAGTGCAATGAAACGGTGGATGATGTATCTGCGGTGGATGGTCCGCAAAGACCGTCTGGACATGGGGCTGTGGAAGGGGATCAGGAACAGCGATTTAATTATGCCGATGGATACCCATACTTTTAACGTTTCACGCCGTCTCGGGCTCCTCAAACGGAGCCAATGCGATCTGAAAGCGGCCATGGAGTTGACCGAAATGTTAAAAACATTCGATCCGCAAGACCCGGTTAAATACGATTTTGCCCTCTACCGTTTGGGGCAGGAGAAAAAAGGGTGATCAATCTGTTTGATACATGGATTGTGGTAGAATCTCCGAAAATTACGGGCTTTGCCCAAAAAGTGCGTAACATCAGTTAAAGAAGTATCTTTTTATGAAAAAAATTTTAATTATCAGCGACGGCGCTATCGGGCACCACTTTATTGAGCGTGTCATCGGTACGTACACCTCCGAAAACCTTTATTATGTCGTGGAAGTGAAGGGGAGCGGTTTCGGCGGTTTCAATCCGGCGCGCTTTAAATTTTTTGAATTTGATCCTACCAGTTATTATAAAATTGCCAATTTGCTTAAAATGGATTTTTCCCAAGTGATTTTGGCCATGGATAATCCGATCGATCTTGAGCATACGATCAAAAATATCCGACTGATTAAACCGGCACTTCGCATTATTGCCCTTGATTTGTGGAATTCGAAAAACGGCGATGAAGATATCGAATGGGTCAATATGCATGAACTTATTGCGGCCAATTTGATCGATTACCTCCCGAATATCCCCATTTTAGCTCAAAACATCGGTTTAGGATCGGGCGAAATCATGGAGGTGCTGGTCCCCTTCGGAAGTTCGTTTGTGTACCGTCATATCGGTTCGATTGAACAGAAAAATTGGAAAATCGCCGCCATCTACCGTAATCGTGCTCTGATTATCCCCAGCGACAACAAAATGATTCAGCCAAACGACTCGCTGGTTTTGGTCGGCGATCCGGCCGTATTGCGTTCGGTTTACCGGGCCATCAAACGGGAACTCGGGCAGTTTCCGGCCCCTTTCGGAAGTAAACTCTATCTTTATATTGATATGGCAATCGAGAGGGCATCGACGATCATGCCGCTGGTGCGCCGGAGTGTTTATATTCAGAAAAAACTCAAAAAACCGTTAATTATCAAAGTGCTTAATCCCGGAGATATTGATGTTCTGCGGATGATAAAAGCTTCGGCGCAAGGAGAGGTAAAAATCGATATCGAATACGATTCTAATGGGAGTCTGTCGATTATTAGCGATGATATTAAGAGATATCATATTGGCCTCGTATTGGTTTCTCAATCGATTTTCAGCCGTAAATCGATTCGAAAAAAGCTCTATTCGTCTCATGTACCGGTACTGAAACTGGCCGAACGGTCGTTTTCGGGATTGAAAGAGTCGGTCGTTATTTTGGACGAAGAGAATCATATCGAACATATTTCGACAACGGTTTTTGACGTCGTTTCGCAGTTCGGATTTAATCTGGAACTGATCGATTACCAAGCAGTGAGGGGGAGTACAAAAAAGAGATTATCGACCATTTCAATAATCTATCGACGATCTTCTCCAAATCGATCCGTGTCAGCCGTGAAGATCAAAATCCGATCCGACTGCTGAGAGAAAAAGATAACTTTCTACAGTGTCTCCCTTTCACAACAAAGATGTTCGCTTCACCGCTGCAGCGACTTCTTGCGACCGATTCACAAACCCTCTATACGAAGCTTGGCACCTACCACCAGCTTTTTATTCCGACACAGATTTAGTCCTCTTTCACGGAGTTCCCCTCCGTTTTTTAAGTCACTTTCGAGTATTATATATTCAATACTCCACTCCATTTATTTAGGTTTTTTTTATGAAGATTGACATTACCCTTAAACGTATGATTGACGATTCCTACCCTATCCATATCGGCGGATTGCCGCCCATTGAATTTCCCGGAAAAGTGGCGATTCTGACCAATCCGAAAGTGGCGGGTTTGCATTTGCCTAAACTTCTGGGTTCTCTGAAGGCAAAAGAGGTTTATATCATAACGATTCCGGACGGTGAACAGTATAAAACGCTTCAAACGATCGAATTTATTTTAGATCGTATGTTTGACCACCGGTTGAACCGAAAATCGTCTCTGATCGCTTTTGGCGGAGGGGTGATCGGTGACATGGGGGGATTCGCGTCGAGCCTTTATAACCGTGGAATCGATTTTATTCAGATACCGACGACCCTCCTCTCTCAGGTGGATGCGAGTGTCGGGGGAAAAACGGGGGTGAACAACCGTTTCGGCAAAAATCTGATCGGCGCATTCCACCAACCCCGCGCCGTCTATATCGATCCGACTTTCCTGAGTACGTTGCCGGAACGGGAGTTCGGGGCCGGTGTGGCCGAAATCGTCAAGATGGCGGTGACGTTCAACCGTTCATTTTTTGAGTGGCTGGAGGCAAACGATCTTCGCGAAGGGGAGAATCTGGAGATTGCGATCAAGCAGGCCGTAGAGACAAAAGCCCGCGTCGTCGAAGAAGATGAAAAAGAGCAGGGGCTGCGTGCCGCACTCAATTACGGCCACACCTTCGGGCATGTGATCGAGAATGAGACCGCGTACGCAACCTATCTGCACGGCGAGAGTGTTGCGATCGGAATGGTGATGGCGAACGATCTGGCATCTCAAATTGGTTTGATGCATGTGGATGAAGCGGAGCGTGTAAAAGCGGTATTGGGCAAATATAATTTGCCTCTCTTTTACGATATCCCGGATGTTGAAAAGTTCTACCAAGCGTTTTTTCTGGATAAAAAGTCTGCCGACAGTGCAATTACCTTTATCCTCCCTCACGGAATCGGCGATGTGGAGATTACCGACACCGTTTCGCCCGAAACGGTCAAAGAGGTTCTTGGACGCTTTCAGACGAAGGTATTGGCGGTATGAAAACTTTTTTAGCCTTTTTTCTTGCCGTCTCGCTTTTAAGCGGTTCTCTTTATGCCGTTTCGGCCAAAGAGGAAAAAGCGCTGCAAGCACAGGCCGATGCGGAAGCGAAAGCAGCCGAGATTCAAAAAGCGCAGGAGGAGCTGGCTAAGACCAAGGAGCTGCAAGCGGAGCTGGAAAAAATTCAAAAAGAGCTCTCACGCGGGAGCAGCATCTGGATTAAAAGTTATAACTCGTATATGGCCTATCAGGAGACGCGTAAAAGTCTTCGGGGGGTAAAGCGGCGGATGTTGGAGCTGCAGGGGAAAAGTTCAACCGTTGAGTACAAACTCGAAATTGAAGCCCTTCAAGCCAAAGAGAAAATTTTGAGCGATCAGGTGGAATTGCTCAAAGGGCAGGGGACATCGCCGTTTCTTTCCCTTTTGAAACCGGATGAAGCGGGAGATTTACCGACGATATCCAACCCTTTTGATATTGTGACGGGCCTTTCGTATGTCAAACGTCTGAACAGTCAGTACAAAGATTACGTCTTGCGCGAAGAGGAACTTCAGGACCTGATAGCGCTGCTCGAACGTCAGGTTGCCATTTACAAAGATCTGATGCGGCTCAATCCCAAAGGGGATTACGAGGTGGAGCTTGAAGCGATACTGCTGCAAGCCGAAAAATTCAAACTGGCGCTCGATACCTTGATCTCAACGGCCGAGGTGTATGAAAAACGGCTGGAATCCACCGAAGCGAAGATCAATAAGGAGATCAAGGATCAGATCTATAAACTGT
>NZ_JALNYS010000031.1 GCF_023229695.1 Sulfuricurvum sp.
ATGATTCATTTACTTCCGATACTGTACGCCGCGATGCGTTTGGGGCGCAGAGATACGTTGATCGTATCCATCGCTTCCGTATTATCGTTCAATTTCTTTTTCATCCCACCGACTTTGACGTTTACGGTACACGATATCCGATATGTTTTCAGTTTTGCGATTATGATTGCGGTCGGGCAGATTGTCGCTTGGTTGAGTGCGCGGGTAGCTATTGCCAAAGAACTTGAAATGTCTGAGCGGCTTCAACAGACTCTTTTGGAGTCTTTATCGCATGAATTGCGTACACCTCTTGCCGCGATTATGGGAGCATCGTCTGGTTTGCTTACCGAAGAACTCGATCTTAACCTAGAACAAAAAAAAGAACTTTACCATACTATTGACAATGGTGCGCATCGGATGCGGCGTTTGATCGATAATCTTCTCGATACCGCTCGTATCCAAAGCGGTATGTTAAAACTTAAAATCCAGGAGTGCGATATTCCCGATCTTTTGGGGAGTGCCCTCGCCAAGACTGAGAATACTTTTCCGGCAACCTTGATGGTTGAGGAGGGGATTACTCGGATACAAGGAGATGCTGTTTTGATCGAGCAGGCTCTTTCTAATCTCTTGGAAAATGCGTTTAAATACGGTAATACAGTAAATGTAACAGTAGCACAAGAGCCGATCGGAATTATGATCCGTATTTGCAATACAGGCTCCATTCCACCGGAGAATGAAGCTTCTATAGCATGGAGAGCATTTTCGAGATTGAGTAATGTGCGCGGTGAAGAGGGGATTGGATTGGGATTATATGTGGCATATCGAATTGCCAAAATGCATGGTGGAACAGTAGAAACGATGAGCGATGGGATACAATTTTGCGCAACGATGCAATTGCCTGAACGGAGTGAGGGATGAAAGAGACGATTTTAGTTATTGATGATGACAGCGCAATTCGTAAACTTCTCGAAGTAGCACTAAGTGCAGCAGGGTATCATCCTGTCTGCCTCAGTACCGTTAAGGAAGGGCTAAACCGTGCGGCGATCGATGCTCCCGCATTGGTACTGCTGGATTTGGGGTTACCCGATATGGATGGTAAGGAGTTTTTGAGCAGGTTTCGTGAATGGAGTCAATCACCTGTAATCGTCCTCTCAGCCCGCTCCGGTGAGAGTGAAAAAATAGCGGCGTTAGAGGGAGGATGTGATGATTATCTCACCAAGCCATTTGGTACGGGTGAATTGCTAGCTCGGATCAAAGCAGCCCTCCGTCGGAGGGCTAACGGAATGATAGACTCTTCATCTGAACTGCTTAGTGATAATCTCTCATTGGATATTGCTTCACACACTGTGATGCTCAATAACGAAGAGTTAAAACTGACACCCAAAGAGTTTGAACTGCTAAAAATCTTGATGCAAAATAGCGGTAAAGTTCTCACTCACGTATGGTTGCTTAAAGAAATATGGGGAGTTGGTTATCAAAGTGAAATTCACTATCTGCGGGTATTTATCAATCAACTGCGTCAAAAGATTGAAGTCGATTCTGCCCGACCGAAGCGGATCATTACCGAAACGGGTATTGGATATCGGTTTGTCGGATAAGATTTAGCCCCTCTTCGCTATAATTTAAAACTTTTGATTATGCGGAGTTTGGATGAATACAGAAGAGATAGGAGCACTGTTACAAAACAAAAATAAGCTTCTCTCGGAAACGTATTTTGAGCTTCAGCGTGCGTGTGAAGCAAAGTATGGTCCTGATACCCTTGTTATCATTGAAATAGGTTCCTTCTTTGAGGTTTATGAGGTCAATAATGAGTTTATGAAAATTGGTAAGGCGAAAGAAGTCGCCGAATTTCTGAACATTCAGCTTACCCGTAAAAACAAAACCATACTCGAGAACTCTCTCCAGAATCCACTCCTAGCCGGTGTCCCAAGCGTCTCCATCGAGCGTTACCTCAGTCGTTTGGTACAGTCTAAAAAGTATACGATTGTTTTGGTGCGTCAGCAGGGTGAACCTCCCCATATCCGCCGTTATATCTCTAATATTATTTCTCCTGGTACAAATTTCGATTACATTGCAGAGCCCAGTGAAAACTACATCGCTTCGTTGCTCATCGATCAAAACAACGGCGTGTATTCGGTGGGGTATTCTGCCATCGATGTGGGGACGGGAAAAACACTTATTAATGAGATACATGGATCGCGTGAAGATAAAACCTATGCGTTGGATGAAGTGTTTACTCTCTTGCAAAGCTATCAAACCTCAGAGGTGGTGGTGACGTTTTGTGACTTGGCAATCGATGAAGAGGAAGTGAATCGTTATCTGGAACTCAAAAGCCATCATCGCAGCATTAAAAATGAAAAACGGCTTCGTATCGATTACCAAAATGAGCTTTTTGGGCGAATCTATCAAATCCGTTCTCTTTTAAGTCCGATTGAATACCTCGATATGGAGCGGTATGCGTATACCTCTGAGTCCTTGGCCGTGTTGATTCATACTATTATCGACCATGATCCAGCGATTATTGAAAAGATGAACCGTCCGACGTTTTTGGGGACGAATCGCTATATGTATTTGGGAAACAATGCGTGCGAGCAGTTGGGGATTATTTCACGCGATCATGATGAGATGACGGTACTCAAACTTATTGATAAAACCTCTACGGCGATGGGAAAACGGCTTTTGCGTGAGCGGCTTCTTAATCCCATCTGTGAGGCTAAGCTTCTCGAAGAGCGGTATGATCTGATCGAAAAGATGACCGATCACATTGCCCCCTTGGAGAGTAAACTCAAAGAGGTGTATGATTTAGAGCGAATTTTACGCCGTCTGAAACTTGGGAAACTTCATCCGTATGAACTTGCGTACTTTTATGCGTCTCTCACTGCTGCTGAAAAATTATTTGAGGATGCGTCAACTCTTGGGATTGGCTATGATAAAGCCAGTGCGCAAGAGTGTGTGCACTGTGCAAACGAGCTGAGACGGATTTTTGCCATCGAATCGTGTGCGAAGTTCAGGCGCGATCAGGTGGATGAAAATCTTTTTAATGCAGGGATTGACCCCGCTATCGATGCTCTTGAACAGCTTCAAACCACCAATGAACTTAAATTGCAAAGTATCATTGAGCATATCGATACTTTTTTCGACAACGGCAGCGGATACGCTTCTATCGGGTGGCTGGAGAGTGAGGGGTATCATCTGCTGATGACCCGTAATCGCTATGTGAGCATCGAAGAGAATCTCCATAACAGCTTTTTCACGTTAGAGGGGCAACACCATTTTTTCCGTGATTTTCAGATACGAAAACTTAAAACGACCGTCAAACTCTCTTCCACATTGCTCGATGAACTCTCCATCGAAAATGCGGGGGCAAAATCGAGGATGCTAGCCCAAGTACGAGAACGGTATCAGGAGCATTTAGAAGCCATTGAAAAGAAATTTTCGCACGCCATTGAGCATCTCATCTCTTTTTTAGCTGTGGTGGATGTGTCGCTTAGCGGTGCCAAGTGTGCCACGCAGTTTCGGTATGTTCGTCCCGAAATTGTCTACGATGTCCCCAAGGCATTTATCGAAACAGTGGGATTGCGTCATCCGCTCATCGAATCGCGTGAAGAGAACGGGATTTTTATCCCCAATGATCTTTTTTTAGGCTCTATTGAACAACGTAGCTTTGAGGAGCATACAACGATAGAGGCGTCCAACGGGGAGGATGTCAAAGGGGTCTTGCTTTATGGAATCAACTCCAGCGGAAAGTCCTCGTTAATGAAGAGTATCGGATTAGCAGTAGTGATGGCACAGGCAGGATTTTTTGTCCCGTGTGCGATGATGCGCTATTCCCCCGTCGATAAGTTGCTCACCCGTATCGTTTCCAAAGATAACCTGTACAAAGGGCTCTCGACGTTTGCGGTGGAGATGTTGGAGCTGCGTAATATTTTCAACCGTGCGACGGAGAATACCCTGATTTTAGGGGATGAAATCAGTCATGGAACGGAGACGGAATCGGCATTGGCCATTGTGGCAAGTGCGATTTTGAAGCTCAAAGAACTGGGAAGCCTTTTTATCTTTGCAACGCATCTGCATCAGCTCTCTAGTTTGAGTGAAATCGAAAAAGCAAAAGGGATTGTCCTTCTCCATTTAGGGGTTTATTACGATGAAGAAAGTGACAAACTGATCTATGATCGTAAACTGAAATGTGGAAGCGGCAGCACCTTGTATGGTTTGGAATTTGCCAAATCCCTTCATATGGACGAAACATTTATCCAAAAAGCGTATGAAATCCGTGGACGTATTACGGATAATGGGCATGATGCATCATTACTCAAACGAAATAAAAAGAGTCGCTATAACAGCAAGCTGTATCTGACAAAATGTGCGCTATGCGATGAGTGCGTTGATGAAGTACATCATATCATCCCTCAAGCTCATGCGGATGAGGATGGTTCAATCGGCCATTTTGGGATGAATCACCGCTACAATCTCATTCCCCTATGCTCCAAACACCATCGGTTAGTCCATGAGGGGAAAATTGCCGTTCACGGGTTTGTGATGAGCGAAGAGGGATTACGGCTGAGTTATTCGCAACACGATGAAAAATTATAAAATGCGCAAGGACTAAGCCCGATGGCATTTATCAAGCCATCACCCTATGCAAAGGGCGAGGGTAGGGCTGGATTAGCTGCGTATAAATTTTTGGGATGTCGAGAATGGAGATCATCTCATTTCCAAAATCTTCGGCACGGTCAGGAATAATGACCGCTTTGGTCAAAGAGTTCTCATTTTTTAAGACATTGCTGTAATGGCTGATTGAGCGCAGTGGAATT
>NZ_JALNYS010000006.1 GCF_023229695.1 Sulfuricurvum sp.
GCCGTTGATGTTGATATTGGTTGAGACGTAGTTCAGGTCGATCATAGTAATTCCCGCATCGGAAAGGGATTTGAGTTCACCTGATTGTACTTCTGCATCTTGGTTGGCATCGTTCCAGACTTGGAGTTGGGCGAACAGTTCGTCTCTTCTGTCTATTTTATTATCATGGTTGGAGTCAATAGTCCGCTTGAGCTCTTCGAATCCGCTTTCACTCAGGGAGCCGAATACTTCGTCGATCCCATCGATTTGACCGTTCTCATTTTTATCGTAGGAGAGGAGTGCGTCCGCTGGGCTGATCCATCCTACCCGTTCGCGCAGTCCGTCTCCGGTGATGTCGAAATAGGTCCCTGATGTTGCCAGAGCGGTCGTGGAGATAAATCCGTCCCTATCCATATCGAGGGCCAGCGGATCGTGGCGTTTGTCTTCGTCATCGTCGTAGACGGTCGCCGTACCGCTGTTTAGGACTTTGACTTTCACACCGGTGTAGGGACCTGAATAATTGGCACTCGGGGTGAGGGTTGCGGTATGATCTATCGCTCCTTCATCTTTTGTATCGCCGATCCATGAGTGGGTAAAGGTGTGGCTTTTCTCTCCGCCGGTGAAGGTATAAAACGCTTCTTCCGTATTCGTCACATAAACCTTTAGTCCTTCTTCATCTTCGAGGGAACGCGATAAGGTAACGGTAAAGGAGAGGCTTCGTTTGCCTGAGTCTCCTTCACTCGCGGATGCGGATTTGGTGATGCTTACGTCGATGTCTTTGTTTTCTACGAGTTTGATCCCCAGCGCTTCTTTGGTCGTAGAGTTCCAGTTGTTGATGGTGAGCTCTCCCCCTCCCCCTTTGGTAGTGACGATGAGGGTGTTACCGGATTCCTGATAGAAGAAGTTATCGTCTTCGTAGAACTCTTGATTTTTAACTTTCATTTTAGTACCACTCAGGTCGATGGTGTTAAAGACGACCATTCCCGCGTTATCGTCATCACCGATCACATCTCCCGCTCCGGCGATGTAAGTATCAAACCCCTCTCCTCCGTACATTTGATCATATTGGGTATCACTGCCGCCAAATCCGTCGTTACCTATGAGGACATCATTTCCGCTCCCTCCATAGAGCTCATCCGAGCCTGCGCCACCCGATAATGTATCGCTACCGATATCGCCATAGAGGATATCGTTGCCGTTATTACCGTAGAGCATATCGTTGCCTGCCACACCCCAGAGGATGTCGTTACCCTCGTTACCGATGAGGGTATCGTTACCGCCTCGTCCTTCGACGTAGTCATTTCCGGCTAAAGCATCTATGATATTACTCTGATCGGTCAATATGAGTATGTCGTTGTTGGGGGTGGGGAGTTGTTCAGTATCGGGGTTAGATTTCGGAGTCAGCGGATCGGGATCAATATTGTCGGGGATTCCGTCTCCGTCTCTATCTGAATCTTCCGCATCTTGAATGCCATCTCCGTCCATATCGGGATCAAGCCAATCGGGAATTCCGTCGTGGTCGATATCTGTCTCAGGTGGAAGAGGTTCGTTGGGGTTGTAAGTGAGATCGGGATCATATGGAATGAAGCCATATTTTGCAAATAACATTTTTTCTTCATATGAAAGCTCCTGCCATTGTTCTGGATGTTCTTTGAATAAATTTTCAATATTATCCTCATTCCACATCGGCACCAAATCACCTTGAAATTCACTTGAATTGAGCCCCGCCAACTCCAATGCTTTCCATGTATAGTCGATGCAACTGTTATTTAAGACGTTGTAATCGTCTGGTCCGAAGCCGTTTTGTGCGGCTAAAGTTTTTTGAGGATCTCCAAATTCTAATAATGTCCGATATTGTTCTATTGAAAGTTCCAAAGGTTGTGAAGTATAAGCAGATTCACCGATATACCCATCTTTATCGCTATCAACAATACCATGGCCCGTATATCCAGAGCTTTGCTGGTTGCTAACAGTACCATTTTCATCTTTTTGATATACCTCATACCACATATGACCTGCTAATGATTTATCGATTGGTCCTTCAGATGGGTAAGGAGCTAGCATTTCTTCAATATGCACTTGTAAATAATAAGTTGTTGCCATTGTTTTTCCTTTGTATTTTTAATGTTTTGTACTAAATCTATTAATCATAAAATGTGTAGTTACCCCTTTTGGTAGTTCCACATCCTCCATACTCTCTACTCTCACATGATAGTTTCGCAGTCTTTGTAAGTCGGATAGGATGAGTGTTTTACCGTATCCATCTCCATACAATGGTACTGAGATAATCTCTTCGATAATTTGACCTTTGGTATAGTGTTTTTCTTGACGATGTGACCATTTTTCACTATTTAAGATAACGGTCACATCATCACTTGCCCACCGAAGAGGTGTCAGCGTTATTTTTACCTTAAAATAGGGGGTAGTATTTTGTGGATGTCCGTTCCTAATATAATCTTTAATCTTATCATCCACATCACTTGCTATAAAAGCGCTTGGAGTATGAATCGTTAATTCAAAACTAACCAACGACCCCCAGATATTCCAAGGAGCTTGAAAATCAGTCTCATACACCGTCCCTTTTTTGGAAAAATCCACAGGTACTTCCAGTGGTACTTTGTTACACGTATCACATCCTCCAAACCCAAACAGTGCGGATGCACTTAGTAGCAAACCCAGTAAGTATTTCATATTATTAAATTCCTTTTTATTCTGTAAAGTATTTTTCATGCTACTTTCCTTTTGTTTAAATTTAATATATAAAAACAATTATTGATAATATCACTTTTGGGTGCATAAGTAAATGTATTTTGTTTAAATATATTATTACTTGATAACTGTGTGATATTTGCTATAGAAACAAATGCGCTGAGTGAGAGTCCCGTATAGATATCAGAAACCAGAGATTGAACGATGTCGTTGTTTACGCTTTGAACGAGAGTATCGATATCGTAAACCAATCCCCCCTGCTGCATCTGCATCACTTTTGCCAGATAGAGTTTTTCTTCGATTGTGTGGGTATCGCTGTTGAAATACTCGATAATTTTGGCGTTCATCGCGGCGCTATCATCGATGATGAAGCTCTGCGTGCTCAGGTCGTAATGGGTATCGCTAAACACATCCCCAAACACCGATTGCATCGCGAATGTGCTTTCGAGTGTATCGGCCAGTGCTTGGTATTTAATCTCCATTGTGCCATTGTCTGTTTTTGCTTCTGTCGGGATTTTGCCGTTATTGAGGTTGGTGTTGTAATACGCTTCTATCTGGAGCGTATTGGTATTGGTCGCTTCGAATCGCTCGACTATCCATGCTCTCTTATCCGCTTCCACCATATCAAACGTACTCATGCTGTATTTCTCACGGAGTTGGTTGACGTAGGCGGTGTAGCCGCTGTAGTGTTCGATGAAGGTATCGAACTGTGTCGCAATTTCTGGCAAATTGGTACTCATCTCTACCGCTATCGCTTTAAACTCCGGATCCATGTTGTAACGGATGAAGCTGTCATAGACCAGTCCGCTTCCCCGTAGCTGCGGGAGGAGGTTCGTGATCGGATCGATGGTGAAGTTCGGGATGTCATCAATATTGACCCGGGTGTCTTTGGCATCGGTAGCGAGTTGGATATCGGCGGCGAGTTCTTTGGAGCCTGTACCGGAGGTGTATTTGCTGGCTTCAACGAGGAGATTGCCGTTGATGTTGATATTGGTTGAGACGTAGTTCAGGTCGATCATAGTAATTCCCGCATCGGAAAGGGATTTGAGTTCACCTGATTGTACTTCTGCATCTTGGTTGGCATCGTTCCAGACTTGCAGTTGTTGGAACAGTTCGTCACGGCGATCTATCTTGTTATCATGATTCGAATCAATAGTCCGCTTGAGCTCTTCGAATCCGCTTTCACTCAGGGAGCCGAATACTTCATCGATCCCCTCAATCTGACCGTTCTCATTTTTATCGTAGGAGAGGAGTGCGTCCGCTGGGCTGATCCACCCTACCCGCTCACGCAGTCCATCTCCCGTGATATCGAAGTAGGTCCCCGATGTTGCCAGAGCGGTCGTGGAGATAAATCCGTCCCTATCCATATCGAGGGCCAGCGGATCGTGGCGGTTATCATCGTCATCGTCGTAGACGGTTGCCGTACCGCTGTTGAGTACTTTGACTTTGACATCATTGGTGGGACCGCTGTAGCTGGCGCTCGGGGTGAGGATGGCGACATGGTCGATACCTCTTTTTTCATCGATGGTATCGCCCTGCCATGAGTGGGTAAAGGTGTGGCTTCGTTCTCCGCTGGTAAAGAGATACGGTCCCCCTTCCGTATTAGATACCGAAACATTTAATGTCTCTGCGTCTTCCAGTGCTCTGGAGAGTGTAACGGTGAAATAGAGGCTTCGTTTGCCGTAGTTTCCTTCGCTTGTGCTTGCGGAGGCAGTGATGCTTACGTCGATGTCTTTGTTTTTAGTGAGTTCTAAGCCAAACCCTTTTTTACTGGTGGAGTTCCAGTTGTGAATCGTGATACTCTCACCGCCGTTTTTGGCAGTAACGATTAAAGTACTTCCCGCTTCGGTGTAGTAAAAATCATTGTCTTCGTACCGTTCTCCATTTTTAGCTTTGGTTTTTCTCCCGGATAGGTCGATGTTTTTGAAAACCACCCGTCCACTTTGATCCGAATCGTAGATGTCATCATGGTTTCCGGCGATGTAGGTGTCGAAATCGGCTCCGCCGTTGAGGGTGTCGTTAACACCGTCATCTCCGCCGTAGCCGTTGGTGCCGATCAGGGTATCGTTGCCCGTTCCGCCGACCAGTCCGTCCGAACCTGTGCCGCCGATGAGGATGTCGTTGCCGCCCATGCCGTAAATCCAGTCGTTTTTAGAGGCACCGTAAATGGTATTTGATCCGTTATCACCCATTGCGTATATTGCATTGTCGAGCATGTTATATTTATCGTAATATTCATCTAAAATCGGCTTCAAATATTCTTCATAATTTTCTTCAAAGAATTTATCTACATCTATACCATATTCTTTTAGGAATTCATCTAAACCTCTCCCTGCTTCTGCACCATTTAATTTTCCTGTTTGTTTTATTGCAACATAATATGCGATAGCACCTGCTATTAATTTTGGATCATTTGCTCTACCTGATCTTAAAATTAATAATGCAGCTGCAGTTGCTGCTGCATTAACAACTGCACTACCTATAAATCCACCTAATATTTCTAATGAACTTGCCACTTTTTATTCCTTATTTAAACTATATTTGAAAGCCATGTAAGTGCTTTTTTGAATGCACCATCTTGTGTACATTGATATTCTGAAATTTTTTGTGTCACAGTGACATAGACTAATTTCAGAATAAAGACTATTATAAAAAATACTATGGCGATTAAGCTACCAGTAAAAAATATTTTTGAATATGATTCAGCACCTAATATGGTGACAATTACATTAACAATAACTAAAAGCCCGAGCATTTTTAGAAATGTAAAAGATTCACATAATAAAAACTTTTTCATACATCCCCTCTTTTAAATGTTTTTTCATGATTTCCCTTTGTATTGATTTCATTTATAATGCAACAGCGTCCCAATGATGTATTTCGGGCTGCCTTGGATAATCGGTTTAGCCCGATGCCACCATGCCCACATCGGGGGGAACAGGATCAGCCTCCCCGGTTTGGGTTTGGCCATGATCTGCAATTGTGGAAAATCGGTCTCGCCCCCCTCGAAGTCGTCATTAAGATAGAAAAAGACCACCAAAAACCGTCTGGCGGAATCGTAGTTCGTGACATCGACGTGGGTATCGAAACGGTCGTCTCCTCCGGGGAGATAACGTTTCATCCGAATTTGTTCAAATGCATAATCACTCGGCCATTGATGCGGATCGATTTTGTTGTCGGCCTTGTATCGATCGATCGCTTCACGAAACAGCCCGTTTAGATATACGACGTCATCACGAAAAATATCGTGCTGATAGAGGTTGATCTGGGTGAAGCGCATCTGCCACTCATCGTGCGTATTTCGTACGTTGTGGTGACATTGGGGATTGGCCTCGAACCTCTCGATCAAGTCGTGGCAGTAGCCATAGCTTAGAACATCGTCGTAAATACTGATATAGTGGTGCATGATTAATCTACTTTTTTGGTTGTTTTTTCATCAACATTTTCAGACTTTCGCTGCCGAACCGTACGTTGAGCATCGCCATCTCCAGATACCGTATCGCTTGTACCGGTTCGATATTCTCCATCTGGCAAAACCGTGCAACGGTCTGAATGTGGTTAAGTCTATGAAAAAAATGAGATTTGCTGTTTTGGATGGAAGCGGGGTGCTTATGGTAAATATAATTGACTCTCGGATGGACGGTATAGGTATGGTGGTTATGTAAGACTCTTAGAACAAAGAGAACATCGCCGTAAACGTTCGGGTCCTCTGCCATCGGATAGCGTAGAAAAATCTCTCTTTTAGCAACCATCCCGTTGATGATTGCTCTGGGGGCGAGAATCAGCTCTTCGACATTAATCCCGACCGGCGGTTTAACACGATTAAGCCGTCCGAAATGGATATCGGTCTCTATACACTCAGGTAGTTCCAGCAATACATCGTCGCTATCGACGCGGCAAATATAATCGCCTGTTGCTTTTTGTACTCCTAGATTAAACGGCAATCCGTCATAGCCGGATTGATACGGGGTTTTGAGGTAAATGAAACCTGACGCTTTTGCCGTAGTGACGACGTGCTTATCGGTAGAGCAATCATCGACTAAAATCACCTCATACGGATTTAACCGCTTCAACCCCTGCAAACACTCGGCGAAGAGATGAATCGGAGGATTGTAAAAAGGGACGATGACGGATATTTTATTCATCTCACACTCAACCCTTCATCCAGATACTTGATCATCGGATAGATAAAGAACTCAATCACTCTGCGTTTACCGACTTTGAGTTCTGCGGTGACGCTCATCCCCGGATTGATGGTGAGATCTTTCCCCTCGACTCTAAGTGTTGTGTCATTCGGGGTGATTGCGATCTCATAGACGGGTCCGAGTTTCTCATCATCAATAGCATCATCGGCGATGTGTTTGACGGTGCCGTGGATGAGTCCGTATTTTTGGAAATCAAAGGTATCGATCTTGACCGCTGCATCCATCTCTTTGGTAATAAATCCGATATCTTGGTTCAGGACGGTTGCTTGGATGATGAGGGGGACGTTTTGGGGGATCAGGGTGAGGAGTTTTTCGGCCGGAGTGACGACACCGCCTACCGTATGGACGAGGAGTTTTCCGATGGTGCCGTCTACGGGGGCGATGATCTGCTGTTTGGCATTGCGAAACTGGGTTGTTTCAACTTCAGTACGTAACGAAGTCGCCTCTTTGCTTTTTTGGGTGAGTTCGGCCAAGAGTTTATTACGGTACTCTTGGGTGATCAGGCGGAGCTGTTGGTTCAGTTCACGGAGTTTTCCTCCGGATTGCGCGATAACGTGCTCTTTCATAGTGAGCTGTTCTTGATACTCTACTTTTTGGTTCTTGACATCTTCATACTCTTTTTTTGCGATGATGTCGAGCACCTCTTTGAGTCTTGCTTCATGTTCTTTTGCGCTTGCTAGGAGTTGTTTGAGTCTGCTTTTATCGGCTTGGGCGGTGAGGGTTTGTTCATCGTTTTGTCTGATCTGCTCTTGGAGTACTTGGCGCTGCTGCTCATAGGCGGATTTGGTGGAGAAGTACATCAGCTGCTGTGTGGAGATTGCCGCTGTCTCTTTGCATGCAGGATTTGGAATAAAAGGACGGTCATTAATAAGGGCGTTAAGACGATTTGTCTCCAGCTCTAAGAGGGCAAGGTTTTGCTGCTTCGAGGCGAGGTCGCTTTGGGTCATGGAGGGGTCGATCTCCATCAACACCTCCCCTTTTTTGACGCTCTGCCCTTCTTTAACGAGGATAGAGCCGATCACTCCCGTCTCTACGGGTTGGAGGGTTTTAATCTCACCGACGGGGATGACCTTTCCCCGTGCACTGACAACCACATCGATCTTGGCAAAGAAGAGCCAGAGCAATCCGATACTCATAAAGGCGAGTATGGTATACAGCAAACTTCTCCCCAGCGGTGAAGTAGGACGCTCTTCGATCTCGACGAGGAGCGGGGTAAATTCGTGTTTGTCTTTGGTGTGAAATAGTCCCATGAGTATAATATTCCTTTCTTTTAATCTTTCGCATTTATGCGAAAAGCTTTAGGGGATTTATCCAGAGCGGCTTTGCCGGTTTGGATGTGTCACATCAATGGTTAGCCTTGTTGGGTATAGAGTTTGTAGTAGTAGCCTTGAAGCCGCATCAATTCATCATGGCTTCCCCTCTCGACAATATGCCCCTTATCCATGACGAGGATGATGTCGCACTCTTTGACGGTGGTGAGGCGGTGAGCGACGATAAACATCGTCCGTCCCTGTTTAATCGTTTTTAGGTTATCCTGAATGATCCGTTCCGATTCGTAATCGAGTGCCGAGGTCGCTTCGTCGAAGATGAGGATACGCGGGTTGGTGATCAGGGCGCGGGCGATGGCGATCCGCTGACGCTGACCGCCGGAGAGTGCGGCTCCGCGTTCCCCGACCTCGGTATCGTACCCCTCGGAGAGTTCGGCGATAAACTCATCGGCCCCCGCCATGCGGGATGCGGCGATGATGTGTTCCATCGGGGCATCGGGACGGGAGAGGGCAATATTCTCTTTAATCGTCCCGCTAAAGAGGTAGTTTTCCTGCAACACGACCCCGATATTGTTACGGAGCCATTTGGGATTCATATGGCGGATATCGACCCCGTCGATAAAGATGGACCCCGCATTGGTGAGATAGAGGCGCTGGATCAGTTTGGTGATCGTACTTTTGCCGCTGCCGCTGCGCCCGACCAATCCGACACTGCTCCCGATCGGGATCTCGGCACTGATACCGTGCAAGACAGCCTGTGCATCGGGAGAATACGAGAAAACGATGTTTTCAAACGTGACACTCCCTTCGATACGAGGAAGGGTGATCGCTTTGTCGTTCATTTGCTCAGTGGGGGTGTTGAGGATATCCCCCAGACGGTCCACCGAGAGGAGGGTTTGCTGAAACTCGTTCCACAGATTGACCAGACGAAGAACGGGACCGGTAAACTGCCCCGCGAACATCTGAAACGCGATAAGCTGCCCGACGCTCAGTTTCCCCTCCAGTACCAGCGTCACCCCGATGTAGAGCATCGAAATAGTCATAAGCTTTTGCAACGCCCCGCTGACACCGCCGAGGATGTTCGAGAGGTTGGAGAGATGAAAGCCCGCATTGACGTAACGGGCGAGGTAATCTTCCCATTTGCGCTGCATGGAACCCTCCAGCGCCAGAGATTTGACCGTCTGGACTCCGCTCACCGCTTCGACGAGATAAGCGTTGCTTTGCGCCCCCATCTGAAATTTCTCTTCGAGGCGGCGGCGAAGTTCGGGGGTGATGATCAGATAGAGGATTGCGATGACGCTGACGAATCCCAAGACGATAAGGGTGAGTTTGACGCTGTAGAGGAGCATCACCGCGACAAAGACGACCGAGAAGAGGACATCGAGGATCAGGGTGACCGATTTATTGGCGATGAATTCGCGGATTTGATCGAGTTCGCGCACCCGGGCGATGATATTCCCCACTTTTCGTTTTTCGAAATAGACAAACGGCAATGCGAGGAGATGGTGAAACAGCTTTGAGCCCAATTTAGCATCGATTTTGGAGGTGGTATGGGCGAAGATGTAGCTGCGGATCAGGTTGAGAATCAGTTCAAACACCGCCACCGCGACAAAAGCGACGGCAAGGACATCGAGAGTGCTCATGGAGCGGTGGACTAGGACCTTGTCCAAGATCACCTGCGTAAAGAGCGGCGCGACAAGCCCGAAGAGCTGCAATACAAACGAGGCGATCAGCACTTCGGCCATCACCTTTTTATACTTCATGATCGCTCTGAAAAACCATCCGAATCCGAAACGGGCATCATTGCTCAAGATACGGTGTTTAAGGACGATGCATTGACCGGAACTCTGAGAGTCACACTCCTCATAGCTTAGAACATAAGGCTCTTTTTTAGAAGTATCGAAGAGTAAAAGTTCCCGTTTCTCCGTATTCGCCTGAAGGATACTCGTATAGCTACCGTCTTGTTTCAAGACAATGATCGGCATCGGATAAGCGGCAATGAGCTTCTCCAGAGAGAGCTTTTTGATCGACGCGCGAAACCCCTGCGCCGAAGCGATACGGGTCAGTTCTTCAATAGAGGGTTCTGCCTCGCTGAGGGCGTACTCTTTGACGATGGTGCGGGTATCCACCCCGATCCGGTTGAGTTTTCCGGCGACTTCGAGGGCGGTTAGCGCGGAGTGCATACTGCATCTCCGCCATCAGTGAGATCCAAATAAATCACTTATGCCACCCTCCGGCGACGATGTTCATCAAATCCTGATTGGCTTTAACGCTCTCAATCGAGGTGATGGCGATATCATGGGAAGCGGCGTAGCCGTTCATGGATTGAAGGATAAAATTGATATCGTTGGAGGTGAGGTAATTACCGTCGCTGAGGGAGAATTTTTCAATGGCGTCATAGGGACTGGCTTGATTGACGATACTAATACGGTCATTGGAGCCGTAATCGACGATTAAGGAGCCTTTATCCATGTATAACGCAAAATCTTTAGTGCCGATCCCCTGACCAAACTGCGCCGTATCGTATCCCGCATACATAGGATAACGCATCCAGCCGCTTGAGGTTTGAGCATCTAAAATCGTATCATTCCCGTTATTACGTTCAAAAATATAGGTATCATTCCCCCCTTTTCCATACAGCAGATCATTACCGTTCCCCCCCTTAAGGACATTATCTCCGTTATTGGCAATGAGGGTGTCGTTATAATGGCTTCCGGTAACATTTTCAACATTGAAAATAGTGTCGGATTTGCTTGCACCGATGGCTTCAAATCTTTCAAGATTGACGCTTACCCCTGCATTTGCATAGGTATAGGCAACGGTATCCGTGCCTCCACCTCCGAGAATACTATTACTGCCATTGTTGGTATAAATGATATTATCAAGAGCATTTCCGGTTGCGTTAATCCAGCCTGTTCCGCTCAGTATAAGATTCTCTACGTTCGCTTCCAGAGTGTACGATACACTGGATTGGACGGTATCGACTCCTTCATTGCTATTCTCAATTACACTATCGCCGGTATTGTCTACGACATAGGTATCGTTGCCTATTCCCCCTTTCATCGTATCGGCACCTATTCCTCCGTTGAGGATATTGGCTCCGGCATTTCCGGTCAAGGTATCGTTATAGACACTTCCGCTCAGGTTCTCGAAGTTGAGTACCGTATCACTCCCGGATCCCCCGGTAATTTGTGCCGTTGTAAGCGATAAATTGACCGTGACCCCTGCCGTTGCAGTGGAGTACGCTAAGGTGTCAATACCTGCCCCGCCATTGAGGAGATTGTTTGCATTGTTGGCATACATAAGATTATTGAGAGCATTTCCGATTCCATTGATATTGGCTGTTCCGGTCAGTTGAAGATATTCGACATTATCACCCAGAGTGTATGAAACACTTGATTGGACGGTATCGATTCCTTCATTGGTATTTTCAGTCACAACATCGCCGGCATTGTCTACGACATAGGTATCGTTGCCTAACCCCCCTTTCATCGTATCGGCACCCATTCCTCCGTTGAGGATATTGGCACCGCTGTTTCCGATCAAGGTATCGTTATAGATACTTCCGCTCAGGTTTTCGAAGTTGAGTACCGTATCACTCCCGGATCCCCCGGTGATTTGTGCCGTAGATAAAGATAAATTGACCGAGACCCCTGCCGTTGCAGTGGAGTACGCTAACGTGTCAACACCTGCCCCGCCATTGAGAATATTGTTTCCGCCGTTTGCATACATAAGATTATTGAGAGCATTACCGGTCCCATTGATATTGGCTGTTCCGGTCAATTGAAGATATTCGACATTGTCACTTAAGGTGTGTGAAACACTGGATTGAACGGTATCGATTCCTTCATTGGTATTTTCAGTTACAATATCGGAAATATTGTCCACGACATAGGTATCGTTGCCTATCCCCCCTTTCATCGTATCGGCACCTACTCCTCCGTTGAGGAGATTGTTTCCGGCATTTCCGATCAAGGTATTATTAAGAATATTGCCGGTTGCATTGAGTGCTGCCGTTCCGATCAATGTCAGGTTTTCAAGATTATCCCCCAACGTATAACTAATACCGGATTGGACGGTATCGACTCCTTCATTGCTATTTTCAGTCACAACATCGCCGGCATTGTCTACGATATAGGTATCGTTCCCCGATCCCCCTTTCATCGTATCGGCACCCACTCCTCCGTTGAGGGTATTGACACCGCTGTTTCCGGTCAGGATATTATTGAGCGTATTACCGGTTGCATTAAGTGCTGCCGTTCCGATCAGTGTTAGGTTTTCAAGATTATTACCTAACGTATAACTAATTCTTGACTGAACAGTATCGATCTCTGTCCCAAGCGTCGAAGTCTCCGTTACCACATCTCCGACATTATCTACGACATACGTGTCGTTCCCCGCTCCCCCGATCATTGTATCGATCCCGATTCCACCGTCGAGAACGTTGTTTCCGCTATTTCCGGTTAGGGTATTATTGAGTTCGTTCCCCATCCCGTTGATCGCGGCTGTACCGGTTAGAGTAAGCTTCTCGATATTTGCACCCAGTGCATACGTGATGGAGCTGTTGACCGTATCGATGCCTGCATTCACGTTTTCGACGACGATATTTCCAGCCGAATCGACGGTGTAGGTATCGTCTCCACGCCCGCCGTGCATTCGGCTTGTGCCGCTCAGAGTATCGTTTCCGGTCGTTCCGATTTTCCATTCCGAAAGGGCAACCATCGTACCGTCCGCGAACCGGAGGTTTTCGCTCGTACTGTTAACGTTACTGAATTTTTTGATCACAATCCGATCGGAGAGGGTATCGATCGCACCCGTATCCCCGACATTTCGCAAGGCCATAATCAGATCGTTCCCAGAGCGTTCGACGTCGATATCGCCAAGAGTTATTCCTTCACCCATCTGAATCATATCGTTGCCATTTTGCTTATCGTATTGCCAACCAAATAGAAGATTCCCGGACATATCCCAACCGATAGGAATTTGGGGATACATGTACGTAGGCTCATTAGGCGACAGTGTGTCGAACATGTATTCATATAAATAGCCAGTTTTTCCATAGCCTATAGGCTCACTCGTACCCGATTTATTGATCTTGATACCTGTCTCATACTCATCAATTGTATCCGCACCGTCTCCTCTGGAAAAAGCATAGATATCATTTCCTCCGCTTCCCTTGAGCGTATCATTTCCGATACCGCCTTCGAGCATATCGCCGTTCAGGGCACCGACGAGGGTATCGCTCCCCGCTTTACCGGACAAAACAACCCTTCCCGTACCGGACGTGGAGAAAACATCATTCCCGTCTCCGCCGATAGCCGCTTCAAAACCGCGAGCACTCAGATTTACCGAAACAGCTCCGCTTCCTTCGACGATGAGTGTATCGAATCCGTTACCTCCGTTTATGTTGGTAATCGTATCGCCGTTGTCGATGACGATGGTGTCGTCTCCGTTCCCGCCGGAGAGGATATCGCTGCCGATTCCCCCTTTGAGCCAGTCGTTTCCGCTGCCTCCGGCGAGGGTATCGTTGCCGCCGTTACCTTCCAGCACGACGTCCGTGGTTTTAGCCGAAGCATTTAACGCGTCATTTCCGGTACTGCCGATCGCTCCGTCCACTGCTGCGGTAGCTAATGAGAGGTTAAGTGCCGCATTCGTCGCAATCGCATAGCTTTTCCCTCCGTTCTGGCTCAGCTGGGTATAGCCTGTTTTTACAGTGGTCGTGTATCCGGCGGGATCGTAGGCGAACGCCGCATCGGCCAGATTCCCCGTCGTTCCGTCGGTTTTTGCGTAGGTGGTGAAACCAGCGATTTTATTCCCCTCTGTCTCGAATGCTACGGCATTGGATTGCAAGCCGACCGAAGTGACGTTCGCCCCTGAGAGAGTCATCAGCTCTCCCGCATCGGTCTCGGCATTTCCGTTACTATCTTTCCACACGCGGAATTTAGTAAACTCGGTATCACCGCTATCGAATCTGCCGTTCTTGTTGGTATCGAACTCGGATGCCAATGCCGCCAAATCGGTATCAGCCGCTGTCGTTCGGGAAGCGAACGCCATTTCGCGCGACGTGATTTTCCCATCATTGTTTTCATCATAGACGAGGAGGCCATCATCGGCTCCGACCCATCCGGTGTGGTGCATGGCGCCGTCCCCATTCACATCGAACCATGCGTAGCTTTCGTTCAGGGCAGTCAGTTCTACGCCGTCACCGTCGAGATCGAGAACAACGGGAGAGAAGAAATAATCGTATACATCAGAAAATGTGCTACCGATAGAATCGTATGCCGAAGAGAAGGCCCCGGTTACATAGCTGTACGCCGTAGAAAACATATTTCCGACGTAATCGTATGCCGTATTAAATGCATTATTGACGTAATCGTAAGCGGTGGAAAAGAGATTACTCACGTAACTGCCTGCATTCACCAAAGGATCGTACCAGTTAGTGTCTGCCATGACGGTGATCTTTTCGAGCTGAACGGCATTGTTCGTTTGTGTCTGGTACAGTACCGAAAATGCCGACGAGGGACTAGAAGCCGTCGGAACGGTGATAAAATCAGTCGGAAGATCTTGGCTTGTTGTCCGTCCAATCAGGGAACCTGTGGTGTTGTAGGCGGAGACGGTGGAAGAGGTTTTTGTGCCGGTGGTGTCGTAGCTGTCGTAGGTGATGAGGGTGTTATTCGTGCTAGGTCGGGAAAAGGTGATTGTCGTCGTGTCGGCATTAGCGGGTTGAGCAGTATTCAGGAAATCGTATGCGGACGCAGGAAGGTTGATGTTATTTTCGACTGTCCAGTCGATGATCGGTTTTTGTATGCTGTCCGTGTAGAATTTATAGATTTCGTCACCGTACAATCCGGCAGCAATCGCAGCGGCACCTGCACCAACTATCAATACTGGAGATACAGCGGCGGCAGCTGAGCTACCCAATGCAACCGTCAGCAGCCCTTCTAAACTTGCTCCCGCTAAAAGATCCGCTGCATATCCCGCACCGACACCGATCACCGCTTTTTCCAAATCGGCTCTTGCCTGCGGCGAACCTGAATAGGAGACAACTCCGGTAATCGTACCGTTCATCACCCCAAAGGATACCGCAAAAACTTCTCCGGGAGTACCACCATATACACTTGCCGTTTTAGCGATCATTGCCATCGTCCCGTCAAATCCCGTCATAATGCTTTGTAAATTGTCTTGTGATGCCATTTTATATCCTTGTTGTATATTTATTATTAAGCTTAAATAGCTTTAAGCCACCAACATTTTTTCAATGAAACAGGTTGCGTTTTAGCTCCTTTGACAAATGGATATATCTCTACGTTTTCCTGAAATTCAGAAACTTCTCGTTGTGAAATATCAGCCAAAAATTGCACTACTTTTTGCTCTGTTTTTTTACTAATTAAATTACGATCAATACGTATAAAGGATGAAAAACATTCAAGCCTTTTTGTAAATGCCATAGTTCGGAAATTAAATACTCGCATATTTGCATTTGTCAATGCGACATTGATTTCATTGTATTTCAATACTTTTTTTCCTAACAAAAGCCATCGTTTCTCTATCCGATCACGGTAAAATCGAAAATCTCGCGTCAAAAGAAGATTAATCGTCATCCCTATCGCAAAGAGCATAATCGCGTACATCGTGATATAAGCGATCGGGTTATTGTGCTCTACGAAATAGCCTCCAAAACCGTAAAACATAAAGATTCCCGGTACATACGGCATACACAACCGCCACAACACCCTCCACCATACATACCTCACTACCAGTAAAGGTTTTTCATTTTCCATTTGCATTTCATTCATTTATGCTGTTCTCCTGAGTTTCTCGTTCCCAACGTCCTCGTTGGGAATGCATACATATGTTTAAACCTTTTTGATTATCTCCACATCCGTTCAACATCGATTAGCCCCTCGTTCTCTTCTTAGTTTCGTGCGCTGCTATAGGCCGGTGACTTGCTTCGGATGACGATATCCAGTGTAATACGGTACACGTAATAAAATGCGGATGTGTCGGTTCGTAGACTTTACAGCGGCTTCGGCCCATCTTAGACGTTCCTTACTCTTTGGCTTTTATACGCATTCCCAACGAGGACGTTGGTAACGAGGGAAAGTTTATAACCATTTGATCGAAATTCATATCTGCTGGGACGATATAGGGTTTTCCAGTCGTTGGATCCATAACGGGATTCCCGCTTTTGTCGAAGAGGTATTTGGAATCAACATTTTTTATAAATGCTTTAGTGTCTGGATCAATAACCTTAGATTGAAATACTGCTGTTGTATAGGTAATACTCATTTTTTGTCCTTTGTGGTGGTGTTAAACATAATTTTGTGATCATAATCACGACATACATAATAAAAATTAGGCTCTATTTTTGTCACTTTTATAGGTATCTGCCCTATTTTTTCCCGCTTGTTATTCACATGAAGAGTTTGAAAAGCCCCCAGCTCACGATGATCATTCACAGGATCAAGTAAAGTGTCAGATTCATCATAGTAAACTTGGCAACTGTAGTTACCGTCGCTGCCAACAGAATCAAATCCTAACAACTGCCCTTTACCGTCTCGACCTTCCGAACCTTGCACTTCAGCTTGACGGAGATAATAGCGTTTCTCTTTTTGAAAGTTTTCGATTTTTTGGGTGAAATTTGAAGATTCATGTCCTATAGTAAATATGAGTCCTACCACTATCAATCGAACAAGTTCACCAAAAGCATCCATGAAATATAAATTAACCCATTGAAAGAGTATTTTTAAAAATGCTATTAAAGAATATAGGAACACCCCCATGCTTAGAAAAAAAGAAAAATTTTCTTCTCTAAGAAGACTATGTTCCCAATCGTTACTAAGAAGAATCCCATTGACTCGTGCATAAATAAATAATCCCGACAGTATTACTACGGGAACAACAATCAGCGATAAATACCGCTCTTTTAATACTTTTAAGTACGAATTTTCAGCTTTCACTTTTTTTGCTCCTTGGATAAGTTTTGGTATTTTTTCATGCTACTCTCCTTATATTTTTCAAGTTTTGATTTAATTATGTGATTCATTTGCGTGACTGCATTTTGCATATCGGGATTGAGGTTTGGACATCTTCTGGCTAATAGCTTAAATAAAGCTGGATTATTGGTGTGTTTTTTATCAAACATGTCACTATAAATAACATTTGTTTGATAATTATCAATTTTCATTGAGTCCAATATAACAGGTAAATTGTCCTTGATAATGATCGCTTCTTTGGATGTACACATTTCGGGTAAGAATTGCTGATTCTGCGTATGGTACATCCTGATTTTTATCAATTCAGATGATATGTCAACCATATCAGAACTATATGAAAGTGTCATAGCATGAACAAATTTTGACCCAAGGAGATACTTCTTTTTAACTACCTCATAGTGTTTAAGAACCTTTGAAAGATTTTTTACGCTTTGAGGATCATCTAAATAATAATCTTGATGTTGAGCGGGATATCTACGTGGGTATTTTCCAGAATAAAAGCTCACCAATGCTGCCATCGCTTGAAACCGAAATCCCCTAATCTCAGGTAAATCGAAATTGACCACACCGTACGGATACCGTTCTATCATCTGAAAAATCTCATCGTGTTTTTGAGCGAATTCCTGACAGGGAAGATTTTCATACGCCAGTGAATAATCATTACGAGGCGGTACAATCAATCCGTGGATATCTTTATAAAAAAGTACCCACCATACGATATCTTCAACACTATTTTTCGGGAGGAGTTTTTTCCCTTTTTGAAAGTGCTCATCCATTTGTCGGATTAGCTTTAGTATTACGGGGTTATCGTAATCCATAGTCGGATGCAACTCTTCGATATAAATTCGATATTCCATCGCTTTTAAAAACTCTGCACTTGCCGTAGGATTTTTCGATTTTTCGATGGGATACATCTCTCTGACTTTTTTTGCAGTTGCATCTGTCCAGTTTGATGCATACATAAATGCAGGAAATAATAGTGTAATTATGAATGCCAGAATCCTTGTGTATTTGAACCTAACTATTTTGTCTGAATAATTTAGTGCATTTATTTTCATGCCGCTCTCCTTATAGTTTTAAAGTTTTTTCTCGTTCCCAACGTCCTCGTTGGGAATGCATACATATGTTTAAACCTTTTTGATTATCTCCACATCCGTTCAACATCGATTAGCCCCTCGTTCTCTTCATAGTGTCGTGCGTTGCTATAGGCCGGTGACTTGCTTCGGATGACGATATTCAGTGTAATACGGTACACGTGATAAAATACGGATGTGTCGGTTCGTAGACTTTACAGCGGCTTCGGCTCATCTTAGACGTTCCTTACTCTTTGGCTTTCACAGTCTCTCCTGAGTTGGAGCATAAACTCATTCGGACATCTGTATGCATTCCCACTCAGAGAGTGGGAACAAAGGAAGGAATTCACTGATGCCACCCTCCGGTGACAATGGTCATCAAATCCTGATTGGCCTTGACACTCTCCATCGAGGTGATGGAGATATCATGGGAGACGGCGTAACCGTTCATGGACTGGAGGATAAGATTGATATCGTTGGAGGTGAGGTAATTGCCGTCGCTGAGGGCGGTGGTATCGATGGTATTCTCGGGGCTGACCTGATGAACTACGCCCCCACTGCCTCCAGCAGTTTGGCCAAATTTTCGGATCTCTTTTCCGATATCAACCGGCATTGTCCGAAACGGGGAGCCAAACAATCGTGATCTCTCTCGAACGTGCTGAAAATCAAATTCGGCAAGCGTATCATGGCCTGTTTGGATAGTGATATTATTGATATTGATCGTATCGATGCTACTCATGTTGGAGACGTTACCGCTACTTTCTTTTGAGGTTATTCCGGTGTGTATAAAATTTTCACCCTTTTTTTCAAATAGAAAATTGCTTGAAGACGGTGCGATCTGCTCTCCCGTATTCGGGTTTTCGACAACAACCCCTCCGGTTGAATGTGTACGATAGGGATCGTGTTCGATAGGTGTATTGAAATTATCAGGAAGGGGAGTTTGGCTCTCGGTTGCGGGAACCGTAGAGAGCCCTTGATCAGACGTGTTCCCTATCCATCCGCCGCTACTCGTACCGGTGAGTGTTGTCGTATCGGTAATGTTATCCCCAAAAGATTGACTGATTCCACCGCCGCTTATCGGCAATGTATCCGGCCATTGACTCTGACCCGGGGTACTCAATCCGGCAAAGCTGTCGATAGCGGCAGTATATTTTCGAACCGTTTGATTGAATCCACTCTCCGTCGGCACGATGGTTGAGAGTCCGAATGTTGGATCGATGACGTGATCACCCTTGAAATCAGCCTGATACGTAGAATTCTGAGTATCAACAACTCCTCCGGACGAGCGGATCACTTTTGATTGAAAGAGGGAGGTTAGGTGTTTGAAATGCATTGTTTTTCCTTTATTGTTTTATCATGATTGGTCACACCTGCGGCAAAAGATTTTGCCGCTTATGACGCCGCCGCCCTAAAGTGAGTTTTTATCGCTCAGTCGCCGTGCTTAGAATTTATCGCATTGCGCATGTTTCAACCTCCGTATGGTGAAGTTTCAGAGCGTATGCTTCGTACCCTTTTTGTATCTCTTCTATTTCGAGGGTCAGCTCCCGCTCTATCCCTTCGAGTTTGACACTCACTTCGCTTAACGCATCCGCTTCTCCCTGTGCACGGAGCCGTTGTGTCATCGCAATTTTGGTACGGATTTGCCCCAGTGCATCGGTTTCGTTTTGGGTAAGGAGTGTCAGACGTTCGATCTGCTGCTGTTTGGTTTGGGTTTCGTAGTCGAATTCCCGTTTGGCCAGAGCATACTCTTCTTGCAGCCGTTGCAGCTCATAGCCCAGACGTGAAGATTCGTGACGGTATTTAAACCCTTCAAATAAACTCCATCGGAGACTCACACCCGCATTCCAGCTGTTGGGACGAATCGCGTTTAACGCATCGTTACCGTTATGGCTGTCGGAGCCGTAAAGGTAATACGAGGAGTACAGCGATACGGTGGGCAGTTGCGACCGTTGCAGCATACTGATTTCGGCGTTTTTCTGGAGGATTTTCTCTTTGTACCGGCGGGATTGAACAACCGTATCGAAATCGGGATTCTTGATCGATGGGGCAAGAGGTTCAAAGGGGAGGAGTCGGGTTGTGTCGGTATCAAGATCGGTATGGGCAAGTTTGCTTAGAGCGATAAGATTTTCTTCGTATGTCATTTTCGACTTTTCGATCTCACGTTCCAGATCGATGAGGCGTATCGCTTCGTCTCCGACCGAAACACGCGATTCTTTGCCGGCCGTATATAACCGCTGTTTCAGAGCGTAGAGCTCTTTACGCAGGGAATGCATCCGTGTTTTATGGCGGTTTTCGGCATCCGCTTTTTGTCCGCTTGCGTAATGCTCAAGAAGCTCCTGATAGAGTCTGACCTCTTCGTTGCACTCTTCCAACCGTTTGATCGAAATCTCTTTTTCGGAGATTTCAATCTGTTTGAGCGTTGTACCGAAACGGTAGAGTTCGTAATTAAGCCGAAGTGCAAGGGAGTTTTTATAAAGGGTATTGGGGCTGATCGTCATGTCTGCTACCGTGATGTTGCCTGACGATGAAGAGGTGCTGTCGAAACTCTTACTGTACTCACTGCTATATCCCAACGAAAGCTGAGGATAAAGGGACGCATAGATCGTATTCAAACGTGATTCTTCAATGCGTGTATCAATACTGCGGAGTTTTAGGCGGTGAGAATGGTCCAAAGCGGCCGTTTTAAGGGAGCTGAAACTAATCTCACCGCCCTTCAGAGCAATTACCGGGAGAAAAGTTAAAAATAGTATTTTACGCATAACCTAATCATTTATATTAAATTTAAACTATAGATATTAGCATAATTTCATATTTGATGGTTTATAACGTTTTAAATAGTGTGTAAATAGAATGTTAGATTACAAAATGTAACATCATAAAATATTAATAATTATATAATAATCACAAAATACTATCTTAGGTAGTACGGATAAGGGTGCTAGAGCGTCGGGATGAGATACAAATCACACACATAGGAGCACACACCATCGAAGCATTGGATAACACGCAGGTGCTTTTATTTGATATCCCTATTATTTCTCGATACCGTCAATCACGCAACACTGCTGTGATATGACGGCGCGATACGCTCATCATTTTGGTTTTAACGTCGAGTTGACAGGGACACTCGCATTTGAAAATACAGGGGGGAAAGCTACCGCAGAAGAGTTGCACCACCCTTGTGAAGCAAGCATTTCGATTTAGCACTGTTATGAGTACGTAAGAGTGGATTGAGACAATATCGATAAAAGTTTAAATGCAATTGTTGAAGTTATTAGTTTAATATATACCCGCTATCGCACCTATAGCTGAAGATCAATTTTTTCTCCTACTATTTTCGCTAATTCTTTAAAATCTTTTTTTGCATCAAGTACAGCATTCGCATGACTCCCGATCGCACCATCAGCCGCTGTAAGATTAAAAATTGGTTTACGACACTCTTGAGCCATAGGCATCAATGAACGGTAATGTTTTATGGTGCCTAAACGATATTGATCATTTTCAGGTAAAAAAGTTTGATCTTCTGACACACCATCCAAAACTGACTCGCGGTAAACTTGCGGAATACGGTTAATCCATTTATCGTATGCTTTTACCGGTCTATCTAATCGTACGGTATGTTGTTGAGATAAATATCCGATAGGTTGCATACGCCCAGTCGGTAATTTAAAATTTGGATAATGGGACGGTTCTGAACTGCTTTTCCAATTATTCAATCTTTTTTGCCATAAATTTCTCCAACTTTTCAATGCAGGACCTAAATTTTTCAACCCTTGCAATGAAAACAGATCAGCACCGAGAGGTATAATGACATAATCGGTAGCCAACAAAACCGATCGGTTAATAGCCCCCAAATTGGGTCCAATATCTACTAGAATAATCTCTGCATCGACTTTTATAGCAGCTGTTTGCATAACATGCCAAAAAGAGCTCAAAATACGCATTGGTCGATAAAGATTAGTATCCGCCATACTTTTAGGCCATTCACCCGCCAGAGTATCCTCATAGCTTGATAGTGCAACATCACCCGGAATCAAATACAAATTATTGACAATCTGTTGTAATTTCGGCTCCGTAATATCACCAACACCCGTTAATGGTTTAACACATTGAAATACAGTTGAACCTTCAACCGAATTATTCCAGAGTTCATCAATCTGATCTTCGTTTAAAAAAGCGGCCGTTAAATTGGCTTGCGGATCCAAATCGGCAACGACGACACGTTTTCCAAGGGATGCAAACATCCATGACAAGTGATAGATGAGTGATGTTTTTCCTACCCCACCTTTATTATTAAAAAATGTAAGAATTGGGATACTCATGCTTTTTGCCTTAGCGTACACAGAACATGACTTTCATTGACCGTAAATTCCAAATCCGGATTGCCATTGGATGCCAACTCTCTTTTTGCAGTTGCAATCCCCCTACCGAATGATTGTACGTATCCGAATGTTTTTAAAACATCTCCCACATTCGGATTGCGATAATCGGTCATCCCCGGTCGCCCAAAATTATCTACCGTAACATTTCCGTAAGGTCCGCCCGGACTGGTGATTTCAATTCGATCATTGAACCAATAAACTCGAATAGGAGCATTCGTCACTTCATAGGTTCGATGTAACACCGCATTATAGATTATCTGTTGTAAGGCTGCCTGCGGATACGGTATATCAAACCGATGCGTAGCAGATGAAATGATATCAACGGCTACACGATTATGTGATTTTAATTTCTCTTCAATACGACGAAGCATCTCTACTAAAGCACCGCCTATTTTTTCTTCATCAATCACAGGATCTGCCAACTCTTTACCGTCAATTCGTAAAAACTGTATAGAAGCACCCGGTATAAAATCTTGCGGGCTTTTTCCAATTGCAAGCAAACCTAAAACGGTCGGAGTCGTATCATCCGGTGAAACAATCATTTTACACGAAGAGAGACGTTCTTCATAGGTTCGACCGTTTGCTTCTAATATATCCGATGCGAAGGCAGAGGGCAAATAGTCATTCTCAAATTTAGACTTGGATAAATCAGTGATTTTTGCTGTCGGTATAGGATACAGATCAAAAGGGAGATTTTTATACCGTCTTTTTTCGTTTAATATCCGTTCATCCTGTGCATTAGAGATAGAGCGTCGAGAACCCGTACGCACCCAAATGCGACCATCGTATTTAACGGGAGGCATATCAGAAGGCATAACCGTAACCACTGCTATTTCAGCACCCTTAAGCACCCGTTTTTCGACACTCATAACCGGTAAAGGGAGAATATTTCCATCCGTCTTAATATTTGCCAAAGTTAATAATAATTGATCATCAATTGGAAAATCTGAGGGTGTTCCGTTATCTTTTGCGCCAATAAACAAAACACCGGGATGGTTATGATTTGATAAATCATTTGAGAAAGCACAAATAGCCTGTCGTGCTTTTGTAGGAACATCCCCTTTAAATGACTCTTTTCGTTCTGACAACTCCGATTCGGGTGAGTTTAATAGTTCTAAAAGCTCTTCATCACTATATCGTCTCATCTTCTCCCCATTAAAGCTAATTAATTATTGCTATCATACCTTTTTCAGTCTAAAACCTTCTCGCAATACATTCACCCCTCATCTCTCCCTAGAAATTCTCTCTAAAAAGCTAGCGTAATACCGAGTTATCCTCACTCTGTTGATTCGAAGAGCTTAAAATTTGTTCTAAAAACCCTATCTCGGCAATCCCTGATTTTTGCTCATCATTGCGAAGCGTCTGAATTTGTTCCAACATCTCACTGCTCATCAGCATTTCGCTCTCTTTGCCTTTTTTCTCTTTTTCTTCTTTTTGGGCTTCCATCATCTCTTCAATAAGCTTTTTTTTATAGTCATTCACCATTTTGTTGATATCCATCGGGATTTCAGGGTTTTTCTCTTTCTCTTTGAGCAGTTTGGCACGATACTCTTCGACGAGGGCTTTGATTTTCTCTTCATCAAGCTCTTTTAGAAAAACAGCGGCACCTTTGTCGCGCAAGTCATTTTTAAACTTGCTCAATTCACCATCCTCGGCATTGATCTCATCGCGTGTTTGATACTCTTGTACCGGATAAAACCCAGCAATCAGTGCCGCATAATCTTGATCGATGCTCTCATCTTTCGTGATGCAGGGTAACGTATTGAGCGACGTATTGGTAACAGCGGCTACATTCATACTCATCTCCAAACATGATTTAAGTACTCATAACAAGCAAAAATCGTTCTCTAATATGATAAATCTGGAAATATTACGCTGCAAGATCGGCATGTATCTTGCAGCCCCTCTTTTATTCGGATTATACGTCCCACGGAGCCGGTTTTCCGACATTGGCAAAGACGGGATTGTTAAAGGCGTATTTGAGGTCTTCTGCGAGATTCAGCAGACCGTTATAACCGCCGTAACTCGTCTTTTTCTCCTGATTGACGTCGATAAATGAGATCTTTTTCTTGATGGCGGTATAGAGGCTCCGTCCCCCGGCGAGGAGGATGTGGGCCCCCGTCGAATCGATCACTTTTCCCTGTTCGGAAGCGGGCTTGGTCATAAGTACCCCGTTCTCTCCCAAATATTCGCGTGCCTTGTCAATATCATCCTGCGTTGATTTGGCGACACTCGTTGCTACCACTTCGATCCCGAGATCCTGCAATCCCGAAGCGATCGACCACGCCTTGTTCCCTCCGGTATTTAGGACCGCTTTTTTCCCCTCAAAAAGTTTTCGATACGGGAGAAGTGCCGCTTCCAATGCCGCTTCCTCTTCGGCAATGACCGCTTCGGCCCGTGCAATCAGTTCCGGACACCCCAGAGCCGCAACGATCTCACGGATAGCGAACGTCGTATCCCGTTTTCCGTAAAATGAAACCGAAATCCAGGGGACACCGTACTGCTCCTGCATCTTTCGTGTCAGTGTGATCAATGATTTTGCACAGACGATGACATTGAGTTTGGCGCGGTGAGCCGTGCGGATATCGCCGACACGCCCGTCCCCGCTCATCGAGCTGAGAACCCGAATCCCTATTTTGTCAAACAGCGGCAGGTACTGCCACATATCCCCGGTGACGTTGTAATCACCGATGAGATTAATATCATAGGGTGTGAGCGTTTCGGGTTCTTTCGTTCCGATCAAATGTTCCAAAACCGCTTCCCCCGCCAGACGGGATCCCAGATTTTTGCTTCCGACAAATCCGGGTGCATGGACCGGAACGATGGGGACGCCGTATTTCTCACTCCCCTTTTTGCAGGTCATATCGATATCATCCCCTACCAATGCGGTGACACAGGTCGAATAGACGAATATCGCTTCGGGCTGATACTCTTTCATGACATAATCGATCGAATCGGCCAAACGCTTATCCCCACCGAAGATAACGTCATTCGTACTGATCCCCGTCGTGAACCCCATTTGTGTATGATCCCTCCCGGTATACGACGTTTTTGTCTCACGTGTCTCCCAGGATGCTCCCAGACACGTTTGCGGTCCGTGGACCAGATGGACGGCATCGGCATACGGAAAAAGTGAAATCTGCGCCCCGTCAAAAGCACATCCCCCTGCCGCAAGACCGGGTTTGGGTTTGTCACACCCCTCTCCGGGTTTTTTGTCTTTACTGTGAGAGCAGGCACTCTCATTCATGAGTTCTTTGATTTTAGCACGACTGACCATCGGTAACCCCCGGTATGAAGTAACACTAAATATGCATTTTTTATACGAGGAGCAATCACCCGTTTGAATTGGTTTTGTCGCAACTATTACGGAAATGGATTAAAAAGAAAATGGGGGAAAAATGACGGATAATCGACGGTTTAGCGACCATCCACCCGGATTGCGGGTGGAGAATACGCATCGGTGGATTTAGACGGCTTTAATGGTTACGCCGTATTTCTCTTCGGCAACATTACGCGCTTCGAGGTGGTAGTTGCTGATTTCGTTAAAGTTCAAATATTTATAAACATCATCCGCTTTACCGGCCAATTTCTCAGGTACGATACTCATGTATTCCGCTACGGTCGGGATACGTCCCAGTTTCGCACACACGGATGCAAGCTCAGCACTTCCGAGGTAAACCTGAGTCCCTTTTCCAAGACGGTTATCGAAGTTACGGGTAGAGGTCGAGAATACGGTCGAACCTTCGCGGCTTGACGCCTGGTTCCCCATACAGAGTGAACATCCCGGAACTTCGGTTGTAGCAGCGATATCGTTATAAACATCGTAGTACCCTTCATTGATGAGTTGTTGCTCATCCATACGGGTCGGCGGTACGATCCAGAATTTCTCAACGGCGATTTTCCCTTCGCCGCGCATTACTTCACCCGCCGCGCGGTAGTGACCAATGTTGGTCATACAGCTTCCGAGGAATACCTCGTCGATTTTCTCGCCGGCAACTTCGCTCAAAAGTTTAACGTTATCCGGGTCATTCGGACATGCAAGAATCGGCTCAGTTACTTCGTTTAGATCGATTTCGATAACTGCCGCGTATTCCGCATCCGCATCGGCTTCCATCAATGACGGAGCGGCCAGCCACTCTTTCATTTTATCGGCGCGGCGCTGGAGCGTACGGGCATCTTCGTATCCGTCAGCTACCATGGCTTCAATCAACGCAACGTTGGATTTTAGGTACTCGATAACCGGCTCTTTGTTCAAATGAACCGTACAAGCCGCCGCTGAACGCTCAGCCGATGCATCGGAAAGTTCGAATGCCTGTTCCACTTTCATATTTGGAAGACCTTCGATCTCCAATACGCGTCCGTTGAAAATATTTTTCTTCCCTTTTTTCTCAACCGTCAAGAGCCCTTGTTTGATCGCATAGTACGGGATCGCGTTAACAAGGTCACGAAGAGTGATACCCGGCTGCATTTCACCTTTAAAGCGTACCAAAACCGATTCCGGCATCTCAAGCGGCATTGCACCGGTAACGGCAGCAAAAGCTACGAGGCCTGAACCGGCAGGGAAGCTCACACCGATCGGGAAACGGGTATGGCTGTCACCGCCGGTTCCGACCGTATCGGGGAGAACCATACGGTTTAGCCAGCTGTGGATAACACCATCCGCCGGGCGAAGGGCAACACCGCTGCGGGTAGAGATAAACGCCGGTAAAGTCGCATGAAGCTTCACATCGGACGGTTTCGGATAGGCTGCTGTGTGACAGAATGACTGCAACACGAAATCCGCCGAGAATCCGAGAGCTGAAAGCTCTTTGATCTCATCGCGCGTCATCGGTCCGGTAGTGTCCTGGCTTCCGACCGTGCTGGTAAGGGGCTCGCAATACATTCCCGGGCGTACACCCTCCATGCCGCATGCTTTACCGACCATTTTCTGTGCAAGGGTATACCCTTTGCCGGTATCAGCCGGCTGGATCGGTTGCGCGAAGATGGTAGCCGGTTCCATTCCAAGAGCCGCACGTGCTTTAGCCGTCAAACCGCGTCCGATGATCAACGGGATACGTCCGCCGGCACGTACTTCGTCTTCGATCGTGTTCGGGCGAAGGTTGAAATTTGCGATAACAGAACCATTCTTTGTAATGGTTCCCGCTTTGGTATCAATGTCCAAAACGTCACCGGTTTCCATAGCCGATACATCCGCTTCGATCGGAAGAGCACCGGAATCTTCACAGGTAGCGAAGAAGATTGGAGCGATAATACTACCGATAACAACACCGCCGGTACGTTTGTTCGGAATACCCGGGATATCGTCACCCATGTGCCACTGAACGGAGTTCGCCGCCGATTTACGGCTTGACCCGGTTCCGACAACGTCACCGACGTAAGCGATTTGCATCCCTTTTTCTTTCAGCTCAGCGATTTTCGCAATACCTTCAGGCATTTTTGCAGAAAGCATGGTTGTTGCGTGAAGAGGGATGTCGGAGCGGGTAAATGCCGCGCTCGCCGGAGAGAGGTCATCCGTATTGGTTTCACCCGGGAATTTGAAGACGACGACACTGAATTTTTCAGCCAGTGTTTTTTTACTGGTGAACCACTCTGCATCTGCCCATGACTGAAGAACTTCTTTCGCAAAAGCATTGGTTTCTGAAAGTTCGACAACGTCGTTAAACGCATCGTAAACAAGCAATGTATGTTTCAATTCATGCGCTGCTTCGCCGGCCAGTCCATCGATGGCAAGTGCATCGATCAAAGGTTTGACGTTGTATCCGCCGACCATTTTTCCGAGGATTTTAATCGCCGCTTTCTTATGGTCATCACTATTGATATCACTCGAGTCAGCCAAAAATGCTTGTTCATGACCTTGGACGATTTGGTGCAAAAATGCCGCTTTAACGTGTGCTGCATCATCAACACCCGGATTGACACGCTCAGCCAGCATCTCAATGAGTTCGCTATTTTTACTTTTTTCTGCTTTGATAAGTTCTACCAACTCGGTAACTTGCTCTTTTGTCAACGGAAACGGCGGGATCCCTTGTGCCGCGCGCTCTGCTACGTGTGCTTTGTATTCGTCCATAAAAGCCATGGTGACTCCTGTACTCAAGATTTTTGGTGATTATATCAGAAGAAAAAAACGGTTTATTTTTCATGTTACCAAACTACACATATTTTACTTCTATTTATTTTAGTATGTGAATTTTTGTAACAAAAATATTTTTTTACTTACGACCATAATCCTTGATTAACAGCGTAAAAATACAAGAATAGAACTGACCGTATTACGCACCTTGTCTAAACAAGTGCGAAAAGGTTAGTAATCTCCCGCATCCGGAAGATGCGGGTAGCTTTAGGGGGTTGTATGGGTGAAAAGCGTCAAAAAAGCCAACTGCTTGGCTTTTTTAGCTTAGGAGCCGATGCACGAAGTGCCGGCTGGGCCGTCCCTGCCACTTTACGGGCGATGAGCGGAAAATGCGTAACATCAGTTAAAAAGAAGAGTTGATAATAATATCCCGATTTCCTTTTGCATTGGGAGGAGAAAGAATCCCCTCGTTTTCCAGTTGCTCAATCAAACGTGCAGAACGGTTATAACCGATTTGAAGCCGGCGCTGAAGATAGCTAATAGAGGTCTTTTGTTCCGAAATAATAATATTTTTTGCCTCTTCATACAGTTCATCAAGAGGTTCGTTATTCCCCCCCTCCCCTCCGCTTTTGTTCAGCTCATCTTTATCGCGTAAAAAGAGTTGGTCGTATTCCGGTTCACGTTGCGCTTTTAGGAAATCGACCACTTTCTCGATTTCCCCCTCTGTACTCCAAGGGGCATGCAATCGGACAAGTCCGCTCATCCCGGGAGGGGTAAAGAGCATGTCCCCGCGTCCCAACAACGATTCAGCGCCCATACCGTCGAGGATAATTTTACTGTCAATCTTCTGCCCCACTTTATAACTGATGCGGGAAGGGAGATTGGCCTTGATCAGCCCGGTCACGACATCAACACTGGGACGCTGGGTTGCGACGATCAGGTGAATACCGCTGGCACGCGCCATTTGGGCAAGACGTGCAATCGAATATTCGACATCTTTTCCGCTGGTCATCATTAAATCGGCAAGCTCGTCGATAATAACGACAATATAAGGGAGTGGTGTCTCCCCCTCTTTTTTCGCTTTTTCATTGAAGTTTTCGATATTTTTCGTACGCGTTTCACTCATCAGCTGATAACGCCGTTCCATCTCTCCAACCATATTGTTCAGCGCCGAGATCGCCTCTTTCGCCTTTGTAATCACAGGGGTGAGGAGATGGGGAATATCGTTATAGATTGAAAATTCCAGCATCTTCGGATCGATCATCAACAATTTGAGCTGATCGGGAGAATTTTTATACAGAAGACTAAGAATCATCGCGTTGATCCCGACGCTCTTACCGCTTCCCGTAGTTCCGGCGATCAGGAGATGGGGGAGTTTTTTGAGATCGGTGATAAACGGCTTTCCGACAATATCTTTACCCAGAATCAGGGTGAGAGGTGAGGATGCCTCTTTAAAAAGCTGGCTCTCCAGCATTTCGCGAAAATAGATCGTCTCAACCGTTTTATTCGGAATCTCGATCCCCACGACGTCTTTGCCCGGAATCGGTGCTTGGATACGGATCGTTTGAGCACGCAACGCCATTGCCAGATCATCCTGCAATCCCAAAATTTTAGAGACTTTGATATTGGCAGCCGGTTTGAATTCAAACGTTGAAACAACCGGTCCCGCATAGGTTCGCACAACGTCACCGTCAATATTGAAATGAGAAAGTTTTTCGATGAGATCGCGTATTTTGTCATCCAGTTCGGCTTCATCCACGGTATTTTGCTTTTTGGGTCCGCTTTGAAAAAATTCAACCGACGGGAGTTTAAAGTTTTTCGGTTTTTCACGTACCCCGCGATCAATCTGATCCAACAGGATTTTATTCTCTTCCAACTCATCCACCACAAGCGTCTGTTGCTTCGATTCTTTCACTTTTTTTGCCAGAGTCAAAATCGTAGATTCTTTGGGTTCAGGAGTTACGGCGGGCTCTTTTGTTTCCGGATCGGTTTCATCCGTGATCGAAACAACAACTTCCGGCGTATACACACTCGGTTCGCTCTGGGTTTGCACCGGATATACCGTTTCGAAAGGGAGTTCAACCGAAGCGCTTCGGAAAACAGCTTTTTCCTCCCTTACCTCCTCTTCGAAACCCTTTTTTACTTCTGGAGCATACGATTTGGCAGGTACCGCAGCTTTCTGAACTGGAGCGGATTTGGAGGATAGCAGCGGCTTTTCCATATAGTTTTTGATCGGACGGACCAATTCGGAAAGGGTCTGTTCCAGCACCAGCACAATCGATACACTGACAAGCATCAGCCAGAATATCCACAATCCGAACGTCCCGATGTAAATCGCCATAAAATCGGCGATACTCCCCCCCAAGGCGCCGCGATAAGGACCATCGACCACCATGGCCTGAAAAAAGAGAAGCGCAAAAAACAACAAAGAAAAGACCCCTCCCATCTCAAGCCGTTTATGCAAATTTCCATCAAATTTGTACCAGTAGAACAGCGGAACCGTCAGTAATAAAAGATAGGTATAGGCTACATAGCCGAAGAGATAGAGATTACCGGAGGCAAAAGAGGCACCGTATGCACCGATGATAGATGCGTCCCCGATAATCGTTGCCAGTCCAAGATAAAATAAAACGCCGAAACCGACAATAAACAGAGTATCGCGTAAAATGGGAAATCCTTGAAAATAGGGTTAAAAATAGTAAGGATTATAGCAAAAAAGGGGAGAAAGCCCCCTTTTATGTCAGGAGTTTACAGGTAATTTACGAGGGAAAGTTTCGAAACTTTGGAAATATTGGATAATAGTGCCTGATAATTAAGACTCAACTGCTGCATCCGCAACGTTGCCTCGGCAATATCGGTATCGATGACATCCGAACGAAGCATTTTGGTATTGACGATCAGTAATTCGGATCGCTGTGTAGTAGCCTGCATCACTTTGGAATACGACCCCGCCTCCGTTTGCATCCGAACGGTGTGATCGCTCAAATCATCAACCATTTGTATGGCATTATTGATCCCGACATTACGCGGATCTTTGCTATCGGATCCGTCAGCGTACGTTTTCCCCTCTTCCACAGAACGGATTACCTCTTCAATTTTGGCAAAAAAATCGGTTTTCGGATCACGGATACTCAGGGCATTATTGGCATTAAAGGTTAGTGCACTTCCACCCGTAGCCGTGTAATCCGCCGATGACGCATCATAAAGAGAGAGCGACGCTTTGGTCACCGCAGCACTTTTATCTTCAAAGAGCACTTTTCCCGCATGATCCAGCGATGTATTAGCCAACACTTTCGATGCACTAATCGCCGTATCGTAATCGGTAGCGGTTCCCCCCGTCGGTATACTGTTGGTCTGAGCCATATTGACCACGTCCATCAATTGCTGATAGGTCATCTTATCGGCATTCACAGCGGTACGGGGCGTACCGGTATTGTAAATCGAAAAATTAGTAACACCCCCATCGAGCGAAAAGGTCGAACCGGCGGATGAGAGGTCGATTTGTACTTTGATCGGAGATCCCGTGATACTATTGCCCTCCATAATAAATTGTTTTCCGTTTAAAGAGGCTGCACCGGATACATCAAGAAGTTTCGTAGAAGGGGTTGCATACCCATTGGTACCCTTATCAATCTGCGAAACATTCGAAAGAAGCTTGGAACCTTGTTGCGCAAAGTTGGTGCGGTCATAATTGATCCCTTCAATCGTATTGGTAACGGCGGACGGGGTCAATCCGCTTTTGGTAAACTCTTTAATGTACAAAAGTTTCGAGGTTGCCGTCGCCCCTACGCCATCTTGAAAATTCGTGGTGGCATTCGCGGATTGGAGATTATCGATACTCCCCGCCGTAGCTCCGTACATCGGATCAGAGACATTGGCCGCATCTCCGCCGGTCGTATCAAAATCAACCGCACCGACCATGTGAAAATCCAGTTTGCTGGATCCGCTTTGCTTATCACTGATTTCGATTTGGCCGTTTCCGTTGAGCGTTACCTTGACTTGATCGGGACCGTACGCGTTTGAAATGTTTTGCAGCAGATCATTGAGGGTTGCCGTTGTATTCAGGTCAATCTGTTTTTTAAAAGATGTGCCGTCCGATTTTGTCCCCTGAACGTAAAAATGGGCCTGCCGCGAATCGTTCGTTGCGTTGACGTCGGTATCTCCCATCAGATCACGTATCGTACTTGACCCGGAGATGTAGGTAGGAGTCCCCGAATCGCGTGTCAAATTCGGATCTTGCATAATATCGGGGAATTGTTCGGTTAAACTCAACTGCTGCACATTGGTTGTAATGGTACGGTTGATTTTGCTATTTTCACCCAAAAAAAGCTGCGCACCGGAAATATTGTATTTTTGTTTAACTCCGGAACCTAAAAATGCCTCCATATTTTGGTCGTTACCTTGATAAATACCCTGGGCATCGATCGGTTTTTGCGTCGTTGCACTTCCCGAAAACAGGAATTCACCGCCGATGGAAGTATTGGAGAGCTCCATTAAATGGTTTTTTAAACCGCGCATCTCTTTTGCAATCGCATATCTGCTGGTATCCGATTGCGAGCCGTTGGCGGCATTCAGCAGTTTGACCTTCAGTGAATCGAGTGTCGTAACCATATCCCCGATCGTGCTATCGCTTTGGGACGTAAATTTATAAGCGCTTTGAACACTGCTTTTAACCTGAGTAAGTGTCGTGATCTCATTGTCTAATCGGAGCGTATCAATAAAGACACTTGGATCTTCATGCGCGTATTGGATTTTTTGACCCGATGAAATCTGTTTATTGACATCAAAAAGCTGCTGATTGAGTTTATTGTTCTCACCATAAATATTATTGTAGTATGAACCGGATGTTACTCTCACGTCAAATCCTTTTGTGTAAGTTATTAAACTAAAGCAATTAAAGTTCCATTTCTAATATCGGCGATCTGCTTCGATAGATGAATTATTTCACTTTTACATAATTTTAAGGAAAATACCATTATAATTCCACCACTTCAAGCCAGTGTGGTGAAATGGTAGACACGCCGGATTCAAAATCCGGTGGCGCAAGTCGTGGCGGTTCGAGTCCGCCCACTGGTACCACCCCTTTTATTCAAGAAATCCCCTAAAATACGAACTTAAAGCTTCTTCTACTAAAGAGAAATTCTTCTTGTTACACCTATGTTACACCATATCTATTTGTTTGTTCGAAAATTGAGAGTAATACAGTTACTTGTGTAGTCTAGATACTAAAAGAATTTTAAAATGCTTACCACTAATTATTTTATATACTGATGTAAAAACCCAAAAAATACGCGAAAATTTCCCAAAAAATACGTGAATTACGTGATAAAGTTAAACACTTTTTCCAAAAAATACGCGAATTTGTTTAACTTTATACCCTCAATAGTTTGATATAAACACCTCAAAGTACCATCTTCTTACTTCCTACTCATAGAGGGGTATAAATGGTGTATAATATGAGAACTTTAACACAAAAATAGGATATAAAATGACCCTCTTAGCCTTTAAACCTGAGTGCGACTGCGTCATGATTCAATATAGAAATGGACAAAATTTTAAAGAGTTTCGTCTACATGTACATGAAGTCATCGATAGAGATAACAAAGATGAGTTCGGCAGACATCTATTTGAAATACTCACACTTCTCGGTGTAGATGAATCAAATATCAGCTTAGTAGGACAAATAATCGGAGAGTTAACAAAATGGCCAAATCAAATTTGGTACTCAGGAAAAGCCGGAAAAATCCTAACCGAACTATCCAACCGCTTCCCTGCTGAAGATGCCCATACCGATGAGGCTATGATGGCACGTCTTGGTATTCATGGCATACGTCATGATTCGCTAAATACTATATAGGAAGCATAGCCTCCTAATAGTTCGTAATAAACACCTCCCGAACCGTCTTTTTACTTCCAGCTCCTCGAAGGGTGTAGTTGACTCTTTGGTGGACGTGATCTTCATATCTGCATATAGCTCTCTGACGAGTTCACAATCGTTATAGCTCAATAGAAACTTACCCTTGATACCATGAAGCAGCTCTGAGAGCTTTCGATGCTCTACCTCTCCAAATCCACCCGTATGCTGATAGTACTTCTCGGTGGACACGTATGGCGGATCACAGTAGAAGAAAGCATCATCTGCATCGTAAGTACTGATCAGCTTATCGAAGCTCATGTGCTCTATCGTGACAAACTTTAGCCGCTTAGACCACTGTCCGAAGTCTTTGTAGATATCTTTCGGTCGACGGCCACTCTTGGCGTTCATGGCGAACGTTGTACCTTTGGCTCCAAAGCTCTGAGAGAGTAGGTAAAAATAGAAAGCAGCTCGCTCGATATTGTTCCGGGGCTTCATGCGTCCGGAGAGAATATCGGCGAATAGTTCCCGGCTGATCAGCAGAGTATTGAGATACATCGATAGGGATTGGGGATTAGTGCGGATAGCGCGATGGAGGTTGATCAGCTCACCGTTAATATCGTTGACAACTTCGGCTTGTTTGATGGTACAGGGCTTGCGGTATAGAACGTTGAGAGCACCGCCAAATACTTCGACATATAAATGATGTTCCGGGAACATGGCCACGATGTCGTCGGCCAGTTTGGATTTACCGCCGATCCACGCGAATGGGGCTTTGAGACGCTGCATAAGATTCCTTTGCGCCGTGTCATATTTTAACGGCCAATCTAAGATACCGGACATAATGCCGGTACCGCAGCTATCTTGAGGGGGTAGAGGCGGTTCTTTTAAATGCATTTCTCCAATGCTGCTTCGAAATCGTAAAGACAGCTCTGCAACTTCGGATAGTTCTCCAGACGTGCTTTGAGCCATTCAACATTATCTCCTGTCTCTGGAACAAGCTCCTGACATTTTGGCTTTTTGGTATCGCACTTTTTGGTGATCACCGGAAGCGGATCAGGCTCATGAACCGGATGATGACCGAAACAACCGGAGAACAAAAACAGACTGTCCAATACGATTGTAATATGAATTTTTTTCATAATCAAACCCATGTAAGATGATGAAATACATAGATGGCGCCCTCTATGACAGCCCATCCACCCACAGCACATACGATTCCTAAAAAGATGAGAAACGTGCCGAGTCCTTCGAACATATTATTTAGCATAATTTATTCCTCTTGCTTCATCGATCAGCGCATCGTAGTCGATGCATTTATTGCCGGTTGGCACATACTGGATCTTTGTTTTAAATACTGGCTTAATGGCCATAGTTCGATTGAACTCTGCTTCTTTCTCTGCAGCATCCAATTTATCCCGCTCTATCCATGCTTTATAGAAAGCCACATTATCTTTTTGACGCTCGGTTTCAGCCTCTTTAGTCTTAATCGTTTGTTCGAGAACGTTGCGCTCTCCGGATACGCTCAATATATGAAAACTAAGAGCGATGATCACCCCGATTAAAAAGACAGTAACTCCCATTAGCACCTTACCAATAATGGTATTTACTAGTTGCCTTAACGCCTCCATATTGCCCTCCATATTTATAAACGAGCACTGAGTACTCATAATTGATGTCGCAGTTCGATCGTTCTCCGCTTTTATAGCGAGTGACACCGCGCCGGCACTGAGCCTTCGCGGCCTCCCAGTCGTTGATCCCTCCGGCACGTTTGATCTCTTTGTTGACCAGTCCACCGCCGTTGTAGATCTGGAACATGACCCAAAGCCGCTTGATTACGGCCTGATTCCACGCATCCTTGTTAATATACGCCTGCGCTCTCATCGTTCCGTCCACTGTCCAGAAATCGACGTTCGGAAGCGTTTTTTGCCAGACTGATGGCGTAATCTGTGCCGGTCCTACGCTGCCGTATCCGTCTTTGGATATGACGAACCGGCAATTGCTCTCCTGCTGGAGCTGACCAACCGGGTATTGATACGGAAAGTCCAGCCCGAAGTAGTTCTGATGCCATGACGCTACGCTCGGTATGTACTGAATGCAGCGCTTATAGACCGAGCCGGACGGCGAAACTGTTGCTGATAATTGCGTATGCAAAAACAAAAGCAACAATAATCCCCAGCCTAAAATAGGCTTTCGTATCTTCACTGACTACCCCCCAGTTGATTTTAGGAGCGCCGAATTTTTTGGACGCTTTGAACGCCAGGATCATTGCCATCGCGACCGTCACCGCCGTAACGACGATCTTCTGCATCTGCCCGATCGCACCCATGTAAATCATCATTGCTATGCCAACTGAAATGATTAATAATTCCCATTTGATTCGTTTAAGTTCAGCTATTTTTTCCATCTCAGAACCTCACCTTCAGCCCGGCTACTGTTTCCATATTGTTATACCGCTCGATGTAGATATTTTTATACATGATCCCATATCTGACGCCATAGTTCTTATTTTGGCTTTCGTAATACTCCGAGTTGTATTTACGCGGGATCCAGAACCCTCCCGCATATGCACAAAACTCATTCCATTTCGGAGACATAGCGTTTGCCCCAATAATGTTGGCCCCTACCGGGACGTTGCTTGAAAGTACAGTATTATGCTCGATATACACTTCCGAGTGTGGCAGGGTATATTCAACTCCGAACCGTACTTCTTGTGCCGTCTTATCTCCGTATTTTCCAAGCTGCAAATTGCTGTACGCATTGAAATTAGCAAGCATTGAACATGATATGATCATGAGGGTAATGATAACTTTTTTTATTGTATCTCCTTAAAATTCCGTTACCGGAATAGATATCGATGTAGCACTACTATTATCAATTTTTGCATACACATTGTCTGGCATCGCATTATTTATATTGTCTCCGGGCTCTAATCTATGCGCTAGTTTGAGATCCGTTAGCGTAGGAAGTGTCGTCCCAACAACATAATAGATCGGATACTCTGTGCGATTTTGAATAAAAGCAGGCACTGCAGTAAGCAATGTCCACGCATTTGTTATCGTTTTTGTTACAGTTGCCATTGTCTACCCCTCTACGCAAATACGCCGATGCGCTTATCGATAACCCCGGGTTGAGTATAATCGAATACGGATCGGTAAATTGCATCTGTAGCAGGGTCCGCAAACACGGTGTCGTAATCCCCTAACAGCTGCACTGAATTAAGCGTGTTGAGCTTTGTAAGCTCCTCTTGTGTAACTCTAAGATACGAGAGTGTACCGGCCGCTGATCGAATAGATGGAGTTTTATCTAACATAAATTTTCCATCTTCCGTTACATACTCCGGAAACTTTTCTTTAACTTCCGCAATAAGTGCAGCGGTATCCGCTACAAAACTTAAAATATCCATTATGCAATCCCCGCTTCTTGTGTATTTAGAGCTCTATCCCAAATCCGTACTCTTTTTACATGTCCGCCTAAATACGTAGAGCTCCATGCTCCTATTAAAATTCCGGTAGGGGTTCCGGTAACGGTTTGAGCCGCTACTTCTGTTTTAAATACCCCATCCAAAAAAAGTTTTTTAGTTGTTTTAGTAAATATTCCTAGCACTCTGTGCAGTGTATGCAGACTCTGTCCAGATCCAGTTGCAGCAGATGAACCATAGAAAAATTCGAGTAAGTTAGGGTTGTATAAAGCGCTTGCACGCAATAAAATGTTAATGGCACCGTTTACGGAACAAATCGGCTGTAACAGTATCGTACTGCCTTCTCCAATCCGATTATAGTCTACTGCTATACTTACTTCTTCTGCATTAATAGTTGCAAAATTTTCCGCAAAAGCAACTTCTGCATATGTTGCTGTCCGTGTTACCGGCACTGTAGTCGCATAAATCAGGCTCGTTGCAAACGGAGTTTGCTCTAGCTGTCCGCCATAAACATACATACCAAGTCCGGGTGTACCAGCGTACACATTAAGCCCGGTATCGCTCAGAAGTGAAACATGGCAAGATACCAATGTTTGTGTTAAAGTTATGCCTGTAATCTGTACTCTAAAGATTCCATTTGCTAATGCAGTTATTGCAGCTTTAGCTCCTACTCCGCTTGCAACAACAGTGCCTTCGTTTAAATCGAAGGTTGCAATACCGATTGTAGCCCCATCTGTAAATAGTACGAGCTGTCCCTTTGTTCGTCCCGCTGCTTTAACAAACCTACTATACGTCACCATAGATCCAGCAGTAGCAATACTGTAAGGAACATAGTTACGATGTATCCCAGTTGTATTATCTTCCAGAATTGCGTCCATTAAGCTTGTTACACCTGTTGGGTCAATGGCCGTATCCGGTGTTACTGTTACCCCCTCATTTACTCCCATAACGGTATTACTGTCTAAAAAATAGTTTGTAGCCTCCGGTTCGCACAAGAACCCATCTTTCTGAAATCTTGGCTTCTTGATTTTATAAACCGACGTTGCGTCCAACGCAACGGTAAAGGGCTTGCTTACTGTTAAAGTAGTTGCATTATTACCGATTACCCACCGGTATTGCCCCGCTCCGGTACCGGCAGTGATATGAAGTATATAGTCTTTTAACTCATCGGAAACCCATACTGCACCAGAGTTTGTAAGACTGTTAACCGCCCCTGATGTCGCGGTGCCTGTGTAATACGGAGCTTTTTGCAGAACACCATACCGATCGATATACGTTGTCGACGAGTCGCCCGTATACTTAAAATCTCGTGCATAAGAGGCTCGAGCAGTTCCGGCACTGTTAAGGATTAAATCCAAAAGCGGGCTGCTTACATTACCGGCCGCTTTTGCATAATTAGCAGTCAACATTGTTTCGCCGCTAATATTTGTAATATACGCCCAGTACACTGTATCTACCCCGTTGGTAGGCGGAGTTTGTCCAGTATTGGCAACTTTTGCGATATACGTATTCCCGGAATACTTTACGACATGCTGCAATTTGTATGGCGTAAGGAGGTTATAATCCCCTTTCCAAACAAAGCCTATTGATCCTAAATTTACTGTTTCTCCAGCCATTTTTTTACTCCTTAAAATGTAATTATGAATTCGCCATCGACTATTGACGGAATAGAAACTAGCGCACTGTTATACGCGACAATAAGCTCCCCATCTACAACGCTAAAACCTCCAAAAGCAATATTGGTCAAAGCGGCACATGCAGCGGCGGCGTTCAGAGCGTTTGCCGCTTCCGATGCGGCGGCAGCTGCTTTATTTATTGCAGTTGTTGTATTCGCAGATACTTCGGATGCTTTGGTGGCGACGGTTATTGCATTCGCAGATACTTCGGATGCTTTTGCAATAACCGTCGCTTCTTTTGTACTTACTACACCGATTAGAAGATTCGCTTCATTAATGAAATTTGGCAAAGCCTGTGCCATAGCATTTGCCGCATCTGCAAACTCGTCCGGCGTCATTGTGTATTGATTGGGTGGGGGCGGAAATGGTGTCATGCTAAACAACCTCCTCTATTTCTAAATTTACTACGGACTTAACTGGCCCCTCTAAAACAGTGCTAAAAGAGCGTGGATAACCGAACACGGTTGTTGCGAATGCGTCTACTTTTGATCCGACAAACAAACTAAGTTTTGCCCGGCGGGATGTGATGTAATTTTCAATCAAATCCATCTTTTTCGAATCGATTTGGACTGCGAAAGTTTTTGGCATCGAATAGTTGCCTTCGATCAGATCCGTTTGTCCAAACTGGTCCTGTGCTTTTATACTGTAATCGTTCATTTCCCCCGAGACTTTCCAGAGCGTATCACCAATGATACGCATTTTACCGGCTACGATATGCCCGATCTCGATTGAACCATTGAAGAAAAATGTGATCTCAGGATCTTTACAAATCGGTAAATCAACAACGAGAGAATTTAGATAATTGAGCGGATCGAAGAGCCATTCAAACCAATTTAACGATGGGTGAATGATTGTATTTTTGGTTTCATCGAAGATAGTTGCACCCGCAGCTTTAACAATTATTCGCACCGATCCGGCAGACAGACCGATAAGGGCGATTGTAGAAGTGAATCCGATAGTAGTGAATACCATTTTGACATCTACGCCATGTGTTACGGTATAGAGTCGATTATCGATGCAGCGGTTTGGGTTTGATTTTCCGACCAATACCCAATCTTTCGATAAATTCGGAGTAGCAGTAGTCTGCGCTACCCATCGCGTGTCTGTTGCTGGGTCCTGATTTGAAATATTTTGGATACATTTGTACCATCCAGATCCAATAAGTAGCGGTGCTTTATAAACAACATCCCCGGTTCGATAAAAAACCGTATCGCCATAGCTCATCTGTACCTGTTTCCATACTGATGTATTATTAAGATCAAATTGTGTTTTTGAGTGCGCCATGAGACATATATAAAATGTTGTGTTCGTCCCGGAGTCATAGGTCCATACAATATCGTCTACTGCATAGTCCGTTATATTTCCCCACTCTCCTTTATCACTAATAACCTGCCAATGCTGCGTATCGGTCTGTGGAGATAAAAACACGATGTCTACCGACGCAATGTAATTCGTTGCAGCTACCGACACTGTCGATCCTTTTGGATAATAGATATCCGGATAAAAAGTCGGGTACATTGCAGTATTTGCTATTTTTTCATAGACGCTATCTACGTAAACAGAACGAGAACCGGGGTTATATATAACAGCAGGATCAAAAATATTTGCATCATCAACCGGAGCTGTTGTATATGTAAGTGTCAATGGCAATGGTTCAACGATGTTCATGGATATGCCCTCACTCTTATCTCATTCCCACCCTGCGTTACACGGTCAAGCGTATCCACAAGCTTTTTAATTAAAGTAAGCCCTTTAATTATTGCCATTTTTGTATCTGCATTATCATTTGAGCCCTGCATTTGTATGTTGACTGGAACCGCTCCTGATGACAGAGGGATAACTGCTTCCGGTCCACGTTCTCCAACGATGGACCATGTCGGAGAATTTACAATTCCACCAGTTGCGTACGGTGTTGCCCCTCCGAGTAGCTGCATTACCTGAGCGACTGATTTTCGGTACTCATCGGCATCGGTCGTTGAAGATTTTAAATTTGTTAAATACTCTTTTGCGTATTGCTCCATATTTGCTTTTGCCGCGTCGCTGCCTGTTACTGCAAAAGCTGCGGCATTTTCAGTCAAAAGATTTTTTGCATATGCGGCTTTTTGAGATGTATTAAAGTTACTCTCGCCCGTTAGCAACATGTCCTGTGCTGTTTTTTGTAGAGACAGCGCCGAAGCGGCAGCGGCACTTGCAGCATTATTTAGAGACTCTGTAGTTGCATCAACGGCATTAATATATGCGTCATACGCATCAGTTGCGCTCATCAGTGCCGTTCCAAGGTTCTGCCATTGTGCAATCGTCTGCGGATCAAACGAATCTTTTATCGCTTTTTCATACTCGCTTAAAAAATTCTCTACGGAGATGTCCGATACTCCCATTTGTGCTTCGAGCGCAGATAGGTCGGCATTGAGATAATCGGATTTGAATTTAAGCTGCTCTACCGTCCCGCTTCCGAGCTGCCACTCTGAGAATTGTCGAGTTGCTGTAATGTAACTGCCGATGGATGTTGTTAACGCTTCAGTTACCGTTTTATCGATCGATGTTGCGTAGTCACTCCAGTATGAATAGATATCATCGAACTTTGCGTTTTTAATCTCAACTCCAAATACGCCACTGATTGTTTGTTCAATGCCGGTGTAGAGGGAAATAAAGTTTTTTGATAGAACATCTTTATAGCTGTCCCCGACATAATTGCCGGCATCGATAAAAATTTTCTCGCTGCTTCCGAGCTGTGTTAATAGATAGTCGTAGGTGTCAAATACCCCTTCAACAGCTTTTTTTTGCGTACCGCTAAGTGCATAATAATCGGTCCACTCGCTTGATTTAAACCAGGACTTTTTACGCATTTCTTGGAACGTTTTAACATCCTCTAAGCCTGCATCAGCGCTGGTGGTCTGGGTAAATGCATACCCAGACTTTTGTACTTTTGTTGATCCAAATGCTCCCCCAATTATAGAGCCAAGGGCTGCACCGATTGCGGTTCCTACTCCTGGGAGTATTACGGTACCGATTGCACCACCGATTGCCCCATAATTTGCCGCTCTAGTATCCGCTCCGAAAATTCTATCTCCGATTGCCCCGGTAGCGTACCCGGCAAGCCCACCCATCAGCGCACCGCCCACCATCGGGATCAGCGTAGCTCCATAACTTCCTGCGCTGCCGGTTGCGAAACCCGATCCAGTGCCGAGCAATCCTGTGGCCCCGCCGGTGAAAAAATCTCCCGCTGCCGTCCATCCCAGGTTATACGCACCGGTGGCGAGTGAAGCACTCCCGCTTGCTGCCATCGTCCCAAGACCGGTTGTCATTGCGGCATAAGCTGATTGAAGTCCGGACGCTGCGTTGAGTAGTGTCCCGATATCGCTTCCGCTTTTCGTTACCTGCCCGGCTGCATCTAAGACACTCCCTCCGGCTGTAGTAGTAAATCCGGCAGCATCTACAGTAGATCCGGATAGGCTCTGTATAGAAGATAGAGCTGTTGCGCTCACATACCCATTATCTGCAAGTATGGCATCGGCTGTAAATGCAGACCCGACACTTCGGAACAGGCTCATATTTGCAGTATTTGGAGTACCGAGCAATAAATCCTTAACGCCCCCGATCAATGCGCTAGAGAGCTGTGATGATGCCGCCCTGGCTATCGATGTTGTAAGAGAGCTCCAAAAATCACTTAGCCAGTCGCCGAAGCTGTTCCATTTTCCGACCATCGCGTCGAAAATTTGGTTATCCATTGCTTTTTCGACATCTCCGAAAAGATCGAGCCAAAATTTGTTTTGTTCCTCGAACTGTTTTTTTGCGAGTTCGGATTGTTCGTCGTAGTGTTTTTTATCGAGCGAAAACATCGAAGCATTTAACCATTCTTGCAACTGTAACTTGTCTATTCCAGCTTTTTCAAACTCGTTGTACTGCTCACCCAATTTAATCGATTCAGAGGTGTACCAATCTCCGGATAGCTGTAGCATAGATGAATATAAGTATTTTTCGGAATCAAGTTTTTTTTGATTTTTTTCTTCATTTTCTTTTGCAAAAATATTTCCGGATTCAGATAGCTTATTTAAATACTCTTGTTCATCCGCTGTTTTTTTATCTGTAAATTTTTTATTGTCAGCATCCCAAACAGCTAATATCTGTTCATTTGTCAAAATACCGGCGCTTGCTAATTTTTGAAGCTTATCGGCTTCCTCGATGGCATAGACAGAAGAAGCATCCCCAATCGTTTTATAATAATCGAGAGTCGCGGATTGCTGGAGGTCAAGGCGTTTAATTACTACATTGAGTTCTTCGGCTTCGGTCTGGGCAGGGGTTTTGCCTTTTTTAGGTTTATCAGACTTTGGGATTCCTCCTTTTTCTGGAAGTGCTATTTGTACCGCAGTTTTATCATTATTAGCTCCTTTCAATGCAGAAGCCGCTTTGATCTGCTTTAGCTTTTCCGCATACGCAACTAGCGCGTTCTGTTCTTCTGTAATAGCTAGTATTCTTGCTTTTCTATCCGCCTGTTCTTTGTCATTTTTCGAAGATTGATAGGCGTATCCATTACGCAGTTTATACGTTTGAATCAACACTTCCTGTTCTGCTCTCAGCTCTTTGCTACGCTTTACGGTATCGTGCAACTGTTGGTTAGTATCTTTGCCTTGCAAAAATTTTAAATCACCAGTAAAAGCAGTTTGACCTGCCAGTTTCGCGTGATTTGCTTCTATGCTATTAAGCAAACCTTTATACTCATACAGTGCTGCAGATGCAGTTCCAATAAGTGCTGCTGTAGCTATCCACGGGTTGAGTTTAACGGCAGTGTTAAAAGTCAATTGTGAAATAGTTGCTATTTTTGTCGCGATATTGATTTCTTTAAGGGCGGCAATACCTGTACCTAATAAAGTTATGCTATAGAAAGTACCAGCTGCAATAGCTGCTTCTTTCGTATAATGTATTAATTCCTCAAGCTCTCCATTCTGATTTGATATCACTAAATTTAGGGAATTAACTATCTTTTTAGCACTATCAAACATGCCGCTGTCACGAGCGATAGTATCTTTGAGAGATGTCCATGAATCTTCGAGATTCGATACAGCTCCTACCCATGTCTTAGCTTGCTCATCCATCATACCCGCGTATTTTTCGTTAAAGATCGCTTCGAGAGTAGATTTGATAATCTGCTTATTATTTTCAATGATTTGCGTTTTGGCTTGACCGCTTGAATCTATCCAATTATATGCAATCGTATTACCCGACATCTTTGCCGTGATACCAAATTCTTTAAGACGTTCATTTTCTCCGGTCATGGCATCCGCCATCGCTTCGACCGATGCCATCAGCGGCTTGCCTAATGCGGCAGCTGTATCACCAAGAGTTTTAAGAGATCCATCCGTCGCATCGATACCATATGCTTTAAGGCGAATAAATGCCTCCATAGTTTGATCGAGGGTATATGGAGTCTTTGCAGTAAAATCTTTTACCCATGCCAGTGACTGTTCCGCTTTTTGTGCTGATCCGCTGAGAACTTTGAGCGATACGGCATATTGCTCAAACTTACCAGATGTTTCGATGAATGATGATGCTGAAGCAGTAAGACCTGCAAACCCAAGACCGGTTGCAGCTAATGCCGCTACTTTACCAAGTGAACCTGCAAAAACACCTACAGAATCTGAGGCATCAGCACTTTTTTGACTGATTTTTTCAAACCCATCTTGAGTGACTTCAAGGGCTTTAGTATCGGAATTGATTTTTATACGGATATTTAAATCGTTTGCCATCTCACACTCCCTTGAAATCTATTTTTGTTTTGTCGAATTAAACGCATTCGTCATATGCTTACAGACTCGTAATACTTCCAGCTTATCCAGCTCATACTGCTCGCAAAACAACATAACGATCCCGCTATCAGTTTGCGCATTAGCGAACCCACTTTGCAAAGCGAGCGTCCAGCAGTCGATCAATAAATATTCTTCTTCATCGCATGGGACCATTACCGATTCTTCGTCCATCTCTTCAAGCATGGATTTGAGATGGATAAAGCTCTCATCTCTTCCATACTCTCCGGCAAACCGGATGAGTCTTTTTACTTTCCCTGCTTTGCCTCACTGATAATCGCTTCAAGAGCTTTAACAAAGTCCATAACATTGCCCTCTTCATAGAGCTCTTTAATGATCCGGTTGACCACTTCAGCTTCATTTAGGATCAAATGCATACGCACTATTTTTTCAAACAGATCTGAGCCTGTTTTACCATCTTGCTGTGCATAAGCATTAATATCCTTCGCCTCGTTGGTTGAAATCGATTGCACGGTAATAGAGGTACTTGTACCGTCTAAAAAGTCATAAACGACTGGGACATTTTGACGCTTCGCGCTAAGTACTTTTGATGCCATATTTGATCCTTATTTCAGTGTAATTAAGAAATTGTTGTTGGCGGTTCCGCCATTTTCAAGGGTAAAAGCCCGCTTCATAGTGACACGCCCGCGATCATCGGATTCGTCTACAGAATCGCTGAATGCTTTAGCCGCATCGATTACGAGCTGGTTACCTGTGCTTCCCACGGTAATGCTGATAACGCTTTGCCCACCTGCTGCGAGCTGCGTCCATGCGTTTTCATCGGTAGTCTTCGTTTTTACAAACGTAATCGAGAGTTTTGGTTCATAATTTTCGATGTAAAACTCATTGGTATTCGAAGTATATGAGCGTTCTACTTTTGCCCCCAGGTCAAGCTCAAAATCCATAATGGATAATGTAGTTCCCGATACGGTCACAACCGTATTTGCTTTGCTCATAATGATTTTCGAACCGGCATTGAGCGTTACGACAGGATTAGTCTCAGCCCCTGCAGCAGCTGTCGTAACACCTTTGGTATCAAACGAAACTTTAACAGGCTCCCCGATTTTTCCGCTGATTTTCATGCTTGCTGACATTCCCGTAACGAGACGTGAAAAACCGTCGTTATAGACTTTTGCCTGTCCTGTACCGCTGGAAGTAATCCCTCCAAGCTTATATTCAGCCTTCGTAGTTGCGGTCAGGGTTTCTGCCAAACCGGAAATTTTAAAGAGGTTTGACGCTTCGCATGCCGTGCCGAGGGTAACCGGGCTTCGCAACTCCATGCTAACCGAAAATTCAGCCGTGACATCGGAATTGTCTACGTACCCTGTAGAGCTCGCCAGTGATCCGGCTCCGATCGCGTCTGATTTACCCGTCTTTACCTTCGGGCTTAGCAAAATCGGATCGGTGATAGCCACTACATCCGTCGTGGCCGGAACCGCACCCGATTTAATAATTACCGTATTTTTAAGCGTTTCTTGCAGAGCCATCTGCTACCTCCTGTGTAAAAATTAATACTGAAGCACGTTTAGTATCGAGTAGTTGTTTTGCGGTGTCTGGGTTGACGATAACCTCTCCGCTGTATTCTTTGCCCCCGATGATGAGCACGGTTGCTTCATCGATCATCAATTTGACTTCATTCATGTGTGCTCCTATTTTTCGATAACCCGGATTTCGCAGCGGTACTCGATGATGCCATTATCAAACCCTACCGGGTAGATGGATTTGAGTCGAATCTCATCTCCATACGGACCCTTGCGGGCTTCGTCTTCGATCTTAGTGTCGATCGAATCGAGAAGCGGGTAGATCCGGTTTGTTTTAGCGTCGAGAATCTTCTTCGAAACATAGAGACCAAAAATGTATTCCCGGATTGCGAATCCTTCTTTTGCCATCCCCTCAAATGAGAGGAGATTTCCTTCCGGACGGATCAATTTGGAATCGTCGATCGAGTCGATATCGAGTCCGCTCAATGCTGTCAGAATCTTCTCTTTGGCTGTTTCGACACTCATCAGTATCCCGCCAATGTCGATTTTCCAAACTGTCGATCATCCGATGTCTTATTCGTCGCGTATTGCCCGGATACTACCGCCTGTTCGGCTTCCGGGGCACCCACCGACATCTTCCCGCTCTGGATTTGCTTGAGCAGATCGATCGAGCGACTGTATCCTTTGTCGATCGATTCGGGCATGTTCTCCGCAAACCGACGTTTATACAGATGGTAGATTGAGAGTTCGACGCTGATCTGGCGGATGATCTCCGGAACCGGATCGAGTACTGTACCCCCGGTGAATGCCAAGACCATCCCAGTAGCCTTTGTGATCGCTTCATCGACGCGGGAGGTAATGATCGCACCTATCCCTTCATCGTCGGTGAGCCGCTGTACATCATCGGCCGTGATGGTGGACGTTATATCCGACAGGGTGCAGTATGCCATTACGCTTCACCCCCTCCAGCGGGAGAGTTCAGGAAAGCGACAATATCGGCTTTTTTGGTGACCCCTTCGGGGATAGTGACACTGCGCTGTTCTGCCAGTGCTTTAAGATCATCGATCTTCATGTCAGCAAGCGGGTCTTTATCCGAGTCAGCTGTGACTTCTACCTTTTCTGCATAACCATTGTTGATCAGAAAATCCGCATTCTGCGAATCACACTCGAACGGATCTCCCCCCGGAGTCTGCAACACGCCATTGTGTATAATTGCCACTGTAGCAATCACTAAAACCATTGTTTTCATTTTTTCCCTTCTTACGCAATGACGTTTTGGATAAAGTATCCAAGATCAGGTGCAGTGATCAGTTCTTTTACCGATTCTCCGGCACGAACTACGATTCCGCCACGTAGACCGATATCTCCATCTTCTCTTTCCATCCCTAAACGATCTCCGAATTGGGCCGTAAACCCAAACGTAGTACCACTTTGGGTATTGGCCAATTGATCTCGATAAAGGAGAGAAATGTGTTTGCCCCATACCCGTTGCATAGCAACCGTCTGCCCTTTGCGAGCGGTATTTACAAAACTTTCTCCGACGGCAATTGCTTCAAGCTCAAAAAGTGCGGCAATATCTTCACGGCGGGCGATACCGCTATCCCCTGCATTTCCTAAAACTGCTTTTACAATTTTGGGATGGCGGATCAGCGCGCTAAATGCGGCTCGTCCGATTGTCATAATGTTAGGACGCATCACCATTGCGTCCAATGCATCCATAATGGTCTTAATCGGATCGGATGTCGGGTCGGAAAACTGGCTACTACCGGAGAGGACGATTTTATTAGCCGCAGCATAGTTGTTTGCATTAAAAACCAAACCTGCGGTCCGGACTTCACGATCAAGCTCAATGAGGTTGGTAATCCCCATTATCGCATTCCCCTTCGGATCATAATTCGCCGGTGCAGCTGCAATATCATCATTTGGAATCGGGTCGTCAAGGCCGTAATCATCGACGGACGCCGTTTGTTCAGTCGCTGAAAATTCAACCTGATTCGGTTTGGATTTACGTCCCACTTTTGTATCTGGGACCGTAAAGCTTTCTCCAATCGGATACGTCATGTATTTGAAAGATCTACTTCCGACCGGCACGCGCGGCAATACTGTATCGGCGATCATTGCTTTATTTCTGTAAGCAATCGAAATCGCGGTCAACTCAGGTGTAATGGTAAATGGGTATTTTGTTGCCATGTTCTCTCCTTAAATTTTCGACTGGATGATATTTACGGTACCGATATCCCCGACAACTCCGGATACCATCGCAAAACCGATCGTACGGCTTCCCGCAACGGTCGCCGCAATAGCTTTTCCAGCGGCGTCAGTGGTTACCGGACCACCGCGCACAATCGTTCCACCGAACTCTACCTCTGCAATATCATCCATTACGATATCAAGACGGTCCCCTGTGACTCCACCCAAATCCGAGACACCGATAATGTAATCGGTAGCTGCCGTTGCCAGGACAACCGTATTATCATCGGCTCCAAATTTTACGATTCGATATGCCGGAATATCTCCCCCGGCCACATAATTTTTAATAAGATCAGGATTAGCCATGGTTGGCTCCTTTTGTAATGTGGGATACCGCCTGTGAAATTGAAATCGTCCGACCGGCGGCGGCTTCGGACTCTTTGAACTCGACCGCTTTTGCAGCGATCGCTTTGGGGTCACTCAGATCATCATCGCCGGCCGCATCGGACATTTCTCCAAATGTAATTACTTTCGGCAGAGAGGAGAGGAAGTGCTCAACCATTTTGGTTGCAGGTGCGTCCCCTTCGGCAAAGGTGTAGATGCCCACCGTGTCAGCAATCGATACCATGTCGATAGCCATCTGCCGCTGCGCTGGAACAATCCGTCCTTGGGAGATAAGAGAGTCGATGAAGGCTTCTCGCTCTTTACCTCGGGTTTCATTGCGGATATCAGTAAGCTGCGCTTCGAGTTTTTTACGAGCCTCTTCTTCGTTAAAAGCAGCCGTTGACGCTTCCGCGAACTTTGTCTCAAGTGCCGCTTCATTTTGCTTTGACGCTTCGAGCTGCGCTTGTAGTGCTTTGATCTTTTCATCTTTATCCTCACCCCCCTCAGTACTTTCGCCAAATTCGATCGTGATGCACTCTTCATCGGAGGCAAAAGCGATATCCTTCAATCCTTTGATTGCCGGAGGCTGTGCACCCAAGAACCCGACATGACGAAGGGTCATATCCGGATAGAGGGCAATGGAGCGTTTTTTCCACAAACCGCTTTTTACCCCTTCTGCAAACTCAGGGAGCACTTGTTTGAATTTACCTAGAAGAAGTCCTCCCTCACGCTTGAGTCCTTCAACCCATGCATAGGCAGGAGCATTATCTTTCGGGTGTCCGATGACTGCAGGTGCTTCATGGTTCGATGGATCATACTTGGCGACAATCGTGTCGAGATCCTGTTCCGTCCATGTTTGCGTTTTTCCTGAAGAATCCGTATGAGTGCCGGCACGAAACAACTCAATCCAGTGTTCCATCATTTCTCCTTCTAATTCGATTTTATAAGTCGCATTGTAAGACGCACAGCCTCTCCAAAAATAGAATAACCGCTCCACAATCAGTTCTAAAAAAAGTTCTAAAAACCATTCAAGTAGACGCCTCCGCTTCATAAAGCGACAATTGCGATATTTAAAAAAAAAAGGATGTGCATGGGAGACGTCGAATTAATAAAACTGCTTGTAAGCGTTGTCGGGATCGGGGGGTTATTCTTTATTGCGTGGTTCTTGGTGAACAAGAGCTTGACAACGACCAGTCAAACTATGGCGGAGACAATCAAAAAAACCATCGAGGAACAATCAGAAAAAGACCAACGCAATTTTCAAATGCAGCTCGATGCGTTTAATCGCATTATGGATGAGCAAAGCAAGCGTGAAGAGCGTAGTTATGAACTCCTAAAAGATCTTCTAGAAACCAACCAACATCATGCGGCCATCATCGCTCGCGTAGAACATAAAATCGACACTCATCACCAGTGCCCTGTTATCCGAGGAGAGCTAAAACCATGAGAAATGAAATTCTAAGAGCCAAGGGTCGTATTGCCGAACTTAAAAGCAAAATTGCTGAAAAAGAGCTCGAAGCATCTGGGCTTATCATCCAAATCCGCACCTTTGCCGACCCTTATGAAAACGATATGAGCCGTATTAAATCAGGTCAAATTCGCACCGCTTCCCATCTCCTCGATGAATCCATCACCACGATTAAAACCCTTCGCTCCGAATTGGAACGGTTGGAGGACGACATTGGCTAAGAAGCAGCTCCTTTTTGCCGACGCCGAACGGCTTTACGTTATTGACCAGTGTACGATGGGCGATATCGCCTCACGATTACGTATCCACGAAAAAACCGTTGCCAACTGGAAAGAAGAAGGCGACTGGGAGAACAAACGCCGCAACCACCTTTCGGGCAAACAGGCGTTTCACGAAGAGCTCTATGATTTTTCCCGCAAATTGATGCAGAGTATCAAAGCAGATATGGACGCGGATAAAGAGGTTTCTCCTGGGAGATTTTTCGCTCTCACAAAAATGCTTCCCATGCTGATCAAAACCAAAGATTACGAAGAGATCATCGCCCGCAAAGAAAAAGAAGAAGAGAAAAAAGGCTCCGGCTCAATTACAGAAGAGACGATGCGCCTTATCGAAGAAGAGCTCGGCATCCGATGAATATCAACAAATATTTTCTCCCCTATCAATTGCGCTGGCTTGATGATAAAAGCCGTATCAAGATTTGGGAGAAATCACGCCGTATCGGTGCGACCTATATTCAATCCTATGAGGATGTACGCGACTGCGCCGCCAAAACGATCCCTGCCGTTTGGTTTTCCTCCGCCGATGAAACGGCAGCACGTGAATATATCCTCTATGCCGCACAGTGGGCAAAGGTTCTCAATATTGCTTTTAAAGATCTCGGTGAGATTGTCATCGATAGTGATAAAGACATCAAAGCTTTTTCTATCCAGTTTGCCAACGGTACCCGAATCAATGCACTTTCATCCAATCCGACACAGTTCCGATCCAAAGGTGGCAAAGTCGTATTGGATGAGTATGCATTCCATAAGGATCAGGATGCGATGTGGAAAGCGGCACGTCCGGCGATCACGTGGGGGTTCCCTCTGCGTATCCTATCGACGTATAACGGCAAGGGCAACAAATACTTCAAATTTGTCGAAGACGTTAAAAAGAAAATTCTAAAATGGTCACTGCATACGACCAGTATCGAGCTTGCAGTTGAAGAGGGTCTCGCCGATAAGATCATGGGGAGAGTGCTTACCAAAGAAGAGCGTCAAGCATGGCTGGATGAAGAACACGCAAACGTCGGAGATGAGGACACATGGCAACAAGAGTACATGTGTAACCCCGTCGATGAAACAACTGCCTTTCTCTCCTATGATCTGATCCATTCGTGTGAGCAGGAGGTATTTGTCACCGATACCGATACCGGCATTCATAAGGGTAAAAAATGGACGATCACCACTCTCACAAAGCCGGGCTATTCAATCGATACCTTAGAAGGTGAACTCTATCTCGGATATGACGTTGGTCGCAGAAAAGACTTATCAGTCCTTTGGCTTGATCGTAAAGTCGGGAATGTCTTAGAGACCTTACGCGTCATTACAATGGAAAAAACACCCTTTAAAAAACAAGAAGAAATCCTCTATCGGCATTTAGGTCTCCCCAATATGAGACGGGCTTGTTTAGATGCAACAGGTCTAGGAATGCAGTTAGCTGAAAATGCTCAGGATCAATTCGGAAGCTCACGAGTCGAAGCAATCACTTTTACTCCGAGTGTGAAATCAGAACTTATGCATACGCTCCTAGAGCGCATGGAAGATAGCACAGTTACTATTCCCGCCGACAAAGACGTACGAGGTGACTTTCACTCCTTTAGAAAAATAACCACCACTGCCGGAAACGTCCGATTCGATGTTGAGAAAAACAATACCGACGGACACGGTGACCGTGGAATAGCCAAAGCACTATCGATTCATGCTGCCGGAAACGGCTCCGGAGAGATCCACGTCACATCAAGAGCACGGAGACAATCGAGCAACATGATGAGAGGGTATGACTAATGAACGTCATAAATGCCCCTAGAAACGTTTTTTATTTTAAAACGAGTATTGATACGGAAAAAATGTTTCCGTGTGAGTTAAACGGGTGTTAAACACATTAGACAACGAATAGGAGATAACATGGCAGGCAAAAATACTAATGATCTTTTAAATGAGCTGGCAATCCATAAAAACGTGAGCGGATTCACTTCATTTCTAAAAATACTACCCGACCCCGATATTGTCCTCAGAAAACAAGGCAAGGACATCAGCGTCTACAAAGAGCTGACAAGTGATAGCCATCTATTCTCCGTTATGGGATCACGCCGATCCGGTGTACGCTCTCAAGAGTGGGCTATTGATCGCGGGAGTGCCAAGACACGCCAAAGCAAAATAATCGAGGATCTCTTCAAAACCAAGATCAAACCGTTCGACCTTATGGGATCAATCCTTGACGCTCCGTTTTACGGGTATGCAGTTATGGAAGTTGTATGGGAACATCGTGACGGACTGATCCTCCCGCTCAAAGTCGTCTCTAAACCAAAAGAGTGGTTTGCATTCGATCCCTCCGGAGAGCTGCTACTCAAATCCAAAAAAGCTCTTCAAGGCGAAGCGGTACCACCGTATAAGTTTTTGGTAGCACGGAACCAAGCTTCGTATGAAAACCCGTATGGAGAAAAAATCCTATCGCGATGTTTCTGGCCGGTAGTCTTTAAAAAAGGCGGCATCAAGTTTTGGGTAACATTTGCCGAAAAATACGGGATGCCGTTCCTGATTGGGAAGATTCCTCGCGGTTCGGCTCAAAAAGAGACGGATGCACTAGCTGACCAACTTGAAGTAATGGTCCAAGATGCGATCGCTGTTATCCCTGATGATTCCAGTGTTGAAATCAAAGAAGCCTCAGGCAAAGCATCGAGTGCGGATGTCTATGAGAAGATGGTTACATTCTTTAACTCGGAGATTTCCAAAGCGGTATTGGGTCAAACCCTCACAACCGAAATGGGCAAATCGGGAAGCTACGCGGCAAGTCAAACCCATCAAGAGGTTAGAAGTGATCTTGTTACCGAAGACAAACATCTCGTCGAAGACACGATCAATACCCTTATCGGGTGGATATGGGAATTCAACTTTAGCGGAACCCCTCCGACTTTTACCCTGTATGAAGAAGAAGATGTAGACAAGGTTTTAGCTGAGCGCGATGAAATCCTCACTAAAACGGGACTTAAATTTACCAAGAGCTACTACATGAAAGCCTACGGATTTGAAGAAGGGGATATCGATATCTCCGAAACACCCAAACCCGCCGCCACACCGAACGTTCAGAACTTTTCCGAAACGCCGATGGCACCCAAACCAGCCGACGCGCTGGACGCCCAGAGTCGCGCAGTCAATACCGCTCCCATCGAGCGTGAAATACTCTCAGAAGTGATGAAGATCATGGAGGAAGCATCTACCTACGAAGAAGCGATCGATGCGATTCTGGGAGCCTACCCGACGTTCGAACTCCCTGCGCTGCAAAACACGATTGACCGACTCACAGCCAATAGTATGATCCTCGGAGGAGCAGAGATTGAGTCCGATCAGCTTTGATTTTAATCTCCCGCCGAAAGATGCAATTGACTATCTTGATGGTAAAGGTCTAAAAATTGGATTCAACTATGAAGAGATTATGCATGAAGCACATCATACCTCTTTCACCGTTGCCAAGGTAACACGCCTTGATCTTCTCAGCGATATCCACGACAGCATCATAAAAGCGCAGCGCGACGGCATCCCATTTGAAGCATGGAAAAAAGAACTTGCCCCGACGCTGAAAAAATACGGATGGTGGGGGGAGACCACCGTCATCGACTCGGTGACGAAAGAAGCGCGGGACATCTACGTCGGAAGCCGCCGACTTCGCACGATCTTCGATACGAACATGCGGGTGAGCTACAGCATCGGACGCTACAAGCAGATGATGGGATTACCCGATTCGGTATACTGGCGCTACAGCGCGACACTCGACAGCCGTTCACGTCCGGGCCATGCGGCTAAAAACGGAATTATCCTTCATCGGGATCATCCGTGGTGGCGCACGAACTATCCTCCGAATGACTGGAACTGCCGGTGCAAGGTAAGAGCGTACAGCATGGACGATCTGAAGGCCAAAGGATGGAGTGTGTCCGAAGCGGCGCACGAAAATATCGCCTCCCCGGACTGGGCGTATGACGTCGGAGCCGGAAGCCGAGTCGGGAAGTTGACGAAGTTTGATTTGGATACCAGCATCGATGAACTTCCTACGATATCACCGAACCGATCGTATGAGGCATTGTCGCAAGACGAGATCAAACAAAAATTTTATGATGATCTTGATATATCCGCAGGGACGGTCTATATCGATAAAGTCGGTGACCCGACACTGATTGATGATGCATTGTTTACAGGATGGACCGGGTACAACAAATTGAACGATAAAAAGAAGGTCAGCCGTGCTCTGTTCGTCGATGAATTCGCATCGCTCATATCCGATCCGGATGAAATATGGCTTCAGTACGATGACGTCCGAAAGAAGATCGTCAAAAAAATGCTCCGATTTTACAAAACCCCCAATGGCGGTAAACGGGCATTGATGGCACTATTCGAATATCAGCCGGACAAGACGCAGGGAGTAACGCTGTATTTTGTGGATGGAAGCGGAACGGTTGAAGGGAAGAGGTCAGAAAAGCTTGTCTACCGAAGGGAGTCGATGTGAGGTTAGAGAGACGTTTTGCAGGGCAGGGCTCACATTGCCGATATTGTCGTCTCCCGCTCTCTTCGGTTTACGTCATTGTACACCATATTGAAACCCGCGTCAAGGAGCCATCATGAGCATCGAAGTAACCGGAATCGAAGAGATCCAGACGAAACTATCCAGACTTGCGGCAGTGACCGAAACCATGCGTCCGATCATGGCCGAGATCGGCAACAAAATCATCAATGAGATAGACGATACCTTCGATGCTGAAGGAAAGCCAAAATGGGTTCAGCTCAGCCGTACTACCCTGCGGCTTGGATATACCAACATGGGCAAAAGCACATCTAAAAAAACGCATCTGAAAAATGGGAAAGTATCGCGGGGGTTTGAGCGGTATATCGCGGATCGGAAGATATTGCAGAAGTCGGGAAGATTGAGAAGTTCAATTGTGTCAGATGTAAGTGATAATGAAGTAGTAGTGGGGACGAATCTGAAGTATGCTGCCATCCACCAGTTCGGCGGGATGGCAGGAAGAGGGAAAAAGGTTCGCATCCCGGCTCGTCCGTTCATGCCTATTGACGCAAACGGAAATTTGGAACCGGGTTTGAGAGCAGCTATTTTGAGTTACGTGGATGGGAAGCTGGAAGAAGCAGTTAAGTAGCGTTTAATTTTTGCAGAGAGTTAAACATCAAACAGTGAGGGGCGCTCTACTTTGATCATCGGTCTGCCCAGCGCGTCCTGGACAAACTTGTCACTGACCTCCAGAAACCGCGCTAGTTCTTTGGCATTCCTCCCGTTGTAATTTCGCTGGATGTAGACCCGCTTGGCGTCGTTGATCGGTTTGGTGCTGACGTAGATTGTCATGGAAGGCACCCCTTCCCAGAGTTTCGTCAGGGTATCCGCCCCGCATGCGTTGTAGACGATCGCCATGTCGCCGTCCAGAAACGGAACGACATCGATCCCCTCCATCCACGATAGATCCTTCATGCCGCACCTCCACCGCTTCCGAACATTTTTTCGATTGCCAGAATGATTCCGGTGGCTTGCTCTCTGGTCAGGTTCTTGAGATGCAAGTGATAATCCCCGGTTTGACGCTTGACGAAGTTTTTAAGGGCATCGTCGGTTTTGTCTCTCGCATAGAGCCCCCACATCGTCTCGATCTTCGATATCTGGGCCGGTGTCGCCATCCCCGGAGCGACTGGTCTCCCTTTCGGATTCTGTATGGTGGTTTTCGTCTTTCCGTTCAGGTAGTCGATCAGGTTCTCCAGCTCACCGATCGAGAGCTGCTTCGAACTCTTGACCCCGTAGGCGTTGACCAGGAACGATTCGTACAGGTCCCGGTCATTTTTGTAGATCGTCCGGTACATCGGGGTCATGTGGACTTTTTTGTAGAGCCGCTCGTGATACTCTTTTTGTTTAGGGGTCATCGGGTCTCCTTTTTTAGATAATTACAGACGTTACAGACGTACAGTTATTTTTTTGCTACAAGTATCAAATATCGTAAAATAGGTGCTTTCAGGCTACGTTTGTACATCTGTAACCCCTGTAGAAATTTTTTTATAGAGTCTCAGTTTGCCTTTTTTGGCAGAAGACCAGCATCGGCCCTCATGTTTTTCAAGCCATCCGATACGTGTTTTATCTGCCCCATGAGAGCCTACTGATTTGAGCAATACCCCCTGTGCCAACTCTTCATTATTAATCAGCTCTAATATCTTCTTCACAAACTCACGCTCTTCGTCACCCATAGATGCCACGATGGGATCAAGCGGAGTCATCTTCATCGTTTTAATATCGATCGTGTACCCAGCCTCTTCAGTTCCGTTGCGCTTTTTTTCCGGCGTCATAATGAAATGCTTTTCGTTCAAGTCCGAATGAACTGCGCGCAGATGCCACACCTCGTCCGCCGAATCGATCAGCGATCCGCCGCCTTTCATCGTGAGGCCGTTTTTGGTCGAATGGTTGAGGACGATCACCGTTCCACCCGATTTGCGGATACGCTTGCACATGGCGTTGAAGTTCCGTATTTTGTTCTCGTCGTACATCCCGCCGTTTAAAAAGAACTGGAGACTGTCATACACGACGGCGACGTTGCGGTAGAAGCTCCCTTCGGCGTTTGCTTTTAGATCGTGCATAATCTTCTTCATGTCGGATTCTGCATCGTCGAGCATATCGGCGTTGACGTAGTGCATTCTCCCCGCATACCGGTTCAGGAAACGATCCCACCCGCGATCTTTGAGGAGGTGGATGCCGTTATCGTTGTCGAGATAGATCACCTCCAGACCACAATCCATCAACGCACCAGAGAGCGCGAACGACATCCATGTCTTTCCTGTACCAGCCGGGGCATAGAGGATATTGATCGTGCTTTGCGCGATAGTACGGTCGAGATAAAACACACGTTCACCGACCTCTTCGATATCATTCTCATCGATGACGTACCGTGTTAAAAAATCGAATCTGCTCATTGCTTCCCTTTTTTAGTTGATTCAATCGCCCCCATCACCATGGAGGCTGTTAAATCCACATCATAATCTTTTCATCTTCGCCTCGATCTCAGCTCTCGCTTCACGCAGTGCCTTGATGTTGGCCTCACAGATCATCCGCTCCATGTGCAGCGCATCTTTGAACTGGTTCCGCTTCTGCTCTACGATTGAGAATACACGTTCAAAGGTTCTCATGCTGATGTCCCAGCAGCTCATCGAGCGATGGGCTGACCTTGGCCATCCCTTCCGATTTTCCTCTGAAAAATGCCTCGTTGACGAGTGTTATGACATCTTCATACGATACGTACCGCTTGATCCCTCCGTTTCGTCCGTCCACGATTTGGATCTGGTCCTTCGATAAGTCGTATGGGAGGCTGTAGGTAATATCTGTTTTTGCAGTCTCCTCGCATGCCATACAGATCGATCGCAGACCACCGCGACCAAGACGCTTTCCATAGGCCTCCGTAGGTTTATCCATTCCGCACGCTTCGCATACTTTTGACTGCTTCAGAAACAGCGGCTTAATCGCATCGTCGAAGAGGTCCGTATCTGGATTGACCGTCTCCGGATTGACCGTCAACCCATTCGGAAGGACGAGATGAAACAGATCGGGAATATCAAACCCATTATTTTCCAGCTCTTTGTGTGTCGGGATGCGTAGCATTTTGGGGTTTCGTTTCGCTTTTTGCACAAACCTCTCGTAATGCTCACCCCCAATGATCTTACCCATGCGCCGCCTCCCCGATGCTATCCACCCTGTCGATATCTATCAGGCAGATTTCGTTCTCCCACATATCATAAACCCGGAAGCTGCGCATCTCGCTTCGGACATCGATCTCCATGTCCAGCAGCACCTCTTGATCCTCATACTCGGCCAGCGCCTCGTCGGAATACCGGACGTTTTCGAACATGACCCCGCCGAACTTCACCCGCCGTATGATCGGCGCGAATGATGGGTTATTGCTCATGCCGCGCTCCCTTCGAGATCGTTCTCTTTGGTCTCGATCCAGAACTTGTCCTCGATCACCAGCGTCGCATCGACCAGTGCCAGGCGTTCAGTGCTCCAGCTTCGCATGATCTCTTTATTGACCGTCGGTTTGGTTGATATCGCTTCATCGAACCCATGTTTTTGCAGCAGCTCCAGCGTCGTTTTCTTGACCGATACGCTCGTGCTCTGACGATATCCGAACAACCCGAAGTTCAGCTCGATGGTCTTTTTGTCGCTGAACAGCTCACCCCGGTTGTACTCGCTGTACACCGCCAGCGATTTTTCCATCGCTTCGATCTGCTCCAGCATCGGGCGTGTATCCTCTACCATCGCCTCCTTGATCGCATTGACCGCGATATCGGCATCCGCCTGACGCTTGCGCACCTGCGCTTTCAAATCCGCTATCTCATGCAGTATCCCGTCCGCTTCAGAGAGCGACGTGATTTTTCGGGTATCCACCGTTGGTTTACTTCGTGCTTTTGCCATAACTTTCTCCCAATATACAAAGCCGTACCGCGTAGCTACCGCGACACGCACTTTTTTCTTTATTCTAAGTCCCATCGGAACCACCTCATATCTATTGGAGTCCTCCATCAGAGCTACCGTCGTAGCTCTTGAGAAACACTCTAAAAATTCAAAAACTATCGAAATCAGTTTGTAACGTTTTAACCTCCTCTATCAAGAAATTAACGAGACGTTTTTTTGTATTATCAGTTAGTCGTATTTCCTGATTTTCACTATGTCCATACATTATTCTCAGTAATCCACCTTCAACACAAGATTGAAGTACCATACGAATATCTGTTAAGCTATTGATGGTTTCATTCGCTTTTTGTAGAGTTTCAAGCTTCATCACTTTGCTCCGGTTTAATATCTTTCATTTGATATGGATTGATCACGCCACCAATCTCTACATCCACATAAACCTCATGGTTAAAAATACGGGTCCGTATAACATGCCCCTCAAACAGTCCCACAAGTACCCGTTGTTTCTCTTTCAGCCGAGACAGCTTGAGCGCATCGGCGATCTTCTCTTTGGGTACCAAATAGTCAAAAAACACATTTAGCTTTTCAATCAACTCTTTTTCGTCCATTTATCTTCTCCTTTATTTTTATTAAACATAACAATCAAAACATCAATAATCGCCCATATTCCAAGCCCGAAAGCTGTCCCAAGAATAAATTCCATACCAACCGCCTTACGTACATAAATCAGCCGCTATTGCGGCTACGATAACGACTACAGCTATTGCCAACCATAGAGCAGCATGCACTTTTTTCTTTTCCCAAATGTAGACTGGTTTCACCGTTTCCCCCTTGGACACGTCTCACAATGTTTACGAACGATCAAATAAATCCGATCGCTTAGATTTCTACCCTCATGCGCTGCATCGGCATACTTTCGACATACGTCCGGATGAATCTCTCCAATAGCCGGACACTGCACCAATTCGCTCTCAAGATGCCCGTACTTTTCATGGATCAACTTGAAAAGCTTTTCGGGGTTGAACTTATAGGTTCCGTTCATCAGCGTTTGCCATGTTGCCGGAGATTTACCCGTTGTTTCAGCCATCTTTCTCAGGCTGCCCTCATGCTTATAGGCCAGTTGAAGCAATTCAAGATCACTCATATAATTCCTTTATCTCAAGCTCTTTGATAAGGGCTTCTCGTTTGTCATGATGGACAATGAACATCCTTCGATCATTGGAATTTGATCGAGTTATTCGCTCCATAATTCCCAGTTCTGTGAACTCTTCGAGATATCGAATCGTTTTTGATGAATACAGATGAATATTTGCAATGCTGGCGATCCGTTCTCGGTACATGAGGTCATGCTTCATAGCGCGCAAGAGTTTGAGCTTATCCGCAATCTGTACCGGATGATTACCGTCTAAAATGAACTCTTCACCGGTATTTTCATCCCGGACGATATCGCACGGTTTTTTGAGCACGGACGGGGATCGTATCCCTGTATTTTTGAGCAGCTTGTAATGACGATCACCAAAGGTTTCCGATCCATTCTCCAGTTCTAAATAACCTGCCAACTCCAGTACTCTAAAGATAGGCATCAAGAAGCTTTTATCCACATCGAGGATCATCATCACATCCCCGACGCGAAACGCTCTGTTGCGCCGCATGAAGTCCCATACTTTTTGTTTAGTGCTTCGACGAGGACGATTCTTTTTTGATGCCATGCGCTACTCCAAGCTCTTCAAATTTTTTCAAATTGACACTCTCAATATCATTGATGGTGCAAGCATTCTCAATCCGTAGGATTAGAACCTTAATCTGTCTCAAGTTTGGGAAATATGCTACAAAGTGATTAATAAGATCATCTTCGATCTTTACTTCAGAGAGTTCACAATAAGCTTCGATATCAGCTCTACCGATACGCTCAAACTTGACAAACTCTACAACCCGGCTGTAATAGTGTCGATGGCGTTGAAGCTTCGCATCCGCTTCCTCCATCCCGATCATATAAAGCACCGTGCTTGTCTCATCATGAATATCACGGAACATTTCAAGAACCGGGGTTTTATCACTTCGCAAGAGCGCATCGATCTCATCGACGATGACGATCCGCTCTTCTCGTCTAAGCTCATCGACGATACGCTCAAACATCCGTCCGCTTCCCCCTTGGGTATCTAACCCCAGTTCAAAACATAAACGTTCCAACACAGTCTTCTTGCTCCATGTTTGCGCAGCTCTTAAAAGAATCGCATTCTTCTGTGCAGCGATACGCTCAAGGGCAAAGGTTTTACCCAGACCAAAATTACCAAATCCAAGTCCCATTCGGGGTGCAGATAGCGGAAGGTTTTCCAGTCTTGTAAAAGACTCTAACAATCGTGTATAATTCTTCGTTTTCACAAAAGACTCTTTCAAGGGGTCTCCTTTTGAGATTAATTGAGCGTTTAATTCCGACTAAAAACTTAAACGCTTGATTCTGTCCCCCATCGGGAACAGATCAAACCTTCATGAAGCTTTTTTCTTTTTTTCAACTTCAGCAAGTGCCATTTCATAGAGATCCGGATATTTTTCAGATAGAGCCGTATCTTTTTCATCCCACGTTTTTGTGAGCATTTTGTCGAGAAAACGATCGTACATCGTCTCCCATTTTCGGGTTGAATTGATTTTTGGCTCTTCACAAGATGACTTCGCTTCCGCCGCAGCGTTCGCCGCGATGATCTCTTTGGTCGCTTTAGGAGTTCGTATCTCCGGAGCGGACAATCCGAGTCGTTGCTCAGCAGCTTCGATTCGATGCGTAATCAACGGGTCATCCAACTCTTTTGCCAATCTATCCATCTCTTTGTTTGCCTTGACGTAGGCTTTAACCTCTTTTTTGTAGGCTTTTACAATAGCGGCCGACTCCTCGCGCGATCTGCCCTGAAGCGTTTCATCGATTGCGATACACAGAAACTCTCGTTTTTCACTGTAGACGAGAACCTCACCCATCTCATCGGGTTCGATGACCATGACCTTTTTCCCGGTCATCCCTGCAATCGATGGATGGTGATACTCTCCGGTGATACCGTCACGTGTAATGACGATCCCTTTTTTCGTGATCGTTCGGTATTCACTCTTACCGAGCAAAAAGTCCAAAGAACGCAAATTTCCGACCGTATTGGCAGGGGTGAAATCGCTCTCCCATTTTGTGATTGGTGACATATTGATACTACTGTGGCGTTCTTGCTCATACATGGCACTAACCCATCGGTCTATCCATGACTCTAACTCTTCAGGCGTGAGCGGTACCTCGATGGGTAATCCTCCGTATTGCTCTTTTTTACGCAAAAGCTTTGCAAAACCATCTTCACCATATGACTTCGCTTTCCACTTCTCGATAGCTTGAAGCCTATCTTCAAAAGTGAGGCTCGATTGGATCGCTTGACGCTCTGCAACAGAGTGACCGCAGAACCCTTCGATAGATCGGAACAGCTCTCGCGTCAACGTCCCGAAGAACCGTTCGATGTGCGGCTTCTGATCCCCGCTAAACGGCTCTGTAAACTTTTGCTCTATCCCCAGTGACAAACATACCGATTCGAAGTGATTTGATTTATAGTCTTTCCCATTATCGGTCAAAACCATATCCGGGATACCGAGTTTGATGATCGCTTTACGCATGTTCCGCGCCAGGGCAAATGTAGTATTTGACTCCTCCAGTGTCACCACTACCCTACGGCTAAATACATCGATAGCCCCTACGATGGTCCACCGCTTTGCATCGATCGTGATGATGTCAGCGATAGTCCCATCCAGTTCCCACACTTGGTTTTTGTACTTGATGTGTTCGCTTCGGCTTCCGTGTGCCGGTTGAAAATGCGACTTGGCACGATTCGGATTAACCCGTATCTCCCACTGAAGAGCGTTTTTCTCTTTCCACTCTTCGATATACCGTTCCACCGTATTACGACTTGGCAGCGCATCACCAAAAGCGTATTTGAGATTCGCATAGATACCGGAAATGTTCAGATGAACATCACGCCTCAGCAGATACCGCACGATCATTGCTTTCATCTCTTCGGTGAGCTTCGTGATACCCTTGGGCCGTCCGCTATTATCCGCCAAAGCGACAATCACATTACGACCCTCTTTTTTAGCCTTTCGATACGTTCCTAACCATCTATTGATCTTCGATGTTGTGACGTTTAGCGATTCGTAGTTGATACTTAGCTCACCTATGAATACTTCTATCGTCATCCCTTTTGGTCGCTTCTCGAACTCCATCACGAGGCGACATCGCAACTCCGCATCGATTCGTTTTTTATCCTTTAGCTTTAACGCTTCACGAGGGTCGATTGATTTAACATCACATTGACTGTGTCCAGTTTTGCTATTGCTGACACTACCTCTTTTTTTGTGACTGGATAGTTGTTCAAAATCTGCAACTTCACATTTTTGATCGACTCCTCCGCTTCGTTCAGGAGCTTCATTACTCTCCGTTTCTCTTCCATCGTTTTCTCCTATCCAAATTTCATAAACCTCACCACGTCCACCTTTGCCTTCAACCTTTTGAAATTGGTATTTTTTACTTCCTCGGTTGCAAGCTATTTGTATGGCACGGTCTCCGACACCGAAGTGCGCCGATGCTTCCTTAACAGGTACCCACATCACGCACTCCTTTTATCAGGATTATAGGTGAGTGTTACACCGTCGGTACCGTCGATCCATACGCTGTCTTTACGCAACTGATCAACACAGTTACGAGCCATACCGCGTTTTTTACCATTGGTTTTACAGTCGAGCAGATCACGCAGTGCAAACTTACACAGACCGTGTGCATTGGCATAAGCTGTTATTGCAAATCCTCTGCCGAGAAACCGATCTCTTAGAGTTTGTTGTTCCATGCTATTTTTCCTCCTTTTATGAGTTTAGGGTGTAGGTTATTACCCACATCGAAGTCCTTGTTATAATGGTGTTGGAACATTCAAAATAAAAGGACTTGGAGATGGATATTGATACGAAGATATATGAAATATTTGATGCTTCTCGTGCAGTAATAGCAATAGATTTGATTGACTCCCTATCTGATTATGAAAAAGAGTATGTAAAAATATTTGTAACTGCAATTGGTAAACGAAAATATTGGAAGATGTATTATGAAAGCCTTGATGATGTAGAGGATTTCATACTCCTCACGCCCAAAAAACGTAAAACATCAAAACGGTATGATTTTAAAACTAAAGCTGTATTGACCCTTATGTCGCTTCACTATATGCAACACTCGCTCAACTATCTAAAATCCTATAATGAACATGTTAGATCACTTGGTGATAGGAATCTATCACTTCGTGAACTTACTGTTGCTTATGGTTCGGCTCATGCCCATATCAAACAATTTGATACTATAGTTTTTTGGCTTTTTTAAGGTTTTTTTCTATACGTGCTATTTTTTCCGAAAAAGCCTTTGCACGCTGGTCTTTGTCAAATTCATCGATAAATGAACAATGATCATTTATACTTGATATATTTTTTAACCGATTACCCATATAGTGAGCATCAATCAACTCGTAACGATCTTCGCCCATGAGTACATAATAACCATCATTATCGACACGTACCGTTGCCATCTTATCGGGAGTATCGTCAGTAACTATGACCATTTCACCAACTCCATCGATGATTAGTCTCATATCAGTTTGAACTATATATTTCCCCACATAATGATCAAAACTATCTTCATCATCATCCAATTCATTTTTTATCTCATCGAGCACTCTCTTACTTTTTTTGATGATTTTTTTGAGCTCTTTTTTATAAGAGCGTAGCGTTTCCCTTTGTAAATCATTCATGATTCTCTCCTAAACTTTGATGATCTCCCCGAAGGGGGATCACTCAAATATAGCTTTTACCCGTCCGCTTATACTTCGCGCCGTAGTACAGTCTCCCGCACTATTGGATCAGGTCATTTAAAAACGGCTTGGAAGTCTCGCCGCAAAAAAATCAATCACAATCACCGAAGCAACTGTTTAACTCGTTACCGAAAGTTAAACGCCATTTAATACTAAACATTGTTTAATTCTGTAATGTATGAGAGAATTATAGTCTAATTAATTGGACTATGTCAAGGCTTTTGGTCTAATTTTATGGAGTAGACATGAAGACAAGTGTTGTTATTAAAAGAATAAGAGATGAAATTGGAAATATGAATCAACAAGAAATTGCCGATTTCTTGGGGTTTGAACCTAAAAGAATTAAAAATCTTGAAGCTGATGCAGTCCAAAAATTTAGAGACGATGAAATTGATAAGATAATCCAAAAAACTGGACTATCTCGATCATTTATCCTTACTGGACAAGATATCCCTATGCTAGATAATAAAAATAGTGTATCAGTGAACTATTATTCTGATATTTATGCAGCAGCTGGACACGGCGCATTAAATGGCGATACTAAACCTGAGATCATGACGGTAAGCCGATCTTTTTTATCTAATATGTTTGGATTGAGTAGTTTTGTTGGGATTGATATTATTCATGTAGTAGGTGACTCAATGGAACCATTTATACCAAACGGTGAAACCATCCTATTACAACGTACACATGAGGCACGTAATAATCAGATAGTAATAGCACGTATCAATGATGAACTCTATGTAAAACGTCTATTGCGTGATCCACTCGGTAGATGGGTAAAACTCATATCGGATAACCAACAATATCCTGATATTGATTTGAACCAAGAAGAGATGAACCAACTCGAAATCATAGGTATCGTGTACGGACGATATCGACCATTTTAAAACAAAAGGAACATTACATGGAACTCGATATAAAACTAAGACAACTTACAGATAGGATTAAGACCCTCAAAGAAAAGATATTAACAGAAGAAGCGACAAAACATTCATTTGTTATGCCTTTTTTAAGTGCTTTGGGCTACGACGTATTTGATCCTACCGTAGTTGTCCCAGAGTTTACGGCAGATATTGGCACTAAAAAAGGTGAGAAAGTTGATTATGCGATCATAAGAAATAATCAACCAATCATGGTTATTGAAGCGAAAAATCATACTGAAAGACTCGATAACCATAATAATCAGCTCATTCGTTATTTCAATGTCACAGATTCTAAATTTGCAATATTAACAAATGGGATTGAGTACCGTTTTTTCTCCGATATGGAAGAAACAAATCGTATGGATAAAGTTCCTTTTTTGGTTGTAAATCTTGAAAACTTACGTGATAGAGATATCAAAGAACTCGAAAAATTTGCCAAAGATAATCTTGATGTTGATTCTATTCTAAGTATGGCAAATGCAAAAAAATACCACCGTGAAATACAAGCTGTGTTTAAAACTGAAGTTGACAATCCATCAGATGAATTTGTGAAATTTTTTGCTCGTAAATTTACAGATAAACCAATGACTGTTACTATTGTTGATGAGTTCAGAGGATATATTAAAAAATCATTTGCCGAAGTTCTACATGATATTGCCAGTGATAAAATCAATGCTCTCCAATCAAATCTTAAAATAGATATTGATGTTGAAGAAGTTCCGGCTCAGGAAGAAAAAAATCAAATAATTACTACAGATGAAGAACTGGAAGGTTTCTATATTATTAAATCCATTCTTGGCGAAGAAACTGATTTATCAAATATTATGTTTAAAGATACTGTGAACTATTTCACAATTCTATACCAAGGTAAAGTGACAAAATGGTTGTGTCGTCTATACTTTAACGGGAAACAAAAAGCGATTGCTTTTCCTGGAGATGAAAAAGGTTCTGAAGTTAAACAAAATATTGATCGTGTTGAAGACTTATACAAATTTCGCTCAGAACTTAAGCAAGCTCTCGATAAGCGTATCACTGGAAAAGAATAACATCCTATCAACGAACATTGTCAAAATGTTCGTTGATGTTCGTTGATCTATAAAATAGTGTTCGTTGGTCACAATCGTACAACTATTACGTAAAAGTTAAACAGTAAATTTTTTCGCTCGGTAAAAATTTCTAGATTGTCGGTGTAGCGGTGATTTGGTAGATTATAGAAGTGGTAAAAAGTTTAGGAAAAAGTGCGGATAAAAAAAGGATAAAAACGACAAAAAAAAGTACTCGTAATTATGAGAAAAATTTCTCCTCAAAACCCCTACCTATCGTGCTTTGTAGCCTTTTTGCTCTTTTCGCATATTATCTGAAAAACTACAACTGATCGATTTATCGACACTTTTCGTCAATGTTAATACACGTTCATGCCATATAGATGTAATTCGATATTCAGCACTCAAAAGAGGTAAATCATTATTTTTTACAGCGATGGTCTGATCGATAATGTAGCCCGCATTTCGAATATTGAACTCATCGGCGATTTTAATTAAATGTTTTCGGTTGATTTCACTCACCGGCTTATAATCGAACAGCATCTGATGTTTTGCCGATGGTGCAAATGTCAGATCATATGCGGGTGCCGCTCTCCATGTACCGTTTTTATCCATGAGATACGAAAAGTTTTTGGAATGATCATCTCTATTGGCGAAAACAATGTTAAAGATCATGATCCGATACATATTTTCCATATCCGAATGGGGAATGTTGAGTTTCAATCCGACTCGGAAAAGATTGGTATAATCAAATGTCGTTTCAGCGGGATTATGATGCATGAGCCCTGAGAGGGAATGCATGTGCAATCGTTCTACATTGTCATTTTGTTTCAGAATGTCGAATCGCTCTATCGCGAAATGGTTACCGCCGTTGCCGTCTTCGATCAGGTAGGTATCAGAGATTGTGATTCCGCACTTGCGCGCGAGGATGGTGTATATATATTCCGTTAGTGTTTTTGAGATATTAAGTTCATCGTAAAACGTTTTAGATTGCGGTTCACGAGTATAGAGTAAATTATCGAATTTCACGATCGCGTGGACGAACCCATTCGGTAACGGGTCGCTTTTTTTGCCGACATACATGCTTTTTTGATGTGTATTCAATCCGACTATCGCTTTGGGTTGCGCACCGCCGGCTGCCGAGTTGGATAGGGCAATGATTTTTTCAAGCTCAAATTCACTTTCGCCGAAGAGTGCTTTTTTGGTCTCTTCGTAGAGTTCTGCCATCTGAAAAATAGCTTGAGTATTTTTGGAGCGCTCATGCAGTTTTTCTGGCTCGTACGTCAATGCTCCCATCGTATTACTGCCGAGAATTTGTAATTTTTCGATCGTTGTCGGAGCCTTTTTAAAATGGCGGATAAAAAACTCTTCCAAAAAAGTGTTCCCGTATTTTCCCGGTAAGCTGTCACTGATAAGGCCCGGTAGTCCGTATTGATGCTCAAGATGAGAAAAATTATACACTTCTCCCATCTTGGTGATTTTAATCGGGGAGAACGGAAGCGTATTTGTAGGATTCATGATGAAATCATAGGTTCCTTTATCGTTTTCGATCATTTTGGCTACGGTTTCACCCCATGCTTTGACGATAAGTGTATCTTTTACCATTTAATCGCCTTTCTAGGCAAAAGCATCGATTCCAGTTCTTCGATCCGTCCGAGTCTTTGCATGATGATGATAAAATTTTGAAACGAGATCTCTCCGCTTTGTTCGAATCGCATATAGGTTCCAAAGGGTATTCCGGAAAATTCGGCAAACTCTTTTTGCGTCATTTTGGTAGCTTTTCGTAATGCTTTAGCTCTGCGACCTATTTCATGCGCTATTTCTACAGAAGAATGAAGCTCGAAGGTATCCATATGAAACCTTTAATCAAATATGATTAATATTGTACTATTTATTTAATATTTAATCAAATATGATTTTTTATGACGATACAGAATTTTAGTAATTTAGTATGAGAAGGTGATACTGTAACCACTCACTTACCCATCAACAGCGCAACCAAAATTGCTATTTGGCTACTCTCTTTTAAACGTGCTTTGAGCAAAGCCCAAAGCACTACGCTGGCCGCTTGGGCACTAAAGCTTGCCTCTTCGAGGCAGATTTTCACTAGAGTTCTTTTAAAACTCTCATTTAAACGTGCTTTGAGCAACACCCAAAGCACTACGCTGGCCGCTTGGGCACTAAAGCTTGCCTCTTCGAGCAGAAGACTTCTTACATAACAAGGTTATACAAGAAGTCTATTACATAAATCCCTGACTAATACCTAAAAAATAAGTTAAGAAAACATTATGAAAACAAATGTAAAATGTTGTCAAATATTTTTGTTTGTTTTAAAAGTCAATACGCAATCAGAGGGCAACTCAAACAGTGCTTCGAATATGAAAAAAATTAACCGTTTAACTGCAAATCAACAAAAAGGAAATAGATGAAAACCGATGAAATGATCTCAGCGATTCAAACAAAGCTCGGCATACAGGTTGACGGCCGCGCGGGTCCCGAAACGTGGGGCGCGATCTATACCCACATCGTTGGATTGCCCTTGGAGACTGCGGTCGATACGGTAGATGCGCGCAGCGAAAAGAGTATTGTGACCCTTCTTCCTGAAGTACAACCTCTGGCACGGGCTCTGGTACACAAAGCGGCCTTTAGCGGCATTCAAATCAAAATTCTCAGCGGCCTCAGAACCTATGCGGAGCAAGAGGAGCTCTACGCACGGGGACGGACGAAACCGGGCAACAAGGTGACCAATGCACGCGGCGGCCACTCCAATCATAACTTTGCTATCGCCTTTGATATCGGTGTCTTTGAGGGGAACAAATATCTAGCCGACTCCGCTAAATATAAGGCGGTAGGAGCTCTGGGGATGGATATAGGGCTCGAATGGGGGGGAAACTGGAAAACCATCATGGACCAGCCTCACTTTCAACTGCGCCCGGCCTGGGCGAACAGTTTGAGCGAAAAAGCGATGCTTGCCGAACTGCGAACTCGTACCGCAGACAAGATGGCAATCTATGTTTGAACGATGAACTTTCAATTTATAAAAAGGAGTTAAATATGGCACAAGAAGATACCTATGAAATCGGGTTGGTAATGGCGGGGGCAATTTCGGCAGGTGCCTATACGGCGGGTGTTGTGGATTATCTGCTGGAAGCGTTGATGCACTACGAAAAAGTGCGAAAAAAGTTTGCAGACGACCATCCCGGACAATCGCTCCATAATGTGCAAATAAGGGTTATTTCGGGGGCTTCGGCGGGCGGTATGACGGGGACCATGCTGCTCAGTGCAATGATGGATTCCGATTATCGACCGATGAGAGGCTATGATCCCGATGCCGCAACCGATCCCGATATAAACAACGTGTTTTATCGAAGTTGGGTCAGTCGGACACACGGTATCGACATAGAATACATGTTAGATACGTCGGATATTACGGGTACAACACCGTTGAAATCACTCCTTAACTGCAAACGGCTGGACGAGATTGCCGATCAAGCCCTGCGTCATCCGCGAATTCTTCAGAAATATGACTATATACCGCAGCGAATCGACCATTTTTTGAGCGTATTTAACCTCGGAGGAGTTCCCTACACGGTCAACTTTGAGGGATCCGACTCACAATATGGGCTTACCAACCACTCCGATATGATGCATTTCGTACATGACGCCAAAGAGGATACGATCTATGATCCCAACGAAATTCCTATCAAAACGGATACGACATCGGTTCTCGATGCCAACTGGGAACTGCTCAAACAAAGTACCCTTGCGACCGGGGCTTTCCCGATTGCTCTTGAACCCAGAGATATCGGTAAGGACAGAAAATCGTATAACGAATGGAAATGGTGGGTTCCCCAATGCGATACCCAAAAGGTATGTCAGGGTCAGGGCAGTTGCTTTTGTTTGACAAAAATCCCTCCGAATTGGCCTAATCCCTCAGAAAGCGATTACCGTTTTGTTTCTGTTGACGGCGGAGTCGCCAACAACGAACCGCTTGAAGTCGCGCGTCGAACATTGGCTGGTGATGCATTATTCAACCCGCGCAATGCCAACGATGCTTGTCGATCGGTTATCATGGTTGACCCTTTTCCCGGCGGCCCGCGAACAGAGTTCACCTACGAAGGGATTAATCTATTCAAAATTGCGTCTAAGCTTTTCGGCAGCCTGAAGGGACAAGCCCGTTTTAAACCCGAAGAGATGGAACTGGCAGCCGATCCAAATATTTTCAGCCGTTTTATGATCGCACCAAGCCGAAATGGCGCCGCGCACGGGATGGAACTGGCAAGCGCTTCCGTAGGGGCATTCGGAGGATTTTTGAGTGAAAAATTCCGTCAGCATGATTTTCAGCTCGGGCGGGCCAACTGCCAGAGCTTTTTGACAACCCATTTTATCATCGGTCTTGATAACGCTCTTGTGAAAGAACATATTGAGTGGTTTCGAGAGAATCATTGTATTGTTCCCAAAAAAGATGCCGAATACGTTCAGGTTATCCCGATGGTGAATCTCCAAGATACACCGATTATCCCGATCCCCTACGATTCCGTTGCAATGAACCGACAAGATCTCGATACGATCATAACGCTGATCGACATACGCATCAAAACCGTCTTAGACAAATCCTATTTTATCAACGAAGTCATAAACAAGATTGTCAACAAAATTGATCTCAAGCCGTTCAAATGGTTGGCAGACAAAGGGATAGCGCTCTTGAAAGGAAAAATCGCAAGCGGCCTCGCTTCATGGGCATCCGGAAAAATCCAAAAAATAATGGAAAAGGATTTAACGACACGGGGGCTTTTGAAGTAGAGTGTATGGATGGATGGATGGATGGACAAATTGATATCTGGCTCTACGATATTGGTAAAAGATAGTTTTATGAGATTATGGTACCTTAAAATACAGCCTTCCTTTATTTTAAATAATCTTCCAAAATGTATGTATTTATGATACTATTGATTTATAAAATACTATTTAATTAGGAATACAACTTTGGCATATGTACAGCCTATATATTCTAAGAACAATGTAAGAAAAGCTGGTGATATTTTAAAAGATGACAATGCATCAAAAAGTGACAAAATTTGGGGCAATGAAGTACTAGGAAATTGGCGGGCTATCCATTCATATCCAATTAATACATTTCAAGCCACACTCCGCGATAAATTAAAAATAATTGACGAATCATCACTTGTAGCACAAAGACTAAAAAGGTCACCGTCAATCATTTCCAAATTAAAAAGGTTTCCTTCAATGCAACTTTCTAGAATGCAAGATATTGGCGGACTAAGAGCAGTTTTAAGTACTTTAGAAAATGTAGAAGAATTACAAAAAAGCTATAAAGTATCTACCCGTTTTCCGCATGAATTAGTTAATGAAAAAAATTATATTCTTGAACCAAAAGATACTGGTTATCGAGGAATACATTTAATTTACAAATATAAAAATCAAAAAAATAACATCTATGATGGTTTACATATTGAACTCCAAATTAGAACAAGATTACAACATAGTTGGGCTACTGCTGTTGAAACAATGGGAACATTTCTAAATCATTCATTAAAATCTAGTGAAGGTCCCGAAGAATGGCTTGCATTTTTTGCCTTAACTGGCTCTGCTTTTGCTCATTTTGAGAAGTCAAATCCAGTTACACAGTATGCGCATATGTCTAAAGATGAAACATACACAACTATGATTTACGAAGCTAGTAGACTAAACGTCGTTGAAAGGTTAAAAGCTTTTAGTATCGCAACAGAATCTATAACCACTGGCAAAAGTTTAGGTAGTTATCATATTGTAATTTTGAATCCAAAGGAAAAAAATGTTATTGTTGAAAGTTTTAGTAAAAGAAGAATTGATGAAGCAAATCTAAGATATTCATACTATGAAAATCAAATCAATGAAGGAAATCAACTGCAAGTTGTACTTGTTGCGACAGGTTCAATTGAGTCATTAAGACAAGCTTATCCAAGTTATTTCCTTGATACTGAACAATTCATAAAAGCAATTAATCGTATAAAAGAAGAAGTTAATAAAATATAAAGGGAACAAGTTTTCCCAGTTCGTGGTGAGCACTTGTACCCTATAGAGTATGTCGAACCATGAATGTCCACCCTTCGACTAGCTCAGGACGAACGATAACAAAAACTTTTTATTCAATTTGTGGTAAAAATGCAATTAGGCAGTTTTTCCTCTCTCTTCATCTAATCCCAAAAATTAACACTCTGCCTATATAGTTTCAGAAAAACCACTAAGCACTACCTAAAAAAGCAAGTTAAGAAAATCTTATGATATTAAATGTAAAATATTGTGTAATATTTTTATTTGTTTCTCAAGTTGATACTTATATCTGGCTCATTGCACTTACTCATATAAGGAGTAACACATGGCTACCCATCTTAAAACTGATGACATCGATTCTCTTCCTGTTCTATCTTACTCAGATCTTCGTTCGACACTCCAATCCGGCGATCTTCTATTTACATCAGGAAAATATCTTGTTTCAAATGCAATTCAGCAAGTCACAAACAGTCCGTGGAGTCATGTAGGAATTGTTTTCCGTATAGATTCAATCAACCGGATATTATTGCTCGAAAGTGTTGAAGATATGGGAGTTCGCTTCGCCCCATTATCAAAATATCTCACTGATTATGAAAATGGAAAACCTTACAAGGGGCGTGTTGTCCTTGCCCGATGCAGTAACATAACAACCGAAACCATCTCACATCTTTCTAGCTTTGGTATTGATGAACTGACACAACCCTATGATAAAGATGAAATTGCAAAAATTCTCGCAAGGGTTATTTTAGGAAAAGGTAAGAAAAAACGTGATCGGGAATATATTTGTTCCGAACTTGTCTATGAATGTTTTTCACATGCGGGTGTTGAGTTTGGTTTCAATAAAAAAGGGTTTATCAGTCCTGAAGATATATGGGTAAACGAACAAATATCGATTGTAGGACGTATATTGTAGTCTAAAAAAGGATATATCATGTTATTCATAAACAAAAAAACAGTATTCATTATACTCATTATCCTTAGTCTCGGAATAAGTGGATGCACGTCTATTCAACTTATTTCTAACTATGACAAGAGTATTGACAGCGAAGCACAGCAGTTGCAGAAAAAAATTGATGGGCATTTCATTTCGCTACAGAACGCTACTACTGAGGACTTAAAATACAAAAACCAGCAAAAATTTTATGAAGGTGTTCTAGCTGATCTAAATGCTATAGAGATTCGTGCCAATGGTATCTATAAGAATAAATTGACAATCGAGCAAATTAACTTGGCAAAAGAAAATCTTTCATATTTAGTTTTACTGCACAAGAACTGCGTAACAGCATCGCTGTCACTCGAACAAATTGAAAAGGTGAAAATAAATGGAATAGATTTATCTATGGATTGCAAAGTCGAAAATGGTGCAACAACCGACACTACTGATAGAGGTGAAATAGCGATAAATCGAGTTCTTATAACACCTATTCAACGTCAATTCAACCAACATCTTGGAGCGGTAATGGCACTTGAATTAGCTAAAAAACGTGGCGAAAATAAATCTGAAAAGGAGTAAAACATGACAAATATTGACATCCAACAGGTTTTTACCAGTATGGTTGAAGCAGCTAGTGGTGTATTCGACAAAAAATGGCCAGGAATTAAAGACTATGCTGAGGCCGAATTCAAAAAGCTTGCTATAACTTTTGCGCAGATTGAAACGTTAAAGCTCAGCGGTCAGATTAGTGAAGCAGAAGCAAGTGTTCTGCTTGAGATGCAAAAAAACACAACGAGAGCCGTAATGTTAGCGTTGGAGGGAATGTCTCTACTGCTTGTAGAAGAGGCAATTAACGCGGCACTAGCTGTTGTCAAGGATTCAATAAATACCGTATTGGGATTTGCCCTAATCTGAGGAAAAATGGTCAAGTCAAACCTCTATTTTATCTTGTTTGAATTACAGAAGCTCGAATAAGGTAGATGTGCCCACACCAATTATGCTAGCATCCGTACTATTATTTAGAAATTCCTTGAATTTTGATTTAGCTTCTTCATCGCCACTTTTGGCAATATACTCTTCGAGTTCTTGAAATAAAAGTGTCAGGTATCCAATCTTCACGTTTCCCCGTTCGTGGTGAGCCCTGTCGAACCATGAACGTCCACCCTTCGACAAAACAAAGGTACCGCTCGCGAAGCGATGTTTCTTGAGCTCAGGGCGAACGGAACAAAAACTTTCCATCCAATCTTTCCCCCTCTTGACAGAATGTATCTTTTAGGATACTATTATTTCTATGTATAAAACCAAAAAGACCGATGAATTTACTGACTGGCATTCACGCCTCAAAGACGTTAAGGCCAAAATCGCTATAGGTCGAGGAATCGACAGAATGGCGCAAGGGAATTTCGGAAAGTCTGAGCCCGTCGGTGATGGTGTGTCTGAGTTGAAGATAGATTTGGGTCCGGGATATCGGGTTTACTATTTGGTTCAAAACAAAGAGATCATCATCCTTTTGATCGGTGGAGACAAATCAACCCAGCAAAGGGATATCAATAAGGCCAAAGAGATGGCAAAGGAGTATAAAAATGGGTAATCTTACTGATTTTGACATGTCTGAATATTTAGACAGCGAAGAGGCTATCGCCGAATACATTTCACAAGTTCTAGAAGACGGCGATCAAGACGAGCTCTTAAGAGCAGTCGGTTATATAGCCAAAGCCAAAGGGATGACCCAAATTTCCAGAGAGACAGGGTTGGGGAGAGAGAGTCTTTACAAAACATTCCAAGAGGGTGCTGAGCCAAAATTCAGTACCGTTATGAAGGTTATGAAGGCAATCGGTCTAAACCTGCACGCAGACCCTATCTCCGGAACCATACCGCCGAAAATCGCACACGCGTAAATTCGGCGAACGGATTACAAAACTCTATTCCCTGCATTCATAACACACCCTCCTACAAACTTTAAGCCTTTTTCTCTATAATTTCGTTATATCTTACAAAATATAACGAAATTGTTGCATTTTTTCGCGAACCGTTTTTGCAATGAGCTGATTATCGTTATGTCAAAAAAGAAATAAGGAGTTTCATATGAAACCGTTCAAACTCGCCCTCGCTTCGCTCGCCTTTGCTTCGGCATTAGCAGCCCAAACCATCACCGTTGCCGCTGCGGCCAATCTTAAATACGCGCTTGATGACATCGCACGCGAATTTACGAAAGAATCGGGAATCAATGTCAAAATCATCACCGGAGCTTCAGGAAAACTCACCCAACAGATCATGAGCGGTGCACCGTATGATGCATTTCTCTCTGCTGACGTCGAATACCCTGCAAAACTGTCAAATGGCGGTTTTACAACCACTCCGTCTCAAGTATATGCGTACGGGACCCTGATCCTCTGGAGCGCTACGGGTGCCGATCTCTCAAAAGGGGTGGGCGTTATTGCTGATCCGTCGGTCAAAAAAATCGCCGTTGCGAATCCGAAAACAGCACCGTATGGGATCGAAGCGATGAACGCGATGAAATACTATAAAGTCGACGACGATGCGGTACCTAAGATCATCACTGCCGAATCAATCTCTCAGGTGGGTGCGTATGTGACGACCAAAGCGGTCGATGTCGGTTTTATGGCCAAATCGATCGTCCTCTCTCCCGAGATGAAAAACGTCGGCAAATGGGTTGAAATTGATCCAAAATCGTACAACACGATCGATCAGGCGATGGTAGGACTCAAAAACGGCTCACCCGAAAACCAGATTGCCGCTAAAAAATTCTTGCGCTATATGGGTTCACCTAAAGCACAAACTATTTTAAAAGCCAACGGGTATGTTCTACCCGCTAAAAAATAAGGAGATACAATGAGAAAACTCACTCTAGCAACCACACTCATTTTAGGGACAGCTACATTTGCCACAGCGGCAGATGATTTGATATCTGCGTTTAAAGAGGGTAAATTTGACGGTCGGCTCCGATCCCAATATTTTGTGACCGATTGGGATATGCATGAGGGTACCAACAAAGACGCAACCGCAACCGGTTTTGCTGTAGGGGGAAGTTTACTTTATAAAACAGCCCCTTTCTATTGGCTAAGTTTCGGAACCGGACTCTATACCACTCAGAATCCGGGCGGATGGACCGATGTTGAAGACGGCGTCAACATGACCAATTCGACGAAATTCAACGCCACCACCGCCAATGATCTCTTTTTACGCGAAGGAGACGGTGCTACGCCTCTCTCGGGTACCAATCCGACGACGCTCGTCCCCTATGGAACGGGGTATGCAGTACTGGCCCAGAGCTATCTGCAATACGATATTGCTAAAACAAAAGCTACAGCGGGACGATTTTTGATGAGTAACCCGTGGATCACCCCTAACGATACCAAAATGATCCCGATAGCTGTTCAGGGGGGTCAAATCAAATCGAACGATTTGGCAAATACGACGATTCAAATCGATTATGCCGATAAGATCAAAGAGCGGGGAATGACCCATTTCGGGAATATGGCCGATACGGGCGATACCCCCGATGCCATCAAAGCCTATTACACCACCACCTATTCGACAGCGGGAACCCACGGTGAAGCCCCCGATGTCGTGATCGCTGGGGTTACGAACCGTTCGTTCGACAATCTCGAACTTCAGGGGTGGGTCATGCATTGGGCGGATTTAGTCGATCAGGGACTTCTAGAAGCCAACTACGCAATCGAAGCGGGAGATGCGATTATCACACTCGGCGGACGATTTATCAAACAAAACGATCAGGGAGCGGGAGCCATTATCAAACCTATGACGAACAACGGTGATACTGATCAAAGTATCGACTCCTATCTGTGGGCCCTGCGTGCCGTTACCAACTACGGTCCGGCAAAACTACTCCTCTCGGTATCCCATACCGATGACGGTGCGGATATGATCGCTCCGTGGCGCGGATTTTTGACACAGGGATATACCCGCAGTATGACCCAAACGGACTGGAATGCCGACACCGATGCGTATAAGGTACAGTTCGATTACGATTTTAATCAAATGGTTTCTGGACTCAGCGCATTTCTCAGCTACTCCGTTTATAACCGCAATCCGATCAAAAAACCGTACCAGAGCATGACCAACCGCGCCTTCCAAAACGGTGATACGACCCAATGGAATATGGATATCGCCTACAAATGCTCAGGAAGTCTCAAAGGGTTGGAACTCTTGGCCCGCTTTATGGATCAAAACAACGACATCGACAACATTAAAACAACCGGCGCGATTGACCCTGCTGCTACATTCGATTCATCAAACCGCGAAATGCGCCTCGAAGCGAACTATCGGTTTTAAGCCTTGGCATAAAGAATGCAGTATAATTAATAAATAACTGACCTTACGCACCTTGTTTTAACAAGTGCGAAAAGGGCAGTTTTTCTCCCGTATCCGAAAGATACGGGAAGCTTTAGGGGGTTGTAGGGACCCTCGTCCCTGCCACTTTACGGGCTTTGCCCGAAAAGTGCGTAACATCAGTGAATAATTGAGGAGATTGAATGTTTTTAGAACCGATCGATTTTGCCCGAATGTACCGAGAGCACAAAGCGTCCACCGATTTCAAAGCCAAAAATCGTGACGATTGGGACGAAAAATCGGCCGATATGGCGCAATCAACGATCAACAGCCCCTACGTCGAGGATTTTATCTCCCGCATGGAACTCTCCGGTGACGAAGTGATCCTCGACATCGGGTGCGGTCCCGGAGCGCTCACCATCCCACTGGCCAAACGGGTCAAAGAGGTGATCGCCATCGACTTCTCTGCACGGATGCTCGAAGAACTCGAAGCCTACGCCGTGCGTGAAAATGTATCTAATATTAAAACATATCATATCGGTTGGGAGGATAACTGGAACCACCTGCCGCAGATCGATATCGTCGTCGCATCCCGTTCGATGGAGGTCTCTGACATCGATGCGGCGCTTACCAAAATGTCAGCTCATGCACGCAAAAGGTGTTATCTTACCTACAAAGTGGGGGGGAGTTTTGTCGATATGAACATCCTCGACTATATCGGCAAAAAGGTAAAAACCAAACCCGACTACTGGTACATCCCCATCATCCTCTACTCTCACGGATTCCTCCCCCGCGTCGATTACATCGAAACAGGACGGGGAAGTGTCCGAAGCGGGAGTGAAGAGGAGTTCGTCGAATCACTGATCTGGAGCATCGGAACGCTTGAGGAGGAGTATCAGGAGAAAGCACGAGAGTATTATCGAGAGGTGATCGTCGCTCAAAGCCGCCCTCCTCGTCCGGTTAGCTGGGCATTTATTTCGTGGGAGACGACAAAATGATCACCCTAACCGATTTTGAACTCGAATCCCTCCTCGCCGAAGACGTCCCCTACGGTGATCTCACGACCGTATCACTGGGAATCACCGACCGGCGTGCCCGCATCACCTTCGCCACCCGTGAACGTCCTCTCGTCGTCTCCTCCATGGAAGAGGCGGTGCGTTTGTGCGGACTCTACGGTTTGGAGATTGACGGTTTCGTCAAATCGGGAACCCTTGTCCCGCCCAATAGCGTCTTTCTCGAAGCCCACGGCGAAGCGGGGAATATCCACCGCATCTGGAAGTCCGTCCAAAACCTCATCGATTATGCAAGCGGGATCGCCACCTATACTCGCGAAGCGGTACTTTTAGCCCGCACCATCAATCCCGATATCGTCGTCGCCACCACCCGAAAAACCACCCCTTTTACGAAAAAAATCGCCATCAAAGCGGTCGAATCGGGCGGCGGCGTGGCACACCGTCTGGGACTCTCCGAATCGATCCTTGTTTTCGATTACCACCGTGTTTTTTTCCCGAATGATGAAGCCTTTGCGGCGGCATTGCAAACGATGAAAAAAACGAACCTCGAGAAAAAGGTCGTCATCGAAACCGAAAATGTGGATGAGGCGTTGAAGTTTGCCGCGATGGGGGCCGATATCCTCCAGCTGGAGAAAATGCCCCTCACCAAACTGGCCGATGCCGTTCGCGAAATTCGTTTAATATTTCCTAATATTATACTAATAGCAACCGGGGGAATCAGTGCCAAAAATATCGCCGAATATGCCGGAACGGGAGTCGATATGATCGTCACCTCATCACCCTACAGCGCGCAAAGCGCCGATATCAAAGTGAGAATAGAGGTATTATGAACACCCTCCCCGCCACCATCACCGCCGTAACCGCCTCCGAGCACCTCAGCCTTCTCACCGTCGACGTACGAGATGAGCCGTTTCACCTCCTCCTCGCCGAAGCCTCCGAGGCTCTGATCGGGAACAGCGTCACATTGGCGTTTAAAGAGACCGAAGTGATCCTCTCCACACACTCCGCCGCCACAACGGCCAATAGTGCGCGCGCCATCGTGCAAAAGATCGAATCGGGGATTGTCCTCTCCCAAATCACCCTCGCCTATCATGAGACGAACCTCATCGCGCTGGTGCCGACCCTGACGTTTAACAGCCTTGCCATCCATGAGGGGGACGAGGTGAGCTGGATGGTGCAGCCCTCCGAAATATCTCTATTGAGAGGTACCCATGGAATCTGAATTCATCAGCACGATGGCCCTCACCTTTGAGTTGGCTGCGGTTACCACCGTTATCTTACTGCTCATCGGTATCCCCTTAGCCGCATTTTTAGCATTCAGTCAAACACGCTTCAAAAGCATCATTGAAACCATCGTCAGTATGCCTCTCGTATTGCCCCCCTCGGTGCTGGGTTTTTATCTCCTCCTCGCCTTTAGTCCCGCTTCGTTTATCGGAGAATTTTTAACCTCTCACGGGATACGGCTGGCCTTTAGTTTCGAGGGGCTGGTGATCGGCTCCGTCCTCTTCAGCCTCCCGTTTATGGTTCATCCGATCCAGTCGGCGCTCTCAGGGGTTCCAAGAACGATCTTCGAAGCCTCTTATACCCTCGGCAAATCGAAACTCGAGACGATGATACGGGTGATCCTCCCCACCATCCGTCACGGTCTTATCTCGGGGATTGTCCTCGCCTTTGCCCACACCGTCGGAGAGTTCGGGGTGATATTGATGATCGGGGGAAATATCCCGGGTGAAACCCGCGTCGCCTCGATCGCCATCTACGACGAGGTCGAATCGCTCAACTACGCCATGGCGCACCAATACGCCCTCACCCTTTTCGCGGTGACCTTTGCGATACTCCTCCTCGTCTATACCCTCAATAAAAAATCGCTCGGGGGGATTCGATGATATTAATCAATATTAAAAAGCATCTCGATACCGCCGATGGGGCGTTGGAAGCCCATTATGAGCTAAACATCCACGACGGCGAATTTCTCACCCTGTTCGGAACCTCCGGTGCGGGGAAAACAACGTTGCTTCGGATGATTGCGGGGTTGGAGACCCCGCACAGCGGAGTGATCGACGTGGACGGTGAGGTGTGGTTTGATTCGGAAAAAAAGATTAATCTTCCCCCCCAGAAACGGAGTGTCGGTTTTGTCTTCCAAGACTACGCCCTCTTCCCGACGATGAGTGTGCGCGAAAACCTCCTCTTTGCCGCCGAAAACACAGCGCAGCGTCGCACCGTGGATGAGCTGATCGGCCTCGTCGAACTCTCCGCCCTCGCAGACCGTCTCCCCGCCACCCTCTCAGGGGGGCAAAAACAGCGGGTTGCCCTTGCCCGCGCGTTGGTACGCCATCCCAAAATTTTGCTCCTCGACGAACCCCTTTCCGCGCTCGATCCCTCCATGCGCCAAAAGCTTCAGGATGAGCTCTCCCTTATCCACTCCCGCGTAGGGGTCACGACGCTGCTGGTGAGCCACGACATCGCCGAAACGGTCAAACTCTCCGACCGTCTCGCCTCGGTGGTGTCGGGACGGATCGAGTCCATTTCTCCTCCGATGGAGTTTTTCTCTCCCCAAACCCTCAGCGGCAAACTTCAGCTGATCGGCGAGGTACTCAAAATCGAGGAAGATTTTCCGGTCAGTATCGTCACCCTCCTCGTCGGCACCTCCGTCGTCCGCACCGTCTTGAGCAACGCAGAGGCTTCAGATCTAAGGATAGGAGGACACGCTATAATTTCGACCAAAGCGTTCAATCCAATATTGATACCATTACCCTAAGGAGCTATCATGACTATCACCAAAGACTGCATCGTCACCCTCGATTATCACATCAACGACACGGAGGGGAACCTTCTGCACGAAGAGGAAGAATCGCTCGTCTATCTCCACGGCAATTACGGACACATCTTCCCTACGGTTGAACAAGCTCTGGAGGGGAAAAAGATCGGCGAGTCGTTCACCGTGACCCTATCGGCGGATAAAGCATTCGGCAATTATGATCCCTCACTGGTGGTCACCGAAGCACTCAGCGAACTCCCGACAGAGGTAAGTGTCGGGATGGAGCTGGACGGCTATTTTGATGAGGATACCGATGACGTCGTTATCTACACCGTCACCGAGATCGACGGTGATCATGCCACACTTGATGGAAATCACCCGCTTGCCGGGATGGATCTCGTTTTCGAAGGGACGGTTTTAGATATCCACGAAGCGACCAAACAGGAAATTGAAGAGATATTAGCGTTTAATAAAGATCATTAACCAAGGAACTTTATGACTATCACCAAAAACATCGTCGTCACCCTCGACTACCAAGTCTATAACTCCCAAGGCGACCTCATCGATCCGGGTGAATCCCCCCTCGTCTATCTGCACGGCGGGTATGACAACCTCTTTATTCCGGTCGAACAAGAACTGGAAGGGAAAAATATCGGCGATACACTCAGAGTTGCCATGAGTGCCGAAGAGGCGTTTGGCCCCTATAGAGAAGAGCTTGTCGTTACCGAATCTCTGAGCGATCTCCCCGACGATCTGGAAATCGGGATGGAGATTGAGGGGTATTTGGAGAGTGCGGAGGATGACGTGATCATCTATCGTGTCGTACAAATCGATACCGACACCGCGATCATGGATGCCAATCACCCGCTTGCGGGAAAGGATATCGTTTTTGAAGCGACGGTAACAGCAATCCGAGCCGCCAGCAAGAAAGAGATTGCGGCCAAACACTTTATCCCGCTGTGGAGCGCTTCATAACGCTTTGATCATCTGTTTTCCCTTTTCCGAAAGAAAGGGAAAAATATGGATTTTAAACACCACCTCTTTTGCCTCTACTATCGACTTTCGTGTCACTTCCCCCATTGTTGAGGCAAATATCTGCCAGTATGCCGAGATGAACCAGTGGAGACGGTTATTAAATTCAACACCATTCAGATTTCCTTTCTTGTATAACGGAGCTAATTTGTCACGGGGTGCTCTTTTTTAGCTTATCGGGAGTAAAACTAACCATTCAATTTCTTTTCACTATCTCTTCACAACAAGGAGGCGTTATGAAACGGATTATCACTCTCTATACCGAAAATCGCAATACCATCCATTTTTATCTCAAAAATTGTCTGCTGAATTTTTCGGTATCAACCGTGGAAGGGACGAATTTACAGCGTTTTTTTGAAACCGAAAAATCGGCACATACCATCTACGCCGTTAACCGCGATTTTATCCAGATCACCCCCGATTACGGACGTAAATATTACGACAGTGACCGGATCGGAAAAAATAAACAGCTCTATTTTCAGGCAATCAGTTTTGAAAACGACCCTATTTTCATCACCAATCCCTATTTGCATCATATCACCGGATTACCGTCACTGACCGTCGTCAAACACGAAACCGATCACTACATCGTCATCGATTTCGATATGTTCAAACTCCTTCAAGAGCTGCGCCTCGTCGAATACAACGGCCTCTTTGAAAAAATCAACAAAACGGTGATGGGATTTGGAGGATTGCTGTTGGGACTGGTTGCCGCATTCTTGATCCTGTATGGAGGGTATATGTTTGGCCGTATGCTTTTTATCCCGGTGGGAAATGACCGGATACTGCATCAGATTTTCATGTCGGTCATATCGATCACCATCGGGATGGCTATTTACGATCTGGCCAAAACGATGATTGAAAACGAGGTCCTCTTCAAAACCCTCGACTCCTCCAATGAGATTCAAAGCAGGATATTGAGTAAATTCCTCACCTCCATCATTATCGCCCTCTCGATTGAATCGCTGATGGCGGTCTTTAAAATCGTCCTTGATGATTACAGCAAACTGGTCAACGCCCTGTACCTGATCCTCAGCGTAACCTTACTGATCGTCGGGACAGGGTTTTACAACTATTTCAGCCGTCCCTCACGGCGAAGCGACAGCCGCTCCGGCTGATCCCCCCTCCAAAAAAGCGCCTCGAACCCGAATCAACGCTTCACACTCGCTGATGTACGCTTCAAAAAAATATTAAAACATACTTTACGAAACTGATCTCGTCTACCCCAAACCGAGCCGATACAGTAAGAGATTAGCCAAAAATCACTACAATACGCCCATACGAAAATAAGGATCTTCCATCAAACCCTCAAACACCTATAAAAAACCGGCTCCGAAACGGGACTATTCCAAACCTTCTCCGAACTTTTCGCGTAAAGCACCGCCGAAAAAAGAGAGCATTGAAACCACTCAAAAAAATGAGATTAAAGAGATGTTTATGCATTGGTTCCGCTCCAGCAGAGCCGTTGCCGGTCATGTCATGACCAAAGAGGATGTTATCAAGGCGATTTTAAAAAAAATTGATTCGAAGCAAGATCGCGCTTTCACTCTGGCGATGGATGAACTGAAAAACGACGCTCTGATCGACATCAAAGAGGACGGAGTTACCCTCGTGTTGACGGAAAAAGGGGCAGACCTGCTTTAGAAGCTGACCTTACACACCTTTTTCAAAAGGGGCAAAATAGCTCAGTAATCTCCAGCATCCGAAAGATGCGGGTAGCTTCAGGGGGTGGTAACATCACTTAAAAGCTCCCCATCCCCTATCGGCGGTACTGTTGATAAAGGTGCTCTTCAAGCTGTATCACATCGGAAATCCCCCGTTTTTCAACCATCTGCCGGGAGAGTTCGTCGTCCATCAAAATATCCAACATCTCATCAGGGCTGATCAGATTGTCAACACTGCGGATAAACTCCAGTAAGAGCTGAAAGTTATCAAATCCCATCCGATTTGAGTATTCCTGTTTAAAAACTTTAAATTGATTCCAGTTTATTTGTGTCATCTCTTTCTCTTCCGTATCTTTTATGGCAATGATATAGAATTCTTCTATCCATTGTATTCCCGATTCTAACAAAAATCCGGCTCAAATAGAGTAAAATTCCAATCATTTAAGGGATCAACATGCAAAAAAATACCATTTTTCACCTCTTCCTCACCCTTTCACTCAGTTCGGCAAGCTATGGCGCGGAGACAACCGCATGGGATATTTTCGACGGGATGGAGAGTTCCCTCAAAGGGGAGTGGAAGCTCTCTCCCGCCGATCAGCAAATCGGGACCGATTCGTACAAACACCCCGCACTCCTCCCCATCGTCGGAACCGATCAAACGGGGATCGGATTCAAACTCATCGGCGGTGACGTGACGATCATGGAAGATTTGCTCCCCAATACGGCCAAGCAGATGGTCACAATGTACCATTGCAAGGATATTGCCTGCACCAACCTCAAAGCGACCCACTACTGTTCCAAACAAAACCAGCCTGAATTTCTCGCCAATCTGGCTCTGAGCACCCCCAAACGGATCGTCTTTGACTGCGATATGAGTACGGAGTTATGTCAATCGGACGAAGATCATATCCACCAGATCGTCCATGAACTCTCCGATGACGGGAAACATCTCAAAACTTCCTATTTTGCGTGGAAAAACAAAAAACTCAAAGATTCCCACTCGATCTACCATTTCGATCGGAAATAGTTTATGGATCCCGTATCAAGTATACGATGACAAAATACGTATGTACACATAGACGGTATTAGACGACTCTAAAACGGGCATAGAGCGCATTATGGTCCGAAATCTTTTCGACATCGATCACACCGCTCTCTATCAGCTCCAATCCCCGATAAAAGATATGGTCCAGTTTATGTTTCATAAACGACTTGATCAAATGTCCCTGTTCCATCTCGATGTTTTTCAATTCCAGGGTTTCTGAGAGTTTCATGAGTACATTCATCCGTTCTAGATTCCAGCTGTTAAAATCCCCCGTTACAATCAACGCCCCTTTATGATGGGCGCTCTTTTCAAAAATGGTTTCGATCTCCCTGCGGTATATCCGGTTCCCCCGGAAATTGATCGCATGCAGATTGACAAGCATAAGCTTCTCTCCGCCTGCAAGGGGATAATAGGAATAAACCGCACTTTTACGGGTTTGGATCATACTTTCACGGTGCAGCGATAAAAGCGAAAAACTCTCACTCTCAGGGATGCGTGAACCGTTTAACACGCCGTACATACGGTCAGGCAATCGTATATTCGGGGCAAAAGAAAGATGAAAATTTTCAACTATCATCGGATGGAGTCGATTTATTTTTACCTCTTGAAGCGCTATGAGATCAATGCAATAGCGTTCAAGTATCTCTTTAAAATATAAATTGAAGTGAAATCGGAGGTTCTCCTTATGAACATTCCAGCACAAAAGGGAGAATTCACACGGGAAGCTCTCCGCGCTCTTTGCTTCTTGAACGGTGCGAATTTGGCTTTTGGACATCAAAACACTCTCCTTAGAGCTGGGGTGAGAAAACCCGCATAAAATTCTCCATCATCACCCTTCCCGGCGACCCTTTTTTAATCCCGGTCGAGGAGTGCCCCTGAAGATCTCTCATCCACCCCTCCATCTGCACAATCACCGAGGGGGAATAGACGAAGCTGACCACTTCGTAATTCAGAAAGAGGCTCCGGTTATCAATGTTGACCGATCCCAGCATCAGGGCATACTCGTCAAACAACACCGCTTTGGCATGAAGCATCGGCCCCTTGTAGAGATAAATTCCGATCCCGTTCTCCTGTGCTTCGCGCATATAGCTGCTTCGCCCCATGTCCGACACCCAATTGGAGGTGCCGGGGGTGATCAGTCGGACGTCAACCCCCTTGTGCTTGGCGATAATAAGGGCCCTTAAAATGGTCTCGTCCGGTACAAAATAGGGGGTGATAATCCAGATTTTGTGCAGGGCCGAATGGATAGCGCTTAAGAGGGTCTCATAGAGGGCATCACTCGCTATGTCCGGGCCGGAGGGGACCACTTGAACCGCATTGTGCCGGCCGCATCGGGTCTCTTTTCGGATAGCCGCACCTGCTTTGCCCGTTGCATACTCGAAATCGGCGGCAAATATCTCCGCGTACAAGAAAGCCGCTTCCCCTTCGATCCGAAAAATCATATCGATCCACCGTTTTTTCATCGAATTCGGCCCCAGATACTCCTCCCCCAGATTCATCCCTCCGGCAAGAACAGTCCGTCCGTCAAACAGATAGATTTTTCGGTGATTGCGCAGGTTGATATAATTTTTGAACGGATCTTTTAGAATCGGCATAAAGAACACCACTTCGCCCCCTGCCTCCCGAAAGCGTTGAAGCGGACGCTGCCATAGGTAGAGCCGGTACGATCCTACCGCATCGATCAGGAGCTTCACCTCGATCCCCTGCATCGCTTTTTGAGTCAGTGCTTCCAAAATCGTTTGGGCTACCGAATCGTTTTGAACGATAAACGTACTGATCCAGATCGATTCGTGTGCTTTTGTAATCTCATTCAAAAGAGATTCATAGGCGCTGACACCGTCAAAACAGAGATTAAACTCATTCCGTACGGTTGCCGGAGCGATGGCATGGCTTTCCAACAAGATCTCTATCGGGTTAAGCGGGGAGATAGAGTGAATCTGACCGTGAAGAAGGAGCTCTTTTTTTTTGCTCTTTTGCCGTATTTTTCGATTGCCGAATATAAAATAAAGGAAAAAAGCGGGAAAGGGGAAAAAGAGGATAACCATAAACCATGCCAATATCGTACTATGATTTCTCCGCAGGTAGAGCATATGGAGCATCGTGACCGCTTGCGCAGAGACCTCAAGCGCGATGTAAAAAACGATATAACTCATTTGCTCCACCCCTTTTTTTCTTCACTGATGTTACGCACTTTCCGGGCGAAGCCCGGAAAGTGGCAGGGACTAAAGTCCCTACAACCCCCTGAAGCTTCCCGCATCTGTCGGATGCGGGAGATTACTAACCTTTTTGCACTTGTTTAGACAAGGTGCGTAAGGTCAGTTCTTTATTATAGCGTTCTAACCTTTCTCGCCGTATTAAGTCCCCATTGGCTTTTTTTACATCCCCCGCTTTTCCGGACCTCTTTCAGGAAGGCAAAAGGTAAAGCCGATATAAATACTCCCGCAAAACATCCAAAAACCGAAGGATACAGAAAACATGAAATCCCTACTCCCTCTATGGTTAGCCATCACCCTTTTCGCCGTTTCGCTTCATGCCAAAATACCGGAGAACAAAACCATTATTGCCAAGATGATCAAGGGATACGGAGGGGAAAAAAATCTTCGCCAGTTAAACGATTATGAGCAGATTTGGCACATCGAGACAAAAACGACCGATAGCAACGGTACCGATAAACGGGCTGTTCATCTCCCCTTCTTTCTTAAAACAGAGCTCATCTACCCCAACAAAACCGAGACCCGTACCCTAATCAATGATTACGGGACCAAACAGTTCGGTGAAGAGAAGATGGAAGTGAGAGGGGCGATGCTTGATGCGATGAAATTGCAGCTGATACGCCTCTTTCACCCGCTGGTGCTGAAAGAAAAAATGAAGAGCCTGAGTCTATCCGAAGTACCGGAATACTACGTGCTCACCTTGCACGCCGATCATTTGAGCGCCGACTATTTTGTCTCCAAAAAAAGCTATCTGATCGAAAAAGTGGTAGGGCATCTTCAGATGGGTGAACAAAACATGGAATTTGTCACCCTGTACGAGGAGTACAAACCGATCAACGGCGTCATGCTCCCGCACACCGAGACCAAATACGCCGGAAACGTCAACACGGCGGTGATGCGGCTCAAGGAGATGAAATTTATCCCCTCCGTCCAATCACAGCACTGAGCATCGGAGAGAGCCTTCTCTCCCTTCTTCGATCACCACTCTTTCGCATCCGAATATCCCCGGCACTTTACGGGCTTTGCGCGTAAAGTGCGTAACATCCGTTATAATGGTGAAAAATAATCCAAGGTTCTCTCCGTATGTCAAAATATTCGACCCCTACCCGACAATTGCGCTCCTTCTGTTTTCAAAACAATACCGCTGACATTGAAAAAGCGATCGAGTATTTTGCCGTATTCGGCGCAATGGGGTGGAATATCGATATCTCAAAACCCCTCGAAGAGCTGATCGAAGAGAAGGTTCTGGCAAACTACCGCTACATCCACGGAGACATTACCAAGATCACTCAGAGTAACAAAGCCCACCACTCCCTCCTCACCGCACTCGCTACCGGGGACCGGCGGGAACGCTCCGCATTCAAACGTGCCGGATTGGGACGAAAAGAGGGGGAAGAGTCGGCAGCTTTTTTGATCAAACACGCTTTGCTGGTCCGGGAGCACTCGCAAGAGGAGCCTGCCGATGAAAACGAAGAGGTCTCTGATCGTCTTGTGTTTCTCACCCCTTTTCTGCGCTTTTGGTTCTCGTGCGTCTCCCCTTACTATAAAGGGATCAAAGAGGGGAATTTCACCGAGGTCAAAGAGCGGTGGGAGAATACAAAGCAAACCTTTTTTGAACCCGCATACGAAGCACTGATCAAAGAGCTGGTCAAACAGAGCTTCCAAGAGGACCCGGTGCAAAAAGTGGGCTCTTACTGGGACAAAAACGGCGAAATAGAGATATTGGGGCAAACGAAATCGGGGAAAATCGTCGCGGGCGGGTGCAAATATTCCAAAGCCAAAGCCAATAAAAGCGAACTGAGTAAATTACAGGAGAAATGCGCACGCGCACAGCTCAAAGCCGATATTTTCGTCATCTTCTCCAAAAACGGATTTTCAAGCGAGTTTAAAAAAGAAAAAGGGGAGAATCTCCGCCTTTTCACCCTAAAAAACCTCAAAACGCTGATCGAGGGGCTTAGCGAAAACGATCTCCTCGTCAATACCAACAAGAAATACTGATCCGAAACGATGATCACCCTTCCCGATCCCCCCTTCTTCGGCGAAAAAATATGACCGTTCACGCCGTAACCGATGAAAATCTTTTCGTCTACCTAAACCTTATCCAATGCTATGAGGCGGAATTCTCCAGAATTACCCATAAAAAACCGAATAAAGAGGGGCTATTCGAACTTGATACCCACCTCGGAGAGACTGTGAGCGGATGGCTCCTCATGATCGGCGAAACCCCTGCCGCACTTGCAGCGATTACCCATACCGCAAACCGCTGCCATGAAGTCTGTGAATTCTATGTCGTCCCTTCGTTTCGTCACCAAGCGGTAGGGATAGAATTCGCCCATCAAATCTGGAGAATATTCCCGGGAGAGTGGGTGATCAAACAGATAGAGGGGGCCGAATACGCCTCGAAATTTTGGCGCAAAGCCATCACCGCTTATCATCAGACACCCTACCGCGAAGATCGCTACAATGATCCTTATTGGGGTGTTGTCACACGTCAACGTTTTAATATTTTATAATATCTACATTATCCGAATAAAATTGGGGTAAAATTCCACGAAAATAAAAAAGGATCATCATGGCATGGGCAACCGCACGACACATATTGGTAAGTACGCAAGAGGAGTGTAACACCCTCAAAGCAGAGATCGAAAACGGAGCATCGTTCGAGAGCGTTGCACAAAACCACTCACAATGCCCGTCCGGGAGAAAAGGGGGAGATTTGGGACGGTTCAGCCCGGGACAGATGGTCCCTGAGTTCGATAAAGCGGTATTTACCGGAGATGTCGGCGTATTATACGGCCCGATCCAAACCCAATTTGGTTTCCATCTTCTGGAAGTGACCGGCAGAGGCTAAAAAAAAAGGCTCTTCCCCTTTGACCCCCGTTAATGTTTTTCGGATATCATCCCCTAAAACAAAGGGGTTTACATGTTCATCGACTATTTCTTATCTTTCGGCCTCTTTTTCCTGACCGCAATGGCCGTTGCCGTTCTCTTTCTCTTCCTCTACGCTTTAGTCACCCCGTATGATGACTATCAGATGATTTTTGTCGACAACAATACCGCAGCCGCTCTCGGATTCGGCGGAGCAATCGTCGGACTATGCATCCCCCTCTACAGTGCACTGGTCCACTCCGTCTCTTACATCGATTTTGTCATGTGGGCGGGAGTTGCTATGTCGATCCAGCTCCTCTTTGCATTTGCCCTGACACGACTGAGCGGAAAATATTCGGTCGAAAGGCACATCATCAGCGGCAATATTTCGGTCGGTATTCTGATGGCGTTCATGTCCGTCTCGATCGGGTTGATCAACGCCGGCTCAATGAGTTACTGATTTTGAGGTTTAAAGATATCGAACGCAGAGGATATCGGCAGAGCGGGGAGAGGATCGTATTCCCCGAATCCAAATTGTGGAGTGTTTCCGCCGATTCGCTCTAGCTTAATCGGTCCATCGTTTGCAGCAACTCTTCCATTTTGTCATCGACGGTTCCCACGTATTTCGTCAAATCCATCATCTCGTCCATATTCTGGTTTAACGATTCGCTGTTATCGTTGATCGCCTGTATCAGGACATTGATCGTTGCTGACGTTTCCGCCAAACTTTTTTGGGTCCGTTCGGCGAGTTTGCGCACTTCATCCGCGACAACGGCAAATCCACGTCCGTGTTCCCCTGCCCGTGCCGCTTCGATTGCCGCATTCAAGGCAAGCAGATTAGTCTGATCGGCGATATCTCCGATTGTAATCAATATCTGTTTGGTCTCTTGTGCATTTCCGGCCAATGATTGCAGGTTAATGGAGAGTTCATGTTCTTTATTGGCTACGTTTTGGATACGTTCCACGGTCGTATTGATCATACCGTTGAGTTCAACGAATTGGTTGCTTCGAAGAGTCTCGATCGTATTTTTCAGCTGCCGGGTCGTGTTGTTGAGCACCTCTTTGGCTTCCACGTTCTGAGACTCCATCGATTGGAGTGCCACCCCAAGTTCATTGATGTTTGCAAGCAATTCTCCCATTTTTCCTTCGACATTGATCGTCGCGCGGGTGGTAAATTTCCCCTCGCTCAGGGCGCGGAGCACTTCAATCGCCTGATTAAGATTCGTATCGGTGGCATCGAGCATCTGATTCATTGTTTTTCGGAGCATATGGACATGCGGGGTTTTCGAATCGCTCCCCACCCGGCACATAAAATGGCCCCGACGCACCTTATCCGCCAGCAATACCATTTCGCCGGCCACTTTTATATCCTGTTCCAAAATCGATTCATGCGTTTTGATCAAATGGTTAAGCTTCTCTTCGATGGTTCCGGGGTGTGCCGCAATCGGTTCAACCTGATTACGTTTAAACTGCATCAACTCCTCCAATTGGTTCAATTGCTGAATCACACTCTCAGAAAGCGATGAAGAAGAGGAGAGGCTAATCCCTAAAGCAACCGCGAACAATACGGCAATCACCAGAGCGTTAAGCCAAAGCGCATTGAGCGTGAGAACCAAGATCAGACCTAAAATACCCGTTATCGATAAAAGAGCTATTTTTGAACTTTTTTCCATGTTTTTATCCTTCAGGTATCACAATGTTTTGTAAAGTGTTTCAGCTTTTTTAATCTCGGCGATCGAAGCTTTACGGCGGCAGGACATGTAGCCGTGTTGGCCGTCTTCGCACGCCATATTCGGATATACGGTTGCAAAGACCCAATAAAACCCGCCGTTTTTGGTTTTGTTCTTGACGTACCCTTTCCAGATATTTCCCCTTTTTACCGTCTCCCATAAATCTTTGAATGCCGCTTTTGGCATATCGGGGTGACGGACGATGTTGTGCGGCCGTCCGATCAGCTCATCAAGACTGTATCCGGCAATTTTGCAGAAATCCTCATTCGCAAAAAGAATATTCCCTTTTGAATCGGTCTGTGATACCAAAAAATCGGTCTCATTTAACTCGTATTCCATCCCATTTCCCTTCTGTTTTCAATAATCTTCAAAGTATATCCTACCCCAATCCAAAAAAACAGATCGATTATGCGTATAATTAAGGCAACGAATACCCATTTTGCAAAATCGTTACATTCTCTGAACCCTTTCTCGCTCCCTACACCCTCTTGCTCTACCCCTATTCATCGGTAGACAATATCCAAAATGGTACATGATGTTACGCACTTTTCGGGCAAAGCCCGTAAAGTGGCAGGGACTAAAGTCCCTACAACCCCCAAAACAAGCGAAGCGCTCCCGAAGGGATGTTTCCTGAAACGCTACCCACATCTTTCGGATGCGCGAGATTAACTCCCCATTACGCACTTGTTTAACTAAAGCGTATAAGGTCAGATGGTACAATGGCGCCATGATATTACACCACTCCCTCTCTTCTACCCGACGCGGTATCCTCCTGATGATTACCGCATCTTTTTTGTTTGCTCTGACACTCGCTTTTGCCAAACTGCTCTCGGCATCAATGGGATCGGTTGAAGTGACGTTCTGGCGCAATGCGGTCGGTCTGGTCGTCATTTCGGCGACAATTTTTCACACACCGATCCGTAACATCGGAGGGCGCCCTTTTACCCTCGCTTTTCGGGGGATCATCGGTACGGTCGCCTTATTGACTTTTTTTTATACACTTAGCGCCACCTCCCTCTCCAATGCTATCGTTTATGCTAAAACCGAACCGATTTTTACCGCTTTACTCGCTTTTTTTCTGCTGGGGGAGAAACTCTCCTCCAGTGCCGTTTTTGCGATTGCGATCGGATTTGCGGGGGTCGCCGTACTCAGCGGCATGGAGTTTGACTATCTGCATGTGATGGGAATACTAACCGGATTCTTATCGGCTCTGGCCTATACAAGCGTACGAAGTCTCAAAAGCTACTACGATGCAAGGAGCGTCGTCCTCTCTTTTATGATCTTCGGCGTTCTGATCCCTATCGTATTGATGATAGCGGCAGAGTTTATCACCTCGGATCTTTTTGCCTTTGCACTGAGCCCTTTTGTCGTCCCATCGGGGAGTGATTGGATTTGGATTATTCTAATGGGTGTTGCCGCCGCATTAGGACAGATATACATGACACGGGCGTATTATTACGCGAAAGCGGGATTAATCAGTACGGTCAGTTATTCCGGGGTCCTCTTTGCGACCCTCTTTGGAATCCTATTAGGAGATCTTCTCCCGACCCCGCTTATGATCGCCGGAGCGGTGCTCATTATTACCGGCGGAATCATCCTTGCCCGGCAAAAATAGTTATTAGACTTCTTGCATAACCTTGTAATGTAAGAAGTTTCTGCCTCGAAGAGGCAAGCTTTAGTGCCATAGCGGCCAGCGTAGTGCTTTGGGCTTTGCTCAAAGCACGTTTAAAATAGAGTTCTGCAAGAACTCTATTGAGGGGTGATCCGCTTTTGCAGCTTATCGGCAATGGCATCGCCTAACCGTTCCAGCGGCATATTTTTATTAGATGGCGTAGATTGGGAGCCTTTGCTCCCATTGCTCTCATTTTTTTCCTGCGAAACAGCCTCTTGCGGTGCCATAACAAACGGCTCACTCGGTACAGATTCAACGGAAATATTCTCTTCGTTCTGGGATAAATTGATCTTATCGGCATCCCAATAAAACGCTTTAAAAACAATAAGGGTAAGGAGGAAAAGAGTGGTGTAAACAAATACGCGCATTTTCAAATACCCTTTTACTTTATTTAACGCACTTTTCGCTCATAGCCCGGAAAGTGGCAGGGACTAAAGTCCCTACAACCCCCTAAAGCTTCCCGTATCTTTCGGATACGGGAGATTACTAACCTTTTCGCACTTGTTTATACAAAGCGCATATGGTCAGATTCACAACCGAATATATTAGCAAACCTACTTAAAATTATTCTTCAGAGTACTAACAATATCTATTTTTTAAGTAAAACTTCAACTAATTATTCCAACAACAAGTTACCTTTCGTTGGAGTATAAAAGGGAGAAGGGGGACGAGAGGATTATCTCCCCCGTCCGCCCGATTTTTTCGGTGACGGTTTTTTGTTCCCCATAGCGTTGGTTCTACCTGAACTACTCTCTTTGCCTGTAGATTCATCGCGTGCAACACGCGGTCCGCGCTTACCGATAAATTTCGGCTGTACGGGATCTTTTTTACGCTTGTTGCCGAAGGCTCCGGCCGTTTTCCCTTTTTTCTCCCCCTCTTTCGAGAGGCTTTTCCCCCGCGTTTTCACCACACCGTCATCCGCCGGCGGCTCAAATCCGGGAACGAGAATCGTTTCGATCTTTTTCCCCAGCATCGTAATGATCTTCTTCCATGAGATGTGTTCACCCGAAGAGAGGAGTGTAATCGCCAGCCCCTCATTTCCCGCACGTCCCGTCCGACCGATACGGTGAAGATAGTCGGTGCTGATATGAGGGATGTCGTAGTTAATCACGACCGGAAGCCCCTCGATGTCCAAACCGCGCGCCGCGATATCGGTCGCGACGAGGATACGGGCGGTACCGTCTCGAAACTCGCTGAGCGCACGGTCGCGTGCCCCGTGTTTTTTGTTACCGTGGATGACAACGTTTTTAAGACCGCTCAGCGTAAGTTCGGCACTCACCTCATCGGCTTCCACTTTGGTACGGGTAAAGACGAGAACCTGCGGATAGTTGTTCGAACCGATCAGAAACGACAACAGCTCTTTTTTACGCTCTTTTTCGACCGGATGAACCACTTGACGCAGCGTCATATCGGCAGCTTTGAGGTTATCGATCTCGATCAATAGCGGCTTTTTGAGAATCTTTTCGCTGAGCTGCTTGACCGCAGGGGTCATCGTTGCCGAAAACAGCATATTTTGGCGTGAAGTCGGGAGCAAATCGATGATCTGTTCCACTTCACGGATGAATCCCATATCGAAAATCGTATCGGCTTCGTCAAATACCAGATATTCAATCCGCGAGAGGGGGATATACCCCTGTTTGTTCAGCTCGATCAGGCGTCCCGGAGTCGCGACGATGATGTCGACCCCTTCGCTCAGCTCTTTTGCCTGACGGGCCATATTTGCCCCACCGAAAAGGGGTAAACAGACCAGTTCAAGCCCCTCTGCGTACGATTCGATGGCCAAAGCAACCTGAGCGGCGAGTTCGCGCGTCGGCACAATAACCAATGCACGAGCACTCGATTGGCGCGGCTCAGAAGCTGCGGCAAGTTTTTGAAGGATCGGTAACGCAAACGCGGCGGTTTTTCCCGTCCCTGTCTGTGCTGCACCTAAAATATCGCGTCCTCGTAATACGAGGGGGATCACTTTTGACTGGATCGGCGTAGGCTCATTATAACCTTTTGCCGCGAGAGTATCGAGTAAATGGGGGGTAAGCCCCAGAGTCGTAAATGACATTGCAGTATTACCTTTTGGTATCTTATTCTATAAGTGTAACATTTTTACCCTTTATAGCTCATTTCTAATGTTACGCACATTAGGAACGAAGTCCCTAATGTGGCAGGGACATTTGTCCCCTGCACCCCCCCTGAAGCTACCCGCATCTTTTAGATGCGGGAAATTACTGCCCTTTTTTAGGTACGATACCGTCATAGAAAAGATAAAGGTTCAGTGTGAGAATTCTCGCTATTTTAACAGGATGTTTTGCCCTAACATGGGGGGCGATGACGAGTGGAACGGTATACGATCAAGTGACCTCAAAACCGATCAAAAATGCCATCATTATTGCCGAAGGGAGAGAATACCGCAGCGATGAAAACGGAATCTTCAGTGTCCCCGAATCGAAAGTCATCGGAGTGCGCGCCATCGGCTACAAGCGCAAATTTTACACGAAGGGGGGGAAGATGGTACTCACCCCTTTTACCCCCAAAGCCCTTTACCTCTCCAGCTTCGGTGCCACCCACAACGGCATCATGGGCAATGCCAAAGAGCTGATCGCCGCTACCGAACTCAATGCCCTCGTCATCGATATCAAGATGGATCGGGGGCAAGTGGCCTATGCCACAGCCAATCCGACGGCCAACCGGATCGGAGCGCAAAAACTGATCCTTTTCAAAGATCTCAAAAACTTTGTTTCCAAGCTCAAATGTGAGGGGATCTATACGATTGCCCGGATAGTCACGTTTAAAGACACCCCTCTCGTTGCCCTCCATCCGCAGTGGGGTGTCCACCGGAGCGACGGTTCCCTTTTTCAGGACAAAGAGGGGCTCTATTGGATCGATGCGTCGCGCAAAGAGAGCTGGGATTATCCGATTTCAATCGCCACGGAAGCGGCAGAAGCGGGTTTTGATGAAATACAGTTTGACTACATCCGTTTTCCCGATGCAAAAGGGATTGTATTTTCGGTCCCCAATACCCAAGCGGAACGGGTCAAAGCCATTGCCGGATTTTTAGAAAAAGCCCGATCCAGACTGACCCCATACAACGTCTTTATCTCGGCCGATATCTTCGGTTATACCAGCTGGAACGACACCGATACCGATATCGGACAACGCGTAGACGCCCTCTCCCCCTATGTCGATTACCTCTCTCCGATGCTGTATCCTTCGGGCTTTCATATGGGGATTCCCGGATACCGCAATCCGGTCGCCGCCAATTATGAAATCGTCAAACAATCGTTGGACAGAGCCCTCAAAAAATCGGGAACTTCCCCCCTTGCCTACCGTCCGTGGCTTCAGGCATTTCGAGACTATGCCTTTGACCGCCGTCTCTACGGGGCAAAAGAGATTCGCGACCAAATACGTGCCAGTGAAGATTTCGGAAGCTGCGGATGGATTTTGTGGAATCCCCGTAACGTTTACAGTGCGGCAGGACTCCTTAAGCTTTAATGCACGTCATTTTTCAGGTTGTATATATTGGCATAGATATATAATACTTTTACTCTAACAGAGTTTTCCTCACTCTGTTTTTAACATCGAGGTATCATGAATTCAGAAAAAGTTATCTCAGGTTTTTTTATCATCCTTGCACTCACCCTTAATTTCGGTTTTGTAGTGGGGGATATCGACGTTATCGCCTATCACAGTGTGTATGAGCTTGTTGCCGCCATTGTCGTCAACCTTATCGCTACCATTATGAAGTTGGGGGATAAAACGCAAACCGGTTCGGTTCTCCTCGCAACGAGTTTCGTCGCCGATTTGCAGCTCATCGCTGCGGCATCGGTGTGGGGCATCGTCAACATGACAAGCGTTATGACGCCGGAACTTTTTACGATCGTTGTATCGCTGGCGACAGGTGCTTTGGTGGCCAATGTCATATCCGTCGCTTTGTTCGTCGGCGAAACCCTTCTTCTAAAACGCTGATCCATTTTTTCGATGAATAAAACGGAAGCGTCCATCTGGCTATTTTTACGGAAAATGAGAACGCCGTTGATCGTTCTCAATCTCGCCCATGCCATTCCGGTGATCCTTCTTACCCTTGTCCCGGGGATAGATGCTCAGGGCAATGCGGCCCATCTTAGCTTTTTTGATGCCATGTACATTGTCGGCTATACGGCAACGACGATCGGATTCGGCGAAATCCCCTACCCCTTCACCTATCCGCAGCGGATCGTCGTCTTGTTAACCATCTATGCGACGGTTCCGGCTTGGATCTATGCTCTGGGTTCCATCATTGCTCTACTTCAGGAGAAGACATTTATTTATGCGATCAAGATGAATACCTTTCGGCGCAAAGTACGTCATTTGGGACAAGACTTTATCATCATCTGCGGCTATACCGATGCGGGAAAACTGCTCATCGATAAACTCAATCAGGACAATCTCTATCGGATCGTCGTCATCGACAAGAGCATCGAAAAAATCGAGTCGCTGATCAGCGAACTCTATATGCCCTCCATCCCCGCCATCGTCGCCGATGCCTCGATGACCGATGTTCTGCGCTCATCGGGGGTTCAGTCTCCCAACTGCAAATTTCTCATCACCCTTTTCGATGACGATCAGCTCAATCTCAAAATCTCCGTCCGGGCCCGTATCCTGAACGAACATCTCAAAATTATCGCCCGTTCCGGTGTCAAACACGGCGGCGAAAATCTGGCCAATATCGGGGTCGACCACGTCATCGATATCTTCTCCATCATCGCACGGCGAATCGATTTTGCCCTCAAATCCCCCTATCTGTTCAACCTCCTTAGCTGGGTGCAGGGGGGAAACCTCCACGTCAGTAAAAGCGATATCCTCCCGATGGGAAAATACATCGTCTGCAGTAAGGGGAGATTCGGAAAAACACTCCAAAATACCCTGGATAAAAACGGTATCGACTACACCTATCTGGACATCAACAAAGAGGTGCACGAAAAAGTCTCTTCCGATCAGGATTTCTTTCTTCAAGCCGGGATCGAAGAGGCCTCCTGTATCATTGCCGGGACCAACGACGATGCGATCAATCTCTCGATCATCGCGACCGCGCGTACCCTCAACCCCCGTATTTTTGCCATCGTTCGGGAAAACGAACTGGAAGAAAAGAGTCTCTTCTCCCATCTGAGAGTCGATAAAATTTTCATCGTTGATCAGATTGCCGCGCTGGACGGATACAACTACATCGACCGCCCGATGACATTTGAATTTATCGAAGGGATTTCCGATTTTACCAAAGAGAAACTGGTCGATACCCTGCTCCTCATTACCGACAAGGTAAACAAACGTCCGGCCCTCATCGAGATGTCCGTTGATCAAAACCATATGTACGCCCTCCACCGGTTCGTCCGCCATACCCCCGTAACGATCAAACAGTTGCTAAACAACCCCTACCGCGACGGCAATGATCTTGAAATCGTCATTTTGGGGCTCAAACGTGCCGACGGTACGTTTATCCTCATCCCTGCGCTCGACACCCCTCTTCAAGCCGACGATCATATCCTCTTTGCAACAACCCGTCCGAGTCTGGAACAGTTTAAGACGATCGTCAACCATTATTATGAGCTCTATTACGTCATTCACGGGACGGAAGCACAACGATTTATGTTGCCATGGTCCAAATAGCCTCCCTCCCCATTTACGCCGTTATCGGCGATATCCGAAAGACGCTGGCTTCCCATAACCGCCTGATACTTCAAGCCCCTCCCGGTGCCGGAAAAACGACGGCACTCCCCCTTTCGCTCCTTCAGGAACCGTGGCTGGAGGGGAAAATGATTTTGCTCCTCTCCCCCCGCCGTGTTGCCGCGCGCGCGGCCGCCGAGCGTATGGCGCAGATGCTGGGCGAAGAGGTGGGGGAATCGGTCGGTTACCATATCCGTTCGGAGAGACGAATGGGGCCGAAAACCAGAATTCTCGTTATGACCGAGGGGATTTTGACCCGCCGGCTTCAGAGTGATCCTGCATTGGAAGATGTCGCCTTGGTCATTTTTGATGAGTTTCATGAACGCCATTTGCACAGCGACCTCTCCCTCGCGTTTGCCCTCCAGACGCAGGAGTTTCTCCGTGACGATCTCAAAATTGCGGTGATGTCGGCAACCCTCGATACCTTGGGGTTAGAGGCGGTGTTGGATTTTCCCCCCGTTATCACGAGCGAAGGGAAAAGTTACCCCGTCGCCATCACCCACCTCCCTGCAAATACCCCTGCCCTCGATGGGCGAAATCTGATTTCGCACCTTTTTTCCCTCATCCGGGAGATTGTGCAGCGCGAATCGGGAAACATCCTCGTCTTCCTCCCGGGCGTCCGTGAAATCAAATCACTTGAAACACTTCTAAAAGAGTTCCTACGCAATACCGCCCCCGATATTCTTGTCGCCCCCCTCTACGGCGATCTTTCCAAAAATGGACAGGAAGCGGCAATCTATCCCTGTGAGCAAAGAAAAATCGTCCTCTCCACCAATATCGCCGAAACCAGCCTCACGATCGAAGGGATACGGATCGTCATCGATTCGGGTCTGGAGAGGGTCGTACGCTTTGACCCCTCCAGCGGTATGGAGAGGCTCATAACCCAAAAGATATCCCGCGCCTCCGCAACACAGCGGGCCGGACGGGCCGGACGCCAAAGCGAAGGGAGCTGTTACCGTTTATGGAGCGAAATTGCCCACCACTCCCTCTCTCCTTACAGCGAACCCGAAATCCTCCAATCCGATCTCGCCCCTCTGGCTCTGGAACTATCGGCATGGGGATCGCGCCCCGAAGATCTGGCATGGATCGATCCCCCTCCCCCGCGTGCTTTTAAACATGCCTCTACCCTGCTAGAGGAGCTGGGTCTGCTCACCTCGCCGGCACAGATCACCCCGCAGGGAAGGTCGGTCCTCTCCCTCGGTCTGCATCCGAGACTTGCACACATGCTGCACATGGGGCAAAAACTTCAAATTGTAGGCGAAGCGATCCTTTTAGCGGCCCTTTTAAGCGAACGCGATCCCCTGTCCGGTTCGTCGGAGCGCTCCGCCGACATTCGGGAGCGGTTTTGGCTTCTGAGCGATCTTCTTCAAAACCGCCCTATCCCCCCCCATCTGCGCGAAGGGGTGCAGCGGGTCCTACTCAGCGCCCGCGATCTGGCCAAACGTCTCAAAAGCCCATTGAAACTCACGGCCGATTTCTCCGATACGATGCTCGCCGTTTTGCTGGCAATGGCCTATCCCGACCGTATTTCACGCTCCCGCGACACCTCAAATCGCCGCTACCTCAGCGTCAACGGCAAAGAATCGGTTTTGGACCCCCGAGACGACCTCAGCGGTTCCGAATGGCTCATCATCGCCCGCAGCGACGGCCACACCCAATCAGCCCGCATCCATCTGTGCGCACCGATTTCTCTCGAAGATTTGGAAACCTACCTTCCCCACCTTTTCGAGACGCGCCAAAGCATGACATGGAATCCGAAAACCCAGCGGGTAGAGGCGCGCGAAATCCTCCGCATGGGGGAGATACTCCTCCGATCGCATACGGTTGAATGCAATGAACGGGAAAAAATCGGGAAAATTCTGTGCGAAGGGATCGTTCTGAGCGGATTGGAGGCTTTGCCGTGGACGGAGCAGTCACGCTCACTGCTGTATCGGCTCCGTGCGTTTCACCGTCACGGAGAGATTACCGAAGATTTTAGTGACGCGGCACTTTTCGATACCCTGCCTCTGTGGTTGATGCCCCATTTTACGACCCACAGCTCCCTCAAAGATCTCCACTCTCTTGACCTCACCACGATTCTTGCTTCCCGGATCGAGTGGGAGACGCTACGTCGCCTCGATGCACTCCTCCCCCCTTTTTTTACCGCACCGACGGGGAGCAAGATTCCCATCGACTACAGCGATCCCGATGCTCCCGTACTGGCGCTGCGGATACAGGAGATGTTCGGCGTCACAACCCATCCAAGCGTTATGGGGGGGAAACTCCCCCTCCTCATCCATCTCCTCTCCCCCGCACACCGCCCGATCCAGATGACCCGTGATCTGATCGGATTTTGGAACGGCTCCTACGGCGAGGTCAAAAAAGAGCTCAAAGGGAGATACCCCAAACACTACTGGCCCGACGACCCGCAAACCGCGCAGCCGACGACACGGACCAAAAAGTTTATGACCCCCTAAATACTCACCCGATCTTCCATCGCCTTGGTAAGCGAGAGGATATCGACATTCTCCAGACTCACCCCGGTCGGTACCCCCTGCGCGATACGGCTGAACCGGACATCCAGATCATAGAGCTTATCCTCGATGTAGAGAATGATCCCCTGATTGGCGATGGACGGTGTCAGGGCAAAAATCACTTCACGGATACCGCTCTTCACCACGTCGCGCAAATGGGAAATATCCAAATGTTCCACCGAATCGAGGACGAAATAGCGCCCGTCAAAAAGGGCATTCTCTTCAAAGGTCAAAATGTCCTTTGCGTTTTCGACGATACACAGGAGTTCATGATTTCTCCGTTCATCGCTGCAAATCGAGCAGAGTTCATCCTCACTCAATCCCCCGCATGAGCGGCATTTTCTCAACGATGAGAGGGCATTTTCAATCGCATGAGCCAGTTTCAGCGCCCCGAAACTGTCATTCATCACCATATGGTACGCCAGTCGGGTTGCCGATTTCTGGCCGATGGTGGGGAGCTGCTGCAATGCATCGACGAGGCGATTAAATTTTTCGAGGGAACGCTTCATTGCTTATCCATATATTCTTTGAGAAGTTCGATAAGTTCCTGATCGTTGATGCTCTCTTTTTTACCTTTAGAATAGGTGGTTTTCAGCTCATCCCACAGCGATTCGATAGGGGAGACTCTGCCTTGTTTCACATCATCAAGCCCCTGCGTGATCGAGAGGAGGATTTCAGCACCTTGAACTTTTTTCAGTGCTTCGACCATTTTTTCGTATTCATCTTTAGAAATAAGTACCGCTTCGACTTTGTTGTTTCGCAAAATAGCCAGTTTGGAGGTCGAGCTCTCTTTGAGTTGCGAGAGGTATGAACCGAACTTTTTAACCAGTTCAGAGGAGGCGATGAGTTCGTTTGAAGCATACGTTACCATATTATCTACCTCACAATTTCACGTATAATTTAATAGTAATTATACATTAAATTTTACTATTTACATAAATATCTGCTGTCATAAAGTTTTTTGAGGGCGCCAACGGAGTGGTTGAATTTTTATAGGAAACGTTTCATCAAAGGATGTTTAAGAATAATCCTCTATCATTTTTTGCACGACATTTTTTAAAAGAGGTAAATCATTTTTGATTGTATTGTAAACTATTTGACTGTCCACACCAAAATATTCATGAATCAAAATATTTCTAAAATCTTTTAAATCTCTCCATACAATTTGGTCATATTTGGAGAGTGTTTCATCTGAGAGGTGAATGGTCGCTTCACCTATAATCTCAAATTCTCGAATGGTGGCACTATATACAAGTCTATTTGCAGAAAATTCATCTACACTAAGCCCGTTTGTAAACTCAAATATAGCTTCCGTCGAATCCAAAATATCTTGTAAAAAAAGAAGCTCGCCTCTTTTAGACATAGACTATCTCTTTCATTATTTTTTCTTTCGCAATAGCTTTGAGAGAACTCTCTATTCCAAGATCGACTTTTAGATTAAATGCTTCCTCAAGCTCTCTTTTTAAAGAGAAAAATGTGTTTAAGCTTTTCTTATCGTTTTGCATCTCTATCGCAATATCAATATCACTGCCGTCTTTGAAATCTTCACGGGCATAGCTTCCAAAAAGCCCTATTTTTGTAACACCGTATTTTTGAGAAAAATCATTTTTATGTTGTGCTAAAAAGTCTAATATAAACGTTTTCGTCATAAAAACTCCTATCAAACCATTTTATTTTGAAAGATTATAACCAAAAATCTCCATATCCCTTAGTAATTGGCTTGTAGTTATAACAAGCCATCCATATGTTCATTTTTGCTTTTTAAAACAAAAATGATTAACTGATATTATCAATGGTGATGTAGTTTTCACACGAACTCATAGAGAGGGTACTTTTGCCGCTTTGACGTGTACCCGTGATCAAAATTGCCGGAAAATGTCCCATCGTTTCTTGGATCGATTCGTGTAAATAACGTTTATACAAATAGATACTCCCATAAATTATAGTACTACACTACCAGAATTTATGACACAAAACCTCTTTGTTACCCAATAATCTCCCTGATTTGGAAAATTTTCCCGCTTATCTTATCAAAACTTGATGCTCTTTGACTCAATTAAGCTAACACTCTTTTTGGTATGGTATAATTCCGAAAAAATGATGATGAGTGGAGTTTACGCGTGGAAGAGATGAGCTATTATGAAATTTTAGAGGTCACCAAAAGTGCTAACGGGGATGAGATCAAAAAGGCTTACCGAAAAATGGCCAAATTGTACCATCCCGACCGTAATCCGGGGGATCCGACCGCCGAACACAAATTCAAACTCTGCAACGAAGCCTACCAAGTCCTCAGCGACGATCAGCAGCGCTCAATCTACGACCGCTATGGCAAAGAGGGACTCCAAGGGGGGGGCGGACGCAGAAGCAGCGGCGGATTCGATGATTTAGGGAGTATTTTTGAAGAGATGTTCAACGGTTTTGGAGGGGGCGGCCGCCGTCAATCGCGCACCCCAAGCGACAAATTTCCCTTAGACATGGGGGTTGAGATCAAAATCAACTTCAAAGAGGCGGTATTCGGATGCGAGAAAGAGATCAGCTTCACCAGTAAAAACTCCTGCAAAACCTGTAAAGGGACCGGAGCCAAAGAGGGCAAAGTAACCAGTTGCAGCCAATGCGGCGGCAAAGGGCAAGTGTATGTCCGTCAGGGATTCATGACCTTCTCCCAAACCTGTCCGGCATGTCACGGCGAAGGGACAATGGCAAGTGAAAAGTGCGGCGACTGCAAAGGAAAAAGCTACACCGAGAGCAAAGAGAGCGTCACCGTAAAAGTCCCTGCCGGTATCGACACCGGTAACCGCCTGCGGGTATCGGGGCGCGGCAATACCGGAAAAAGCGGAGTCAAAGGGGATCTTTACGTCACCTTTGAGGTTGAAGAAGACAATCACTTTATCCGAAACGGAAACGACGTTTACCTCGAAGTGCCGGTATTTTTCACCCAAGCGGTTTTGGGAGAAAATATCTCCATCCCCTCACTCACGGGTGAGTTGACCCTCGAACTCGAAACCGGAACCAAAGACGCCCAACAATACAAATTCCGAAACGAAGGGATCAGCGACGTACACGGACGCGGCAAAGGGGACCTAATCGCCCAGATCCGCCTCACCTACCCGAAAAAGCTCACCTCAGAGCAAGAAGAGCTGCTGCATAAACTCCAAGAGAGCTTCGGCATCGAATCCAAGCCGCACGAGAGCCTTTTTGAATCGGCGTTCGAACGGGTCAAAGGGTGGTTTAAATAATATCATAAGAAAATACTATAATTTATTCAATTTCAGCTAAGGACAATATTGTTATTATAAATTGATTTTAGATAAAAAGGGGGTCTTTCATGACAAGTGAAAGGGAGCAATTATGGCGATATTTTGTTGTCGTTGCGTTCTTATGGACCCTTTTTATCGGTTTGCTCTTCGGCTATCAAACGTTTCAGCAAAATTCTCAAATCAATTCGCTTGCGCTTATCGAAGCCCAAACCAGTGTTAAAAAAGATTTTGCCTATCGCAAATGGATTGCCATGCACGGTGGGGTATACGTCCCTATAACTGCTTCGACCCCCTCCAACCCCTATCTAAGAGTTCCCAATCGGGACATTAACACGTCCGACGGACAGCAGCTCACTCTCGTCAATCCCGCTTATGCCTTGCGTCAAATGGAAGAGCTATATGCAAAATTGTATGGGATGCAAAGCCATATCACCAGCGAAAAACTTTTAAACCCTTCTAATAAACCCGACACATGGGAAGCGCGCCATCTCAAAACCCTCTCAAATACCCGCACCGAATATTCCGAAATGGTCACCGAAAATGGGGAAAAACATCTACGTCTTATCTCTCCCCTTTTTATCAAACAAGAGTGTCTGAAATGTCATCAGCATCAAGGGTATAAAGTCGGTGATCTTCGCGGTGGGCTCAGTATCACAATACCGATGAAACGGTATGAGGAGATCTTTCTCATCGGACTTAAGACCGAAAGCTTTATTTTCCTCCTCATCTGGGTGATGGGAATGGGCGCTATTATGTGGGGATACCGTTTTTCCGATCATCGTGTCCGTGAACGATTGGATTTATACGAACAAAATTTGATTTCCCTAGCTTCCGTCATTGAGCAACGGGATAGTTATACCGCAGGACACGGGCAGCGGGTTGCGGAATACTCTCGCCTGATTGCCGCAAAGTTGGGATTAAGCCGCGATGAACAAACCGATATTTATCGTGCGGGGATGGTTCATGATATCGGAAAAATCGCCATTCCGGATTCGATTTTACTCAAACCCGGCCCCTTGGAGCCGATTGAAAAATCGCTGATCGAAGAGCATGTGACCGCGAGCTATGACCTGCTTCGACGGATTGAAATCTTTTCTCCGATTGCCAGAGTTGTCCGTCATCATCATGAACGGCTCGACGGAAGCGGTTATCCGGACAAACTTTGCGGCGATGAGATCCCCTATCCTTCGCAGATCATGGCCGTCGCCGATTCCTTTGACGCGATGACGACCAATCGTATCTATAAAGGGCGCAAAAGTATTCAAGAAGCGTTCAAAGAGCTTTCCGCCATGCGCGGTATTCAATTTCGTTCCGAAATCATCGATGCGGCCATCGAGGCCCTCTCACATATCAATCTCGAATCTGTCGCGTCTCAGCGTCCCTCCACCCCTTTGGAGATGGAACGGTTCTCCTATTTTTATAAAGACCCGTTAACCGGCGCCTACAGTTTAAGCTATCTCAATTTTCTCTATATGGAACCTGATTTCAAAGAGTACCGCCAAATATGGTTCATTACCCTCGGCAATATAAGTGAATTCAATAAAAAATACGGCTGGGAGAAAGGGGATGAGTTGTTACGGCGCTATGCTCAGTTTCTCATCCGATACAATGCAGAAACAGCCGTAATCCGTTTTGAGGGAGATGACTTTATCATTTTACGAAAAGATGGGCTCATCCCCGATCCGTTAGCCCTTTCACCGGAGTGGATGAACCCATTGGATGTCGTCACATCGGTGTCGGCGATTGCCTTCGATGCGGCGTCCATTCATTCACTCGAATCGCTTCAAACCTTCCTGAGAAAATCACTCACCAAATCATAACTGGTGTCCTTACAACCCCCTAAAGCTTAGCGGGTAGTCCGCTTCGGATAGGCCGCCGCAATCACGATAGCGACAACGGCATAGGTCCACGGGACGAAATCGGGCACCGGAACGGGGTCCCCTTTTGCGTACGAGTGCATCCCCGCCAGATAATAGTTCACCCCGAAATAGGTCATCAAGACCGAGGTGAACGCCAGCAGTGAAACGACGCTGAAAATATAGTCGTTATAGGCCCCCTTGATCATCCGTAGATGGACGACAACCGCATAAACGAGAATCGTCACCAGTGCCCACGTCTCTTTCGGGTCCCATCCCCAGTAGCGTCCCCAGCTCTCGTTCGCCCACACACCGCCGAGGAAATTTCCGACGGTGAGGAGGACGAGGCCGAACAGGAGGCTCATCTCGTTGATCGCATTGAGCTCTTTGATCGCCAAATTCAACCGCACTTCGTTGTGCGGTTTTTTAAGGATAAACAAGATGAGGGTGATCATCCCCAGCAAAGCACCCAGCCCCAGAAATCCGTAACTCGCCGTAATCATCGATACGTGGATACTGAGCCAGTACGACTGAAGGACCGGAACGAGGTTCGTCACCTGCGGATCAAGCCAGTTCAGATGGGCGACAAAAAGGATCAATCCTGTCATAATCCCCGTCGCCGCAAGGGTCATCGCCGATTTACGGGAGAAGATGAATCCGGCGAGGAGACTCGCCCAACCGATATAAATCATCGATTCATATCCGTTGGACCACGGTGCATGCCCGGAAATGTACCAACGCATCCCCAATCCTGCCGTATGGGCCGCAAAGAAAAGGAGGAGCAGTCCGAACGTCACTTTCGTAAACCACTCAAGCTTGAACGCGGGATTCAGGATTTTTACAAACGACAGGATCAGCAGGGTGAATCCGACGATAAAATAGAGCGGCCACAGCTGCTCGAAAATATTCGTTTTGTTGTAAAAAATCTCAACATCCACTTTGGTTTCGTTCGGATAGACGCTCGCGCCGGTAAAACGCTGATATTTACCGATACGGGCCAACGCCTGATCCGCTTCGCTCCAATTGCCGCTTTTCAGGGCTTGATCCACCGCACCAAAATAGCTGACGGCCAGAAGGCGCACCATCTCGGCCTCTTTCGGAGAGAGAGACTGCATCGATTCGATGGTCCCGTCCCATTTGTGGTTTTTGTCGTTCGGTTTCGGCCACATCCGCATCAACGATCCCGTATAGACCATATAGGCAACATTAACCCGCTCATCTACCTGCAGAAGCGCTTTATCGAATTTATCCCGTTTCCCCGGAGATTTACGGTTGGCTTCGTCGACGAGTGTCGCTAACTTGTACCCTTGCATCTCGTCGGGGACTTCGAAAAACTGTGAAAAAGCGGCCGTTTTTGCCTCTTCGGGAAGGCCGATGAGCTTATTGACCTCTTTATGTCCGGTACGGATCATCGCAATCTCACGCCACGCATCGGGACGGAGCATCATCCCCAAAATCGCCTGATTGGCACTCAACCCCATAATCGTATCGCTACGGTAGAGTTTTGCCAAAATTTCATGCGACAGGGTATCCATCGGTTTCATCCGGCCGCTGCCGTCTTGGACGATCAGATGGCCGAATTTGTCGGCATGGGCCGCATCGAAACTTTTCGCCGTTTTAATAACCGGATTTTCCCCCTCCGACGCAATAGCGTGAGAACTGAAAAGGGCCATAACGACAAGCGCCAGCGAAGCCGCTGTTTTTTGGGCATCGAGTCCCTTGAGCTTCTCGTTCAAGCCGTTAAAACGTCCGTTTTTGACGATCAGGACACCGAACAATCCGATGGCAAGCATCGCATACCCCACATACGTGATCCAGGTCCCCGGATCGTGATTAACCGAAAGGACGCTCCCCAATTCATCCTGATCAAACGACGATTGAAAAAATCGGTACCCTTTATAATCGAGAATATGGTTCATGTAGATACGAAACGGCATAGTGACCCCTTCAGCAGTGTCTATGACCGTCACTTCACTGGCGTATGATGCCGGAGACATCGATCCGGGATACCGTTCCAACTCAAAATCGCGTAAAGCGATGGCAAACGGGAGCTGTCGTTTAATCGAACCGTATTCAATCGTCACCGTCGAATCCCCGACCTTGAGCGTTTTCGCTTCGCCGACTTCGCCGACACTGCCCATCACAACGGCAGATGTTGTATCATTCCCCCCCTCTACGCTAAAGCTCAACGCATCCTCCCCCTGCACCATCGGCCCTTTAGCCGGTTTAGACACCAGCTGCATCGATCCCTTAGGGAAGAAATCACGCAATACGAAACTGCTCTGGGCACTCTGAAAAAGGGTCCGCTTGGCCAATTCGTGTTTTCCCGCCGTGAGTGTGGCGGTTTGCTGGGTATCCATACTGAGGGTTGAGAGCTCAGCCGGTGTGGTCATAAACGCATTATCTTCTTCGACGTTCAGGGAGACAACCGGTTTTTCAAACGTTTTTTTCGACTTAAAATCGATAATCAGATCATTCGTCTCAACAAACTCCCCCTCTTTGAGGGTAATCTGCTGCGCCCCCTGCGCTCCGGTCACCATCAGGTTAAAGAGGGGCTCCCCTTTGGGATCGGCGACGGCTTCATACCGCGCATCCCCCATGTACCCTTCCAGTTTGACACGAATCGATTCTCCGCCGACGGTAAGGGTCCGTTCAAAATGGTTCTCTGAACGTTTGGAGAGGTAAAGTTTCTCCTGCACCTCTACCTTCTCTCCCCCCTTTTCAGCGGTAAGGGTGATAAAAGGGTCACTGCTGAGAATTTGATCGCTGCTCTCCCCTTCCCGGATATGCATGATCCCTTCGTAACCTACATAGCGGGTCACGGCGGCACCGACCAAAATGATCAAAAATGCAACGTGAAACAAAAAGACCAGCGTTTTGGCGCGGCGGGCCATTTTAAAACGGACGATATTTAAAGTCAAATTGAGCGCCAGAAGCGCCAGAAGCGCTTCAAACCATCGTGAATTGTACACATCGGCTTTGGCACTCATCGTTCCGTAATCGTTTTCGATAAAAGTGGCATAGCCGATCGAGACGGCAAAAACCAACATCAGAACCGCCATCGTTTTGAGGGAGTTCAATAAGGAGAGTAATCTATTCATAAGTAACCTATCGTGATAATGTAGGTGCAATTGTAATGGCACTATGGTAAATACGGAGGGGAAACTAAATTCCCTCTAAGATCATCGCCTCGGCAATCCGCTTGAATGCCGCGATATTGGCACCGTCGACAAAATTTCGCTCTTTGCCGTTCTCTTTTGCGGTCAAAGCGACCCGTTTATAGATTTGGCGCATAATCGCATTGAGTTTATGATCGACTTTGTCAAAATCCCATTTCTCCATCGAAGCGTTCTGACTCATCTCAAATTCACTCACCGCAACCCCTCCGGCGTTAGAAGCTTTTCCCGGAGCAAACAAAATCCCATTTTCATGAAACAGATCGATCGCATTGGGGGTGGTAGGCATATTGGCCCCCTCAATCACCGCAATACACCCGTTTTCAATCAATCGTGCCGCATCCGATAGGGTCAGCTCGTTTTGGGTAGCACACGGAAATGCCGCAAAACAGGGATAACTCCATACCGTATGACCGTCATGGGGATAATCCTCTTTTTTGGTATACACGGCAGTATCTTTTTTCTGGATATAGTGTTCCAAAGAGAGATGTCTCTCATTGCCTTTGATCCTCTTGAGCAGATCCATATCGATCCCCTCAGGATCGTAGATCGTCCCTTCGCTATCACTGCAGGTGATCACTTTTGCCCCCAGATGCTGAAGCTTTTCAATCGTGTGAAGGGCTACGTTCCCCGCACCGCTGACAGAGCAGATTTGCCCTTCCAGCGACTCTTGTATCTCCTCTTTGAGCATTTCGGCGGCGAAATAGACGACCCCGTATCCCGTCGCCTGCGGACGCATCAACGATCCGCCAAACGCATACGGCTTGCCGCTCAAAGCCCCTTCGTAATTGCGGGTAATGCGTCGGTATTCGCCGAACAAAAATCCGATTTCACGAAGCCCTACTCCGATGTCCCCGGCAGGGACATCGACACGGGCACCGATGTATTGGTGAAGTTCGCGCATAAACGCACGACAGAAATTCATGATCTCAAAATCACTTTTCCCTTTGGGATCGAAATCGCTCCCCCCCTTGGCACCCCCTATCGGCAAACCGGTGAGGGAGTTTTTAAAAATCTGCTCGTACGCTAAAAATTTCAACATCTCCAATGTCACGCTAGGGTGAAAACGAAGCCCCCCCTTATAGGGTCCCAGAGAGTTGTTAAACTGAACACGATAGCCGTTATTGATCTGGACACGGTTTTGATCGTCTACCCATTGTACTTTAAACTGGATCACCCGATCCGGGGTGACCAAACGCTCCAAAATAGCATATCTTTCATAACGCGAGTCACTCTCTACCGTCGGTGTCAATGAACGCAGAACTTCGCTGACCGCCTGCATAAATGTCGAATCGGTAGCGCAATTCGATTTTTCAAGATTGGCTAAAATTTTTTCGACCATATATTATTTTCCTTATTTTGAAGCTTTTTATGTTCAATAATCGTCATTCCAGACTTCACGTTTAGGGTAAATCCAGCTTATGGAACTAACGAAACTACGGGTGAATTAGACTGCTGTGTATTGATTTATAACACTCTGACATAATGTTTTAAATTTCGGTAAACCATTACGGATGATCCATTCGATAATGGCGAGGTTCACCCCTTCGTAATCGTGAGCGATGTAGGTACGGACGTCATAAATCCCTTTGATATCCCCAAGATCAAACGCTTCAAGGATGTGGGTCGCATTTTCGAGTTTGAGTTTATTGAATTGTTCCGCAATAGCGGTGAGATGCATCAAAATCGCAGGGCGTTTGGTAACGGCATCTTCCAGTGCTCTCGTTATGCTTCCCGCATCTTTGATAATTTCTTCGATATATTCAATTTTTTCGAGAACGAGATAAATTTTGCTGATCGACTCTTTAGACATAAATTGCCCGATCGATAATGAACTTTTGAGCTGTTTTTCCCATACCTGTACGATCCGCTAGATCGACTTTCGCGCCGAGTGCATTGCTTAACTCATTTTGGATTTGACGGATACGTTCAAAGGCTTGAAAACCATATTTTGAGGCAAATTGCGGTGTGGCTTCGACGAGTATATCAATGTCACTTTTCGGATCGGCATCATCACGTGAATACGATCCGAAGAGAGCTTCTATCAAAAAACCTTCTTGCGCATACGTGCTTTTGACATTTCTAAGATACTCCAAGATTTGTTCTTTATTCATGAGAACGATTATAGCAAATAATCAATTTTAAATCCGATCTTTCGTATTTACTAGATTACGCCACGTGTAGTTTTTTAATCTTTTGAATCGATGTATATTCTTGCTTATACGCTTGATACAAATCAAAATTATCCTGCAATGTTATCCAAAACTGTGGTGTTGTTCCGAGTGGGCAAGTTATGCTTTAGGTCAAATCCATTACCAATTACATACAAAATTTTCATATCACGCTTTCTATGATTTTAAGTAGGGATGGATCCCCGCCTTCACGGGAATGACGAGAAACTATTTCAACTCACCCCAGTGATTCCCGATATGCATCGACGTTTTCAGCGGGACACGCAGTTCTAAAATACTCTCCATCGCCTCGACAAATCGTACGGCATACTCTTCGGCGACATCCTCATCCACTTCAAAAATCAGTTCATCATGAATTTGCAGCAACATTCGCGCCCCAAGCCCTTCTTCACGGATCATTGCATCGATCGTATTCATCGAGAGTTTGATCAGATCGGATGCGGAGCCTTGGAATACGGTATTGACCGACTCGCGCTCATACGCCGCTTTGAGCATCGGGGTAGCGGAGGCGAAATCAAAATAGCGGCGGCGGTGGAGCAGCGTTTCGACGTACCCCATCTCCTTGGCCTGCTCTACGATACCGCTAAAATACCCCTTGACACTCGGAAACGTCTCGAAATAACGATCGATGATCGCTTTTGCCTCCTTGGTCGTAATCCCCAGCGTATCGGAGAGCTTTTTTTGCCCCATACCGTATAATAGACCGAAGTTGACCGTTTTGGCGATGTTACGTTTGCTCACCGCTTCCTCTTCGCCGAACAACGCTATCGCAGTTTGCATATGGATGTCATGCCCTTCGTTAAAAGCATTGACCAAAACCGCATCCCCGCTGAAATGGGCGAGGAGGCGCAGTTCGATTTGCGAATAGTCGATCCCGATCAGTTTTTTACCCTGCGGTGCGACGAACGCTTCGCGGATACGCATCCCCAATGCGGTTTTTACGGGGATATTTTGGAGATTCGGATTTTTTGAGCTGAGCCGTCCCGTCGCCGTCCCCGTCTGGACAAACGAAGTATAAATACGGGAAGCCGAATCGTTTTGCGCCAATGCGATTAGCGGTTCGATATAGGTGGAATAGAGCTTGTGGTATTCGCGGTACTGCAACAGCATCGGGATCACCGCATGCTCGTTTTTCAACCCTTCCAAAACCTGCTCATCGGTACTGTATCCGGTTTTGGTTTTTTTGCCGTGCGCCAGCCCCAACGTCTCGAATAAAATAACCCCGAGTTGTTTCGGAGAATTGAGATTAAACACGGTTCCGCATGCGCTGTGGATTTGCTCCGTGAGAGTGGCGATCTCTAAGGCTACCTCTTTTTTAAACGTCTCCAACACCGCCGTGTCAACGGCGATCCCGTAACGCTCCATCCCCAGCAATGTTAAGGTAAAAGGAAATTCGACGCTAAACGCCTCATCCAGTGCCTCTTGTCCACCCTTTACGAGAAGTTGTTCGCAAAGTACGTCGTAGAGTCGATAGGTGATAATGGCATCTTCTCCTGCGTATTTACACGCATCTTCGATGGCAACGGAGGCGAAATTCTCCCCTTTTTTCACCGTATCCTTGAAATGGATCATCTCATGGCGAAGGAGCGAAGCACTCAGATTGTCCATCGCCAAAGAGCGCCCCGAATCCCCAAGCCATGCCAGAACCATCGTATCGGCATGGATCGGCAAACGCTCCACTCCGAGAAATCGGGTAACGAAATGGAGATCAAACTTGATATTGTGACCGATCACCCGATGGGTAAAAATTTTTTCCATTGCAGCTTTCGCGGCACTCCGGGAGACCTGAACCCCAACCCCCAGATAGCTATGGGCCATCGGGACATAATAGCCCGTTTTCCCCTCCGTACTAAAGCTGAAACCGACCAAAATATCACTGTGGGGATTCAATCCCGTCGTCTCGGTATCGAATGCAATAACGCAATTCCGGGGGATCGATGCAATGAGCCTTTCGAGTGCTTCATCGGTATCGATCAACACGCTGCACCCTTGCTCACACTCAACCGTAACTTCACTGCTCTTCGGTACAATAGGTGCGGCTGAAGATTCCGAAGACTCCTCAAACAGCGCTTTGGCCTTGAGGGTGCGCAACACCGCATTCATCTCGTAATGGACCAAATCGTCATAAATAGGGAGAAACGGATTGTCAAAATGCATGATAAATTCATTAAAATCCAACCGCTCAAAGACATCGTCTCGGAGGCTCACCAGTTGACGCGAACGAAACGCATCGTCACGATACGTTTCCAGAAGCCCGCGAATACGCGGCGGAGTCACCTCATCGAGACGTTCGTACATCGCATCAAGGGTTCCGAATTGTGTGAGCAGTTTTTGCGCCGTCACTTTTCCGATCCCTTTGACTCCGGGAACATTATCCGCACTGTCACCGATGAGGGCTTGGTAATCGATAAACTGGCGCGGATGAACCCCGTATTTTTCATCGCAATGGCGTTCATTCAGCACTTTTTTGGCAATCGCATCGACCAGAACAACCAAATCATCTTCTATCAGTTGATAGAGATCTTTATCGTGTGATACGATACGGACCAGATGACCGTGTGTGCGCGCTTCACGGACAACCGAAGCGATCACATCATCGGCTTCAAATCCGCTCACGCTGAGTGACTTGTACCCCATTTTCTCAATCCAGTCGATTGCAACAGGGAGCTGCTGGATCAACTCTTCGGGTGCGGGGGAACGGTTGGCTTTGTACGCAGGATCAATTTCGGCACGAAAACTCGGCCCCTTCGCATCGAGGGCGAAAATGAGGTAATCGCTGCTGTGATCTTTGTGAAGCGATGCAATAAAATTGATAAATCCGGTCAAAAGACCGGTCGGAAACCCCTGCTTGTTGCGAAGGGGAGGCAACGCATAAAAACTGCGGAAAAAAAATCCGAACGTATCGATTATCGTGACGGTAGATTGGCCCATTGTGTCACTAATCAATGAAACGTTGCAAGAATCGTATCGATCGCACTTTGCAGTTTATCGATATCGTATCCTGCGGCTTCCGCTTTTTTCAGTCCGAACGCGATATTGTGTTCCCCAAGCGGATCATTGAGCGGAATGATCGTTTTAACAATATTCAGTGCGGTTGCAAACTCTTTCACCTCTTCGGGAGCCTTTTCCGGAGAGTCTGAATACTCGATCATCTCCACAAACTCTTTATCAAAATTCCAGTGGGTAAAAATCGCTGCCGTAACGGTTGCCGTCGTATCTTCCACATACGATTTTTCCACAGCCGCTATGTTAACGGCTCTCTCAACGTCGGACCGGAAATTGGTCGCCATATCTTCTTGAATCACGTCGCTCGCAATGATAATTTTCCCCGTCTCCTGCAAAAAACAGGCCAAAAAGAGTTTATCCGCTTTAACGCGGTCAATCTGGGTATACCACTTTTGCATCAATGCCGCTTGGATCGATGATATTTCGGCAAAGCGCTCAGAACTGATCCCATAGGGCTCCATATCGACGTTCAAAAGCTTGCGGACCGAATTGCCCAGTCCGATCGACCGGGTCATACTCATACCGAACAAAGAGACCGCCTGAGCCACATTGATAATAGTACGGTTAAAACTGTAAAGAGGTGAATTTGCCGCCTTCAGCAAATTGGCAACGATCATCGGATCGGTTTCAACCGTTTTGACCAACTGTTGGATGGAAGAGTCCGGATCGTTACAGATACGCTGCATCTCCAATACCGTTTTCGGAAGGGGGGGCAATGATTTAATACTATTAATAATCGAACTTTTCATTTCATTCCTCTATAATTTTTGATAATTTTGTGTTAGTTAGCAATTATACCCTATCTAATTCGAGAGCCAAATATTTTCCGGTAAAACTTCCGGTACTTTCCCAGCTTTTGGCAACACTCTCCGGGTCCCCTTCCGCAACAAGCAAGCCCCCTCCGTCTCCCCCCTCGGGCCCCATATCAATGATATAATCGGCATTTTTGATCATATCCAGATTATGTTCGATGACCAATACCGAATTCCCGAGTTCAACAAAATTATGGAGTACTTTCGTCAGACGGTTGACGTCGTCAAAGTGCAGACCCGTCGTCGGTTCATCGAGGATATAGAGGGTACTTCCCGTATCCCGGCGGCTCAGCTCTTTGGAAAGCTTGATCCGCTGCGCTTCTCCGCCGGAGAGGGTCACCGCATTTTGCCCCAACGTGATATAATCAAGCCCGACATCGCTAAGGGTCTGTAAAATCAGTTTCATTTTCGGAATCGGAGCAAAAAACTGCAACGCTTCCCCCACGCTCATCCCTAAAACGTCCGAAATGGTTTTCCCTTTGTACTCCACCTGCAGGGTCTGAAGATTGTAACGGCTCCCGTGACACGCATCGCATTTCACCATAATATCGGGGAGAAAGTGCATTTCGATCTTGATTTCTCCCTCTCCCTGACACTTTTCACATCGCCCCCCCTTGACGTTAAAGCTGAAACGCGACGCGGTGTACCCTCGAATCTGAGCCTCTTTGGTTTTGGCAAAAAGGTTGCGGATCTCATCCATCACCCCCGTGTAGGTTGCGGGATTGGAGCGCGGCGTCCGTCCGATAGGACTTTGATCGAGATAAATCACTTTATCGAGTTTGTCGAGTCCTTCAACTTCGACCCCCGCTACACGGTTCACTTTTCGCGCATGGTTCAAAATTTCACGGGTCACCGGCAGCAGAGTCTGCAAAATCAGTGAGCTTTTACCGCTCCCGCTCACCCCCGTAACGCAAACAAAGTTTTTGAGGGGGATCCGTATGCTCAAATCTTTGATATTGTTCAAAGTGACATTTTTCATACTCATCCACTCTACCTGAGGGCGGCGGTAAAAGTATTTGATCTGCTTGCGTCCCGACATGTAATCGGCCGTCAGGGTATCGCTCTTTCGCAGCTCTTCCAATGTTCCGGCGAACATGACATTCCCTCCGAATTTTCCCGCACCCGGACCGATATCGATAATAAAATCGGCATGTTCAATCGTCTCTTTATCGTGTTCGACGACAATCACGGTATTCCCCTTCTCCTGCAATGAACGAAGGGTACGGATGAGTTTGAGGGTGTCGCGTTCATGCAATCCGATACTCGGCTCATCGAGGACATACATTACCCCCGTCAAACCGCTCCCGATCTGGCTTGCGATACGGATACGCTGTGCTTCTCCTCCGCTGATCGTACGGGCATCCCGGCTCAGAGAAAGGTATCCCAACCCCACATCATAGAGAAAGAAAAGGCGCTCCCGAATCTCATTGAGGATTGACGCGGCGATCATCGCCTCTTGGTCGCCCAGATGCTCAAACGTTGCCGGATCGGTAAACCACATATACGAATCTTTCATCGGCATCGAAATGATATCACCGATCCCTTTTCCGGCAACTTTCACCGCAAGCGATTCGCGTTTAAGCCGATAGGAGTTGCACACATTACACGGTTTTTCACTCATGTAATCGGCCAAATCTTTTTCATCTTTGAAAATATCATACGCTATCCGTACAATACCGGGCCAGACACGGGTAATCGGATGTTCCTGCCATTTAAAGGTAACATCCTCGATACCTCCGTGCAAAATCGCCTTTTTCTGATGCTCTTCAAGGGTATAAAAGGGGGCGTTGACATTGATTCCCGATGCGGCACAAAAAGCTTTCAGAAAGGTAAAATAGTACCCTTTGTTAAAACCGTAGACGATTTTAATAGCCCCTTTTTCAATCGGAAGTTCCGAATCGATAATCTTGTCGTAATCCAGAGCGTAGCGTATTCCCAATCCGTCACATTCCGAACATGCCCCTTTCGGGGAGTTAAAGGAAAAGGAGAGCGGCTCAAGCGGGTCAAAACTCACTTTACAATCAAAACAGGCACTGTGTTCACTGTAATGGATCAATTTTTCATGCAGACCGATCTCCTCACCGTTTTGAATCTCGATCTCTACTTCACCGTAACTCTCTTTGAGCGCTTTTTCAACATCCTGTGCCAGCCGGTCATGATTCTCCGGCTTGATGACAAGGCGGTCGATCACTACTTTCAGGGTGTGTTTTTTGGTTTTGGAAAGCTCCACCTCCTCATCCAGACGGACCATAACCCCATCAATCATGATACGGACATACCCTTTATGACGCAATGATTCGAGAATATCGGCGAAGCTCCCTTTCTTTTCACGTATCAACGGAGAGAGGATCACCACTTTGGCATTTTCGGGAAGCTTGTGAACCTGATCAATAATGTCCTGTGCCGACATTTTTGAGATTTTCTTTCCGCATAAATGGCAGTGCTGAACCCCGATACGGGCATACAAAAGACGAAGATAGTCGTAGATCTCGGTAATCGTCCCTACAGTCGAGCGGGGATTTTTAGAGGTGGTTTTCTGATCGATCGCGATGGCCGGGGTGAGCCCTTCGATCTTGTCAACATCCGGTTTGCCGATACGATCCAAAAACTGTCGCGCATAGCTGGAAAGCGATTCGATATAGCGGCGCTGCCCCTCCGCATAGAGGGTATCAAATGCCAGTGTCGACTTACCGCTTCCGCTGATTCCGGTACAAACGATCAGTTTGTTTTTCGGAATTTCAAGAGAAATATTTTTGAGATTGTGCTCTCTGGCACCGATTATTTTAATTGTGTCCATTATTTACCCCGCTATCAATTTGTATGCCGTAATGCTAAAAATAAGTGTATAAAAAAGGATCAGGATTTGCTTATAATGGGTGATTTTCGTTTTATCCACCAGCCAAATTCCCAATCGGATACCGATTAATGAGGTAACCGCCATAATGATTCCTGCATGAAAGTTGATCAAGCCAAGACTCACCATCGTTATAAATGCCGAAAGGGAGGTAAACATCACATAAAATAGGGCCACTGCCGAGGCTTTTTTCAATGGAAATCCCATAAAACTGACCAAAATCGGGGTCAGTAAAATAGACCCCCCCACTCCGAGCATCCCTGAAAAAATACCGATTCCGCCGCCGATGGCGCTATACAGAGGACGATTAACCACTTCAGCGCGTGTCGGCACCGGATTCGAAAAGGCCAAACGTCCCAGCGTGAACGCAACAATCCCCAAAAAGAGCCACTCCAGAAATGACGTATCCAGCGCTTTGACCAGCATCGCCCCGATCACCGCTCCGACGACCCCGCCAAATCCGAAATATTTTACATCTCCGATCCCGTAGGTTTTGTTTTTTTGATGGATCCATGCCGCCATCAGTGACCCCGCTACCATCTGCATCACCGAAATTCCGATCGCCTCTTTAATCCCGAATCCGAGTACCAAAAGCAGCGGAACCGTAACGGTCCCCCCGCCAATACCGAAGAAACCCGACATGGTACCGACTAGAATCCCTAAAAAACTCAATTCAATCGTCATCATTCCACTTTCTTTACAAATCAATCATTTGTCGAATGTACGACAAATTTTACTACCTTCGCGGCAAACAGAAGTGTCAAAGTCATCTTTCGGTCTTTTGCAAACGAATCAGATCGCGCGATTATACTCGTTTCACCCTTCAATAGAACTCTTTTAGATCACCTGATTTTACGCTATAATCAATTCTCATACTTACGTTCACAGAAGGGTACGATGCTACCGATTATTATCCAAGCGGCTGAAAATTTCTGCCTTCATCAAATAAGGGATTCCTACCGATTTGTTCCTCCCCTTAACAGTATGAGAACGTTTCTTGCTTATATTGATATCGAAGCGGAAAACGGTAGCGCGCATCGCGCCTTTATCGGCTGTGACCGCCTCTTGATTCAGATGATCACCGAGATTTTTTTGGGAGAAGAGGAGAGCGACGACGAGACGTTGATCGACATGCTGCTGGAAACGACCAATATGATAGTCGGAAGCGCCAAAGTACTCGCATCGGAAGCTTACGATACGTCAATCCGTATCGCAACCCCTTTTTTCTCCCCGGACGAAACAATCGGTTCAAACGGGGAGGATCTCTGTTGTATCAGTATAAAAAACGGCGAAATGTTGATTGCCGTAAAAAGGTTGTAACGTATGGATGAAACCCTCACGGTCGACAATAAAGAATCCCACACTTTCGATCGCGCCAAAGAGCTCGCATGGATGGATTACGACGGATTATTGGATATGGAGGTTGAATTTGTCGCCGATTTGGGGCAAACAACCCTCACCCTAGGTGAAATTATCAAACTTGAAAAAGGTTCCGTCATCGATCTGGGAAAACCGGCCGGAGAGAGTGTCGAATCGTACGTCAACGGCCGAATCATCGGCAAAGGGGAAGTGATGGTTTATGAAAAAAATCTTGCTATCCGTATCAATGAAGTGCTCGATTCGAGTGCCGTACTCTATTATCTATCAAAAGAGAGACTATGAAACTATTTACCGCCCTGTTTTTAGTGTTACTCCCCGCATTTTTATGGGGTTCCAAAATTCTCAGTTACAATATCTACGACCGTAATGACCGTGTTGACGTCATGCTGACGTTTGATACACCGTATGAAGGGGTTTTACGCCAAAATCGGCAAAATGATACGATTACGATCAAACTCGAGGGGGCATCCCTCGAATCGCAGAAAGTCAAAAATGTCAATTCCCGGTATCTCAAAAACATTACCCTCACTCCGCAAGGTGAACAGATTGAGATTACGGCGCTCATTTCTAGCGATGTTGTGATGCAAGCTTCCAAGACATCCGATTCCTACGGCTTACGGCTCCGTTTTATGAACGGTGTCGCCAATGCCGACAATACCATCAAAAACCCTCCGGTTGATGAAGCGGCGGTTGAAGGGCTCCCGACCAAAAACGATAATGAATTTGAGCAAAGCTACTACGTTGTTATTGCCGTTTTAATCATCGGTATCGCCATTTTGTTTTGGCTCAAACAAAACATTGCCAAACGTTCCGGTACCTTGGCGACAGAGCCGAAGGTACCGTGGCTTTTCAACAAACCTTCCAACGGGGCAAAAGCCCCTTCAACTGCGCCGGTTGCCCCTTCCGGAGAGATCGCGGGAGGTGTCCATATCCGGTTCCAAAAAACGCTCGATCCTTCCCATACCATTGCCATGCTCGATTACGGCACACAGAGCTATCTGGTTCTTTTGGGGAACAATACCCTGTTACTGGATAAATTTCAGGACAATATCCCCGTTACCCAAAACGATTTTGAAACCCTTTTGCAATCCAAACATCGTGAACTCGACGGATTTTTTCAGCTTGCACCGGCACAGGATGAGCCGTTTAATTCTTATAAAGCGAAGGCTTCCGGCAATTATTAATTACTCAATGTAACGCACTTTCTGGGCAAAGCCCATAAAGTGGCAGGGACAAATGTCCCTACAACCCCCTAAAGCTTCCCGCATCTTCCGGATGCGGGAGAAATAACCGACCTTATCGCCTTTTTTAAAAAAATGCGTAAGCTCAGCCATTAAACGCCGGAGAAACTCCTCCAGCACCCTTTATTTCACATTCCCCAGATCATAACGGCTGTAGACATCATACGCCTCTTCCCCACCTGTTGTTGACAATACCTCACGGATCAGTACCGCCGCCTCTTTACGGCTTCCGCCGCCATGCCCTTTTGCATAAATCTCTGCCAGCGTCACTTTTGCCGCCGCCTCCCCCTGAGCAACCGCCATTTTGAGGTAATGCGCAGCTTTATCAAAATCTTCCGGAACCCCCATCGCATTGGCATACGCAAATCCGGCACTCACTTGAGCCGGGAGTATCCCCGCTTCCGCCGCCTGAGCGTAGTATTCGGTTGATTTTTTAAAATCCCGTGTGACGCCCTGAGCGTTATAATAGAGTGTTCCGAGTGCATACGCGCATCGCGGATCGTCCGTACCTTGAATAAGCCACTCATGCGCCTCTTCATAGCGTCTGCCGTCATAGGCATTCATACCTGCCGTGTAAAAATCGATTGCCATCAATGTGACCTTTTTTTAGGAGGGATTGTAGCAAAAGAGGCTAACGAGAAACTATAACGGGAGGGTTACTTTGAAAGAGGAGGAGAAGTATAAACGGGCGCAAGAAAATTTAGCCTGCCTGGAATGGCACTTACTTAAGGAAAAAAGAGCCTAAAAAACCAGATTTATTTACGAGATGGAATGCAACTGGCTTTTGAGTAGTAATCATCACCAAATGAAATACTGCATACAAAGAGCCAGCCGTAATGAATGCTATCACAAAAGCGTTAAAACACCAAGAAAAAAGTGCCCTCAAGAAACTTCAACATAAAAGCTTTAGTACGATTGAGAGTCTTATTGCGAAGCCAGAGCTGATTGAGACGATCCAAGAAGAGCTACCTAACTATCGTAGTCGCCTCTATACTCCTATGCAAACCCTCTGCATGTTTATATCACAGGCTCTCAATAGCGATCGATCATGCCAGAATGTCGTCAATGAGATGGCATTGACGACGCATCAATCCGTGGCTACCGGCGGATATTGTAAAGCACGTCAGCGGTTGAGTGAGACGATGGTATCAAAACTTACTAAAGCAGTAGCGAAACGTAATGAGCAGCGAGTAAAAATAAGATGGCGCTGGCAAGAGAGAACAGTTTACCTCGTTGATGGTACAACCCTTACTATGCCAGATACCTCTGCCAATCAGGAAAGTTACCCGCAGACATCCGCACTTCCCAAAGGACTTGGATTTCCTATTTGTCGTGTAGTTGGGGTTATATCGCTATCAACGGGATCGCTCATGGATGCATGTGTGAGTCCTTACCACGGAAAAGGTGCTTCCGAACAAACGCTACTGCGTAACATGCTTGGAGTATTCAAGCGTGGTGATGTTGTTTTAGCAGATGCATTTTACAGCACCTATTTTTTGATTGAACATATGATTGCACACGGAATCGATATCGTCTTTGTACAACACGGTGCACGTTCACGTACAACTGATTTTACTTCGGGAACGGTTATGGGGGAAAATGATCATCTGATCACACTCAAAAAACCAAAACTCAAACCTGAATGGATGACGCAAAACGAGTATGATAGTGCACCCAATAAGTTAACCATTAGAGAGCTTAAAGCAGGAGGGAAAACGCTTATTACGACCATGCTATGCCCTAAAAAACATCCTCTCAAGGCTCTTGGTGCACTCTATAAACAACGGTGGCAGATTGAGGTGGACTTGCGCAATATAAAATCGACACTGGGACTAAAAAGCCTCAGTTGTAAGACACCACAAATGGCAATCAAAGAACTTTGGATTTACTTTTTAGCGTATAATTTAATCCGCTCAATAATGCTAGCTTCTGCCCACCAATGTTCACTACTTCCTAGAGAAATCAGTTTCAAACATACTCTACAGTTGCTTTCTGCATTTCGTAACAATTGCAAGATCACCACAAAACAACTCTTAAGACGTATTGGTGAAAAATATATTGGAAATCGAGCCGGACGTGTGGAACCTCGTGCTATCAAAAGAAGGCGAAATGATTACCCGCTCCTGATGAAATTAAGAGACGTGGCTAGAGAAGAAATTCTGAAGAATGGACACCCTAAAAAGCTTAAGTAAGTGCCATTCTAGCCTGCCTGCATTTTATTTATTTTTTGTGTTATAATTTTTTTGCAATAACAACTTCTCGTGTCATTAATGGAGCGGTAAGATTAGGCGGAGGGAGTAATTAACCATCGGCTTTTTTTTTCCCTCTTGCTTATGCCGCTTTTGTATAGCTTTCGATTGATTTTTTTGAAATGTCCTCTACTTTTTCCAACAATTTGAAGCTCATAGCAGCATATCCATCCAGATTCTCGTCTTTATACAGATTGTAATAACTGTTGATGATATTATCAATGTAGAATAATTTCTCACGCTCTGCAAACGTCAAACCTTCTTTGCTTTCTTCAAGCATTTTTCTATCTTCTAAAATATCAAAAAACGTTTCATCATGGAAGAAAGATTCAAGATCAAAAAAGCGCAAGTTTGTTTGCAATCGATTCAATCTGTCTTGAGAACTCATCGCTTACCTCCATTTTTATAATTTTTGCATTTAAGAAATCTATATGTTTTTTAAACGTCTTTTCAATTGTAGTCTTTATTTGGTATGAAGTCAATATCTTGCCGTTTTTAGCCAGCACTACCGCCGTATTGTCATCCTTCGAATAAAATACCCTGTCCCATAACTCCGGCATTTCATACGTCTCGAAATATACCTCCTCACTAGTGATCGTATTGAATGTTTTGCGCATATAATCGAATCTATCAGCTACAAAGCCCTCTTTTTTTCTTTTTTCATAATGGGCAAAGTATTTTTCTTCACTCATCCATAGATTGTGGAATGTGTTCAATGCGGATTCTTTAGAAGATACGTCAAAATTATCAAGCGATTTTAAAAAGTTGTTTTCAATTTGTCTAAAATTTTCCATATCTGAATTATACCCGATCGTTTTATCGACATCGGGATCGAAACTCAGCACTCGCAAACGAGATCAGAAGCTTTAAACCCTTCCGCAATCTGACGGTGGGTGCGGAAAAATTCGTCAACCACTTCGCGGTAGTGGAGCGGATCGTCGATACGATTGACAAGATCGCGCAGGGCCGAAGCCCCTTCGTACCCTTTTGAATAGGTGTGGACGTGTTTGCGGAAGGTTATGACACCCCGTGCTCCGTAGAAACGGACCATTCCGTCCAGGTGTTCCATGATGATGGCGTGTTTGATCATCGGATCGACGGTCGCACTCCCGGTTTTCAGCTGATGAAATATCCATGGAGCTCCGACGGCTCCCCGCCCGATCATAACCCCATCGGCTTTGGTATGGTTCAACACCCATTGGGCTTTTTCAAATGAATCGATATCTCCGTTCGCAATAACCGGAATACGTACTGCGGCTTTGATTTCGCCGATTGCGTCGTAGTCGACGGGGGCTTTGAATTTTCCTGCACGGGTACGGCCGTGAACGGCGAGAAAATCGGCGCCGCATCCTTCGACGAGTTTGGCGATTTCGATATGATTTTTACTCTCAAAACCGAGACGTATCTTAACGCTCAATGTCGATTTGTTCGAGGTTTTTTTAATCGTTTCAATTATCCGCGCCATGCGGGGCAAATCGTTCAAAAGCGAACTTCCCGAACCGTGACAGACGATTTTCGGTACCGGGCATCCGCAATTAAGATCGATAATATCAATCTCCTCCTGTCCGTTCAGAACCTCCACCGCACGACGGACGATCTCCTCTTCGGAGCCGGCAATCTGAACCGAATAGGGATCTTCATTCGGGCTGCGTTCAAGCATTTTCAGTGTTTTGGCCGATCCGTACGCAAGGGCGTTGGAGCTGAGCATTTCACTCACCGTCAAATCGGCACCGAATTTTTTAACAACATTGCGAAACGGCAGGTCGGTGTATCCGGCAAGCGGCGCAAGCGCATAAACGGGAGTATTAAAATCGAGTTTTGGAGTCATGGAAATTACCTTGTGAGGGGAGGAAAAGCGGAGCAATCCCGCTTTTAGTCGCAACTTCGGTGAAGAAAGATTGCAATATCATAATGTTTGTTAGCTGCTTTGAGATCGCGATATGCCTTGAAAATCTGGTAATCTTCTTTAGAGGTATTGTTTAAAATCTCATTCGCCGTATCGATCATTTGAAGATCATACAGGGTAAAGAGATACCCTTCCATCACATCATCGTTTTTTTCGCTTAACATCTCGAAAAGACGGATACGCTGCTCCGGAAGCATATTTTTCGACATGGCGTCGGAAAGGTCAACCCACTCTTCATTTTCAAGTTTTAAATCACTCAAAAGGGGGAGAAGTTCTTCATTACTTAGCGTAATTCCGTTTTCAGCCGCATTGATACGCTGAACGAAATCAAGCAGCGCAGCCTTTGTAAAAAAACGTTTATTTTTCATAATGGCACCGGCTGAAGCCGTTTTAACATACGTTTCATACGCTTTGGTACATACGATATCGCCATAACTCTCGCTGTGAGAAAGGATACTCTCCGCATCGATCTCACCCCGTTCAAAACGGTTCAGATTATTTTGGATCACAATGGATGCCGTATTGGGAAGATGAAATTTTTTGATCTCAACTTTTTTCTTCTCTTTGACATCGCGCATAAGTTCAAGCGCTTCATCAATCTTCTCATGCCCGACCGCACGGAGGGTCTCGTAGGGCATGATAATAGAATTATCGATCAATTTTCCCATTAATTTATAGGAATCGGTTTTGTATACATTATTACGTTCCCCCGAACCCAGCAGTGCACTTCTGAGCGCATCCACCATCTTTTCATGATCTTTGTTCAGCCGTCTAAGCTTAAAGTTGCCGACCAACGTGTAAACCATCATGTGTACAACACTCGCTAGGTACAGTAAGAGAACCGGAACAACGACCCAAAATGCGATCGGCATATTGGGAAATACCATCCCTAATAGTTCGAAAGAGACCGATTCCGTTGTGATGTTATACGCCGCAGCACCAATTAATACGATTAAAATTAGTGACGCAATGGTGTAACGCTTTAACTGCATAGCTGCTCCTCTTTACCCTTTATTTTTTTCAACGATAGGACGACATACGATACAATATTTTGCATGCGGTTTTACTTTAAGACGCTGAAATCCGATATCGTCTTCGCACATTTCACAAATACCGTACTGTTTCGTTTTAATCTTAGAGAGGGCATCCTCAATCTCCTGTAGCTCTTTGGCTTGCTGGGCTCCGATGGCATTTTCGACCATATTGTCATTGCTGACCGATGCATAATCCCCCTCATCATTGAGCTCAAGTTCACGTAACTGACTCATCTCAATTTCAACACCGTTGATATTTTTAATAATTTGAGCTTTGCGTGTTAATAATATTTCCTCGAAATAGTGCAGCTCATTATCTCTCATCAATTCTCCTCATTTATGGTACGGGTGGTTTGCTAACAGTGAATAGGCGCGATAAATTTGTTCCAGCAAAACAGTTTTGGCTATTTTATGACTAAAAGTCAACCCAGACAAACTGATAGCCGTATCGCATTGCTCTACAAAACTCTTTTCAAAGCCGTAGGCACCGCCTATAAAAAATTGCAACGAAATTTTATCACTTATAAGCTTACTAAATGCAAAACTATCAACCTTTTTCCCCTCAGGATGTAACGCAATCGAGTAATTTTTACCCAACATCGGTATCAAGAGCTTGGAATAAGCGGCTTGGGATGCCTCCGATCCGATTTGGTGCGCTTTAACGATCTCTTTGGGGAAAAGTTCAATATCGTCAAGTTTGGCAAAACGGGAGATCATCTTAATCTGTTCTTGATAAAGGGGATCGTACAAAGAGCGCTCTTTTTTGGCGATGGTTATCAGTGAGATATTCATCATTCTACCACCTCAAGACAGAGTTGCGTACACAATCAAGGGGATTTCTCATCCGATATCCTCACTTAAGAGCCCTGAGCCGATCACATGATAGGTGACGTATTTAAAGGTGTCGTTCAGCCTGACTCCACCGATGGCCGCAACCGGATGTTTCGACATTTTTGCCAAAGAATCGAGTTCTTCTCCCAATACTTTGGCATCCGATTTTGTTGACGTAGCACGGTACGCCCCTAAACCGATATAATTAAGATCCAGAGTGTTCGCAGCTGAAATCTCCTCGCGGTTATGGGTCGATAAACCGATAATCTTCTCCTCGCCTATCGCCATTTTTAACATTTTAATCGCGCGCTCGGGATTTGGATCAATTCGGATCAAATCTTCTTGTCCCAAATGAACTCCGTCACAAAACGGAACCAACTCGTAATGGTCGTTGATCACTAAAAAACCGTCCCATAAGCGGCGCAAAAGAATGAGGTCGTTTTTGATTTGTGTAATATCACCGTGTTTGTTTCGGTATTGGAGAATTTCACCGTTTCGCCCTTTTACCCGATCTACAAAAGCAGGCAAATCAACCCCCCGGCTGCGGAGGGTATCGGCGTCACAAAGAGCATAGAGTCGCATTAGGGGACAAGCAGTTTGAAAAGATCACTGAGGGTCTCTTTAAGTTCGCTACGGGGTACTACCATGTCGATAGACCCTTTTTCGAGTAAGAACTCGGCACGCTGAAACCCTTCAGGAAGATCGCTACCGATCGTTTGCTTGATAACACGCTGCCCTGCAAAACCGACCAATGCACCCGGTTCTGCAATGATAATATCCCCTAAAGTTGCAAAAGAAGCACTGACCCCACCCATCGTAGGATCGGTCAAAAGCGAAATATAAGGGAGTTTTTGTTGCGCTAGACGTGCCAGCGCCGCAGAGGTTTTAGACATCTGCATTAACGAAAAAGTACTCTCCTGCATCCGGGCACCGCCGCTGGCGCTGACAATAATGACCCCCATCCGCTTGTTGATCGCACGGTTGATGGCACGGACAATTTTTTCCCCTTCTACGGAACCCAGTGATCCCCCCATAAAGTTGAAATCAAATACGACCAATTGAACGGGTACTTCGTTGATCGTGCACTCACCGCTTACAACCGAAGAGTAACGCTCATTTTTAGCAAATCCCTCTTCAATCCGTGCAGCGTAACTTTTTTTATCCACAAAGCTCAGGGGATCGGTAGGGCGTAAATTGGCGTCAAATTCAACAAAACTACCTTCGTCTGCGATCAGTGTAAGACGCTCTTTAACACCGATACGGAGATGGAAACCGCATTTAGGACAAACATGATGCTGTTTCGCTATCTCTTTGTAATACATAAGCGATTGACACGCCGGACATTTAACCCAGTGGGAAGGGGCTTCGCTTTTGGTAGGTTGTTTTTTCTTTTCGGAGTCGCCGAAGAGGTTGAATAGACTCAAAAAATCTCCTTTTTTACAATCGCAAGGATACGTTCAAAAACTTTTTCATCCCGACTCAGCAGGATAATGCGGTCATTTTGAAACGTATAAAGATGGCGGCTCAGATAAAGACCCGCTTGAATATCGTATGGTCGCATTGTACCTAAAAATAGCACAGAGTTAGAGCAATGCCTTAACCATGGAACGTGCCGCTTCACGCCCGTCGTACGCTGCCGTGACTACCAAATCTGCACCGCGATAGCAATCGCCGCCGGCATATATCCCGGGTGTAGTGGTCTCATATTTCTCATTCACAACGATACCGCCCCAGCCGTTAACGGAGATGCCGTTTTCTGCTAAAAACGGAGGGACTGCCGGGTCAAAACCAAGTGCCATGATAATGACATCGGCATTGGCATTAAAATCGCCCCCTTTGACCTCTTCCATTCTCTGACGCCCGCTCTCGTCTTTGGCCCCGAGAATCGTTTTCGCCATATGGACCCCTATCGCTTTGCCGCTATCGCCAAGGATAACCTCTTTCGGAGAGGCATGGAAAACAAACTCTACCCCCTCTTCAATCGCATTTTTGTACTCTTTGACCGATCCGGGCATATTGTGAGCATCTCTGCGATAGTGGCAGCTGACATTTTTTGCCCCCTCCCGTTTGGCGGTACGGACACAGTCCATAGCGGTGTCTCCCCCTCCGACAACAACGACGTCGAGATCTTTGAAATCGAATTTCTTATCGTAGGAGAGTCCGAAGTTTTTACGCTGAATGGCCGTCAGATACTCCATTGCCGTGTAAACATTGGAAGCATTTTCACCGGCGATTTTTGCACTCTTGGATTTGGTTGCACCGATACCGATAAATACGGCATCGTGTTGATCGGCAATCGTATCAAATTCGATATCTTTTCCGACTTCACAGTTAAACACCAGTTTCAAACCGGCATCGACCAGCAACGCGACACGACGTTCAACAATTTTCTTGTCCAATTTAAAATTGGGGATACCGTAGGTCAGCAAACCGCCTGCACGGTCGCTTCGCTCATACATCGTGACCGCAATACCGGAGCGAAGCAGATAGGTTGCCGCTGAAAGTCCGGCAGGACCCGATCCGATGATCGCTACTCTTTTATCGGTCGTAATCCCCGGAAAATAGGGTTTCAACCCCTGTTTGAATCCCTCTTCGTTAATAAAAGTCTCAACCGAACCGATCGTAATGGCCCCGTAGCCGTCATTCAACGTACAATCCCCTTCGCATAGCCTGTCATGCGGACAGACACGCCCCATCACTTCAGGAAACGGCGAAGGCTCATTGGAGAGATTAAAAGCGAACTTCAAATCTTTTTCGGCAACTGCTTTCAGCCATTGCGGAATATAGTTGTGCAACGGACATTTGTTCAGACAAAACGGGTCACCGCACTGGATACATCGGTCACTCTGTGCCGTAGCATCTTTTTGCCCCATGGGCTCATAAATTTCGCTGAAATCTTTCAAGCGCTGTACGGCAAGACGTTTTGCCGGATCGATTCGTTCAATGGTTAAAAATTCTCTCATAAGTATTAGTCCCCTTTATCAGGATTAAGTGGCAATTTGGTTAAGTTTTTCGGGCGGACAAGCCAGAAGTTACGAATTTCAACACGGAAATTATTCAATAGGGTCTGTGCTTTTACACTTTCCGTCTCGGCAATATAATCTTTCAGGAGCCGTTTCAAATAATGTCGAGCCTCATCTCCGTCATCCGTATCAATACGGATTGCATCGATCAGCTCACGGTTCACGTTTTCAACAAAAGTATGGTTTTCATCATAAACGAACGCAAATCCGCCCGTCATCCCCGCACCGAAGTTGATCCCGGTTTTTCCTAAAATAACAACAACACCGCCGGTCATGTATTCACACGCATTGTCCCCTGTCCCCTCGACGATCGCAAGTGCACCCGAATTACGGACGGCAAAACGTTCGCCGACGGAACCGGAAATGAAGAGTTTACCTCCCGTTGCACCATAAAGACAGGTATTTCCGCCCGCACTGAACTCTTCGCCCTGATGCTGAGAACGGATGACAATTTTACCGCCGTGCATCCCTTTACCGATGTAGTCGTTGGCAACCCCTTCAAGATGAATCGATACGCCGTTGATCAAGAATGCACCCAATGCCTGGCCCGCTATCCCTTTGAGGTGAAGGCGGATCGTGTCGGGTTTAAGTCCGGCATCTCCGTAATACTGCGCGATTTCGCCGCTGATACGGGCACCGAAACTGCGATTCAAATTACAGATATCACGGGTAATGCGAACCGGACGTTCCGGATTTTTAATTGCATCCATCGCTTCGGTAAGAACATCTTTTTCAAATTGATTCAGATCGAAAGGTTCATTGCTAGCACTCTGGCAGGTATTAACCCCCTCTTCGCGATGCAATACGGAACTAAAATCAAATTTTTTCGCAAAATCAGTGTCGATAACGCGGAGCAGGTCGCTTCGCCCTACCAGCTCTTCCATCGTTTTGTACCCCAGCTTGGCCATAATGACGCGAACGTCTTCCGCCAGATAGGTGAAGTAATTGATCAACTGTTCTACCGTTCCGTCAAAATGGTTATGGCGCAATTTCTCGTTTTGCGTTGCGATCCCTACCGAACATTTATTGACATGGCAGATGCGAAGCATCTTACATCCGATAATAGTAAGGGCACCGGTACCGAAGGCATAACTCTCTGCACCCAAGAGTGCTGCTTTGACAACATCACGTCCGGTTTTGAGACCGCCGTCGGTTTGGAGATGGACGAGTCCGCGCAGGTTATTAACCTTCAGGGCGTTATGCGCTTCTGAAAGGCCGAGTTCCCACGGGTTCCCCGCAAATTTGATCGATGTCAGCGGTGCGGCACCCGTACCGCCGTCCCCTCCGGAGATGACGATTTTATCGGCATACGCTTTGGCTACACCGGCCGCAATAGTCCCCACGCCGGCCGCAGATACGAGTTTAACCGCTACCGTCGCATTTGGATTGACCTGTTTCATATCGAAAATAAGCTGTGCCAAATCCTCAATCGAATAGATGTCGTGGTGCGGCGGAGGGGAAATCAACGTCACACCCGGCATCGTATAACGCAGACGGGCGATCAAACCGCTCACTTTGTGCCCCGGAAGCTGCCCCCCTTCTCCCGGTTTTGCCCCTTGGGCCACTTTAATCTGAATCTCTTCGGCGCTTCGCAAATACGCCGGTGTGACACCGAAGCGCCCTGATGCAACCTGCTTGATTTTGGAGTTTTTCAACGTATCGAAACGGGCGGAGTCTTCTCCCCCCTCACCCGAGTTGCTTTGAGCGCCGATCGTGTTCATCGCTACCGCCATGCACTCATGCGCTTCCGGAGAGATCGATCCCAAACTCATCGCCGCTGAGGCAAACCGTTTAAAAATCGCCTCTTTCGGTTCCACTTCAGAGATATCGATGCTGGCTCTGTCCGAATGAAACTCAAAGAAATCGCGGATAAATTTTTGGCCGCGACCGTGGATCACCTGATTTAAACGATCAAAATCTTCACGTTTTCCGGTTTTGGAGACCCGGTGGATAGCATGAATGACGTCCGGATTGAAATCGTGATGTTCCTGTCCGTTGTAAAATTTATAAAATCCCCCTATTTTTAGCGGGAAAATGCGGTTGAATCCGTTGACTTCAAACGCCTCTTTGTGGTTTTTGGCCAAACGCTCATCGATATCTTCGTAGCTCAATCCCGGAATCAGCACATGCGATTCGCCGAAACACTCTTCAACCATCTCCCGGCTGAGTCCGATAATATCGAATAAACCGGAATTGCGATACGAGGCAATCGTTGCAATTCCCATTTTTGACATAATTTTCAAAAGTCCTGAATTAAGCGAATGGTGGACCGATTTAAACGCTTCCGAGGTACTGAGATCGGTGATATTTCTTTCGATACGTGCGGCCACCGTTGCAAACAACAAGCTCGGATAGACGGCGCTTGCACCGTAGGCGATCAGTGCCGCCGCACCGTGCGAATCGATCACTTCGCTCGAACAAGCAACGATCGATGCGAGATGACGAATTTTTTCTTTTAACAACGCACGGCTGATACGCCCTACCGCCATGACCATTGGGATGGTTTTGTGATCTTTATCGAATCCGGTATCATCCAAAATAACGATTCGAACTCCCTCTTCACGCACCGCTTTGATAACGTTCTCTACCAACGCTTCCAGGGAGTTTTTTAATCCCCCTTTGTAAGCAGTCGAAAAAACTTCATTGGAATAAAATGATTGGTATCTCGGTGATTTTTTATCACCAAACGATTTAAGGACATCAAGCTTCTCACGCAGAATAATCGGAGAGATCGCTTTCAGACGATTCGCATGGGAGGGGATCTCGTCCAAGATATTGTGGGTCTCACCGAATCCCGTATTCAAACTCATCACCACTTTTTCCCGGATCGGATCGATCGGCGGGTTGGTCACCTGAGCAAAACGCTGTTTGAAAAAATCGGTGAAATTTCTTTGTTTGTCGCTGAAAGCGGCCAAAGGGGTATCGTCGCCCATCGATCCGACCGCCTCTTTGCCGTCACGCATCATCGGTTCAATCACCTGCTCAATCACCTCCTGGGTGATGTTGAAATAGCGCTGGCGCTCCACCAGATTTTCGGTTTCGTAATCGCTGCGGGTAACGTACTGCTCGTCCACATGCTCTTGCAGATAGATCATCTGTTCATTGAGCCATTTCATATACGGGTTGGAAGATTTGAGATATTGGTTGATATCCTCATCTTTCAGCACTTTCCCGAATTTCAAATCCAACCCGATCATCTGCCCGGACTGGAGGCGTCCTCGCTCTTTGATCTGCTCTTGCGGAATATCGATCACTCCGTATTCGCTGGCGATCAAAAGGGTATCGTCATGGGTAATGATATACTTTGAAGGGCGCAGACCGTTACGGTCAAGAACGCAGCCGATGTATCGCCCATCGGTCAAAGAAAACGCCGCAGGACCGTCCCATGCTTCAAATACGGTGGAATGGTATTCGTAAAACGCTCGGAGTTCCGGATCCATATGGGGAGCATTCTGCCACGGTGCGGGGATAACGGCACGTGCCGCTTTGAAAAAATCCATCCCGTTGACGATTAGAAACTCGAAAAAGTTGTCGGCACTGGCGCTGTCCGATCCGCCCGGTTGAAGGATCGGAAGAAGTCGCGCGATCTCTTCAGGGGTGAAGACTTCACTTTTAATCGATTCGGATTTAACGGCGACGTTGAAGCGGTTTGCTTCGACCGAGTTAATCTCACCGTTGTGGGCAACGGCGCGAAACGGCTGGGCCAAACGCCATTTTGGAAGGGTATTGGTCGAAAAGCGCTGGTGGAAAAGGGAAAATGAGATTTTAAAATTTTCATTTTGCAGATCAGGGTAAAACTCCTTGATATGCGTCGGCATAATAAGCCCTTTGTACGAAATAACCCGAGAAGACATCGACGCAATGTAAAAATCTTCATCTTGAATCAATGCGTGTTCCGTCTCTTTGCGGCTCAAATAGACCAATGCGTCAAAACGCTGGCTCGCCATCAACGAGTTTGGGGTAATAAACAGGTGGTGAAATTCAGGAAGCGTTGCAAGTGCCTGCTGCCCCAACGCATTGGTATCGATCGGCACGCGACGGTCCAATACGACTTTCAAGTCGTTGTTGGCACAAATTTTCTCAAGAACGGCCAATTGGGAAGCGTCACGGGTAAATACCACCGCAACCGCATACATTTCAGGAAGTTCAATCCCCTGCTCAGCGGTAACGGCACGCATAAACTCATGGGGAATCGAGAGGAGCAATCCGCTTCCGTCACCGGTTTTCCCATCCGCTGCAACCGCACCGCGATGCATCATCCGCTCCAATGCGGTAATCGCATTCTCCAGATTTTCGTGTGAGGGACGGTTTTTAATGTTGGCGATCAAACCAAATCCGCAGTTATCTTTAAATGAACGTAATAAATCTCGATATTCCACTAGAGCATCACCTTTCACCGAATATTTTCGGCAAATTGTTATTTTTTAATATCTTTTTAAACATAAGTAGTTTAAAGAAGATGTAAATTTCCTTATTTTAACAACTGTTAGGTTAAAAATGATTAAAATGAGAAAGATTATAAAAAAATTCATGGAAAGCGTGTAAAGTAGAATCAAATATGCAGGGATTTATTATCAGGCTCAACCGTGCACGGGATGAGGATATGATCGTCACAATCATAACGGAAGAAAACTTACAGACCCTTTACCGTTTCTACGGAGCGCGGCACAGCCCCATCAATATGGGATTTAAAATCGATTTCGAAGTCGAACACTCATACAAAAGCTCTATTTCCCGATTGCGTGACGTCATCCATTTGGGGTACCCGTGGATGAGCCGCTATGAACGGATCCGGGTGTGGCAGCAGTTTGTCTCACTCTTTTACCCTCATCTGCACGATTCCGAAGAGATCGGAAGTTTTTATTTTGAGCTTCTCAGTGATGCCGCTTCCTGCTGGAGCGATCAAAATCCCAAAAGGGTTGCGGTCGAGTCGTACGTCAAACTTCTGGAGCATGAAGGGCGGCTTCATCGCCGGATGGAGTGTTTTTTTTGCGACAAACCGATTGAGAATGAGATTTCCCTGATCCGTGCATTTTTACCGGCCCATTCGGAATGTTCGCATACCCTCTCCTTTAACCCAAAAGGGCTTGAATGGCTTTATACCCATGCTTCTACCCTCTTTTTAGACGATAATGAGATTGATCGGTTGTGGTATGTCATGAATGAGGGGTTCTAATGGAACTGTTTTTGCTATACGTATTGCAAATTACCGATGAGGAGGTTGTGATGCGTAAGAATAAAGCCCTAGAAGCACTCTTCTCCAAATATTCAGAACCTGAGACTTCAAGAAATATCTATAACGGATCATTTTACACAGCCAAGAGGATCAAAGGGAGTTTAAGCGATTTATACCGTGAAGTCCAATCGGTCATCAACCGAAACGAACTCACGTTATATCAAAATAAAAATGCCGCCGAAATTGAAATTTCGATGATGCGAAATCGTAAACTTATCGAAACCGCGCGCTACACCCACCGTTAATCACAATCCATTAAATCTCGTAGTAATGGGGTTGATAGGCCTGATCGAGTTCGGAGAGTTTCATCGTAAAGAGGGTACGCATCTTCTCCTCGATATCACTCCAAAAATATTCCAGAATCAAACTTGAGCCGACATTGCCGTCAATCTTGTAAAACGGCCCGTCCAGTGCTTCGATAATTTCAATCACCTCTATCTCGTGAGCGGGGCGGGAGAGTTTGTATCCCCCCGACGCCCCTCGAATACTAATCACCAGATGGTTTCGCCGCAGCATGGAGAGGAGCTGTTCCAAATAGCCGTGCGAAATTCGCGTCATCGCCGCGATTTCACGCACCTGCATCATCCTACCGCCGGGCGCATGAGAGAGTACGTGCATGGCCGCGAGACCGTAAATCGCTTTGGAAGAGAGGGCTGCCATGCTCAGGCAAACGCTTTCGGAAAAATTTTCCGAACAATATAATAGATTTTACAGCCGACGCAATAGCCAAACAAAAGTTCCAAACCGGCACACGCCAAATAGATTGTCGCAATACTCATAACGCCCCATTGGATCCCCAGAAGATGGACGACCGCTAATGCAATCGTAAATCCGAGGCCGAAAAATGCAGCCAGACGCTTTGCCCCCGCATCTTCCATTTTGGACGGTATCGACAATTTTTTCTGGATCAGCAATGAGAGGTTCTGAATCGGGCTGATGTGTTTATAACCGTAGAGACGGAGGGCAAAATCAACCGCAAGCAACACCAAAATAGCCACCGAGTGGGTTATCAAAAAAGCGCTGACCGCACCGAAAACGAAGAGAGTATTAATCCGGACGACGGTTGCGTCTACCTGACGAAAAATCAATGGACATGCCTGAGCCATTGTAACTCCTTTTTTTTTGCCATGATAAAGGAATTTATTTTTATTGTCAAGTATTCATACTGTATTGATAAGGATTCAAAGTGTTTGCTGTGATGGAAAGGTGATGGGGAACGCTACCTCGGACGATTTATCAGGTTGTAAACTTTTTGAGCTACAATCGCGCCACTATTTTCCAACACAATAAGGGATTACTCCTATGAAAAAGCTACTGATGCTGTTAATAAGCGCTTTGATGCTCCAAGCCAATGACCTCTACGAGGGGGATCTCACGGCGCAAGAGGCGTATGAGATGCAGAAAAAAGGGGAAGCCCTCATCGTCGATGTCCGAACCACCCTCGAATTTATCTATACGGGGCACGGAGAAGGATTTGTCAATATTCCGGCATACGAGTGGACCTATATCCCCAAATCCATCGAAGATCGGGTGAAAAGTGCTGAATTCGAACTCAAAACTGATAAAGTCAAAGGGCACGCCGATACCCAAAAACTCTACGATGCCAAAGAGGTATTCAATAAAAGCTTTGTTTCTGATGTGATGAAGGCGATGAAACTCCGAAACGTCGGTGCAGTCATCCTCGTTTGCCGAAGCGGTCCCCGCTCAACCGCAGCGGCAAACCTTCTCGCCAAAGAGGGGATTAAAGCCTACAATCTCGAAAACGGATACATGTTCGGTTGGAAAGAGGCAAAACTTCCGTACGACGGATATTAATATCTGATGTTACGCACTTTTCGGGCAAAGCCCGCAAAGTGGCAGGGACAAATGTCCCTACAACCCCCTGAAGCTTCCCGCATCTTCCGGATGCGGGAGAGATAATCAATCTGATGCTATCTCCCTTTCTCCCAAGAACCAGACCCCTATTATGGCCACCGATAAAAAACCGGGCCGTTTGCACAAACCGTTATCTTCGGATCACGTCACTCTCTTTGACCCACAAATTTTCATTCTCACGTGTTGCCTGCCACTTGCGATTGACAAAGTATCCTGTAATCTTGATCCATTCTCCCGACTTTACCCCCGAGGTAAACGACCGCTGTGACTCCCACGTAAAAAGGGGCTTCCCCTCCGGGGCATCGTAGATCATCCCATCGATTTTCATCCGGTAAGCCGCCGGAGTTTTATCCGTAGCGGCGAATTTTTTTGGAGGAGTGAACGGTTTTTCTGCCGGATGGTTTTTCCGCTCAAGTTCAAGGAGACGTTTGAGCCGCTCCCGTTCGCTTTCATTCGTCGCGACCGGATGATTTTTCTCACTCGATGTTGCCGTTTGTTCAACTTTACACAGTTTTGGAGGGGGAAGCGGCAATTTTTTGGCTGAAGGGGGAGGAGTTTTGATTTTCACTGCCGCCGGGGGAGTTTCCGCCCCCTTTAGCTCTTTCAAATCGACTCTCCGGGCTTTCATTGCATGGATTTGCTTCTCTAGCTGCGCAATCGTGTTTTGCTGTTCCGCGATTTTTCGTATCGCGTCACGGCGCTCTTTGTCACACTTTTGGTGCACTGCCGGGGCAATTCCCGTAATCTGGCATTGCCCTGAGCGGCACTCTTCGTATTTTTGGCGCAATTTGGCCACTTCATTGAGAATAACATAGGAGTCGTTGGAGCCACTTCCGTACAACAACGATACGGCGCAGAGGGAAAGAATAATTATTTTCATACGATCACTTTTTAATAAGTTTTACACCCATTTCAAGATGGTGGGTGTAGGGAAACTGATCAAACAGGGCCATCGAAACGACGGTATGCGTTTGGGATAACTGTTCCAAATCACGCAACAGCGTCTCGGGATTGCAGGAGATATAAAGAAGATGCTCAAAGCGGGCGGCAAAAGTGCACGGCTCCTCTCCCAGACCGCTGCGCGGCGGATCGACGAAAAGGGTTTTAAGCCGGTAGTCGGAAACATCCAGCCCCTCCAGACGGCGAAATACACGCTCTGCGTCAAGGGCCTGTGTAAACTCCTCGGCACTGAGGCGGACGAAATCGATATTCCCGACACCGTTGAGTTCCATGTTCCGTTTTGCCGCCATGATAGAGGATTTGGAAATTTCGGTTGCCAGTACCCGATCAAATTTGGAAGCAAAAGGGATCGTGAAATTCCCCGCACCGCAATAGAGTTCCAATAAATCGCCCCCTATCCCCTCCATCTGATCCAATGACCACCCCACCATCTTTTCGTTAACGGTCGCATTGGGCTGGGTAAAACTGTTTTCGATATGGACGTAACGGTAATCGCGTCCCCGGATACGGAGTGTTTCGGTCACGAAATCCTGAGAAAGGATCACTTTTTGTTTGCGGCTTCGCCCGATGATATGGATCCCCAGTTCCGTTTCGATCCGACGTGCCGAAACCTGCCACTCCTCATCCAGCGCCCGATGATACAAAAAGCTCACCACCACTTCGCCGTTTTGCGTCGATAAAAAATCGACGCCGAAAAGGCGGTGTCCGATCCCCTCTTTGCGGATCGCTTCCAACAGCGGCCCCATCAGTTTGGCAATCGGTTCGGAGACGATGGAGCAGGAGGAGATTTTCACAACCCCCTGCTTGTCGGCACGGTTCATCGCATAAAAGATCTCCCCGTCGTCATGGTAGATTTTAAACTCGCTCCGGGAACGGAAATGTTCCTCCTTCGAGGTAAAAACATCGATCTCTCCCTGAAAATAGGGGGCAAATTGCTTTTGTATATTTGCTGTTTTCCAGGAGAGCTGGGCATCGTATCCCCCCTCGTAATGGCGGCAGCTTCCGCAAATTCCGAAATAGTCACAGTTCATTTAAATCCTTACAGGCCACGGGAATAAGCCCCCACGGCTACACTAACGCTAGGTTTTACTCGACGCGAAGCCCGCGCACCCCCGGCACTTTTCACACCATACTCATTTGACGCTGGCAATGAGGTTGCCGATCAGAAGATTCCATCCGTCTACCATAACAAATACCAGTATTTTAAACGGCATCGAGATCATGACCGGCGGAAGCATCATCATCCCCATCGACATCAAAATCGACGCGACGACCATATCGATGACCAAAAACGGCAGAAAAAGGAGAAATCCGATCTCAAATGCCGTTTTCAGCTCACTGATCACAAATGCGGGAATCACGATCGTAAGGGGAACTTCTTTGATCGACTGGGGATTTTCCATATGACGGATTCGCAAAAAGAGAGCCAGATCTTTTTCACGGGTATTGCGTACCATGAAATTTTTAAACGGATCGGTTGTTTTCTCAAATGCCTCGTCGTAGCTGATCTTTTTTTCGCTGTAGGGTTTGATCCCCTCATCGTACGCTTTGGTCGCGACCGGTTCCATAACGAAAACAGTCAGAATCAGCGCCAGCATCACCAGCAGCTGCGTCGGGGGGACCTGCTGTGTCCCCAGAGCCTGACGCAAAAATCCGAATACGATGACGAAACGGGTAAATGTCGTCATCACCAGCACCAGACTCGGTGCCAAAAACAAGACGGTCAGCATCAACAAAACATTGAGCGAGCTGACAACCTCTTCGGGACTTTCCGGGGCGGTAAGATTAAAACTCATCGCCGGTACCGGGTTGTCTGCACTCCACAGTGCCGTACCCATCCAGAGCAATACCATCAACAAACGTGCCAAATGATCACTCCTGAAATACTTTTAAAGAGGCGATAATACCACACATTAAGGGTGGTTCTCGTTTAAACAAGATAAAATAGCATCCATTATCCCTCTCTTTAGGAGCCACCATGAATCAACCCCTCTCCATTGTTATCCTCGCCGCCGGCAAAGGGAGCCGAATGAAATCCCCGAAAGCCAAGGTACTTCATGAAATCTGCGGACGGGAAATGCTCTATTTCAGCATCAAAGCCTCACGTGCCATCACGGATGACATCATCGTTGTTGTTGCCCACCAAAAAGATGCCGTTATCAATGCAATGGAGAGATATTTCACCGGAATCACCTTCGTCACTCAAGACTCCGAAAACTTCCCCGGCACCGGCGGCGCAATGATGGGGGTCAAGGCCAGATACGAAAACGTCCTCGTTCTCAACGGCGACATGCCCCTCATCACCCGCGCATCGGTGGATGCCTTTATGAACGCCAGCAGCGACATCGTCATGTCGGTCATCCCCCTCGAAGACCCCCGAGGATACGGGCGCGTCGTCATTGAAGAGGGAAAAGTGCAGCGGATCGTCGAAGAGAAAGACGCCACCGATGAAGAGAAACAGATCAATACCGTCAATGCCGGGGTTTATGCCTTCAAACATCATGTTCTGGACCGCTACCTCCCCCAACTCACCAACAACAACGCACAAGGGGAGTACTACCTCACCGACGTCATCGCCCTGGCCCATAGCGACGGGATGATCATCGCCCCCCTTAGCGTCGATGAAGCGGAGTTCAAAGGGGTCAATTCCAAAAACGATCTGGCCAATGCCGAAATGATCATGATGGATCGCCTCCGCCGCGAGTGGATGGAAAAGGGGGTCGTCATGCAGCTTCCCCACACGATCTACCTCGAAGAGGGGGTCACGTTCGAGGGGGAGTGTATCCTTGAAAACGGCGTCCGCCTCTGCGGAAGCACCCTCATCGCCGACTCCCACATTAAAGCCCACAGCGTCATCGAAGAGAGCACGATCCGCAACTCCGATATCGGACCGCTGGCCCATATCCGTCCCCAATCCTTGATTGCCGAAACCCACATCGGCAATTTCGTCGAGGTCAAAAAATCGACCCTGACGGGGGTAAAAGCGGGACATTTGAGCTATCTGGGAGATGCACTCATCGATGAGGGGACCAACATCGGTGCGGGGACGATCACCTGCAACTACGACGGAAAGAAAAAATACCGGACGATTATCGGTAAAAATGTTTTCGTCGGCAGCGATACCCAGCTGGTCGCTCCGGTCGACATCGCCGATAACGTCATTATTGCCGCAGGAACTACCGTCACGTCGGGGAGCTATGAGGGAGATATCCTCATTATCAGCCGTACACCGGTCAGAAAATTGGCCGGCTTTTTCACCAAATTTTTCGCTAAAGGTCTTTAATGGTCATCCCAGCCAACCTTCTGGAGGGTAAAAAAATCCTCCTCGGTGTCACCGGTTCGATCGCGGCGTACAAAGCACTTGAACTTCTCCGCCTCTACATTAAAGCGGGAGCCGAGGTGCGGGTCGTCATGACCCCTGCCGCCAAAAAATTCGTTACTCCGCTCAGTTTTGAGGCACTCAGCCGCAACCGCGTTCTCGATGATACCAACGAATCCTGGGCGGATGATTTCAACCATATCAAAACCTCCCAGTGGGCCGATGTAATGGTGATCGCCCCCGCCACGGCCAACACGATCGCCAAGCTCGCCAACGGAATCGCCGACACGATCCTCACCCAGTGCGCCCTTGCCTTCAGCGGCATAAAACTGATCGCCCCATCGGCCAATACCAACATGATCCAAAATCCGATGATTCAAGCCTCGATAAAAATGCTCGCCATCGCCAATTATGAAGTGGTATCTACCCAGACCAAAGAGCTTGCCTGTCAAGTCGTAGGAGAAGGAGCGATGGCCGAACCGCATGACATCTTTTTCGAAACGGCAAGAATAGTGCTCAAAGACCCATTTTGGGAAGACAGACGTGTGGTGATCACCGGCGGCGGGACACGGGAAAAAATAGATGAAGTGCGTTATATCTCCAACTTCTCTTCGGGAAAAATGGCAAAAGCCATTGCCCTCTCCCTCTACCTCAAAGGGGCGGATGTATGCTACATCACCACCAAAGGCAACGTTGGGCTTCCGAAAAGCATTTATACAATCGACGTAGATGATGCCAAAGAGATGTTGGAATATACCCAAGATGCACTTCGTGTCGCCAAAAAAGGGAAGATGAGCAAAGCCTCACTGAACACGACCGAAGCGATCAAACTGATACAAAAACGCCCCTTTTTGTTTATGGTCGCCGCTGTAGCCGACTTTACCCCCAAGTTTCCGCAACAAGGGAAGCTTAAAAAATCGATGTTAGGGGAGAATTGGCAAATTGAACTCCAACAGACATCGGATATTTTAAGCACGCTTTCCAAGGATCGGGAGGGTGTTACCACCATCGCTTTTAAAGCGGAAATGGATAGCGAAGAGGGGCTCAATAACGCCAGAGCCCTTTTGACGCAAAAAGAGGTCGATGCGGTTTGTTACAATTTTCTTGACGATGCCAAAAGCTTTGGCGGAGAAGAGAATAGCATTATATTTATCAGCAAAGAGAAGGAGATCGATTTGGGCCGCCATAGTAAATTTGACCTTGCCGAAAAAATTTTACAACAAGCCGAGTCTTTATGAGCAATCTACCCACCCATATCGCCATCATCATGGACGGCAACGGCCGATGGGCCTCCTTGCGCGGGTTAAACCGTACTAAAGGGCATGAAAAGGGGGCCGAAACGGTTCGTACCATTACCACCTTTTGCTCCAATCATCCCGAAATCAAACGGCTCACCCTTTATGCCTTCAGTACCGAAAACTGGAAGCGCCCCCGACTCGAAGTGGAGTTTCTGATGAAACTGCTCGAACGCTACCTCAAAAAAGAGCTCCCCATCTATCTTGAAGAGAATGTCCGTTTTGAACCGATCGGCGATCTCTCCCCTTTTTCGGCTTCGCTGCGCAAAACCATCACCCGCGTCGAAAAAGCAACCTCTCATTGCACCGGACTGATCCAAAGCCTCGCTCTCAACTACGGCGGACGCGATGAGATCGCCCGGGCAGCCGAACGTCTGAACCGCGATTCGCTTCCCATCACGGTAGAATCGCTGGGCGACGCCCTCGATAGCCGCCATGACGTCGACTTGCTGATCCGTACCGGAGGCGATTACCGCCTCTCCAATTTTCTCTTGTGGCAATCGGCCTATGCGGAGCTCTTTTTTACCGATACCCTCTGGCCCGATTTTGTCGAAGAGGAGCTGATAGCGATTATCGAAAAATTCAAAGGCGTCGAAAGACGTTTCGGAGGTTTACAGTGATCGAACTTATTTTTATCACCCTGCTGGGGACGGCGGTCGGATCGTTTCTGAATGTGCTGATCCTTCGGATTCCGAAAGAGGAGAGCATCTCTTTTCCCGCTTCACACTGCATGAGCTGCAATACCCCTTTGCGGGTTTGGCACAATATCCCCCTCTTTTCATGGCTCTTTTTGCGGGGAAAATGCAGTTTTTGCGGTGCGAAAATTTCATCCCAGTATCCGGTTATCGAAGCCCTTAGCGGATTGATTTTTCTCTTCAGTACCCTCAAACTGGGCATATCGTTTCAAGCCCTCACCACAGCCCTCGTCTTTGAGATGCTTCTGGCCCTCTCGGTGATCGATTTTCGATACAAAATGGTCCCCGACAGTCTCAATCTCCTCGCCCTCACCCTCGCCGTTGCGGGGGCAGGCTCGCTCGTACAGCTCGGCTATAACTTCACCCACGCCCTCCTTTTTGCCGGAGGATTCACCCTGCTGCGCTTTTACCTCTCCTATTTTCTCAAAAAAGAGGCGATGGGTGAGGCCGATATTATGATCGCCGCAACGATGGGGGCATTGCTTGGGGTACAGCTGGCGTTGGCGGCCATTTTTCTCTCCGCCCTTCTGGCCCTTCCGGCCCTTCTCCTGACCCAGGATGAGAGCGAAGATTCCAAACAGCTCCCCTTTATCCCCTTTTTGGCAATGGCGACATGGATCGTTTTGATGTTCGACACCTATGTCAGTACCTATATGGCGGGGCTGTATGGATAAATTGCGCAGCTATCTCCTCTCAAATTTATCGATCCTCTTTTATTCGATTTTTTTGCCGCTGTTTGCCATTGCCTCGGTCATTTTTATGATCAAACTGGCCACCTACACCTCGGTGATCCAGCTCACGATTGCGGAGATGGGGGAGCTCTACTTGTTCGTATTGCCCGAACTTTTCTTCTATACCCTCCCTATCGCGTTTGTCATCGGATCGGCACTCACCCTCTACCGCCTCTCTAACGATAACGAGATGATTGTCGTCTTTTCGCTGGGCATCTCCCCTTTGTACATCGTCCGGACCCTTTTCAAACCGGCATTTATCCTCTCGCTCTTTTTGTTTATCGATTTTTTGGTCGTCACCCCCTACATCAAAATCATCTCCAGCAATTTCGTCGACCAAAAAAGGGCCGAAGCCAAATTTAACCTCACCGCGTCCGAATTCGGCCACCATTTCGGCGACTGGATGCTTTTTGTCAACAAAAACGGCCCCGACAACCGAAATTTCAGTGATGTCGCCCTCTTCAACAAATCGATGAAAGAGGAGATCCTCATCATCGCCAAACAAGCCGATCTCATCAACGACGCAGGGGTGCTGAAACTCCGTCTTACCGACGGTGAGAGCTACAGCTACAATGACGACCTCTACAAACAGATGAATTTCAAAACAGCCTACATCAACGACGTCCTCAGTGCCGACATGATCGTCTACCGCGACACGTATGATTACTGGACCAACAACGAACTGCGCGAACGAAAAGATCAGCGTCTCGTGGTCAACTCCCTCCTGAGCCTCTTCCCCCTCATCTCGGTCTTTTTGATCGTCGCGCTGGGAGTGGTCCACGCACGCCATCAGAACCGCTGGATCTATCTGTGGATCTTCACCTCGATCATCGTTTTTTACGCCTCCTCGATCATCCTCCAGCAGTCGATCGGATTTCACACGATCTGGGTCGTTACCCTCTTGTGGCTCATTATCACCTATCTCTTTTACAACCGCCTGGTAGGGAGACGGTTTTGATCCGCCTCAAGATCACCGCCGCTTACAACGGCGCAGCCTTTATGGGTTCCCAGCAGCAAGCCACGACACCCCAGACCGTCATCGGCACTCTGATGATCGCCCTCAAACGGCTCCAGATCGACGCTTCCCCGGTCGCTTCGGGGAGAACCGATCGCGGCGTCCATGCGACCCATCAGATTTTTCACCTTGACGTCCCTGATTTTTGGGACAATACGACCCGTCTCAAAGAGATGCTCAACCTCCAGCTCCCCACCGCTTTGCGGATCAACCGGATCGAGATTGCCGATCCGCAGTTTCATGCCCGTTTCAGTGCAAAACAGCGTACCTACCGCTACGTCATCCGCGAAGGGATCCCCAACCCGTTTGAAGCCGATTTTGTCACCTTTGTACCCAAGCTGAACCGTGAAGCGATTGTCGATGCGATCGGCGCATTTGAGGGGATTCACGATTTCGATTATTTCAAAAAAAGCGGCTCCGACGTCAAACACCACACCCGTATCATACATCGGGCTTATGCCTACTCCTATCAAGGGCACTTTATCATCGTTTTCAAAGCCAACAGCTTCCTACGCTCCCAAATCCGCCTGATGGTCGGTTTTCTCCTGCGCATAAGCGAAGGGAAATCAACCAAAGAGCAGCTCATCGAACAGCTGGGCCGAGTCAAACGCCACAGCACCGATACCGCACCCCATAACGGCCTTTATCTGACACGCATTTCTTATTGATTATTCAAGTAAGTTTAGTGATTATGACTAAACATACTTGATACTTCTTGCATTATTAATACTATTTCGTTACAATCACAGCTCAAAATTTAACCTAAAAGGATAGCTTCATGGCAAAACATCAGTTCCAGACTGAAGTCTCACAAATCTTACATCTTATGATCCACTCTCTGTATTCGAACAAAGAGATTTTCGTTCGCGAGCTCGTCTCCAACAGCTCCGACGCACTCGACAAACTCAACATGCTCGTCCTCACCGACGAAGCCTACAAAGGGGTGGATTTCTCTCCCCGCATCGACATCATCATCGATAAAGAGGCAAAAACCCTCACGATAGCCGACAGCGGTATCGGAATGAACGAAACCGATTTGGTCGAAAACCTCGGAACCATCGCAAAATCTGGGACCAAAGCGTTCCTCGAAAAACTCTCCGGCGATCAGAAAAAAGACTCCAACCTGATCGGTCAGTTCGGTGTCGGTTTCTACGCCTCATTTATGGTAGCCGACCGTGTCGAAGTGATCAGCCGCAAAGCCGGAGAAGAGCAAGCCTACAAATGGAGCTCAATGGCAGGGTCTGAATACGATATCGAGCCTGCAGAGCGCGCCAGCCACGGTACCAGCATCATCATGCACCTCAAAGACGATGAGAGCGAGTTTTTGGAGACGCACCGCATCGAGAGTATCATCAAAAAATACTCCAACCACATCCCCTTCCCGATCTTCATGGACAAAGAGGAGTGGGTAGCACCGGCTGAAGGGGAAGAAAAAGGGCACAACGAGACCGTAAACAAACAGATCAACAAAGCCAACGCCCTCTGGACGATCTCAAAATCAGAGATTAGCGACGAAGAGTACAAAGATTTCTACTCCAACATCGCCCACGACTCCAGCGAACCGTTACTCTGGATGCACAACAAAGCGGAGGGAACATTAGAATACACCACCCTCTTCTACGTCCCGGCTAAAGCGCCAATGGACCTCTACCGCGTCGATTACCAAAGCGGTATCAAGCTCTACATCAACCGTGTCTTCATCACCGACGATGAAAAAGAGTTGATGCCGACCTATATGCGTTTCCTACGCGGGGTGATCGACTCTGCCGACCTGCCGTTGAACGTCAGCCGCGAAATCCTCCAGAGCAACCGCGTTATGGCGAAGATCAAAAACGCATCGGTCAAAAAAGTGTTGGGCGAATTGGCGAAAATCGCAGAGAACGACACCGAAAAATACGACGCCTTCTACAAAGAGTTCGGCAACGTCCTCAAAGAGGGACTCTACAGCGACATGGGCAACCGTGAAAAAATCCTAGAGCTTCTCAAACTCAACACCCTCAACTCCGCCGAGCCGGTTATGTTCAGCGAATTCATCAAAGGTGTCGATGCTGAGAAAAAAGAGATCTACTACATCACCGCGAAAATGTCCCTCCAAATGCTCAAAAACTCTCCGGCGCTGGAGCGTTTCAAAGCCAAAGGGATCGATGTACTCGTCCTAAACGAAGAGATCGACACGATCGTATTCCCGATGGTCACCGAGTACAACGACTATAAATTCGTCAACGTCGTCGATGCGAAACTCGAAGAGTCCGAAGAGGAGAAAAAAGAGCACGAAGAGAAGGCTAAAGGGCTTGAGGGCTTCGTAGGTCAGCTCCAAAACGCTCTGGGTGAGAACGTATCCAAAGTCGAAACGACCTTTGATCTCACCGACTCTGCCGTCTGTCTAAAAGTCGATAAAGAAGACCAAGGGTACATGATGGCACAGATGATGAAACAGTTCGGGCAAATGGGCGGGGATTTCCCGGCTCCAAAACCGATCCTCCAAATCAACCCGAACCATGAGTTGATCAAAAAACTCAGCGATTCAGCAGACATGAACCTCATCGACGATGCGGCGCATGTGTTGCTCGATCAGGCGAAACTGTATGAGGGTGAGACGCTTGCGGATACCGCAGGGTTTATTGCTCGATTGAATCGTATTATGGCGAAGGCGCTGTAATCTCTCCGTTATTCCCGCGAAGGCGGGAATCCAGTCTCTACATCATTAAAACACACATTAAAAATTTATTTTATGCTATAATCATTTAGAAACTCATACATTTAGAGGGTATTATATGATTAAATTGAGTATTGCTATATTTTTAACTAGCAGTTTATTCGGGAACACCATTAATGATATCATTATAAATAATGCAGCAAAAATTGCGTACAAGAGTGAGTATTTGATTGCAGGTAACAACCGTGCATTTGCTCAATCTCCTGGTGGAGCATGGTCATGGGATGCAGGTAAAGAGACAATAGAATCTGCAAGAGAAAGTGCCCTGAAGAGATGCAATCTGCATTTGTCACAAGACGACAAGCCATGCAAAATAATCGAAGAAAATGGAAAATGGGTAAAATAAATTTCCCTCGTTTCCACTCTCCTAAAAAATAGGGGTCAGGTGAGAATGGCACTTACTTAAGCTTTTAAGCCTTATTTCGGAGACTAAAACAAATGAAACTTAATCGGAAGTGGGGCTTCAGTCCCGCACGATGGCGAGGCTAAAGCCTCACTTCCAAATAGAGTCACATAAACAAGTAAATATATTAGGCTTTTTAGGCTCTTTTTCCCTTAAGTAAGTGCCATTCGGGTCAGGTGATAACTATAACTTAAAAGTCATCAAACTTTATCTGTACTTTTCTCTTTCCCTCGTTCCCAACGTCCTCGTTGGGAATGCAGACTAATGGTATACACTCCCAAGCTGGAGCTTGGGAGCGAGAAAAATCCAATAACTTACCCAACTTTTCTGTTTAGCCGAAAAGTACCAAAAGAGCATACCGCGATCCAAGAACGCTCGTTCCTCTCGGCACTCCTGCCTCCGTAACGGCTCTAGGTGTTGGATCACGGGGATATTTTAAATAGTTTAATGCCTTGCGACGCTACCCAGAGCAAGGTCGTTCGCTGCAGGGCGAAACGTACCGCCAGCGATTTGTCGCAATGCGATTTTCTTTTCGTTCTTTTCTTATGAAAAAGAAAAGGAATAATCTTTCATACTGCAATATATTTTCAAAACATTCTACCAAAGCATTACACTACTCTCTAAAAAGGGAGTTGATAATGCGGAAAAATCTAAGCCTCTCTATTTACAGTTACTTTCCAAAAGTTATCATTTTTGATATAATCTCATGAAATGGGCTATCGAATTTTTCAACGACACGGTTGAAACTGATACCCTATCCCTCCCCGCCAAGATTTTGGCAAAAATGCTCCATATCTTCGAGATGATCGAAGAACATGGTCCGAATCTCGGAAAACCGTACACCGATGCTTTCGGTGATGGGCTTTTTCCCTCGTTCCCAACGTCCTCGTTGGGAATGCAGACTAATGGTATACACTCCCAAGCTGGAGCTTGGGAGCGAGAAAAGCTTTCTCTCTACTTTTCTCTTTAGCGAGAAAAGATACCAAAACAAGCGAAGCGCTCCCGCAGGGATGTTTCTCTGAAAAGAGCATACCGCGATCCAAGAACGCTCGTTCCTCTAGGGGTTGGATCGCGGGGATATTTTAAATATTTACCCATTACACGAAAATCATTTAATCAAATAGCACTCTTTTTAAACTTGCGCTATAATTGATACAATACGTTTAAAGGATCATTTTGCCAACGGTTTTAAAAATCGGACCTTATCGGTACTTTTTTTATTCCGGCGACAGGGATGAACCGGTTCATATCCATATTGAACGCGATGACAAAATCGCAAAAATTTGGCTCGACCCGGTCCGTTTGGATAACAGTGGCGGTTTCAACCGGAAAGAGATTTCCGAAATGCTAAAAACTGTCCAAGAACACCACCAAGAATTTGTGGAGGCATGGCATGACTATTTTGATGAATGAAATGAGTATTCCCACCGCGCGAAACGTCATCATTACCGATGACACCCTCTCTGTCGATTTGAATGACGGGCGCACTATTTCCGTTCCGCTGGCATGGTTTCCTAGACTTCTGAACGCTACCGAAGCAGAACGAAATGATTTTCGCTTTATCGGTAAAGGTTCGGGAATCCATTTCGAATCCATCGACGAAGACATCAGCATCGAAGCTCTTTTGCTCGGAAAACCATCGGGAGAAAGCCAAAAATCGTTTCAAAAATGGCTCAATAGCCGATCAGCTTAACAATGAAAGAAGAATACGACTTCACCAACGCTGAACAAGGTAAATTTTACATCCCACTCGAAGAAATAGACATTCCTCAAAGCTATGATTTCAGGAACGGTGTTCGCGGTAAATACGCGTCATCCTATCACGAAGGTGTAAATATCGTCAAAATTGATGAAGGCGAAACTTAAATCATCAATATCAATATTTCTAACCCCTGATCAAAAGGGAAGTACTACTTTTTCTCTCTACTTTTCTCTTTGTACTCGAAAAGTAGCAAAACAAGCGTAGCGCTCCCGTAGGGATGTTTCTCTGAAAAGAGCAAAAACGCTCGCTCCTCTCGGCACGTTTGCCAACGGAGCGGCTCTAGGTGTTGGATTGCGGGAATAGTTTAAACTATCATAGAATACTTTATGTATACCGTTTCAAACAATCGCACGTAGGGAGAAAGCTTGAATCCTTGTTTGATACATATATGTGAAAGGTTTGAAACTATTGCCGATTTTCTCGCACACCGATCACAAGAACAAGAAGAGATCGTAAGTGATCTTTTTCTGGATTTTCTGGATTGTTTCGCATCGTTGCAGGCAGAAAAGCTGGAGTATCCCAAAGAGTTTCAAAAAGACGTGAAATTCTACCTCCAAGGCGAACCGATCATGATGAAACAATTCGAAGATGTCGAATTTCGCTATTTGATGCTGAGTGATTTTTACGATTTTTGCAGACTGACAAAAAGGTATAGTAAATAAACTTTGAATATTATTCAAACCGATCTTGCTCCAGTAAATCCGTGTCATTGAACACATGCGCGTTCGCACTGTTTGGCATAGAGTATTTGGGTACGGTTCCGAATTCCTCCACCAAGAGCACGGTCGCACAAGCGTACCGCCAGCGTTCTGGTGAGAGGGTGCTTTCCTTTTCGTTCTTTTCTTTTCTAAAAAGAAAAGGACATATCAAAATGACGAAGCACTGTATTACAAAATAGCCGATTAATGATTCCAAATCATAGAAAGGTCTCTAATATTTACAATGAAACAGATACATTCCGTAAATTCCATTACGATACCTTTTTCAGCCCGACCAATATGGACGGTTCTTACGGACATACCATCTTATCCTCTCTGGTGGCCTCCGACACTCAAAATCAAAATACGTAATGCTATGCAAGATGTTATAGGCTCCCAAATAGAAATCAGACCCTACGGCGGAATACCGTTTTTATGTGAGTTCTCTGAGAGTGTTGAGCCGATTAAGCTTGTCATGAAATATTCCGGTATTTACTCCGGTTTAGGAATTTGGACGCTTAGCGAGATGAATGGCCAAACAAAAATAGATTATGAAATCAATTTAGAGATTAATAACCTATTTATCCGTCTTTTATCCAATGTCATTCCGGTTGAAAAAATACACTACAAGCTAATGAATGAAGTCCTCTTATGTTTGGAAAATAGGCTTAAAAGGAGTCCAAGGTGATTACTATCTGTCTACCTTTTTTCAAAAACGATTGTTTGCCCATCGCGAAATAACAAACGAGTACCCTTCGCTCTAGTTGTAGAGCCTCAGCGTCTGCCCGATACTCACATGAGCTTTTCTCTGTTCTATCGTGATCCCCTCACGCCACGGCATCGGGCTCACTGCAGGAGACATCAGCCCCTTTTTCTTATGTTCGCGAATCGAATAGCGATCACTGTGGACGAAATACCCGTTGTATTCGGGAATATAGGGCATATCCCAGACAATACACTCTTCCGTCGGACAGACGTCGGCACATTTCGGGACGGCGGCATCGACACACTCGATACATTTTTCGGGCTTTACATAGGTATATTCGCCATTACGCAGAGGTGACTCATCGGCGCTTACGATCGCCGTCGCGGGACACTCCTCGATACACGCATCACAATTGATGCAGGAGTCGGTGATCAACACTGCCATAAATCGCTCCTTGGAACTTAGCTACTATCATGACTTTATACATTGCATTATCTGTTCTAATTTCCTCACACGTTCTCTCCCCAGTGGGAATACCTCATACACAATACAGCTCATTCAATCACAATCTAAACACGCTATAATTATTAAAAAGACCTATCGATGGAAAAAATCATCATCGCTCTCGTGCTACTCAGTGTCGCGCTTTTGATCTATAACTACTCTACTAAAATCTCTCGTCTGAAATATCTCGAAACCTATCGCTTTCATCCCGCATTGCGTAAAAAACTTCTCTCACGCTACCCACATCTAAATGATGACAATATCACTTTGGTTTTCGATACCCTACGTGAGTATTTTTTTATGACCCATCGTGCAGGTAAAACCATGGTCTCCATGCCCTCACAGGTTGTTGATGTCGCATGGCATGAGTTTATCCTCTTTACCCGCTCCTACAAAGAGTTTTGTGATCGTGGACTGGGACGCTTTTTGCACCATACCCCGACCGAAGTTATGAAAACCCCTACACTGGCACAAGAGGGGATAAAAAGGGCGTGGAGAATCGCCTGCGTCAACGAAAAGATCGATCCTAAAAAACCGGATCGTCTACCGATGATCTTTGCCATCGATGCTCTCCTCATGATCCCTGATGGCTATCACTATGTTCTCGATTGCAACGACCCCACATCTCCCGCATACGGTGATGGGTATTGTGCCGGTCATATCGGATGCAGCAGTGGTTGTTCCAGCGGCTGTGGAGGAGATTCAAGCTGTGATGGCGGAGGGTGTGGAGGTGATTAAACGTCTTTTTTCTCGTATCGCCTTGTATAGCATCGCAGCATTGATTGGCTATACGATATATGCAAAAGCCAATGTTCCTCCTGAGACAGATGCCGAGTATTGTAAACGAAAGGGAATGGTCAAAATACACAACCGGTTTTACAAATACGATGTGTATCAGCATAATGAAATGAAGCCTTTTGTAGATATGCTGACAAAAGGGTGCAACGGTAATCCGTATTGCGAGGTTGATCGAGCATATCAGTATGTTCTTAAAATCCCCTACAAAGAGAGCTCCACCAATCGCAACCCATCAGATGTGATCAATCAAAATGGCGGTGATTGTGACGAAAAATCATTTTTACTGGCTACGTTGCTTTTACAAAAACAATACCCATGTCTTTTAATTACTACAAAAGATCATGGATTCATTGGTATTCATATTGCAAACGAAAAAGAGATTACCGCTCCCGCTTCTTATGTGAGCGTTGAGGGTAAAAAATACTATTTAGCCGAAACAACTACGCCTGTTGGATATATCGGTCAGGACAACGGAGTCAAAGAACAAGAGATCGAAGGGGTATTTGACATGATGGCAAAAAAAGAGATACCGATTGAACAGGTAGATTTTTTCATCGTTCCACTCTCTCATATGGGAAGAGAAAAAAAGGGGGCTGACTCCCGAAGGGATGTTTCTCTGAAATAACTGACCTTACGCAGCTTGTCTAAACACGTGCGAAAAGGTTAGTAATCTCCCGCATCGGACAGATGCGGGTAGCTTCAGGGGTGAAAAGCGTCAAAAAAGCCAACTGCTTGGCTTTTTTAGCTTAGGAGCCGATGCACGAAGTGCCGGCTGGGCCGTCCCGCCACTTTACGGGCTATGAGCTAAAAGTGCGTAACATCCCTCCTCTTGACACACCACCCACTATTTATATATAATAATCACAATAACCATATATAGGAGCATGAAATGATCAGCATGGGTGTCGGACAGATTCAAAAAAATATCTCTATTTTGACCACGCTTACCGAAGCAATCCGTATCGTCGATAAGCGGCGCAACAAAACCGTCGCTATTGTCTACCCTGCTTCATCCTCCGCCTCCATACTCTCTTTAGCAGGTAAATACAAAGATCGTGTAGAAGCTGCAGCTGATCTCACAGCAGCTAAAGAATCGGCCATGATGGAAGCGATGGGTGAAAAATATGGTCTATCTTATTGATACCAACATCATCATCCGTTTTCTCGTCGGCGATCACGCGGGGCATTTGGCGCAAAGCAGTGCTATTTTCGAGCGGGTTGAAAAAGGCGAAATTGAAATTCATATCCTCGAATCGGTAGCAATGGAAGCTTTTTTTGTCCTTACCGAATTTTATAAAATTCCCAAAGAAGAGGTCATCAACGATCTCAAGCGAATTTTATCGTTAGAGGGGGTGGTCAATGATGACAAACTGATCCTCTTCGAAACATTATCCATCATTGAAAACAAAAATATCGATTTTGTTGATGCACTACTGTGTGCCAGACAGCGATTACAAGGTGTAAAAATTTTGAGTTTTGATAATGATGTAAAAAATGACTTTACACTCTGAGAATTTTTTCTTCCTTTATAATCTCTTCACCCTTCAAATCCACCATCAGCCTACGCGGTTTGCAAAACACGAGAGCTACACAAACGTAACGCTTTGTGCTTTGATCTTCTTCATATCCTCTTCATCCAGTCCGTCGATACCGTGGACGAAACAGCACGGTTTCTCTTTGATCTGTTTGTGTATCTCCCAAAATGTCTCTCTGTTTTCGACGATGTAGACGTTTTCAGCATACAACGACTTCAGCGGCAGACCGATGCATCCGTGTGCGAGGGTGATCGTCAGTAGCTCCATCATCTCACTATTGACCGTGATCCCTCCGTTGCCTTTGAGCAGTATGACTTTCGGGGAGGTGCTGGTTTGTGCCATGGAAAACCTTTTACCCTCATGTATTCATTTATCGTTCCAGTGCGATAGTACACATGACAACAGACCTTTTTACTCCACTACAGAAGAGAGTATCTGATGTTACGCACCTTGCTTTAGAAAGTGCAACATGGGGCATTATTCTCGCGCATCCGAAAGATGCGGGTAGCTTTAGGGGGTTGTATGGACGCCAGTCCCTGCCACTTTACGGGCTTTGAGCGAAAAGTGCGTAACATCACAGATATCCGCGATTTTGTGACAAAACGGCTCTTTAACGCGTGAAAACAAAAAAGGAAATTATCAAACTGCCGATTCATTTACAAAACTAAAAATCACTTTTGATTCGGATATTTTCTGATAAAGCCTTATTTTTTTCCGATAGGGCATCCATTTGATTAAAAAGGTAGCCAGAGCTTCCCAGAGGGAAACCCATGCGGCTACCGTCAGCCCCTCGGCGATCACCCCGCCAAGAATACTTGCTTTTGCCCATTCATTCTCATTCATCAATACCGACATTCCCGCTATGACAAGACCCGTAAAAAGAAGAATGATCGATGTTCGAATCATCTCTTTCATTTTTTTAAGTTTCAACTCTTTGATATAGAGAAAAAAGTTTTTCACACTATTACGTACTCTTGATATTGCCTCATCCGTGGATTTCTCTTCTAAAGAAAATTCAATTAAAAACGATTCTCCGTCTATCTCCGATACGCTATCAATAATATATTCAACCAGATGGCGGTTTAAATCCTTTTTTAAAAAATGGGATTTTTTGTCAAAATCATCATACAAATCTTCTATTTTATGGGCTGAGATATTAATAATGATCTCATTATTTTCGCTTCGTTCATACCGTTCGACTATCTTTTTTTTCATTCCGGTCCGCTTATCTATAGTGAAATCTTATAGCTATTATATATCAATCAAACTGATGATCAAAACGTTTTCAAAGGAGCCGTGAAACAAGAAAATAATGGTAAAATTCACCCATGAAATTATTTCTCTTACCCATCGCATCGCTTTTGCTCTCAACCGCATTATTTTCCGCCCCGACACAATGCAGCGGGCTCTATTACGGGGATGAGGCTCCCGATATTCTCAATACCAAACTCCTTCCGAAAACCAAAGAGCTCTGCTATAGCTCCTTTGCGCTCATGCACTCCGGAATCTCCCGTACCCCCTTATGGAGCGCCGAACATCTGACCCAACAAGGGTTGCGCCATAAGAGCAAACGGACGAACGATTTTCATCCCGACGATCAGTTAAACGCGGATGAGCGCGCTGAACTCTCCGATTATGCACGATCAGGGTATGATCGCGGGCACATGGCCCCTTCAGCCGATATGGGGACGAAACAATCACAGCACGAGTGTTTTACCCTTGCCAATATGATTCCCCAAAACGGGGAAAACAATCGGGGAATATGGTCGGCCATCGAAAGCGCGACGCGCCATCTGACCAATCAGAAAGGGGAACTTTACGTCATCACCGGACCCATTTTCAGCGGTTCACAAGTCAAACGGATCGGCGGGAGAGTATTGGTCCCCACAAAACTATACAAAGCCATCTACGATCCCTCAAGCGGCCGGGGAGCGGCCTATCTGGTCAGCAATGCCCCGACCGGCGATTATGAAGTGGTCAGTATCTTTGAACTCGAGCAGATATCGGGACTGAAACTCTTTCCAAAAATGACCCCTTCCGCCAAACAAAAGGCAATGGATTTGCCCGATCCGCAAGAACGTCATGGAAGCTCTTACAACAATCTTACCAATAAGGATATAATCCATTTACTAGAAACTCTTTTGAAATGGATATTCTAACCATGCCCACGCAACCTTTTATGGCATACGAAAATGAAACTGACTCTTTCCTTATCGGTAATCTGACGGTCGAAAATCGTCTTGACCGCATCTCGCTGTACGGCTCTTTGGACCTACCAAAGACCGCCACGGGCTTGAATCGGCGTTACAACTCAAACGCCTTATCGATGCCTCGATTGATGCCCTTAAACGGGATAGAAACTTACCCGATCAAATAACGATCAAAGAGGCGGAAAAAATTGAAAATCCGTTTTGAAAAGCGGTTCTTACTCTCCACAATACAGCACGTTTTACTTCAGAAAATATTTTTAGTGCCGATATGGTTGTTCTATTTTTTAAGAAAGCCCCATTCATGAAAACACCCAAACTTTTTTCCCGCTTCACGACACTGTTTCTCCTTCTCCTGTTTGGATTTGCTATCGGAGCCAAATCTGCCGGATTGGATACATTGCGATTTACCGTTTTCTTAACGGCTCTTGGAATAGTGGCTTTTGTCCATTATAAAATGATGCGTAGAAGATTTTCCTGATCGAACATCCCCTAAAGCTAGTTTTTATTATGGATGGTAGACCTCACTCCGGTTCCTGCCGTTCTTTTTCGCTTCGTACAGCGCTCCGTCCGCCTTTTCAAAAAGGGTCCTTTTATTATCTTCAGCGGTAAATTGAGCAATCCCGAAACTCAGGCTCAACCCTTTTCCGACATAGGCAAAGGTATGGGATTGAACCAGTTTCCTCAGCTTTTCCGCTAAATTATAAGCACCCGCTTCATCGGTTGCCGGGGTCAGAATCACAAACTCTTCTCCCCCCCACCGTGCAAAAATATCTCCGTTTTTGATGTTGTTTTCAATCAGATGTACCAGATCTATCAGGATATCATCGCCGGCTTGATGCCCGTAGGTATCATTTACCTGTTTAAAATGGTCCACATCAAAAATGATCAGGCTTAAGGGTTGATCGTTATGCTTTGAATGCCTCATCTCCGTACTACAAATATCATCAAAGTTTTCCCGGTTATTGATTCCGGTGAGATTGTCTTTGTACGCTTTTTGCTCCAATCTATTGGTCATCGAATAGAGTTCATCCACTTTATGCTTCATCGCTTTATTGATATTGCGTAACTGCTGTTTCGTCTCTTCCAATTCGGTGATATCGTGTCGGATCGCAATGTATTCCAAAACATCTCCGTCAACATCCAATATCGGTATGACAGTAGTGTCGACGATATACTGACTCCCGTCTTTTTTCATATTGGTAACCACGCCGTTCCAACTTTTTTTTGCTTTGATGGTGTCCCACAACTCTTTAAACGCTTCTCTTGGCATATCGGGATGACGGATAATATTATGGGGTTTGCCGATCAGTTCATCGCGCACATATCCGGAGATTTCACAAAACCGGTCGTTAACATAGGTGATAACCCCTTTTGGATTCGTTTTTGAGACGATATTACTTAAATCAACCGCTTTTTTGTATTCTGCCAAAAGATTCGAATTTTCACTTTTGTAATTGCGGTTGCTGCTGATGATGTTTTCAAAATTAGATGCCAAATCATTGGCCATTTGTAACGTCAAAAAATCAATTTCACTGTGCAAGGCAAAAGAGAGGTTCCCGTTTTCAAAAATAATCTGTTCAATCGCATTTTTCAATTTGGTGATCAGGGTAAAAAGATCGGCGACCGTAACATTGTAGTGATTGAGCAACTGCAAAAAATCAATTTTTATCTGGCACTCCGAAATAGTCGCGCGCCATTCTATGACACTGATATAACAGTCGCAAAACTGATAAAAAAGGTGGGTATTTTTTTCAATCACGGGTAAAGAGTGCCGATGAAGTACATTTTGTACCTCACTTTTATTCATCCAGATTTTTATAATTTCATTTCGATGGACTCGTAAAAAATAGGAAAACTCTTCACTGTTTATAATTTTTATCATACCTACGCACCCTTACTATTTTCATTTGTTTACAATAAAAGATTATATTATAATTATAATAGCTTTAATCGAACATATTATTCCATTTTCCAGAACAACCTTATAATTTAGCTTCGAACGCGCTGACGACTTGCGCCATTTTCAGGAGTGAGTCGGGATTGAGTGAAATCGAGTCAATCCCCTCTTCGACCAGAAACCGGGTGATTTCCGGATAATCGGAGGGGGCTTGACCGCAGATACCGATATATTTCCCCCGCTCTTTGCACGCACGTATCGCCATACTCAACATCCGCGTCACCGCATCGTTACGTTCATCAAAAACCGACGACACCAAGGCGCTGTCACGATCCACCCCCAGCGTCAACTGGGTCAAATCGTTTGAGCCGATACTGTAACCGTCGAATATTTCCAAAAACTGATCCGCCAGAATAACATTAGAGGGGATCTCGCACATCGCATAGATTTCCAGAGCGTTTTCCCCCTGCACCAATCCCGCATCATTCATCACCCCAATCGCTTTTCTCCCCTCTTCCGGGGTACGGACAAAGGGGAGCATCACTTTAACGTTGGTAAGTCCCATCGCATCGCGCACGCGCTTGAGGGCTTCACACTCCCAGACAAAAGCTTCGCGGTACTGGGGTGAATAGTAGCGGCTTGCACCCCGAAAACCGATCATCGGGTTCTCTTCATCCCGTTCATATACACTCCCGCCGACCATGTATTTGTATTCATTCGACTTAAAATCGCTGGTTCGGACAATAACGGGTTTGGGATAAAATGCTGCCGCGATCATCCCTACCCCTTCGGAAATTTTGTCGATAAAAAAAGTTTTCGGATCATCGTATCCGCGCATCGCGCTTTCAACCCCTTTTGCATCCTCCACTTTTTTCCCCTGAGAGAGCTCGACCAAAGCCATCGGATGGGCATTCACATAATGGGAAATGATAAATTCCATCCGTGCCAACCCAACCCCGTGGTTGGGAAGCTTGGCCACTTTAAAGGCGATTTCGGGATTTCCGACATTCATATAGAGTTTTGTTTTGGTCGAATGAAAGGTCCCCAAATCGGTCTGAAGGATCTCAAATTCAAGAGATCCTTCATAAATTTGCCCGTTTTCCCCATCCGCACAGCTTACCGTCACCTCTTGTCCGTCGTAGAGGAGATTGGTCGCATTAATGGTTCCGACAACCGCCGGCACCCCGATCTCACGGGCAACAATAGCCGCATGACAGGTTCTCCCCCCACGGTTGGTGATGACGGCGGAGGCTTTTTTCATAATCGGTTCCCAGTCGGGATCGGTGATATCGGCAACCAATATCTCCCCTTCATTAAACCGCTCGATTTCATGAGGCGAACGGATGATCTTGACTTTGCCCGAACCGATTTTCTCCCCGATCGCTTTTCCGCTGAGGAGTACGGCAGACTCTTCCTTAAGGCGGTACTGCTCCAAGATATTATCAAACAGCTTTTGGCTCTGCACCGTTTCCGGACGGGCCTGTACGATATAAATCTCTCCGCTGAGACCGTCTTTGGCCCATTCGATGTCCATGGGGCGGTATTCCCCCGCTTTGAGCGTATAGTGCTCTTCGATAATCATCGCGTATTTTGCCAATACGGCAATCTCTTCGTCGTTAATGGAAAATTTTTCCTGCAACGCTTTCGGGGTTGCCGCATTAATCGTATGATGACGCTCATCGTATCCCATCGTCAATGCTTTAGAACCGAGTTGACGTTTCAAGATGGTCGTCTTGCCCTCTTTCAATGTCGGCTTGAACACATAAAATTCATCCGGGTTCACCTTACCCCCGACGATATTTTCACCCAGTCCCCAGATTGCATTAATCAATATCAAATTTTCCGAACCGTTTTCAGTATCGATAGTAAACATTACGCCGCTGCTGGAGAGATCACTGCGCACCATTTTTTGCACCCCTACCGAGAGGGCCACTTTAAAATGGTCATATCCACGGCTGTGACGGTAACTGATGGCACGATCGGTAAAGAGGGAGGCGAAACACCGTTTGACATGTTCGATCAGCATCGTTTCGCCCCGGATGTTGAGATAACTCTCCTGCTGTCCTGCAAAACTTGCATCCGGCAAATCTTCTGCCGTTGCCGAAGAGCGGACCGCAACATCGACCGATACCTCTGCGTATAACTCTTCCATCGTACGGTATCCCTGCACAATCTCCGCTTGGAGCCTATCGGGCATTTTTCCCGAGAGCATCACGATACGAATGGCTTCTCCGCACTTTTTAAGCGATTCGATATCGGTAATATCAACTCCTTCCAGTAGTGCACGAATCTGCGGTTCAAACCGGTTATGTTCGATAAATGCCCGATACCCATGGGCGGTTACCGCAAATCCTTCGGGAATTTTGACACCCAATGATTTGAGCGAACCGATCATTTCACCCAAACTCGCGTTCTTTCCCCCGACTAAAGCGATATCTTCCAAATTGAGCGAATCCAATTGACGAATATAATGCATCTTCTCCCCCCGCAGTTAGTGCCATAAGAATAGCACAAAAATCGATTAACCTTCCCCCACTCCCGGTTCAAAGATATTTCCGCTATAATAAAATCTATTTAAATACCCAAATGACATCCATGACACCTATTATTCTTACAACACTCAATGCCCGCTATGTCCATACCTCACTTGGATTACGTTGTCTTTATGCCAATTTAAACGAATTGAAAAAAGATTCAATGATTCTCGAATTTACAATCAACGAACAAATCCAAAGCATTGCCGAGCGATTACTCGAACACGCTCCGCGAATCATCGGAATCGGAGTCTATATCTGGAATGCTTCCGAAACAGCGCAACTCATCGAGGTCGTTAAAAAAGTTTCTCCCTCCACGCTGATTGTTCTGGGAGGTCCGGAAGCCGGTTATCTCCCCCATCGGGTCAATTTTGATCGTGCCGACTACATCATCAGCGGTGAAGGGGAAGCCGTTTTTTATCAACTGTGCCGCAATTTACTTGACAAAAACGCTCCTGAGGAGCGTTTTATCCGCGCACCGCTCCCCGATTTAAAACAGATCCATCTCCCCTACAGCGCCTACAGCGACGAAGATATCGCCCATCGCTATATCTACGTCGAAGCGTCACGGGGTTGCCCTTTTGAATGCGAATTCTGTCTCTCTTCCATCGATGAAAAAGTGCGAAACTTTCCCCTAGAGCACCTCCTCGAAGCCTTTGAAGTTTTATGGCAGCGGGGTGCCCGGAGCTTTAAATTTATTGACCGTACGTTTAACCTCAATATGTCGTTTGCCAATCGGATTCTCGATTTTTTCCTCTCCAAAGAGCCCCCCTATTTTGCCCATTTCGAAGTAATTCCCGACCATTTTCCGGATCTTCTCAAATCCAAAATCTCCCTTTTTCCTCCCGGATCGCTCCAGCTGGAGATCGGAATACAAACCCTTGATCCGGTGATTGCCAAAGGGATAAACCGTCCTTTGCGTCTTGAAAAAATCGTTGAAAATCTAACGTTTCTGGAAACCGGCACCTCGACACATATGCACCTCGATCTGATCGTCGGACTCCCGGGAGAGAGTATGGAAGGGTTCGGACGCAATCTTGATACCCTATGTTCTCTGACCCGCAGTGAAATTCAAATCGGAATTCTTAAAAATCTCTCCGGTACCACGCTCTCTCGACACGATGAGATGTATGGAATGATCTACAGTGACATCCCCCCTTATGACATACTCCAGAATAATGATCTCAGTTTTATTCAAATCCAGAAGATGAAACGGTTCGCCCGCTTTTGGGATATCTACTACAACAGCGGAAACTTTAACCAATCGGTAAAGATGCTCTGGGAAGAGGGAAAAGTATTTGAAGGATTCTATAGCTTTAGCGAGTGGATTTATACCCAAACGCTTTCAACCTGGAAAATATCACTCGATCGGCAGATTGCACTGTTGTATCTCTATCTGCAACAGCGTTACGATCCTCTCCTCATTGAAACAACCCTTTTGGAAGATATCGCACAAACGCCGGGGAGAAAACTCTCAGCCTCCCTTAAAAACCTCTTTTTGGAAAATAAACGGACCGAACCCGGTTTTATTACCCCCAAGCGCCAATCGAAACGGATGTAACGGGGAAGGGGGAATTATCACCCTCCTCTTTTATTTGGCACTATTTTCTTTCATTTTTTTCTCTTCCCATAAACGGTTTGCCTGTCGAATCTCTCCGTATTTCGGATTTGCGATAAAATACTCACGTATAAATTTTTTATATTCAAGTTGCTCCGGGGTCACCGCCTCTTCGGTAGTGTTAGTGTCCGTCACTTCCTCTTGAGGCGAAGTAAGGTTAGAAATATAATGGGCCACTTTTTTCATCTCTGATTCATCCAATTTGGTCGCCTGCCCGGTCATCATATTTCCGAATCCGTATTGGTTCAGTTTTTTCCCCTTATACCCTTTTAGCCGTTCGATAATCTTCTCTTCTTTCCATCCCG
>NZ_JALNYS010000007.1 GCF_023229695.1 Sulfuricurvum sp.
TTTCCTTCTTTGATCTGTCCGACCACCTCTTCGATGATATCGGAGGTCTCTTTGGCGGCTGCCGCCGCCCGTTGGGCGAGGTTCCGCACTTCATCGGCGACGACGGCGAATCCCAGACCGTGTTCCCCCGCCCGCGCCGCTTCGACGGCTGCGTTGAGGGCAAGGAGGTTGGTTTGAAACGCGATCTGGTCGATCGCTTTGATGATACCGGAAATTTTTGCCGCCGATTCGGTGATCGCGTGCATGGAGCGGGAGAGCTGTTCTCCCTTTTCATATCCGGCACGGGCCGAATCGTTGGCGTTTTTCGCGAGGATATCGGCCTGACGGGCGTTGTCAACGTTTTGTGAATTGATCGCGGTGGACTCTTCTAACGTCGCGCTCACCTCTTCGACGCTGGAGGCCTGTTCGCTGGCCCCTTGGGCCAATGAGGATGAGGAAGCCGCTACTTGATCGGATGCCGAGGTGATCTGCATCGCCCCGTCGCGGATGGTGGTGACGCTCATGGTGATGGCTTGGTTGATGGAGCGGATGGTGTAGAGTGCAATACCCAGAATGACGATAAAAGTGATCAATCCGCCGATCAGTAAAATCATGACGAGATCGTCGGTGTTGCTCTGCTGAAGTTCAACCTCTTTTTGCCCCTCTTTTTTCTGGAAATCAAGGAGATTTTCAGCACTCTTGTACGCTTCTTTAAAGAGAGGAGCTACGACTTTGATTCGGTGGATATTAGCCTCTTTGTATCTGTTTTGGTGAAGCAGCTGCGCATTTTCTATCAACCCCTCTTTTACAAATTTCCCCCGTTTCTCTTTAAACGCTTGTGCCAGAGCTTTCTCTTCCGGTGTCAGGGGGGAGGAGATGTACCCCTCCCATAACGTTGTAATGGTCGCTATATTGGCAGTCACTTCATCCAGATGTTTATGGATGGAATGGTTGTGCAGGGTACTCTCTTCCAGCCGGGGATCGTGCATGCCGGCTAGCATCAGCTGATTAACGTTGGCATGCATGAGATCTAGGATCGTACCGATAGTGACCGCCGGTACCAGTCGATCGGTCAGTATCTTTTTGGCACCATTGGCGGATCGTTGTGCATTGATGATACTGTATGCCCCGACGCCCAGCAGTATTGCGAGCAATAAAGCGATCAGTAGCACCATTTTTTTACCGATTGTCCAATTATGGGTGTTCATACCGTGATTCCTTTATCGTCAGGAGTAATTTTTAGTGTTTTTGAGAATGAAGTATAACTTTTTTTGTAAAATATTACATAAATGTCACAAATTAAAAAAAAAGCGCTGAAGTGGGGGGGAAGAGAGAACCATGAAATGATTCGCCTAGAGCGAAGCAATTTGATTTCTTCCCCCGTTTTTGGCATGATAAAGGGCTGCGTCTACCCGTTTCATGACTGTGTCGATCGTATCGTCCGGATAGTAGGCGCTCACGCCGAAACTGGCGGTGATGCTCCCCATTTGTCCAAAATCAAACATTTCGATTTCCAATCTCAGCCGCTCGGCGAAGGCTGAAGCCTGCTCAAGAGTGGTGTAGGGGAGTAGAAGGATAAACTCTTCACCTCCCCATCGGGCGAAGAGGTCGCTTTCCCGGACACTTTTTTGGGTTATTGCGGCAATCGCTTTTAAGACATGATCCCCTTCCGGATGACCGTAGGTATCATTGATATTTTTAAAGTGGTCGATATCAAAAAGGATAACCCCAAGCGGATGGTCATACCTTTTCGCCCGGGTGAGTTCGTAATTCAGTTGTTCGTCAAATTTCATCCGATTCCATATCCCTGTCAGACTGTCTGTAGCGGCCAGCATTTCGAGCTGCTCTTCGAGTTTGATGAATTCGGTGATATCTTTTCCGGTGGAGACAAAATAGATAATATGGTTATTGCGGTCTTTAATCGGGACGATCGTTTTGTATTCGTGATAGAGCTCCCCGCTTTTTTTCTTGTTAACCAGATGCCCCCGAAAGCACTCTCCGGAGAGGAGCGTATTCCACATCTGTTCGTAGAACGTATCGTCATGTTTGCCGGAGCGGAGAAAGTTGATTTTTCGTTCGCGAACCGTTTCCAGCTGATATCCGGTATGTTTTTCGAAGGAGGGATTCAGATACTCCACGATCCCGTTGATGTCGGTAATGACGACGTTGTCGTCGCTCTCTTCAATCGCATGGGCAAATTTTTGCAGCTTGGTTTCGGTTTCGTGGCGGAATATGCTCAACAGCTCAAGAACGGTATAGGCCGCTACCAAAGCGATCACTCCCCGGAGAAGCTGAACCGGAAAACCGAAGGTGTTCTCAAAGGTGGTGTAATTCAGTGTTGAGGCGGGGAAAAAATGGGCATCGGGAACGATTATCCCCGCAGCGACCGCGTAGAGCAAAAGTGAAGCGATCAACAGTTTAAATGCGGTTTCAATTCGCGGGAGTTTGAGTTTTTTCAGATATTCAAACCGTAAATAGAGGGCATACGCACTTAAAATAATCCCCGGTATCCCGATACAATAGCGGGTGAGGATATTTCCCAACAAAAAAGGGTCACTGCTTTGGCCAATTAGAATGAGAATAGACAGCGGTAGGGGAGAGAGTGCTGCCACAAGAGTGAAGAAGGGGAGTTTTTCGAGTTTTTCGCTGATCATTCGAAGCCCGAAACAGAGGAGGAACAGGTACGAAAGGGCTAAGAGAACCAAACTGATCCCTTGTAGCAGGAGGGGTTTGTTCTGCTCGATCGTAAAAAACATATCGATCCACTCGACGACTCCGTGCGAAATGCCGAATGCACCGATGAGCCATATGTTTTTGGCAAGTTTGTATCTACTCCCCCCTTTCGGATAGAGCAAGATCGCAAACCCCATTAAAAAAAAAGCCAAACCGTATCCGAAAAAAAGTAGATACAAAGGATTCCTTTCAAGTATTAATGATTTAATGATACGTTATACCGTTTTATAACTTACACTCAGAAAAGAAAGTTTTCCGATCCCCCGTTATGGGGAGATCTAATTGAGTAACTGATCTTACGCACCTTGCCCTAGCAAGTACATAAAGGGAAATTAATCTCGCGCATCCGAAAGATACGGGTAGCTTCAGGGGGTTGTATGGGTGAAAAGCGTTAAAAAAGTCAACTGCTTGGCTTTTTTAGCTTTGGAACCCGGCCGATGCACAAAGTGCCGGCTTGAGCGTGACCGAATCAAATCCCGCCTCTTCGGCGAGTAAAAAGGCGCTTTGTCCCAGGATCATGATTTCGCGATAACGCACTTCATCAAGATGGATCCCCATCGTTTTTAAAATCTCGACGTTGGCGGCAAAATACCATTTTTCCGTCTCCACCAGGACGCCGTCGTTGTCAAAAAGGATCTGTTTTTTCAAAATACCTCTTTAACCCGTCCCACTTCACCGCTCATGAGACGCACCTTGATTCCGTGCGGATGATTGGGGGATTTGGTCAGGATATCGCGCACGATCCCCTCTGTCAATGCCCCGGTGGACTGGTCTTGTTTCAAAACGATGGTGACCCGTTTACCCGATTGGATATGTTTGCGTTCTCTACCGTCCATTTAGCACGCCAATACTTCGATCGTGTCCTGAGTTTTAGGGACAAGGCATAAAAAGTTGTAGGGTTCGTCGCCAAGGGTTTCGTAGCTGTGCGGTACTCCCGCAGGGATCAGCAGTACGTCTCCCGCCCCTGCCTCAAAGCTTTGATCGCCGATAACGACCCGTGCTTGCCCGCTGATCACGTACTGTTCGTGTTCGACGGTGTTAGTGTGCAGGGGCATATGCCCGCCACTCTCAATGGTGAAATTTCGCATCGCAAAATTGGGAGATTCGTCCGGAGAGAGGAGCATTTTCATGGCTACCCCTTTACCCGCTTTTTGGGGCATCGCTTCGATCGTATCGATTTTTTTGTGTAGAAACATCGTGATCCTTCTGTATGCCTCGTAAGAGGCTGATTTTAATGCCCGGAGAGTATCATCGGGATTACTTCCGTGCGCATAATACGATCAAAAGGTTAGCACAGAATTGTTGTGGATTTCATATGAAGGAGAGGGAGGTTTGCCTGTTTAAGGCAAAGGAAATATTCGGGGATTAGTCCCGTAGATTAAGCCAGGAGGGGGGATTATCAAATGAGAGTTCACTTTCGTGCCAGTCACTTTTTTCACCATGGCGTGCATGCAATTTCCCGTTCACGAGATGATATTGCAATCCTGTAACATTGCTGGTAAGTTTTTTACCTTGAGCGAGTGCTTCTAAAACAGCTTCTCTGCTTTCCATACGGTCCCCTTTTTTAATCGTAATGTCGATCCTAAAGCGCAAGAGGCATCTTGTGCGTATAATGGCTAAACGTAGGGGATAAAAGTACTGTAAAATATCTATTTAAAACACCCGATAGTGTCTTAAGAAAATAGTTTTGAGAAGAGGGGCAGAAAAACTCTGCCCGAGGAGAGAGTTACAGTGCTGTAACGTTTTCTGCTTGTGGACCTTTTTCGCCCTGACCAACAGTATAAGTCACTTTTTGACCTTCGTCAAGAGAAACACGACCATAACCGGTGCTGTTGATTTGACGGAAGTGTACGAATACATCTTTACCGCCGTTGTCTTGTTGGATAAATCCAAAACCTTTTTCGCTGTTGAACCATTTAACGGTTCCGTTTAGTACGTCTGCCATAGTAAACCCTTTGTGTTTAAAATACACTCCGTTTCCGAAGTGGTCGAAAATATAAAATGGAGTATTCTAAGGGCGGGTCGTACTGTTAACTAAAAGGTCTTCAATAAAAAGCAAGCCAAAGATGAAACTCTAAATCATCTTTCAATGGATAGATTATAGCTGAAAAATCAATATTGTACAAGGGGAATAGATACAAATTGTTAGATTTACACCATTGTGGGAATATTTCACCCTTTCAGCTTCTCCAAAACAGCGTAATGTTGAGCTACCCCCTTACGTTTTGACGATCGGGTGAAAAAATCTCTTTGCAAATTCATCCGATGGCATCGGGCGTGCAATATAATACCCCTGAATATAATCGCATTGAATCGATTCAAGGTAGTTTCGTTGTGCGGCAGTTTCAACCCCTTCCGCGATCACTTTAATCCCAAGACGGTGTGCCATGATGGCAATCGCTTCGCATAAAATCCTGTTGTCGTTATCGGTTTCAAGATCTCTAACAAAAGTTTTGTCAATTTTGAGAAACGTAACATCAAATTTTTTGAGGTGGGCAAGAGAGGAGTGGCCCAGACCGAAATCATCGATGGAGAGGGTAATCCCCCGATGGTCAAATTTTTGGAGTGTCTTAATGGTGGCATCACTTTGTTCCATGAGAACCATTTCGGTAATTTCTACGACGATGGCATCTGCCGGGAGACTCTGGTTGTCGATAAGCTCCGAAAGTTTTAGACATTGGGAAGAATCGCTTCGAAATTCTACGGGAGAGATATTGATTGAAATTTGAAACGTTGGATCGTAGTGCTCACGCCACACTTTGAGTTGGGTGGAGACTTCATCAAAAATCCATTTTCCGAGTTCGACAATCATCCCGGTATCTTCCGAAAGGGGGATGAAATCGGCAGGACTGACCAGCGTACCGTCATGACGCATCCATCGGATCAATGCTTCGGCTTTGTGGATCGTCTTGCTCTCTACGTGGAGAATGGGTTGATAATAGAGGACAAATTCTCCGTTCTTGATCGCTTCGCGCATCTCATCGGCCAATTGATGCCGTTTATGCAGGGCGTCTTGCATCATGGGGGTAAAATAGTGGTATCGATTTCTCCCCTCTTTTTTTGCCGAATACATCGCCTGATCGGCGTGTTTGAGGAGTACTTCCGCCGACAAGCCGTCGGTCGGAGCGACGGCGATACCGACACTGGCGGAGATAAAGGCTTTTTCGCCGTGCAAATCAAAGGAACGGGCCAGTTCGCTGAGCAAGGATACGGCAATTTTATCTATGACCAGTTCGTCATTGACTCCGGGGAGGATAATGGTAAATTCATCCCCTCCCAGACGGGAGACAATGTCGTTTTTTCGGACACATTGGGTAATCCGTCTTGCCGCTTCGCGGAGCAAAACATCCCCCTCATCGTGCCCGAAGGAGTCGTTTACCTCTTTGAAATTATCCAGATCGAGAAACATCAAGGCCAGAGGCAATCGGGTGCGTTCAATCTCATGCAGCTCTTTTTCGAGCCGATACATAAACAGGTTCCGATTCGGAAGCGCGGTTAAAAGGTCAAAGTTGGCTTGATACCAGATTTTTTGACGGCTCTCCTGATCATCATTGAGATCGGAAAAGATGGCAATACGTCGGTAGGGGTGGCCGTCTTCGTGAAAAAGTGTCCGTATCGTAAGCCATTTGGAAAAAAGATATCCGCTTTTATGGCGGTCGACAATCTCCCCCTCCCAACTGCCGTGGAGATTGATAGCATTTTTCATCCCCTCATAGTACGCTTTGTCATGATGCCCGGAGTAGAGAATATTTAATTTTTTACCCTGAATTTCATCGCTGCTGTAGCCGGTGAGTTTTTCAAATGCGCTATTGACGCGGACAACATGCTCATTCGTGTCAATGTCCGAAATGATGATGGGATCACTGTTGTTTTCAAAAAGAATTTCGGTCAGTTTGGCCTGATCGTCACGATTATGCAATTCATTTTTTAGCTGCGTCAATCTGGTGCGAAGGGCATAGGTACGGAGGATACCGGCGATAATGAGTAGGATAAGGATGAGTAAAGAGAGTGTCAAATAGGTGTAATCGACGGAACAGCAGGGGGACACATCTGAAGCACAGAGGGGGGCTGAAAGGGAGAGAAGGGGCAACACAAAGGATCGCTGTAACCGCATCATTTAACCTTCTGTTGATAAAATGAATATAACTTAACGTAAATGTGTAATGAGTTATTATATCGGATTTTTTTTAATTTTTTAAACTTTTGACTGAACGGTAATTTTGGTCGCTTCGAAAAGTTCCGCCGCTTTTTGAACCATCGGCTCTTTAAGGACATCGCTGCCGTTAAACTCTTTGACGCTGGTTTCGCCGCAGTCTGCAACACAGCTTCCGACACCGATTTCGGACTCTTCGACCATGGAAGCGGTTTGCGGCAGCGGTTCTTCTCGGGTCAGGAGGGGTGTTTCCAGAGCAGGCGGGGCGCTTTTGGTGCAGGGTCCCGATTTGATTTGGGTATCAATGCCGTAAATTTCGCGGACGAACTGGCGGATAATGCCGAAACTGTTTTTGAGGAGTTCTTTATCTTCCCCCTCGGCACAGCTCTCCCAGGTGAGGGTATTGCCTTCAAAGGAGACAAAGGAGACATTTTTCGTGAAACAGCGCTCCAGCTCTATGCTCCGGTCGGAAATTTTGTCGCATAACTGTTCAAATAATGATTTGGCCGGTTCGCGGAGGGTGACGGTAATCGATTCGGGGGGAGAGGTCATCTCCGGTACTCTCGGTGCTTCTGTGTGGGGAGTTCTGGATTCAAGAGACTCGATCATCTCATCGATCTCTTTGATACGCAGTGCCTCGATCATTTTAAAAAGGGCGAGACTGACGACGAACCCCCCGTCTGCATTGATGGCAAAGAGGGATTTCGCATCACTGAGGATACGGAAAAAACGTTCAATAATCAAAGGGCTGAAACGGTGGTCTCCGGTGTAGAGCCGTTCTTTTAGAAAAGCGATCAGCTCATCCACCACCATTTCCGCCTCATAGGCTTCGAGCTCTTTGACGATTCGCGTCAGCTCCGTCCGGTTTTTGGCAAATACGGCGGCAAAAAGGGTATCGATATAAAGGGGATCGAGTAACCCCAGCATATCGGCAACCGTTTTAATGTCAACAAACCCTTTGGAATAGATAATGGCCTGATCCAGAAGGGTGAGGGTGTCTCGTAAACTTCCCGATCCGCTGCGTGCCAAAATATCAAGCGCTTCGGATTGGAAATCGATCTTTTCGAGATGAAGAATATGGGTGAGATGGTTCACGATATTGGGATGGCTGATCCGTTTGAACCGAAAATGCTGAGTTCGGCTTAAGATGGTCGGCGGCAGTTTGAGCGGGTCGGTGGTCGCGAGGATGAATTTGACAAAAGGGGGCGGTTCTTCGAGTGTTTTAAGGAGGGCGTTGTGCGCCTCTTTGGTCAGCATGTGCACTTCGTCGATAATAAAAATTTTGACACTAGCGCTGGCAGGGCGGTATTTGGTGTGCTCAATCAGGTCGCGGATATCGTCGATTTTTCGGCTGGATGCGGCGTCCATCTCGATGATATCGATGTGGCGCCCCTCATTGGCCATGACGCAGTGGGTGCAGACATCGCACGGAGCGGAGGTCGGCCCTTTTTCACAAACGAGTGATTTGGCAAAAATCCGTGCCGTCGATGTTTTTCCCGAACCGCGAAGTCCTGAAAAAAGATAAGCGTGCGACAGGCGCCCCGTATCGAGGGCCAGAGAAAGGGTTTGGGAGATGCTCTCTTGTCCGATGAGCTCTTCGAACCGTTTCGGGCGGTATTTTAACGCTAATACTTCGGACCGTTCTGCCATTCGTTCTCCTTCTTTAATTCCTTGGTTCCAAGGTAATTATCTGCCTCGTGAGAGGCAAGCTTCAGTGCCATAGCGGCCAGCGTAGCCAAGCGGAGCTTTGCTCCGTTGGCGTTCTAATCCAGCGACAACCACTCTTTGGCGGTACGGCGAAGCCCTTCGGGATTTTCGGAAGCGAAAAATTTCAGTTCCGTTTTTTCAAACCGCTTGGTGAAATCGTAATGGTGTTCCAGATATTCGACAATTGCCTCTCCCGAATGGATCAGGGCACTTTTCTGGTTAAAGTAGCCGTCAATGGCTTCGGCAACGAGGGGGAAATGGGTACATCCCAAAATAATCGCGTCGGGATTCTTTTCCAAAGCACCGAAATAGTGATGAAGGGCACTTTGAAGCACTTCTCCCTCATAGAGCCCCTCTTCGACGATGGGGACGAGAAGGGTCGTGGCGATCGCACTGTGGCGCCGGTATCCCAGCTCTTCAAGCCCTTTTTCATAGGCGCGTGAACGGACCGTCGCTTTGGTTCCCAGAATCAGAATATTGGCATCGGTATCGGGGACGGCATTTTTAAGCGCCAGTACTCCGGGTTCGACGACCCCGATAACGTCACAGTCGCTGTGCAGACGCATCTCATCGAGGGCATAGGCACTGACGGTATTGCAGGCGGTGATCAGCAGATCAATTTCGAAATTTTTGAAGAATTCAAGTGCTTCAAGGGAGTAGCGGATAATGGTATTTTGGTCTTTGACACCGTACGGAACGCGGGCGGTATCTCCGAAATAGATGATCTCTTCGAAGAGTTTGTGTTCGAGTAACGATTTGACGACGCTCAAACCCCCGACACCGCTGTCAAAGACTCCGACTCGCATCTTATTTGGTCGACTCGTTCATACTGTCGAGAAACTCGCTGTTGCTCTTGCTTTTGAGCATCGTGTTGTAGAGGAAACGGAGTGCTTCGACTTCGTCTTCTTGCTTGTGCAGCATCGAGCGAAGGACAAATACTTTTTGGAGGATCTCCGGTCCGATGAGGAGCTCCTCTTTTCGGGTTCCCGATTTGAGGATATCAATCGCCGGGAAGATACGGCGATCGGAGATTTTGCGGCTGAGGACCACTTCGGAGTTTCCGGTCCCTTTGAACTCTTCGAAAATGACTTCATCCATTCGGCTTCCCGTATCGACGAGTGCGGTGGCGATGATCGTCAAGCTTCCGCCGTTTTCGATGTTACGCGCGGCACCGAAGAACCGTTTCGGTTTGTGCAGGGCGTTGGCATCGACCCCGCCCGAGAGGACTTTTCCCGAACTCGGGGTAACGGTATTGTAGGCACGGGCAAGGCGGGTGATCGAGTCGAGGAGAATCACGACGTCTTTGCCCAGCTCGACGCGTCGTTTGGCCCGCTCAATCACCATCTCGGCAACTTTGACGTGGTTTTTGGCCGGTTCGTCGAAGGTAGAGCTGTAAACCTCTCCGTTGACGGAGCGCTCCATATCGGTGACCTCTTCGGGACGTTCATCGACCAGCAAGACCATCAGCTCCACTTCAGGATGGTTGTTTGTGACCCCGTGGGCGATCTCTTTCATCAATTCCGTCTTACCGGAGCGCGGAGGAGCGACGATGAGTCCGCGCTGCCCTTTTCCGATCGGGGAGAAGAGGTCCATCATCCGCCCCGTCAGTTTGGTCGGCTGGTATTCGAGTTTGATCTGCTCTAACGCATAAAGAGGGGTGAGGTTTTCGAAGAGAGGGCGTTTCTTGGACTCTTCGGGGGGGAGATAGTTGATCGCTTCGACTTTGAGGAGGGCGTAATAGCGCTCCTGATCTTTCGGCGCACGAACCTGACCGGTGACGATATCCCCGTTACGAAGAGCGAAGCGGCGGATTTGGGTACTGGAGACGTAGGCGTCGTGCAAAGAGTCGCTGAAGCTTTGGTCCACGGCACGTAAAAAGCCGTAGCCGTCTTGCATAATTTCCAGGATACCCGTAAAGAGGATGAATCCCCCCTGCTGAACCTGTGTTTTGAGAATTTCAAAAATAAGGTCTTGACGTTTAAGTTCGTTGGGGTCTTCGATATTGAGCGAGTTGGCGATTTCAAGAAGATCTTCGAGTTTTTTGGTTCGAAGCGCTTCGATCGTAAACCCTTCTACCGGTATATGGGTACGGTTTTTTGAATTGTTTTTCGGAGTTTTTGAGGTTTCGCTCATTCGTGAAATGCCTTAATTATATGTGGATTTAGTCGGCGAGATTTGGGTGAGATGTCATAGACAGGTCATATAGTTTGTTTGATGACATTATAAACTATCGTTTAGCAGCTTGTCAAGCCGGAAAAAAAAAGGGGGAGAAAATCATCCGTTGGATTTAGGTTAACGGGGATTATCTTCTCCAATATAATTATGGTTTAAAAAAAATTGTTGTTTTGTTGCAAAATATAAACATTTTTTGCTATGGTTGCGTATCAAGTAACTCGATAAGCATGCAAAAAGGTTTAGTTTGTTCGACTTTTTAAAAAAGAAACCCGAAATCGTCCCTGAAATCGAACCGGTCATTGAAACCCCTAAGAATTTTACCAACTCCATCGGTATGGAATTCCTTTACATTGACGGCGGAGAGTTTATCATGGGGCGGAATCCTCAGTATCATGAAGGGGGCGATGTCGAATCACCGCACCATCCGGTATCGGTCAGAGGTTTTTGGATCTCGAAATACCCGGTAACGCAAGAACAATATTTTAAACTCACCCGCGTCAACCCTTCGTATTTTAAAAACGATAAAGTGGAAGAAGCAAGTTCGCACCGTCATCCGGTCGAGCAGGTGAGCTGGTTTGACGCCAAAGCATTTGTGGAACTCCTCAACCGGTATGAGGGGAAAACACGTTTTTATGCGCTCCCGAGTGAAGCACAATGGGAGTATGCCGCCAAAGCAGGGGGGAATACCCGCTTTACGTTCGGCGATTCGGAAGCACTGCTGGATGATTACGCAATTTATGAATACAGCTCCAATTTCAGAACGGGTGTAGTGGGGGAAAAACTCCCCAATCGGCTGGGAATATACGATTTGTTGGGGAATATATGGGAGTGGTGCGAGGATGACTTTTTTGCGAACTACATGGGGGCCCCGAAAGACGGTTCAGCCCGCATCGGCGCTCTGGAGGGGGAGTCGTTCAAAGTTCGGCGGGGCGGAAGTTATAAAACGGGGTATATGTGTTTACGAAGTTCGTTTCGCGGCTATTCGCGTCCCGATTTTATTTCCAATGAGATCGGATTTCGTCTCGTTATTAACGGCCACCCTTTTTCATAATTGATATTACGCACTTTACGGGCAGAGCCCGCAAAGTGGCGGGGACAATTTGTCCCCTGCACCCCCCTGAAGCTACCCGCATCTTCCGGATGCGGGAGAAAAACTGCCCTTTCACCCTTGTTAAAGGAAGGTGCAAAACATCAGCGAGTGATCGTTACGATTCGGGAAATTCTCCGCTTTCGTAGAGCCATTTCTTGTCTATCTTATAAAATCGGCTTTTTTCAATAAAACTTCCCTCTCCCAAAACTGCGCTAAACGTTACATATGCGACCGACTCCCCGTCAATAAAATCCAGAATTTTTAATCCGGTAAAATCGTGGGTACGCGAAAACGCGAGGATGCTCCGGGCCCACGCCGCTCTATCGTCGCTGTAATCGCCGTTATTAGGATGGGTCGTATCCATGATGTATTCGGGCAGGGAAAGGGCGAACGCACTGTAGCGCGAGCGCATGAGTTTTAGAGCATTGGAGGGGAGTATCCCCTTATGATAAGGGTGGCAGCATTTTTTGTATTTGTCGCCGCTGTGACAGGGGCAGGGGGCATTGGGTGAAATTTTCATATCCGAATGATAATGTAATTTACATCAGAAGGGAATAAGGGGAAAATGTGTAATCTTAAATCCAAAATTCACCAAGGGTAACAAAATGTCCTATTTTTTCTGGCTGATTGTGGCGGTAGCCGCTTTTGTGATCGAGATGATGATGCCCACATTTTTCGCTTTATTCGCCGGTGTGGGGTTTCTGGTCGCGGCGGGGGTGGCGTTTGCCTCCCCCGAATCGCTGTTTGCCCAGCTGGTCGTTGCGGCGATTTTTATGATTATCGGGGCGGTCATATTTAAAAAGAACCGTATCGGCGACGATGAACGCAATGCGGTCGGAACCCACAACGAATTCACCGGAATCGAGGGGAAAGCGACGAGATCCCTCTCGCCGCATTCGGAGGGGGAGGTGGAATTGTATGAGCCGATTGTGGGGAATCGGGTGTGGCCGGCTCTCTCTTTAGAGGGGGAGATCGAAGCGGGGGGGCAGGTGCGCGTCGTCAAACTCAGGGGCAACACGGTCGTTGTCGAAAAAATTTAAATAAAGGTAAAGGATTTATTATGGATATCAGCGTTCTCTTTTCGTTAGTACTGGTCGTGGCGGTGGTTTATGCATTGTCGCAAATGGTCCGGATTGTTCCGCAGGGGGAAGAGTGGGTCGTCGAGCGGCTGGGGAAATACCATACGACGCTGCTGCCGGGGCTCCATCTGCTGATCCCTCTCATCGATATCGTTGCCTATAAAATCGTCACCAAAGAGCTGATTCAGCAGACCCGTGAGCAGGAAGTCATCACCAAAGACAACGCCGTCGTCATCATCAGCGCGGTGGTTTTTTACCGCGTTACCGATCCGGGGAAAGCGTCGTATTCGATCAGCAATTTCGAAAGTGCCGTCGCCAATATGACGATGACAACGCTGCGTGCGGTGATCGGCGGAATGACGCTGAATGAATCGTTGTCGCAGCGCGATGTGATCAAAGCCGAAGTGGCGGGAAAAATACGCGATTCGCTCAGCGGCTGGGGATTGACGCTGGGGAATCTGGAGGTACAGGATATTCGCCCGAGTCAAAATCTGCAAGAAGCGATGGAGCGTCAGGCGGCGGCAGACCGCGAACGCGAAGCGGCCATCTTGATCGCGGACGGTCAAAAGCGTGCCGCCATCGCCGAAGCCGAAGGGCTCAAAGAGTCGATGATTCTCGCCGCACAGGGGAGACTCGAAGCGGCCAAACTCGAAGCGCAGGCGAAAGCGGAACTGGCCGATGGGGACCGCAAGGCGATGGTGATTGTTTCCCAAGGGCTTGCGGGCGGGGATGTGGCTCCCCATTATCTCCTAGCGCAGCGCTATATCGACAGCGTCAAAAATCTGAGTGAATCGGAGAATGCCAAAGTGGTCTTCATGCCCTCGGACTGGCAGCAAAGCCTCGCCGGTGCCGTCGGATCGCTGGGGTATCTGGGAAGCATGCTGAGCGAGAAAAAATAGGGCAGGATGCCAACTATTTCGTCTCTTAGGAGCGGTTGGCTATAATCGTGCCATGATCTACGAAATAACTACTTTTATCTCTCTAGCCGCCGCCGGCATTATGACAGCCGCTTGGATGCGGAGCCATCACTCAGCGGCGCTGTCACAATCACAAGCGGTACAGTTGCAGGAAGCGTTGAATCAGGAACAAGCCTCACGGCGCGAAGTGCAGTCGAAATTCGAATCGCTCAAAAACGAATATCATGGACTGGAACGCGATTATGCGATTCTCCATACCCGGAACGAAGAGTCGGGGAGGGCATTCGAAGAGAAAATCCGCCTCCTCGACGAAGCCAAAACACAGATGAAAATGCAGTTCGAACATCTGGCAACCCAGATATTCGACCAAAAAGCCAAAACATTCGACGAAGCCCATGCCAAAGGGCTTGACCTTCTCCTCAGACCGTTCCGCGAACAGATTGCCCATTTCGCCCGCCAGAGCGAAGAGCGATTTGTCCACGACCTCAAAGAGCGTCAGAGTATCAAAGAGGAGATTATCCGCCTCAAATCGCTCAACGAGCGCCTCAGCGAAGACGCGATCAATCTGACTCAGGCACTTAAGGGGGAGAATAAAACCCAGGGGAACTGGGGGGAGATCGTCCTAGAGCGGATACTCGAAGAGTCGGGGCTACGAGAGGGGCACGAGTACGAGATCCAAAGCACCCTCAGCGACGAAGAGGGGAAAAAGTTCCGCCCCGACGTCATCGTCCACCTGCCGCAGAACAAAGACATCATCATCGACTCCAAAGTCTCCCTCGTCGCGTATGATGCCTTTACCCGGGCTGAAAACGACGAAGAGCGTGCCCATGCCCTCAAACAGCATCTCCTCTCGATCCACGGCCATATTAAAGGACTCAGCTCCAAACGCTACGAACAGCTCAGCGGTGTCCGAACCCTTGATTTTGTCCTGTTGTTTATGCCCATCGAGGGGGCGTTCTTGCTGGCCCTCGAACAGGACAACACCTTTTTCAAAACGGCGTACGAGCAGAACATCGTCGTCGTCTCCCCCTCGACATTGCTAGTGACGCTGCGGACCATCGAGCACATCTGGCGCAGCGAATATCAGGAGCGCAACGCCAAAGCGATCGCCGCCTCAGCCGAAGCGCTGTACGAAAAACTGGTGGCGTTTGTGGAGGATATGGAGAAGATCGGTGAGCAGATCGGGCGTACCCAAAAAAGCTATGAGGGGGCGATGAACAAGCTCTCCACAGGTAAAGGGAATTTGATTCGTCGCGTCGAGGCGATGCGGAAACTGGGGCTGAAGCCGAAGAAGATGCTTCCGTCGTCGGTGATGGATGAGGGGGAAGAAGAATGAAATACATACAAGAGACGATTGAATGCAATAAACTATTTGATGCCTATTTAGTTGGACGAGAAGATTTAAAATCTAAGGGTTTCAGCCTCTCGATTATTTGATTACGCCGTTATTGACATTATGAATAAAATTGAATACAATTGTTTTATAATGAATAAAAAAGGGGCTGTTGTGAAAACAGTAACGATGAGAGTTGATGACTCGGTTTATCAAATGATTGCACTTGCGGCTTCGGGTGAGCGACGAAATATTTCCAATTTTATTGAGTATGCGACATTGCAATATCTTTCATCGGCGCAATATGTCGATAATGCAGAGATGGCGGAGATCATGACGGATAAAGAGTTGGTAGAAAATCTTAAACGTGGATTTGAAGAGGTGAAAAACGGAGAGTATACGATTGTCTGAGTTTTCAATTGCTGAAACGAAAAGCTTTGAAAAAATAAAAGCGGGTATTGAGAAAAAACTGTATACGAAAATTACGAATATCGTCTATCCGCAGCTCCGTCAAAATCCCTATTTCGGAACCAATATTAAAAAACTCAAAGGGGAGTTTGAGGGATATTACCGCTACCGTCTCGGTGATTATCGACTTTTTTATCTTATTGACGATGGAAAAGTTGTGGTTGTTGTCGTCGATTTTCGACATCGCCAAAATGCGTATGGATGAACCAGCACTTTTACAGGTGCGGAATCTTCACTTTCGAGTTGAGCAGCGCTCCGATGAAGATCATCAAGGCGAGCACCCCCATCCATCCGATAAATCCCGATCCCAGCCATACAAGCCACAGTAAAATCGCCCCCAGCGGCGTCGGAACCCCTGTAAAATGTTTGGCTACTTCTCCGGCATCGGCGTTAATATTAAACTGAATAAGACGGCGCAGACCGCTGATAACGTAGTAGATGGACGCGATCGAGGTGATGATGAGAGGGATGCCGGAGAGATGGGCATAAACCCCCTGAAAGATAAAAAAGGTGGGGACAAGGACGAAGCTCAGAAAATCGGCGAACGAATCGAGCTGAATCCCGAATTCGTTGGAGAGACCGAAGCGACGGGCGATTTTTCCGTCGATGATGTCGAATGCCCCCCCCATCCATGCGAGGATGACGGCGAGTATAAATTGATTTTGGGTGATGAAATAGGTGGCTAAAAGCCCGCAGGTGATATTTGCCATTGTGACGAGATTCGCGAGATTGAAATGACTGGTTGAACGCCAAAGAAAGGGCATGGGACTCCGATGAAAGCGAATTATAGAAGGTGCAATTATAACCAATCGAGCACAAATTGAGTTAAATGGCTTGTAAATGATAATTCTTTTCATTTGCTAAGTGTGCTGTAAGATGATAATATATATCATTTCTAGAAGTAAAGAATATTGTTATTAATAACTGATGTTACGCACTTTCCGGGCAAAGCCCGTAAAGTGGCGGGGACAATTTGTCCCCTGCACCCCCCTGAAGCTACCCGCATCTTTCGGATGTGGGAGATTACTAAGCTTTTCGCACTTGTTTAGACAAGGTGCGTAAGGTCAGTCAATAATTTGAAAGTTTTAAACAGAAGGATTTTAATATGGAAAAATCCACGATGACTCTCCTGAGCGCTTGCAGTAAGGGGGGGACGGCACGAGTTGTTAAGATCAATGCGACGGGCCCTTTGAAACAGCGGCTCCTCTCTTTCGGATTGATGAAAGGCTCTGAGGTGAAAATGCTCGAATGTTCTCCGACCAAAAGTACGTTTGAGATTAAAGTGGGGAATGTGAGTCTGGCATTGCGCAAAGAGGAAGCTGAACTGATCGAGGTAGACGATGTCCGATAATCTCCAGGTGTGTGAAATCGACAGTAAAAATTTAAGAATCGCCCTCGTAGGGCAGCCGAATGTGGGTAAAAGTATGCTGATCAATTCGATCGGCAATGCACGGCTGCACGTCGGGAATTTTACCGGGGTGACGGTCGAGAAGAGCGAAGTGCTGTTTGAATACAAGGGGTACCATTTTACCGTCGTCGATCTTCCGGGGACTTACGCCTTTACCGATTACTCCATCGAAGAGCGGGTGACGCATGAATTTCTTTGCAATGAACGTTATGATTTAATCATCAATGTCCTCGATTCGACCAATATGGAGAAAAATCTTCAGCTTACCGCCGAACTCATGACGATGAGCAAAAAACTGGTGGTTGCCCTCAATATGAGTGATGAAGCGCAGCGGGAGGGGATTGAGATTAACGCCCCTTATCTTTCGCAGCTTCTGGGACTTCCGTGTGTCCGCGTCTCTGCTGCGGCGAAGACGGGGTTGGATGAGTTGATGAGTGCGGTTATCAACGTTCACGAAACGCCGTTTCAGGAGCAAAAACTCATTTTTAGCGAAGCGGTCGAAGAGGAGATCTCCCTTTTGTCCGATTATTTGGACCGTCATCGCTTCAAAGCAAAGATATCAAACCGCAATATCGCGATCAACCTTTTGCAGCAAGAAAAGAAAACCTACCGCACCCTGCACGAAAACCCGATATGGGTTGAGATGCAGCCCCTTTTGCGGGAAGCGGACCGTCATATCTCTTTGCATCACGATACGGAGGATGTCAAAGAGATTTTTGCGGAGGAGTATCTGGCCTTTAATCGGGGGATTATCGCCGAAACGGTCAAGATAAAGCCGAAAGCCGTTGAGCAAAAAACGACAACCGAAAAAATCGATGCCGTTTTGATCCATCCGTTTTTCGGAATCCCCCTTTTCTTGTTTTTTATGTGGTCGCTGTTTCAGCTCACCTTTGAGATCGGCTCTATCCCGATGGTCTGGATCGATGCCTTTTTCGGATGGTTCGGCGGCGTCGTCGGATCGACGATCCCCAATGAAGCGGTTCGGTCGCTGGTGGTCGACGGAGTGATCTCGGGGGTGGGGGCCGTCGTGCTGTTTGTCCCGAATATTGTGATCCTTTTTGTCGGGATCGCCTTGCTTGAATCGACGGGGTACATGTCGCGCGTCGCCTTTTTGCTGGATGGATTTTTCCATAAATTCGGTCTGCACGGACAATCGTTTATCCCCCTCGTGACCGGGTTCGGATGTTCGATCCCCGCCTATATGTCGGCGCGAATTTTGAAAAACGATCGTGATCGCCTCTTGACGCTGTTTATTATCGGGTTTATGAGCTGCGGTGCGAGACTGCCCGTTTACGTCCTCTTTACGGGGGCGTTTTTCGGCCCTGAAATGGCGGGCAATGCCCTCTTCGCCATTTATATTCTCGGTGCGATGATCGGTCTGAGTGCGGCAAAACTCCTTAAAATGACGGCGTTTAAAGGGATGGATGAGCCGTTCGTGATGGAGATGCCCAAATACCGCCTCCCTTCCTGGAAACTGATCTGGCATACGGTGTTGACGAAAACGATGATGTATCTGAAAAAAGCGGGGAGCTTTATCGCCGCCGCATCGATGCTGGTATGGTTTTTAAGCACCTATCCGAAAAACGGGGAGTTAGAGAGACAATACGCGCAACAGATTGAAAGAGCCTCTTCGGAACAAGAGGTTAAGACGCTTCAAAATACTTTGGCCGAAGAGCAGCTCTCCCAAAGCTTTCTGGGGCGTATCGGACATACGATCGAACCGGCGTTTGCCCCTTTGGGATTTGATTGGAAGATGGCGGTCGCTCTTCAGACCGGATTGGCCGCCAAAGAGGTCGTGGTGTCGACGATGGGGGTACTCTATTCTCTGGGAAGCGATACGACCGAAGCGGACAACTCGCTGATGCGTGCGATCCACACCCATATTCCGTTTGCCTCGGCGGTTGCGTTTATCGTCGTTATCATGACCTATCTCCCCTGCCTCGCCGCATCGGTCGTCTTTACCCGCGAAGCGGGGGGGATCAAATACTTCGGCTATCTCTTCGCTTTTACAACGATCGTTGCCTATTCGTTGGCGTTTATCGCGTACCATCTCACCTTGTGGTTGAGTTAGGTGCGTATTAACCGTCTCTGGGTTACAATAGCGGCATGAGTAAAATATTAATGATTGAAGACGATCTCGAGCTTGCCGAGATTCTGACCGAATTTTTAGAACTGTACGACTTTTCGGTAACGACCGAAGATGATCCGTTCAAGGCGCTTAGTATCCTTAAACTGGAAAAATTCGATGTGGTTATTCTGGATTTGACGTTACCGGGAATGGACGGGTTGGAAGTATGCGAAGCGATACGGGCACGTCAGAATATTCCGATTATCATCTCTTCGGCCCGTTCGGATGTGACCGATAAGATCAATGCCCTTGAATTGGGAGCGGATGATTACCTCCCCAAACCGTATGACCCCAGAGAGCTGGAGGCGCGAATCCACTCCGTGCTGCGCCGATACGATGCCGCTTCCGCCGCCGCCTCCGAGAGAGCGTGTGATTTCAAATTGAATGAATCCGCAATGCAGATCAGTTATAAAAATCGTCCTCTTGAACTGACCAATGCCGAATACGGCATCCTCGCCCACATGATTAAGAAGCAAGGGCTGGTTGTCTCCCGGGAAGATTTGATCCATAATGTCGCGGCAATCAACGAAGACTCATCCAATAAGAGTATTGATGTCATGATGGGACGTATCCGTAATAAACTGGGAGACAAAACCCTTATCGAATCGATACGCGGTATCGGCTATAAGTTACTCAAATGAGAAAAAAACTCTGCCCGAAAAGGGCTAGCTTCAGTGCTAGAGCGGCCAGTGCAGCCCGAGGGATTTTATTCCTTGGGCGTTCAAACTAACGATGCTCAAAAATAATGCTGTACTCGCGACTGTTTTATTCGCCATGACGGTGACGGTTGTCAGTGTCAGTACGACATTTTATCAGCTGTACGAAATTAACCGCGTCAAATATATCGACAATATTTTCAACAAACACTCCCTTATCAGTCAGATTTACCATTCGTATCTCCTCAAACAGATCTCTCAGCCGATGTTTGAAGCCAATCTGGCGCTGTATGACCTATACGAAGTGGTTGACGCCGATGCGTATAAGAAAATTACGGAGCGGGGAGAGAGGTTAAAAGAGGAGGGGAAATCGGCAGAGGGAATTGATGGCGATTTGTTGATGGAAGCCCCTTATGCCGAGCTTATTGTCAGTCCGATCGCCTCAACGATGATCGATTATCGGGGAGATATCTATTTTTTGATCGAATCTTCCCACAATGCCGTATTGCTTGAAGACCGTAAAACCGAATCGTACAGTCCGGTGATCCTCCTCTCCGCCTACGGAACGATTATGTCGATTTTGATCGTATCGTTTGCGCTGATTATCCATCGGCTAAAACCTCTGCGCCGCCTCCGTCGACAGATTGCCCGATTCGGAGAGGGGGATATGGGGGTGTCGTTCAAGATCGCGGGAAATGACGAGATCGCCTTGATCGCCAATGAACTCGATACGACCCAGAATAAAATCCGTTCACTGATCGAATCGCGGACCCTTTTTTTACGCAATATTATGCATGAGCTCAAAACGCCGATCGCCAAAGGGAGAATCGCTTCAACGATGTTGGCCGATGAGAAGCAGCAAGGGCGTTTTTTGGGGATATTTGAGCGGCTGGAATCGCTGATCGGGGAGTTTGCCCTGATCGAAGAGATCACCTCTGGAAATCAGCACCTTGAGAAAAAAGAGTATCGTCTGGTCGATATTATCGACGGGGCGATCGACAGTGCCATGGTGGAATACGATTCGGTCATACAAGAGGTTGATGCTTCGATTAAAATCGTTGCCGACTATCGTCTGTTTGTAACGGCTATCAAAAATCTGATCGATAATGCGATCAAATATTCCCCCGAGAAAAAAATGTCGATATCAATGGAAAACAGTGAAATTGTTTTTAAAAATCTTGGTGAACCGCTCAAAAAACCCCTTTCGTATTACATTGAACCTTTTACCAAAGACCACCCTACCAAAGACAGCTTCGGGCTGGGGCTCTACATCGTCGATGCCATTTTGAAAGAGCACGGCTATGTCCTCGCCTACGAACGCCGAGGTGAGGAAAACTGTTTTATTTTTGTCCCTTACACCCAACGATCAAGGAATAACCGATGAAAGAGATACTGATTAGTAATGACGACGGATACGAATCCCCGGGACTGCGTGCCCTGCTTGACGCATTGGACGGATTGGGGAGGATTACCGTCGTTGCCCCCTCGACCGAAAAGTCGGCATGCGGCCATTCGCTGACGCTGACCCGTCCTTTGAGCTTTTCAGCGTCGAAGACGATTTTTACAAACTCGACGACGGCACCCCAAGTGACTGTATCTATCTGGCCCTCCATTCGATTTTCGAAGAGCGCAAACCCGATCTGATCATCAGCGGGATCAACAAGGGGTCGAATATGGGAGAGGACATCACCTATTCGGGTACCGCCGCCGCCGCAATGGAGGGGGTATTGCACGGTGTCCCCTCGATCGCTATTTCGCAGGTGATGGACTTTACCCAGCCGATGGGGGATTTTGCCCTGGCCAAAACGGCGATACGGACATTGGCGTCAAAAGTTTTGGAGGGGGGATTCCCCCTGCGTCACCGTGAGTTTTTAAACGTCAATATCCCTTACGGCGTCGATACACTCGAGTGGTGCGTCACCTACGCAGGATACCGCTATTACGCCAATGATGCCCATCTGCACCGTAATCCGAGGGGGATGGAGTATTACTGGCTCGGTCTGCATCCGCTGGAGTTCAAAGCCAGAGAGGAGCAAGAGGGGGTGTGTGATTTTGAGGCGATCGAGAAAGGGATGGTCTCTGTGACCCCGGTTCAGCTGGACATGAGCGCCTATGAATCGATGGTGCGACTGCAGGAGTGGCTGTGAGAGATACCCGTACCAAACTCGTTTTCGGCGAAGAGGCGTTCGGAAAACTTCAGAATGCGAAAATCCTCCTGCTCGGGGTCGGAGGGGTCGGAAGCTTTTGCCTCGACTGCCTGTACCGCTCCGGAGTGCGCAACATTACGATGATCGATTTCGATGTATACGACAAGACGAATCAAAACCGTCAGATGCATTCGGAGCTGCATGAGGGGGAATCCAAGGTTTTAGCCCTCAAAAGCCATTATCCGGAGGTCGAAGCGATCCATCTGCGCATTACCCCCGAATGGGTCGAGACGTTTGATTTTGAGCCCTACGACATCGTCCTCGATGCGATCGATGATATGAAAGCCAAGATAGCGATCATCCAAAAGTGCTATCCGAAACTCATCAGTTCGGTCGGTTCGGCCAAACGGCTCGACCCGACCAAGATCGAGGTGTGTTCCATCTGGAAAACCCACGGAGACCCTTTCGCCGCCAAAATCCGTGCCGAACTGCGTAAACGGCATTTCAAAGGGGATTTCTCCTGTATCTTCAGCTCCGAACTCCCCCGCATTAAAGAGAAGGGGAGCTTTGCGGGGGTTACGGGATCGTTTGGTTTGGCGATGTGCTCATTGGCACTGCGGAGGATCTCCCAGCTGTAATCATTTTGTGATGAAAGAGGCCTATACTCCCAGTCATGAAACTTTTTCATCCCCTTTATCATCATTATTTAACGGTACTGGATATCGCATTTCAGCCGATTGTCGATATTCATACCGGAGAGATTTTCGGTGTAGAGGCACTCCTTCGGGGAACCGATACTCTCGGGTATGAGTCGATCGGCTCATTTTTTGATGCCCTGTATGCGGATGGAATCCTCTACCGCTTCGATGTGCATCTGCGGGAAAAAGTTGTAGAACGGTTTCGTACGATCTCGGGATGTGAGAATCTGAAGCTTTTTTACAATATTGATAACCGTCTCTCGGAGATGGCCGATTTTTCAAAAGGGAACACCTCCCAAATCCTTCAGCGGCACGGTTTAGACAGCAAAACGATCGTCTTTGAACTTTCCGAACGCAACGAGATTATTCACAGCACCCGCTTTTCCCAACTGATCCACCATTATAAAGACGAGGGATTTTGTATTGCCATCGATGATTTCGGAATCGGGCAATCGGGTTATAAGTTTCTCTACCACTGCACCCCCAACATCATCAAGATCGATCGGTTTTTTTTAACGTCGATCGATAAAGACCCCAAAAAAAAGCTCCTTGTCCGCCATATCGTCCAGCTTGCGACGTTGATGGGATGCCGGGTAATTGCCGTGGGGATCGAAAACGAACAAGAACTGGTTGTCTGCAAGGAGGTGGGGTGCCATATGGTACAGGGGTATTTTATTCAGTATCCCACCCTGGACTCTACCCAAATTCTCCACAAGTACCCGCATGTATCGAGTGAGTTTCTGGTGGACAAACGCTCCAAAAGCGATCAAAATATTATTTTGAAACGGCTTGAATACCTTGATCCGATCATCGTCGGGGAGTCGATGGAGTCGCTGTTGGACCGGTTAAAACAAGACGAGGAGATGTTTTTGGTCCCGGTCGTCGATGCACACTACCATCCGCTGGGGATTATCCATGAACACCGGCTCAAATCGGTTATCTATTCCCCTTACGGCAGATCGTTGATCCAAAACCGCTCTTCGAATCTGTCGGTTTTGGAAAACTATATTGAACTGATCCCCATCGTCGATCTAACGATGCCGTTGGAGACGATCATCGAGCTTTTATCGCTGAGTGAGAATGCACCGGGCGTTTTGGTGATGGTCTCCTCCCGATACATCGGCTATCTGAGCGCACGGGTTATGATTGAAGTGATCCATGAACGCAACCTGATCCGTGCACGCGACGAGAATCCCCTCAGCCGCTTGCCCGGGAATTACATGATCAACGAGTATATTGCCCGGACGTTTGAAACAAAATCGGAGGCGGTTTTGTGCTATTTTGACTTTGACCATTTTAAGCCCTATAACGATTATTACGGATTTCGCAACGGAGATCGGGTGATTTTGCTGTTTGTCGATCTGATGCACAAAGGTTTGGCGCAGGAGTATTTTAAAGGGCATATCGGCGGGGACGATTTTTTTCTCGGAGTCACTTTGAGCAAAACCAAAACGTTTGAAGAGGTGTGCGGCGAAGTCGAAAGGGTGATCTTGAAATTCGGCGAGGATGTACGCGAGTTTTACGATATCAAAGACCGGGAGCAGGGGTGCATTATTGCCGAAGATCGTGACGGGACCCGTCGCGAGTTTAAACTCTTAGGGGTCAGTTCGGTCGTGATCCGCGTCGGAAACTCATCGACGATCACCTCTGCCGAACAATTGCAGCGTGTATTTTCAATCGAGAAAAAAACGGCTAAAAAAGCCCCCAACCACATGAGTATCATTGATAAGTGATCCTATCGGAAGGCATGTTTGGTATAATGTCTTAGAATAATTTTTGGAGTGTAATGTGGAGCAAAAAGAACCCATGACCAAATTCGGGTTTCAGCGTCTGTCCGATGAGCTGAATACCCTTAAAACCGTTGATCTTCCTGCCGTTAATGTCGAAATTGAGCGGGCTAAAGAGTACGGAGATTTAAAAGAAAATTCGGAGTACCATGCCGCACGTGAAAAACAGGCGTTTATCGGTGCGCGGATCGCGGAACTGGGAGAGGTGATTTCACGGGCGCAGATTGTGGACCCGAGTGAGCTTGAACATGCCCGGATCAGTTTCGGCTCTACGGTGGTATTGTGTGATCTCGACACCGATCAGGAGGTGACCTATACGATCGTCGGAGGGTGTGAAAGCAACCCCTCCAACGGCCTTATCTCTTTTAACTCTCCGCTGGCCAAACAGCTATTGGGACGTGAAGAGGGGGATGATTTCAAGGCGAAACTCCCCGGCGGCGAAAAATCGTTTGAGGTATTGGAAGTGAAATATCAGGAGATCGTGTTTGAATCGCATTAACGTCGGAATTATCGGAGTCAGCGGCTATACGGGACTTGAACTCGTAAAAATGCTTCTGCAGCATCCGATTTTCAATCTCACCTACTGCGCCAATACGGAGGGGGGAGCCTCTTTATCCGAACTTCACCCCGTTTTGAGCGGTGTGTGCGATCTTTTGGTCGACAAAGTGGATCTGGAGCGTGCCGCACAATCGTGCGAACTGATGTTTTTGGCGCTGCCGCATAAAACGGCGATGAATACGGCCAAAGGGTTGTTGGAGAGAGGGGTCAGAGTGGTCGATCTCTCTGCCGACTACCGCCTGAGCCGAGAAAATTATGAAGCGTTTTATTGCGAGCACGAGGATGTAGAGAATCTGGAACACGCGGTCTATTCGATCCCGGAGCTGCACGGTAGGGTTGCGCAGGGGGCACGATTGATTGCCAATCCGGGATGCCATGTGACGGCTAGTTTGATGGCATTGGCCCCGTTTCTGGATCGGATTGATACGAAGAGCCCGATTTTTATCGATTCCAAGACCGGGGTATCGGGTGCGGGGAAATCCCCCTCATCGACGGTCCACTACGTCAATGTTAACGACAATATCCATTGCTACAATATTATCAAACACCGCCACGCCACGGAGATCGAGCAGCACGCCTCGTCATTGTGCGCCCGGGAGATCCGGGTGACGTTTGTCCCCTCTCTCGTGCCGATGACGCGGGGGATGCTGGCGTGTGTCTATGCAACCCTCACATCAGAATGCGATCCGCTTGAGGTGATGGAGGCGTTTTATGCTTCCAAACCGTTTGTCCGCATCCGCACCGCACCGCCGCATACCAAAATGACGGCGGGGACCAATTTCGCCGATGTGTATGCCGCACGTCACGGAAATGCCCTCGTCGCGATGTGCGCGATCGACAACCTGATGCGCGGAGCGAGTTCTCAGGCGCTGGTGAACGCCAATATCATGATGGGACTTGACGAGACGATGGGGATACCAAAAATTGCCTATGTCCCCTGAACCTTTCGGTTTGCAAGAAGGGGCGATACTGGTCGCCGATGCCCATTACGCACCGTGGAATCCCCCTTTTCTCGATTTTTTACGTGCGCTGAGAGGGGGAAAAATCCGGACCCCTCAGCTGATTTTGATGGGGGACATTTTCGATCTTCTTTTCGGCGATATCGATGCGACTCACCCTTTCAACCGTGAAGCCGTCGATCTTTTGAATCTCCTCTCCGAAGCAATGGAGATACTCTATCTGGAGGGGAACCACGATTTCCGTTTGCGGCGGCTGTTTCCCCGGATACGGGTTGTACCGCGCACTCGGCAGCCCCTTGTCGGGACGTTTAAAGAGCTGAAGGTGGCCCTGTCGCACGGGGATACCCGAATGGGTTTGGGATACGAGCTCTATACCGCATTGATCCGTAACGGAGTTATCCTGAAGATCTTGAACCGGATCGATCAATGGGGGGGCGGATTTATCGTGAAACGGCTGACGACGATGATGATGGGGAAACGCCATTGCCACCCGATCGAAGGATTTGAGGCGCTAATTCGCAACCGCTATCCGCAGGGGCGGTCGGTGTCGGCGGATGTGATTATCGAGGGGCATTACCACCAAAACACCTCGTTTGAACTGGGAGCGAAGCAGTACTATTTTAACCTCGGTGCTTTTGCTTGCAATGAAAGATATTATGCTGTACAATCTTCCCAAAACAGGATGGTTTTGAAAGAAGTTTTCTTATCTAAGGAGCCCCAATGAAGGGACGTTCAGAAATTTTGAAAGTCGGAACCAACGAGATGGAATTGGTCGATTTTCGTATTTTTAAATATGAAGGCGATGAAATTTATGAGGGGATATACGGAATCAACGTCGCCAAAGTGCGCGAGATTATCCGATTCCCGAAGCTGACCGAACTTCCGGGTGTTCCGTCGTTTATTGAGGGGATTTTTGATTTGCGCGGCGTCGTGATCCCGGTTGTCAATCTCGCAAAATGGATGGGGGTCGTCGCTCCCGAAGAGATGAGTAAAAACTCCTGTATCATCATTACGGAGTTTAATAATATCCTGATCGGATTCGTCGTCCATGAAGCGAAGCGGATCCGCCGTATCAACTGGAAAGATATTGAACCCGCATCCTTTATCTCCGGAGAGGGGGGGCTGGACGGCTCCAAAGTGACCGGTGTCACCCGCATTGAAAACGACGGGGTATTACTGATTCTGGATTTGGAAGGGGTTGTGCAGGAGCTGGGACTCTATCAGCCGGCTCACGGGAAACTGGAAGCGGGGAAATACAGTTTCAGCGGCTATGTCCTCCTTTTGGATGACAGTGCTACGGCACGCCGCATTATCCGCGATGCCCTCGAAGAGATGGGATTTACGGTAATCGAGGGGACGGACGGTGAACAGGGGCTTCAGATTCTTGAAGATTTGTACCGGACGTACGGATCGGAGATTTCGTCCAAACTCCGCCTTATCGCTTCGGATATCGAGATGCCGTTGATGGACGGATTCCATTTCGCGGCAAAGGTGAAAGCCGATAACCGTTTCAAAATGATTCCGATTGTCTTTAACTCCTCCATCAGTGACCATTTCAGTGATGTGCGGGGGAAAGAGGCCGGAGCAGAGGCCTATCTGGTCAAGTTCGATTCGAATTTATTTTACGATGAAATCGCGCGTGTCGTGAACACGCATATTCAATAGGGGTAACGTGATGGATGAATTTCAAGAGATATTGCAAGACTTTTTGATCGAGTCGTTTGAGCTGATAGAGCAGCTGGATCAAGACCTCGTAGAGTTAGAATCACGTCCGGATGATTTGGATTTGCTGAACCGCATTTTTCGGGTTGCCCACACGATCAAAGGGGCCAGTTCCTTTTTGAATTTTGATGTACTGACCCATTTGACCCACCATATGGAGAATCTCCTCAATATGGCCCGTCACGGAGATCTGGAGATTGAGCCTAACGTTATGGACGTTATCTTAGAATCGATTGATCTGATGAAAGCGCTATTGGTCCGTATCCGTGACAGCGGTGAAGATTCGGGATTGGAGATTTCCGGATGCGTCGCACGTTTGGATGCGGTGGCGAACGGTGAAACCGGTGCCCCCGCCGAAGCGCCGAAAGTTCCGGAGCCTGAACCGGTCGCCGTCGTTGCGGCGGCGAAGAGCGATGATGAGCCGGATTATTCGGCGATGAGCGATGCGGAAGTGGAAGCGGAAATCGAGCGGCTGTTGGCCGTACGTCAGGCTGAAGATGCGGCGAAGCGCAGCGTCAAACATGAGAGTAAACCGCAGACTGAAGAGGAGATCGATTACGAAAATCTCAGCGATGCGGAAGTGGAAGCGGAAATCGAACGTTTGTTGGCCATACGTCAAGCCGAAGATGCGGCGAAGCGTGCAGCCAAAGGGGGATCTTCCGCTCCGGCCGCGCAGCCTGCCTCGGTTCCGGAGCCCAAAGTGCAACCTGCCCCTGAACCCAAAGCGGCTCCCGCTCCGGTAGCGGCATCCACTCCTCCACCGGTTCCGGCCGCTGCCCCGAAACCTGCAGCGGCCCCCGCACCGAGAAAAACCGAACCGAAAGAGGATGGTGAGAACCGTGGCGGTGCGGCGGTAGAACAAACGATTCGGGTCGATGTTAAGCGGCTTGACCACCTGATGAATCTGATCGGAGAACTGGTACTGGGGAAAAACCGTCTGATCAAGATCAATGACGATGTTGAAGAGCGCTATGAAGGGGAAGCCTTTTTGGAGGAGCTCAATCAGGTCGTTTCGATCGTTTCTCTGGTAACCACCGATTTGCAGATCGCGGTAATGAAGACCCGGATGCTTCCGATCGGCAAAGTGTTTAACAAATTCCCCCGGATGATTCGGGACCTTTCGCGTGAGCTCAACAAAAAAATCGAGCTTGAGATTACCGGTGAAGATACCGAACTCGACAAATCGATTGTGGAAGAGATCGGCGATCCGCTGGTTCACATTATCCGTAATTCGTGCGATCACGGTATTGAAACGCCGCAGGTACGTCTGGCGGCCGGGAAAGAGGAGACCGGAACGATTCGGCTCAAAGCCTATCATGAAGGGAACCATATCGTCATACAGATCATTGATGACGGTAAGGGACTTGATATCGAAATGTTGAAATCCAAATCGGTCGAAAAAGGGATTATTACCGAAAAAGAGGCCGATATGATGTCGGAAAAAGAGGCATTCGGCCTCATCTTCCGCCCCGGTTTTTCGACGGCTGCCCAAGTGACCAGCGTCTCGGGACGCGGGGTCGGTATGGATGTCGTCAAGACCAATATCGAAAAGCTTAACGGAATGATCGATATCGATTCCGAACTGGGGCAGGGGACCTCGATGAAACTCAAAATCCCCCTCACCCTTGCGATTATTCAGGCGTTGCTGGTCGGGGTGCAGGAGGAGTACTATGCGATCCCTCTCGCTTCGGTTTTGGAGACGGTCCGTATCAGCAAAGACGAGATCTATACCGTCGAGAGCCGTTCGGTCATGCGGTTGCGGGATGAAGTCCTATCGTTGGTTCATATCGGCGATATTTTCGAAGTGGAGCGGGTTTTTGATAACAACGAACACGCTTATGTCGTCGTGCTTGGGCTTGCCGAGAGCAAAATCGGTCTGATTGTCGATTCTTTGGTCGGGCAGGAGGAGATCGTTATCAAATCCCTCGGTGAATATCTCAAAGGGATCGAGGGGATCGCCGGAGCGACGATTCGCGGCGACGGCGGTGTAACGCTGATCGTCGATGTCGCGGCGCTGATGCAGATGGCCAAATCGGTCAAATCGACGGTAGGACAAGAGAACAATGAGAAGAAGGGCCGATCCGGCAGCAAAAATAGTGCGAGTGACTATTGTGTCATGATTGTAGACGACTCCAAAACCGACCGCACCATTATGCGCAAATCGATAGAGCCGCTGGGGATAACGCTGATCGAAGCGACCGACGGTGTTGAAGCGCTCAATATCCTCAAACAAGGGGATCATAATTTTGACGCCATGCTGATCGATATCGAGATGCCGAGAATGGACGGATATACGCTGGCTGCGGAGATCAAAAAATACAACAAGTATAAAAACATGCCGCTGATTGCCGTCACCTCACGCAACGGGAAAGCGGACCGGATGCGCGGAGTCGAGTCGGGTATGGTTGAGTACATTACCAAGCCGTACTCTCCCGAGTATCTGATGAATGTGGTCAAACGCAATATCAAATTTAATGAGGGGCTATAACGATGAGCGAAAAACTTCAACAAATTATTAACAAACAGCACAAGTCTCTCGCGGGGGACGATACAAAAATCGAAGAAGTGATTCAATTGGTCGGATTTATCGTCGGGGATGAAGAGTTTTCGGTCCCCATTCTGAGCATTCAGGAGATCATTAAACCGATCTCATGGACACGGGTCCCTCAAACACCTCCCTATATCTTGGGGGTATTTAATCTGCGCGGTTCGGTCATCCCCCTGATCGATCTGCGTTCGCGTTTCGGTTTGGAGGTGATGAAGCACACTGAAGATACCCGTTTTATCGTGATGAAAAACGGGGACGATGTGGCGGGGTTTGTTATCGACCGTCTGACCGAAGCGATCCGCCTTCCGAAACGCGATGTGGGACCGGCACCGGAGACGATCTCTACTGAAGAGAGCATGATCGACGGAGTCGGAAAACAGGCCGACCGCATCGTAACGATCCTGAAGGTTCGAAAACTTCTGGAACGGAATTTTTAACGGTTTTTTTTAAAAAACACGCATCGAGACGCATCCCGATGCGCTACGCTAACGTTGAGTTCTCTTCGGCAGAGTGCCCAGAACAAGGGGACCGCTTTTCGCTTAATAGCGAAAATGTTTCTCTGAAAACCGTTTGCGATTTTTGTTATTTATGGCACAATAACGCCATGAATGAAAACCACTTTTTAAACCGCCGAAACAAACTTCTTGAGCGCATGGAGGCCGGGGTTGCGATTATCGCCTCAGCCTCTCCCCAAACACGCTCCAACGATACCGAATACCCTTACCGACAGAACAGCGATTTTTACTACCTTTGCGGATTCGATGAGGATAACTCGGTATTGGTTCTAATCAAAACGGCGCACGAATCCAAAACACTCCTTTTTGTCGAAGAGATCAACGATGAACACGCCCTGTGGAACGGAGCGCGTCTAGGGGTCGCGCGGGCCAGCGAGAAACTCGGTATCGACGAGGTCCGGGATATCGCGGTTTACCCTGAGCAGATTCAGGAGATTTTACGCGAACACACCCGTATGTATATCGATTTGTACGATGAGGGGCATTTTCTCTCGCAAGCGAAACAAGGGGCCAAAGCACTTCAGGCCGCGCGCGGGGTGAAGTCCCATATCCGGACGATGCACGATCTCACCTACCTGATCCGATCCATGCGGCTCATCAAATCAGAGGAAGAGATCGCTCTTATCAAGAAAGCGGTTGCCATCACGGCCGAAGCGCACCACGAAGCGATGCGCATATGCCGGGGGGGGATGATGGAATACGAACTCCAGGCCCGAATGACCTATCAGTTTCAATCACGCGGGGCGCTTTGCGAAGCTTACGGTGCCATTGTCGCAGTGGGAAATAACGCGAATACCCTCCATTACATCGATAACCGCGATATCCTCGGAAATGACGATCTGGTATTGATCGACGCGGCGTGCGAATGGGAACTCTACGCCAGCGATATCACCCGTACTTTTCCCGTCAGCGGAAAATTCACCGAACCGCAAAAAGAGCTCTACGAAAAAATACTGGAGGTTCAGCTCAAAGTGATCGCGGCGATGAAACCGGGGGTCAAACGCGATTGGCTGCAACGCTACAGCGAGGAGCTGCTGTGTCAGCTCCTGATCGATCTGGGGATTCTCCACGGAGATTTGGATACGCTTCTCGAATCAAAAGCCCACAAAAAATACGCCCCGCACGGAATCGGTCACTGGATGGGGCTGGATGTCCACGACCCGTGTCCTTACGTCGATGAATCGGGAGAGAGTCTGGCGTTTTTGCCCGGCATGGTCATGACGGTCGAACCGGGGATCTATATCCGATCCGACGATGAGTCGGTAGAGGAAAAATACCGGGGAATCGGCATCCGTATCGAAGACGATATCCTCATCACCTCTGAGGGATGTGAAAATCTCTCGTACATGATTGCGAAAACGGTGGAAGAGATAGAGGGGATGTGTCGTTAAAAAAAAGAATTAAATAACTGACCTTACGCATAGTATTGGTTTTAACCATTCAAAGTTGCCTTTGGCTTCGTCATTCCCGACTCGATCGGGAATCCAGCTCTCTCTTATGGGGATGGATCCCCGGGTCAAGCCCGAGGATGACGGAAAACGAATCGAGTGCGTAACATCAGTTAAATAATATGTAGAAAGTGAAAATGGCTCTATAAATCTCCTCTTCTTCATGGGCGTTTCAATACAACAAATGTATTGGTTCAAGAGTGACTACGCAACATCGATCGATAAAACGGTAACGTTTCAATACAACAAATGTATCGGTTCAAGTTGAAGTCCTTCGTTTCTGTATTGATACACTGAGAAAGTTTCAATACAACAAATGTATCGGTTCAAGAATCGGGATATCAACGACGAGAGAATTTAGATAATGTTTCAATACAACAAATGTATCGGTTCAAGTTTTCTTCTTCCGTCCAACTGTTTACAAAAGCGACAGTTTCAATACAACTAATGTATCGGTTCAAGTACCTTTGGTCACGGTCTTACAACTATTACCGAATCGTTTCAATACAACAAATGTATCGGTTCAAGACGTGTATCCGGAACCCCACTAAAGCGGGTAATGTAGTTTCAATACAACAAATGTATCGGTTCAAGGATAAAAGAGGTTGAAATAATCAATCGCTTTGTAGGTTTCAATACAACAAATGTATCGGTTCAAGTGGCGTGTTTTTGGTGATCTCTTCTTGCTCTTCGGGGTTTCAATACAACAAATGTATCGGTTCAAGTATGACTATAATTTGATAAACGGTTTATTAATTTCGTTTCAATACAACAAATGTATTGGTTCAAGTACGGCGACGGAGCTTTCGATAGCCGATACGTTTGGGGTTTCAATACAACAAATGTATCGGTTCAAGAGGGGGGATTATGGGATACCGCTACAACCATTTACCCGTTTCAATACAACAAATGTATCGGTTCAAGCGGGGGCGAACTAGGCCGTCACATGATCTTTAATTCGTTTCAATACAACAAATGTATCGGTTCAAGTTTTTATGTAGCTGATAACGGTAATGGCATACCTACGTTTCAATACAACAAATGTATCGGTTCAAGTACACCATGTCAGAGCTTGTGGATAAGTCTTCAAGGTTTCAATACAACAAATGTATCGGTTCAAGATTCGCAATGCCGTGTAGTCTTCCACGTCTTCTTGTTTCAATACAACAAATGTATCGGTTCAAGAAAAGGCAATCAGACCAAAAGAAGACATATCACTGTTTCAATACAACAAATGTATCGGTTCAAGTACACCATGTCAGAGCTTGTGGATAAGTCTTCAAGGTTTCAATACAACAAATGTATCGGTTCAAGATTCGCAATGCCGTGTAGTCTTCCACGTCTTCTTGTTTCAATACAACAAATGTATCGGTTCAAGCGCCGATAAATGCCGCCGACAACAATGTCCTTTCGCGTTTCAATACAACAAATGTATCGGTTCAAGGAATTGATATGCGGTGTATGTATCGCGTTCTAGCCAGTTTCAATACAACAAATGTATCGGTTCAAGATGGACGTGACGCGTTTGCGGACGATGCAACATTGTTTCAATACAACAAATGTATCGGTTCAAGGGTTGCGAAAATCGTAGAGCAGCTCAAGGCTTCAAAGTTTCAATACAACAAATGTATCGGTTCAAGCGATGGTCTAGGATGGTGTATGCAATTCCATCATAAGTTTCAATACAACAAATGTATCGGTTCAAGAATACGATGGAACATCGATGAACTATATTCTAAAGTTTCAATACAACAAATGTATCGGTTCAAGCCATTTCGTTTCACAAACGCAAAGTTGCTAAGGTGTTTCAATACAACAAATGTATCGGTTCAAGAGAGCGTGTTCCATTGGTTGGAACTGGAGGGATGCGGTTTCAATACAACAAATGTATCGGTTCAAGCATTTGCGTTCCCTCTTTGTTTCTTCAATCTTGACGGTTTCAATACAACAAATGTATCGGTTCAAGTCGCATACGGGGTCAATAAGCTTCTTGAAGCTAAAGAGTTTCAATACAACAAATGTATCGGTTCAAGCCGCTTCCATCGTCCCAACAACTTCTGCCATGTCATGTTTCAATACAACAAATGTATCGGTTCAAGCTTTCATTAATGTTCCGAAAGTATTACCAACTACTGTTTCAATACAACAAATGTATCGGTTCAAGATAGGCCAGTAACCTGTGTTATAACATACTTCTAATGTTTCAATACAACAAATGTATCGGTTCAAGGACATCCGCTCTCTAATAATCTCATCGTCATGGTCGTTTCAATACAACAAATGTATCGGTTCAAGTTTAATAACGTATTTAGATGGGATGTTATCATCTCCGTTTCAATACAACAAATGTATCGGTTCAAGGCAGTGTGCTGATGAAAATAATAATTGATAAAACTAGTTTCAATACAACAAATGTATCGGTTCAAGAAGAACAAGCGCATTTGAGGGTGGATACTCTAACGAGTTTCAATACAACAAATGTATCGGTTCAAGAGGCACTTGAAGCCGTATTAAGGAGCCATAAACTAGTTTCAATACAACAAATGTATCGGTTCAAGGAAAGTAAATAGGCAATTATATTTTTTTAGATTGCCTAAAAATAGGGGTTGGAACGACTTTTTCCAACCATTTTAACAATGAAATTTGAAAGAGCTTTCATACGATTAAAACTCTTTATTTTAGCCATTTATCGAATAAAAATCCAGTGATTCGGTTGGAAAAATTCAGATAAAAATTGATTCTTGTTCCCTGTCGGTGTTGCCGAGTGTTTCTTCGCTAAAACTGCCGCTGTGGAGGACTTTGATAATCGTGATGAAATCGAGTTCCGGATCGATCACTTTTTTGAGTTGGGCGGTCATTTTGATTTGATTGGAGGGGGTGATATTGCCTCGAAAAATCGATTTTTGGTGGTGTTTGAGGTACTTTTTACAGATTTTAAATACTTTGGCGACGCGATATTTTCCTATTTCGCTAAATTCATCGGCGATATCGTAAAACAAAAAGACGTAGTTGTAGTTTGTGGTGTCCTTTTTCACTCTTTGTCCTTGAGTGAAAAGGGTCGAAATTCGCGCCCTTCGACGATGGTTTTGATCAGTTTGTATCCGTCGAGTTTGATCGCATGTTTGTAGGAAACCTTTCGTTTGAGTTTGGGGTGGAGGAACGATTCGTTGAGCCGCTCTTCGAATGCGTCGATAAAGATTTTCTTTCCCTCCTCGTTGAGAAGCGCGTAGTTGAGATTTTTATCAAAATGTTTGGTTACCTGGAGTTTTTTACGGCCGACGAGATCGAAAATCGTTCGAAACACGATGATCGGTTTAAACGCTTCGCTCAGATCGAGGCTCAGGCTAAACCGACCTTCCCGGGGGCTGTGGAGGAAGCTGATCGATTGGTTGAGATGGGTATTGTAAATCGCCGAAATGGTTTTGGTATAAAGCAGCGTGTTGCCGAAACTGACCAATGCGTTCATCGGATTGTCGGGAGGGCGTTTGACCCGTTTATTCATCAGAAAATCTTCGGGTAAAAAGTGGCTGAAGCTGTCGTAAAACCGATTCCAAATTTGCCCCTCGATAAATAGTATCTGTTCGATCCGCAGCTCTTTATCCAGAAAGTTCGGTACATCACTTTTGAGCCAGTCGAGATAGGGCTTAAGCTCTTTTTTGTCATGGCGATAGTAGTGGTAGAGGATTTCGTGAATATTGCGCGCGATGGCGTTAACGATCGATTTGGCGATGATGAGGCGGTTTTCGATATACATGAGCGATTGTTTGATCGTCAGATCGCCGCTGATGAGCTGATCTTTGGGATAAAACGTACCGCTGTAGTTGCCGTGATAGTTGAACAGATGGATCGTGATCCCCGCACGGGCGATGAAATCCAGAAACTTGGTGTTGAAACTCACCTCATTCATGCAGTAGAGTTCGCGCGTATCTTCGATCGGGATGTAAAAATTCCCTTTTTCGTTGATAAACGCGATGGAGTTGTCCTTGCGTTTCAGCTCCCCCATCGAAAAGATGTACCGGGTATGATTTTTTGCCATTTTTGCCTCTTTAAAGATTACTGTAATGCAAATCTCTCAAAACTTACGACCTCAACATCTCCTAAGACTTTGTCGGTCTCATAGGTAATAAGTTTGCAGCTTTCGTCCCCTTTTTTAAAAGCGTCAAAAGCGTTTAGCTCTCTCTTTTTCGTTTTCTCGTCACGGATATCGTATGAGACTTGATAGAGTGTTTTATCGGTATAAAAATCTATCTCATAGGTATCTTTGAGATAGGTGAGTGACTCATATTTTTGCCATAAAACATTAAATACGCCGTTTTCGAGAGCCGCACCCAAATTGTCGGAAAATTTCGGTAATATCTGCAAAAAGCCGTTATCTTTTACATAGATTTTTTTCATCGATTTGATTCGCTCTTTGGGTTTGGTGTGAAATCTGTCGATACGACTGACTAAAAAAGTCTCTTCGAAATAGTGGATATACTCTTTGATGGTTTTATCACTGAGTTCAAATATAGATGCTAACGTAGTGTAGTTGAGCATCGTGCACGCATTGCCGATGAGATAAAAAAAGAGCCTCTCGATACTTTCGCTATTACGTATCCCATAGCGAGGGACGATGTCGCGGTAGATGATATTTTTCGCATAACTTATGAGCAGCTCTTTTTTTGCCAATGGTTCTTCTACGGTAAAAACTTCATAAAAACCACCCCAGCGCAGATACTCCTCTTTGGCTCTGAGTATAGCGATTTTATTGCTTAGACGCGCGAGCTCATCACTGTAATCGATTCGGTAAAAATCCAGAAACTCTGCAAATGAGAAGGTGTCAAGATGGATATTGAGACTTCGACCCGTGAGCAACGTACCCAAATCGTTCGAGAGCATCGAGGAGTTTGATCCCGTGATGATAAACTTGATATCGCTTGATTCGTACTTGCTTTTTAGGTAAACCTGCCAGTTTTCAAAAAACTGTATCTCATCGAAGATGACATAGATTTTCCCCATCGGACCCAGCAGTTTGAGATACTCCTCATAAATCGTCTCCAAATAGGTCGCATCGTGACGATATTCCAAAAAAAACGGTTGTTCGAGATTGACGAATAGAATATTTTTCGGATTCACTCCCGTCTCGATGAGATGATGTATGGCCGTTTTTGCAAGGGTGCTTTTACCGCATCGTCGAATACCCGTAATGGTGATGATTTGTTTTAGCGGGAGATAACGAACCAAAGTAGCAAATTTCTCTCGTTGCGCATAGGTGATCAACATACCGTTCCAATGCGGATTTTGCTCTTGGAGTACTTTTTTAATCATAATTCTCTATTTCCAATCATTATACGGAAGTATATTTACCAATATTGTACATATATAGGGAAGTTTGTCAAGTATTTAGTCCGTTTATATGAAACAATACTCATAATACGCACATTTTTTGCATTTGTTTTCAAAAACAGGGCTCGGCGCAGAGGGGAGGGCGATGAGGTGCTCTATCTCCTCCACAACCTCTAAAAGGGCCTTTTCATTTGCCTCGTCCAGTTCGACGATTTGCGTTTTTCGATTTTGACGGTTGGCCTCGATGTACTCGATTTTCCCTTTTTTCTCGATCCCTTTTTGACGCAATAGATACAGATACAACAGCACCTGCCATTTGACCGCTTCGGGGTCAGAGTCGGACTTTTTCACCTCGACGAGATAATCGGCGGTGAGCTTGTCCAACCGAACGTTATCGATTTTAATCTCAGTGTGTTGGGATTTCTCTTCGTTAATCTCGTGCAATACTTTGCCGATACGAACATCCTCGGAGTTATCTTCGAGGTTTAGACGATTGGCGTGCATCCAACACTGAGTTTTACAGTGAAAATAGTAGTTGATGAGGGTTCCGGTGATCATTTTTTTTCCAACATATTACTATCTCTCATTTTGCAGTTACTTGCTTATATTTTTTAACTGTCCGTTTTTTTCGGACAATTCACTTACTATCATTTTCAACTGGCTACAATTTGAAGCCAATCGACTTTTTGCATATTTTTTCGACTCAAAAAGTTGTATTTTTTGCAGGGGGTTCCTCTTTTATAAAAAATTAGAACTTTTGATAGTGTTGTATTGTTCTCTATCAAACTTACCTTCAGAAGTTATAAACTCTTCATAGTTTTTGACATAATAGTAGCCATGTTCCTCTTCGCCAATGTACGGTCTTTGTCCCGTATAATTTTTGAAAATAGTAAACGTAAAAAATTGCATCAAAGCGTTAAGTTTTGATTTTTGATACTCTCTTTTTGAAAACCCCTCGATAGTATTGATTAATTTAAATTCGTCCCAAACTTTTTGCCCGTCCAGTTTTCCATCGGTCAAAAACACTTCATCCAATAGGGCAAACTCTTTAACGCCTTCATAGATCGATAAATCGATTTGAAATGGAAAATAGAGGGTAAAGTTTTGAGAGTTGATAAGGATCATAGTTTTTGAAATCTCTTTATAATTGAGCTTTTTTAGTAACTCTGCAAAATTATCATAATTTGACAATAGTCCGTTGTTGTAACGTAAACCTTTTGTCTGTATAACTTCTAGAACTTCTTTGTAATATGCTCCAAAATCTTTATTGCTAAGGATTTCTTTATATTTATCTTGCTTTAAATCAAAACCTAGACGATTATCATCTCTGTAAATTTTTCCTACATCATCCATATCAAAAAAATAAACAATCCCCTCTCTCAAACAACTTCGATTGATTCGTCCCATAAACTGCTCTTCGCTATCAATCGTAGAAATATCTTTAAATCCGATATCCATATCAATATCTACACCCGCTTCGATGACCTGCGTCGCCACAATAATCAACGTCTCATTTTTACTTTTATTGATAACGTACTGACGGTACGCTTTATTGTCATCACCGCTCAGTTCATACACATTATCAAACTCATCTTTGATTGTGTTATAAAACTCTCTGGCACTCTGTTTCTTGATAAACTCAAAGAGGATTTTTTTCTCTTTCGGTTGTGTACGTAAAATCTCAACCAATTTCTCTATATTCATCTCACCATCAATTAAAGAGAAATCCATCGTGACGCTTTTTTTAAATAGATCATCACCAAACAAGATTTTTCTTTTTTCATCCCCTATCAGTGCTACAAAATTATCTTTTTTCTCCAAGAAAAAATCGAGTTTTGGCAATGTTGCCGACATAATGATAATTTTGATATTGAGGTGTGAGGCATATTTATCGAAAAACTCCACCATATACCACCACAAATGGTTATTGTAGCTTTGTATCTCATCAAGGATAATAATGCTATTGGCGAGTTGCCAAAGGGGGAAATTATCCTCTTTTGACGTTCCGAAGAGAATATTAAACAAACTCACATGCGTAGTAATGATAGCAGGTGAGTGAAAAAAGAGTCTATTGATATACGATTTTTGGTATTTACTCTCTTCATCTTCTTGTTTTTCTTCATTGATGGTTATCGGTGTTATCGAATTGATTACCTCTATTTTGAGTTCATCTTTAAATATCTCGTCAAACACATTTTTGGTTTGTTCTACCAATGTATTGAACGGGAAAATATAGAAGAGTTTATTGAGCTTTTCATCGTGAGTGAGTAATTGCAATGCCAGATTTATCGATGTAATCGTTTTTCCGCTTCCCGTAGGGGCTTCGAGATAAAAGATGTTTTTAGCAAGGTTTTGAAGTAAGTTTTTTTGTGCTTCTTCAAACATATCGTTTCGCAGTTTATTGATACCTTGAGGATTTTGGAACTTAGGAGAGGAGAGATATTCATCAAACTTTGCTTTTAATCTCTCTTTATCATCAGCACTAAAAAGTCCAAAATCCTCTGTTTTTATTGCCGCCATGTATTCGGTCGTTGCGTAATAATCACTGGAGACGAGGAGAGAGAAAAGGAGTTTATTGAGGATGTAGAATTCAAACTTATTTTCAATATATGAATCTATGTTTTTTTTGATATTGTTAAAATCGGGATGATTTTTCTGCTCTTGGTTCGTTTTTGAAAAATAGGTTTCAATATTTCCCAAAGCTCCATGATGTTTATCGATATGATAAGCGAAGTTGTAAAGTATAAAAATCAATCGGTAGTAAGTATGATCATCTTGTATAGCATCAATTTTTTGTTTGTAATAATCAAGATATTCCAATGCCCCACCATGAGAATGGTTACTGTCTCCACACTCTTCAAATCCTTTAAAAAGAGGGTTCTTCATCTTTTTAGCTTGAAAACAAGGATTTTTTTTCCCTAAGTCGTGCAGATAGATAGCATTTTCAAACATCTCTTTAATGAGAATAAAATTTTGTGTGTCTATTGTGTGGATTAAGCTATTAATGATGCTATCCAAATTTTTCAACGTAGATATTTTATGAAAATATTCCATCGTCAAATCTAAATGATTTATCAAAGTTTCACTTGGTATTTCATCTGTTTTTGAAGTATGTGCATGGAATCGCTCATCGACTCCAAAATTAGATAAAAGCATAGTTTTGACCGCCTAATGAGTAAACATTATCGAAATCACCGCTTTCGATAATGTGATTCGTAAATACCAAAGGTGCATACTCATAAAAATGAAACTCTGATTGTAAATGTATAGGAGATATTTCTTTAAAATAATAAGAAAGTTCCCCGCGAGGAGCTATTTTAGAAATTTGAAGTTTATTTTCATCAAATAATGAAGAAATTTTTATTCCCTCTAATGGATCTTGCCCCTCTAAATACTCGACATTCTCTATCTTCGCAGGATGATCATTTTTACCTAAATAAGGGATAAAAATCGATTTTCCATTTATCAAATACTCACTGATTTTTTGAAATTCATCACTACCGTCATCAAGAATCATAATCTGCCATTGCGGATTTTCCAGCCACTGTTCACGAACAACTAAATTTCCCCCTTGCTCTTGCGATGCATAGCCTACAGAGTTGTTAAACGTTTGGATTTTTTTCGAAAAATAGCCGTTCGGTGCAAGCGGTGTAATCGAAATTTTTAGGTGCCCCAGTTTTTCGTAAAATTCGGGATACCCCTCGTTCAGAGGTTTTTTCTCTTTTTTCAACCGTTCATTTTCATCGTGCAGTTGCGTATATCCACCCAGCCCGATAATCGCTCCCAACAATCCCAATAATGCCGGTTTATGGATATTGTTATAGGTAAAATAGGTGTAAACATTGACATCAGGTTTACGGAAACACGCCGTTTTACCACTGAGCTTAAAACTGATCGCTTTCATTAGGCGATAGACTCTTGGGTAAAGATGTTAAATCGATTCAAAGAGGTTTTAACATCTAATTTAAACGGATTGTAAAACACTTCGACTTTTGCGTATTTGTCTTTGATGAGTTCTTCGACTTGTGAGAGATCAATACTTCTGTTTTGGCTATCAAATAGGATGTAATCGCTCAAATCGGGTAAATAACACTCATCATTTTTACACTCGACAAACAACGCGAACTCGTTTTCACATCCGACTTTAGAGTTGGTGCTGTATGACGTAGCACTCACCAACGCCACTTTTTTAAACTCGGCATAATCGGCTTCACTATAGCCTTGAAAGTTATCCCCTAAAAGAGTTTTATACTCGTTGTAATTAGCTGGATTGATACTGAATCCGTAAAAATAGTGTGCTTCATCAACGGTGATTTTAGTACCGAGGGTAGATTGTTTGGCATCCTCTTTTGTGGAATCGGCAAACGGGGATAAAATATCTTGGATTTCAATATTGGTATCATCAAATTTGTTAAATCCTTGCCCGAATTGTACCGCTCCAGTAATAGAGATATTTTGCTTTTTCTCAGCAAAAGTAGCGCCAAAATTTTTAACATCCGTAGCTTTAAAAAGATTTTGCATCACTTCTGTGGTAGGGGTTTTATCTGTAATTTCCCCAAAGAGTAAAATATAACGATCTTCAAGCTTTCGAGGAACGATAGAACCTTTTTCATCTTTCCAACTTTTGATAAAAAGAACTTTCTTGCCCTCATTTTCCCACATCTTTTTCATCGGGTATTTGAGTGCTTTATCGCTCCCGAAAATATCACCGTTACTTGTACTTTTCGGTCTGCCCGTAAAATCTGCATTCCAATTTGCCATTTTTGCTTTAATGCCGATGACTCCATATACTCTATTCATCCGATCCCCCTTCTTTTTTCATATAAAATAAATTTTGTGACAACACTCCGACCAAAAATGCATCTTGATCAATCGATGGATCATTGTCATCATAAGCGGTAATAAGTGATAGTGCATTATTAAATTTAGTCTGATTCAATCCGATTTCATGTTTGTATTTAAAAAATGTAAATTTGATCTCTTCTTTGAGTTTTTTCACATTTTTGGCTCTCAAAAACGGTTCAAGCATGTCCGCATCTTTTTTACCCGATTTGCTTTTTGTGAGCAAATACTTCGAAACCTGCCCCGCGAGATAGCAAAACTCTACTTTGTCCAAATTTGTATAATCGGATGTTTCGAGTTTTTCAATCATCTTTTTTTGCATGAAATTTATATCCATAATCTGTTCTCCTTTATGATGTAATAATGAAACTTTAAGGTTCAAACTCTCTTTAGCCCTATACTCCCGATTTTGCCGTAGATGTTCAATAACAAAATCAGTCCCGTATTTTTTGACAACCTGATAAAACTCCCTCTCATCAAATTTTTTGAAATAGTTCACCATTGCGTATTTGGTTTCAAAAATAAGTTGTTGCAATTTTTTCGATACGAAATCGGAAACTTTTAGATCATCTCTAAAATAGTTATGTTTCAACTGTCTATTGTAAAAAACTTCGTCTACTACATTTTCGAGCTGCCAAAGCTCATGAATCTCATCATCTTCTTTATTTGGAATTTGAAGATAATTGTGAATTCGGATAGAATCATTGAATTTCTTAATTTTGAGTGGTAGATAATCAAAATCATTAACAATTGCTTTTCCATTATCAGAGTATTTATTAAGAAATATGTTTTTAAATAAATCTGTCTTGTAAGGCTGTAAAGCTAACCAATCAAAAAATAGTTTGCTTTGCATCGCAATATCAGAGGAAATCATAAAAGGCGTTGTTAATTTTCTTGTTTTTTGTTCCAAAAAAGGTTTTTTATCATTCAGTCCCATATTATCATTTGATAAACCATATATAATTTTGTTCGTTTCTATTGAATATTTGTTTTTATTATAGATTTTAAGTGCAATATAAATTGCACTTTCTTGTTTATAAATTTCCTCATTTTTATCAAAATAAACCCTTATATACTCTTTTGGATTATATTCTTTTGCAAACTCTTTCAAGTATAAAAGCTCATATTCAAGTCGTCTCATTTTCTTAACGATGTCTTTTTTTCGACTTAAAGGTTTGATAACATGACAAAAACTTGCAAGAATTCTTTTCTCATTTTTTGAATCAAATTCTTTAAAACTTAACACTTTATTGAAAAGCTTTGTTCTAAGATGAGAAAAATCAAGATTTAAAAACTACTCTATCTTCATAAAAAGTGTTAAATAATTATTATTATGAATCGTTTTTTTAGGAGCATCGTATGCTTTACCTGTATCAATTACATTACTATAATAATCTCTTTGTTTAAACCATTCATAGAGGAGATTTTGATTATTGCTTAAAGTGTCTTTAAAAGAATGTTCTGTTTCATTTTTTCCATCTTTTTTAACTTTTTGACTTGATTTAATATAATAACCGATGTTTCCATTATCATTAATTTTGACATACAACCCATCTTTTAGCTGATAATTATCCAAAATCAGCTTATCCCCTTTTTGTTCATACTCTTTTTTGAAAACTTCTAATACATCATATATCATCTCATCCCCCCAGCCAAACAAAACCCCCCGCCATAACTATTTTTCTCCCCCAGTCCGCACGCCAGTGCGATAAACGCCAGTTTTTGGCTGATGGGGTCTTCGTTGGGGACGATTCTGAACTTGTTGCCAAAAAAGGTGACCGGTTTACCGTCTTTGTGAATTTTGATATTCTGGGGGACGCGGTTTTTGATTTCGATCATCTGGATGAAGTTTTGGGGTGCTTTGATTGCTTCACCGTAGAAGCTTTGGTATTTTTTTTCCAGATTGTCGTGAAGCTGACGTTGGAGCTGTACGATATCGCCGTTTTTCTCCATCGTCCAGTAGAGGCTTCCCTCGCAGGTGACGATGACGGGGGTGGCGCTGTAGAGCTCTTGAATAAAAAAAGGGGTTGTTTTTTTATGCGCGGTTTCGACGACGATCAGATCGGGGTGGTCGATGTTTTGCCGCAGCGCTTTGGAGAGGAGGGTGATAAACGCTTCGTCGAGAGCCCGGATGGCGAAACGGTAGGTGGAACCTTTTTTATAGGTTTTATCGCTTTGCGTCGGGAGGAGTCCGCCGAATACGTAGTGCTTATACCCGCTTTTGGTATGGGTTTCCTCCAACCCTCCGCGCATCATCGAAAAGGTGATAAAAGCGGAGAGGGTTTCGAAACTCCGGTGAAAATCCAGATCGGATTTCAAATATGCTACGCATGTCAGTTCAAAATAGTGCATCGTGTATCCTGTTGTTTTTTTATAACAACAGTAGTTTAAGATTATGAAACTTAATTGTAACTATAACTCCACCCGTTGAGGCCGTCTTTAGCCTCTTGGAAGTTGTCGGATTCTCCTACGAAATCGATGATGTGCAGGAGCTTCCAGGGAATCGTATTGGCCTCGGCATCATCGATGAGGTGGCGGGGCATCGGGGTCTCTTGGGAGGTTTGAGCGAAGGCGACGCGCTCCAGATTGCTGAGGAGGTGTTTGACTCCGCTGATACCGTGTTCCTGACAGAATTTCTCCAAAATTTTCGGTTGTATCTCCCGGGGGATCGGGTCGGAGGTGTTTAAAAAGAAGGTGAAATGGATTTGCGGTTCCGATGGGGGCATCATGGAGGGGGCTGCCATGATGATAAATTCGACATTTTCCAAATGGCGTTCGATTTCGGAAGCGGAAAGGTAGCTGTTGATGCTCAGAGGCTTCATGGTTTCCATTAGTGTTCCCCTTTGAGAATTTTAGAGATCAATGAAGTGATCCCGAGATGAAGATTGTAGTTCGTGATCGGAAAGTCGACCCACTCATCGCTGAGGTTGACGCTGTAGCCGCTCAGATAGCTCCCCAGTTTTTCCAAATCGATCGGCCGGTATCGCGCTGCATCGGCTGCATCGATTTTAGTCCGGAGCAGTTTCCCCGCGTCATTGCTTTTGCTGAGGGTAAATGCGAGTGTTTTGAGACTCATCAGATCGCACCACCGCAAGAACAGCTCAACTGTGAGTTCTTCTTGCGGAATCCCTTCGGGAGTAAAGAGGAGTTTTTCATTTCGTAAGGGGAGGAGGACGCTGAGAATCGCTTCGCAATAGGGGAGGGTTTTCTGCTGCCAGAAAGGGGCGTCATCGCTTCGTTCCAGCGCGGTCGAGACGGCCCCTGAAATCGAGGGGAGATCACCGGAGCGCAGGAGTGTCGACATTGAGTGTAAAACCATTATAAATGCTCCTGAATTTTTCGCAACTGTAACCTTTTTTGTATAATACCCCTATTAATCCCCCTTCTTAATCTCCCGCATCCGAAAGATGCGGGTAGCTTCAGGGGGTTGTATGGGTGAAAAGCGTTAAAAAAGCCAACTGCTTGGCTTTTTTAGCTTAGGAGCCGATGCACGAAGTGCCGGCTGGGCTGTCCCTGCCACATTAGGGACTTTGTTCCTAATGTGTGTAACAGTTTAATCTCCCGCATCCGAAAGATGCGGGTAGCTTCAGGGGGTTGTAGGGACGTTAGTCCCTGCCACATTAGGGACTTTGTTCCTAATGTGTGTAACATTAATATAATAAACGGAGGTTTTTGTATGGATAAAGGATGGGTTACGAATATCACCGCCCTCGGGGCGGTTGGAGTCTCATACGCATTGGAAGGGAGCGGAGCCGATATGCTCCGAAACGCGGGGCTCTTTGCCCTCTCCGGAGCGGTGACGAATCAGCTGGCCATTCATATGCTGTTTGAAAAGGTTCCGTTCTTGTACGGTTCGGGGATTATTTTGGATCGGTTCGAATCGATTCGCGATGCGATCAAAAATCTGATCATGGAGCAGTTCTTTACGCCCGAAAAAATCGAATCGTTTGTCCGTTCCCAAGAGCGTACGATCGATTTGAGTCCGATCATAGAGGAGACCGATTTTACTCCGGCGTATGACGCATTGGTGCGAAGCGTTATGGAATCACCGATGGGGGGGATGCTGGGGATGTTCGGGGGCGAAGCGCTGATCGCCAAACTCAAAGAGCCGTTTTTGGTGAAGATCAAGGCCTCTACCGTAGAGATTTCCCAAAGCGAATCGTTTATGAATGCGCTTAATGTCCATCTCCATCAGGGGAGCGGCCATTTGGCCGAATCGATCGAGGCCATCGTCGAATTGCGTCTGGCGGAATTGACCCCGACGATGGTTAAAGAGATGCTGCACACCCTGATGAAAGAGCATCTGGGATGGCTCGTCGTATGGGGGGGAGTCTTCGGCGGGGCGATCGGGGTGATCGCCTCTTGGATAAGTTAATCTACGCTTACGCATCTTGCACTAGTAAGTGCGTCAAGGGGAATTAATCTCTCGCATCCGAAAGATGCGGGTAGCTTCAGGGGGTTGTATGGGTGAAAAGCGTCAAAAAAGGCAACTGCTTGGCTTTTTTAGCTTGGGAGCCGATGCACGAAGTGCCGGCTGGGCTGTCCCTGCCACATTAGGGACTTTGTTCCTAATGTGCGTAATATAAAATTGAATATTTTTATGCAAAAGACTTGACAACAATAGACTCAAAGTATTATAATTTCCGTAACTCAAGTAGGAGAAATGATGATGCAACATATTTTTGAGAAACTAACCCACCAAATGACCGAGATGATCGAATCGTCGATCTCTTTGGCCCTTCATAATAAAAACAGCGAAGTCCAGCCGATCCATTTTTTATGGGCATTGCTTGCCAACAGCAATTCGCCGCTCAATCAGGCGTTGATGAAAATGAACGTAGAGAAAACCGCCATTGAACTGGAGGTGAAAAGTCTCGCTTCCAAACTGCCGAGCGTGTCGAGTATCAGCAAAGAGAATATCCGACTCTCGCGTGATTTTGTCAACGCTCTGGAACGTGCGGCAGCCGAAATGGCGGTATGGGGCGATTCGTTTATCGCTGTCGACACCTTTTTGGTCGGAAACCTGACCACCTCTCCGTTCAAAGAGGTGTTTGAAAAATATCTGAACGTTCGTGAGCTGCACAAAACGTTTGAGGCGATGCGCGGCGGACAAAAGATCGAGAACCAAACCTCGGACGAAACGCTGGAGAGCCTCTCCAAATACGGGATCGATCTGACACGCGAAGCGTTGGAGGGGAAACTCTCCCCTGTTATCGGACGGGATGAAGAGATCAGCCGGATGATGCAGATTCTGATCCGCAAGACCAAAAACAATCCGATCCTTTTAGGGGAACCGGGAGTCGGAAAAACGGCATTGGTTGAGGGGCTGGCACAGCGGATTGTCAACAAAGAGGTGCCGCTCTCTTTGCAAAACAAACGGGTTGTCACTCTGGACATGAGCGCTTTGATTGCCGGGGCGAAATATCGGGGTGAGTTTGAAGATCGCCTCAAAGCGGTCATCGATGAGGTCAAAAAATCGGCGAACGTGATCCTTTTTATTGATGAGATCCATACCATCGTGGGTGCGGGGGCATCGGAGGGGTCGATGGACGCGGCCAATATCCTCAAACCCGCATTGGCACGGGGAGAACTCCATACGATCGGTGCGACGACGCTTAAAGAGTATCGCAAATATTTTGAAAAAGATGCGGCGTTGCAGCGCCGTTTTCAGCCGGTACACGTCGAAGAGCCGAGCGTCAATCAGTCGCTTCAGATTCTGCGCGGGCTCAAAGAGCGTCTGGAATCGCATCATAACGTGACGATCACCGATTCGGCACTGGTGGCGGCGGCGAAACTCTCCGACCGTTATATCAACGACCGTTTCCTCCCCGACAAAGCGATCGATCTGATCGACGAGGCGGCGGCCGAGCTGAAAATGCAGATCGAATCCGAACCCAATGCCCTCGCATCGGTCAAACGCAAAATTACTCAGCTTCAGGTTGAAAAAGAGGCGCTCAAGATGGAAGAGAGCGTCGCCAATACCAAGCGTCTCGAAGAGATCGAGCGTGAACTTGCCGATACGAGCGAAGAGCGTCGAAGTTTAGAAACCCAGTTCTCGCATGAAAAAGCGGTGTTTGAACAAGTCGCGAAAATCAAAAACGAGATCGAGGCGAAACGGCGCGAAGCGGAGTCGGCAAAACAGAGTGCCGATTTTAACAAAGCGGCGGAGATCGAATACGGCCAGATTCCGAAACTCTTCGAAGAGGAGAAGTTTCTTCAGGAAAAATGGAAAGGGATGCAGGCGCAGGGGACACTTCTTAAAAACAGCGTCGATGAAGCGTCCATTGCGGGGATTGTGAGCCGTTGGACGAAAATTCCGGTCAACAAAATGCTGCAAAGCGAAAAAGAGAAGATTCTCCATATCGAAGATGAGTTGAATCAGGAAGTGGTGGGGCAAGAGAAAGCGACCCATGCGGTAGCCCGTGCCATCAAACGGAACAAAGCGGGACTCTCCGACAAGAGCCGTCCGATCGGATCGTTCCTGTTCCTCGGACCGACCGGGGTGGGAAAAACGCAGACGGCGAAAACCTTGGCGAAATTCCTCTTCGACAGTGCAGAATCGATGATTCGTATCGATATGTCCGAGTACATGGAGAAACACGCGGTATCCCGCCTCGTCGGTGCCCCTCCGGGATACGTCGGGTTCGATGAGGGGGGACAGCTGACCGAAGCGGTCCGCCGCAAGCCCTACAGCGTTATCTTGTTTGACGAGGTTGAAAAAGCACATCCCGATGTCTTCAACGTCTTGCTACAGGTTTTGGATGACGGGCGTTTGACCGATAACAAAGGAGTTGTCGTCGATTTTACCAATACGATCATCATCCTCACCTCCAATATCGCCAGTGACAAAATCATGGCCCATCACGGAGAGAGCGGATTGGAAGGGATGGTTCTCGATGAGCTCAAGCGTCACTTTAAACCGGAGTTTTTGAACCGTCTCGATGACGTTGTCGTCTTCAATCCGCTTGGTGAATCGCAGATTCTCAGTATCGTCGATCTTTTCTTCAAAGAGATTTCGGCCAAAGTAGAAGAGCGCGATATCGTCTTGACCCTATCGGATGGGGCGAAGCGCTATATCGCTCAGGCAGGATTCGATCCGGTTTACGGAGCCCGCCCGTTGAAGCGTGCGTTGTATGAGATCGTGGAAGACCGATTGGCCGATCTGATTCTCGGAGGAGAGGTCGAAGAGGGATCACGCGTAGTGTTTGATACGGGAGAAGAGGGGATCACCGTCACCCTCTCATAAGTGATAAAACTGACCTTACGCACCTTGCCTAAACAAGTGCGTAACATCAGTTAATAATCTCCCGTATCCGAAAGATACGGGAAGCTTTAGGGGGTTGTAGGGACTTTAGTCCCTGCCACTTTCCGGGCTTTGCCCGAAAAGTGCGTAACATCAGTGATAAAAAAATGATATAATTTAGAAGAGATGAAGAAGATTGGGAGCAGTGTGCTGGGCGGTTTATTACTACTGATCGTTTTGTTTTTTACCGGATGCCTTTCGGAGGGGGACAAAGCGGTGCGCTACACCCCCTCGACCTCCGTTACCCCGGCAAATAGCGAATGGATCGTGGGGATCCACCCGTATCTCAATTCTCAGAAAACCTTTCTGGCGTATGAGCCTATTCTCCGTTATTGGGAACATCAGACAGGACTTCGGCTTCGGCTTGAAACCTCTTTGGATTATGCCGATTATGAGCGTAAGCTGTACGGTGGCCATTTTGACCTCTCCCTTCCTAACCCGTATCAAACGTTGAAATCACTCGAATACGGATACCGTATCGTCGCAAAAGTCAAACCCGACAGTGAATTCAGAGGGGTTATTGTCGCCCGAAAGGATCGTTATATCCGTTCGGTGGAGCAGCTGCGCGGCGAGGTGATCAGTTTTCCGGCACCGACGGCTCTGGCCGCTACGTTAATGCCGAAATGGTTTTTGTTTGAACACGGTTTGAATGTCGACAAAGAGTCTTTCCCCCGGTATGTCGGTTCTCAATACTCTTCGATTATGAATGCCTACACGAAAGACGCGGTAGCTGCGGCGACATGGCCGGCCCCCTGGAAGCGGTGGCAACTGGAAAATCCCCAAAAAGCAAAAGAGATGGAGCTGGTGTGGGAGACTGCACCGCTGGTCAATAACGGGGTTGTCGTCCGGTCGGATCTGAATGCAACGCTGGTAGAAAAACTGACGGTTGTACTCGGTACGATGGATCGGGATCCAACCGCGAAAAAACTCCTCCTTCCGACGGGATTTGCCGGATTCGAAAAGGCCGATACCGCGCGGTATGAACCGGTTCGTAAATTTTTAATCCGTTATGACCGGGCAATCGGATTGCCGAAATGAAGAAGCTAAAACTCTTTTTTGCTTCGATCAAAGGGCGTTTGACCCTCGGCGTTGTCGTGCTGCACGTTCTTTTAATGGGGATATTCGTTTATGACTTTATCGCGCGAGAACGTCATTTTCTGCTGGAACACTCCTTTTCAAGAGTCCGTGATTTAACCCTCCTTATCGCTTCGAACGGATCGCTTGCTTTGGTAAACGACGATATCGTCTCCCTGACCGAGTTGGTCAGTCAGGTGGAGCATCTTCCCGATATCGAGATTATCCTGATAATGGATAAAAATTACCGTGTCCGCGCATCCAACAAAACGGCCTATTTCAACCAGATCTTCGATGATCCGGCGAGTCTCGGAATCCGCAAAGAGTTGAAAGGTGCAACCGATTCGGTCGTACAAAAATCGCATGACGGAGTTGTCGATACGATGGTTCCGATGAAAATCGGCAGAGAAACGGTGGGGTATACCCGGATCATCTCAACGACCGACCGCATCGCTCTGGAATTGAAGAAACTTTTTTACAAAGGGCTGATCTATATCCTTTTTGCCATTGTGATCGGCGGAACCATCGCCTGGTGGATCGTCCGAAGTCTAACCTACCGTTTGACGAAACTCTCTCAGGCGGCGTCTCAGATTGCACAAGAGAACTATAACGTTTCGTTGCCGCAGTTTCAGGGTGACGACGAAATTTCGAAAATGGGGCAGGCGTTTCGTGTGATGATCCATTCGATACAAGATCAGATCGCTACTCTTAAATCGATGCTCATAAAAGTGCAAGAGGCTGAAACCATTGAACGTGAGCGTTCCGAACAAAGCGAACGGTACCAAAAAGCACTGTTCCAATGGTCCCAAATCAATTACGAGACACCGGAAGTCGCGATTCACAATACGTTGGAAATAACGGCGAGTACTTTGCAGATAGAGCGTGTCAGTGTTTGGCTTTTTGATACCGATCAGGGGGGGATCGTGTGCCAGGATCTCTACAATGCGAAAAACGGGACCCATGAACACGGAATGGTTCTGGAACAGGCCCATTATCCCGAATATTTTGATACGTTGCTGCGGGGGGGGATCATTGACGTTCAAGATGCCCAACACGACCCCCGTACCTCTGAATTTACCGAAACCTATTTAAAGCCTCTGGGGATTCAGTCGATGTTGGACATGCCGATTATACAAAACGGAAAAGTGATCGGAGTAGTCTGCTGCGAACAGGTCGGCTCTTTACGCGGCTGGAAACCCGAAGAGCAGGAGTTCATGCTCACCATCGCCAATTCGATTATCGTCTCCATAGAGATCGACAAAAGGAAAAAAACCGAAGAGATTCTGGCGTATCAGGCCCATCACGATGAGTTGACCCATCTGTATAACCGGGCCCTCTTTACAGACCGCCTCGAACATGCCATCAAAAAAGCCCGACGCGCGCAAAGTCAGGTTGCTATTATGTTTATGGATTTGGACCATTTCAAAGAGATCAATGATTCATTGGGGCATGCAATAGGGGACGAAGTTCTCATTTCGGTCGCCAAGAAGCTGAGTGAAAATCTACGAGAGATTGATACCATTGCACGATTAGGGGGGGATGAGTTTACCCTGATCGTCGAAGAGGTTGATGATCTTCAAAAACTCAACGAGATTGCCCTTAAGCTGATCTCTATTTTTCAGCACCCTATTTTGATCGGCAATCACCAATTGTACGTTACCTGCAGTATCGGTATCAGTCTCTACCCGCTTGATGGAGACAATGCCCAGAGTTTGCTCCGAAATGCCGATTCGGCCATGTATAAAGCAAAAGATGAGGGGCGCAACAGTTATCAGTATTACACGGAAGAGTTGACGGCCCGGGCATTTGAACGGATTGCTCTGGAGTCGAGTTTACGTCAAGCCATTGAAAAAGAGGAGCTGGTGGTGTTCTATCAACCTAAAATAGATGGGGTGAACGAAACGATGATCGGGATGGAGGCATTGGTGCGGTGGAATCATCCCGATCTTGGGATGATCTCTCCGGCCAAATTTATTCCGATAGCCGAAGAGACGGGGTTTATTGTCGTTATCGACCAATGGGTAATGCATACCGCGATGAAGCAGATCGTGCAGTGGAGAGAGGATGGATTGAACCCGGGGGTGGTTTCGCTGAATTTGACCAAAAAACAGTTACGCCAGGAGGGCTTTCTAGCAGGGATGCACCGGATGCTGAGCGAAAGCGGATGCCGGCCGGAGTGGATAGAGATGGAGGTGACCGAGGGGGATATTATGAAAAATCCTGAACAGTCGATAGCGGTATTGATCGAATTGAGAAAAATGGGAATTGCTTTGGCGTTGGACGATTTCGGTACGGGGTATTCCTCGTTGGCCTATTTGAAACGGTTTCCGATTACGACCCTTAAAATTGATCAATCGTTTATTTGCGGGCTCCCGGACGATAATGATGATACGGCGATCGTCCGCTCAACAATCGCTTTGGCCAAGAGTATGGGGATGGAGGTTATTGCGGAAGGGGTAGAAACGGTTGAACAGAAAGATTTTCTGATTGCCAACGGATGCCGCAATATCCAGGGCTATCTCTATGGCCGCCCGATCCCATCATCCGACATGAGCGAGAAACTGCGTACCCGGTTAATGCAAGAGAGTGTATAATTCCCCCATGAAACGGATACTATTGATTCTTGGATGGAGTATTGGGGTATGGGCGTGTACCGGGGACTGTATGACGTGCCATCCGGCCTTGCTAAAGAACATTGAACATGATTCGCGCCACAAAGCAATGCAGACGTGCATCCGTTGCCATACGGCCAATCCCGAAAAAATGGCCGATTGCGGAAGTGACTGTTTTGCCTGCCATCCGGTAGCGAAAATCGAAGGGATACGGGTAGCGGAGCATCAGGTGATCCGGGAGTGCCGTGATTGCCACATGAAGCGCAATGCCGTTTTGAATGTTGACACCAAACCCAAAGGGGTGTCGGCGATGCCGACGCTGCGTGATTTCATCACTCCCTAAGAGAGGGGAGGATTAGGCATACACCGGCGTAAAGACGGAGTCAAATCCGTCAAGAATTTTTTGCATCAGCTTTTGGGCTTCATCGATCATTTTTTCATGGGCAGTACGGTTTTTGAGGGCATTGTCAAAAAGGTCGACGATACCGCTTTTTGCATAGTTTTTGGTGTTGTCGTCTTTGTATTTGAGATCTTTGATCAACGACGTGACGTCCGACGCGATTTTATTGACCGGAGTCGTCTGATTTTGGCTTTCGAGCTCTTTCATAAATTTATCAATGTAAGGTTGCGCCACTTTCATAAAAGTGTCAATCTCCTGTTTGTCCTGTTCGCTCAGACCGTTGCTTTGAAATTCGAAAGAAAAGGCCTGCAACGATTTAAAAGAGAAAGAAGCCTCTTTACCATCGCCGTTTTGCTTGCTGTTGAGGGAGAGTTCCTGACTGTTTTCAAAATTCAATGAGAGGGTGTCACCGCTGCTGGTTTTCATCTGAATCGCAAGTTCATGGGAACGGGACGCCTCTAATGTGGTGTTAGAGATCATAGCAACCCCTTTTATAGTAGTTTATTTGTAACGATATCGGCAATTTTTACAAAAAGTTAAACAAGCTTTTGTAAAGCTTAATCGCACTTTAAGTAAGATTTGACTAATATTGCGTGCTAAAATTGACTAAAGGGAATGGTTATGAAAAGAACATACCAACCGCATAATACACCACGTAAACGCACCCATGGTTTCCGTGCACGTATGGCTACAAAAAACGGTCGCCGGGTATTGAACGCTCGTCGTGCAAAAGGTAGAAAACGATTGGCTGTGTAAATAGCTTTTCGATGTTGAAGCTTAACAGTGAGTTTCAACGTGTTTATAAGCGCGGGAAAAGTGCTCACAGCACTTCGATTGCGCTTTTTTATCTTCCGATACCGGGAGAGAAAAAAGTAGGATATACGGCCAGTAAAAAAGTTGGAAATGCCGTGGTGCGAAATCGGTGCAAAAGACGTCTTCGGGCCCTTTTTGCCGAATTTAACCACGAATTGGAAGACGGCTGGTACGTTTTGGTCGCTAAAGGACCGTTATTTGATAATGCGTTCGAAGATGTGCGACGTGACTGCAAATATGTTTTAAAACGGGCAGGTGCAATGAGTAGCAGTGGAGCGGATAATGGTAAGAAAGTCATTTCTTAAGCTCCTTTGGCTTTATCGTCACTCCTTCTCGTTGATGACACGCGGTGCATGCCGTCATTACCCCTCATGTTCTGAATATGCTCTCTGGCAGTTTGAAACCAATACTCTCCCCCGCGCTTTTGGTGCTACTTTTTTACGTATTTGTCGATGCAACCAACTTTTCGAAGGTGGGATTGATTATCCGAAAATTGGCAAACCGATGATAAAACCTGCAGAACTTTCCATAAATACGATAAAATACTGGTTTGTTCCAACGAAGCGGAATTATTTTTTGATCAAAAATTTTAAGTTTAAAGGGTCACAGTGTTAGATAAATTTACCCCGAATCAGCGGCTTTTGTTAGCAGTCGCTTTATCCTTCCTATTTTTTATAGGCTACACCACAATATTTCCTCCGAAAGTTCCAAATGCCGATCAGAATGGGACCAAAGCTTCGGTAGCACAAACGGTACCTCAGGTACAACCATCCGCTGCAACCGAAACTTCTGCCCCAATACAGGCGGTCAATACGGTATCCACCGATACGCTGACCACGATCAGTGCAAAAGAATTTACCCTTAAAATCGATACATTGGGACGGATCTCGTCGGTTATTTTAAGTGACAAAAAACACAACGGAAAAGACGGAAAACTTGCCGAACTGATCTCTGCGGTCGGAGCGAAGCCCCTTTTTATCCGTTTTGCCGATGAAGCGCTTAACAATGTCGCTTCAACAACGGCGTATGCAAGTTCAGCCGATAACATCGTGTTGGGCGATAACGGTAAAGCAACGGTAACTCTGACGCAGAATTTACCGGAATTAACGGTTACAAAACTATTGACTTTCTATGCAGACGGCCACTACGATGCAAAAATCACCCTTTCGAATGAGAAACGGTACTACGTCTATTTAGGGCAGCACCCGCAGATTATCGAGCAGATGATGACGGTGGTCGGGAGCATGGTTTATGCCGGCGACAACCTGACCACCATTTTTGAAGACGGTGACGTAGAGGGGCGATCGATTTTTACCGACGTTCACCTTGCTTCTTCGTTTGACCAATATTACGCGTCGATTATGTTCAATCTCGCCCCTTCAACCCAAGTCATTGTCGAGCGGGATATGGACAATAATCCGGTTACCTATCTGGAAGGACCTAATAATTTTACGTTTAGCGGGTATATCGGGCCAAAAGAGCACAAGACGCTTGCCGCAATCAATCCGGTATTGGTTAATGCCATCGAATACGGTTGGTTCACTTTTGTTGCTGCCCCTATCTTCAAGGTATTGATGTGGTTGCACGGTATTTTAGGCAACTGGGGATGGGCGATTGTCGCATTGACGATCATTATCCGTATTTTTCTTTACCCTTTGACCTACAAAGGGATGGTGTCGATGCAGAAAATCAAAGACATCGCTCCCCGTATCAAAGAGGTACAGGAGAAATACAAAGGGGATCCGCAGCGTATGAATGCGGCAGTGATGGAGATGTACAAAAAACACGGTGCCAATCCGTTGGGCGGATGTTTGCCGTTGTTGCTCCAAATCCCGGTTTTCTTCGCGATTTACCGTGTTCTTTTAAATGCGGTTGAATTACAGGGGGCGGAATGGATTCTGTGGATTCACGACCTCTCCCGTATGGATCCGTATTACATTATGCCGATTTTGATGGGTGCGACGATGTATTATCAGCAGAAAATTACACCGAGCAACTTTACCGATCCGTTGCAGGAGAAGATTTTTAAATTTTTACCGATTATTTTCACCTTTTTCTTTGTTACTTTCCCATCAGGGCTTGTATTGTACTGGTTTGTGAACAATCTTTTCTCCATCGGTCAACAGTTTTTGGTTAACAAACAGTTTGAGGCGGCACGTGCGGCACGTCATGAAGCGCATCTTGCGGAAAAGCATCATGAAAAAAATTGAAGCTTCTACATTAGAGCAAGCCTACGCACAGGCAGCAGCTGAATTCGGATGTTCGGTTACGGAACTACAGGTTGAAATTATCCAATTTCCTTCGAAAGGGATTTTGGGGCTATTTAAAAAATCGGCAATTATTATGGCTAACTTTTCTCCTGTAAAAAGTGCAGAGCCGAAAGAGAAGATAAAACCGCAAGCCGCTCCGGTTCCCGCAGCAGCGGTGGTCCCTGAAGAAGTAGCGATCCCGGAGCCGTATCCGCAGGGGACAATGCACCATGACACGTTGATTTCTGAATCGTTTGTTACCGAGCAGGAAGACGAAGTAGAGAGGACGCCGGAGGATGAGGAGGATTTTTTCGAGGATGAACTCACCGCGTATGAGTGTGCCCTGGAAGTCAAGGAACAGATCAACCTCCTTTTTAAAGATATCTGTTTTGAGATTAATGCAATCGAGGTCAGTTTATACGATGAAAATACCCTTTTAGTCGAATTTACCGGTCCCGATGCGGCATTGATGATCGGAAAAGAGGGTTACCGCTATAAGGCCCTCTCTTATATGCTTTTCAACTGGATCAATGCAACGTACGGAATGCAACTGCGTCTTGAGATCGCCGAATTCCTGAAAAATCAGGAAGAGTCGATCTCCCGCTACCTAATCGGAGTCTATGCGATTATCGATCAAGAGGGTCGGGCACAAACAAAAGTGTTAGACGGAGTTTTGGTCCAAATCGCCCTGAAACAGCTCCGCAACCGATATCCCGACCGTTATGTCGCGATCCGCTCTACCCGTGAGGGCGGTAAGTTTATCGTCATCAACAGTTACCACGAGTATTGATTTTTTATGTCTGATACCATAGCCGCCATCGCTACGGCGAATGGCGTCGGTTCCATCGCCATTGTCCGCCTCAGCGGAGAAAGGGCGCTTTCCGTCGCCCTTTCAATGAGCCGTAGAACAAAATTGTCTCCCCGCTACGCCGTACTCTCCTTTCTCTACGCTCTCAATGACGAACTGATTGACGAAGCGATTCTCCTCTATTTTGAGGGGCCGAAAAGCTTTACCGGTGAAGATGTTGTGGAATTTCAGTGCCACGGCGGATTTATCGTGGCGCAGAGGGTGTTGCGCGCCGTTTTGGAATACAATGTCCGTCTGGCCGAGCCGGGAGAGTTTAGCAAACGGGCTTTCTTGAACGGGCGGCTTGATTTGACCCAAGCCGAAGCGATTGCTTCGCTGATCGAAGCTAAAAGCGACGATGCCGCACGGATTCTTGCCCGCCAGATGAAGGGGGAGTTGCGTGAATACGTCGAGAAAATTCGTGATGCCCTTCTGGAGATTTTGGCCTATTCCGAAGTGGTGATCGATTACGCGGAAGAGGACTTGCCACAAGACGTCGTGGATCAAATCCTTTACAAACTCGAAGCCATTACCCGTGACCTCTCCAAAACCCTCGAATCGTCGCGCCGCAGAAGCGGATTGATGCAGGGGTACCGTGTCGCGATCATCGGCAAACCCAATGTCGGAAAAAGTTCACTCCTCAATGCCCTTCTCGATTACGAACGGGCGATCGTCAGCGATATCGCCGGAACGACGCGCGATACGATCGAAGAGCAGGTACGTATCGGGTCCCATCTCATCCGCCTCGTCGATACGGCGGGGATTAGAGCTGCTCACGACGAGATCGAGCGGATCGGGATCGAACGCTCCATCGCCGCAATAGAAGGGGCGGATGTCGTTATAGCCCTCTTTGACGCAAGCCGAACTCTGGACGAGGAGGATCAGGCGATTTTAGCGTTGATCGAGCGGTACAAAGAGCAAAAGCCCTTTATCACCGTCCTCAACAAATCGGACCTTCCGACGCAGTTTGAGACAGCCATCCTTGATCTGCATGCCCCCATACGTCTTAGCTGCAAGCAGGAGACCCGCGAATTGATCGAAGCACTCACCGGATTGATGGATCACGACAACGATTCGGAGGAGATGATGCTCATCTCGGAACGGCAAATCAGCGCGACGACGCAGGCGCTTTGTTCGATCCAAGAGTCGTATGAACCGCTGGAATCCGAAGAGCTGGAGATATTCTCCTTTCATATTAATCAAGCGATCCGCGCCATGGCGTCGCTCACCCGTCCGTATGAACTCGACGAGATGTTCGACAAGATGTTCGGGCAATTTTGTCTGGGAAAATGATGGGAGCCGTCATCGCGATCGATCTGGGGCTGAAACGGATCGGGCTTGCCCTCAGCTACGGCAACGGTCTCGTCACTCCGCTTCCCGCGATCGAGCGGAAAAATCGCAATCAAGCGGCTAACGACGTCAAAAAAGTATTGAACGAATACGAAGCGACTGCGGTTGTCATCGGTATCCCGATGGGGAGCACTACCGAAGATGAGATGCGCCGTCGCGTCGCGCACTTTATGAATCTCGTCGAATTTAACGGTGAGATCGCCTATCAAGACGAATCCCACAGCTCCCAAGAAGCCGAAGCGCTGATGAGGGGTGAAATCCGCTACAAACGTGACGGACGGATCGATTCGCTCTCTGCGAAGATTATTTTAGAGCGGTATTTAAAGAATACTTCTACATGTGGGAAAGCGGCTACAGATTATTGATCAATTCTGAGGTAGAAACAGAATGCGGCACTATTATCACTCAACTATCACAATGTAACAAATATACACTTGGAGTATTTTTACAATCTGCACGATAACTATTTTAATTAATTACCGTATAATTTTGATTATAATTTCTTAAAATTGGGTTAGTGTTTTCATACAAAACACTGAAAACTTACCAAGGAAATTTATGAACCGCATATCGATTTGTACCTCTTTCATCTTTCTGGCGACATTGAACACCGTTGCTCAAGCCGGCGATTCACGAAACAATCTCATCTCGCTTTACGGGATAAACAGTGAAGTTGAGAACACGAAAGAAAATACCGTAGGAATATTTTACAATACCGAAGAGGTCAAGGTCAGATTGGACAAGGGTGCAGACCTATATAATGCAGCGGCTCTGCTTAAATTTAATCCGCTGGAAAACAAAGGGTATATTAAAATCGGAGTTGATTATATGAATCGAAAAATAGGTGGAGAACAGACAGATACCTATTACGGTTCGCTTGGATTGGGATATATGGTGTTGGATGATGTGTATGTGGAAGTAGGCAGTAGCATCAACAAGTTAAACGGCGGCTTAACGGTTCCCGATCAGACGACCAAGCAAATGTATGCGGATATTACAAAACGGTTTGATACCTCTGCCGGGACGTTAGACACATCTCTCTCCTGCGGCAACATTGGTTCGGAGTTTACCGAAAACAAAAATTTTTACAAGATCGGAATGGATTATTATCCAGTTAATAATGCACGTTTGGCATATGTGTATAGCCGCATAGAAGGGAACACAAGCAACAACTTTTCACTCGCCTATGGCTATTTGATCGCCGCATATAGAAACTCTCTCTCCTATGATGCCCGTACGATTACACTCGGTGTCCAATTTGCATTCGCTGATATGCTCGATATTTCCAGTTACACAATGCCGACCAATATCAAACTGCATCTTTCCGAATAGTGAATCATGCAATCGGAGCTTGACTCCGATTGGCTTTGATGGATTTAAAATCAAATCGCTTTAAAAAACTCCGCCGCTTCCTCTTCGTCGTCGCTCAAGGTAGAGAAGTCTTCATCATTGGCAATTTTATCTTTAATAACTCGTGTGCAGTACTCTAAAGCGATTTCTCGTGCATGCTCCAGATCAAATATAAATCCCAAGCCGCTGAACTGGTAGGGCTCTTCTTGCTCGATACAGATCAATACTCCGTCACACTCTCTTTCAAACAGTTCGACAATATCACGGTATTGAATATTAAACTCCGTCGCGTGCCATCCCATCTGCTCCAGCACTTTGTCCGAAAATTCGGCGATTCCGTCTCCGGTGGTATCGTCATACAAAGCGCGCAGACGGTTAAACCCGATTATATTCTGCCATGCTGCGGAGGCTTTAATCAGAAGGCGGTCGTCATCTTCCACGATGCGGTAATTTTTTCCCAGCATTTCGCTGATGGGGCGTGAAAGATTGGTTGAGAGGGGGGAGATCGGGGGGACGGACCCCTCATAAATAGATATAAGATTCGGTGCAAACGGCTCAAAAACGATTTTCCCGTCATGGCTGATGGCAAATATTTTTGCGGAGTTGACAGCCTGTAAAAAATCGGATTTAGCGACGACGATGATCTCTTTGAAAAGGTTGAATTTTTTCATGATGGCTCCCAATTTTTTGGTGAATTGTAGCATGCGAAGGGATGGAAAAGGTAAAAGAAAAAATTAAGGGTCTATTATAAGGGTCTGCTAATCTTGGTTTAGGGAAAAATGGGGTATAATCCGCGAAATTTTAAGCATTTCGAACGCTTACTCTAAGGATACTCTCATGGGATTGAACGTCTACTACGATAAAGATTGTAATATTGAACTCATCAAAAGCAAAATCGTCGCAATGATCGGTTTTGGATCACAAGGTCACGCACACGCGGAAAACCTACGTGATAGCGGTGTAGAAGTAGTTGTTGGACTACGTAAAGAGGGTAGTTCATGGGGCAAAGCGGAAGCAAAAGGGTTCAAGGTTATGAGCGTTGCCGAAGCATCTGCCTATGCCGATGTCGTCATGATCCTTCTTCCGGATGAAAACCAAGCGGAGATTTACAAAAACGAAATCGAGCCGAATCTTAAAAGCGGTGCGACAATCGCATTCGGTCACGGGTTCAACATCCATTACGGACGTATCCACCCTCGCTCAGACATCAACGTAACGATGATCGCCCCTAAAGCTCCGGGTCACACGGTCCGTTCGGAATTCGTTCGCGGCGGCGGGATCCCTGACCTTATCGCGATCGGACAAAATCCGAGCGGAACAACGAAAGAGTTGGCACTCTCCTATGCATCGGCTATCGGCGGAGGACGTACGGCAATTATCGAAACGACGTTCAAAGACGAAACCGAAACCGACCTATTCGGAGAGCAGGCGGTTCTTTGCGGCGGTGCGGCATCTCTCGTACAAGCGGGATTCGAAACATTGACCGAAGCGGGTTACGCACCTGAATTGGCATACTTCGAGTGTCTTCACGAATTGAAACTCATCGTTGACTTGATGTTCGAGGGGGGGATTGCCGATATGCGTTACTCCATCTCCAACACCGCGGAATACGGTGACTATGTATCCGGTAAACGTGTTATCAACGCAGAATCCAAAGCGGCAATGAAAGAGATCCTCAAAGAGATCCAAGACGGCCGTTTCGCAAAAGATTTCATCCTCGAAGGTCAAGCGGGTTATCCGCGCATGAACGCTGAGCGTGCCAATGCGCGTGCGTCATTGATCGAACAAACGGGTGTTAAACTCCGTACCATGATGCCTTGGATCTCCAAAAACAAAATCGTTAACCAAAGCACAAACTAATATCCCCCTTTATCAGGGCCTTCGGCTCTGATTACCCTATGAAAGCGGTTCCCCTCTGTCTATGAGAAAACATCATGAACCCCCTTCCACCTCTCCTCTGTTAAAAAAAATCATTTGGATTCTCACTTTTCTCCTTTTTTTGATCGGGACTTTTTTTATTGGTTATTTTTTTGGATACGAACAAGCGGAAAATGAGCTCATCTCTGAACGCGAAGAGACACGGCAAATGTTTGACCAGATCAAAAAAATTACGACACTCGATGAAGAACCTGCAACTCCCCGTGTCAATGCCGATAGTATGCGCCAGGAGCGAGAAATTCGCAGACTTAAACAAGAGCTCCAGAAGGTATTGGCGAAAGAGCGTCCTGCCGAAGCGTTGAAGCCGCAGCACGAATACGCCCCGAAAGATAAAAAGGCGCTTCCTCCCCCTCCCGCCCCCCGCCCTTTGCGACCCAGCGGTGGGGAAGGGAAATTGACCATCATTATGGATGATGTCTCGTATGAACGCGACGTCAAAGCGATTGAGTCGGTCGGATTGCCGATTGTGATGTCGTTTCTCCCTCCTAGCTATTCTCATCCGGATTCTGCCGCGTTGGCGGCAGGCCACAAGGGGTACATGGTTCATCTGCCGCTTGAAGCGGTTTCGTACAGTGCGGAAGAGCCGATAACATTACGGGTATCGGATAGCACTGAGACCATTGCGAAGCAAATCGCTTCGATCAAACGTCTCTATCCGAACGTCCACTATATCAATAACCATACAGGATCAAAATTTACCGCCGATGCTGCGGCAATGGAGAAGTTGATCAAAGTAATGCGCGATGAAGGGATTATTTTCGTCGATAGCCGTACGATCGGCAGTACCAAAGTGCCACAGGTGTGTAAAAAATTCGGATTGCGGTATCTGGGACGAGATGTCTTTCTGGACCATCAAGACGGTGTGGAAAATGTGAAACGGCAGATCAAAGAAGCGGTTGAAAAAGCCAAACAGCACGGATCGGCAATCGCGATCGGGCACCCCCGTCCCGATACGATTGAAGCGTTGAAGCAGTCGCGTGCACTGTTGTCCGAAGTGAAGCTGGTGGGGATCGGGGAGATATAACGGCGTTAAGCAAACGGTTTCCATTCTCAGCCGGTTTGTATTTTGTTCCGTCTTCTACTATCCGGCACACTATCGCTCCATCGGCACCTCGAACACCAATACTTCGGTATCTTCCGAAGCACTCAGCGTATATTCTTCCGTGTCGGTGATTTGCATCTCGTCGCGGCGGTCGAGTTCGGTCCCCGCGACAGAGAGTTTCCCCTCGACGACCAGCAGCAGCCGACCGTGATCGGGGCTGAGAGGGGGGAGGGGGAGAGATTCTCCCGCTTTCAGTCGGGCGATGCGGATTTCGGCGTCCTGATGGATACGGATCGAGTTTTCTCTCCCGTCTCCCGAGACCAGAGTATGCCACCCTTTTTGATCGGTGATAGTGCGAAAGTCGCGCTGCTCGTAGCGGGGAGGGTATCCGTGGGAGTCGGGAAAGATCCAGATCTGGAACAGTTCGGTATCGGTTTCTCCGGTTGCGTGTTCGGAGTGGTGGACGCCGGTTCCGGCGCACATGTACTGGATCTCCCCCTCACGGGTGATTCCGTGGTTCCCTTCTGAATCGCGGTGCTCGATGGCCCCCTTGGTCACGATCGTGATAATCTCCATATCGCGGTGCGGATGCATCCCGAATCCCGTCCCCGCTTTGATTGCATCGTCGTTGATGACCCGCAGGGCACCGAACCCCATCCGGTCACGGTTGTGGTATTCGGCGAACGAAAAACTGAACCAGCTGTGAAGCCAGCCGAGATCGGATATGCCGCGCTCATGCGAGCGGTGGATGTGGACAAACATGGTGTTCTCCTTTGAGCGATTTGTTGAGCTTGCGCAACAGCTCCTGAACGCTCTTTTGCTCCTGCGCGGAAAGCCCCGACAAAAACGCGGTGATACGCCGCGAATGTTCCGGGAAGAGCGAATCCATAAGCAGTTTTCCCTCCTCGGTGATCTGGAGGGTGGAACTGCGTTTGTCGGCAGGGTTCTTGCGGGTCGTTATCAGCCCCTGCTTGGCAAGATTTTTAACCACGACGGTCATGTTGCCCGGTGTGCTCATCGCCAGTTTCGTCGCCGCACCGATGGTCTGGTCGCCGCGGTGGTAGAGGAGTTCGAGGAGGGCAAACTGGCCGATCGTAAGGCCGTTGGCTTCGATAAGGGAGAGTTCGAGAGAACGTATACTGTTAAACGCTTTCATGATCTCTACCCAGGTCGAGAGCGACAGTGCGATATCGGGTTCAAATTCAGGTAATCTCTTCATATGAGAAATATACTACTAATTAGTAATAATGTCAAGGAGGATGTTATACGTTTTCGGAGTCATCGAATACTACGGAAAATTACTAGGGGATTGCAGGCAAACTTTTGGTCAGAACGGCCAGCTCCAGAGAATCGACCTCTCTATCCCATAGACCCGATTCGGGAAACGGGATCACTTTACCCGTTCTAAGATACCCTCTGCGTTCATAATACTCAATCAGCTCCGTGCGGTGGGTGATGACTTCCATCACGGCGGTATGGATTCCCCACCGTTTATGGGCTTCGGATTCGGCATAGGCCAAAAGCGCTTTTCCGATCCCCCCTCCCTGCAAGGTCGGCTCGACGGCAAACAGTCCGAAATGGACGCTCTCGTTTTCATGATGCGCATGGATGGTGGCGAAGACCCTATCCTCAGACTGAGCGATCAGGATTAGAGATTCGGGATCACCTAGCAATTGTTCCACTCCCGCCTCATCGATCCGTTTACCGCTGAGCAGATCCGCCTCGGTCGTCCATCCTGCACGGGAGCTATCACCGCGATAGGAGCGGTTTAGGAGGGAGGTTAGGGTGGGGATGTCGTTGTGGGTGGCATGGGTGAATTTCATGAGGGGATTTTAGCATAGGATTAAGGCTAAAAGAGTATTATAAGACAATAAAAAACATCAAAGGGGTACACATGGGTGAGGGATTGGTTCGATGCCGACAACGGATGGAAAACTATACCAAATCGCTTGCTCACCTCCGTACCACGGTTGAAAAAGAGTCTCTCAACGAGATCGAAAAAGCGGGGTTGATCCAGTTTTTCGAGGTGGCGTTTGAACTCTCTTGGAAAGTGATGAAAGATTATCTTATCACCGAGGGGTATGATGTCAAAAGCCCTCGCGAAGCGATCAAAACGGCGTTTGATTACGGACTGATCTCTGATGGAGCCAAATGGCTCGAAGCTCTCGAAAAACGAAACCTCGCCTTAGAAATTTACGATGAAATAATTTTAGATGAACTTGAAAAGTTGATAACTAATACGTACTACCCGTTGATGCTACTGCTTGAATTGAAACTCAAAGCTCAGTGTGGAGAATGAGGCGTTGAAGAGTGAAATTGATGGTGGAAAATAATATGAAAATTATTGTCATTGGGAATGGATTTGATTTAAATTTGGGACTAAAAACAAGTTATAAAGATTTTTTTGCAAGTGATTATTTTAAATCTTTAATTGAAGAAGATAATTCATTTGCAAAATATTTAACGTATAAAAATAATCTCAATAATTGGGTAGATATTGAACAAGAAATACCTGAATACTCTATGGCTGTCACCGTTGCAGATGCAGATCACAACGTGGAAGATGACTTTATAGCATTAAAAAGAGCATTAACTGATTATTTAAAAGAAGCTCAAAATGCTGCAATTAGTCATGAGTCCAAAGCTTTTGAAATGATTTGACAAGAGATTGCAACTGCCGATAAAATTTTTAATTTTAATTATACTAATTCAGTCTTTAGGATTGCAGAAATATTGGGTATTCATGATATAGAAGAGAAACACGTACATGTGCACGGTTCACTTGAAAATTCAGATATTATTTTTGGAGTTGAAGATGATGCAAAAGTACAATCAGATCATTATTTTTTTAAAAAGTCTCGTAACCGTAATTTCGGTAAATCAAACATAGCAAGACACTTAGAACCTGAAACAGATTTGGTTTTATTCGGTCACTCTCTTGGAATAACTGATAGCTCATATTTTCAAAGATATATTCATCTTCTTGGTAGTGTACGTCATGGGACTGAATTGAAATTTTATCATTTTGGGGATAGTGGTTATCATGACTTGATGGCAATGATTGAAAAATACACAAACAATAAGTTATCTCATTTTAAAAATAATAATAAATTTACAGAGATTGATACATCTAAATAATAATTTTATTTTCCACTTCCATTCTACCTTGGAAGTAGTGTAAACAAGCATTTTAAACCCTTACCGCCTCTACCCACTCTTGCGTACTCATAACATTACTAAATCGAAATGCTTGCTCCACAAGGGTGGCACGATGCAACTCTTCTGCGGTAGCCTTTCCCGCTGCATTCTCAAATGCCAGCGTCCCCGTCGCATCCGATAAAAACTCGACGTTAAAACCCAAATGATGAGCGTATCGCGCCGTCGTATCACAGCAGTGTTGCGTCATATAGCCACTGATAACGACGGTGTCGATCCCGTTTTTAGGGAGCCACGCTTCCAGATCGGTGCCGACAAAAGAACTTGCCATCGTTTTTTCGATCGTGTGCGCCGTTTTGGTATTTCTAACACTCTCGTGCAATTCCCATCCGTGTGTCCCTTTTACAAACGCTTTAGACTTCGATGTATGTTGTACCATGACGATGGGGATATGGGCATCGTTCGCCGCTTGGATCGCGGTGACGATGTTGGAGGTGCTGTTGTGCGGATAGGTCACGGGGAGAAGCCCCGTAAAATATTCGTTTTGGACATCGATGACGAGGAGTGCCCGTTTTTTGCTATTTTGACTTTTGATCGGAACCGTATCGGCGATGACACCGCTCGCGGCAAGCAGTGCCGCTATTTTGAGTGCATCTCTGCGATTCATCCGTTATTCTCAATCTTAAACGTATTAAAAATAATATCGGTCGCCAACATCCGCGTCGCATGGTTTACCGCATCGAGAATATCACTATCACTCCATCCCATCTCCCGTAACGTATCGAGATCATTCGCGCTAATACCGTGGGCATTACGTATCGCTTTGATCGCGAGGTTGAGCATCGCTATTTCACGTTCAGGGAGATTTGCGGCATTCGGATCGTTTCGCATAGCTGTGACTTGACCCTCCGTCCATCCCGCCAGATTTATCAACATCCCCGTATTGTAATCGATACAAAACTGACACTCTTCGCCACTCGAAACCATAATGCGGATAGCGGCGAGAAGCGGCATCGATAGAGTCGGGTGGTTCATATAAAATTTGATGAAATCCAATTGCTGACGCAACAACTCAGGGCTGATGCTGAAAAGCTGGGCATTGTTGCCGACACTCCCGCGCATCGCTTCGATGATTTTGTAGAGTTTCGCTAACTCACCTGTTGCTTCTTCGGGTGCTATGGTGTGAATGAGTGGCATGAGAAATCCTTTTTGGATGGTGTTGACTGTTTGGTCAAGTGGCATTATAAAATGATTTGACCGAATAGTCAAGAGGTTGTGATACAATTCGTTTATGTAACAGATGTTATGCATTTATTGCACTTTGCTGTTTTTGGAAGTGAGGCTTTAGCCTCGCATAGTTGTTTTAATATCAAAGAAGCTTTTGGCGGGGCTAAAGCCCCACTCCCAATTAAAAGTATATAGAAGAAGTCTGATGGAACAAAATACAAGACAAAAACTGATCGACGCTACCTATGAAGAGGTCTATTCTCACGGCTATCAAGGTGCGGCACTAGCCGATATTCTCGCCAATGCAGGAGTGCACAAGGGGTCAATGTACCATTTTTTCCCCAACAAAAAAGAGATGGCACTCTCCGCGATAAAAGAGAAGATCGCGGAGCGGTTCGGAACCCGTTATTTGGCAATAGCCAAAGGGGAGGGTGATTATCTAGCGCATTTTTTTGAGGGTTTGCGGGATCTCAAACAACGAGATTTTCGTCGCGGCTGTCCGGTCGCAAACATCGTTCAGGAGATGTCCAATATCGATGAAGATTTTAATATGGCGATGAAGGAGATATACGCAAAGTTTCGTCAAAGCGTCAAAATCATTTTTGATAAAGCGGTTAGTGCCGGTGAATTACGCTCTTGTGATACGGCCAAACTAGCCCTTTTTACTACCTCTGCTTTGGAGGGGGCAATTTTGGCGGCGAAAGCATCGGGAGAGACTCAAGACTATCTCGATTGTGTGGAGTGCTTGATCAGTTACATCGAGAGTTACAAACATGGATAATACCAAAAATACGAATAAGTATATTGTTTTAATGATTGTCGCGATGCTCTTTTGGGGGTTTGCGTGGACGGCGGGGAAAGTGGCGGCGGAACACTCCAATGCCGAAGTCGCCGCTTTTTGGCGGTATGCGATCTCGTTTATGACGATCATTCCCGTTATCTGGTATCTTAAAATACCGTTTAAAACAGACCGAATCGGTTTTATGTACATGCTCTGGGCTGGGATATTGACTTCACTGTTTAATTATCTCTTCTTCGCCGGGCTTTCTCACGGTCAGGCCGGATACGGCGGTACGATGGTAACCTCACTCTCTCCTATCATCACTTCTTTGTTCTCTATTTTATTTTTTGGAACCAAGACTTCACCTCGGCAAATCATCGCACTTTCTATCGGAATTTTCGGTGCACTGATACTGCTTCGTGTACCGTATGAGGGATTTGCCTTTTTAAATCTGGATAGCTTATATTTTCTTGGGTGTGCTGTGGTGTGGTCCATGGTGACCATCATTACCCAAAAAGGGACGAAGAGGACAAATCCCATATTTTATACGTTTGTTGTTTTCGGGATTACCACGATCATTAATATGCTTTTTGCATTGCCGCACCGTCCGTTTGATTTTGGGGCGTATGACGCGGTATTTTGGTGGACGATCCTCTTTATCGGGGTGATTCCGGGGACGTTTAGTACCGCACTCTATTTCGTCTCGGCGGGGAAAGTCGGGGCGCATCGGACGGGGGTGTTTATGTTTATCGTTCCCGTGGGGGCTATCGTGTCGAGCTGGGTCGTGTACGGTGAGACGTTGGCACTCTCCACCCTCATCGGGTGTTTGATGGCATTTGCGGCGGTGATGCTATTTCGTCTCGCTCCCAAGCTTTAGCTTGGGAGTGTATATGTTAGTCTGCATTCCCAACGAGGACGTTGGGAACGAGGGAAAATTTGCAGGTCAAATGCTGTTTTTGGAAGTGAGGCTTTAGCCTCGCATAGTTGCTTTGTCAGAAATTGCAGTGTTTGTGAAACTTTTGGCGGGGCTAAAGCCCCACTTCCGATGAAGTGCGTAACATCAGTTATTAAGTACTTGTAGTGCACAGGATTTAATATGCGGGAGTTTTTCACGTATCACCATTTCAATAATGGGAAGATTGATCCCTTCGTAATCATGCGCTATAAAATTGCGTATATCATAAGAGCCTTTGAGGTCTTCACGATCAAAATGGGTTAGAACGGAAAAAGCGGCATCATTTTTAAGTTTTTCGAATTGCTCCGCCATCGCCACAAGATGCATCAAGATAGCGGGGCGTTTGAGTTTAGTATCCGATAACGAGACAACGATTCCGCCACTTTCATTGACAATTTCGAGAATAATATCGATCTTTTCGATGATAGTTTGAACCCGCTGCAGATCACGAATCTCAGACATAAATAGCCTCTTTGAGCAATTTTTCTCTTTTAATGTCATCCAATCCTGATAGGTCACAAATATCGACACGCCCCCCGCCGAAACGATGCGATATCGTACTTCGGAGTTCTTCGATTACGCGCAATGCCTCCCATCCGGGATGAACTTGTAAAAAGCGTGGAGTGGTATGCATAACGATGTCGATATCACTACCCCACACGGCATTTTCACGTGCGTAACTGCCAAATAATCCTAATTTCTCAATCCCTTCGCTCTCTAATTTCGGGCGGATGGAAGAGAGATAGGCTAAGATTTCTTCTTTTTTTGTCATGGGTTAATTATAACAGAGTTCAATGGATTTTAGAGTTCTTTAGCACCGATGTCGCTGAATACTGTTTATTTCAAAATTGAAGATTGAATACCTGACCCCTTTACTCAAATGGCTTAATAATTGCGGAAAATTTCAAATAATCTTCAAAGGAGTTGATCTGATCGGGATAATGCGCTACGAGCCAATCATCTTCTGATAAAAGTACCGCATTTTTTTCGATAGAGAGGGTTTTGATTTTGTCGATTTTCCGGATCCCATCTTTCCGAAAAAAAAGTTAATGTCCCTTTTTTGTTCAAAAATAATCCTTTTAGATATGTCTCGCTCTCAAGAGCTCAAGCTTGGGAGTGTATATGTTAGTCTGCATTCCCAACGAGGGAAGTATACTCTCGTCATTCCGTGCTACGACACGGAATCTAATGCAAGAGATGGATCCCGTATCAAGTACGGGATGACAAAATGCGTATATACAGTTAAAGATTGACGGAACTACCTTTGCTCATTTCACCGGAAGAGTTGAAATATTCAATATTTGACTCAATGGAAATTCATGTCAATAAGGCAATAGATCTATCATTATGATTTTCTCGAAGCGCATGTTAGGCAACTTTTTCTGCTTCACTTGACGTCTTGCGTCTGATAAAGAACCAATTAACCTCAAGCATTATTACAAGTAGACCATAGACCACGGGAACGACATTGAAGGCAAAAAAGTCGCCACCAAACTCAGACAGGCTTATTACGACAAGTACCATTGATGCGATAGACAAGACAATCAAGGCAGGTTCGCGACGACCGACCATGAATGTGAGGACTATTGCAACCGCAATGATCACTGCGCTTACAAGCATTAACGGTATAAGTACAAAGAACCCAAAATATGCGGGCTCCATAATTCCAGATGGAAAAAATGGCGCAACAACCGCTAGTAATACACAGGTGCTAGGTATCAGGAAGCACAAATAGGCGATACTAATACGCCTTTGGAGTTGAGCCGAAGTAAGCATGGAGTTGTCTTTTGTCCGCCTAACTATGTTATTCATACTCAAAATATACCATTTTGATAGAAATTTACAAGATAATCGGATATTAAAAATGTCCTAATATCAGAAACATCCAACCAAAATTGTACATATCAACATATTTTTAAACATTCTACACCGTTTATCCTAAAATAATTTCCGCAAACGCTCTACCCGCAGGCAAAGCGAAAAAAGAGGACAATCTCCCCATTATTAGAGATAGGAATTTGGTTGGAATCTGCTATTAAATGAAAAATTCAAAATAGAGTTGCGATATAATAATATCACCAGATGCGAGATAATATCATGACAATAGCAATGAATAAAGCGATTGAGGATTTGCAGGAACTTAGCCCCAATGAAAAAGGGTTTGTCGCACAATATCTGATCTCCTCTTTGGATACCACGCAAGATACAGAGGCTCAAGCAGAATGGTCGGAATTGGCAAAAAAACGTTTCGAATTATTGGAAAACGGTGATGTGCAACCCATCAGTTGGGAGAGTACCAAAAATCAGGTACTCCTATGAAGCAATTAGCTATTTTCCGCAGATATGATCTCCTTTTCAACATGGGTTTCATCGCTATGTTTTGCCCCATTTTCCATCATTTACAAAGAAACTCACGATACTGTTTTTGTCCTTGCTGTAATGCATAATAGCCGTAAACTTGGATATTGGCAAAATAGAGTATGAGTGTTATAACCATTCTTGCAATTTTAGCGTTAAGCCTAATCGGATTGCTCCATTTTTATTGGGCATTGGGTGGAGTGAACGGATTGGGTAAAGCCCTGCCGACCGAGAATGGCAAACCGTTGATCAACCCCGGAAAAATTGCGACACTTGGAGTGGGGATAGCTTTGTTTGGTTTCGCCATAATCGCCTATATGCTCTATTTTTATGATTTGTCTTCGTCGCACTATCGGGATTATTTCATCATTAGCGGCTGGATAGTATCGGGGATATTTACACTTCGAGGGATCGGTGAGTTTAATGCAGTCGGGTTGTTTAAAAAAATAAAATCATCCGAATTCGCCTATTATGACACCCGTTTTTACACCCCATTTGCTTTAGCTATGGGGTTGGTTTTTGCTATTTTGGCGTATAGAGTGTAAGTAAATTATAACGAAAATGAGGAAAATGAATGAACCGATATACCATGCCGAACTTTAAATCCTCCGCGTTGATTACCATTGATACGCAAAGAGATACACTTGACGGGCAACCGTTAGAGATCAAAGGAACTACGCAGGCACTACCGTACATAAAGGAGCTACTTGATTTTTTTCGCGCCCATCAGTTGCCGATCGTGCATATTGTTCGAATTTATAAAAAAGACGGTACTAATGTGGATTTGTGTCGCAAAGAAAGCGTTGAAAACGGAGCTGAATTATTGATGGAAAACACTGTAGGTACCGAGTTAGCTAAAGAACTGTTTGATAAAGATGACATTCACTTTAATACAAAACTTCTATTAGATGGCGGGATACAATATCTCTCGAATTACGAAGTGATTATCTATAAGCCTAGATGGGGTGCATTTTATCAAACACCTTTGAATGAATTTTTACACAAATACGAGGTGGATACCCTTGTTTTTAGCGGATGCAATTACCCTAATTGCCCTAGAACATCTATCTATGAAGCAGGCGAACGGGATTATAAAGTAGTACTTGCCGAAGATGCCGTTTCTGGTTTATACGAACAAGGAAAAAAAGAGCTCCAAAATATCGACGTATGGGTCAAACCAACTGCTGAAATTCTCAAAGAGGCAACACATGCATTATCTGAAACGTGAGGGAGTAGTTAGGGATGAACTGCAAACTGATTTTGCGCTCTGCCTCTGCGACGGTGAGTATTATCCGAAAATTGGGGTTACGAAACACCCTTCGATGTGGACGAGAGATAGTATGAGAGAAAGGGCATAAATATGATCATCCAAAACAGCACCCTTTCTGACATCAACGAAATTTTCAGACTCTATGCCATCGCTACCGATTTTCAAAAGTCCAAGTTCTTTGTCCATTGGCCGGAGTTTAAACGGGAGTGGATAGAGACCGAGATAACCGAAAACCGGCAATGGAAGATGATGATAGACGGACGTATAGCATGCATCTGGGCGACGACGTTTAACGATCCGCAGATATGGGGAGAACGGGATCATGATCCGGCCCTCTATATCCACCGCATCGCGACAAACCCCGACTTTCGAGGTAATAATTTCGTCGCCCGCATCGTCGAGTGGGCGGAAGGATATGCACGAGAGAATGGTAAAAAGTATATTCGGATGGATACAGTCGGTGAAAATAGAGGACTGATAGAACATTATAAAAAATGCGGGTTTGAATATTTAGGGTATTTCAAACTGGATTCTATCGAAGGGCTTCCCGATCATTACGCTCTGGCGGATGCGTGTTTGTTTGAGAGAAAAATCCAATGACCTATGTACTTCCTAACTTTTTTTTGGAAGAACAAAAAGAGAATATAATTGCAAAAGATTCTTTTTTTTGTGCAGCTTATTCTTCACGACAAACCCAAACGGACATATCGATACGAAACGTCACACATGTAATGATCCTGCTTCATAAGGGAAAAAAACATCTCAAATTTTCAACCGGTACTATTTCGATTACTGAAGATACACTCTTGCTACTTTCTCAAGGCAACTATTTTATGAGCGAAATCGTTAATGACAAGGGGGTGTATGAAGCTACCCTCATTTTTTTTGATGATTTGTATATCCACGCTTTTATTGAGCGTCATAAATTGCAGATTCTTGATAGCATGGCTGAAAAAACCGCATTGTTTAAAATGGACGGACTGTTAAAAAATCTGTCTGATTCGTATCGATTGTATGTGAATAAAACCATAGAAAACAAATCAGAAATTCTCAAGCTCAAAACAGAAGAACTGTTGTTACATCTGTACGCAAATAACAAAGAACGTTTCAGCGCTTTTGTGTACACGGTTTTATCTACAGCGGACAGTAGGATGAAATATCTACTTGAATCCAATGTCGATATCCTCGAAGACGTTGCGGGAATGTGTGCCTTGACACGATTGACAAAAACGCAGCTACGCAAATCTGTGCACAATATTTATGGGCTAAATCCAAAAGAGTGGCTTGATCAAAAACGGATGGAAAAAGCATGTCTGCTTTTAAAAACGACCGATAATCCGATCCATTCGATAGCAACCGGCTGCGGATACTCAACGGTCTCATGGTTCGGATCGCAATTTAAAAAGTTTTACCGGCTCACCCCCAAAGAGTATCGTGAACAAAACCGATAAAAATCCCCCTTTTTCTTGTACCTTTTTTTTCTAAACACTCTATACTTTTGGCACATCGAAGGAGAAACTATGGAAGCAAAATGGGATGCTGAATCGTATGCGAAAAATTCCAAGTCACAAGAACTCTGGGCAAAAGAGCTCATTGAAAAGATCAATCTGAACGGTCACGAAGTTATTTTGGATATAGGCTGCGGTGACGGAAAAGTGACCGATTATTTGGCCCATTTAACGACGTCACGTGTTGTCGGGATCGATCTGAATCACGACATGATTGCTTTGGCAAAAGCATCCTATCCATTACCGGAATTTCTACAGATGGATGCCGAAAAGATCGATTATGAAAATACTTTCGATCTCGTCTTTTCGAATGCGGTATTGCATTGGGTAAAAAATCATGAGGCGGTCATTGCCGGAATACACAAAGCGTTGAAGCCAAAAGGAAAAACGGTATTACAGATGGGCGGAGAGGGCAATGCTAAAATGGTTTTTACAGCATTATCCACGGTACAAAAAGAGTATGCACCATATTTTGAAGATTTCGTATCGCCCTATACTTTTTGTTCGGATAGTTATTATCTGAAAATACTAGATAAAGCAGGTTTTGTTCAACCCGATGTTCAATTGATCGAGAAAGATATGGTTCATAAAAATCTGGAAGCTTTTGAAGGGTGGTTGAAAACGACATGGTTCCCCTATTTGGGATGTTTACCTGAAAATAAGAGAGTTGAGTTTTTGAATCAATGGATACAAGCGTATTTGGATTTAGCTCCACTCGATAAAATGGGTAGAGTTCATGTATCCATGGTCAGACTCGAAGTAAAAGCTCAGAAAAAATAACCGCTAATAAAAGCTTGTGTAACCGATTTTTCGGTACACTTTCACAACTTTACAAAGGAGAGCAGATGACACATTATCGCACCATCGACAATACCCCTCTTGTCCGAGTTGCTCTCTTTTGGCGTCTGCCATAACACTTTCTTTTTAACTTAACCCCTAACATTTATTACTACACACTAGAAGGATACCTATGTCGTTGCAATTAGACGATTTCCTCATTACGGGTCGTACCTTTGAGGAGTATGTGGCATTTTTCGATTTGGATGCCGAGACGATGAAAAACATGAGAGTTTTGGACTGCCCAAGCGGAGCGAGTTCATTTATAGCTGAAGCCAAGCGTAGAGGGATAGCGGCACAGGGATGCGATATGTTGTACTGTTATGATCGTGATGCGTTGCGTGTGCAAGGGGAGAAAAGTATCGAGAAAATCTATGCCGATACGAGCTGGATGGCAGATAATAATTTTGCCTTTTATCATTCATTTGAGAGACATAAAGAACATCGAATAGGGGCATTAGAAGCATTTTGTGCCGATTACAACACAAGGGACTATTGGTTCGCTGAACTTCCGAAATTGCCGTATGCTGATAACAGCTTTGATTTGGTGCTGAGTTCGCATCTGTTGTTCGTCTACGATGATAGATTAGACTTGGCATTTCATGAAGCCTCAATCACTGAGATGTTGCGTATAGGAAAAGAGGTGCGTATTTTTCCACTGGTCGATTATAAAAACTCCCGTGTGGATGAACCCTATAATCTCAGCCCGTTTGCCTATCAAATCGCAGAAAAATTTGGCGGTGAGATTGTTAAAGTTGACTTTGAGTTTCAAAAGAATGGAGGGTATATGATGAGGATAAAGCGGTAGACTATGAGGCGAGAGTGTAGTGATATAGATCGCCCTTTTTTGAGTAAAATGATACGATGTATATTACAAGGAGTATGAAATGAATCCATTTACTACGCACGGTGCATTTAGTTGGTTTGAGCTTTTAACGGGCGATGTCGAAGGGGCAAAAAAGTTTTACGGTGAGGTTTTTGGATGGGAGTTCAAAAGAGCTGACAATGTCGATTTTGACTATCAAGTGGTATCATTGAATGGTCAAGAGATAGCAGGTATCATGGATATACAACAGTGTGATGATGAAAAAATACCGCCGCATTGGGGCAATTACATAACTGTCACAGACATTAAAGTCACGCTAGATAAGGCAAAAGAGTTAGGGGCAAATGTTATTGTCGAGATTACGTCGATACCGAAAGTCGGTGATTTTGCTATTATCCAAGATCCGCAAGGGGCAGTAATTTCGATGATTGAATATAAGATGGCGTGTTAAACAACGCAAAGGGTAAATTCTCATCATACGCTCCCGTGTTGTTTAGGTTATAGTTGAATCCGAAAGGGGATCATTGCTGATTCTGAAAATCCCATCCCCTCGTAAAATCGGTGTGCCGAGAGATTATCCGCATCGGTGAGGAGAGTCACTCTTCGAATCCCTTTTTCTTTGGTACAGGTGAGGACGTATTCGAGTAAAGACGAGCCGATATCCTCTCCACGGTGTTTCTCATCGATGACCATATCTTCGAGTAGGGCGACTCTCTCTCCCAGTGCCGTTGAGACGGTGTACAAAAGGTTAACCATCCCTACTACCTCGTTATCTATTGATGCGACGTATATCTCACCGATTTTCTCATCCTCGATGATCATTTTCAGTCCCTTCGTCTGATGCGTGATATCAGGGGTAAATTCGACCTCTTTCGAAAAGAGCTGATGCAAAAGGGTGCAAAGGATCGGGATATCTTCTACGGTTGCCGTTCGGTACGTGATGGGGGTCTCTTTAGAGACAGACTCATAGGCGATGAGGATCTTTTTACGCTCAATGCCCCACCGATACCCGCTCATAGCACCACTTTTGGCGATAACACGGTGACAGGGGATGAGATAGCCGATATGATTTTCACCGATTGCACTGGCTACTGCACGCACCGCTTTGGGATTATCGATAGTATTGGCGATATCTTGATAGGTTGTTAGCGCACCATCTGGGAGATTGATGAGGGCTTTCCAAACGTTGATTTGGAGGTTTGTCCCTTTGACCATGAGGTTGTATTTTTTGTTTTTGATGAAAATATTTTCCAAGTAGGTTTGCGCTTTTTCATCATCGTGTTGCAAATTTGCATTTTCCCACAGTTCACTAAATCGTGTAAAAATAGCCTCTTTGTTTTTATCGATAAACCCTAAATAACAGACCCCTTTATCAGTGTAGGCGATCAGTGCTTCGCCGAAGGGGGTGAGCCCGAAACCGTAGGTGATGGTGACGTCTTGTCCTTTTTCTCTCCACTCTTTTGGGGTGACCCCTATGAGATTGACAAAAAGTTCATGAAGTCTGCTGGAGCTGGATAACCCGATATCCAGAGTACTCTCCAACAGAGATTTAGACTCTTTGATATGCTCTTTGGCGTAGTTTAGCGTCACGGAGTGGAGAAACTGTTTAGGGGTTACTCCGACATACTCTTTAAACACCCGCATAAAATGGTATTTACTCATACCGATATTTTTAGCGATTTCATCGATGGAGGGCTGATCTTTGAAATGGGTGTCGATATAGGTGATGGCTTTGGCAATGAGATGATAATTTTGGTTTAATATTTCGAGCTCTTGCATGAATCGCCTTTAATAGGTTGCATAATTATAGACTCTAAAACCCTTCAAAAGAGTTTCGAGCTCCGCTTTAATCTGCATTTGAAGAGGGAGGTTTTGTATGTCATCTAAAACATCGCAGATTCTATGGGCGATCAGGGTAAACTCTTTTTCTTTCATCCCCAGTGTCGTTAATGCGGCACTTCCTATGCGTATACCTGAGGTAGAGGTCGCGGGGCGGGGATCGGCGGGGATCGAATTTTTATTGACGGTGATACCGGCATTTTCCAACGCCACACTCGCCTCTTCACCTGAGAAATCTCTCTCCATCAACGATACGAGAACCATATGGTTATCGGTTCCTCCGCTGATGAGCTGAAACCCTCTTTGGTTCATAATCTCTCCTAAAAGTTTTGCGTTGCTTTTAACCGCTTTGGCATACTCTTTCCATGAGGGGTGTAAAACCTCTCCAAACGCCACCGCTTTTGCGGCGATGACATGCACTAGCGGACCCCCTTGTATTCCGGGGAAAATAGCACTGTCGATTTTTTTGGCTATCTCTTCGTTGTTTGTCATAATCACCCCGCCGCGAGGACCTCTGAGTGTTTTATGGGTTGTAGAGGTGACGACATCGGCGTAGGGAAACGGGCTCATATGCTCACCCGCCGCGACCAATCCGGCAATATGGGCAATATCGGCAAAGAGTATCGCACCAACACGCTCCGCTATGGTGCGGAACTTTTTAAAATCGATTTCCCGCGTATAGGCACTTGCACCGCATACGATGATTTTAGGTTTTACAATTTCCGCGATCTGAGCTATCTTTTCATAATCCATTCTTCCATCAACTTCCACACCATAGGTAAAGGAGTGGTAGTTTTTTCCCGAAAAACTGGGTTTTGCACCGTGCGTCAAATGTCCACCGTGACGCAAATCCATCCCTAATATCTTATCGCCTGCTTGCAATAACGCGGCATAAACTGCTCCATTGGCTTGACTTCCTGAATGGGGCTGTACGTTTGCGTAGTGACATCCGAAAATTTTACAGAGTCGATCTTTAGCCAGTTGCTCTACCTGATCGGCAAATTGACATCCGCCGTAGTATCGTTTGTTCGGATACCCCTCAGCGTATTTGTTGGTAAAAATACTCCCCATCGCCTCCATAACGGCGGGAGAGGTAAAGTTCTCACTGGCGATCATTTCCAAATGGGTTGATTGTCGGTCAAACTCATTTTGTAGAATGGCGAACACTTCCGTATCTGCAACCGATAAATCCTCTTCGTGTATAAAACTCATGCTCTCCCCTTGTTGGATAGTTCGTAAAAGTTTAGCGGTTACGAATATCGGTTGCAATCCAAAAATTGCTCATTTGCAATGGTATGAGAGCAAGATTTGGATTGTTTTTGATGAGCAAAAATTTATAGGAAATAGGGAGATGGAGTTTAAAACAAGCAATAGCTACATAATGAATTGTTATAGGTATCACCTATAGTTTTTATGACGCTAAATGGCTTCTCTTTAGATTGATTTCCAGATTAAATCCTACAGCTTTTGCATATTCTATCAATGTGGATAAGTTCGGTAAACTTTTAGTATTTGGACTCTCTAATCTCGAAATATTGCTTTTTTTTGTATGTAGTAGGGTAGCAACATCTTCTTGGGAAAGTTTTGCATCGAGGCGAGCTTTTATCATCTGTTTTTTGAGTGCAAAGATCGGTTCTAATGCTTCGTATTCTTCTCGAACCTCTTCATTTTTCAGAGCTTTTTCTTTGAATGCTTCAAAAGAAGGTCTATTAGTCATGGTTTATCTCCTTTTTTCGCTTTAATGCGATTTCGATCTCTTTTTGGGGTATTTTTTGAGTTTTTTTAATAAACGAGTGGAGAATAATGATTTTCTTTCCACTTGCATAGCAAAAGAAACTCCTTCCTATTCCCTCAGCACCTTTTGCTCTAATTTCGAAAAGTCCATCACCGAATGCATCAGTGTACGGTTTTCCGAGATTGGGACCATGTTCTTGAATCATCTCAAAGATGTGGAGCATTTTCGCCAAAATTTTGGCAGGAAAAGATAAAGTGTCTGCTTCTACAGCCTCGTTAAAAAACTCAATTTCCCATTTCATGTAGCTATTATATCAAAAATGATAACTTTTTAGAAGAGAATGTATTAGTCCTTAACATTCATCTAAATTCCTTTTTTGTCTAATTATTTATTTATACTCAAAATATCCCATTTTAACAGATATTCTAAATGATTGGTGTAGATGTTGAGCTAAGAGATGAGCGTGAAGTTGTGGTGTGTATCGGGAGATTTATGTGGTTTGTGCAAGTTTTAGATGTTTAAACTATATTAATTAATAAAATAACAATAAATAGCTTGTAATTCATCCTGAAAAGATATATAATTAACAAAATATAGGTAATTAGCAGGTGAAATTAAGAAATGAAATCTTTGTTCAAAATCGATGACTTGCTCAAACAAAGTAATAAGGCGGTGCGTAATGAGCGTATCGCTTTGGGGCTGACCCAAAAAGAGTTTGCCAATTTCGTCGGTTTGAAGTACGCGACTTATCGCTATTTCGAACAAGAGGGGAAAATCTCTTTGGAAAATTTTCTTTCTATTTTAAACGCCATCAATAAAAGTATAGAGTACAAAAAGTTTTTGGATGGTTTTGAGTATGAGAGTGCGAGAGAACGGGCAAAACCTGATATAAATACCCCGCAAGACAATATGACAAAGCCTATCGTACCGCCGTCTCAAAAGCAGATTACCCTCGATAAACAGATATTCGGCAACGAGCTGTTTTACAGTGTCGAAAATGGGCATGTGTATGAAGTCTCGACATTTATCACGATTATGTTGGGACACTACAGTGATGAGAGACTGGTATTACTTTTGCGTTATTTCGGTGTTGATAGATTAAAGCCTTATATTCTGAAAGAGAAAAATATCGATTTATTGCAAAAGTTCAACAAACATATAACGTATCTAAAGAAACGAGTCTGAAATGTTGGAAAAAACGAAAATCTCGAAGAGTTGTATCATCAAAAATAAGTAGATATAGCCATAGGAAAAAATGGAGAAAAATACGTGAGTAAATTACTTGAATTTTTAAACAAAAACATAGCACTTGATGGTGATGAATTGCAATTACTTACCCAAATGTTTCATCAAAAGCATTTTAAAAAAGGGGAATCCATCCATCACGCAGAGCATATTCACGACAGTATCTATTTTCTCGAATCGGGTATTGCGCGAGGGTATTACATCGATGAAAAGGGGAAAGATACGACGTGGTATCTCTATTTTAACGATGAGAATTCCCATTTGACCAATCTGGTTGTGTTCGATTATGACAGCTATTTGTGTCAAACTCCCTCGAAACTCCATTTTGAAGCCATCACCGATTGTTCCTTTCAAGTTATGAAAAAAGAGGATAAAGATTATTTGTGTGCTCATCATCTTAAATGGTCGGAGTTTATGAGACGATCGAGTGATTTGGCGTATTCGCTGGTGCATCAAAAGTTTTTCTCTCAGTTAGTGATGAATGCAGAATCACGATTTGCGCAGTTTTTAGAAACAACCCCGTATCTGCTCGATAAAGTACCGCAATACCATATCGCTTCGTATTTGGGAATCACGCCGCAACATCTGAGTCGGTTGAAAAAGATGAACAAATGCGAATGACAATTCTCTAAGGAGTGAGTAGAATTTCCCTATGTTTGTTAGGGGAATTTTATGCAAAAAACATTTTTACGGCATCCCACGATTTGGCTCTCCATCGCTTCGATACTTTTACTATCCGGGTGCGCGACGCCTGAAGCTTCTCCTTCTAAACTCGATTCCAACCTCTCAGCAACTTTTCACCATGCCGATAGTTCTCTCACAGAGGATAGAGAGTGGTGGGGTAAGTTTAACGATCCTATCTTGAGTGCTCTCATCGAAAAAGCGCTCACCTCCAATCATGATGTACGAATTGCAATGAGCCGTATAAAAGCCGCTCGTGCCGGAGCGGATGCACATGCCTCGCGTCTTTTACCGTCAGTAGATTTACAAACATCAGCTTCAACGACCCATAGCGGACTCCCCTCACCGTATAAGCAGGGGATGCCGGATGTGAGAGCGTATAGCGCGGGGGTTGGTTTGGCGTGGGAGCTAGATTTAAGCGCAGGGGTGCGTGCCGGCGCTAATGCCGCACAATCCGATGCTTTGTCCGCAGAAGCAGGAGCTGAGGGGGCACGGCTGCTTATTGCGAGTGAAGTAGCACGTCAGTACTTTATCTTGCGAGGTGCACAACAACGTCTGGCTATTCTCAAAGAGCTGGCGCAAACGCGACACGAATACGTTAAGCTGATTTCTCGACGCCTCAAGGAGGGGCAATCGAGCCGATATGACCTCAATATGGCTGAAGCGCAAACCAATGCATTGGATGGACAGATACCGTCGTTGCAAACGTTGGTTGACGTATCGCAAACCCATATTTCCCTTTTACTGGGTGCAAACCCTTCTATGTCAGTGGTATCCGATAATCCTGAATATGTTTGGCCGCAATCTCCGAGTATCGGTACGGGTCAACCTATCGATTTGCTTCGTCGTCGTCCCGATTTGATGGCGGCGGAAGCACGTTATCGTGCAGAGTCCTTACGTTCCAAAGAGGCGGAATCTCAAACGTGGCCGAAGCTCTTTGTGAATGCGCTGTTCGGGTTTGAGGATTTGCGGATTAACGGAATGGATTTGGCAACGGTGGCATTTTCGAATGTTGCCATGGCGTTTGCTATGCCGATTTTTAACGCGGGACGGATTCAAGCGGGCATTGATGTTCAAAGTGCGCGTGAAAACGACGCGTTACTCTCATGGCAAAAGGGGGTTCTTGTCACGGTGAAAGAGGTGGAAGATACGCTAAGCCTACGCTCAAACGAGATGAAGCGCGGTGCATTGCTCAGAGCGGTTGCTGCAAATCATCAACAATCACTCCACCATACGCAATCGCTATACCGTGAAGGTCAAATCGACAAACTTTCCCTCCTCGATGTTCAGCGTTTAACATTGCTCAGCGCATTGGAGGTAACAGATCATGAGACGCAACGTCTTTTAGCCGATGTGCAGCTCTATAAAGCGTTAGGCGGGGGATGGAACGCATCTCAACTCTCATCGAAAGAACAACCAAAGGTACACCCATGAACCCATCAAAAATCAAATATTTGCAAGCTATTGCCCTCCTAGTCTCTGTGATACTGATAACAGGATGCAAGGATAAAACGGTGAAAACTCCCGACTCAACGGCGGTCTATGTGACGACAATCGCAAAGAGTGACGGTGTGGAAGAGAGATGGTTAAGCGGGTCGATTCGTGCGCGGGTTGAAACCGATGTCGGTTTTAGAATAGGGGGAAAAATCCTCAAACGTCTCGTCAATGTCGGAGATTGCGTCACCAAAGCTCAGCCATTGGCAATGCTGGATAACGGTGATTATCAATTAGCTCTCAGCGCTGCCGAGGAGCAGTTTAGGGCGGCGAGCGTGAATGCCAAACAATCCCTATCGGACGCTCAAAGATTTCAACGTCTCTCACTGGATGGTTCGATGGGTTTAGCAGAGTATGAGCGTCAAAAGAGCCGTGCCGATGCGGCAACAGCGGGTATGGAGCAAGCACGAAGCGCGTTGGAACTGGCAAAAAACAAGGACAGCTATACGATTCTTAGGGCACCGTATGATGGCGTTATTACAGCTATTACTATGGAAGTAGGTCAAGTGATTGCAGAGGGGCAACCTCTCCTATCCATAGCCAAAGAGGGTGAGCGTGAAGTGGTGGTGGATTTACCCGAAGAGATTATGACCCATGTCACTGAGTTTAAAGCCGATGCGCAACTGTGGGATAACGAGGAGGGTTCGGTGCCGCTTCGTTTGCGTGAGCTCTCACCGATGGCTACATTACCAAGTCGAACCTATCGTGCACGTTATGTAGCGCAGAGCGGGGGATTACGATTTCCTTTGGGATCGACCTTGCAACTACGGCTATCACGCCCTAGCGAAGCGGGAGTCACTTTACCGCTTGGTGCCATTATTAAAACAGCAGATGAAGCGGGAGTATGGGTACTCAAACGAGATGGCAAGCATCCGGTATTTGTAAAAGTTAAAATTCTCAGCTATGGAGCAACGACGGTTCGGGTGAGCGGATTAGAAGAAAAGATGCGTATCATGACGGTCGGAGCGCAAAAGATAGATGGATCGATGAACGTCACTCCAATCGAGCGCAACATTGAGACTATGGATGAGTTGTTTGATGAAAAACTTTAATCTCTCCAAATGGGCGGTAACGCATACGCAGTTGGTCCTTTTTTTGATTATCAGTGTACTAATCGCCGGAATCATATCGTTTACCAAACTCGGTCGTTCGGAAGATCCGAATTTCAACGTACCGGCAATGACGATGGTCGTGATGTGGCCCGGTGCAACTGCTGATGAGGTTCAAAATCAAGTGATCAACCGTATCGAGCGCAAGATGCAAGAACTCGAACATATCGATAATATCCGCTCCTACTCGCGTCAGGGGTACGGTGCCATTACGTTATGGATGAGCGGGGGAACCGGTAAAAAAGAGTTGGATGAGTCGTGGTATCAGGCGCGAAAGAAGATTTCCGATATACGTCACGAGTTGCCCGGCGGAGTACAAGGACCGTTGTATAACGACGAATTCACCGATGTTTACAGCGTTTTGTATGCCCTGAGTGCCCCAGAGTTGACGACGGCCGAACGTCATGATGCGGCGGAGATGATTAAGCGTCAATTACAAAGCGTCAAAGGGGTTAATAAAGTCAATATCCTCGGTAAACAAAGCGAGCGTGTCTATGTCGAGGTTTCGACACGTCGCCTTGCCGCACTGGGTATTGCCCCCAACGTTATTTTCGAGGCATTGGCGCGTCAAAATATGGTTATCCCCTCCGGTGCCATCGAGACTCCTGATGATCGTGTATACGTTCGTGTGGATGGTGAACTTCATCATGCAAACGATGTGGGAAATGTCCGTATCGAAGTCGGCGGGAGAGTGTTGAAACTATCCGATATCGCTACGATACGGACCGGATATGAAGATCCGCAACGCTTTACGATACGTCGCAACGGCGAATCGGTGTTAGCCATCGGCGTGACGATGAAACACAACGGCAATATTTTAGAGCTGGGCAGTGCACTCGATGAGCGGATGAAACGTATCCAGACACAATTGCCCCTGGGGATACGCATCGAGAAATACTCCGATCAGCCGAAAATCGTAGAGGAATCGGTGTGGGAGTTTGAACGCTCCTTTTTGGAGGCGTTGGTCATTGTACTGGCGGTGTCGTTTCTCTTTTTGGGTTGGCGGAGCGGGATCGTCGTTGCCGTTTCGGTACCGTTGGTACTGGGGATCGTTGCAATCGTCATGTTTGCTTTGGGGTGGAGTTTGGATCGTATATCGCTGGGGGCACTCATCATTGCATTGGGTCTGTTGGTCGATGATGCGATTATCGCCGTTGAGATGATGGTGGTGAAACTCGAAGAGGGGTGGGATCGCTTAAGTGCCGCTACTTTTGCTTACAAATCTACGGCATTTCCGATGCTGACGGGGACATTGGTAACGGTGGCGGGTTTTATGCCGGTCGGTTTTGCGCAATCGATTTCGGGAGAGTATGCCGGAGGTATTTTTTGGGTGGTCGGTACGGCATTGATCGCTTCATGGTTGGTTGCGGTGATTTTTACCCCTTATCTGGGGACGAAACTGTTACCCTCCTACGAAACGTCGTCGCATCCGCATGATCTTTACCATCGCCCCGTCTATGTGAGATTACGTCGCATTGTCGAATGGAGCGTCGTGAGACGCTGGAGAGTGTTGGGTGCGACATTGGCTCTTTTTGTCCTCTCCGGTGCGGGTATGTTACTGGTGCAACAGCAGTTTTTCCCTACGGCGTCACGGACAGAGTTGTTGATCGAGCTGAGACTGCGCGAAGGGGCCTCGTTTGAAGCGACGCAACATCAGGTAAAACTGCTGGAACAGATTCTCAAATCCGACCGTGATATCGATGGTTTTACCGCCTATACGGGGGAGGGGACACCTCGATTTTACCTCTCGATTTCTCCTGAACTTCCCAGTCCGTCGTATGCGCAGTTCGTACTCACAACACGCACTCTTGAAGATAGAGAGAGGGTTCGTAGTCGTCTGATGGCGCTGTTTGATAAAAATGAAGCATTTCCGGATTGCAGAGCCCGTGTTTTGAGGCTGGAGTTCGGTCCTCCCGTAGGGTTTCCGGTGCAGTTTAGAATCATGGGACCGGATAAGGAAAAAGTACGCCAAATCGCCTATCAGGTGAGAGATGTCGTCCGTCAAAGTCCGCTGGTCAGAGATACTCAGCTCGATTGGAATGAGCAGGTAAGGTCGCTCAGAGTCCATGTTGACCCGGACAAAGCCCGTTTGTTGGGTTTGAGTACGGTGGATATTCAAAATATCGTCCAAACCGCATCAAACGGAGTGGCGATAACGCAGATTCGACGTAACGAAGAACTCGTCGATGTGGTGGTGCGCGCTACCTCTGATGAGCGTTTGTCAGTTGAGCGGCTCGGAGATATTCAGCTCTTCTCACACACTGGAGCTGTATTTCCTCTTTCACACGTGGCGAAGATCGAACCTGCATTTGAGGAGCCGGTAGTGTGGCGACGCGATCGGGATAGGACGCTTAGCGTCCGCAGCGATTTGGCAGACGGTATCCAAGGCCCCTACGCCACCACCAAAATAATGCCATCATTGCAACCGATTATCGATAATCTTCCCTCAGGTTATCGCATCGAAGCCGGAGGAGCCATAGAGGAGAGTGATAAATCGAACATCGCACTTTTTGCTGTTTTTCCGGCTATGTTTGCCGTTATGCTGTTGATCTTGATGGTGCAGTTACAGCGATTTTCATTGATGTTTATGGTATTTATGACCGCTCCATTGGGACTTATCGGTGTTGTTCCGGCGCTGCTGATCTTTAATGCCCCGTTTGGGTTTGTGGCATTGTTGGGGGTTATCGCATTAGGGGGGATGATTATGCGCAACTCCCTGATTTTGGTCGATCAGATCGAACAGGATATTATACGGGGTGTCGATGCATGGAATGCGATTATCGAAGCCACCGTGCGCCGTGCACGTCCTGTCGTTCTGACTGCCGCCGCCGCGATATTGGCGATGATCCCTCTGACCGGCAGCGTGTTTTGGGGACCGATGGCGATGGCGATCATGGGGGGGCTTATCGTCGCTACGGCTTTGACACTGGTTTTTGTTCCGGCATTGTACGCGGCATGGTTCAAAGTGCGTGTCATTTCATAAAAGAGAGCGAAACTATCGTATCTATGGGATGCAAGAGGTATGCAAAGATCACTCGAATGATGCATAAGCATAAATGTTCCAAAGGAACGTATTTTTTAAAATGGAGATGAAATGAGTAAAAAACAATGCGCAAGCAGATTAATGATGATAGGAGGGTTGGTTGAAATCGTTCTTGGGATTCTTCATTTTATTTGGCCATTTCAGCTTATAAAAACGGGTGAGTATGTCCATTTATCAGCAGATTACATGAATCTGCTCTTTCTGAGTTCACTCTCTATCGGACTTTGTCTCAGTGTTTTTGGACTGTTGTCCATCTATTTTTCAAAAAGGTTGCTTTTTGATGAGCGAAGCGCATGGATTTATGGAATGGTTCAGGGGTTAATATGGGAAGTAAGAACACTCTTTGAACTACTATTTCCGGTTAAAATACCTTTGTTGTTTATCGTAAATCCGACAATAGTCATTCTTCCATTAGCGTTTTTGCTTGGAGTGCTTTTTTTAGCCCCTCTTTGGAGGGTTAAAGAAAGTTTTATAGGCAGCGAGAAGCAATGAGTGTTATAACTATTCTGACTATTGTCGCGTTGAGTTTGATCGGATTACTCCATTTTTATTGGGCATTGGGTGGTGTGATCGGACTGGATATAGCTGTGCCGACAGAGGATGACACGCCATTACTTAATCCCGGAAAAGTTGCGACCGTGATCGTTGGGATAGCTTTGTTCGGGTTCGCTTTTGTTGCCTATATGCTCTACTTTTATGATTTCTCTTCGTCGCACTATCGGGATTATTTCATCCTTAGCGGGTGGATAGTATCGGGGATATTTACACTTCGAGGTATCGGTGAGTTTAATGCGGTCGGATTGTTCAAAAAAATAAAATCTTCCGAATTTGCATACTATGATACCCGAGTATATACCCCGTTTGCATTATCTATGGGATTGGTTTTCGCTACTTTAGCGTATGGGGCATCATGAACTCAATCAGTATCAAAAACAGTACCATCGACGATCGACGGTTTACCCGATCATTGCGCTCTGGCGGATGCGTGTTTGTTTGAGAGAAAAATATAAGGATACCTATGTCGTTGCAATTAGATGATTTTCTCATTACAGGTCGTACTTTTGAGGAGTATGCGGCATTTTTTGATTTGGATGCTGCATCTATGGAAAATATGAGAGTTTTGGACTGCCAAAGCGGAGCGAGTTCATTTGTAGCCGAAGCTAAATATAGTGGTACTTGACACCTCAAATTGCAAATTTGTGCATCGCTAAACTTTATGAAGATGTGCTACAATTTTCAAAAGTAAAAAGGGGGCGTTGATGTCACGATTACCGCTTCAGCAGTTCGAACTCTATCATCAGCTTATGATGCCTCTTTTACAGATCGAGGCAGATTTAGAACCTGCTGATAACAATATTATTAAAAGTCATGCCCGTACTGCTCTCGTTTTTACCCAAGGGATGAGAGATATTCTCGATGATTTAACATTCGATTATGATCTATTTGAAAAGCTCCTCTTTGATCTCGATGATAATTATGAAATCGTTAAAACCGAGTACGCTACCGTTAATGATCCAGAACTAAAATCTATCGTTGATCAGCTGATGACTCAAATGGTAAAACTCCAAATGGAGATCAGCGATAAATTGGTTGATTTCAAACATGCCCATCGAGCTTGAAAAGCAATATCTAAAAGATAAAGAGCGGGCAATCAGATCGATTGGTGAAGCCATTATCGAAAAAACTGAAAAACTTTGCGAAACCGATCCCTCTCATCCTTCACTTCACAATAAACCAATCGTTTGCTCAAAAGACAAGTTTAAACACTCCGTGCGTGTCGGTGGAACCGGCTACCGGATCATCTATACCATACGAGAAAACTATGTCTATTTCCAGCGCCTCATAAATCATGATATCTATGATCGATTGATAAAAGATTGTTAATCATAAAAACGGATTCTTACTATCTGTCATTCAAAAAATGAAGATTGAAACCATGACCCCGATATTTTTTTGTTAATGGTAGTTTTAAAGAACCAAACATCGGTTGTAATACTCAACGTATGAATTGAGCGGTCTGCGTGGCTTTTCGCGCAAGTCCGCTCGAATGATAGGTTAGGCACCCAGCGGTACAGGTATCGCGCATAGCTTATCGAGACCTTTTTTAACTGCAATAGTAATTATCACAACAGCTAGAGCATTCGTAAGTGTTCCTGTTATGATATGAGAAATATCTATTTACTGAGGAATTAAATATGGGAAAAGTCATATTATCTCAGAATAAACATTGGAAGAGTTATAAAAATCTCTATAGCCGAGAGATAGTAGAGCTCCTCATCAACAATTGGTTTTCGTTGCTATGTGACACCTCTATATGTCAGTCTACATTCCCAACGAGGACGTTGGGAACGAGGGAAACGATCATTACCTATAATCAAGAAGAGACGAGTGAAGCGATAAACGTCATACCGTTTTGGAAATATTTTTATAAATAAAAAAGTACTAGAGCATATAATTGAGAGGTTATAGGTATCACCTGACACCTATTTTGTGTTAGCTCAGCTAGTAGCCTCTTTTATTCAATATTGGGGTAAGTATCATATGGCAAATAGTAGTTTTTAACGATAGTGGTATGTAGTTTATGGTGACCACTGTCTTCATCTAAGGACTCTTTAGTTATTTCTTCAACAGTAACATCACTTTCTTTTTTTATACCATCACTACAAAGCATTTGCAAAGTATTGGCATCAACATGGTGACCAATAATACACATATTATTAATACCCCCAAAATCAGGTGCTTTAGCATTTAATGCTGAAACATTATTGTAAAAGGTAAAATAATCTGGATTACTTTTTCCTCGTTTTAGACATACTTCATAAATAAATTTTCCCATTTGTAACTCTCCTATATTATTTAACTACCAACTTAACAGCACTGGCTAAATTTGGATACATGGCTTCTAGTAATTTTGCTGCAATAGGAGAAGCTTCGATATCAGATATTCTTTTTATGGTTAGATTTGGCATTGGGCAAACAAATATAGGATCTTTAGGAGGCATTGTATCCATTAAAAACCGTGCTTTGATTATTTGGCCTGGATTTATATGCTCAGCTTTGATTAAGATGGTTTCACCATCTTCTCTTTCTATTTCCCATCGTCCATCATAGCCATCTGGTATATCTTCAATATATGCAGGGATTATATAAGTAGCATCTCTTGATTCTATTTTAATTGGAGGGTTTTCTAATGCAACATTTCCGCTGTTAATAATGTCTACTTCCAGAAAAACTAATTCATCAATTATATCGCCTTTATATTGTATTTCTAGTTTATCGGTTTCCTTGAATAAATTTTTATTTAAAAGAGGTGTTATTCTCATTCGATATTGAAGTTCTTTCCTCTGCATTGATTTTCGAACGTGTGCAGCAGATATAAACCACGTAAGAACACCTATTAATATAGTCGCTCCAGCACCAAACAAACCAATAATATCTGATTGTGTAAGTTGAACTAAACTCTCCGTTTCTACTGCCATTAATCTTCCTTTTTTTGATAGCTAATGTTTAAAATGAACAATCAAAAAGCCGCCTGCGGGTTTTTGATTAGCACCTCAAATGTCTTGCTAAATTCTGTTTTTAAATTGTACTGCATAAAACTTGCTAATGATGATATCTTGTTGGCAGCATCAATTACTTTACTTAAATCATCTTGGCTATGACTTTCATTTGTTTGCTGTCGCAAATATTGCTGTTGATATCCCCAGAATAAATTTGCTTGACTTGCAATATCATCAATTTGTTTTTTCAAGTCAGGAAGATACAATCCGATATTCATTTCAATCTTATTTATTCGATTAACAATTTCATCTGAATAAAATTTATGAAAGCTGTCTAAAGTGTCTATTTCTGTAGAAATGAAGCTCGATGTAATAGAACATTTCGATTTAATTGCAGACAATAATTCGTAAGTATTTTCAAGATGTAACCTTTTTTCATTATTTGTTCGATCGGTATGTTCTAGTTTTAGCAATTTAATTTTCATATTCTGTTCAATATTAAATTGTTCCTTTTGATAATCTAATTGTTCTTGCAATAACTGTCGTTCTTTTTCAAAATTTTTTCGTGCTAAATATATAGAGATTAATGCACCAATAATTGAACCGATTACAGTTGCCATTACTGTTGCTATACCTTTGTCTAATACGAAACTAGAAAACTGTACAGTTGTATTTATATCCATTTATTTCCTTTGATTGTTTTAACATTTTTAATATAGCGTTTTTGTGAATTTTGCTACGCCAGCAACAAGTTCTTCTACTTCTTCTTTTGTTGGTTCTCTTTCTTTATTATGGTCACAAAGATTACGAATATCACCAAGTCTTTGTATTTGTCTCCAAGAAGGGACATCTAAAATACCTTCATTTTTAAGTATTTCATTGAAATCGTTAATAGTAGGGGCTTTTTTATGTGTCTTTACATTATGATTGATAACAACTTGTGCAAGATGCTTTTCTAACACTACTCCTGAAATCGCACCAGCTCCACGTAAAAATCCATGTTTAATTAATTCTCTTGCTGTATCAAGCTCGGAATCAAATAAATCAGCTTGAACTAGTTGCTTGATATCAAAAAGACTACTTTCAAAACGTGCTAATACGGCATTCAAAATAGCTTGTTGTTGTTTAAAATGAGGGATTGCTCCATCTGGACCCACAATTTTTCTTTTTTCATATCCGCTTGTAATAGTTAACCCTTGAAGGTAATCTTCAATTCGATAATTTTCGTAGCTAATGTCTTTTCTTGTTTTCGGTTTTTCATAATGTCTTGTAAAGTCATCTATCCTGTCTGGAAGTAATTGTTTGATTAATACTTTTGCTTCTGAATACCAAGCTTGATATTCATCATTAAACTTAGGAAGTGATTTTATAACTTTTGCAAGATTTTCATCTGTTTTAGCAGCTTCGTTAACACCATCTGGATAGCACTCATATTGCATCGCAGTACTGAGTTTTTCACCTTTATCAATAAGTTTTTCTAAATCTTTTTTGTACTTCTCGAGATTACTAGTCATTGATATCAACCTTTTATGTGTGTTGTCTAATCATTTATTTATTCAAAAAATATACCATTTTGCCAGAATTTTATCAGATAATCAGACATTCAAAATGTCCTACTATCAGAAACATCAAACCAAAATTTTACATATCAACATATTTTCAAACATTTTACACCATTTTTCTTAAAACAATTTCCGTATTCCATATCTTCGGCATATGAATGGAGAGGGTCAAAATTTACCAAAAGAGCGGTACGATACTCTTATCAAAAACATAGAAGTATAACGGCTCTGCTGATAGTGCAACGATTCAGCATAAAGAGAACAGGAGAAAATGAATGTTGATCACCTACCAAATAACCCCCAACCTATCAACCGAAGATTTCATCGACATCCTCAACCGTTCCACATTGGGCGAACGCAGACCTGTTGATGATCTTGAATGTATCGCGAGTATGCTCAAAAATGCCGACATCATTGTTACGGCGATTGCGAATGAGAAAATCGTAGGGGTAGCACGTGCCGTAACCGATTTTAGCTACTGCTGCTATCTGTCGGATTTAGCCGTCGATGCGAGCTGTCAACATCAGGGGATCGGTAAACAGCTCATCCAAAAAGTACGCGAACCGTTAGGGGCTAAATGCAAATTGATTTTGCTCTCTGCACCTGCAGCGGTAGAGTATTATCCAAAAATCGGTTTTACGCAACACCCCTCGGCGTGGGTACTGGACAGCACGAAAAACGTTTTATAAAAAAGCAGCGACAATGAATTTCAAAAAACTGAGAGAAGCCGAGGCAAGTTTTTTCACCTTTTACCCCAAAGGATTCGAAGACGAAGCACATCTCTCCTTTGATCGGTGCAGATAATGCAGGGTTTACTGGATTTTTGATGATGGCGATGAAATAGGAATATTTGTTGTAAAAATGTAACTTATCGTTAGAAGACTAATATACTAATTTAAATATTTACACAATGACGTGATTTTTTTGATAAAATATTTTTATATTAATATTTTTAGTTTTGTATTATTGCCTGTTATGTACCAACCATGATGAAAAGTAGTGAAGGAGTGGAAGTATGGGAAAAGATAAACATATTTTGCAAAATAATATCATTGAAATTGACTCGATTTTTAATCATACAAATACCAAATCAACCCTTGATAAATTGGAACAAATTCAAATCGAAGAGCAGCTTCAACTAGCTGATTTGGCTTTGAATATTATCACGGATGCCATCTATCTATTCGATGACAAACGAGAAATTAGGTATGTTAATAAAGCCGCCTGTGATGCACTTGGCTATTCCAAAGAGGAACTGATCGGTAAAACTTCTTATGATATTGATCCGGTGATTACGGCAGATGAGGTGCAAAACATTGTAGAGACAATTAGGTCCAATAAAGTAAAGTATTTTGAAACAAAACATAAACGAAAAGACGGCTCGATTTTCAGCGTAGAAATTACCACTTATCCCTATATGAATGGTCGTTATGCTTTGCATGTCGTTAAAGACGTAACAGAGCGAAAAAAAACTGAAGAAAAAATGCAACTTATGGCAAGTGTGTTTTCAAGTGCAAAAGAGGGAATCGTCATCACAGATACAAAAGGAATAATAGTTGATGCGAATGAAGCGTATAGCCTTATCACAGGATATTCAAACGATGAGATTATAGGGCAAAATGCAGGATTTTTAAAATCGGATAAACACGATAAAGCATTTTATAAAAATATGTGGAATGAATTAATCCGAAACAAATATTGGATCGGTGAGATTTGGAATAGAAGAAAAAATGGAGAAATTTTTGTCGAGAGATTGACCATCTCTGCTATCAGTGATTCGGATGGGAAAACTTCAAGCTATGTCGGATTATTGACCGATATAACGACGGGGAAAGATTATGAATCTACATTGGAGCGAATGGCATTTTATGATTCTTTGACGGGATTGCCGAACCGGTTGTTGTTTGCCGAGAGAATCAATCAAGCTATGATGATTTCAAAACGTTTAAATACTATGATGGCAATTTGTTATCTGGATTTAGATGAATTCAAACCCGTTAATGATGGGTTCGGGCATAGTGTCGGCGATAAATTATTGCTTGAAATTTCGAATCGGATGCAAAACCAAGTAAGAGAAAGTGATACGATTGCAAGAATAGGCGGAGATGAGTTTGCCATCTTACTGATTAATATTAAAGGTATTCAAGAATGCGAAACTATCATCACCAAAATCTTGGATAGTATTAATGAACCATTTATCCTTCCGGATAAAGGAGAGGTTACTGTAACTGCAAGTATTGGTATAACTCTGTATCCGCATGACAATTCTCCTTCCGATATATTACTTCGGCATGCGGATCAGGCGATGTATTTAGCAAAAGAAAGCGGCAAAAACCAATACGTTTTTCACAGTTAATCTTTAAGCAAAAAAGATTGTGTTGTCATTTATGAAAGAGGTGTAAGATTGTACCTATTATTATAGGAGCTCACATGTTACAACGTATCCTTGCATTTTCTACAGCTTTCCTTTTTGTCTCCTCACTCTCAGCTGCTCCGCTTCCGGATATTAAGATGCCGGATAACGGATTGCCTTTTCAGCTGATCGATGGATATCAGGATTATAAAATCGTTGCAACGCACTGGCGTATCGACAAACATGAGTTACGGTATGTGTTAGCCAATCCGATAGCGTATAAAGCATTGCAAAACAAACAAAAACCGCTTCCGGAAGGGAGTAAAATGGTCAAAATAGGCTGGAGTGTCAAACCTATGACAGCCTATTCGGATGCGTTGGAGGCCGATAAGCTTCAGCGGATTGAGTTTATGGTGAAAGATTCGAACCGTTTTGATCAAAAAGGTGATCACTGGGGATATGCCCGATTTGTTAAAAAGGGAGATAGTTATGCCCCGTATGCGAACGGCTCAGCGGAATGCGTTGCCTGCCATGCTTCCGTCGCACCGAACGATTACCTGTTTACGACCTTTCAGCCAACTTTTTAATGGTGTCCTGAAATCAAAATGCAAAACCGTCTTAAATTTAGACAAAAGGACGTATGCTATGATAGTTCCAATTAAAAAGTGGAGAACATAATGTCTGTTTCACGTTGCGGATGGGTCAAACTGAGTGATCCGGTGTATGTTGCTTATCACGATGAAGAGTGGGGGAGAGCGCTGCATGATGATCGGGCCCTTTTTGAACTGTTTTCTTTGGAGACTCAATCGGCGGGGCTTAGCTGGCTGACTATCCTCAAAAAACGTGAAGGGTATCGCGAAGCATTTGAGGGGTTTTCTCTGAACAAGGTGGCACACTACGGCGAGGCAGACATAGATCGGATACTCAACAGCACACTGGTGGTAAAAAGCCGTCCCAAAATCGAAGCGATTATCACGAATGCACGAGGATTTTTAGAGATTCAAAAAGAGGTTGGTTCATTGGATGGGTATTTTTGGGGAAAAGTGGGGGGAAACGCGATTATTAACGATGTTGCCGATTACAAAGAAGCGGCGTGTACCTCAGATATTTCCGATACTATTACAAAAGAGCTCAAAAAACGGGGATTCAAATTTATCGGAACGACCACCATATACGCTTTCATGCAAGCGTGCGGGATGATCGACGATCATGAAAACAGCTGTATGTGCAAACAAATAAGGAAATAATTTTAAATGAATTCGATCGTATTATTCGACAATGTCCAACTCACCTACACCGAATCACCGGTCCTGAAAAATATTTCGCTTCAAATCGATCAAGGGGAACATTGCGTTATCCTCGGGGCAAACGGTTCGGGGAAATCGAGTCTTATCAAACTGATTAATTGCGAACTCTATCCGTCTTACATCGATGAGCCGTTTAGAAGAGAGATTTTGGGCAACGAACGATGGGTCGTCACGCAACTGCGTAAACATTTGGGGGTTGTGACGAATGATCTGCATACCCGTTTTGCATTTGAGAGCGGCTATCTCAGCGGATTTGAGACGGTGCTGAGCGGTTTTAACGGAACGATCGGATTGTTCGATCATTTAGAGGTGACGAGTGAGCAGATCGAAGCGGCAGAACATGCCATGATGCGGTTGGGGATCGAGCACCTGAGCGAAAAACGTTTGAGCGAAATGTCGACGGGAGAGCTGCGAAAATGTATCGTAGCCCGTGCGCTGGTTCATCCGGTAAAAGCGATCTTGCTCGATGAGCCGACCGTCGGGCTGGATATCAAAGCACAGCTTGATTTTATCGAGATGATGCGCTCTTTGGCTAAGGGCGGTACGACCGTCATATTGGTGACGCATCATATCGAAGAGGTATTTGAAGAGATCACTAAAGCGGTCTTGCTCAAAGAGGGGATGATCCATGCGGCAGGAGAGAAAGAAGAGGTGTTAAACAGTGATACTCTATCCACTATTTTCAACACACCGCTCAAACTGGAAAAGAGGTATGGACGTTATTCGATACATCCTAAGCAGTAAAGGTTATACGCATGAATCCTGCAAAAGTCATACGTGAAAAAGTTGAAAAACTGACCGATCTTCCCAATGTCGGCAAAACGGTTGCCGGTGATTTTGCACGAATCGGCATTACCCGTCCCGAGCAGTTGCGCGGAGAGGATCCCTATGATATGTATGTCCGATTTTGCAAAGCGTTCGGAGAACGGCAAGATCCGTGTATGGTGGATGTGCTGATGTCGATCACCGATTTTATGGATGGAGGAGAGGCTAAAGTTTGGTGGGATTATACCGCGCAGCGCAAGGTGCGCTACGGAGATAGGATCACAGTGCGTTAAAAACCTCGCCGAAAGGAGGCTGGAATTTTATCCGATTCATGGAACTCTTTAGCGGCTGCGAGTGCGAGATTCGGATTGCGTAATAATGAGCGTCCATAGGCAACGAAATCGCATACTCCCCCCATCAGTAACGCTTCCCCTTCCGCCGGTGTCGTAATAAGACCTACGGCGATGGTAGGAATCGATCCTTCGTTTCGGATCCGTTTGGCATAATCGGCTTGATAGAGGGGGACGAACGGCGGTTGCGTCTGAGTGAGGGGCTGATTCCCTCCGGCAGAGACATGGATGATATCGGCTCCTGCCGTTTTTAGCGCTTTGGAGAGGGCGATAGAGTCTTCAATATTCCACCCCTCTTCCATCCACTCCTCCGCAGAGATGCGCACAATCACGGGAAGGTTAATGGCAACTTTCACCGCTTCAGTCACTTCCAGCAACAATCGGCATCGGTTTTCAAACGTTCCCCCATAGCGGTCGTTGCGTCGATTGCTTAGCGGGGAGAGAAATTCGCACAACAGATAGCCGTGTGCTCCGTGAATCTCGACCATATCGTAACCCGCATCTTTGGCACGCAATGCGGCACGAACAAAGGAGCCTTTGATCTCCTCTATCTCTTCGAGCGCTAATGCGGTTGGAATGCGATAAGGGGCTTCGGGACTAAATGCGATTGCACTCGGAGCGACAGGGATCTCTGAGCTGCATTCGCATTTACGTCCGGCATGGGCGAGTTGCAGTGCAATTTTGGCACCGTTATCGTGGCAGATTGATGTTAATGTGCGATGGGTGGGGATATGGGCATCTTCCCATATCCCCAAATCATTTTCGCTGATTCGCCCTCGTGATTCAATCGCAGTCGCTTCAACGATGATCAATCCCACCCCTCCCAGCGCTTTGGAACCGTAATGGAGCAGATGAAACGGATTGGGATGACCGTCATGTTCGGCATGGTACATGCACATGGGCGGCATGACAATGCGGTTTTTAAGGGTTACACCGCCGATAGTACCTGCTTGAAGTAATAAACTCATCTCCCCTTCCTTCTCGTGTTTAAGCGTTTTTCAGTATCGTTGCTATGGTCTGGGAAGAGTATTGGGTACCCATTCCCCATAGAACCGCCAATCCATGCGCGTTGTCGGCAATTTCAGCGATACGTTCTGTCGGGATATCCGCTTCTGCCAAGGTTACCGGTGTTCCGATCGAGCTAAACCACGATTCCAATGCAGCAATCCCCTCATTGGCCGTGCCCAGTCCGAAGACCTCTTTGGCAAACCGTTCAAACTGGGCGGGGTTTTGCCCTTGGTACCATTTCATCCATGCCGGGATGACGATGGAAAGACCCGCACCGTGGGCGATGTTAAAGAGGGCAGAGAGGGCGTGTTCGATCATGTGGTTGGGGAAGTTTCCCCCCCCCGTCCCTGAATTGGTTAACCCGTTGAGCGCCTGGGTGGATGCCCATGCAAACTCGGCACGTGCGTCATAATTGAGCGGATCTTTGAGGAGAATTTCGGTCGTTTCGATGACCGTCTTGATGATCGATTCGACGAGACGCGATTGGAAATGGGGGTGAACGGTCGCCGTAAAATAGACTTCGATCGTATGGGCGATGATATCGGCTGCCGAATAGGCGAGGTATTCCGGGGTGACGCTCATCATCAGTTCGGGATTGATAACGGAAATTTTCGGATTGACGAGTACGGAGCTGATCGAGTATTTTTGTTTGGTCGCGTCGTTCATGACGACCGAGTTGCCGTTCATCTCGCTGGCGGTGGCTGCGAGGGTCATGACCGCATAGACGGGGAGTGCTTCGGTAATGGAGGCTTTCTGGATGAAAAAGTCCCATACATCCCCCTCATAGAGGGCTCCTGCGGCGATTGCTTTGGCCGAATCGACGACGGAGCCTCCGCCGACACCCAGAACCGCTTGAAGATCGTGCGATTTCACCCGATCGATTCCGTCGTGGACACGGGAGAGGAGGGGATTGCTGACGACGCCGTCTAGCTCTTCGTAGGTAATACCGGCATTTTTCAGACTGCTGATGATCCGCTCATAGAGGCCATTTTTTTTGATTGAACCGGTCCCGTAGACGAGGAGAAGACGTGTAATCCCCTGCTCGGCGATCATCGAACCGATGTTGTTTTCTTTCTCCCGTCCGAATTCGATTCGGGTAGGATTGTAATAGGTGAATGCATCCATAAAAATCCTTTAGAGTAGGGTGATGAGGTCGTTTAAATCGGAACGGTGACGCGGCTGCTGCTCTTGGACCCGGTATCCGAACGGAATCAGAAAGGGGACGCCGTAGAGGGATGTATCGATCCCCATAATCTTCTCGGCCGCTTCACGGTCAAATCCCTCGATCGGACACGAGTCGATCCCGATCGATGCCGCCGCCGTCATCATGTTGCCTCCGGCGATGTAGACCTGACGCGAAGACCAGCACTCCAGTGTCTCGTCGCTGTGAGGATCGATCCAGCTTGTATAGAGTTGGCGAAGTCCATCGGGGTAATGAAATTTCTCAAATTCGTTTTGGATGTATGCGTCGCTGGAGCGGACGGTTTTGCGGTAAGCGACGGCAACAAGTTCGGATGCCGTCGTGATCTGGGGCTGATTCCAGGCGATTGCCCGGATCGCTTCGCGCATTGCGGTGTCGCGGATCAGAAAAAAATGCCACTGCTCCATCCCGAATGAACTCGGGCTGAGGCGTCCTGCTTCGAGGATAAACGTCAGGTCTTCCGGACTAATTTGTTTTGTGTCGTCAAAAAGTTTACAGGCATGACGGAAATGGAGTGCTGTTTCAAAATCGTTTCGCATAAAAAGCTCCTTTAGGGGTATGTCAGGTGAGATTCTATAGGATACGGTATTAACTGTCAAGAACGTACTAAAAAGTACTGTACATACTAAAAGGTAACTATAGATGAATGGTGAAACGCGATTTAGCTGCCCCTTTGAACTTACCATCGAATTGATCGGCGGAAAGTGGAAAGGGTTGATCTTGTGGCATCTGCTGGAGAAAAAAGTACTGCGTAACGGAGAGATGCTCCGTCTAATGCCCCGTATCACCCAAAAGATGTTGACGCAGCAGCTTCGGGAGATGGAGGAAAACGGTTTGCTCACCCGCGTCATTTACGAACAGGTACCGCCGAAAGTGGAGTACAGCCTCACGCCGCACGGCGAAGCGCTGCGTCCGATACTCGATATGATGATCGGTTGGGGTGTGGAGTATGCCCAGGAGAAAAATATTAGGCTTGCGTGTAGCAGTCATTAAAAAGGGGAAGAAATCGCTTCAAAAGGGTAAAATATTACATTATGCCAATTTTTGGAGAGGTTTCCAAATAGTGGTTAGAGTATTAAAAACAGATGGACAATGGCATGGAACCGATCGATTTTTATATTTCTGAATTGGATGCAATGAAAAAATATCCGGAAACACTCTATTGCCGGGGCAATAGGGAGCTTCTAAATCGGCGCAGGGTATCAATCATCGGCAGCCGGAAACCCAATCCGTATACCCAGCAGATGACCCATCGGCTTGCCAGCGAATTGTCCCGAGTCGGGGTCTGTATTGTCAGCGGCGCGGCGATGGGGGTGGACGCGATTGCCCATCGCGGAGCCGGCAGCGACAATACCATCGCCGTATTGCCGTGCGGAATCGATCTGCGCTATCCGGCTATCAATAAGCCGCTTTTGGAGAGCATTGAAAAAAACGGTTTAACGATCAGCCCGTTTAAACCCGGATTTCAGGCCACAAACTGGAGTTTTGTCGTTCGAAATGAGTTGGTCGTCGCATTGGGGGAGGTATTGATCGTGATGCAGGCCGATATCGGGAGCGGAAGCATGCGAAGTGTCGAATATGCTCAACAGATGGGGAAAAAGATCTATGTTCTCCCCCATCGGATCGGTGAGAGCGAAGGGTCAAATCGTTTGGCGGCAGAGGGGAAAGCCGAAATGATCTATGAGATGGACCGTTTTGTCGGAAAATTCGGAACGGTTCATTCGCCGATCGACAAAAAAGACCCGTTTTTACTCTTTTGTGCGAGACGACCGACATACGAAGAGGTGGTAGCGGCATTTCCGCAGAGGATATTCGAAGCGGAACTAAGCGGTGTGATTGAGGTGCAAAACGGAAGGGTAATCGTAGTATAAACGGCCTGCCTCAAAAGAGGAGGCGGAAGCGGTTAACGGTGCCCTGAAGCACTTTCGTAGCCGTAGTGTTTGACGAGGTAGTTGATGATGATCTGCTGATCCTCTTTCGGGATCGGCGCTTTGAACTCGTTGACCATTTTAGAGACGGTACCGGTCCAGTAGGGGCGGCTTTTTTTCCCTTGATTGAGGACGTAGCCGAACGAGTGGCAGATGAGGCAGTATTGCTGCAGCACTTCGTCATGATCCCCTTTTTCGATCGGGTAGTCGATGTAGGGCATCTCAATCGGTTTGGCAACCTGAGCAAACAGGGCCGATGTGCTGAAGAGTAATCCGGCGATCAGTAATTTTATTTTCATAATCCCCCCCTTACACTATTTTTACATTGACGGAGTCAACGGCATTGTATTGATATCCGCCGGCATTCCAGCCGATGTCTTCGGGGAGGGGCTGAATGTTTCCGATACGGTTGATCGCGCGGACCATAATCGTGTATTCCCCTTTGGCTTTCGGTTCCCAGACAAACGTCCACGGACGGTAGGCAAATTTGCCGTAATCTTTTTCCAAAGCGGTAGGGCTCCAGCTTTTTCCGCCGTCGACGGAGATCATCACCTCTTTAATCCCTTTCCCCTGATCGAAGGCGACGCCGGTCACTTTAACACGGGACCCTTTTTTGATGATGGTATTGGGGGTCGGATAGCCGATAACCGATTTGACTTTCATCACGGCGATCGGTTTGCGTTTGTACTCGAAATCGCTTCCGGAGATGACACATTCGCAGTCATTGTCGGGGACGGTATAGGCGACGTCCATAAAGAACGATTTGCGGTATTGATCCATGACGGTGATCTCGGAGAGCATTTTGACCCAGCTGTCGGAGAAGTGTCCCGGGATAACCAGACGCAGCGGAAATCCGTTGAGATACGGCAAATCTTCCCCGTTCATCGAGTAAGCGACGATGATCTCTCCGCTGAGAGCTTCGTCAATCTCCATTTCACGAAAAAACTTCGGTGTTTCATCGACGGCCGGTTTCTCAAGACCGTTAACCCCGACAAATCGGGCTGAGCCTTTGACGCCGGCGCGGTTTAGAATATCTTTGAGGCGTACCCCTTTCCAGATCGCACACCCCATCGCACCGTGGCCCCATTGGACGCCGTGGGTCGCCTGGCCGGTTGCGGCATAATACTTGCGGCTGTTACCGCCGCATTGGAGGACGGAGGTGATCTCTACGGGCTCGAATTTGGATTTCAGATCATCGACACTCAGAGAGAGGGGGGTTTCAACCGCCCCTTGTACCTGAAGACGAAATTCATTCAAATCGATGTACGTCGGAATATCGGGCATATGCCAGCGGACGAAAAACTGATCGTTCGGAGTGATCGCCCGGGTGAAAATATCGCGCGGCGATTCGAGTAGCGGCGGACGGTCCGAGATCACTTTAAGGGGTTTTTTTTCCGGAAACGCAATGGTAGGGGGGACAAACTCATGCGATTCGGTGACGATTTTTTGTGAGGTTTCTTTCCCCAATAGGGTAGATGCGCCGAGAATCAGGCCGGCACCTAAGAAATTTCTGCGGTTAAGTGGATCCATAAAAATGCCTTGAAAAGGAATGTCACAATATTATCATAATTAGAATGAATTTAGAGTATAAGCATCGCATCGCCGTAGGAGAAAAAGCGGTATTTTTGATCAATCGCCTCTTGATAGATGCGGTGGGTCTCTTTCAGCCCTACAAACGAGGCGACGAGCATCAGGAGCGTCGATTTTGGGAGATGAAAATTGGTCAGCAGATGGTTGACCCGCAAGGGGGGATTGAGCGGGTGCAAGAAGAGGTTGGCCTCTCCGCTGCATTCATCGGTTCGGACATGATATTCGACCGTACGGGTGGAGGTGGTTCCGACACACAGTAACGGGGCAGAACTTTCGATGATCGTTTTTGCCGATGTGCCGATTTTAAAATACTCCGAATGCATCGGATGATCGGTAATGAGGGCGGCTTCGACCGGTTTAAAAGTGCCCGAGCCGACATGCAGCGTAACAAAGGCGTGCGGATGGGATGCGCATACGGATTCAAACAATGCATCGGTAAAATGGAGCGATGCGGTCGGAGCGGCGACGGCCCCTTCGTTGTGCGCAAAGACGCTTTGATATTCCCGTTCATCTTCGGTATCGTCTTCACGTCCCAGATAGGGGGGGAGGGGGATATGCCCTATTTTTTCCAAGATGGGGAGAAGCTCTTCAAATCGAATCCGACTATTTCGAAGATAAAAATTGACTTCCCTCGAACCGTCTTCATTCAAGGTTGTTACGCGGGCAGTGAGGTCGGCATCAAAAAGGAGGCGGGTACTAATTTTCACTCGTCCTTTGATGTAAACATTTATTGCATACGCATCAAGGGGGCGGTTGATAAGGAGTTCTATCGCTCCGCCGCTCTCTTTTTTCCCGTAAAGTCTAGCTTTGATAACTTTGGTGTCGTTAAAAATAATCCCGCACTGTTGCGGCAAAAATGATTCCAATGCATCAAAGCGGGCATGAATAATCGTTTTATCGGATCGGTTATAGACGAGGAGACGGGCATGGTCTCTGGGGTGGATCGGATGGGTCGCTATGAGCTCATCGGGAAGATGGTATGTATAGCTTTCGCTCAGCAGGGGGTCGGTGGGACGGGAATGCCCCTCCTTTGAAGCAACCTCTTTAATCAATGGTCTCTTCTTCATCTTCAGCAATATACGGTTCCTCTTTAGGGGCCGGATTGACGGCACGGACGATCAGAATCGAAACACCGTAGAGGAGGATAAGCGGCATCGCCATCAAAATTTGGGTAATAACGTCCGGAGGGGTGAGAATGGCGGCGATGATAAAGATTAAAACGATGGCGTAGCGAAAGAATCCGGTCATCATTTTATCATCAATCAATCCCAAAAGGGCGAGGAAATAACAGATAACAGGAAGTTCAAAAGAGAGGCCGAATCCGAACATGATTTTGGTGAAAAATTCGACATAGTCTTCGATGTTGATCATCGGGACGAAGGAGGCGCTGCCGAAGGCGATCAGATAGCTAAATCCAAACGGCGTGACGACGTAATAGGCAAAAGCAGCCCCCATCACAAACATGACCGTTCCGCCGACAACAAACGGTATGAGCATTTTTTTCTCATTCGCATAAAGCCCCGGTGCCACAAAAAGCCATATTTGGGTCAGTATGACGGGGAGTGCGGCAAGCAGCCCCGAGAAGAAGGAGACTTTCATGGCGACGAAAAACGTTCCCCCCAGTTGAGTGGTGGTGATCATCCCCTCAGCTGCTTTATGAGAGACTTTGGCAACGGAAGCAATGGCATCAGCAAGGGGTGCCGTTATCCATCCCAAAAGCGCTTCGTGAAAATTAAACATGACAAAAAACATGATGATGACGGCGGCTACGCTGATACCGAGTCGTTTGCGCAGTTCGGCTAAATGGGGTTTTAAATCTTCAAACATTAGACATTCTCTTCTTGAACGGATTTGGCTTTAGGGGTGAAAGTGATCACTTCCGCCTCCTTCGGTGCTGCCGGAGCCGGTGCAGGGGCGTTGAGATCCAAATCATTTTTAAGGACATTGAGTTCGCTCCCGATTTCGGTGACGCTTGCCATCCGTTCGAGTTCGGCACTCGCGTCGGTGAGCTCTTTTTTATAGTTAAGGGCATCTTGCTTCATCTCGGAAAACTTCATCTCCTCTTCGAGGGTAGTACGTGCGGAGGAGACGGTATTTTTGACACTTCGGAAAAATTTGGCGATCTCCACCATCGTCGAGGGGAGCTTGTCCGGACCTAAAAACAGTACCGCGATAATCGCGATGAGGAAAATTTCACCTAATCCCATTCCAAACATAGTCATAATCCTGCATAAAGTTTTTTACATTCTGCCTCGTAGGGGCAAGCTTTAGTGCCTCAGCGGCTAGCGTAGCCGAACGAGAGCTCTGCTCCATCGGCATTTTAAACGAATAGCGGCGATTTTATCAAAATAAAGTTTTAATATCCCTCAACCCGGAGGGCAATTTCATCGGCCAAAAGAAAATCCGGGTTAAAATAGCGCCCCTCCCGGTACTCCAGCATCCCCTCCCTTTTCAGAAGATCCGCCTGTGCTTTTTGCTTAGGGGACAAAATTGATTCGTCTACTCCGATACAGCTTCGAAACCCCAAAAAAAGTTTTTCCCCCAGACGGGCACTCTCATCCAAATGCTCTTCGTAAATTTCAAGCGGATGGGAGATGTAGCGGTCGACGTCACGTGAGGGGTAAAAACGTCTATCGTTTAAAAAACCGACCGCTCCGCTTCCTAAACCGATATAGTTTTTCGATTCCCAATACCCCAGGTTGTGGCGTGAACGGGTGAGGCCGAAATTGGAAATTTCATAGTGCTCAAACCCTTGTTTGGTAATTTCATCGAAAAGCCATTGGGTTAATTCGAGCTCTTCGTGGGCGAGCTGGGGTGTTTTTTCAAAGGCGGTCTCCTCTTCGATCGTCAGGGAGTAGAGGCTGATATGATCGATCGGCAGGGCAAACGCTTGTGCCAGATCGTTTGCCAGCAGTTCTTTGGTATCTCCCCGTACTCCGTAAATCAGATCGACCGAGAGGCGGTCGAACCCGATTTCGTGGCCGTTTCGAATCGCATTTAGCGCGTGAGCGGTGTTGTGGGCGCGCCCGAGCGTTTTTAGTTTTTGATCATCAAAGCTTTGTACTCCGAAGCTGATCCGATTGACTCCCAGCGCGTGCATCCCCTCCAGCCACTCTTTCGTCGCGCTGTTGGGGTTGGCCTCCGAAGTGATTTCGGCATCGTTGATGAGAAAAGGGCGAAACATATCAAAAATTTCCCTATAAAGGGATGGATCGACGGTAGAGGGGGTCCCCCCGCCGATAAAAACGGTTTCGATAGGGTTGGCGACGCTGACCTCGAACCGTTCAAGTTCATAACGGAGCTGCCGGGTGAGGGAACGCATGTAGTGTTCCCTCCGGGCAAATTTATCGACGTAGGAATTAAAGGCACAATAGGAACACTTACTGTCACAAAAAGGGATATGAATGTATAAAAGCATATCGAATTATACTTTTTTAATCGTGAATACTTTACAATACGACTCCAAATCAATGAAAAGATTGTTAGCTATGAACCAAACGAAATTTTATCGTCCCAATGTTGCTGCGGTAATTGTTTCGAGCGATTACCCTTCGGTCAAAAAGGTATTTATCGCCGAACGGAGTGACTTGGCCGGCGTTTGGCAATTCCCGCAAGGGGGGATTGATGAGGGAGAATCGAGCGAAGAGGCACTTTTCCGAGAACTCAAAGAGGAGATCGGAACCAAAAAAGTGGAGATTATCGCGGAATATCCGGAATGGATCGCGTACGATTTCCCCTCCCATATTGCCCAGAAAATGGCTCCGTTTTCAGGGCAGAAACAGCGCTACTATCTTGTTCGGTTAAAAGAAGGTGCGGTAATCAATCTGGAGACAAAACATCCGGAGTTCAAACGGTACCGCTTTGTCGGGATCGATGAATTGCTGGGGCATACCGCCCATTTTAAAAAACCGGTCTATGATCAAGTTATTTCACATTTTAGAGCCAAGGGATATCTGTAATGCTTATTGTACAAAAATTCGGCGGGACAAGCGTCGGTGATCTGGATCGGATCCAAAACGTCGCCGCACGTGTTTCTCAAACACTTCAAGAAGGGCATCAGGTCGTTGTCGTCGTTTCGGCAATGAGCGGTGAGACCAACAAGCTGATCGCGTATGCCGAACACTATACCGACTCTCCGGAACGCCGCGAAGTCGATATGCTTCTCAGCTCCGGTGAACGGGTCACGGCGGCACTCCTCTCTATCGCCCTCAATGCGATGGGGCATAAAGCGGTATCGATGAGCGGACGCCGTGCGGGGATCGTGACGGATAACGTCCATACGAAAGCGCGTATCGAAATGATCGATCCCTCTTCGATGCATACCGAGCTTGCTAGAGGGAAAGTGGTCGTAGTCGCCGGATTCCAGGGGATGAGCGAAGAGGGCAACGTTACGACGCTGGGGCGCGGAGGATCGGATCTCTCCGCCGTAGCGATCGCCGGAGCCCTCGAAGCCGATTTGTGCGAAATCTATACCGATGTCGACGGGATCTATACGACCGATCCGCGTATCGAGCCCAAAGCACGTAAAATGGACAAAATCAGTTACGACGAGATGCTGGAACTTGCCTCTTTGGGGGCAAAGGTGCTTCAAAACCGTTCCGTTGAACTGGCTAAAAAACTGAATGTCAATCTGGTCACCCGCTCCAGTTTTACCAATGCGGAAGGGACACTTATTACAAAGGAAGAGAATATTATGGAAAAACCACTTGTCAGCGGTATTGCGCTTGATAAAAACCAGGCACGTGTTTCCCTTTCAGGGGTTATTGACCGTCCGGGGATCGCTTCGGACATTTTTACCGGTTTGGCGGACAACAGCGTTAATATTGACATGATTATCCAAACGCTGGGGTATGATGGGAAGACAAGTCTGGATTTTACCGTCCCCAAAACGGAATTGATCGATGCGAAAAATGTCGTGGAAACGTTTATCGCTAAAGGGGAAATCAAGGAAGCGAGTTACGATGAGTGTATCTGCAAAGTCTCTATCGTCGGTGTCGGGATGAAATCGCATACGGGTGTTGCGGCAAAAGCGTTTCAGACCATGGCACACGAAAATATCAATATTATGATGATTTCGACCTCCGAGATCAAAGTGTCGATGGTGATCGATGAAAAATATGCGGAACTTGCGGTACGATCTCTTCACAGTGCGTATGCCTTGGATCAATAGTGCGCCATTTTGAAGAGTGGACATTAAAAACGATACGCTCTGAGGGGACCGCCATGAGCTGGTTCGAAGAGCGCCGCTTTGAATGGACCCCTTCGGTTGCCAATGCCCTTGAGCAGGTGATGGGGGGCAAAAGTATCGTCCTCATTACGGATCACGATCGGGATTGGTTTTCCCATTATATTATTGCCTCCTTGAATAAAAAAAATCAAGACCGTCCGATGATCCCTATTGTTTCTATGGATGCCTTGTACCCCCATTACGACTATTTAAGCAGTGATGAATCGATCGATATGCTGACCGATATGCTGGAGCTGACGTTTCACGCAGAGTATTTCTTCTGGTATATCGGCAGAGGGGATGAACGCAGAGCGGAAATTGCCAAGCGCAAGAGTAACAGTTTGCTGTGGATCATGGATGAAAATTTTCAAAACGCTTTGATTCTCCGTTCGTATGACCCCTTGATCGATATTAAGCTGCTACAGATGTACCGCCTTTTTGATAAAACTCTCAGTTCGGTCCTTTTCGGAGAGATCAATGTTCGCGAGTGAACGGGGAGGGATCCTCATTACCCGGGATATCGAAGAGCGTGCCAAAGCGCTGGAGGAGTCGATTCACCCTTTGCGTTCCGTCTTATTTATACGCGACGACTTTAAAATCGAAGATGCCAAAGAGGTTATCGCCGAAGCGTATAAAAGCGAAGAGAAGACCAAGACGCTGATCCTCGGGGCAAAAACTTTTACAATACCCGCCCAAAATGCCCTGCTGAAAATTCTTGAAGAGCCTCCGCGAAACATCCGGTTTATTTTACTCGCTCCGAATAAAAGCACATTTCTCCCTACCGTACGTTCCCGTCTGACCCTGACTCAGGAGTTGGAAGAGAGGGTGTTTGAACCCTTACCCCTTTCTTTGGTATCCTTGGACCTTGCGGCATTGTTTGCTTTTGTCAAAGAGCACGAAAAGCTCAAAAAACATGAAGCAAAAGCTTTGGTCACGCAGCTTTTCCATCACGCTCTCCATTATGAGGGGATCGCTTTGAGGGCACCGCAGCTTGAAGGGTTTGATAAAGCGTTACGTCTGGTAGAGCTAAACGGGCGGTTTCAAAGTATTTTAGTCATGCTTTTGATGAATTTTTTGAAAGAGGTCAAACGTGCACGTTGAAAAACTCGGTAACTCCATCGATCTGCCCCATTTTCTTAAACAATTGGGCGTTGACGGCGGAGGGGTATCGATATTGCGGGATAAGGGGACGCTTCATCTGCTGTATATTAGCGATCTGCATGTCGGTGCCGCCAATATCCTCAAGCAAGATGCCCTGAGCATCGGTGCCGATCTTGCCGTCCCCAAAGGGACGGTAATCGCATCGCAAAGTCGGGTTAACGCGCTGTTAATCGCGAAGCAGCGGCAGCTGCAGGAGTTGGCAAAAAAAGAGCGTGCACAGCCTTTTGGCCTTAAACTTCTTGCCGAGTCGCTGGAGGGGTATTGCCGCATGCCGTTTCCCAAAAAAGTTGAGGTGATGGGGATTATTAATGCCAATGAGGACAGTTTTTATCAATCGAGCCGTTTTCAGGGGGGTGATGCCGTCCGCAAAATTGAGGAGATGATAGAAGAGGGTGCCGACATTATCGATATCGGGGGGGTATCGAGCCGTCCGGGAAGCGTGGGGGTGGATGCATCCGAAGAGCTGAACAGGCTTCGTCCGATTATCGATGCCCTTTATGCCGAACGTTTGTATGAAAAAGTACGGTTTAGTCTGGACAGTTTTGAACCCGTCGTTATCGCGTATGCTCTGGAGAGGGGTTTCTCCATCATCAACGATATAACGGGATTTTCCAACGATGACGTGATCAAACTGTGCGCCGCGTACGGTGCGCGCGGAGTGATTATGCACATGCAGGGGAACCCTCAGACGATGCAGCGGGACCCCTCGTATCATTCGGTTCTTCATGAAGTGGAACTTTTTTTCCGCGACCGCCTTGCGAAAGCGGAATCGTTCGGGGTCAAGGATGTGATACTCGACACGGGGATCGGATTTGGCAAACGTCTTGAAGATAATTTAGCCCTCATCACCCATCAAAGCCATTTTTTGGCACTGGGCAAGCCGCTGCTTGTCGGGGCAAGCCGAAAATCGCTGATAGATGCCGTTTCGAAAAGCTCCGGTGCGCAACGGCTCCCCGGAACCTTGGCGATCCATCTCAAAGCGGTTCAGGAGGGGGCCTCCGTAGTACGGGTTCATGATGTGAAAGAGCATGTGCAGGCCCTTAAGCTCTGGCAAGCGTTAAAAGGATAGCCGTTGAGCAATACCGTTGTTATAATTACCCTGTCGTTATTGGTTTTGTTATCGCCGTTTTTATCGCGTATTGTCCGAATTCCGGTTGTTGTTGTAGAAATTTTATTGGGGTGTCTCGCAGGGTACTTTGGTCTATTGGTCGAAAATGAGCTCTTTAAAATTATCGCCAAAGTCGGGTTTTTGTACCTGATGTTTCTCGCGGGGATGGAGGTGAATCTAAAAGAGTTCGGATTCGCCAAATCGTCGTTATTGCGTCGCACAATCATCTATTTTGCAATGCTGTACGGATGTTCGTTGGCCCTCTTTTTGTATTTTAATCTGAGTTCCGTTTATTTAGTCGCTTTTCCGATCTTTTCGTTGGGGATGCTGATGGCATTGGTTAAAGAATACGGTAAAAACCAGCCGTGGCTAGCACTGGCATTGAACATCGGAATCATCGGTGAATTGGTCAGTATTATGGCCCTAACCATTCTCAGCGGGGGATTGGAATATGGGTATACGCGCGAATTTGCGTTTAAACTTGGCGGACTGTTTGCTTTTTTAATTGGATTTGTCCTTTTCTTTCGGGGGATAAGAATCTTATTTTGGTGGTACCCCGGACTTAAAACACTGATTATGCCGCATGATGACGGTAAAGATCAGGATGTCCGTTTTTCGATGGCATTGATGTTTATTATGGTCGCTGTGATGCTCTATCTTAAGATAGATGTCGTTTTGGGGGCATTTTTAGCGGGGACGTTTGTCGCTGCTTATTTCAAACATAAAACTGAGTTGCCCGAAAAGCTCTCCTCTTTCGGTTTCGGATTTTTAGTCCCGATTTTTTTTATCCATGTCGGTTCAACTCTTGCGTTGGATGCATTTACCGATCCGCAAACACTCGGATTGGCATTGTTTATTGCGGGTGCGATTATCGGGATTCGCCTCATAAGCTCATTGGTGGCGTACGGCGGATATTTGGGACTTAAAAATACAATATTGTTTTCTTTAAGCGATTCGATGCCGTTGACATTTACCGTAGCCATTGCGACTTTAGGGTACGAAGCGGGGGCTATTACCCATAATGAGTATTACTCCTTTATTGTCGCCAGTATGGGGAGCGGAATTTTTTTAATGATTGCGATCAAAATTCTTTATACCGTTTTTTATCCGAATAAAGGGCAAAAGTAGAGTGCCGTTAATAATTTTTAGTGAAAACAAGGTACAATCGACTCTCATTTAGAAAATACAATATTGCCCTCTTTGGGAGGGTGAACTAACTGTTTCGGGGATGAAAGGGGGACGTGTGGATTTAACAACGATATTAGGGATTTTGGGAGCAATCGCCTCTATCTCCATCGGTGACTTGATGGAGGGGGGGAACCCCGTTCACGTTGTCCATATTACATCACTGATCATCATTATTCCTACCACGCTGTTGGCGTCGATGGTCAGTACCGATCCCGAATACATCAAAGGGGCATGGAAAAACGTGGGGATGAATTTTAAAAAATCTCCGGTTAATCTGCATGAACGTATCAAAGAGATCGTTGAGCTTGCTTTGATGGCACGGCGGGACGGATTGCTCTCTTTGGAGAAAAAAGTGGCCGAACTCGACAATGCCTTTCTAAAGCAGGGACTTAGCATGGCGGTAGACGGAAACGAGATCGAAACGATCGAAGCAACCCTTGAGGCCGTTATCGAAGAGACGGAAGAGTATTGGCACGGTTGCGCCCATTATTGGATACTCGCTGGGGAGACTTCCCCCGTTATGGGGCTTGTCGGGGCCGTTTTGGGGCTTATTTTAGCCCTTCAAAAGTTGGACAACCCTGCTGAAATGGCACAGGGTATCGCCGGTGCGTTTACCGCAACCGTAACGGGGATTTTCGGTGCATACGTTCTTATCGGGCCGATGGGAAATAAAATGAAGGCGAAATCGCATCACATTGTCAAAGAACAAAAGTTGATGCTAGAGGGGATTATCGGAATTGTTCATGGGGATAATCCCCGTACCCTTGAGGCTAAACTCCTTAATTTTCTTTCGCCTGCGGAAGAAAAACATAGCCAATTTACATAATGGTCGGTTGAATGGGCAAGAAAAAATGCAAAAAATGTCCAGAGTGCCCGGCAGGGGAAAAATGGGCAGTCCCTACCGCTGACTTTTTCAGTTTGCTTCTGGCCTTGTTTATTGCCCTGTATGCACTTGCTTCAGTCAATAAAGAGAAGTTGCAGTCGGTCAAAGAGGAATTTGTTAAAATTTACGATTACGCCCCGGCTCCGGAGACTATTTCTCCGGTCGTGAAGATGGAGAGTGAATCCAAACCGACACCGGAAGCGACCGGGGCCCCGAGCGGACAAGCTCCGGTTGCGGATGGGGGGGCACTTTTGGTAGGGGCACCTCCTACTCCGAGCGCCCCCGCCGGTGCCATCACTAAAATACAGCAGGATATGCAAGATGCCTCGATGGGTGAGGGACCTTTGGATCAGAGCCTGGAAGGGGTATTGTTAAAACTTCCGGCAACGATTCAGTTTCGAGGTGCCAATACGACGATTGATGATGAAAATATGCATCTGTTTATTAAGCGGATAGCGGATATCATCAATACCCTTCCTCCGAGCGTCGATATTTCGGTGCGCGGATACACCGACGATCTTCCGACCCGAAGCGCTCCGTACCGGGATAATATGGAACTCTCAAGTGCCCGTGCCGCGACGGTTGTTCGAGAATTGATCAAAAACGGTGTTTCTCCTGAACGGTTGTCTTCTGCCGGATTCGGTTCATCCAAGCCGATTGTATCGAATACGAATGAATCCAATCGTGAAAAAAATCGGCGCGTAGAGTTTTACATGTTTGTTTCAAACGATAAGCCGCTGGATACGAAAAAGCAGCAAAACATTCTGGATGCCCTCTCTAAAATGACAAAATGATTTTTTTAACTGATGTTACGCACTTTCTGGGCAAAGCCCATAAAGTGGCAGGGACAGATGTCCCTACAACCCCCTAAAGCTACCCGTATCTTTCGGATACGGGAGATTGACTCCCCTTGAAGTACCCGTTAAGGCAAGACGCGTAAGGTCAGTTTGTAACTGATGTTACGCACTTTCTGGGCGAAGCCCAGAAAGTGGCAGGGGATAGTTTAACCCCCAAAACAAGCGAAGCGCTCCCGAAGGGATGTTTCCTGAAACGCTACCCGTATCTTTCGGATACGGGAGATTGACTCCCCTTGAAGTACCCGTTAAGGCAAGACGCGTAAGATCAGTTTTCAAGATAGGCTGAGGTTTTGATAAGGGCAATGAGGGAGTCTGGATTCTAGGTTTGCCTCAAATGAGGCAAAATTTAGGGGAGAAGTGTTGCTTTAATGATTTTTTGTGTCTGAAGAGGGCGGTCTCCGCCGTTTTGACCGTTGGTTGGAACTTTATTCAGTTTTGCCAATACGCCCATTCCCGATACGACACGTCCAAAGATCGTATGGTATCCGTTTAGCCACGGTGTCGCGGCCGTAGTGATAAAAAATTGGCTTCCGTTGGTGCGAGGCCCTGCATTGGCCATGGCCAAAATCCCTTCCTGATCAAAAACAACTCCCGATTTGAATTCGTCTTTAAACGGTTTTTTCCAGATGGATTCGCCGCCGGCACCGGTACCGGTCGGATCGCCCCCTTGAATCATGAAATTTTTGATAATACGATGGAAGGTCAGTCCGTCATAATAGCCGTTTTTGACATGGGTAGTAAAGTTTTCTACCGCTAAAGGGGCTACATCTTCGTACAATTCAAGGGTAAGATCCCCTTGCGTTGTTTGAAGGGTGACACGCGGATGGGAAGCCGCAAAACTAAGAACGGATGTTAAAAGCAACGTGATGAGGTAACGCATTAAGACTCCTGATTTCGTGGTGTAAAGATGAGACAAACGGAATTGATGCAATAGCGAAGCCCTGTCGGAGGAGGACCATCCGTAAAGAGATGTCCCAGATGGGCATCACAGGCTGCACACAGCACTTCGACACGAATCATACCATGTGTAGCGTCACGTTTCTCTTCAAGCGCTGAAACCGATACCGGAGAATAAAAACTTGGCCATCCTGTTTCGGAATCAAACTTTGTCGCAGAATCGAATAGCGGGGTGCCGCAGCATACGCATTGATAAACACCGTCTTCTTTGAATGAGGCATATTGACCGCTAAAGGGGGGCTCTGTACCGTGTTGTCGTGTTACCCGATACGCGTCGGGAGCAAGGAGCTCCTGCCACTCTTGGTCAGTTTTCGTAATTTTCATCGGATATATCCTTGCGGATTGAATTTTTATCGGTGATTATAGTAAGGGATTCTGATGCACGGCTTAGTGCGATAGAATAGTTGGGATCCATCGGATCGCATCCAAGCAAGAGGACATGTTCTCTGCAAAGGGGGGCAATCGCGTCCGTAGTCGCGATAATAATGGAATCGAGGTCTTGGTATTGCAAACTGGACGAAAGGGTAATCGGACGGCAGTTAAGATGAAAATAGGTATCAATCGCCTCTTTTACGGTGTTTAATACTTCCTGTGAAGGAACGATAATCAAGAGTTCCGAGGGGATCGAAGAGAGCAGTTGCCGTCGCACATGTATGAGCAAGGTGAGGAGTAAACGGCTCTCTTTGGAATAAATGAGCTTCGGGGTAATTAAATGGCGAAAATGATCCGAAAGGGTAAATGCCGTTTCGTTTAGAACCGGCAGAATTGTGCTCATCAATAGCCACCGCTTTGTCTGATGGTGCTGAAGTTTTTGAAGTAGATGTGCTTCAAGAAGATGGCTGTCGTCGCATAAAATAATGGAAGCATCCTGAAAACCTTTTAGATCTTCGATCCGATTATTGTTGTCTGCATTGCTGCAATAAGGGGTATAAAAAGAGAGGGCTCCGATATCGATACGAACCGCTCCGTATTCAAGAAGGGAGATGAGTTCATTTCGCAAGAGCTCTCCTCCCAACCGAGTCGGCGTAATAATCATTATTCTCTCTTGCGGATTTGCAAGGAGAAGGGAGAGCGCTTTTCGAATCAACAGGGTACTTTTCCCGCTTCCCTCACCTCCGGAAAGGGTTGTAACTCCTTGAAACCGGGATGCAAGAAAGAGGTTTTGCTGAGGGGTAAGGAGCGCTCCGGAGGGATTAAGCGGTGAGGGGAGGATGAGGGTATGGGAATTTAAAGCGCCGATGATTTTCAGAAAGGAGTAGGGCTCAGATTGATAGTCGCCGATAGCATACACTTTTGTCTGAACGGATTCGGGTGTCTCATCGCTGAAGAGCAGATGGCTTTTGGGTAAAAATTGATGAAACGAGGGGTCGAGAGTATCAAACTCTTTTTCAGTGATGTTCTGCAGCCAGATAAAACGGTAAATCGGGGTTGTGTCAAAAGAGAGAACATCTTCAAGTTTGCGTCGGACCCGGGATTCGATGGCTTCAAAACGGGTCGCGGAGGGGCGTTTGATTTGTCGTGACGCACGCTGTACGGTCGCATTTTTTAATTCTGAAGGGTGCCAGGAGATTCTTTCCCCTAAAAAAATACCAAAATTCGGAAGAAAAATCAACAGATGAATGGGGGTGATATTGTTGTTATGAAAAAGGTGAAAATCCGAATAGATTTCTCCCCCTTCATTACGGACAAATGTTTCCAACACAAGATTGGCGGCCGTTTCGGGCTGATGGTGTTGTTGCGGTTGTGAAGAGGTTAATCGAGTAAAAAAAGAGGACAACACCCATGTAGCCTTTAGACGCTATTATAGTTTATTGCGTTAATTATAGCGAAGGGGAGATAAAGATCAATGAAAAAAGGCCGAGGAAATCCTCGGACTTCAAGGGGAAAGATTAGTGACCGGCAGCGATACTGTCTTTAAGACTTTTGCCCGGCTTGAATTTAGGAACCATTTTGTCTTCAGTACTGTATGTTTTACTGGTTCCCGGAACTTTACCGCTTTTCCCTTTTTGAAGAGATGCCGCAAAACTTCCAAACCCTACCAATGAAACTTCTTCTTTAGCGACAAGAGCCGTTGTTACTGCATCGGTGAAAGCTTTGATAGCCGCTTCAGCTTCCACTTTTGTTTTGTAATTGCCACTTTTTTGAACCAATTCGACGAATTGTGCTTTATTCATTTAATTCCCTTACGATTATATGCGAAGTACACCCAAACCTCTCGTTCTCGATAAGTTTAGAGGGGTATAAGTTCAGCCAAGAATACTTTAATATCTCTTAGCTTAATTTTTTCTTCTTTTTTGTGTTTTAATGAACTGTTTAGTCGTTTTAGGACTATTTAGGCCACTATTCACCTCTATACGGGTTTTTGAAGGGGTTGCGAAAATGGCGTTGATTAAGAATGATGAGAAAAAACGATGGCAGCTGCCCAATCGTCGAAACATATTTCTGGATTGAGATATGGATAAAAAAGCTTCTTCAAGACCGATACGTTCCTGCTCTGTCAAACTACTCATGGTTTCTCTCATCTAAGGTATTTATTTTACGAACGACTCTAACGATTTCATCATCTTCAAGCATTCCAAGCATCTGAATGACCGCTTTAGCCGCTTGAGGTTTGGCATTTCCAAGCTTCCAATCCTGATAGGTACGCATGGAGATTCCTAATGTTTGAGCGAGCTCTTTTTGGGAAATCTTCTTACCGTTATTTTGTGCCTCAACGGCATTGTGCAGAAGATTAAAGAGATCACTCATTTCCATTGCTCCATTGTAATATTCATTTCTTGATATAAACATTAAAGTGTATAAAATATACGTAATTAATAGTAAAATATAAACAAATATGTATAGTTTGTAAACAAAAATGTATAAAGCATTATTTGTACCAGTATTTATATCTAATAATATGTATGTAATATACAGAATACCGTATATATTATTTTGAAATAGTTGTTGAATAGGAAAATGGGGTGGGAAGCTTCAGGGGGGTGCAGGGGACAAATTGTCCCCTGCCACTTTACGGGCTTTGCCCGTAAAGTGTGTAACATTAAATCGGTTATTTCTCACGCATCCGAAAGATGTGGGAAGCTTCAGGGGGGTGCAGGGGACAAATTGTCCCCGCCACTTTACGGGCTTTGCCCGGAAAGTGTGTAACATCAAAGCGTTATACTAAAAGATCGGTGTAGTCGTATTTGGCGAGGTCAACAAAAAATTCTCCCTCTTTTTGGATGATGCGGACATCCTCACCGAAGGCAGCTTCAAAACGGCGTTTGACCTCTTTTCTTTGGTAAGAATCCATACCGATAAACTTGAGATAACGTTTAAGCTCAATGATTCCACTGGCGAGGGTGGTTATCGGATTTGCTTCAGTAGTTGTGACGTCAACGTCATGAATTTTCTGATCATTCGAGAGGAGGAGTTTGGTGTTGATGACTTCAAGGATATTTTTGAGCTGTTCGTCTTTGGCAAGATAAATCGCTTCAACCCGTTGACGTTCGGCAATCAGCATTTGCTCTTTATCGTGGACCAAGGAGTCTACTTTGGCTTCAAGCTCTTTAATTTTTAATTTGAGATGGTGATTCTCTTTTTGATAGAGGGAGATGATCATCCCCACCGTCGATTTCGGGCTTTGAGTTGCCGGAGCGGACGGGGTGAGATTTTTTTTGGCTTCATCGGCGAGCTCTTTGCGTTTCTCTTCGTCCAATGAGCTTCGGGGGACGATAATATAGGTGACTCCCCCTTCTATAATATAATTGAGCCGTTTGGTCCGAATTTTATTCTGAATCATCTCTTTTGACATTTTAAATGTTTTTGCATATTCATCAATACTAAAACGCATCCATTTTTCTCCTCTGAAAGTTCATTCGTTCCGGTTTCGGAGGGGGGATAATCCCCCCCTTGCGCATCCATATCAGATAACCGTGGCGTTCGATATGGTGTTTGTCTTGAAAGGTGTGCAGCGAACTGTGCCGAAGCTCACATTTATGAAGCAACTCTTCAAAATCGGGGTAAAGCTGTAAAAATGAGTTGAGCGATTCGAATGCTTTGTCGGAAATAATAACCGTGCTGATAATAAGATTTTTAATTTCAATGTAGCGGGCACACTCATTGAGACCGTCTCCGACAAAATTTTCATTTCCCAGAATATCTTCAAAGCGGTGTACCCTTCCGGTATGGACCGCAACACGGATTCCCCGAAAATAAGGGTACTCTTTTGCGATTAAATCGGAAAAATGGATAAAAGAGAGCCCCAGTATCGGACCGAAACCGCGTAAATTCGGATGTAAAATACAATAAAAACCGTCTCCCGTCGGGATGATTCCACGCAGCATTTCATTCATCGGAATACCTGAAGTTTTAAGCATTTTATGGATCATTTTTTTATAGGTAACGGAGAGATAGGTAATGATCTCAAGTTGTTCATCCATTGCAAGGCGTGAAAAGTCGATCACATCGATTAATACGATATCGGTTTCGATGACTTGATTCATACGTGAATGGACTCCCTTGCAGAATATAGTTCCATATTGTATACGAGATGAACTCTGAAAAGACTGAGGTGATTAAAATATCTTACGTAAACGGTTTAAAAACAGAACGAAACTGTGTTAGTATTTCCGAAAATAATGAGTGTGCACTATACTACGCATAGAGGATGAGAATATGCAAAAACGGACCAAAATTTTAGCTACCGTAGGGCCTGCATCCGACAGTATTGAAATATTATCGTCGATGATCCAAGCCGGAGTGAACGTGTTTCGACTCAATTTTAGCCATGGGACACACGAGTATCATGCAGAAGTACTTGCCAATATCCGCGCCGCAATGGGCAAAACAGGATTGCTTGTCGGAGTATTACAAGATATCTGCGGTCCCAAAATTCGTATCGGGAAACTGAAAGAGGATTTTGATCTTGAGACCGGCGATCGGCTTGATTTTGTTTATGACGCGATAGAGGGGGAAAAGATTGCGGAGGGACATTATCGCCTCTCTCTTAACCAAAGCACGATATTAAAACTTCTAAACGTCGGAGATGCGGTTTATCTGCATGACGGCAATATCTGTGCTCGGATTGTAGCATCCGATCCTACGGCGGTTCAGGCAGTGATTGAAAATAATGGAAAATTGACGTCCAATAAAGGGGTTAATTTCCCCAATACCCGGTTGGGAATTGACGTATTAACCCCTAAAGATAAAGAAGATATGGCGTGGGGAGTTGCACATGGAGTTGATTTTATGGCCATCTCCTTTGTCCAAAACGGCAACGATATGATTCAGGCTCGCGAGGTTATCCGTGCATACGGCGGAGAGGTTCAGTTGTATGCCAAAATTGAAAAATTTGATGCGGTTGAGAATATTGACGAAATTTTACGTAATTCGGACGGTATTATGGTTGCACGGGGGGACTTGGGGATAGAAATTCCTTATTACCGGGTTCCTACCATTCAAAAAATGTTGATCCAAAAAGCGAATGAACACTCCAAACCGGTTATTACAGCGACGCAAATGCTATTGTCAATGACCGAAAAAGAGCACGCGACGCGTGCGGAGATCAGCGATGTGGCCAATGCCGTATTGGACGGCACCGACGCGGTGATGCTTTCCGAAGAGAGTGCCGTCGGACATAACCCGGTATTGGTGGTGGAGACGATGGTCAATACGATTCAGGCGATTGAGGAGATTTATCCTTTCGGTAAATTTACCGAATTCGGCTACGACGATACGATGGATGTCGTCAATGAATCGGCTGTACGGTTGGGAGATTCGCTTCAGGCTGAGGGGATTATCGCCATGACCACCTCCGGAGCATCGGCGAAAAAGCTTTCACGCTACCGCCCCAGAATGACGATTTATGCCGCTACTCATGAAGAACGGATCGCACGTCTTCTTACCATGTCATGGGGGGTCGTCCCGGCCTATCTCGTTAAAAAAGGGCGTCTTGAAGAGATGTTGAGCGATATTATCCACAGTGGACTCAGACGTCGTATTATGGATCCGAAGCGAACCTATATTTTTACGGCGGGATATCCGATCGGGACCCCGGGAACTACCAATGTGATCCGTATTTTGCGTGAAAATGAGATGGCTTTTTTTGGTGAAACAAAACCGCAAACCGCAAAAAGTAAAAAAAACGAGGAACAAGTCCCCACTTTATTCTAAAAATGGACCGAAAAATGCTTATTAAGCGGTGAGAGATCGTGTGTTTATTGTTTTGTCGCATTAAACCTCTCTCAACTCTTCTCCTTTACGCTACAATTTCACCATGATGACCGATACCGTATTTACCAAACCGATTTCCAAGCAGTTCGAATTTGATGCCGAAGTAGCGGCTGTTTTTGATGATATGCTAATCCGTTCCGTCCCTTTCTATAAAGAATCGCAGGCGTTGACGCGACGATTTGCCCTTAATGCCCTTCACAGCGGGGGGAGTGTTTATGATCTTGGATGTTCTACGGCTTCATTGTTGCTTGAAATCGAACGTGCTCTGGATAAGCGCGAAGATATTAAATTGATCGGAATTGATAACTCATCCGCCATGATTGAGCATGCCCGAAAAAAAATTGAGGCGTATGGGTCCCGTATTGAATTGGTCGAGGGGGATATCCTTACGTTTCCCTATACAAAAGCGGAAGTTTTTGTCAGTAATTATACGTTGCAGTTTATCCGACCGATTGTTCGGGATACGTTGGTCCGGACAATATCGGAGGCTCTGGAAGAGGGAGGGGTGTTCATTTTTAGCGAGAAAGTGGTGTGTGAAGATCCAAAATTAAGTAAAGAATTGATTGACTGCTATTACGACTTTAAAAAAGAGCAGGGGTACAGCGAGTATGAAATCGTACAAAAACGCGAAGCCCTCGAAAATGTTCTCGTCCCCTATACGATGAACGAAAATATCCAAATGGCAAAAAACAGCGGGTTCAAAACGTGTGACGTCCTCTTCCGGTGGGCGAATTTTGCAACGTTCATAGCCCTAAAATAGCCTTTTTACCATACCTGACCGTAATTCGCGTTTTGAGGCGGCTGAATACTCTCTTTGATCTCTTTATAATCGACAAGGTTCTTATCGCATTTCTTGTGATAATATCCTTGTATATCATAATACTCTTCACAATTGTTATAGTAACGGAGACTGACGCCCCGATCATTGAAGCATCCGCTTAAGAAGATTGGCAAGAGGGTGAGGAGGATTTTTGTCTTCATTAGGAGATTGTAGCTTATCTGGGTTTAAAGCTCTCCGTAGTTTTGCAAAAGAGTTTTAAAAAACACTCCGTTTCACATTTTGGATTTTTGGCCGTACAGATATAGCGTCCGAAGAGGACCAGCCCTTGATGGAGTTGATGGAGATTGGTTTTGAATTTTTTAACCAATGTCGCTTCGGTTGCCGTGGCACTCAGATCATCGCTAAGGCCAAGACGATGACTGACCCGGAAAACATGAGTATCAACTGCCATGAGATTGGCTTGTGTATACTCGATCAAAACGACGTGCGCGGTTTTTTGTCCTACCCCGGCGAGGGTCGTGAGCTCTTTTTCATTGAGGGGGACTTCCCCCCCGTATACGTCTACAATCCGTTTAGCCATCGCAATCAGATTAATCGCTTTGTTATTGAAAAATGAACAGCTTTGAATGTGCCGTTTTACCGCTTCAAGATCGGCTTTGGCCATGGCTTCGGGTGTAGGATAGGCCGCGAAGAGAGAGGGGGTGATGAGGTTGACCCGTTTATCGGTGCATTGTGCGGAGAGGGCAACCGCAACAACCAGCTCATACACGTTGGTATAGTGCAGCTCGGTAACGGCTTCGCTATAGCGTTCCAAAAACATAGACTTAATCGCTTCAATCTCGGTTTTGGTTGTTTTTTTCATACAAAAGCTCATCTTTTTAATTCGTATTGTATCATTAAGCGGTATAAAGATTAGATTATGAAATATGTGATACAATAGCCTATTTTTAAACTGAAGTAGTTATTTTAAGTGTGGGAGTTTGGCGTGGGGTTAAAAAGTATTATTAAAAAGTTATTCGGTGCAAAAGATGAACATTTTGCTCAGGAGAGTGAGCAAAGTATTAATAAAGAACTTTTTTATAAAGTACTTGATACCGATCCTTCAGCCCTTTTGTTTTTTACCAAAGAGAATGGGTGGATCGGTGCCAATAAAGCTTTTTTCAATTTGGTTCCGCTTCAAAATATTGAGCAGTTGCGTACACAGCATGAAAGTATTCGTGAACTGTTCGATCACGAAGATGAAGAAGTTTTTACCGAAATGGATAAGAGCTGGCTTGATTATATCCGTACCCACTGTCCGAATGGGTACGGTCTTGGAATCCTTGATCCGCAGGGGAAAATGCATTCCCTAATGGCAACCTGCACCATTCTGAATCAGGGGGGAAGTGATCTCTACCTGCTTCGGCTGGAGGATCAGAGCAAATTGGTAGCATTAAAAGCCGAAGTGGTTCAGGTAGAAGAGTTTAAGAGCAAATTTTTGGCCAATATCGGACATGAATTTCGCACTCCGATGAACGGTATCTTAGGGTTTCTCGGACTCCTTTCCAAAACATCGCCGACCGATACGCAGATGGAATACATCAATTCGGTCCAAGGTTCGGCCCGAAATTTAATGTCCAATATCGAAAATTTGCTGGATTTGGCACAAATGCAAAACGGCCGCCTCACCATCAGTAAATCTGAATTTAATATTGTAACCGAGATGGAAGAACAGGCCCGAGGATGTGTCTCTTTAGGAAATGATAAAGGGGTCGGGGTACTGTTCTTTATTGATCCCAAGCTCCCTACCAATATTACCGGAGATATCCGTAAGATTAAACAGGTAATCAACAACCTCTACAGCAATGCGTTAAAATTCACTGAACACGGCGGACGGATTACCATTGAAGTAAAACTTCTCAAGCGTAATACGATAGGGACGTGTAATATCGGTTTTACGGTCAAAGATACCGGAAAAGGGATCAGCAAATCGGAACTGAGCTATATCACCCGTCCGTTTGTCTCCGGAGATCATGCAGATAATCGCCTGGGGGTCGGATTAAGCCTTTCGCATGGTTTGATAGCTTTGATGGGTGGAGAGCTTAAAATTACAAGCGATGAGGGGAAAGGGTCCTCGTTTAGTTTCGCATTAACGTTGGAAGGCTCTTCGGATCAGGCCATGCGGATGATTAACGCGCATGTCGTTAAAGTCATATTGCTGGATGATAAGCGATTGGATGATGCGAACCATCTTACCAACTATCTCCGAAGTTTCGGTGTCAATGTAACCAAAACGCAGACGGTTGATGAATCGATTTTCTTGGATACAGAGGTCGTTTATCTGATTGCGTCTCAAGACAAACCGGATTGGATAACGCAACTTGCATCGATGAAACGTACGTGTAAAACCGTGTTGTTATTGGAGCAAAACGAGCGGCTGCAGGCGCGAATGCTTCATGTGGTTGATTCGGCACTTTCAAAACCGTTGTTGCCTACCCCGTTGTTGAATCATTTGATTGAAATGTTTGATTTAACGAAAGAGCCGGATACGCTTGCACCGAAATTACAGGGTAACATTAGTGCCTTGGTCGTTGAAGACAATCTGATCAATCAACGGCTTATTAACATATTGCTTAAAGAGTACGGTATCCATGTAACGGCCGTCTCTAACGGAAATGAAGCGGTTGAAATGTGCCGTACGGATAATTTTGATATTGTTTTTATGGATATCGATATGCCGATTAAAGACGGTATACTTGCTACCCAAGAGATTAAAGCGGAAGAGGGTCCTTTACGTGTAGGACGGATGCCGATTATTGCGTTAACGGCATTGGCGATGGAAGGGGATCGGGAATATATTTTAGGAAGAGGATTGGATGATTATCTTTCAAAGCCTTTAACACGCGAAAAGCTTGAATATGTCCTTCATAAATATTTGCAAGTACCATTATAGGGGGCGAAAATGCTCTATCTGGAAAGTTTTGAGAAACATGTTTCACCCATAGCGGGCTTACTCACCTCCTGTGCTAATCTGCACAGTGATCCGATGATGTATGCGGAGAAAAACGGAAACATCGTCGGATGCAATGAGCAGCTTCTGGAACTGTTTAATGTCACTTCACTCCTTGAGATGGACCCTTTAACAGTATGGTTCAGTACTCAGGAGGTTGAACTGCCGTTTTTATTGACCCATCCCGGTACCTATCAGGGGAAAATACGTAGCGGTGAGAAGGAATATGACGTAGCGGTCAAATCCGAACTTTTGGGATGGGAAGAGCAATCGTTTATTGCCTTGGTTTTTCGGGATAACTCGGAAATTGAACGTGCACGCGCGGCTGAGCGTTATTTTGAACTCTTGAAAAAGAAATTTTTAACCAACATATCGCATGAATTTCGTACGCCGATGAATGCCATTATCGGATTTAGCGATTTGCTTAAAAGTACTCCGTTGAATGTTTCACAGGAAGAGTACGTTGAAATGACCAGCCGAAGCGCCGTATCGATGATGCGCAATATTGAAAATCTTTTGGAATTGATGCAAGTGGAGAGTGGCAGTGTCCACACCAATGCGACACTGTTTAATCCGTTGGAAATTTATGAAGATATGTCGATCCAATTTGAAGATTTTGCACGAAGCAAAGAGATCGGATTGATGTTTTTAATTGATCCGCATCTCCCTAAAACCATGATGGGAGATCAGGATAAAATTATTGCCGTATTGCGTAATCTTATCCAAAACGGGATCAAATTCACCGAGGAAAAAGGGCGGGTTCTTGTCGAAATCCTGATTGTTCATGAAGAAGGAAATTTTGTCGAGGTTGAATATGCGGTGAGTGACACGGGCATCGGCATTGAAAGTGAACGGGTCAAAACGCTTCTTCGTCCCTTCGCATCAGCGTGGGAAAACCAGCGTGCAGGCAAAGATGGGCTTGGAATCGGGCTGAGTCTCAGTCACAAATACGTCGATATGATGGATTCGCATCTGATGCTGGCTTCCGAATACGGTAAAGGGTCCCGTTTTTCCTTTCGAATTGTCCATCAGATTAATGAAGGGTGCCAATTTGAATTTATACAAGGAAAGCGGGCCGCCATTTACAGCGAGGGGAATCTTCTTTCATCGCAAGGGGCGTTGCTGCAAAAATATCTTGAAATATTTCAGATGAAACCTTTTGTGACCCATAACTTAACCGATACGGCTTTATACGAATGTGACCTTCTTTTTTTGGATACCCGTCACAGTTCCGATGCACAAATAGAATCCTTACACTCAACGTACTCAAATCTATTGATTGTCCCGATTCTGGAAGGGGATGAGGATATCAGTGCTGCAGATGCTACGATACAATTACCTATTTTGCCAGGGAAACTTTATAAAACGCTTTCTATTTTTCGTCATCAAACACTCAAAGAGGGTACTGTTGCTTCGCCGGTAGTGGTGCGGTTTGCACGGCAAGAAAATGTCAAGATTTTGGTTGCCGAGGATAATTTGATAAATCTGAAACTTCTGGAGACGATTTTACTGCAGCAACATTTTCGTGTTATTTCGGTTGAAAACGGTCAACAGGCGGTTGATGCCTATCTGAAAGAGCCTTTCGATCTTGTATTGATGGATATTGATATGCCGGTGATGGACGGATTGATGGCCAATCGTCTTATCAAAGAGATCGATAAGCGGGCGGATCGCGGTTACGTACCGGTCATTGCGCTGACGGCACATGCCTTGATCGGCGATCGGGAACGGATTGTTGCGGCAGGATTGGACGGTCATCTTGCGAAACCGATTGATAAAAACTTTTTGTTGCAGACGATTGACCGCTATTTGAAAATTGCCCAGCAAAAACGGCAGCAACCTTCTATTTAATTTCTATTATTTATTGCGTACTATACTCACAATTATATTATAATGCCGAATTCAAAATCCCCTTGAAACGGGGAAACATATAAGGAATGCAATGAAGCAACAATTTACCGCTTGGGTTTTAGGTCTGTTATTGAGTGCTCCAATAGTTTCAGCGGCTGTATTGGCAACGGTAAACGGCGATGAGATCACCTCTGAAGAGGTGACAAAAGTATTAATGGAAGGGACTCAGGGACGCTTTGATTCACTTCCGGCAGATAAACAAAATGAATTGCGGCAGCGGATTATCGAAGGGATGATCTCTCAAGAGCTTGTCTATGATGATGCACAGCGCAGCGGTGTGTTGGAGTCCAAAGAGTACAAGCAGGAGCTTCAACTTTTGATGGATCGAATGAAAGTACAGCTTGCAGCAAAAGTGTGGGAGCAAAACCAATTTGAAGCAATTAAAGTTGATCTGAAAGAGGTTAAGGCCTATTACGATACCAATACGGACGAATTTGTAGACAAGGAAAAAATTCATGCGCGTCATATTCTGGTAAAAACTGAAGCTGAAGCAGATGCAATTATCAAAAGCATGAAAGCGCTTAGCGGTGAAAAACTAAAAAATGAATTTATCGCTCAGGCAAAATCCAAATCAACGGGTCCGAGTGCAGCAAAAGGGGGTGATCTTGGGTATTTCCCGCGCGGACAGATGGTTCCCTCCTTTAATGATGCGGCATTTGCGATGAAAGAGGGGACCATCTCTTCTGCTCCGGTCCAAAGCCAATTCGGATACCATGTTATTTATGTAGAGGATAAAAAAGCGGCCAAAAAACTCGGATTTGATGAAGTTAAAAACTTTATTGAACAGCGTTTGAAAATGGATAAGTTTAAAGCATACATGGAAAAGAAAATGAACGATCTCCGTTCCCATGCAAAAATCACGTATACGAATAAATAATTTTTCTTCTTTCCCGCATTGAGCGGGAGTTCCCTCTCGCATTATTTTTTTAGCACTTTCACGCCACGAATTGATATTTTCCCCCATTCCCAACGTTGGGAATGCGTACTACCCATTCATGCACTACGCCTGCAAAGAAGGCTATTCACAGCATGTAATAGCTGTATGTCTGGGATTTTCTCAGCCTTATATCTATAAAATCGTTAAGAAGAGGGGAGATAGTGAGTTATAGGTATCACCTGACCCCCATGCAGTAGACACTTGTAAATTCGTTAATTTTGTCGATAATAATTGACTTTAAAATACAATTAGAGGTATAATTATCCATATAATTATCGGATAAGGTGTTGTGATGAATAAATATGTCAATGTAACCAAAATGAGTATCACCCTCGATAACAGCGTTGCAGATGAGTTGAATGCAATAGCAAAAGAGCTTAATGAGAAAAAGAGTCATTTGATAGAAAATGCCCTTATGCTCTATTTCGATATGTTGGATGAGAAACTTTCTGACAAACGATTGCGAGAGGCAGAGGAGGGTTCTGTAGCGCCGATCAGTGCCGAAGAGGTATGGAAAGAACTGGGAATATAAACAATGTATGCGATTGAATTTTTGCCCTCTGCAAAAAAAGAGCTTTCGCAATTGGATCGTGTCATCCAAAAACAACTCAAAGAAAAAATTATTTTACTCGCAACGGATCCCGATAAGCTCAAAAATAATATCAAAGCATTAAAAGGGGAATACAGCGGCAAATTTCGCTTGCGGGTGCGGGATTATCGGGTGATTTTTCGGATTACGGAAGAAAAAATTCTCATTACGATCATCCGTATCGGACATCGCAAAGAGATTTATTAGAATTCTAAATTAATTTCTATCAATTGCATTCAAATCGCTGAATGCAGTTTTGACACGTGCTACAAGGGTTTTCTGTCCGTCACGGAGCCATTTTCTCGGATCGTAGTATTTTTTATTCGGTTTGTCTTCCCCCTCAGGGTTTCCGATCTGACCTTGGAGATAGTCTTTGTACTTTTCGTAATACTCTTTGACCCCTTCCCATGTTGCCCATTGGGTGTCGGTATCGATATTCATTTTAATGACACCGTATCCGATTGCCTCTCGGATCTCATCGAGGCTTGAACCTGATCCGCCGTGGAAAACAAAGTTGACCGGCTTGGCCGATGCGGTGTTGAACTTTTGCTGAATGTAGTGTTGGGAATTATTTAAGATGATCGGGGTAAGAACGACATTCCCCGGTTTGTACACGCCGTGGACGTTTCCGAACGATGCGGCAATCGTAAAGCGGCTGCTTACTTCGGAGAGTTTTTCATAAGCGTAAGCGACCTCTTCGGGTTGTGTATACAACAGCGCGTTGTCGACATTGGTATTGTCGACACCATCCTCTTCGCCTCCCGTAACACCCAGTTCGATCTCCAGCGTCATTCCTATTTTGTCCATCCGTTTCAGGTACTCTACACAGGTCGCCACGTTTTCTTCCAGAGACTCTTCGGAAAGATCAAGCATATGAGAGCTAAAAAGAGGTTTGCCATGCGTCTTGAAATGTTTTTCCCCGGCATCGAGCAGTGCGTCAATCCACGGGAGAAACTCGCGTCCCGCATGGTCGGTATGAAGAATGACGGGAATACCGTAGGCTTCCGCCATCATATGGACGTGATGGGCTCCGCTGATCGCTCCGGCAATGGCCGCTTTTTCATTGTCGTTGCTCAACCCTTTTCCTGCATAATAGCTGGCACCGCCGTTTGAAAATTGGATAACGACCGGAGAATTGACCAGTTTTGCCGCTTCAAGAACGCCGTTGATGGAGTCGGTCCCGACTACATTGACTGCGGGAAGAGCATATCCCTCTTCTTTAGCAATATCAAAAAGTTTTTGGACATCGTCTCCGAACAAGACACCGGGTTTCATCACTTCTAAAATGCGTTTGGACATAGTTTACCCCACAGTTGAAATTGCCGATATTATATCCTTAGAGCAATAATGATAGAATTAAACGGCTATAAAAAGAGGGAGAAGAGACTCATTGTTACGAATAGCGTTAATCGTATCGTTTGTCGTTAGTACGCTTTTGTGTGCGCCGCTAGATCTGCCTTTTCAAACACTGGCGGAACCGTTACAAAAAAGTGCGGAATCGATCGAACGATTGCGTCATCAACCCATCATGCAACCGAATGAGGAGATATTAAAAAGTTTTTTAAACGGGGTTGATAGTATGCGCAGTACTGCCGGTGAATTGGCGAAAGGGGAGAGGGTGTATAAAAAGCGTTTAAAGCTTTATCTTCACGATCTACGCGAACTTTCTCAGCAAAAAGAGGCGATCGAAGCTATGTACCGTCAGTCACTCTCTCTGGCAATGAACAAAGCAGATAAAAAAAATTTTGAAGCATTGGTTTCGATTCCGTTGGAGTCGTTGCATCAGCCTCGGGTCCGTTCCGAAGTGATTGCGTTTTACCAAAAAAACTATCCGCTTCACACCATTAACCGGGTGGATGCGTTATGTGATGAAGCGGAATTGGAAACCAAAAGCATGCAGCTTGCGATTGAACAGGAGCAGGCATATGAAGAGCATTTGCGTACCCTCAAACGTTCGGAAGCAAAAACGATTAAACGAGATGCCAAAATCGGTTCTCGCAACAGCGTTATTGTAGTAAAAGAGAAATTGGCAAACGGTCAGATCGTTTTTGATGTAGAAAACCTGAACCCCTATATGGTGACGTTAGCCCTTGATTTTGAAAAACTTGTCAATTTAAAACCCGATCACCCTCTCCCTTTATATGTCGAATTATCGGGAAAAAGTAAAAAAGAGGTTTTAACGCTCACCCCCATCGATACATCCGCAGTAACGGATGAAGCATCATCGTATGGTTGGGTCAAAGGGTCTGCCTTTGCGAAGCACGATGACGATTACGTCTATCGTCTCCCTTTTTCAGGCGGGAAATGCGTAGAGGTGTCCCAAGGTTACAACGGAGCCGTTTCGCATAAAGGGTTGTCCGCGTATGCGGTCGATTTCGCTATTCCGATCGGAACGCCGATTTATGCTGCCCGAGAAGGGGAGATTGTTGGGGTGGATGTCAGTCATGATTTGGGCGGGGCAAGTCCCGAATACCGTCCCTATATGAACTACATCAACATAAAGCATTCAGACGGAACCCTTGGAAATTATTTTCATCTAAAACTAAACGGTTCGGTTGTTAAAATCGGTCAGAAAATCAAACGGGGCGATCTCATCGGCTATTCGGGAAGTACGGGATATTGTACCGCACCGCACCTCCATTTTAGCGTGAGCACGGTAGATCCGGTTTCGATGCGTCGACCGATGAATCTTCCGATAAAAATGCAAACGCTCAACGGAATCGTCATGGCACCCCGTAAAGGGGACCGCTATACCGTTCAATAAGGGCAGCTGTTGTACGCAGTACCGGCTGGGTCGTCCCTGCCACTTTACGGGCTATGAGCGGAAAGTGCATAACATCAGAATGATAATTTCTCCCGCATCCGAAAGATACGGGTAGCTTCAGGGGGCTGTAGGGACTTTAGTCCCTGCCACTTTACGGGCTATGAGCGGAAAGTGCGTAACATCAGCTGAAAATAGCAATCCATAATGCGTCATTGCTTGTGGAGAGGACACGATGGGGGGTATGACGGGGAATAAAAAGGAAATCTCCCTTTTGAAGGCGACGGAGTTCTCCGTCCATTTCCAGTTGAGCCGCCCCCTCTAATAAGATCACCCATTCATCCTCTTGCTGAAAGTATTCAATACCCGGGCGCGTGAGATGTGAGCGTATCCCCTCAATTTTGAGGGATCCGGTCTGATAAAAAGTGACAAACGTTTCTCTATCGCTTTCAGGCTTGGCAAGATCATAAATATTCATGGGGATACTCCTAAGTTTATGCGTGATATGATTCCATATATTATAGAAATTAAAGTGTACTGTTTATGAAAAATATTGTTTTGATCGGTTTTATGGGGGTAGGAAAGGGTTCTATCGCCCGTGAAGTTGTAAAAAAATCGAGTTTTGTGGCTCTGGATACGGATGATATCATCGAAAGTATGGAGAACCGGAAAATAAAAACTATTTTTGCGGAAGAGGGGGAAAAATATTTTCGATCCCTTGAACGTAAGGTGGCCCGGTGGCTCAAAAAAAATGTAGAGGGGACTCTTATATCGACGGGTGGGGGATTTTATAAAGTCCCGAACATTAAAAAAATCGGTACCGTGGTATTATTGCATGCTCCGTTTGAAACCATATACAACCGTATTCTAGAACATCCGGAAGCGGATAAAAAACTGGCAAAGCGCCCTTTGTTCCAAGACATCGAGAAGGCCAGAGCGTTGTATGAAGAGAGGCTTCCCTTATATTTGAAAGCGGCAGATATCGTCATCGACGTACGTGACAAGAATGTCCCAAAAATTGCTAATGAAATCTTAAAAAAGGTGAAAAGATGAAACGTATTCTTGTTATGTTGTTGATTGGTTGTACGGTTGCCATGGCTGCCGGAATTAAATGGGAAAAAGATTACGCAACTGCGGTGAAGCAGTCTAAAACCCTTAATAAGCCGATGATGTTTGTCATTTCGAATCATAATTGCCGTTTTTGTGTTCAATTTGACAACACAACATTAAAAAATCCGAAAGTAGTACAAAAGCTCAATGCCGAGTATGTTAATTTATTGGTATACGTAGATGAAAACCCCGTATTTCCGCGTGAATTACTGGCGGGCGGGACTCCGGCGACATGGTTTTTGAAAGACAATACCCCGATGTTTCAGCCTGTGATGGGTGCAGTTGATCCGGAGACCTTTTTAAATGCGCTTACTATCGTAAAAAAAGAGTATGCCGCACAGACACAAAAAAAGTAATTGAAGGAACAAAATGACGATCGTCCGCAGTAGTGATGTTAATTTTAAAGAAGTTTTTGATGAACTTCTCGGACGCGGTAAGATGGATATGGAACACGTATCTCAAACCGTCAAAGGGATTATTGATGAGATCAGAGGGGAAAAAGAGAGTGCTTTGATCCGCCACATTGCAAAATTTGACCGTTGGAATCCTTCAAGCGGTAGTGAACTTCGTATCGATCCGGCGGATATGGAAGCAGCGTATGATCTTCTTGACCCGAAACTTAAAGCGGCTTTGCACCTAGCGTATGCCCGGATACGCGCGTACCATGAAAAGCAGCTTCCAAAAAGCTGGTTTGAAACCGAAGCGAACGGAACCATCCTCGGGCAGAAAGTGACTCCGGTAGATCGGGCAGGTCTTTACATCCCGGGAGGGAAAGCGGCATATCCGAGCTCATTGCTGATGAATGTCATTCCTGCACAAGTCGCCGGTGTCAAAGAGATTATTGTAACCACCCCTACTCCGGACAATGAGCCCAATTCCCTGTTGTTGGCTGCATGTCATTTGTGCGGTGTAGAGAATGTTTTCAAAGTAGGCGGTGCGAGTGCAATCGCGGCAATGGCATATGGGACGGAGAGTATCCCCAAAGTGGATGTTATTACGGGACCGGGTAACATTTTTGTCGCAACGGCAAAAAAAATGGTTTTCGGTGAAGTCAACATCGATATGATTGCCGGTCCCAGTGAGATCGGTGTCTTGGCGGATGATTCGGCAAATCCCAAACACATTGCGATTGATCTGCTTTCGCAAGCGGAACATGATGAGATGGCAAGCTCTATTTTAATTACCCCTTCGCAGCAATTTGCGGATGCGTGCGCCATTGAGATCGAAGCGTGGTTGAAGCAGCTTCCGCGTGAAGAGATTGCCCGTAAATCGATAGAGGAGAGAGCTGCGATTATTGTCACCGAAACGATGGAAGAGGCGGTAGCTTTGATGAACGAGATCGCCCCGGAACATCTCGAAGTGGCGACCGACAATCCGTTTGCCCTTCTCCCCTCGATCAAACATGCCGGGGCAATATTTTTGGGGCACTACACCCCTGAGGCAATCGGTGACTATGTTGCGGGGCCGAATCACACTTTGCCGACGGGAGGAACGGCGAAGTTTTACTCCCCTTTGGGTGTAGAGAACTTTATGAAAAAATCCTCTATCATCTCATTTTCCCGCCAAGCGATCAATGAAATAGGTGAAGCATGTGCCCTTATCGCCCATACGGAAGGGCTGGGCGCACATGAAGCATCGGTCCGCTGCCGATTAGATTAATGTAATGCACTGTAGGAACAAAGTCCCTACAGTGGCGGGGGCAAATGTCCCTTGCAACCCCCAAAACAAGCGAAGCGCTCCCCGTATCTTTCGGCTACGGGAGAAGTTCATAAACTCTTCAATTTTATTTTTATCCCCTGTGCGGGAAAGATTTCCAAATGGTTACATATCAAAAAGTTATAGCAAAATAGGGTTGCCTTTTAGTTTTTGTTAAACCTAATTTGGCTACTATCAACCCAGCAGAAATGCCGTCAAATGCCTGAAATCACGGCATCAAATTAAGATTATTCATGTTGCTTATGACATGAATGGCGCTCACGTGAATCAGAATAAGGAGAATATATGCAATTAGGGTTCTTGGTAGACCTTCGCCTTTGTATGGGGTGTAAGGGCTGTGAGATTGCATGTAAAGTGGAAAACGAAGTTCCACTTAGTACATGGCGTCTTCGTGTTAAATATGTTGATGTAGGTACGTTTCCCGAAACGAAACGTACGTTTACTCCGCTTCGTTGTAACCATTGTGCCAATGCACCGTGTGAACGTATCTGCCCGGTAAGCGCATTGCACTATATTGAAAACGGTATCGTTAATATTGACAAAGAGCGCTGCATCGGATGTGCGGGATGTGTTATGGCGTGTCCGTATGGAGCGATCTACATCGATCCTCAAACACAAACAGCCGATAAATGTACCTATTGTGCCCACCGTATCGCCAGTTCGATGATGCCATCGTGCGTTGTTGCCTGTCCGGTAGAGGCCAATATATTCGGTGATTTGGATGACCCGACTTCAAATATCAGCAAATACATCATGTCCCATCAAGGAAACGTTCAGGTCCGTAAACCGGAAAAAGGGACGGAACCGCATCACTTTTATGTAGGCGGCGGCAATATCCAATTGAATCCGTTGGCATCGTTCCGTGGTGAAGGTCACAATTTATTCAATAATTTAACGCATCTACCTGTAGGAGGGCACCACTAATGGTACATGAAGCAATTGCGGCAACCAATGCGGTTGTGACTCTCGACGTAGCCCTTCCTGGAATCGTATGGGGTTGGATTATCACGATGAATATGTGGGCAAAGAGTGTGGGGACGGGTATTATCTTTTTGGCCTTTTTCCTATTGAAAAAATATCCGAATGAGACGGGGTTTATCCGATTCCCGGTGGTGGCGATTTCGATCGTCTTTATCCATATTTTCTTATTTTTTACGGTTATCGATTTGCACCAGATGTTTCGGTTCTGGCATATCTTTTTTCACCCGCATTGGACATCGGCTATTACCGTCGGTGCATGGATGGCAACCGGTTTTGTCGGACTACTTTTCGGAATGGCGTATGCGGTTTACATGAAAAAAGACGTAGTCTTGTACGATAAATTACTGGGATACACGACATTGCTGGCTATTCCGGTTACCTTGTACACAGCGGGATTAATGGCGGAATCAACCGCGCGTGAGTTGTGGCAGATGCCTACCGAATCGGCGCAAATGATTTTAGCGGCATTGCTGGCAGGAACCTCCGCAATGATTTTGATGGGCGGTAATAAATTTTCCGATTCGATTAACAAAGATCTTGGACTCGTATTGGGCTTAAGTGCATTTGCGGCATTTATCCTTTATATGTCGGAATATATTTTTGGTGGCATGAAAGCGGAAGAGGTAGCGGCTACATTGGAATTTGTCAAAGGGGGCGAGTATACGGTAATGTTCTGGATCGGTCAGGTTATGGCCTTCTTGGTTCCTATGGCATTGGTATCTCTCAGCTTGAAAAACAAAAGTTTTTATCTTTTGAAAATTGCTGCGGTTTCGGCCTTGGTCGGTCTATGGGTAAGTAAGCACGTTTGGTTGGTTATTCCACAACTGTTAAACATGAGTTAAAGAGGTAGATGATGTATTTAGAAAGCAGAAGAACATTTTTAAAAGGGACTGCAATTACGGTTGCAGGTGCCGCAATCGCCAAAGGGGTCTTTACAGTAGACGCAGCGGCCGAATCGGTAGCAAACAGCAAATTTACCAATACGCCGGACACCCTCTCTTTTTATCCGCCGTTGGATCAATGGAACCATTTCCAAGAACTTAGTGGTGTGGATTGGAAACGGGGCGGTATCGATCGTCACGGTGTCCAAAGCGAAGAGAATCAGGACGGTATCTATGTCAATGATTTCATGATCGTTCCGACAGCGTGTTCGAACTGTGAAGCGTCATGCGGTTTGACGGCGTGGATCGATAAGAAAACCTTTACCGTTAAAAAATACATGGGGAATCCGTTACATCCGGGTTCACGCGGACGCAACTGTGCCAAAGGGTACGCGGTTCAATCGCAAATGTACGATCCTGACCGTATCCCGTTCCCGTTGAAACGTGCTCCGGGTTCTAAGCGGGGCGAGGGTAAATGGATCCGTACGACGTGGGATGAGGCGATGTCCACCATCGGTAAAAAAATGGGCGATACAATCCGTAAAGGGGATCTCCTCTCTCGCAAATCGGTGATGTATCACGTCGGCCGCCCGAATGAAAACGGTTTCGTACCGCAAGTATGGGAAACATTGGGGCTTGACTCTTACAATTCGCATACGAACATCTGTTCGGCAAACGGGCGTACACCGACCATTTGGACAGCCAATGATGACCGTACCAGTCCGGACTGGGCGAATGCGAAACTCATTTTCCTGAACTCGTCGCATGCGGCCGATGCAGGGCACTATTTTGCCCAATCAGCAGCTTTCATCGCCGATGCCCGCAAAAAAGGGGCAAAGATGGTCGTTATGGATCCGCGTATGTCCAACTCTGCGGGAATGTCGGATCTATGGATCGCGGCATGGCCGGGGACCGAAGCGGCGATTTATCTCTATTTGGCTAACCGTATTTTGAATGAAAATATGGTCGATAAAAAATTCGTCAAAAAATGGTTCAACTGGGAAACCTTGATGAACGATCCCGTGCATTTGAGCTTTATGCTTGAAAAAGGGCAAATTAGCAAGCTCCCTGCCGGAAGTGATTTTGAGAGCTATCTTGAGCTTCTCAAAGATATGTATTCACCCTATACCCTTGAATATGCGGTCAAAGAGACCCATGTTCCGGCGTATAAACTTGAACAGCTGTATGATATGTTTATCTGGGCAGGGGATGCGATCTCTACATATATCTGGCGTGCAACGGCTGCGGGTAACCGTGGCGGATGGATGTCCGGGCGTGCGGCCTATTTTGCTATCGGTCTTCGCGGTGCTATCGGTACGGAAGGGGGGACCTTCTTCCACCACTGGCATGTTATTTCCGTATCCGGAAAGGGTGGAAGTGCAACTGTAGGTCAAGGAGTTTCCGGTGCGGATGTACCGAAAGTACAAGCTTATAATGAGCTTACTTGGCCGCCGGAATGGCCGTTGTCCACGTATGAACTCTCCTACTTGCTTCCTCACCTTTTGAGTGATAAAGCGTGGCAGAAAAAATGGAACGATCGCGGATTGCAAGTACCGAGTAAGCTTGCCGTCTATATCCCGCGTATGTACAATCCGGTGTGGATCAATCCGGACGGATTCCGTTGGATTGAGGTGTTGAAAAATGAAGAGATTATGGAACTGACCATGAACCTCTCTCCGGTTTGGTCTGAAACAAACTGGTACATGGACTATGTTCTGCCGGTAGGGCTTGCCGGTGAGCGTCATGACCAACACTCTGAAGCGACATTTCCGGCACGTTGGACAACCTTCCGTCAGCCGGTCTTGCGCGTAGCATTGGAAAAATCGGGATGGAAACCTAAAAATCCTGCCCGTGCGACCCTCGAAGCGCACATCAAAGCAGGTCTGGGCGAAGTGTGGGAAGAGAATGAGTTCTGGTTCCAGTTGTGTACCGATTACATCGATCCAGACGGTAGTCTCGGCATCAAAAAAATGTGGGAATCCAAACGTCATCCGGGCAAACCGGTGACCATCTCTGAGTGGTACGATGCCGCATTTGGCGATAACCTTCCGAAACTCAAAGAGACGGCTACTAATGATCCGCGTTATATGAACGATGAGTTTCCGGTTTATTCGTATCTTCGTGATCACGGCGTATGGATGGAAGAGGATAAAATCTACCATGCGATGGAACGTGAACTCAAATTTGAAGAGGGTGAAGTAATTTCACACGGTCATAAATTTGATGCCGGTTCTATGAGTGTCGGTGCGGACGGGGTTATTTCCGCAATGGATCACCACGGTAAAGAGAAAAAAATCGGCATTGAGATTGACGGGAAGAAAATGGAAGGGTTTGCAACCCTGACGAAAAAACTCGAATTTTTTACTCAGTGGGCTACGGATTGGAAGTGGAGAGAGTACGCGATGCCGTTTTATCCGCGTAACGACAAAGAGAAAGGGGAAATGGTTCACCTCGTGTCGCATGTTAACCACATCTACATGAAAGAAGAGAACTCGTTTGCTCTCAATACGGTTTTCCGTTTGCCGTACAACATCCATACCCGTTCGGCTAACTCGAAACATTTGATGGAGATCAGTCAAAACCATGACCCTATCTGGATTTCGACCAAAGATGCTCAGCGTCTTGGATTCAAACGCGGAGATGCTATCCGTGTAAAAATCGTTGATACGGTTTCAGGACTTGAGAGCGGCCATTTCGTTGCGATGGCAGTCCCTACGGAGGGTGTTCTTCCGGGGACATTGGCCTGTTCGCACCATGGCGGACGTTGGAAATTGACCAATGCGGTTACGATCCCTAACGGTGTCAGTGACGGTAAAGTAGCTCCTGGCGTAGCGCCTCGTGATTTAGGCAACAAAGAGTTCCTCAAAGAATCTCCGCTCAATGTCGGTAAAGAGGGCGCTCAAAGTATCATTGACGATTACGAAGGGACAACGGGGCTCAATAGCTTCGGAGTTCCGGTTGCCGAGATCCAAATGGACGGGAAAGTGGGCAAACTTAAATACGTGGAGGGGATCAAACCTTTCCATACGGAACGTTTCGGTGAGTATAATCGAGATTCCGGTAATATCTGGTGGGACGGTTTGAGCGGTTCATGGCAAAATGCCGTTGCGGCGCCTCATCCGGATCCGGTTTCGGGTATGCACTGCTGGCACCATAAAGTTCTTCTTGAGCCGGCGCAAGCGGGCGATAAGATCGGGGATATTTTCGTCAATTATGACAATAATTTCAAAGTCTATCAGGCATGGAGAGACGACTTGTCTCGAGGTTTGGATGCAGATTCAACCCTTCGACGTCCTCGCCACATCAAACGCCCATGGGTCAACCTCGATCCTTCGGTATACGATGTCAGTATCAAGCCATAAGGCTTGATACCCCCTATAACCTACTCTCCTTATCCGCTTTTCAGCCGTATAAGCTACAATCACGCTACTTTATTAAAGGTTTTACGAATGGATGAAATTATCGCACGCAGTAATTTATATGCGTTATTATCACGAATATTACTCCAAGAGTTGGATGTGGAGCGTTTAGAGATACTCCGAAGTGATGAAACAGTTTTAGAGTTTATGCCGCACTGGAGAGACTGGGAACCACGTAAAGGGACGGAAGCACAAAAGCTTTTGGAAGAGTATTTAAATCCCGATTTTACGAATCTATCATTGCTCCATCTGGTACCGTATGAGACCTTTTATACCCGCAGTGATCAGATGATCGAAACGGGCGGAGCCAATCCGGTGACGGACATCTACAGTGCGTACGATTTTCTCGTCGATTATGAAGTCGCTCGAGTGGTTTCAGCCGATCATATCGGCATCGAATTGGAGTTTATGCACCATTTATGCGAAGCACAGATCAAAGCGACGGAAGAGGGGGATCATGAAGCGGTACAAGAGCTGATCAATGTTCAGTACAACTTTCTAAATTCTCATTTATTGAAATGGGCGCCGATGTATCTCATCAATATGAAATACGAATCGCGTACCCCTCTTTATTACGATACGGCGGAGATGGCGTTGGAATTTATCCTCTCCGACAATGAAACGTTGAGCGCATCGGTCCAATGAGTCTGTTGCTCCTCTCACCCGCACAATGTGTACGCGCTTTGAGTGTCAACTCAGTGTGCACCCACTGCGGTGAGTCTTGTCCGACGGGGGCGATCACGCTCTCAGGGCGCCTCCCCTCCATCAACCAATCGCTGTGTGTCGGTTGTGCCGGGTGCGTGGCGGTGTGTCCGAGTGAAGCGTTGGCGGTGGATGATTTTAGTCCGACCGAATTTTTCTTTTCATTTATTTCAGATGAAGAGAGTATTGTTTCGTGTCAAAAAAATGTCCCCTGCATTGCGGCACTCTCCTCAGAGCATTTGCTATCGCTGTGCGCGCTGAAAAAAGGGTTGATCCTCGATATCGGTCATTGCGGCGGATGCGAAATCGGCGAGAAAACCGTTGAATCGATGAAAGAGAGGATTGAGAGTGCCAATTATCTCCTTGAAGCCATAGAGGTTGATAGCAGGGTAGAGTGTGAAGCAATCGGTTACACTAACTCTGAGGTAGATGAACCTAAAGATCGTAGGGATTTTTTCAAAACCTTTCATCTGCGTGGGATTGCAAAAGCCAAGCACGATTTTGAAAAAGAGGTAGAAAGCACGACCGATGAGTTTGTCGAAGTGAGTATTGACAGCTCTCATACCCAAGAGCTTAGGGCGAAAAAAATCACCGATCGGCGGAAGCTCTTTTTTACGGCACTGAAAAGGGTAGAAAAACCATCCCGCTTTCATGTCGTCGATGGCTCTATGATCGCTTTTACCTCCCAAAAAATCATGGATGAGAGCAAATGCACCGCGTGTCAGATGTGTTATCGTATCTGCCCTACGGCGGCACTCACGTCGGATATGCGTAATTCTAAAATCGATTTTGATCCGTTTCTATGTGTCAAATGCCATCTCTGTCATGATGTATGTGAAAGTGATGCGATTAGTGTTTCAACGTCGTATAATCTCAAAGAGTGGTTTGAGCCGAAAGTACAGAATCTTATCACCTATTCGGTGCGTCGATGCGATGAGTGTGACGCTCTTTTTAGCTCAGTCGGAGAGGAAAAAATTTGTCGCCGTTGTCAGCTTGAAGAGGAAGAAGCATTAGAATTATGGGGATTGAATCAATGATGAACAACGATAACTCGATTACAGTAATGACAAAACTTTATGGATACATTGCGGAAAATGCCCATAGCAGTCGCTTTTCAGTCACACTGAATAAGCTTTACAAAGAGAACGGGATGGATGCAATAATGATCCCGATGAATATTCGGAGCGATGATGTCGCTTTTACGATATCTCAAATGCGTAACTCTAAACTCAACGGTGCGATAATCGGAAGTGAATACCAAGAAGAGGCTCTCTCTTTGGTCGATGAAGCATCGGATGAGGCAGATCAAAACGGCTATTGCGACTGTATTATGATACGTGAGGGAAAATTGATCGGGGATTTGATTATGCCTAATGCATTAGAACGTTATGCGGATCGAGACGATTTTCACGATGAAATAGCTATGCGTTCCATGTGTCACTATTTTTATGATTTAACTACAGGAGAAAGAAGATGAAAGCAAACGATTTTAGCGATTTAAAGGCTGAGTTTGATGAATTTGTACGGGGAAAATGTGATAGCGGAAGCTGTGAGACATCAGCAGAAGAAAATGATCCCGACAATGAACCGGTTCCGAGTTTCGTCGATGAATTATCTGATAAATTGCTAGCACCGTATCATAGCGGCGTCTATTTTTCACGTCTGGATATCAAACGTGTCGCCGAAGCGATCGACGAATCGATCCCGATCAAAGAGCGCAAAAAAATGATCAAAGCCCTTTTCCGCCATACGACCTCTAAGGGGTATTTGCAAGGGGCTTTTGATGAGTTCAACCGCCATTTCGGGGGGAGAATCCTGATTTACCAAGAGCTTTCGGAAGCGTTTCCCGCGTCTAAAATATTTTTTGATGAGAACATCGAAAAAATACGAAAAACACAAAAAATGTTGGATCAGATCGTAATGGATTTCGAAGAGATTGAACCGACAGATGAGCCGATGATGGTATAAGCGTATTTCAAAAAAAGTAGTATTTAGCCAATAAACCGATACCCTATACCGGTTTCGGTTTGTATCCATTTCGGTCGCGCCGGATCGGTTTCGATTTTTTGGCGCAATTGATTGATAAAAACACGTAAATAATGGGTCTCGTGTTGATACCCGACTCCCCAGATCGCTTTTAATAACCATGCATGCGTCAGTGCTTTTCCCTGATTCTCCATAAAAATACGGAGAAGTTTAAACTCTTTGGGTGTTAATTTAATTAATTCGTCCTCTATGCTCACAATCCGGTTGGCAATATCCATACGCATTTTTCCGACGATTAAAATCGGGGAGGTCGCTTGTGCGGGCGGGACACGGCGTAAGTTTGCGTTGATGCGGGCGATAAGTTCATCGGTGTTAAACGGTTTGGTGACATAATCATCCGCTCCGGCATTGAGGGCGGCTATTTTATCAGACTCGTCATGGATCGCCGAGACGACAATGACGGGAGTTTGTTCATCCACTCTATAGTGCTCCAAAAATTTCACTCCGCTCATGTCCGGTAATCCCAAATCGAGTAAAATCAAATGAAAATGCTCATCGGCCCCTTTTTTAAGCCCCTCTTTTGCCGTTGAAGCACCCTCTGTTATAAAACCTGCAAAGGCTAAGGTCATTGCTAATAAACGACGGATAGAGGCATCATCATCCACGATTAAAATGCGCGGCGTCATGATTCACTCCGAAGCGTTACATGAGCGCAAAATCGGTCATTTTCCAACGTGATAGTTAACGTTCCTCCATGCACTTCGATAATCTTTTTTGAAAGCCGCAATCCGATCCCTGATCCCGGTTTCCCCTCGGAATTATCAAGCCGACCGGGGAGATTGCCAAGAGTAGTAATGGTATCGGCAGAGGGGAGATCGCCGTTGTTACAGATAAGCAAAGTGATTTCATTAAATGCGGAAGTGATTTCGACACTCACCTCGTCACCGTATTTAAAGGCGTTATCGAGCAGATTGCCGATAGCAAGATGAAGCAGTGCAATATCGGCGTTGAGAGGTGGCACATCCGGTGAAAATGAGAGTTTCGCCTGTCGTTTCCAATCATTCTCCGCTATGGAGAGTGCAGAAGAGACGACATCATCCACTCTAAGCATCGTTTTATTGAGAGGTGTTTTTCCTTCACGAAAACGGGCATTGACCAGCAGATTATCGATCACTTTTTCCATACGGCGTGACCCCTCGACGATGGTTTGAACCATCTCCTCTTTATCCTTCTCTGCGAGGGTGAATTGCGGATTGGATAAATTACCGGCGGCTCCCCGTATGAGGGTGAGTGGGGTTCGCAGTTCGTGAGAGAGGAGATCGATCAAACTTTTCTGCATCGTTTCGACGACTTTGTTCTCTTTGAATCCACGGGTGATGAGATTCAGAAACGGTCCGGTCATGATGGTGGTTGCCAGTGCCATGACGACAAACATCGTAAAAAGCTCCGTAGAGAGTATCCCCATCTCATATCCGATATTAAGAACGACCAGCTCCATGAGTCCCCGCGTGTTCATCAGTATCCCCAGAGCAAACGAATCACGCCAGCTAAATCCCATGTATTTGGAAGCAAGGGCGCTTCCGAACAGTTTTCCGAACACCGCAATGACGATGATCCCTCCGCAGATCAGCCACGCATCCACACTGTTCAGTAAACCGATCTCACTGCGTAATCCCGTCAGGGCGAAAAAGAGGGGCAATAATACCAAAAGGCTGACGTATTCCAAACGCGGTGCGATGAGTTCTTTGAGCCTCGATACTGCCGATGAGGGCATCATCGCCCCCGCCATAAAGGCTCCGAACAGCGCATGAACTCCTATCGCTTCGGTGGCGAGAGAGGAGAGGAGGAGCAAGACAATAATAATTGACATTCCGTTCATACTGAGCCGTTCACTTTGAGAGTGTCCGATTTTGGCAAGGAGGGGACGTATCACATAAAACATGACGATCACGTACAAGGCGATCAGGAGTAGTAAAATGAAGGAAGAGGCGATCGATCCTGAAATGGAGAAGGCGATAATCAGAGCCAATATATACCACGCCGTAACATCATCGGCAGCGGCGCAAGTGATTGCCATGGAGCCGTAACGGGTATCACCGATATTTTTCTCTTTGATAATCCGAGCCAGAACGGGAAATGCGGTGATACTCATCGCGATCCCGATGAAAAGGGCAAAAGGGATAAAGGTGATGTTTTTGGGTGCGAAGATCGGATAGAGCCAATAGGTCAATGCCACCCCCAAGAAAAAAGGGAAGATGATACTGACATGACTGATAAAGACCGAAGCACTTGACTGTTTTTTAATCTTATCGAAATCCAGCTCCATCCCCACGACAAACATAAAAAAGATCAATCCAAGTTGACTGATGAGATGGAGATTGCCGAGGGACTCTTTGGGAAAGAGAGAGATAAACATATCGGGAAACAACGCTCCCAACAAAGAGGGTCCGAGGATAATCCCCGCCAAGATTTCCCCCACGACGGTGGGCTGAGCGACAAAAGAGACCAGATAGCCAAAGAGCCGTGTGACGATCATGATGACGATAAACTGGATCAGCAACAATGGGAGCGGATGGTGGAGCTGTTTAAGAAACGTATCACCAATCGTCGTCGGTAGCGAAGCCGCAGGGGCTATGACTTCAGAGAAGAGAGGATTCTCTAAAAACGTTCCGTAATGGAGGATTAGGGCAATGGCGATCCCGAAGAAAAGGATCAATGCCATATAGATTAATAGTGTCTTTTTCATGGGGGAAGTGTAGCGCAGATCGTGTCAGGAAAGTATCAATATACAAAAGTATCGATCTTTCCGAAAAAGGGGGAAGGGGATATTCGCTAGTGGATTAATCCACTTTTTAATATAACCTGCCAAAGTATCGCCGAGCTGATGCCGGCGGCGAATCCGGCGATGATATCGTCACCCATGACACCGATACCCCCCTGCGCTTCACGATCTATTCTGCCGATAACGGAGGGTTTTTTGATATCGTAAAATCGAAAAAAAAGGAAACTTAAAACGATTTGGAGTGCAATACCGTTATTCCAAACTCCTAAATCACCGGTTGCAAACATCACCCCCGGAGCAATGGAGAGGGCAAGCCATATTCCGACTAATTCGTCGATTACAATCCGTTTGTCATCGTGGCTATGGGTATCCGCTTCAAAACGGTTGATCTGTTTAATCGCAATCAGCGTGATCAGGATTGCCGCTAAAAAGAGTGTTTGCGGACCAAGGTACATTAAAATGAGAACCCCAAGGGGGAGGGAAACGAGAGTCCCAACCGTACCGGGTGCCTTGGGTGAGAGGCCGCTGTAGCCTACAGTGAGAAAAAACCAATTCATTTTTGTCCTTTTATGTAAAATCAAAGTGCGGTTTCACTGCACGTGAGCACTCTGCTGAAGTGAACTCAGCGTTAGCGTAGGCATACCGGCTTTGCTGGTGTGCCGTTATGTCAATGACGTGGTTTGATACAGACGCATCAATTCAACGTAAAAATCTTTTTCACTGTGCTCTTCGAGCAAACCGTTGACCGGCATAATGTCATAATAGAGTTTGGCAAGATTTTTGAACCGGTTCGGATAAAGTGAAGCGACAATCATTGCCGAAATCTCTTTTCGCACGAGGACTGCCGGAGGGAGCAATCCTTGCTGCATCAGTTCTAAGATGGATTCGGCATGGTAGGAGATGTGGTGGTGGTGCCCGTGCGGGCAGGTCTGGATACTGACAAGGGTTTTGCATTGATTGCAGTAGACGTATTCGCTGGCAATTCTCACATCGATATCAATCCCGATGAGCCGGTCGATGATCGATTTGTTGGCATTACGATCATAATACATTCCGATGCCGGCATGATTTTGCCCGATCATAAGACGGTTACATCCGTAATTTTTGGCGACGATTGCATCTAGGATTACTTCATTGCCTCCGGCAAAAAGGTAGCTGCTCTCAAGGGGGACAACGACGACTCGATTGCGGGGGAGGAAGTTCTCGATAAAATATTCGACTGTTTTGTGTCGAAGCTCATAGGTGAGGTTGGAGTTATGATACGGTTTCAGGAGAAAAATCACAATCAAATCGGTTCGCTCAAGGCTTTGGCGTATCAGCCGTTCATGGGCACGGTGAAGCGGATTTGCCGCCATAAAAATAGCGCTCATGTGCTGCGCACCGATTTGTTCTTTAGCCTGAGCAATGGTGTTTCGAATCGCCTCTACTGAGCTTAGATCGATGGAATAGGGGCCGCAAATAGCAAATTTACCCAGCCGTTTATAGGTAGCATTAACTCCGGGATGGGAAAGATCTTCGGTGCCGTAAATTTGGCGTAACCGTTCGTGAGGATCAATTTTATAAACTTCCTCGACACACAGCTCACCGACAAAAGTATTGTCGCAAATTAAGTCGAGAATTTCCCCTTTTTTGGCTGTGATCAGAATGGTTTCATTGATTTTACCGTTAGGGGAGAGGATGAGGGGAAACGGAAAGGTTTTACCTTTGAACATTCCGCTGTTGAGGACTTCTTTGCTTTGGGCTTCATTCATTAATTCGGTTACGGGAGCCAACAATCCCGATTTGAGGAGAGTGAGAGCCGAGACGGCCTCTTGATCGATGTATAGGGCTCTATTTTTTCTTGACAATGCTATATTTCTTTCTCTTTTCCCATAGACTTTTACGTGAAATTCCCAGTTTTTTTGAGAGTTCGGTATCGGGGAACCGGTTTTGAAAATGGATCATGATGTATTTGACATACTCTTCAATCGGCAAAATTTCCCCTTGGTCAAAAAGGTGGTTGTCACTTTCGATTTCAATAGTCCGGAAAGGGGAATTTTCAACCGGATCGGTCCCCGAGATAATGCAGGGTCTCTCTTGTACCAATTCGTATAACGTTTTGTGTTCGCTTTTTTTCAAATGCTGAAAGTCGGTAATATACAATATGGCGTCATTGCTCAGCGCTGCAATATCGCTAAAGGCTTTTGCGGAGGTAAGGGAGATAAAATGGATTGTTTTATCGTGATGAGCGGCATACCGAAAGGCAAACGCATCGGCATATTTTTGGTAGCTGCTGCAAATAAAGAGCGGTAGTTCGGTTTTATCCAGATCTTCATTAACATTGATCGAATTAAACGTATGGGTGAGGTAACGCTCATAGGTCTGATTTTGACGGCGGAGACGTTCATGATTTTGAAAATGTTGAATCTTACGGATTAACTCTTCAATCATAAAGGGTTTGAGGATGTAATCTTTTGCCCCTGCCGCAAGAGGTTTAGAGACCGTGTCATTACTGATATAACTGACCATTAAAATAACAACCGAATCTTTATACGCTTCGATAACGGGGTAGATATCTTGACCGCTAATATTGGTCGAGAGGAGCACGACATCGTACGGTATTGCTCGCAAACCCTCTTTCGTTGAACTGCTAATATCGCAGTTGTGGCTCAAATCACTGAGTTTTGAGGCGATACTTTGTGCGAGATAGATCTCGTTTTCGATAATGAGTATATTCATTAAATTGTCCAATCAAAATAGTGTACGGATGCTGTTGCCATTACGGCAACTCCCTCGCTTCGGCCAATAAACCCTAAATGCTCTGTCGTTGTAGCTTTAAGATTGATTCTGGTAATCGGAATCTGTAGGATGGCACTTAAAACTCGGCGCATTTCCCCTTTATAAGGGGAAATTTTCGGTGTTTGGGCAATAATGGTAATATCGGCATGGAGAATGATAAAGCCGAATTGGTGCAGTTTTAATACGCATTGACGTAAAAGCTCTTTGGAATCGATATTTTTATACGCATGGTCCGTATCGGGAAATAACATGCCGATATCGCCCAAGCATGCAGCACCCAGCAATGCGTCGATAAGAGCATGAATAGCGACATCCCCGTCACTGTGCGCTTTGAATCCGACAGGAGACGCAATCGGTACACCGCCAAGTACCATCGGTTTCCCCTCTTCAAAAGGGTGAACATCGAAGCCGTTTCCGGTAAAGGTAGTTTTTGACGGTGGAAAGAGACATTCGAGTGAAGCCATATCCGAAGATTTGGTCAGCTTTTCCGCGCGTGGATCCCCTTCAACAAAATGACGTGTTCCGCCCGATGCGACAATAGCGGAGCTCTCATCGGTATATTCAATATCGGTCTTGAGTGCACGGCGCAAGATATCTGTTTTGGAGAGCTGCGGTGTCTGTACCCGTTTAACGTGTGTCCGGTCGATGGTGTCCGTGCCGTACACAACGGTATCGTGCATGTCCAATACCGGAACGATCGAATCGGCAAGGTGTTTGTGGGCAATAAGCCGTTCAATAAGGGCAGGATCAATGCACGCACGTGCTACGTCACTCACCATGACATACGGTGTTTTTACCGCTTGAAGTGCATTCGACAAGGAGAGCTGCCGGGTTTCACCGCCGCTAATGAGGGTATGGTCGGTCATTGCAGAGAAAAAAGAGATCTCCTCCGGATGGGCGACAATGATGATCGGGGAATCGGGGAGGTTTTTTTTGATACTATTGGTAACATACAGCCATAACGGATCGTGACCGATACGAAGCCATTGTTTTTTTACAGGGACTTTAAAACGGCTGGAATTACCTGCAGCAAGTAAAATAAGCGTCAAATCAGACAAAATGTATCCTATTTTGGAAACTGTTACGAAATTATACACATAAAAAGCTTTTTTTTATCTTGTTTGTGATAAATTCTAGAATAAATCAAGGAGAGGAAGAAATTGTTTTCCTAAATCATCTTGAAGTTTTTAATGTACATTAAAACAGATACGACCCTTTTAGGGGGTCTTATTTATAAGTCTAATCATCGTTTGCAAAAAATATGTAGCATGGAATCTGTGCGTGGGCGAATCGTCGACAATGTAGCTTGTCCGATCGGATCGGACAGGGTATAAATTTATCAATTAGGAGAAAGTCATGAGAACCGCATGGGTTGCCAACAGACAAAACGATACCGTTCGTACTCAGATGTATTATGCCAAACAAGGAATTATTACGGAAGAGATGGCGTATGTCGCCAAAGTAGAGGAGCTTGATCCGGAGTTGGTCCGTTCTGAAGTAGCACGGGGGCGTTTAATCATCCCTGCCAACGTCAATCACAAAAATCTAGAACCGATGGCGATCGGAATCGCGGCACGTTGTAAGATTAATGCCAATATCGGTTCATCGGCAATTGCTTCGGATGTTCAGGGGGAGATTGAGAAAATTCAGGTTTCTCAACATTATAAGGCCGATACGGCTATGGACCTCTCTACCGGAGGTGACTTGGACGAAATCCGCAGAGCCGTTATCGCCAATTCAAAAATTCCGATCGGAACGGTTCCGATTTATCAAATATTGCACGACGTCAATAATAAAATTGAAGATTTAAGCATTGACGTTATGCTCGAAGTGTTGGAGCGTCAAGCGCAGCAAGGGGTGAGTTATTTTACGATCCATGCGGGTTTTTTGTTGGAGACAATGCCGAAAGTCGCCAAACGTAAAATGGGGATCGTCAGTCGCGGCGGATCATTGATGGCGGCATGGATGATGCACTATCATCGCGAGAACCCTTTTTATACGGCGTATGATGAGATTCTCGATATTTGTGCCCGTTATGATGTTTCCCTCTCATTGGGGGATTCACTCCGTCCGGGGTGTCTGGCGGATGCAAGCGATGAAGCGCAGCTGGGGGAGCTGAAAGTTCTTGGCGAGCTGACATTACGCGCATGGGAGAAAAACGTTCAGGTCATGATCGAAGGGCCGGGACACGTTCCGCTCAATCAGATCGAACGTAATATGAAAATCCAGCGCGAATACTGTCATGAAGCGCCGTTTTATATCTTGGGGCCGTTGGTTACCGATATCGCGGCTGGGTATGATCACATTAGTTCGGCGATCGGTGCGGCAGTTGGCGGATGGCACGGGGCTTCAATGCTGTGCTATGTTACGCCGAAAGAGCATTTGGGCCTTCCGAACGCGGAAGATGTCCGTGCGGGGATTATCGCCTATAAAATCGCGGCCCATGCGGCGGATATCGCGCGCGGACGCAAGGGGGCACGGGATATCGACGATGCGATGAGCGATGCGCGGTACGCGTTTGACTGGAACCGTCAGTTTGAACTCGCACTCGATCCGGAGCGGGCACGTGAGTACCACGATGAGACGTTGCCTCAGGATGTCTTTAAAGAGGCGGAGTTTTGCTCCATGTGCGGACCGAAATTCTGCAGTTACAAAATCACACAGCAGATTATGGAAAACCCCGAAGCCATTGCCCAAATTGCTGCGGAAGTGAAGATGGCTGCCGAGGCAAAAACCGCCAGTTAAAAATCGCAAGCGATTTTGAGCTTACTGCTGAAGTAAACGCAGCGTTAGCGTTGCCATAGAGATTTCATTCCTATGGCGTTTAAAATAATAATATAAGGAAATTACTATGACAGAAGAAATTGTAAAATCAGCCCTTTCAAAAGTGACCTATCCGGGATTCACGAAAGATATTGTGACGTTTGGATTTGTTAAAGAGATTAAAATCGACGGTTCCGATGTGAATGTTGTTGTGGATATTACTTCAAGCGCTCCTGAGGTTGCCCATCAAATTACGGTCGAAGCGACGGAAGAGCTTCAACGTGCCGGTGCAGCCAATATTGTGATTAATATTCAAGCGCCTAAAATGCCGCGTGAGAGTTCATCTAAGGGGAAAAACATTGCTCCGCAAGTCAAGAACTTTATTATGGTAAGTTCAGGAAAAGGGGGAGTCGGCAAATCGACGACCTCCGTCAATCTTGCGGTTGCGCTTGCTATGCAAGGGAAAAAAGTGGGGCTTTTGGATGCAGACATATATGGTCCGAATATTCCTCGTATGTTGGGTATCGATGGGATTAAACCCGAAGTAGTCGGCAATAAAGTTCTTCCGATCAAAGCGTATGGACTGGAAGTAATGTCTATGGGTTCACTGATGGAAGAGGGACAATCGCTTATCTGGCGCGGAGCCATGATTATGAAAGCGATTGAGCAGTTCTTGCGTGACATACTATGGTCGGATCTGGATTGTTTGGTCATTGATATGCCTCCGGGTACGGGTGACGCTCAATTAACGTTGGCACAAAGTGTCCCTGTTACGGTCGGTGTTACGGTAACGACTCCGCAGATGGTTTCGTTGGATGACTCACGTCGCAGTTTGGATATGTTTAAAAAATTGAATATCCCTATTGCGGGTGTTGTTGAAAATATGAGCGGATTTATCGCTCCGGATACCGGCGTCGAGTACGATATCTTCGGAAAAGGGACCTCCGAAGCGATGGCAACACAGTTTGATACTACCATTTTGGCTGAGATTCCGATTGAACCTGCAATTCGTACCGGTGGGGATGAAGGGAAACCTGTGACCTATTGTCTGCCTACATCCGAGACGGCTAAACGGTATATGAAAGCGGCAGAAGCGTTGTGGGCTACTATTGAAAAAATTAACGCGGAGGGGGGAGTTGATAATCAGGCGATTCAGCCAAATACCCCTCCGGGTGTATCGGCATGTTCGACTGCGGCAGCTCCTGCACCGAAAGCCACAAGCGGTGAGAGCTGCGGAACAGGCTGCGGCTGTCACTAAGTAACGGATGTTACGCACTTTCCGCTCATAGCCCGGAAAGTGGCAGGGGACAATTTGTCCCCTGCCACCCCCCAAAACAAGCGAAGCGCTCCCGAAGGGATGTTTCCTGAAACGCTTCCCGTATCTTTCGGATGATTATACCGTCTAAAAATTTTCTTCTAAAAGATGATCGAAGCGGATCTCTTTGACATAGCTATCCAAGGAGTCCCCTTTTAGTGCTTTTTGGATTAAATCGGGACGGTATAGGGAGTCATACAATTTATCAAAACGGATAAATCGTGCTTCTTTGTCAGAACCTTGATTGATATGGTACCCCAGATATTTTGCACCTTTGGCGGATGCATCAAAAAAACCCTCTTTCGTCCATGCAATCCATTCATTATCGGTACCGATGAAGAGAGATAGCACGGGCCGTATGGTTTGGTCCTGATGCAATGTAAATCCGAATTTACTCTCATTTTTATCGATTGCAATCGCTGAAATAATCCCTTCGCTCTTAATTTCGAATAGGTATGTTTTTAAAGGTTTGACATAATTTAACAAAGATGCAACGGAGTTAAATGTTCTGCCGTCAATACTAAGAATCTTATCGCCACTCTTTAATCCGGAGTTTTTTGCGATCGAGTTCTCCGCAACTGTTGTAATGATTGTATCTGTTTTATGAATATCGTTTAAATTCCATAGGTTGAGCACCTTGTCGGCACTTCCGCTGATCATCCTATCTCCGTCGATAGCGATATTCCATACTTCGCCCGTGTGTCCGATAAAGTGCGCGATGCTGTTCCCTTTTGAATCAAAAGCATTTAAAATACCGTCACTTCCGCCGCTGAGGATATATTGATCCCATTTTCCGTACGTATTGTGTCCGAATCCGGTGAGTGAATTACGGATAATTTGGATTTTGTTCGGTAGAAGCAGCACGGCATCGGCATATCCATTGTCGCCACCGCAGGTATGCGAGAGTCCGGAAGAGTCAATGATATTAAAATTTGTCAAATGATCCGATACAAGGCTCATTGTCCTTAAGTCAAACTCTTTTTCGATGGGGCCGTATTCGTTTTTACTTTTTTTTGCCCAGCTGTTTCCCCATCCGATGCGATTGCCATGGATTCCGACTCTTACAATACTTTTTCCTTTCCCCTCCATCCGGAGTTTTTCTGCCGAAGTAGCGGCATTCCAGATAATGATCTCATTATTACTTCCGCCGCTGCTTACCGCAGTCGTGTTATCAAGAAAAGAAACGGCTTTTGCAAGGTTGTGATGCTGGTCAAAAGAGACTATTTCTTTAAAACGATCGGTTGTGTCGTATACCATTACCTTATTTGGCAAAGCACTGGTACCCACGAGTAGTTTTGCTCCATCAGGACTAAATGCCAGACCTCTAGGTTCCGTAGGATTTTGGATCGTGAACAGGAGGTTAAGGCGGGTGTCAAAAATCAAGATTTCACTTCCGATTCCGGAAGAAGCGATGTAGCGAGAAGATACGGCGATTGAATCGAGTTTGACGGTGTGTTTGTAGGAGTTGATAACTTTTGTTCCGTTATAGAGATTAATGATATTGTCATATCCCGCTGTCACAAACGAAGTGTTGTCTTTAAGCGGTTGGACGGCCGTGACACTCTGTGAATGGGAATTAAAGCTCACGCGAAGGAGATATATTCCCTGAGGGGCTTCCCATACTTTGACGGTACCGTCGGCACTTGCGCTGTACAGATTGCCGTTTTTATCAAAAGAGAGATCGGTGATAACCCCTTGATGCGATTTTAAAACCTGTATCACTCTTCCCGAAGCGAAATCGTAAAGACGAATGGTCCCTTTTCCCACCGTCAATTCTCCCGCTTTCCCTCCCATATATCCACCGACTGCTAAGAATTTTTCATCAAAACTGAGGGCAACGGCATATATTTTTCCTTCATTCCCTGCTCCGATCTGCCCTAGAATCTTTCGTTCCTCCGCTCCTGTTTTACTATTCCAGATACGAATGGTTTTATCATCCGAGCAGGTGATAATTTTATCGTCACGGGTTATGATGATATCGTTAATCTTTTCTTCATGACCGTGAGTATCCACTCTAAGAAGGGGATCCGAAGCAAAGAGGGCGAGGTTAAAAATGAGGGTAAAAAAAAGCTTTTTCATCCGGTATTTTCTTCTTTAATGGAGGTTACGGTCAAAATCAATGGCAGTGTTTTTTGAATGCAATGAGTACTTTTTTTGATACGTGACTACTTGTTTTTCGGTTATATCAGAATTTTGTACTCTGCATCATCATGATGGGAAAACGGGTTAGAACTGATCGCCCCCATTAAACATTCTCTCTTCAAATTCTATGACCCGATTGCGTCCGGTATGCTTCCCTTCGTAGAGGGCTATGTCGGCAAATTTAATGACTTTCCAGAGGGAGTCGGCATGTAGCGGGAAGTGTGAGATACCGATACTCAGTGTTTTTTGGAGGCTATCGCTTCCAAATTGAAACTTTTTCTCATTGAAAACCGTACGGATTTTCTCTGCAATGGCTAATGCTCCCTCCTGGGTGGTGTTGTGGAGCAGGACAAGGAACTCTTCGCCGCCGTAACGGATCGGAAGATCGGATTTGCGAATACTGTGTTGCAGTATTTCCGCCAATGATTTGATGACGAGATCTCCCGCATCGTGTCCATAGGTGTCATTGACCATTTTGAAGAAATCGATATCGATCATCAAAACAGCATAGCTCACGTTGGACCGAAGGGCCTGAGCAGCACTTCGATCAATAAACTCTTCTAAAAATCGGCGGTTATAAAGACGTGTCGCTCCGTCGCGTAATGAAGAGTCTCTGAGCTTGTCCATAAGGGTACGGCTTTCAATAACCGCTTTTGCCGCTTCAAAATAGTTTTTTATACTGGGAAGGGCAAGATTCATATTTTCGATCTCCTCGATCCCGTTTGCGGAATATGAGAGGATAAGGGAGAGATCATCATTAATGTTAAAAGGGATACACGTATACTCTTTTGTATTGTCACAATGGTTGCATAGATTTGGGAAATCAGTGGAATAGACATCGCTATTGGTGCGGTAGGCGCGACATTCGGTAGGATTGGTATCGGCTGCCGGGAGACAGAAACTTTTATGGTCCGTAATGTAGATCAGTTTACGCTCTTTGACGGTTTTATCAACTTCATAAAGGGCAAAATGGGAAAAATGAAATTTCTCTTGAAGAACATAAATAAATCGGGCATAAATTGCATCTTTGCTACTGTCCAATTCTATTGTTTTTTTAAATTTATAGACATCGGAAAGTTCTTTGATGATTGTCCCCGCAGAATTTAGCGGATCGGTACAAGAAATGTTTGAGCGCGATACAAAGGTATTGAGATTGTGTTTAATACCGCCGAAGGTCTCTTCCATTTTTTCAAAGAGGGTATTCATTTGTTCGGCCACTTCAGAGCCGGCGTCCTTAAGGGTCGTTTTGAAACGAAATGAGAAATCGCCGGTTCGAGCACGCTTAATCCCTTGTTGGAGATTTTCAAAAAGCTGCATATAAGGTTTAAAATAGTGATTGGTTACCCAAAGGGCGATAATTAAAAAGACGAGGTTAATCGCAAATATTTTTCCAATCGTGATAGCACCGGTTTGGCGAATTTCATTTATATTGAATTCCATACTGATAGCACCGAGGACATCACCCTCTTTGGCATTATGGCAGCTCAGACAATTCGGACTGCCGTAGGCGGTAGCAATATAGGGGATGGTTACCCGTAAAACAGCATTCCGGGTGTCTTCTTGAATCTCACGGATAATAACCCCCTCTTTGAGGACTTTTCGGTCGATAGCATCTCGAGGACGTTCATTATCAAGACCCTCGCCGTGTTGATTGACTACTTTGTCTGCACGGACAATCCACAACGCCTGCACATCTTTAATATTGGCGATATTGGAAAGGAAGAACTGACGTTTGTCCATTATACCGTTGACCATATGGGCAGTTAGGCCGTCGCGTACGATTTCAGCGGTCATTTTTGATTTTTCAATCGCATTATTGTATCCGTATTCACGAAAATTGAGGGCTACGTTAGTAATCGTGGCAACGGCTAGCCCGATAAGCATCAAGGCGACAATAAATAAAATTTTTCGATTGGTATTCATGAAGTAGTGTCCCTCGGAAGTTAGGTGTTTTACAGATATAAAATAACACTGAGAATAGCTTAATGTTTTTTAAAAAAATATGAAAGCAAAAGAATTTGCCTTCAAAAAGAGCATTTACCCTTTAAATTTTCGTTTATTCGACCGTAACACTTTTAGCAAGGTTGCGCGGCATGTCAACATCGTTGCCCAGACGGATGGCGATTTCCATCGAGAGGAGCTGAAGGACGACCATCATCTCAAAGAATTCAAGCAGGTAATCCTCAGCCGGCTGCGTACGGATATGATCATCGGCTTTGTCAAACTCCAGAGGGCTGATCGAACAGATGGTAGAATCACGGGCACTGAGCTCTTCGATATTGCTCTTGGTCTTGTCGTAAAGCTTATGCTGCGGAAGCAGGGCGATCGTAAAGAGCTCCGGATCGGCCAGAGCGATGGGACCGTGCTTCATCTCTCCGCTGGGATACCCTTCGGCATGCAGATAGGTGATCTCTTTGAGCTTTAGTGCCCCCTCAAGTGCGAGAGGGTAAAACACATCCCGTCCGATAAAGAAGAATCCGTGCCCGTGAAGATACCGCTTGGAGAGGCGGCGAAGCTGTTCGTGGATGTCGTTATCAACCTTCGTCGTTGCCGGAAGGAGACGAAGCAGCTGAATCTGGCGTTTGATTTCGTCCGTAGGGAGAGTTTTGCGCTCACCGGCAAGAAAAAGGGAGAGCATCCAGAGGACACTTACCTGAGTGGCAAACGCTTTGGTCGACGCGACCCCTTTTTCAATTCCGGCACGGGTGAGGAGACTCGCATCGGCAAGACGGACCATCGACGAGTTGTCGACATTACAAATCACCATCGTTTTAAGACCGAAGGCCTTGGCCATCTTAAGACTCTCTAACGTATCGGCCGTTTCACCGCTTTGGCTGATGACGATAAAGAGGGTGTCGGGGGTTAAAAACGGCTCACGAT
>NZ_JALNYS010000032.1 GCF_023229695.1 Sulfuricurvum sp.
CAAATCGGCGATTACGTCCTCCTCCATATTGGGTTTATTATGAATAAAATCGATGAGGAAGATGCCCTCGAATCGCTGAGGGTTTACAAAGAGATACTGGATGTGATGGATGAACAAGAGCGGCTTGCCGCGACAGCAGAGAGTGAGAACTGCCCTGAGCGTGGAGCCTGAAAAATGGGGTTGGAGCTTAAAAACCTGTATGATGACTTTCGAGATGCCGATACGATAAAAGCGTATGCGAAGATTATCGTCACCGATGCCCAAAAACTGACTCATCCGATCAACATTATGGAGGTGTGCGGCGGACATACTCACACCATCATGAAGTACGGTGTATTGCAACTCTTGCCCTCCAACATCCATTTCGTTCACGGTCCGGGATGCCCCGTATGCATCATGCCCAAAGAGCGGATCGATCATGCCTATGTGTTGAGTATGCAAGAGAGCGTCATCTTGGTGACGCTAGGCGATATGATCAAAGTCCCAGGAAGCAGTGGAAGCTTGCAAGATGCACGAAGCAAGGGGGCGGATGTTCGTTTCGTCTATTCACCGCTCGATTGTCTCAAAATCGCACAAGAGAACCCCGACAAAACGGTTATTTTCTTTGCCATCGGATTTGAGACGACGACCCCGATGACCGCCGCCCTTTTAGATACGGTGATCCGCCAAGATGTAAAAAATATCCTCTTACATGTCAACCACGTCACCGTACCCGAACCGATGCGCGCTCTGATCAGCGATAAAGCGTGTATCATCGATGCGTTTTTGGGACCCTCCCACGTCAGCGTTATCAGCGGAAGCAAAATCTACGAAGAGTTCCCGCGTGACTGGGGAAAACCCGTCGTCGTCAGCGGATTCGAGCCGGTGGACGTCATGCAATCGATCAGTATGATCGTCAAACAATTTATCGAAAATCGATGTGAACTCGAAGTGGAGTACAAACGTGCCGTGACGCGTGAGGGGAACTTAAAAGCGCAGGCGTTGAATGATAAATACTTCCAAAAAGTGGACTTTCGCTGGCGCGGTCTGGGCGACATCCCCCAAAGTGGGATGGGGCTTCGTCCTGAGTATGATCGCTACAACGCCGAAAAGATTTATGATTCTATCCTCCCCAAAGAGGAGATCAACGATCACAAACTCTGCATCTGCGGCGACATCCTAAAAGGGAAAGCTTCACCGCCGCAGTGCTCTATTTTCGGCACCGCGTGTAAACCGACCTCTCCGGTTGGAAGCTGTATGGTCAGCTCCGAGGGGGCGTGCTCCGCCTATTATAAATATGGGAATTTGGTATGAATAAAACGATTACATTAGCCCAAGGCAACGGCGGCGAAGAGAACAATGAACTGATCAAAAAGGTATTTTACAAAGCCTTTAAAAACGAGATTTTAGAGCGCAGTGAAGATGCGGCGGTGATCGGGAATTTGGCGATGAGTACCGATAGCTTTACAGTGAGTCCCCTCTTTTTTGCGGGGGCGGACATCGGGAAGCTTGCGGTGTGTGGTACGTGTAATGACCTCGCCATGATGGGGGCACAGCCGAAGTATCTGACGTGCAGTGTCATCATCGAAGAGGGATTTGAAGTTGAATCACTGGAGCGGATCGTCGAGAGCATGAGACAAGAGCTTCTTATCAATGGTGCGGTGGTCGTCAGTGGGGATACCAAGGTAGTACCGAAGGGGAGTGTGGATAAGATATTTATCAACACCACTGGGTTAGGTGAGATCGTCCAAGCGGGGATCAGTTCGAATAACGTGAGCGAAGAGGATGTGATCCTTATCAACCGTGACATCGGGTGCCATGGGGCGACGATTTTCGCCGCACGTGAGGGGATGGAGATGAGTTCTGCGTTACGCTCCGATTGTAACTCATTGTATCCGCAGGTCAAAGCCCTCATGGACGCAGGGATCAAGATCACAGCAATGCGCGATGCGACGCGAGGCGGGGTAGCGGCGGTGCTCAACGAGTGGGCACGACAATCCAACGTCTGTATCGAAGTGGACGAAGATAAGATCCCGATCAGCGATGAGGTCAAAGGGATCTGTGAGATGCTGGGCTTTGAAGCGACGGCACTGGCGAACGAGGGGACGTTTGTATTGGCGATCCACAAAGACTCTGCTGTAAAAGCGCTAGGGATACTCAAGGGTTTTGAGGTGTGCGCTATGGCTTCGGTCGTGGGAGAAGTAACCCAAAAGTATCCACAAAAGGTCATTTTAAAAAGTCCGTGGGGGACGTCACGCTTTTTAGAGACCCCTAACGGCGAATTGCTACCGAGGATCTGTTAATGCACGAATACTCTATCGTTCAAGCGCTTTTAACGCAGTGCGAGGATATTGCCAAAGAAAATGAAGCGGAATCGGTAACAAAGATCGTCGTAAAAATCGGTAAGATGAGCGGCGTTGAACCCTCATTGTTGGAGACGGCGTTTAACACCTTTAAAGAAAAAACGATCTGCGACGGAGCAAAGTTTGTGCTCAATATTCAACCGCTCGTGATTGAGTGCAAAGGGTGTGGAGTGCAAACAACGTTGGATGAAATTTACTACAAATGCCCCGCATGTGAAAGTTTGGATGTCAAAGTAATAGACGGTGAAGATATGTTTTTAATGTCGTTGGAAATGGAGTAGGGTATGCAAGAATATTGGGAATTATACATGAAAACAATCGATGGCGCTATCGCCACGGTGCAGGTCAATGCGGGGATTTCAACGGAGTTGCCGAGTGAGGATAAGTTTTACGTCGGATTTATCAAACTCTCCATGAAAATGCCCAATGAGCGAGGGCTGATAGGTGAAGATGAAGAGACACAGCTTTCGTTCATCGAAGATAAAATCGAGATGGAGGCATTGCGCTATCGTATCGGAAGTTATGTCGGAAAGATCATTTCCAAGGGTGAGATGACCTTTATCTATTACCTCAAACATGAGTTTGAATGGCCCGATGTCGTGAAAGCGGCGATGGGTGCATTTCCTGATTACGAATACACCAGTGGCTCGAAAATGGACGGTGATTGGGAGGTGTATCATAAACTCCTTTTTCCGACCCCAGTAGAGTGGCAGATTATTCAAAATCACAAAGTGTGTGATCATCTCAAAACACAGGGTGATTCGCTCCATTTACCACGGGGGATTGAGCATAAAGCTTATTTTGAAACGCTTCAGCAGAGAGATACATTTATAGAACGTATAGAATCGGAAGGATTTAAGATTAAGGAACTTATGGAACCAAGCGAAGACACTTCCATGGTCGGGATCAGCTTTTACCGTCAAGATAAACCGTTTTACTACGATATCGATACATTAACACTGCATTTGATTGATATATCGGTTCAATGCAAAGGATCCTATGACGGCTGGGAAACCAGTATCGTGAAGATTTAAGGTCACTATTTTAAGAGTAGTAGTATAGAATACTTTGATCAATTGAGCTGAACGTGTGTTCATATTACTATAATATAAAAATCAGGATGTTAGAATGAAGCGCGTATCAGAACAAACTATTAATGCTAAAAAAGAAGATCGCAAAACATCTATTATGCAAACAGCTTTGAAGCTTTTTTCGACAGAAGGATTTTATACGACAACAATGCCTGTAATTGCTAAAAAATTAGGGATGAGTGTTGGAAATTTTTATAATTATTTTTCTTCGAAAGATCAGCTCGCAAAAGAACTTATGCTCTATATCTCATCCATTTTGGGCGAGAAACTAAGAGAAATCAATCTCTCTGATAAATCAGTAAGAGAAAAAATTGATATGATTGTGCAAATGTACTTTAGGATTGCACGGGAGCGTCCTGAACTGATTGAATATTTTTTACGTATTTTTTTGTCAAACCGTGAAATATTTACGAAGGAGTGTACCGGAATGGTATGTGTTTCTGATTTTGTAACGGAATTGATGTTATTTTTTGATGATGGGGTACAAAGCGGAGTATTGAAAGATCAGGATTTTTTCAGTGCTTTGGGGCTATTTATGGGGTATTTAGGTGGAATGGTATTTTTAAACGGAGAAGAGGTGCTGCCTCAGCCATTGAGTAATTATGAAACCGTAATAGCAGAAAATATATACAATGCTTTACGAATACAATGAATCCCAAACTTAAACTCTTGTGGTTGCAGGGTGTAACCTGTAATGGTAACACCCATTCTTTTCTTAATTATCCTCATCTCTCCAGCATTCTTGATAGCTTCGAATTTCTTTATCATTCACTTTTGCCTTCCACCTATACGCTTGAGGAAATTTCATCATGTAGGCATGAATGTGATATTCTCATTTTTGAA
>NZ_JALNYS010000033.1 GCF_023229695.1 Sulfuricurvum sp.
AGAAGACAGAGGAAAAGGGATTCATGCGGGGGCCAACGCCTACATCGTGAAAAGTACGTTCGATCAGAACAATTTGATCGAAACGATTCAGTGGCTGATCGGATAATAAATGACTGACCTTACGCACCTTTTTCAAAAGGGCGAAATAGGTTAGGCTTTGCCCGAAAAGTACAAATAAAGATCGGTTAATCTCCCGCATCCGAAAGATGCGGGTAGCTTTAGGGGGTTGTAGGGACATTTGTCCCTGCCACATTAGGGACTTTGTTCCTAATGTGCGTAACATCAGTTAGTAAATAAAAAGGTCAAAAAGTGATACGATTAATGATTGTTGAAGACTCCGCAACCACCCGTGAACTGTTGGTGTATGCCCTTGCAGCCGAACATGATATCGAGATCGTTGCCGTGGCGGAAGACGGAGCGGCGGCGGTTGCATTGGTCGCTAAAGCCCGTCCCGATATCATTTTGATGGATATCAACATGCCCCGTCTCAACGGATATGAAGCTTCCCGTACAATTATGGAAGAGCATCCGCTGCCGATCCTTTTGATGACGGCAACCTGGGAACTTAAAGAAGTGGAGAAAATTATCGAAAGCATGCATATCGGGGTTGTCGGAGCGTATGAAAAACCCTACGGACCGGGCCATCCGAGGTACAAAGAATTGTATGAGAAGATAGTAGCCGGGATCAGACTGATGTCGGATGTGAAAGTGATCCGGCGATGGAAGCCCTCCTCTGACACTAAGTCGGGAAATTTCGATATTGAGACAAAGAAACCCGCTTTCATTGTGATCGGTTCGTCGACGGGCGGCCCGCCGATACTCCACACCATCCTTAAAGGGCTTCCCTCGGATTATCCCCTCCCGATTCTGGTGGCGCAGCATATGAGCAGCGAATTTATCGAAAGCTTTGTCCAATGGCTCAATTTTGAGTGTGCTGTGAACGTAAAAATAGCCCAAGAGGGGGAAAAAATTTTGGGAGGAAATGTGTACATTGCCCCTGCCGGACATCATTTGATCCTTGATAATAATCGGATCAAACTCCCCGTAGGTGACGCAAATGAACTCTTTACCCCCTCGGTTTCCAAACTCTTTTCTTCGGTTCGTCCGTGCGATGCTCCGAATACGGTGGCAATTTTATTGTCGGGGATGGGGAGCGACGGTGCGGATGCGACGGTAGAACTGAGAAAAGGGGGGGCGATTACGGTCGGGCAGAATGAGGCGACGTCGGTCGTATTCGGCATGGTTAAGGAGGCGATCAAGGGAGGGGGGATCGAGTTTCTCCTCCCTCCGCAGGGAATTCTCGAACTGCTGCTCAAGATTGGAGCGGCAACAAAGGAGCATCGATGAATCACGCGACCCATACAAAAAAAATTCATATTCTTGTCGTTGAAGACAGCCTGACTCAGGCCGAAGAGATCCGATTTTTTCTGGAAAACGATAATTATACGGTCACCGTTTGCCATGACGGAGAGGAGGCCTACGAATGGCTTGAAAGGGGTGAGCAGCTTCCCGATGTCATTGTGAGTGACGTGATGATGCCGCGTATGGACGGCTATGAATTGTGCAAAGCGATCCGTAGCGACGACAAGCTCAAGGCAATTCCGGTGATTTTGCTAACCTCCCTCTCCGAACCGCACGATATTATCAAGAGTATCGAAGCGGGAGCCAACAAATTTTTGACCAAACCGTTCGATCACAAACGTCTCCCCGAGGTGATCGACGAACTCTACATCAATACCCAGCGCCGAAGTGTCGAGAGGATGGAGATGGGAATACGGCTCATGTTCGGCGGGAACGATTTCCTGATCACCGCCGACAAGGTGCAGATACTCGATCTCCTCCTCTCCAGCTACGAAGACTCTTATTATAAAAATATCCAGCTGCAGCAAACCCGCAGCGAACTCGAAAAACTCAATGCAAAACTCGAAGAGAAAATTCAGGAGAGGACCAAAGAGCTCCGGATTCAGGAGGAGAAATTCCGTACCCTTGCCGAACATACTCCCGATTTGATCGTCCGGATCGACCGCCATAGGGATATCGTCTACATGAATAAATCGATGGAAAATTTGTTTGATATTTTCAGCGAAGAGTTGATCGGTAAACCGATAAGCGAGCTTGACGATATCAGTATCGGCGGTTTATACAGCCATTTCGTCAATGAACTTTTCGAGAGCGGGAAGGAGATTCGTACGGAGTTTGAGATTCAGACCCCGCACGGGCTGATTTGGATCGATTCGACGTTTGTCCCCGAATACGATGAGAAAGGGGAAATCGAATATGTCCTGAAAGTCTCCAGCAATATCACCGAGCGCAAAAAAGCGGAAAATGAGCTGCGTAAGCTCACTCAGGCGGTCGAACAGAGCCCGAGCAGTATCATTATTACCGACAGAGAGGGGAAAATCGAATACGTCAATACCATTTTTACCGAGACGTCGGGATATTTGCCGGGGGAGGCAATCGGAAAAAATATCGAAGAAATCCAGACGAACCCGATGGAGGAGAAAAGCTGTGACGAGATACTGGATTATGTCACCGGCGGTCATTTATGGCATCGGGAACTGATGTCTCATCGTAAAGACGGAACCGAATCGATCGAATCGGTCAAAATTTCCCCTATCTATGATACGGACGGGACCATTACCCACTGTATGGTGGTGAAGGAGGATATTACCGAGAAAAAACGGGCCGAAGAGAGGATCCATTATCTGGCCAATTTCGATATTCTGACCGGACTGCCGAATCGGGTCCAGCTGGAGGAGCGACTCAAATACTCCATAGAAATAGCGAAACGGCACAATGGGGAACTGGCGGTCATGTTTTTAGACATCGACCACTTTAAAGACATTAACGATACGTTGGGACATCATATCGGAGACATGCTGCTGGTTGAAATGGCGAAGCGGTTTCAATCGATTTTACGCGAAGAAGATGCGGTATCGCGCTTAAGCGGGGATGAATTTGTTTTTATGGTTTCCCACACAAATCTGCAAGGGATTATCTACGTCGTACAGAAGCTCTTAGAGACGATCGCGACCCCTCTGACGATTGAGCTTAATGAACTGATGGTGACCGCTTCCATCGGTATTGCGATCTATCCGATGGATGGGAGCGATAATGAAACCCTTACCAAAAATGCCGATGCGGCGATGTATCAGGCGAAACAAGACGGGCGTAACAGCTACCGTTTCTTTACCAAAGCGATGCAGGAACGTTCCGCGCGCAACCTGCAGCTTAGCAATGCGTTGCACCATGCACTGGAGCGGGGACAATTGCACATCGTCTATCAGCCCCAAATCTCTTTGGTAGAGGATCGTGTAATCGGAGCCGAAGCGCTGCTGCGATGGAGCCATCCCGAACTCGGGAATATTTCGCCGGCCGAGTTCATCCCGTTGGCCGAAGATATCGGTTTGATTTTGCCGATCGGAGAGTGGGTGCTCCGCAATGCGATACGTGAAGCGAAGGGGTGGAGGGAGAAAGGTTTGTCGCCGATGGTCGTTGCCGTCAATCTCTCAGCGGTGCAGTTTCGTCATCCAAGGCTCCCCGAAGTGATTACCAAAATACTCGATGAGGTTGGATTGCCGTCGCGTTATCTGGAATTGGAATTGACCGAAGCGGTAGCGATGCATAATCCTCAGGGGGCGATATCGGTGATGGACCATTTGCACGATTTAGGGATTCGGATGTCGATTGATGATTTCGGTACGGGATACTCTTCTTTAAGTTATCTCAAGCAGTTTAAAGTGTATAAACTGAAAATCGATCAGTCTTTTATTCGTGAAATAACGGATGATTCGGACGACAAGGCCATTGTCAATGCCGTCATCAGTATGGCGCACTCTCTGGGGCTTCAAACGATTGCCGAGGGGGTGGAAACGGTAGAACAACTCGATTACCTCCATAAGCAAGGGTGCGATGAGATACAGGGGTATTATTACAGCAAACCCCTTCTTCCGGATGATTTTGAGATATTTGTCAGAGAGAAGAACCGATCGTAGCGGTATTTTTGTTGTTAATGTAATCTAACCTTGTTACTGATGTTACGCACTTTCCGGGCAAAGCCCGTAAAGTGGCAGGGACAATTTGTCCCCTGCACCCCCCTGAAGCTACCCGTATCTTTCGGATACGGGAG
>NZ_JALNYS010000008.1 GCF_023229695.1 Sulfuricurvum sp.
GAAATGAAAATCGCGCGTCCGAGACAACGCTATACCGGGGAAAAAAGTCGCAAAATATAGTCAAGAAGGGGGATTTGTATTTTAGACTTTCTTTGAATTCGGTATAATGAGAATACTTATACCATTACAGGAGGTTTTATGGAATGCGAATTCCCGACTATCAATGCTACAAATGATGAAATACGATCAATTTTAGCGGATGTTAAAACGATTGCCGTTTTGGGACTATCTCCTGATTCTTCCAAAGACAGTTACCGTGTTGCCCAGTACCTTCAGAACGTCGGTTATACGATTATCCCCGTTTATCCGAAAGAGGATACGATTTTAGGAGAACAGGTCTACCGCTCTCTTGAAGAGATCCCTGTAAAAGTGGATATGGTCAATATTTTTCGTAAGCCCGATGCACTGGATGCGATTGCCGATGCGTGCATTACGCGCGGAGACGTAAAAGTTTTTTGGGCACAAAAAGGGATCGTTAACAACGAAGCGGCCGAAAAAGCAAAAAGAGCCGGAATGCGAGTTGTACAAAACCATTGTTCAATGGTAGAACACCGCATGATTAACACGTAAAGGGTTTGATTGATTCATTTAGAGACCATTTATCAAGCGCATCATAGAATCAAAGGGGTTGTGGTCCATACGCCGTTTGCGTATGCACCGAGGTTGAGCGAACAGTGCGGATGTGAAGTTTATCTTAAAAAAGAGAATCTTCAGGTGACCGGAGCGTTTAAAATTCGGGGTGCTTACAACAAAATAGCAACCCTCAGCGAGGAAGAGCGCCAGTGCGGCGTGATCGCCGCAAGTGCGGGAAATCATGCCCAAGGGGTCGCTATGGCGGCACAGATGTTCGGTATCAAGGCCCTCATCGTGATGCCCGATTCGACGCCGCTGACTAAAATCAACGGAGTGCGCTATTACGGTGCCGAGGTGATTCTGGCGGGGAACAATTATGATGAAGCGTATGCTTACGCCGCCGAATACGGAGAGAAGCACGGCATGGTTTTCGTCCATCCCTTTGCCGATGAAGCGGTCATGGCGGGACAGGGGACGATTGGTCTGGAGATGATCGAGACCCATCCCGATCTCGATGCGATCGTGATCCCCGTCGGCGGAGGGGGATTGATATCCGGGATGGCCGGAGCGATTAAAGCCTTGGCCCCCACTATTCAGGTGATCGGTGTCAGTGCGGTGGGGGCACCTGCGATGAAAGAGTCGTATGAAGCCAAGAGAGCCATCGATTCGACTGCGGTGCGGACTATTGCCGACGGTATCGCGGTGAGAGACACCTCTACTATTACTCTGGGACACATTCTTGAATCGGTCGATCAAATGGTGAGTGTCGATGATGAAGAGATTGCGAATGCCATTTTATTTTTGCTGGAACGGCAAAAATTGGTTGTTGAAGGGGCCGGTTCCGTTGGCGTCGCGGCGTTGCTTCATGATAAGATTGATAATCTTAAAGGGAAAAAAGTGGGTGTCGTCCTCAGCGGAGGCAATATGGATGTGACGCTCCTCTCCATCATCATCGAAAAAGGGTTGATCAAATCGGGACGAAAAATGAAACTCACGGTGACATTGATCGATAAACCGGGGGCCCTTATGCAGCTGACCCAAATGCTTCAGGGACTCAATGCCAATATCGTCCATATCGCGTACGATCGTACCTCTACGACCCTCGCTTATGGAGATGCCAATGTTATGATCCATTTGGAGACCAAGGGACAGGAACATCAAGCACAGATACGTGCCCTTTTGAAAGAACACCGGTATTTAAGCAGCGAAGAACATTAGGGGCTCAAAAATGGAAATTTTACATTTATTGAATATTAAAATTCCCATTTTACAGCTCAAAACCCTATCGGACGGGAATCTCGCAATTATTGACGCACAAACATCGGTGCGCATTGTTTCGGTGGAGAGTTATCGGGTGATTGACGGTTTTAAAAGCAATGTCAATCATGAACGCTATACCGGATCCGAAGTGGATATCTCCCTGTGCGGCCATTTTTCCATCTCCACTGTACCGGGTAAAAACAAAGCCGCTCTTTTCAGTGTCCCGAAAAGGGAGCTGATCTGCAAACTGGGGCGTCATTCGGGGGATATCGAGAGCGTTGCGATCGATCCGAACAGCCGCTACGGTATCACGTGCGGACAAGATGGCAAAGTGGTTGCCTGGGTTTTGAAAACAGCCCGGTTGGCATTTTCATTACCTTCTCATGCCGATTTTGTTACCACCGTCGCCTTCAATGACAGCGGACACTGGGTTGCGACGGGAAGTTTTGATCGGACCATTAATCTACTTAATATCGCAACGATGAAAAACCCCAAGAAACTCAGAGGACATAATAGTGTCGTGGTCAAAATCGTTTTTCTTCCGGATGTGCGATTGCTCTCCGCCGAGAAAGAGGGGGGGCTGATCCTCTGGGACATTCGAAGCGGAAATATTGTCAAGCGTCTCTCCAAAATGAACGACGAGATCACGGCAATGTGTACCACCGACGATAAGCGGTTTCTTTTTGTGGGGACACAACTCGGGTACGTCGGACTTTACAATCTGGAGACGATGGAGCTGGTCCGGGCCAATTATCTCAAAGAGGGGGAGGGGATTAGCTCCCTTGCTTTTATCGGTAACGGATATCGTATTGCCGTCGGTACGATCGAAGGAAATGTCCGGTTCTATTCGCTCTACGGGGATGAGCAAAAATATATGGAGCTTCTACATAAGCGACGGTATAGAGAGTTTTATACCGCTTTGGAAGAGAACCCTTTTTTACTCTATTCGCGGCCCTATGCCGTTATCGAATTGATCTGGGAAGATACGCTGGCCAAAGCAAAGCACTATCTTGAAAAAGGGGAGTCTGAGAAAGCGAAAAGTTTATTTCTGCCGTTCGAAGGGATTCCGAAGAAAAAAAGTTTAATCAAACATATTCTTCATGAATATGAAAAATATGCACAGTTTCAGGCCTATACGCAAGAGGGGCGTTTTGCCCTCGCCTATTCGATGGCGAAACAGTATCCCATTTTTCAGGAGACAGAGCCGTACCGAAAAATGGAGATGCATTGGAAAAAGCTTTTTACCAAAGCGCAAGAGCTGATTTTAGGATCGAACGGCGAAGAGCAAGCCAGAAAAGTGTTGTCACCGTATCGGGGGATATCTGAAAAAACTGTTCTGATTCAACAACTCTTTGCCGATAAACGGATCTATGAATATTTTAAAAGGGTAATCGTTTCACGCGATTTCGTCAAATTTTTCGATTTGATCCGTATCCACCCTTTTTTGAAGGAGTTTGCCGAATATACGACGGTCCTTGAATATGCCGACAAACTCTATATCAAAGCCCAAAAAGCGTATCAAAACGGAGAATTTTCGGTGGCCCTCAAGGGATGCGAAGTTTTGATCCACTTTCCCGATTATCATCATGAAGCGCACGAAATGATGGAGACGATCAAAGCTAAACATCTCTTTTTCGATGCGATTACGGCAAAAAACATGGTCAATGCCTTTGCCTACCTCGACACCTATCCCTTATTATACGAGACGGCGGAAGCGCAGTTATTGGAACGCCAATGGAACGAAACGGTGGATAAAGCGCAGCGATATGCCGCCAGGGGGATGGTGGAGGATGTCCGGAAAACCTTTAAGGGATTCCAGAGTATTTCGGCAAAATTTACCGCAATGGCCAGTGTTTATGCCCAATGCTATCAAGTCCAACTGGAAAACAAACTGCGTGCCGATTCGCCTCAATCGATTTTGGAGAGGGGAATCGGGCAGTACGTCCGCTTTTTTGGGATCGATGAGGGGATTACTCTAGTATTTAATTTTTTCAAAAATAAATATGAATCGGAGTTGGAATTGGAAGGGTTGGAAGAGGGGGACCTGAATAACTGGTCTCCGTCGATGATCGTGAAAGAGATCGGAGAAGAAAGGGGTGCAGTGTGATTGCGATTGATTTGGGATCCAACACGATCCGAATGGTCACTTTTGACGGTGAAACGTGGGGAAAAAGTTTTGAAAAAGTGGTTCGAACCGCTGAATCGCTTCATACGACACAAAGAATCGGCGATTCAGCGGTCGAACGGATTATCGGTGCCATTGAAGAGGGGAAGCAAAAACTTGATTTTCATGCGCACGACGTGATCGGTGTCACGACGGCGGCAATGCGCTTGGCGCAAAACCGTACCGAGGTGCTGGAGATTATTTTTAGACGTACCGGAGTGGTATTTACCCTGATTGACGGAGAGAAAGAGGCTGCGTTGACCCTGATGGCGGTTCGGTATCGGTTGATGCAAATGGGGAGGCTCCCCTCCCGCTTTCTTTTGTCCGATATCGGCGGCGGTTCGACGGAGTTTGTCGAATCCAAGGAGGGGTCATGCCGATCCGTCAGTTTTAATATCGGAATCGTGACCCTCAGCGAAAGTGCAACGCAGGAGAGCGAACGGAATAAAAAGCTGGCGTCGTTTGTATCGGACATTCGCTCTTTCGCAGACCCGCACGGAGGGGATTTGCTGGTTTTGACCGCCGGTACCCCTACCACCATAGCGGCGTATTTATCGGGTATGGATTACGACCATTATGATCCGGAGCGGATCAATGGATTTAAACTGAGACTAAAAGATTGCCATCGTGTCTATCAAGAATTGCTGGATATGGATGAAGCTACCCGTATCCGTTATGTCGGAGTCGGAAGAGAACAGCTGATTGCTACGGGAATTCTGATGGTGATAGCGATCTATTCGGCCCTAAATATTCAGGAGGCCGTTGTCGTGGACGACGGATTGCGCGAAGGGGTTGCTTTGAACTATTATGCGCAGTCGTGTCATATTTTTTGACGCAGCGGCGAAGTTGGTTATAATAGAGCAAAAAAATGGTGCTTTTCATTGAAATTAGATAATATTAAACGTATCGGAATCATCCTCCGCCCCTCTACCCCGGAGTTAAAAGAGATGTTTTTTGATACCAAACGGGTTTTTGAATCACGCGGTATCGAAGTGATCATTGATAATATCAGCGGTGCGATGATTGACGTGATGGGGCAGCCTTTTGAATCGCTGTGCAAAAACAGCGATATCCTTGTCACGATCGGCGGTGATGGGACGTTGATCTCGGCGGTACGCCGTTCCTACGACTATCAGATTCCGGTGATGGGGATCCATGCCGGAAAATTGGGGTTTCTTGCCGATTTTGATTGTAACGAATTAGAAGCTTTTGTTGACAAACTGATCGCGGGAGAGTACCGAATTGATGAACGGGCAATGATCCAGGCGACGATTATCACCAAAGAGGGGGAGGAGAGGGTCGTTGCCTTTAATGATATTGTCCTGACCCGCCCTTCGATCTCAAAGATGATCCGTTTGGAAACCTACGTAGACGGGAGAAGCTTCAACACCTATTACGGTGACGGTGTCGTGATCTCCACTCCTACCGGATCAACTGCCTACAATCTGTCGGCAGGGGGGCCGGTCCTTTTTCCGATGACCAAGGTCTTTGCCCTGACCCCGATTTGTCCCCATTCGCTGACACAGCGCCCCGTTGTGTTGCCCGGACATTTTGAAATCGAGATTAAAACCCCCGATGCGAGTGCTCTGGTGATTATCGACGGTCAAGATCTGGTTGAAATCAGTGACAGCGATACGGTTCACATCCGGCTGGCCAGCGGTGCCGCCCGTCTTATCCATCGAAAAGAGTTTAATTATTTTGAAGTCCTCAAAGAAAAACTGGGGTGGGGGGAATAAATTATGATTGAGAGATTTTACCTCAAAGAGTTTTTAACCTTTAAAGAGGCGGAATTGGAATTTCATCCGGGGTTGATCGTATTTACCGGCCCCAGCGGAAGCGGCAAGTCAATTTTGATGCGTTCCATTCTGGCATCGGTCGGATTGGACAATGTGGATGCAAAGGTGTGCGAATCGAGCGTTTTATGGAGTATCGATGAAGAGCTCTACGGGATACAAAACGAAGCGGTTAATATTTTTCGTCAGGTTAAAAAAGAGAAAACCCGCTATTTTATCAATAATCAAAGCACCTCAAAATCCTCTATGGAGTCGATCAGTTCAGGCTACATGCGTCATTTGAGTCTAAAAGAGTACAGTGATTTTGACCCCTCGGCCCTTATCTCCTTAATCGACGAGAGGATCTCCCTTCAAAATCCGTATCATTATCACCTTTTGGCACGTCATAAAGAGCTCTTCGGGGAGTTTAAAATGTTAAGCGATCAGCTGCATGCGATTGAAGAGCAAGAGAGGCATCTGGCCGAGCTTAAAGAGTTTGCTGCCTATGAAATTGGTAAAATTGATGCCGTCAAACCGCGCATAGGGGAAGATGAAGAGCTTGGCCGGATCAAGAAAGAGCTTTCGAAAAAAGAGAAGATCGAGAAAGCGATCCAGAATGGCGAAGCGATTTTCGGATACGAATCGCAGGTGATTCATGCCCTGAACCTTTTAGAAATCGAGAGCTCATTTTTTGATGATGCGATGAATGAACTACGGGGGATTTTCGAAGGATCATGGGAACGTCTCGGGGAACTCGAAGAGGTTTCAATCGAGGAGATTCTGGACCGTATCGAACAGATCTCGGAACTGAAACGGCGATACGGCGGCATTGAAGAGGCATTGCTCTACCGTGACCAAAAAGTGAAGGAGTTGGCTTCTTACGAGACGATAGAACACTCAAAATCGGATCTGATAAAACGGATCTTTGCTTTAAACGAAGAGCTGAGTACCCTTGGCAACGAGTTGTCCCTTCAGCGTCAAGCCGAGTTGCCTACGGCACTCTCGGGCTTGAACGGATATCTGCTGATGCTCTATCTGCGTGAAGCGACGCTCGAACTCCAACCGTGCGAACGCAATGCCACGGGGCAGGATAAAGTGATCTTGGGACTTTCGGGGACAAAGCTCGACAAACTCAGTTCGGGAGAGTTTAATCGTCTCCGTCTGGCACTGCTTGCATTGCGGGTAGAGAGCATGGAAAGCAGCGGCGGAGTATTGATGCTCGATGAGATCGATGCCAATCTAAGCGGTGAAGAGTCGATGAGCGTCGCAAAAGTGCTGCGTCACCTCTCAAGCCGCTATCAGATTTTCGTCATCTCCCATCAGCCTCAGCTCACGTCGATGGGGGATCAGCACTTTTTGGTCTACAAAGAGGGGGAGAGCCGCGTCCGTCCGCTGAATGAGGATGAGCGGATCGAGGAGATTGCCCGTATCATCAGCGGCGAGGGGATCAGCGACGAGGCGATAGGATTTGCCCGAGATTTATTTGAGCGTTCCAAAGGATGAGAAAATGATTATAGATACCCACGTCCATCTGGACGATGAACGCTACCGCGACGATTTTGACGAAATGATGGCCCGCGCGGAGGAAGCGGGGGTGCTTGCGCATCTTATCCCCGGTGCCCATCCGGGTACGTTACCCCGAGCCGTCGAAATTTGCGAGAAATACGATCATGTCTATTTTGCCGTAGGAGTCCACCCCTACGACATGGAGACAATCGATTCGGTCGATTTTGAGAGTTTTGCAGGGCATCCCAAATGTGTGGCAATCGGCGAATGCGGATTGGACTATTTTCGTTTAGAGGGGAGCGACGAAGAGAAGGAGGCTGAAAAGAGGCGTCAGAAAGAGGTGTTTCGCCATCAGATACGGCTGGGCAAACGGTTTAAAAAACCGCTGATCGTCCATATCCGAGATGCCAGCCACGATGCGAAAACGGTGTTACTGGAAGAGGAAGCCTCTGAAGTAGGGGGGGTGCTCCATTGCTATAATGCCGATGATGAACTCCTTTCTTTGGCAAAACAGGGGTTTTATTTCGGAATCGGAGGGGTGATTACGTTTCAAAACGCGAAAAAACTTGTCAATATCCTCCCTAAAATTCCCCGCGATAAACTTCTTATCGAAACCGATGCCCCCTATCTGACACCCCATCCCCATCGCGGAGGTCGAAATGAGCCCTCCTATACCCGCTATATTGTGGATAAAGTAGCCGATTTACTGAATATTTCTGTTCATGAGGTAGAATCTATAACGACATCCAATGCGAAAAAACTATTCGATTTCGGATAGTCAAGGGGGGGGATAAAGGTGACAAAAACATTGCTCTTCCTCTTTATCCCTTTAATGCTTTGCGCCATAGGATTTGATCCGAATGATCGCCAAAAGATCGAAGTACTGCGCCATTTTGACATCCCCCCTTCCTTTTTAAGGGACCCGTCTCTCCATGATCTCTACACTCAAAAAAAACGGGAATGTCTTTTGAACGGTTTTGCCGATTCGGAAGAGAATGCCGATATGTTCATCCCCATGCTCTCCTCTCTTATTGCCCAATCCGATTTGCCGAGCGAATTTTTATTTATTGCCCTGACGGAATCACGATTGCGGGTTTGCAGCACCTCTTCGCACGGCGCGGCGGGATTGTGGCAATTTATGGCAAAAACCGGAAAATTGCAGGGATTGGAGATCGATCAGTTTGTAGACGAACGGCGTGACCATATCAAATCGACCCGTGCCGCCATCACCTATCTGAGCAGTTTGAAAAAGGAGTTCGGAAAATGGTATTTAGCGCTGATCGCTTACAACTGCGGCGACGGCAGACTCAAAAAAGCGATCCGAAAAGCGGGGACAACCGATTTGGCCGTATTGGTCGATCCCAAACGCTCCTATCTCCCTTTGCAAAGCAAAAACTACATCCGAAAGGTAGTCGCTCTGGCACTATTGGCGAGCGATGAAGTATTTTTATCGGATATCCAATACGATACGCTGCTTGACAAAGAACACGAAAATCCGATTGCTACGGTCTATCTGCCCGAAGGGGAGGAGATCGACCGAATCGCCGCGGTTTTGGAGATGCCGAAAACATCGCTGGTGAAGCTCAATACCCATCTAAAAAAAGGGGTAACCCCGCCCAATCAGGACTCCTATCCGATCTATATCCCGAAAGAAAAATTGGAGGATTTTCGTCTAAAATACCATACGCATGAGTTGAAAGGGTATTTTCTCCTCCACCGTGTCAAGTCGGGCGAAACGTTAAGTCACCTTTCCAAGCGTTACAATGTTCCTCAAAGTTCTATTATCCAAGAGAATAAAATAGAATCCGATGGACAACCCCTTTCCAACCGAAGCCTGAAAATACCGATCAACAAACCGTTTTTGAAAAGTACGCGGCTCCATACGGTCAAGTCGGGGGAAACCCTAGCTTCAGTCGCCTCATTGTATAATTTGGCACTAGAACAGATCAAAGCGAAAAATCCGCGTCTGTCAGGTTCGTTGAAAGAGGGGGAGGAGTTAAAAGTTGGCGATTAAAACCCTGTTGCTTGGCCTAGCCCTTCTGATCGGAGGGTGCACGACGAAAACCGGTTCGTATTCGTATAAAGGGTACAAACCGTCCAAAAAACGCCCCTCCGAACAGCTTGCCTTGAGCTCATCGACCGTTTATAAAAAAAACGGTGAATTGCAAGCAACGATGCGTCCTTATACCGTGCTGGGAAAAGAGTATTGTCCGACGGTAGTGCGGGTAGGAGATACCTTAAGCGGCAGAGCGAGCTGGTACGGAAATGATTTCCACGGAAAGCAGACCTCCAGCGGTGAAGCATACGATATGCACGCAATGAGCGCTGCCCATAAGACGTTACCGATGAATACGGTCGTTCGGGTGACCAACGAAGAGAACGGTTTGCAGACGATTGTCCGGATTAATGACCGGGGGCCGTTTGTCGAAAGCCGGATTATCGATTTGTCCTATTCGGCGGCCAATGAGCTGGGGATGCTTCGCAAAGGGAGTGCCCCGGTCACTTTGGAGGTTTTGGGATTCGAACCGGATGAGATGCGTACCATCGATATGGGTGCTCTTGCCAGAGGGCCCAAAGAGAGTCTGCTGAATTCCTTTTTTGTCCAAATCGGTTCGTTTGAGCGTTTTGAAGGGGCTTCGCATACAAAGAAAAAGTATGCCGATTTTCAAGGCTACAGCGCAATTATCAAAGATACAGAGTATAATAACAAACGATTATTCCGCGTGTGGCTCGGAGGATTCCGAAGCGAAGAGGAAGCGCGCGATTTCATTTCTAAGGGCTATTTCAGAGGCTCGTTTATCATAAGGGAATAAAATGATTCAAAAAAACCGAAAAACAAAAGAGACCGATATTACGCTGTCTTTGAATCTTCGGGGAGAGGGGAAGAGTTCCGTCTCTACCAAAGTTGGGTTTTTAGATCATATGCTTGAGAGTTTTGCAAAGCATGCCTTGATCGATTTGGAGATTGAGTGCGTGGGGGATATCCACATTGACGACCATCACAGTGTCGAAGATGTCGGAATCGTAGTGGGACAGGCCCTGCGCGAAGCGATTTATCCGATCGAGAAAGTGGAACGGTTCGGAAATGCCGTGATAGTCATGGATGAAGCGGCCGTGAGCTGCGATCTGGATCTCAGTAACCGGCCGTTTTTGGTGTATGAGGTGGAGGTGAACGGAAAAATCGGTACCTTTGATACCGAATTGGCCGAAGAGTTTTTCCGTGCCCTCGTTTTTAATGCCGGCATTACCGCCCATATCGTAATGGTTCGGGGAAAAAACAAGCACCATATTATCGAAGCGGCATTTAAATCGCTTGCCGTAGCTCTGCGACGTGCTTTAACCCGGAATGAACGTGCCGGTGTTCCGAGTACCAAAGGGGTACTGTGATTCGGCTCCTTATTCTGGATGTTGACGGCTGTATGACGGAGGGGAAAATAATCTACACCAATAGCGGCGACGAACTGAAAAATTTTAACGTCAAAGACGGTTTTGCAATCAAAGCATGGATCAAAATGGGGCATCATGTCGCGATTATTACGGGGCGCCGTTCGGAGATTGTGGAATACCGTGCAAAAGAGTTGGATATCCACCATTTCCATCAGGGGGTCAAGGATAAACGGGCCGTTGCACAGCAATTGTGCGCCGAACTGGGGTTCGATCCCTCGGAAGTGGCCGCGATCGGAGATGATCTCAACGATTATCGTCTTTTGCAATGGGTCGGTTCCGCGTATACCCCGGCAGACGGCTCGGAGTATCTCAAGCCGATTTCCCACGTGCTGGAACGTTGCGGCGGTGATGCCTGCGTACGTGAAATGATTGAAAAAGTGATTCGCAAGAACGGTGAAGAAGAGAAATTTTTAAGTTTTTGGGTATAAATGTCGATTAACTTTTTTTTTGTTTTTTTGTTGGGTGCGATGTTGAGTATGTTTGCCTATTTTAAACCCTCATCCGCACACAATACAATGAGCGGGGAGATTCCTAAGATTGAGCTGGAATCATTTGTCATTTATGAGGTGGAACCGCAAGGGGTCAAACGTTTTTTTGAGGGGAAAGAGGGGAAGCTGTTCGATGAGCGTTATGAGATAACATCAGCCAAATTCAGCAATAATACAAAACATTTACTCGAATCGATTCAATCCGATCATGCCCTCTATCAAGCCGATTTTATCACGCTGAACGGAAATGTCCGTTATCAGAGAGAGGACGGATTGCAATTTCGCTCAGAGGAGGGGACGTATGACCAAAACCGTTCCATTATCCGGACAGAGGGGGATTTTGTGATTACCCGGAACCGTAATCGGATCGAGGGGACAAAACTCTATTACAACATTGACGACGATACCGTTTCGGCCGACGCCATTCGCGGAAGCTACCACTTAGATTTAGGAAAATAATGATGATAAAAAAAATTCTATCCCTACTCCCCCTTTTGGGGATATTGCTCTCGGGTGAAGAGCTTAAAGTTATTTCGGATAGCTTTAAAGGGGATCAACAAAAAGGGATCTCCGTTTTTACCGGGAATGTGAAAATATCCAAAGGGCGTGACGAACTTAATGCCTCCAAGCTGACGATTTATACCGATAAAGAGCATAAACCGGTTAAATACCTTGCCGAAGGGGATGTGTCGTTTTATATCGTGACCGAGATGAAAGAGATTTACAAAGGGAAAGCGCAAAGCGCCCTCTACCTCCCCAATGAGAGTGAATACCAATTTAATAAAAAAGTCGATCTGTTCCGTTTGGATGATTTCCGCCGCATAAAAGGGGATAAAATCATTGTCAATACCGTAGCCGGACATGCAGCTGCCGAGAGTGCGGATCACGAACCGGTCATTATGGTTTTTACGTTACAGGATAAAAATTCGACACACAAAAGCGGGTTAAAATGATTGAAATTATTGATTCGTCGTTTATGACATCCGCACCGAATATCAAACTTGCCCCTGAAAACGAGTTTAGGAACGAAGTGGCATTTATGGCCCGTTCCAATACCGGTAAAAGCTCTTTGCTCAATACCCTGACCAACCGAAAATCGCTCGCAAAGGTGTCGGCAACTCCGGGTAAAACACGTCTCATTAACTATTTTGACGTAACGTTCATCGATCGGGAGACGGAAGAGCGGCTGCATGCTAAATTTGTCGATTTGCCCGGATTCGGATACGCCAAAGTGGCTAAATCGCTGAAAAGCGACTGGGAAAGCAACCTGACCTCGTTTATCACCGATCGTCGCCAAATCGCCGTATTTGTCCATTTGATCGATTGCCGCCATCCCGATTTGGAAATCGACCGTTCGGTAGCCGAATATCTGCAAGAGATATGTACTCCCGATCAATCCATTGTGACCGTATTTACGAAAATCGATAAACTCAACCAAAAAGAGCTCTCCGAACTGCGAAAGCGGTTTCCCGATTCGCTGATGATCTCGAACAGCAAACGGCGCGGGGTCGATGCGATTGTCAAGACGATTTACGGAGTTCTGAAAAGCGATCATGATGCCTGAAATCCTCTATAAAAAGCCGACCCTTCTGGATATCCCGGCAATGCAGACCCTGGTCGCTCCGGAAATTGAATCGGGGGTGATTCTCCCTCGAAGCAACGATGAGATTGCGACCAATATCCGTTCGTATTTTTTAGCCATGGAGGGGGAAAAACTGGTCGGATTTGTCGCGCTTCATATCCACTCTCCCCAATTGGCGGAATTGAGATCGATGATTATTGATCAGAACTATCGAGGAAAGAATATCGGCAGCATGCTGGTGGCAAAAGCGTGCGAAGAGGGGAGCGCCCTGGGGCTAAAAGAGGTATTGGCCCTAACCTATCAACAACGTTTCTTTGAACGACTCGGATTTGTCGAAATCCCGAAAGAGTCAATTCCCGAACACAAAATATGGGCTGATTGCATTAAATGCAAACATTTTCCGGTATGCAACGAAGTATCCCTTATCAAAACGCTTTAAGTCAGCTTTTGCTGGTCGGTGCATTTTTAGTCTATACCGGCTTGAGTACACTGTACCTTTTTTTGCCTCCGTTATTGGCGGTTTTGTTTCTTGCATTTTACAAAGCTTTGAGTCGGCATGATCTCTTCGGAGTTTTGATTGTCGTCATGATGATGCTTATTTTTGAAGCGGAAAAAGGGTTCTGGTTCGGGAGCACGGTACTCTATTTTACGTTGGTTTCACGGATGGTTATCCCTAAAATCGAGCAGGTGGTACAGTGCCGTCCTTGTATGGGGGGGATATTTGTTCTGTTTTCCTATCCGGGCTACTGGCTTTTTATCTGGATGGCCAATCAGATGTTTTTGCTGGAGCTACCGGCAATGGATTGGCACATCGGATTGTATATTGCAATTGAATTTTTAATGGTTGTCGCATTTATATGAGAATTAGAATTTTACTTACCCTTTTTGTCATTGTCTGGATCAGTTTGATCGTTCGGGTATTCCATCTTGCGATTCAATCGAATGAATATTACGAAAATCTTTCGGAAAACAACAGCATTAAAACCGAATTCTCCGCACCGGTACGGGGTGAGATTCTGGACCGCAATCTCGAACCCATCGCCATCAATGAACTCGGGTTTAAAATCGCTCTGGCTCCCCATTTGACCAAAGGGGACGATACCCGTTTGCTGGATCGTGAAATTGCCTATCTTCTTTCGATGATTCCCGGATTGGACGCGAAAAAAATAGCAAAAACGTATAAACAGGCTGATTCGTACTACAACCATAATTTTATCGATGTGGTCGATTATATCCCCCATGAAACCGTTATCCCTTTGTACGCCTTAATGAGTTTGCGTGAAACCATAGCGATTTCCCCCTCTCCGAAACGCCTTTATCCTCATGGAATGATTGCATCGCATCTGATCGGATATGTCGCAAAAGCCAATCAAAAAGAGGTGGGTGCCGATGCGTCGCTCCAACTGTTGGGGCATGTCGGGAAAAACGGTATCGAGAAATATTACAACCGCTTTTTGCAAGGGGTGGCCGGAGAACGGCGAATCAAAGTCAATGCCCGCAATGTCGAGATTGAGGAGATCGGACGTACGGAGACGCAGGAAAACCATAACTTGGTTTTAAATATCGATATGCGGCTTCAAAGTTATATCAGCGAGCTTTTTGAAAAGAGGGTCGGTTCCATCATTGTGATGGATATGTACGGAGCAATTTATGCTGCGGGGAGCTATCCGGAATACGATTTGAACTCTTTTGTCTCGGGGATCAGTTCCAAAGAGTGGAATGCGCTGATGACCAGTATGGATGCCCCTTTTACCAACAAACTGATTAACGGGCTCTATCCTCCCGGCTCCACCGTCAAAACGGGTATGGGACTGATTTATGTCACTTCCGGTGTCATGGATGAACACACCTCTGTCGATTGTACCGGATCGATGAAACTGGGGAACCGATCGTTTCGCTGTTGGAAACATACTGGGCACGGGAAGGTAGATATCTCCAAGGCAGTAGCGCAAAGTTGTGACGATTATTTTTATAAGGGGAGCATTCAGCTTGGCATCGAGCGTATGAGCAAAGGGCTTATGCGGATGGGACTGGGGAAAAAGAGCGGGATCGATCTGCCGAATGAATTTATCGGTACCGTCCCCAACCGTGAGTGGAAACGGGAGAAATTTAAAAAACCGTGGTATCAGGGGGAGACGCTCAACACCTCGATCGGGCAGGGGGATTTTCTGGTTACTCCGATGCAAATTGCACAGTATACCGGTTTGATGGCCACCGGAAAGCTCCCGACCCCCCATGTGGCAAAATTGATAGGATCTGACCCTTATACCCCGTTGCCGCTGGATGTGCTGAGCCCCCTTGAAAAAGAGAAACTTCCGATTATCCAGCGTGCGATGCGCGGGGTGTGCAATGATCCCGGAGGGACGGCAAAAGGACATATTTCGACCCGTTTTCCGATCGCCGGAAAAACCGGGACGGCACAAACGAGCGGTATCGCCCAAGGGGCCAAAGAGCGCCAAAGCGAACACGATATGGAGTATTTAAAACGTTCCCATGCGTGGTTTACCACCTACGGCCCTGCCGACAATCCTCAATTTATCGTAACGGTCATGATCGAGCACGGAGGGCACGGCGGGGAAGAAGCGGGGGGGATCGTTTCGAGTATTTACAATAAACTCGATGATTTAGGATACATCAAGCGTTAATTCTACTCTTCGAGGGTACGGACGATGAGGCTTTTGGGGAGATTGAACGTGCCGATCAGCTCCGATTCACGCTCACGCATCTCTCCGCTGTCCACCTCGTGATCCATCCCCATCAGGTGCAGCATCCCGTGGATAAAGAGGAGGGCCAGCTCCTCATCCGGGGTATGACCGAGTTCATTTGCCACACTTTCAACTTTGTCGATGCTGATGACGATGCTCCCAAGCGGGGCACCGGGGAACGGATCGCTGGGAAAGCTTAATACATCGGTCGCTTTGTCGATACCGCGAAATTCCCGGTTTATCTGGGCGATTTCGTCGTTATCGGTCACGATCAACTCGATTTCACCCTCACTCAACGCATCGGCAATTTGTTCTAAAAGGGCAAAATTGTAATTTTTTTCGGTTCGGTTGTCAAGTTCTATCATAACGGCATTATACCGTTTTCAGCTAATGAAGTGGCATTTTAATGATTATTCTACAAAGATAGAGATATAATCGAAAACTTAATTATGAGGTTAAAAATAGAATCTTCAACAATGATTTTTAGAGGCGGTAATAATGCAAAAATGTACAAATATTGAAGAAATTGCCCGAGCGTTTGACGGACAAAAGCCGTTAAGCGTTGCCGAGCGTGATTTTTATGTCTCCATTTATGATGATAAAATTGAACGTCTTCGAACCGAAATCTTAATTAATCGAATCCCAACCAAAACATTTTATGTATGCGGACAACTAGGGAATGGTAAAAGTACCGCCCTTGCATTCGTCCCTAACGAAAAACTTGAAGAAAAAAATAGCTTTTTAAATATCGGATGTATGGATTTGATTCAAGAAGAAGATACCGATATTGTTGATTTATTGCTGTTCGTCGGTCTAAAAGTAGCGGAAAAAGGGGGATTTGTTGAAGAATATTTCACTCAGCTAAATGACCTAAAAGAGCTAAATTTAGGAAAATTAGAACAAAGTAGTGAATCAACGAGTGACATAGATTTTAATCGTGGTGGTAAAGTCGAAGTCGGTGCTAAACCGTCATTTTTCGGTCTCTCTTTCGGTGCGTCACTTTTTGCTGGATACAAAATCAATAAAAATGATAGAGAAAAAGTTCGCCGAATACTGTATGTAGATAAAACAAAACTCAAAGAGTTGATCAATACCATTATCCATCGATATGAAGAGAGTACGTTTCAAAGCGAAAAATCTCTTTTTCTGATATTGGATGATTTAGAGAAGATCAAAAAAGCCGAAGACATTGAGAGTATTTTTTTCAGTAATGTCGCCCTTTTAGAGTCTTTAGAATGTCCGAAGATCATCACTATTCCCCTTTTCGCGATACGAGATTACTCGACCAGTTCCAAGCCGAATCTTTTTAATCTGACGACGAGAGTCACAACCAATCCATTGGGAAATGAGCATGAAGACGGAGAAGTCGAACAAAATATAGAAGCACTGAAAAATATTATTTTACATCGTGTTAATGCTGGACTCATTACAGAGGATGCGATTAGCAAAGCGGTTAAAATGAGCGGCGGGAATATCCGGCAGCTTATCAATCTTATTTATCAAGCGGCAATCAGTGCTATCGTCTCCGGTGGAGAAAAAATTATTTTGCAACACATAGAGAAAGCCGTTCAAAATTTAAAAAACAATCTTGCGATGTCCGCCGCAAACCGAATCTATATTTTGTCTCAAATCCATAGAACTCATAAACAATTCAGCAAACCGACCGATGAGGATCAGACATCACTCAACAACTGCATCAAAGAGACATTGGTGTTCAGCTATCACAACGGTGAACCGTGGTACGAGGTCAATCCTCTGATCCAAAAAACGATCGAAGTCTACAGCAAAAACAGCGATGGCTAAAAACGCTCTAAAATCGCGTATTCTGCCGAAGCAGTGGGCGGAATTTTCCGAACTTAAAGTTTCTGTCCGTATCCGAAAAGAGCGTTCATTCCTCTCATTTATTGCGGTAGATACGAATGAACTTTGCGAAGATTTGATCGAGTATTTGAACGCGATTACTGAGGCTAAAACGCTCCGATTCGATGCGTTTACCTACGATTTTTTTTATGCCAATATCGAAAACCCGACAGACCAGTCCAAATATCTCATTCTCAATCTTTTCAATGGAGATGGTGCAGAGGATGCCGTTCGCTCATTACAGTTTAACCGTGACTATATTTCGCGAAATAAGATTAAGCTGTTCGTAATCGTCAATCACCCACTATTTTTGGAATTTTCCCAAAACGCCCCCGATTTGATGTCGTTTTCGCTTTTTAGTATTGCGTTAAGTGATATGGATAAACATATGGCTGTTAGTTCGTTATCTACTAAACATGATGAACTGCAACAGCTTATCAAACAATATAAGCACGATGAAGCGAAATTGAGTCCAAAAGCAAAAATGCAGCGACTTAATGAAATTGGTGTACTTGCTTATAGTACTTCCGCAATAGATATTGCCAAAGAGTATTGGGAAATGGGGCTTTCAATTTCGGAAGAACAAAATGACCTTTTTACAAAAGGTATGTTTTTAGGAAATATTGGATTAATCTATCTGTATACTGATAAATACGATAAGGCTTTGATCAAACAGAAGGAAGCATTAGAATTAAATCGTCGAATAGGTTATGACGAAGGAATAGCAAATGCTCTTGGAAATATAGGAAACATTTATCAACATATTGGAAAATATGACGATGCACTAAAGCATTATACTGAAGCATTAGAAGTTAATCGTACGATAAATAATGAGATAGGGATAGGTATTTTATTTAGCGAGATTGGGCATATTTATGCTGAACTCGGTAAATACCAAGATGCATTACTAAAATTTGATGAAGCATTAAAAATCAATAGTAGGATAGGAAATGAGCATACTTTATCCGACATACTTGAAAATATTGGATTGATTTATGTACGACTTGGAAAGTATGATGAAGCTTTGATTAAGTACAATGAAGCGTTAAATATAGCTATAAAAATTGGATATCAACAAGGGATAGCAAATCGTCTTTTAAGCCTTGGGGAAATTTATCAAAATTTTGGTAAATATAATGAAGCACTAAATAAATACAATGAAGCGTGGAAAATATATGAAAACATTGGAGATGAATTAGGTAAAGCAAATACGTTCAATGGTAGAGGTAATATTTATCAATTCATGGGTAAATATGAAGAATCTTTGAAAACATATTCAGATGCATTGGCAATATATTTTAAAATTAACCAAAAAAAGGGGATGGCAAATTCATTTAGAAATATAGGAAATCTTTATCAATTTATAAGTAAATATGAAGATGCATTGTTGAAATATAACGATGCGTTACGTATATATCATGAAATAGGACATAAAGTAGGAATATCAAATACACTTAACGATATTGGTGTAATTTATCAACTTTATGGAAAATATGATGTGGCGTTAGAGAAATATACTGAAGCCTTGGATATTAACAAATCTATAGGATATATGGATGGAGTCGCAGTCTCTTTGGGAAATATAGGAAATATTTATCAATATCTCAATAAATACGATGATGCATTAATGAGACACACCGAAGCTTTAGAAATTTTTGAGCGCATAGGGCATGTTTCCGGCGAGATAACGACATTGGAAAGCTTATCCAAACTTCACGAAGCGATGGGAGATGAAAATTTGTCGGATTACTATGCCCAAAAAGCATCCGCCCTCAAAGATGCCTGTGCTGCGGATACGAAAAATTTTGAGTAGATAAGGGAATATTTTTAATGAAAAAAGTACTTTGTATTATGAGCGGCGGGATGGATTCAACTTTGGTTGCCTACATCATGCGCTCGCGCGGATATGAAATCGTCGCATTGCATTTTAACTATGGACAGCGAACCGTAGCGAAAGAGCTTGCCTGCTTCCGAGAAATATGCGAAGATTTAGGAGTGAGTGAAAAATACGAAATCGATCTCGATTTTTTCAAAACGATCGGAGCGTCGGCACTGACCGATCATAGCATCGAGGTCCCGACGGCGGGGGTTGAACCGGGGATCCCGGTCACCTATGTGCCGTTTCGAAACGGCATTTTTCTCTCTATCGCCACCGCAATCGCTGAAAAAGAGGGGTGTAGCCGTATCGCGATCGGCGTTGTCGAAGAGGACAGCAGCGGTTACCCCGACTGCCGGGAGAGTTTTATCGATGCGTTCGAGAGGGCCGCAAATCTCGGGACGAAAGAGACAACGGCATTGACGATCGAACGGCCGCTGGTGAACCTCAAAAAATCGCAGATCGTTAGCGAAGCGTTGAAACTGAACGTTCCGCTTCATTTGACGTGGAGCTGCTATCAGAACGAAGAGACGGCGTGCGGCATCTGTGACAGCTGCCGCCTGCGCCTGAGAGGCTTTGAGCAATCCGGGGTGAAGGATCCGATCCTCTATGCATAATTGTTCTGCCTTGCCAGAGGCTAGCTTTAGCGTCATAGCGGCAAGTATAGTCCGCTGGGCTTTGCTCAGAGGACGTTTAAAATAAAATGTTTGACTCCGTACACTCCCCCTTAACGATTCATCACCGCCCCCGTAATCGCAACACCTACATCTCGATCACTCGTGATGGGGAGGTGTGCGTTCGGACACCGCTCAAAAATGAACACTCCATCCGTCGATTGCTAAGTCAAAAAGAGGAGTGGATCCGCGCAAAGCTTCATGCACTCTCTGAAAAAAAAGTCACTCCCGCCGTTTACGGTGAAACCATTCGTTTCCGGGGTGAACTTTACCCGATCACGCAGCTGCCGAATTTGGAAAAATTGATAAAAAAATCGAAAAACAGTATTGATATTGAAAAATATTACCATCGTTTCTACCGTGAAGAGGCGGTTTTGACCCTTCCATCCCGAATAGAGTATTATGCACGAAAAATGGGACTAAACCCTTCTGAGGTACGGTTTAAAAAGATGAAACGGCGGTGGGGGAGCTGTGACAGTAACAAGATCGTGACGTTTAATACGATGATGATGCAGCTTTCGTACGAACATATTGACTACATTATCGTCCACGAATTGGCCCATCTGCGTCACATGAATCACTCTAAAGCATTTCATGCATTGGTCCGGAGCATTTTAGAAAACGAAGGGGAGCTGCGCAAAGCGCTGAAAGCGGTACAAATACACTGATTTTATTTCTGCCTCGAAAGAGGCAAGCTTCAGTGCCATAGTGGTCAGCGTAGCCAAAGGGATTTTATTCCTTTGGCGTTCAAAATAAAAGTAGTTGCCGCATGGAAGAGCGGGCAGGGTGGAGTATCCCCTTGTCAACCCCTGCAACGAGGGCAAAATGGAAACGTTTACTTTGCAATAGGGAAATGACTTCTTCGGGGTAACGGTAGAAGAGGATGTTTTCCACTCCGATCGTGAGGCTCGACTTCATCGATTCGGGGAGTAGGTAGAGGATTTTTGCCCAGGAGGCCTGAGTATGCAAAAAATCGATCTGTTCATCGATAAGCTCTAAAAAGGGTTCAAAAATAACGACCCGGTCACTCGTTCCGAATTCGATACTCTCAAGGCGCGAATTGGTAAATACGGGGATGAAGTGACCGATTTTTCCAAACCCTTTGAGCTGAAACGGGATACGCAGAAAGGTGTAGAAGAAAAGGAGATGCTCCAGATAGGGGATGAAAAACGGGGAAAGCATCTGCCGCTCATAAAAAACATCGTTATGGATAAAAGAGGTCTCAAAAAGGGTCTGTTCAATGATGGTGATAGTACTCTCTTGTGCCCGAATCAGTTGCGAAACTTCGATAAAAATATCCGAATCGGTCAGTGCCGGGGAAAAAAGGACAATCGATTTTTTCTCCAATGGCCAGAGTTTTTCCCAAATCTGTTCGATTGAGCCTTCGATGCTGCAAAAATTGGAAGGGGTGGATACCATCATCGAGAGTCTTAGGGTGATCGGATCGCATCCATAGACCTGGAGCTCTTTTTCGAGGAGATAGAAACGGAGCAATTTTTTCAGGGCGGTTTCTATCGATTCTACTTTGATCCAGGCGACTTCGGGATCCCCCATTTGGGTCGGTTTGTCAAATAAAATACCGTATGCACCGTTTTGAAGTGCTTCGGGGATCATATCGGGAGATCGGGCAATAAATAAAGATCCCCGCTTCACTTTGGCAGGGTCAAACGCAACACTATCAAAGAAACTGACGGAGGGTTCTCCCAGCAGGGTCCCTTTGGTCAGTGCGAGGATGTTTTCGAGTCTCATCCAATCGAACTTCCGCTAAATCGCGGCTTTTCAGGACGAATCAAGGAGAGCCCTTCACTGTCTTTTGCCGCAAGAAGCATCCCCTCAGAGAGCATCCCCATCAGTTTTGCCGGTTTGAGGTTGGCAACAACGCACACCTGCGTGCCGATCAACGATTCGGCACTGTAATATTCGCGAATACCGGCAATGATCTGACGGGGAACCTCTTCGCCCAAATCAACCTGCAATTTCAAAAGCTTCGAACTTTTCGGAACCTCTTGGGCTTCCAGAACGGTTCCGATCTTTAATGCCGTCTGAAAAAACTGGTCGATCGTAATAAGCCCCTCGCTCGGTACGGTAGAGACTTTTTTATCCTCTGTTTTCAAAGCAACCTCTTTTTTAGGTTCCTCTTCGATCATCGCTTTGGGTGCCTCCTGCATTAGCGGTTCTTCGACGCGCGGAAAGAGGGGAGGGATTTTTTTGATAACGAACGGGGCAAGGAGCCCTTTGTCGGTAATCAACGCCTTATAGCTGGCGGTGGTAATTTCGAAACCGAGGGCATCGGCAATCGTCGCCGTTGTTTTGGGCATGACGGAGTGGAGCATAATCGAGGCTTTCGCCAATAGATTGGCAACCAAGGCTACGGTTGCCAGTGCCTCGTTGAGCCTCCCCTCTTTGACTTTTACCCACGGAGCGTGCTCTTCAATCGCCTTGTTTCCGATCGTAAAGATTTTCCATAGCTCTTCAAGATAGCGGTGGATTTGCAATTCATCAAAATACCCTTCGAGTGTGGCGAGGATCGTATCGGCGTCGTGTAGCTCTTTTTGATGGTATTGGGCTACATTGACACTGTCGATGGCAAAATCGGAGTATTTCTCCGACATACCGATGATCCGGTTGAGGAGATTCCCCAAATCGTTGCTCAAATCCGAATTCATTCGGTCGATCAAAGCCCGCTGGGAAAAATCGCCGTCTTGTCCGAACGGCACTTCGCGCATCATGAAATAGCGGAAGTTTTCGGCTCCGTAGTGTTTGGCGACTTCGCGCGGATCAACGACGTTCCCTTTGGATTTCGACATTTTTTCACCGTCGCGGGTCCACCATCCGTGGGCACCGATGTGTTTGGGGAGGGGAAGCCCGAGACTCATCAAAAATGCGGGCCAGTAGATGGCATGAAAACGGAGGATATCTTTCCCGACGAGCTGAACGTTTGCCGGCCAGAAATCCATTTTTACCTCATCCATTCCGTATCCCAATGCGGTCACGTAGTTCATGAGCGCATCGAGCCAAACGTACATAACGTGTTTGGGATCGTTGAGCGATTCGGGTACGCTGATCCCCCAGCTGAAGCTGGTTCGGGTAACGGAGAGATCATGCAGTCCGCTTCGGACGAAACTCATCACTTCGTTACGGCGTGATTTGGGGAGGATAAAATCTTTATGGGCTTCGTAATACTCCATCAACGGTTTTTCGTATTTGGAAAGGCGGAAAAAATAGCTCTCCTCTTTGATAATCGTTGTCACCCGGCCGCAGTCGGGGCAGCATCCGCCATCCATCAGTTGCGATTCGGGAAAAAACGTTTCACAGCTAACGCAGTAATTCCCTTCGTAAAAATCTTTGTAGATGTCCCCGTTGGCCACCATTTTTTCAAATGCGGCCTGGACCCCGATTTTGTGAGATGTATCGGTCGTTCGGATGAATTGATCGTAACTAATATCAAACTCATCCCAAAGATTTTTGAAGGTTGCGCTAATCTCATCGGCAAACTCTTGGGTCGGTTTGTTTTGCTTTTTGGCCGACTCTTCGATCTTTTGTCCGTGTTCATCGGTTCCGGTCAGAAAATAGGTTTCATTCCCGAGAAGGCGTGAATGGCGTGCCAGAGTATCGGCAATGAACGTTGTGTAGGCGTGCCCGATATGGGCTTCACCGTTAACGTAGTAAATGGGGGTAGTGATGTAGTTTTTATTCATAAAATTCCTTCGTCATTTTAATTGATACGACAAAGGAATACACTCCCTTTGTCTGCGCTTGCCGCTGAGGCACTGAAGCTTGCCTCTGGCGAGGCAGATTTTTTTGTTATTTTATCAGAATTGACCTTACGCACTTTGTCTAAATAAGTGTGAAAAGGTTAGTAGCTGATGTTACTCACTCGATTCGTTTTCCGTCATCCTCGGGCTTGACCCGGGGATCCATCCCCATAAGGGAGAGGTGGATTCCCGATCTACCCTAAAGGGCACGTGAAGTCGGGAATGACGAAGCCAAAGGCAACCTTGAATGGCTCAAGCCGATAATATGCGTAACATCAGTTTCTAAAAGTCAAATCCGCCGGTTTCACCTTTGGACATACTTTCATAAACGCTTCGGACATATTTGGCACGTGTGTCGCATCCGATGCATTCGGAACAATCAAAGCAGCTTGTTACGCTATGCTGCTCCTGACACGCTTGAAGTATTTTTGCCGTTTCATCAAGCTTCTCTTCGAAATGAGAACTATGCTCCGGCGTAGACACTCAAAACCTCGTCGATTTCACTGGACGAACCGAAGAAACAGGGGCTGGTATCGTGAACGTGGGCCGCTGTTTTTTCGAGAACGCGCTTATGCCCATCGACCGCTTTGCCGCCGGCAACCTCGAAGATAAAGGCAAACGGAAATACTTCAAATAGCATTCTAAGTTTCCCTTCCGGTTTGTCGGTTGCACCCGGATAGCTGAAGAGCCCCCCCCCTTTGAGGAGAATCTGATGTAAATCGGGAACCATCCCTCCGGAGTAGCGCAAGCGGTATCCGCGTGCGAAAAATGAGTCGATCATCGCTTTGTGATGGGGTGCCCAAAACTGCTGGGTTCCGCCGGGAGCGTTAATTTTCCCTTTTTCATTCAAATGGATATGTTTGACAAATTCAAATTCCCCCGCTTGGAGAAGGTAGAGGGCTACTTTCCCCTCATGGGCAAAAACCAGCTCCACGCGCGGTCCGTAGACGACATAACAGCTTGCAATCATTTTGGATGCGTTGAATTCCCCCTCATAGATACCGAAGATGGAACCGACACTGAGATTGACATCGACAAGTGACGATCCGTCCAACGGATCAAATGCGATGTAATAGTGGCCGTTTTCGTTGAGGAGCATCGGAAGCTCTTTCTCTTCACTTGCGATCGTGTGGATCCCTTCGACTTGGCTCAATTCCTCTTCGATAATCAAATCGCTTTGAATGTCCAGCTGAAGCTGTGTTTCGCCGGAGCTGTTTTGCTCTTGAGAATACCCGATGTCCTTGACATCAATCGCGTGTTTGATCCGTATGGCACTTTTTTGTATCGCTTTTAAAATTGGGTTCATTCCATTACCTTTGCGTGAGTTAAAATCCATCCGATCACATGATCGGCATTATTCAGATCGAGCAGATCAATTCCCTCAGGGAGGGTATAGTCATTGAGATTCACCGTCTCGTCGATGGCCAGCGCATTCATATAAGGGAAATAATCGGTATCGATTTTCTCTCTGAAAATACTGATGCGGGGAAGGGGGAGATTTTTCAATCCCTCCACCAAGAGTACGTCAAAATCGCCGAACATACGGACAATTTCATCGAGTTCTTTGTGACGCTGTGAAAAATAGGTGGTACGGGTAGGGGAGGTGACGACGACTTCCGCCCCCGTATCGCTGAATTTGTAGCTGTCTTTTCCCGGAACGTCGAATTGGGCTTTGTCTTTTGGATCATTTTTGACAATAGCAACTGCCAAGGAGTGCTCATGAATCAACTTGCGAGCCACTTTAAGTATCAAAGTTGTTTTTCCGCTGTTGGAAGGGCCGGTGAAGGCTACCGCTAAACGTTTTTTCAAAACATACTACCTCGTATAAAATTATCTATATTATAGTCAAAAATCCTTAAATGCCTAATGTGGTATGGTTTTTTAAGCGACTGCTTTATACCTGTCGTTGTATAGCATTATGAAGCCAAATGGGTTCTTTTTAAATTGATTTCGAGATTAAATCCGACGGCTTTAGCGTATTCAAACAATGTGAAAATCCGGCAAGTTTTTGGTGTTTGTAGTCTCTAATCTTGAAATATTTAAGGAGATTGGCTACATTTTCTTGAGAGAAAGTTTGGCATCTAAACGCGCTTGTTGTTTTTAATCTCATTTCACTCCTCAAATCGTTTCTTCATGTTTTCCCGCATCATGGTTTGGGCTGTTCGCGTTTTATTTATTTTTTGTGATATAATTTTTCTTGCGTATAGAGCTTTATGATGTATTCAATGGAGCGGCATAGGTCGAGGGAGTAATTACCCCTCGACCTTTTTTTTTGCCCTCCAAAGAATACATCATAAGGGGGTCTTTATGGATAAGCTTCTGTACGCAATACTGCTTATGTGCATTTTTGCACCTATGCTCAGGTGATCCTGACGTAGCCAAGGGGTCTTACCCCTTGTCCCCCCTCCTTTTAGCCTGTCCCAATTTTTGTAGCAATCTCTCCGTCATACCGAGCTTGATTCGGTATCTACAAAATTACAAAATCGTTTCATACAAATCTTCCCATTTCGGATTTTGTTTTTCAATCAATTCTATTTTCCATTTTCTCTGCCACTCTTTTAACTGTTTTTCTCTTTTAATGGCTTCCGCTATCTCATCAAAAACTTCATAATATACCAAACTCTTAAGCTCATATTTCCGAGTAAACCCATCTATGAAATCATTTTTATGCTCATATACCCTTTTGATTATATCCGATGTTACACCGATATAGAGCGTTCCTTGCGGTTTGTTTGCCATAATATAAACATAACCTTGTCTCACTTAATAACCTTTTGTGGATTCCGTGTCGTAGCACGGAATGACAGCCTTTTCGTCATACCGTGCTTGGCTTGCTTTGTCATACCGTGCTTGACACGGTATCCATCCCCATCTTTACTCATTTTAATTCAGCCTATTCCCGTTTTCTTATTTTTTATATAAATCTGAATAAAATATTTTGCTATCAAAATCTGCCAATTCTTTTTTGCAGATATACGCTACAACATCAAAAAAATAACTTGGCATGAGCGGTGATATATGTATTTTTTCTATTAAAATATCTAAGTCTACTCGTATTAAGCATCCTTCTCCATAATCACTCTTATCTAACATAAGTATAGCTCTATATTCTTTTTCATACTCAAATGATTTTCTTTTTATCCACCCACCATAATACTTATGTCCCTTTTCAATAGGTGCAGTATCCAAATCTTCATATCTTACTCTATCGCAATGTATATCTTTCTCCGTTATAAAAGATGCTTTTAATTTTTCATCAGTAGTTTCAATAGCTATACCTTGCCCTTGATTAGTATATATTTTCCACAAAGCTTCATTTTCATAATCATTTATATGCCAACAACTTACACCGAATTTTTCTTTTCCTTGTTCGTTTAGCTTTTGAGCAGAAGACATTTCACTCATATTTTGAATAATTTTGTCATATTGCGGAGTATTTTTCAAATTTGGAACTTTTTCTTCTAATTCTTGTAACTGTCTTTTTTTCCAATTTTCACGCATTTCATCCATTACTTGATAATGCGAATTTGGTAAATCAAACTCATAGGGTTATCAAATTTGCTAATATTTGAAAAATAAATTGATTTTGTAGATACTAATGAGATGAACTTTGCTAAATCCATATATCGCCATATTTTCAATTCATTCATTATCTACTTCCCCTCCACAATCCCAATCTCATCCTCACTCAATCTATACAGCGACACCATCGCATCAATTTCTTTATCCGTTTTCGCCATCTGCTCTTTGAGTTCTAAAACTGCTTTTTTATCATTATCGAAAAGTCTTGTCTTGGTGTTTTTCCTCTTTGACGGTTTTGATAAAGTCAATTTTTGATAAATAGTTTTGGAAATTATTCCATCGTGATGCGACAAGGCTTTCGTCTTGTTTGATCGAATTTAAAACGGATTTTTGGAAAAGTAACAAATTCTGTGCCTCACTGTTTAAAGTGAGGATATTATAGCTAACCCATGAAAAAAATCGTAGTCCACAACCATTGAAAATTGGTTAAGCCGAGTTAACGTATAATGGCGAATATTCGATAACTAAGGATAATTATGCGTTTTTCATTGATAGCACTATCAGCTTTGCTCAGTTTTAGCGGATGTTCGCAGAAAGGGGCATTTGATCTTTTTAAAATGGATATGGCGCAGGAACGGGCGGTAGAAGAGCTTCGTAGCGGTACAATTTTGATGTCACTTGAAACCAAAGCTATTTTTTCTTCTCTCTATCTGAATAAGATTGATCCCTTAACCTATAAAGAGGGGGAATATTTTATTGTGGCCCTCTATTTCGGAAAAGATAACCGATCGATCAAAAATCTTAAGATTGAAGAGTACGGCTACCATATCACCCTTAACGGAAAAGCCCCTGTGATTATGGAACCGCTTGAGGAAAAGGACTATCGCCGACGGATGATGCCGGTTCAGAACAAATGGAACCGTTACTATCTTATTCGGTTTGACTTGGCCCCTGAGAGATCTTTAGCGCTTCAGCTCGAAAATAATCAGACCGGCTCGGTTGTGTTAACGTATCAAAAATAGCGCTGATTGAGACTTTTTCTCCCAATATTTTTTTAAAAATGACATAGTTGGCAAGTACTCGCTTGCCGTACTCTCGACTCTCGGCATTTCCTACCAGCTCCATGCTCATGAACGGCTCATATTCTCCGGGGAGAAACATCCCCTCACTCATAATCAGCCGTTTGGTGAAACCGATACCGCCGTTGTAGGCATAGGCCATGAAAACGGGGTTGAAGAGGTTTTTTTCGATATGTTTGAGATGTTCAATCGCATAAGGGATATTGTATTTCGGGTCAAACATATCGTTGTACGAGGTGATTTTCAGGGGATGGTTTTTCGCGATAGCATCCACATTAAACGGCATGATCTGCATCAGTCCCAGGGCAAAGGAACGGGAAATAAGTCCCGGAATCATCTGTGTTTCCTGACGCATCAGGGCATAAATCATCGCTTTTTGCTCATTGTTTACCCCTTCGAGATACGGTTCGTACGGCATGGTAAAATTATGAACATAGGGTTGATAAACCCGTTCGATCATATAAGCCTGAACGGCCAGAGACTCTTCCCCTTCATAGCGTTCCACCAGCTGGTAGAGTTTTTCAGGCGGTGTGGCGACGATTTCACGGTGCAGGCGGTTCCATTCGAACGGCTCATCTCCCCGAAATCCGCCTCTTCGGGATGTCGGCAATGTTGTAAAATAGTTTTCGGTTTCGATTCCAAAACGCTCTTTGGCATACAACGTGTACATATTGATGTCGAGACTCTCCGCCAACTCTTGAAGGGTAGATTCATCCCGGGTAAGACGATAAAGCCAAAAGGTGACTTTATCCTTTTCCATCGGGGATTTGACCTTTTTTTTCGCTTCTTGAAGATGGTAGAGGGCATTGTCGTTTCGACCATATTTCAGAGCATTGACGGCAAGATAAAAATGGGTCATCGAATCGTAGGAACCGCCGCTCACTTTGGCAAGGGAGTATTGAAGCTGGTCCATTTTCGGATCGGTTGCCGTGAGATACACCAGCTGATTAAATCCGCTAAGCGCTGTAAGGGTACTGAGGGTATCCTCATCAATAAGATGATTAAAATGCTCTTGTCGGTATGGCGGAGTGGTGATTAAAAAAAGTTTCAGTGAGCTTTTGAGATCGCTTCCGGTTCCAAAATGGTACTCCTGATTCATCGTCCGAAGCCACTCTAGGTTGGCAAACCGGGTTTCAAGCCGTGCCGCGATCGTTTCGCGCTCATCGTTTCGCAGCTCTTGTGCTTTGGCCGGGGAGAGGGCAAGCATCAGACAATCATCTTCTTCAATGCTCTTCAGAGCAGTAAGCGGCTTTTGAAGACACTCTACCGTGTAGCGTATTTCCAGTTCGTCGGTTTTTTTAGCGTAATCGGCAAGGAATCTTTCATTGACACTGTCGATTTGATAGAATGCGTCACTCGCATCACTCGCATTAATATCCTGATGCAAAAATTGCCATATCAGAAAATTTTTCTCCCGGGATGCCGGTTTGCCATTAATGTCGTTTAGGGTCACACCGAAAAGGTGCGAGGCCAGAAGTGCGGACAATAAGAGGGTACCCTTCATGGCATAACTGCCGCATTAATAATATTGATCAATATTACATCGATAACCTGAAGGGCTATAATCAGGATGATCGGTGCCAAATCTAGCCCGTTAAAAACGGTAGGAAACATCCGTCGAATCATGGCATAGGCCGGCTCGGTTAACCGATAGATAATCTGGACCAGAGGATTATAGGGATCGGGACGAACCCATGAGAGGAGGGCGCCGATAATGACAACCCAGATATAAACGGTAAGAAGAGAATGGACGATTCCCCCCAATCCTGAAATAATTCCTTCCGTCATTGGACCACCTCTTTTAGATAATTTTTAATGTATTGGTAAATATCGTGCATCTCAGGACCGTGCTCCGCACCGCTGATGAGGATTCGCAGGGGTTTGAAAAGATTTCCCCCTTGTAATCCGCTGTGGGTTGCCAGGTAGGTTTTATACGATTCGTAATCATCGAAATGGGGAGCTTCGATGGTAAGGGAGCGCAGGATTTCAAACCCCTCTTTGTATTCGTCCGGTACGTTTTTCGGGGCAAAAATAGCACCGATTTTAGTACGGAGCTCTTTGAGCGTACTTGCTTCTTCCAAAAATACTTTGGCGAGTCGGCCGATCTCCTCATCGGCAAAACCGACATAGCGCGAGAGCTCTTTGGGATCGAGCCCTTTGAGGTGTTCGCGATTGATCAATTTCAGTTTATCGATATCAAAGCGGGCAGGGGCCTTGGAGACGGCTTTGAGATCGAACCATGTGATCGCATTTTTCAGAGAGAAAATTTTGGTCGGAGTTTTGTTCCCCATTAAGATCAGATAGTTGGTGATCGCTTCGGGGAGGAACCCCTCTTCCAGAAGCCATTTGACACTAAAAGCATCGTCGCGTTTCGATATCTTTTCCCCCTCAACCCCCAGGATGACCGGCAGGTGGGCATATTCGACCTTTTTGGTATAGCCCAGTGCTTCATGAATGGCGATCTGCTTGGGCGTGTTGCTCAGATGCTCTTCCCCCCGGATAATCAAGGAGACATCCGAGAGCATATCGTCTACCGCACATGCAAAATTATAGGTAGGGTATTTGTCGGCTCTCATGATGATAAAACTGTCGATATCATCCGGGGCGAAGGTGCTTTCCCCTTTGATAGTATCCTTGATGGTGATAGGATGGAGCGGTTTTTTGAGCCGAATCGTGAAAGGTGCCTGATTGTCGATGACATCTTCGGCAGAGAGATTTTCGCACGTTCCGTCATAGCGGTAGGGGGTTTCCCCCTCTTTGGCCGCTTCACGTTTGGCTTCCAGCGTTTCGGGGGTGCAAAAACAGTTAAACGCTTTTTGTCGTGCAGCAGTTGAATCGCCATGGCACGGTGGAATCTAAGATTGTTACTTTGAAGCTGCTGTTCTTGGTATTCGATCCCGAAAAGGGCTAAAATCGCAAATATCTCTTCTTCTTTACCCAAGATATTGTGCTCTTTATCGGTATCTTCGATACGGACGAGGAGGGGCTCTTCCCTCTGGAGTGAAAGTATGTAGTTGAAGAGTGCGACACGAAGATTGCCGATATGCATATCTCCCGTCGGACTTGGGGCGAAACGGAGCATAATGTTTTCCTAAATCTTTTTCATGATTTTAGCAGAACGAGGCTATCAAAACCCTGTATCGGCGGAGAGTATTACACCTTTTTGCTAAGGGCTTCGATATGAGCGCTATTGCCGAGGACAACAACAATGTCCCCTTTTTCGAGAATATCATCATTTTCGAATGAGGTATGCCAGATCCCCTGATGTTTGTAGGCAATCGGTTTGACTTCATAATCCATTTCAAAAACCGGAGAGAGGATGGAGGTTCCGACCCAAAACGTGGGGACGGTAAGTTTGGCGATTTTCATCGTAATAGAGAGGTCAATGGTTTCGTAATGCATATTTTTGACCATTTTTTTGACGATTTTTTTGGCCGATTCCATCTCGGGATAGATCACTTTGGCGGCACCGAGTTTGGAGAGGATCTGACCGTGTACGACCGTTATCGCTTTGGCGATAACCGTTTCGACACCGAGCTCTTTGAGTGCCATAACGGTGAGGATACTCGCTTCGATGTGTTCGCCGATACTGACAACGGCCACATCGACATTTCCGATCCCCGCTTCCCGTAAAGCCCGCATATCGGTAGAATCAAGGATAATCGCATCTTGTACGTATTCGTTGATATCGCGGACGTGTTCTTCGTCCAGATCGACCGCGATGACGCTGAGCCCTTGTTGTGCCAACCCTTTGGCGACGTGAAAACCGAATTTTCCTAAACCTAGAACAGCGTATGTTTCCATGTTAAATGACTACCTTTCCTTCTGCATATTTAATCCGGCTCTCAACCGCTTTACCCACAATCACGATCGTAAACGCGAACACTCCGACCCGGCCCATCAGCATCAAAATGATGATGTTAAGTTTTCCCACGTCGCTGAAAAGGGCGCTGTAGCTGAGGACGCCGCCGTTTCCGGTCGAGAGGCCGACGGTACCGAACGCCGAGGTCGTCTCAAACAGCAGCCGTAAAAAGGGGAGGCGCTCCACTTCGCTGAGGAGGATTGTCGAGATAACGATGTAAATCGACGCGACGAAAATGATCGCGTAGGCTTTGTTGATCTGGTACTGGGAGATGGATCGGCGAAAAATATGGGCGTGGGTACTGCCGCGCAGCGTGTACCACACTCCGATCAGCGCGAGGGCGACGGCGGTCGTTTTGATCCCCCCGGCAGTTCCTCCGGGACTCCCCCCCGTCATCATGAAAAAGGTGGCAAAAAAGAGGTTCGAATCGGTCAGCGTCGAGAAATCGATGCTGTTAAATCCGGCGGTGCGGTAGTTGACCGAGGTGAACCATGCCGCCATGATTTTTTCGTCGATACTCATCGGGCCGAACGATTTAGGATTGTTCCACTCCATCGACAGCAGCAGCGCCATCGCCAGAGCGATCAAAATCGCCGACATATAAAGGACGATTTTTGTATGGGTCGATATCCGGACCAGCTGGCCGTGACGGTAGTTGTAGATCTCCAGAAGAACCATGTACCCCAGCCCTCCGAGAATAATCAGAGTCGGGATCGTGAGGTTGATCACCCAGTCGCCGCGAAAGCCCATCATGTTGTCGCTAAAGAGGGAAAACCCGGCATTGTTAAACGCCGATACGGCATGAAAAACGCCGAACCATGCCGCCTGATCGAGCGGCATGTCGACCCAAAAGCGCAGTGTGAGGATCACCATTCCGGCGAACTCGAGGATGAAGACGGAGGGGAACACGATTTTTAAAAACCGCACCAGTCCGCTCACCCCGGGATAGTTTTAAGACTCCTGCAGCAGCAGCCGGTCACGGTGGCCGATTTTCTGCCGCCGCATGACCGCCATAAAGGTGACGGCGGTCATGTATCCCAGCCCTCCGATCTGGATCAGGAGGAGAATGACGAACTGGCCGAAGGGGGTGAAATCGACGGGGGTGTCTTTGACGATGAGACCGGTCACGCAAACGGCGGAGGTGGAGGTAAATAACGCATCGATAAAGGTAAGATGCCCGTTATGGGCAAACGGAAGTGTGAGGAGAATGGCTCCGAAAAGTGTTAGGATAATAAAACTGTAAAGTATTAATTTGATTTCACGGGTATGCGTGGTATATCCTTTTTTAATATACTGATGTTACGCACTTTCCGGGCAAAGCCCATAAAGTGGCAGGGACGGCCCAGCCGGCACTTCGTGCATCGTCCGGGTTTCAAAGCTAAAAAAGCCAAGCAGTTGGCTTTTTTGACGCTTTTCACCCATACAACCCCCTAAAGCTTCCCGTATCTTTCGGATACGGGAGATCAACTCCCCTTACAGTATCTGTTAAGGCAAGGTGCGAAAGGTCATATTCGGAGCTGGAATCCTACGCCTGATTCGCTTAAACATTACTTTGAAACGATCTCTTCATTATCATGCAATGCGTATATGGCTTCAAAACGCTCATGGTTCCGGATTAAAAAACGGACCAGTTGCGGATCGAAAGATTTACCGCTTTCGGCATCAAAATAGGCCATGACTTTTTCGATCGGCCATCTCTCTTTGTAGACGCGTTTGGTTCGTAAGGCATCAAATACATCGGCAACGGCAACAATGCGTCCGAAAATATGGATTTCTTCCCCTTTCAAGCCGTTCGGATATCCAAAACCGTCCCACCGTTCATGGTGTTGATAGGCGATGGTCGCGGCAGCTTGCAAGGCGTGGTGTTCGGAGTGTCTTAAAATATCGTGTCCGATCGTCGTATGCATCTGCATGATGGCATGTTCCTCTTCGCTCAGGCGGCCGGGTTTTAACAGTATCGAATCGGGTATTCCGATTTTTCCGATATCGTGCAGCGGCGCAGCCGTCGCCAGTAATTCTATATTTTTCTCTTCCAATCCGATGAGCTCTCCGAGTAAACGGCTGTACTCCACAACGCGCCGCGTATGGTTTCGCGTTTCACTGGAACGCTTCTCTTCGGCTTCGCCCATCGCAAAAAGGGTCTCTTTCATCGTCGCGTCGATTTCGCTGTTCAACGAGTTGAACTTCATCAATGTCTGTTCGATCCGTGATTCCCGTTCATTCAGCTCTTCCCCGAATTTTAGAAATTCATAGGCAACGGCTGCAAACTCCTTGGTTTCGAACATATCGGGATTTCGAACGTCGGTCCGATAGAAGACCGATTTAGCAAAAGTAATCAATTCAAGCAGCGGATTGCGGACAAATTTTTCAATAATATGAGAGGTACTGAGGAGCATCGCAATCGTAAAAACCGAGATGATTCCGGAAATAATCAGTAGATACAGGAGCGCCCAATTTCGGTACTCGGTTACGTCCATTTCCATATCGACCGCACCCAGTACCGTATTTTCGGCTACATGGTGGCATTGCAGACAATTCAAATGCCCTTTTGAGGTAGCGATATAAGGAATTACGGCACGTATGGTCGCTTTTTTACCCCATTCGGAGATTGTAAAATGGGGCTTTTTTAACGACATGATATTTAACAAAGTCCGGTCCGCACCCCTTTCGACGGTGAGGCCGTTTCCAAATTGTTTACGTACTTCATCGGAGCGGATAATGTAGATCGATTTTATGTGGGAACCGTTGGCGATCTCCTGAAGAAAATAGCCCCGTTTCTCCATTATCCCTTCTTTCATATGGGCAGTCAATCCCGCCTTGACGATATTGGCGATTGAGACAATATGCTCTTGCATACTGAGTAAAATAAGAGAACGGAAGTTGAAGCCGATCACAATAATGGTGATCACCATAAATCCCAGTAAAAGCGGCAGTAAACTTCTGAGGGTTAATTGGGTAATATTTTTTTTCATTTGCAAACACTTGTTTATTATTATAATATATTAAACACAGTAAAATTATGTTTAATTGACTGCTGCGGATAGTAAAAATAGTTCAAAATGTTCCATTTCTTCATAGGAAAGGGGCAAAAAGCTTTTGTTACAAGTATTAGGATAATCTATTCATCGTTTGTTGAAGGACACTCTCGAATGCTTCCCCCACAGTGTAATCATAATGGCCTAAAACAAAATTGAAACAAATAATCTCTTGACGCGCTGTCTTGAATTTATGGTTGCGAAGGGCCTCTTGAAACTCCTGAAGTTTTTTGCCGACGGAAGCGATGTGTGCGGTATTGATAAAGAGGATAAATACCGCACCGGAAAACCGGATCACTTCCGAATGCTTGGTTCCGGCAATTTTTTTTAGATGGAGGGCAAGGTATTTCAAAACGTTATCTCCGACACTATAGCCGTATCGGTTGTTCAACGCTTTGAACTCCTCCACATTTAATAGATACATTGTCCCATTGGTTTTAAAGCTCTTGGAGTCGTGAAGTTTTTTGGATAAGAGGTAACGGCGATTGAAAAGGGTGGTTAACTCATCGGTAAAAATCTCTTTCTCTAGCTTTTGTATCCGTTGCTGATAGTTCTCAAGCTCTTTATAGGCTAATTCGATCCCTTGGGTATTGTTCCCTTTGATTGCCGTGAGGATCGTATCGGTACTCTCTTTGACACCGGTGATAATCTTAGAGCTTTCCTGTGCCTCTTTCGTTGAATCGCAGTAAAGAGTGATTTTTTTACAGATTAATTTCTGCAGTTCCGTATCACTGAGGGTGTCGCTTTGATTGAGAAGTATCTGTGCGTACAGGTCTATCAGATCATTGAGTGAAATGGCGTTTTCTGTTGTCCCCCCCTCCTGTAACGCTTTTATGATAGATGCATTCTCTACGGTTAAAAAATTCAAAGCTTCTCCCCATTCTCTCAGTCTACGGTCATTTTATCTAAAATTTCTACCCGTCTCTCTTGAAGAATTATATCATCTCGACGGTATGAAGCCCATTAATCGTGAGCCGGAGAGGGCAAATGTGGCTTTCTGTCATATTGCAGCGGTGAATTTTCACATTGCTCTATACTTCCTTATTTACGAAGGAGATGCAAAGAATGATTATACATCTGGATTTGGATTGTTATTTTGTCTCCGCAGAACGGACACGTACCCCTTTTTTGAAAGGGAAACCGGTAGTCGTGTGTAAAAGCGGTGATCGTGCAATTTTTTCGTCCGACGATCAAAAAAGGGTTATGACCGAACGTGTCGGGGCATTTAACGGACTCTTCCAGCATGAAAGAGCGTGGAACGGCTTTGAGCGTTTCGGATGGAAAAAAGAGTTTATGGACGAACAGGGACGAATCCATGGGATTGTGATCGCCAAAAGCTATGAGTGCAAACCCTACGGCATCAAAACGGGGACGATGTTGTCGGACGCCTTGAAAATGTGTCCGAATCTGTGTGTGGTACCGGGTGATCATCTGTTTTATCAGCTTCTGTCGGGGCGTCTTCGGGAATTCCTTCAAACCAAAATTCCCATCTTGGAGCAATACAGCATTGATGAATTTTGGGGTGATCTAAACGGCTGGATCGACGACGATGAGACCTATCCGTTTATCCGTTCCCTCCAAAAAGAGATATTGGAAACATTTGATCTCCCTTTGTCGATCGGTGCATCTACCTCTAAATGGATTGCCAAACTCGCGACCGATTTTAATAAACCCTATGGCATTACCCTTGTCCCCGCAGAGGAGATTCTCCCCTTCGTATCGCCCCTGCCGATTCACGATTTTCCCGGAATCGGGAAGGTCCTTGCCCGGCGTCTTGAGGGGTACAGGATCAAAACGTTGGGGGACGTTGTCCGTTCCAGAGATCTGCTGCACAGCTGGGGAAGAGTAGGAGAGGAACTTCTTCGTAAAATAACAGGGACAGACAAGGAAGCGGTCAATCCCCATCATGATCGGCAATCCATCGGTATATCACGTAATTTTCATCTGATCAGGGAGCGTGAAGAGATAAAAAGACGGATGATTATCCTTTCACGCCATCTTTCTTACACGATTATGAAGCTCTCCGTGATGCCCACAACCTATTTTTTAAAAATACGTTATGAGGGGGGTGTCAAATCTTCGGTTTCCCGAACGGTGGATCGCCCTTTCAGCGAGACACTGCTACGAGAAGTGGTGATGGATATGCTGGGTACGATCGATACTCTTCCTTCGTATGGAATCCATCATATAGCGCTCTCGGCATCCAACTTCGTATCGCTCTCCAAGCCAAAAACATTTTCGCTGCTGGAAGCAAATGTGGACGCAAAATCGCGAAAACTTTCCGATTCGCTGACCCGATTACGGGATAAATACGGGGTTGATATTTTGCGATGCGCGGTTGAAAAGGGGTAGTCATGGTATAATCGGAAAAAAAAGGGAGATAAATGAGACGATGGGGTATCGGAATCATTTTTACTTTTATGTCGGTAGCCGGGGCCGAAGAACTCTCGACACTGGACTCAATTCGCTCTAAACTTTTAACGTCAGCCGTATCGCTTTATTTCAATACCCAAGGGTACGGAACCGTTGAAAACGTTACGATTGACACGGCGAAAAGGACGATTAATTTTAATCTGTTTCCACAGGGGGAGACCCAAAAACTTTCCGTCGCTATCGGCCATTATCAAACGGCGACCGTCGAAAAAAAAGAGTATCTCGTTTTGCAAAAAGTTGAAACCAACCGTATCTGGCTCAACCGTATCTTTGCCGATCATATGAAAGAGGGGATTAAAATACCGCTTGGTACGGCAGTCAAAGGGGCGGGGAGCCTTTTGCTGAATCTCTAGATGAGGGTGCTTTCATCTCTTTAGGAGACGGCAGCAGAGCACCCCCTCTTGGAAGAGGGGGAGATGCAGCAAAAATTAGCGGGGAAGATCGATTTGGATTGCCAATTCGGTAAAGGTACGTGCTTTTGAAATATTTCGCTGATAGGTATCGGCACTGTTTTCCAACGCAACGATTTTTTGGTTGAGGAGTGCGAGACGCCCGTTCAAGGTATCGTGACTGGTTGTAAGCTGTACTTTGTCGTTTGCCTCTTGCGTTATCCCTACGAGTGATTTTGCCTGATTGAAATATCCGCTCGTCGTCTCCATCGCATTGCTGATGGTTTGTGCTGTTGCCGCAATGAGAGCGGTGGATGCGGATATTTTCTGCAACGCTGTATGGAGTTCGCGTGCATCTTTCATCAACGTTGTGTCGGCAAAAAGGGCAAGTTTGTTCAACTCTGCCGGAGTAGCGGTTGCACCGTTGAGTTTCTCAAACGCTGAAAGAAACGCCGCGTTGCTTTTTTTGTACCGATCGAGGGCTACGGCAGCGCTGTTCAAATGCAAAACGGTTCCCGATACAAGTTTTGTCACGTTGGAAACTTCTCCTGCATAGGGGATCGGCAAAAAACGGACAACGTTGGTCAAATACACACTCGATTTAATAATATTGGCATAATCGTTGACACTCCCTTTCGTTGCAACGATAAATGTGTTAAAATCATCCACATTACGGCTATCGGCACGCAAAAGCTGTGCAACGTGAGAGAGCTCCTCATAACTGTAGCTGTTGAGTTGGGCAGCGCTTAGACAATGCCCCTCCGCTTGGGGAGTCGGTTTGGGAGCACATCCCGTAATGAAAATTAAGGCGATAAGAAGAAGGGTCTGATACACAAAAAGGCCTTTTTAATTTAAAGTATAGCACATATTGGGGTGCATAAGGTTTTACGGTAGGTCAAAAAGCCGTAAAATGGTTATGGATGGTACAAAAAGAGGGTGCGGACCATTGTCGAATTAGAGTATTTACAAAAAGAAAAAGGGATAAAATGAGTGACCATTTTAATAAAGCCGCCGAAGAATGGGACAAAGGGGAGATGCGTCAAAACATCACAGGCGGTTTTTCAGACCATTGTGAGTCGTATCGCATTGTTAAATTCAATGAATATTCTCGATTTTGGTACGGGGACGGGGCTCCTTGCCTTTAAAATTGCCCCAATGGTACGACACGTCACCGGAATCGATTTATCTGCCAATATGCTAAAGCAGATCGAGGATAAAAACACCCCGGAACTGTTTGTTGAACCACTGTTGCACGATATGCTTGAACACCCTCTTGAGAGGAGGTTTAACGGCATCGTCAGCTCGATGGCCATGCATCACGTTGAGAATACCCGGAAGCTTTTTGAGACATTTTATGCCCATTTAAAATCGGACGGATTTATGGCGATTGCGGATCTGGAAAAAGAGGACGGGACATTTCATTCGCACGGCAATGAGGGGGTCCATTATTTCGGATTTGAAAGAGAACCGTTGCGTCAGATAATGAAAGATGCAGGATTTGAAAACATACGCTTTCATACCGCCTGCGTTGTGAAAAAAGGGGAAAAAGAGTATCCGATTTTTTTGGTAACGGCGACAAAAGGGTAATGGACGTTTAGAGATTAAAACCTTACTTTATTAACTAGGGGTACTCTCGTCATTCCGTGCTACGACACAAAATCCAATGCAAAAAATGGATCCCGTATCAAGTACAAGATGACAAAATGCATATGTACAGTTAAAGATAGACGGTATAATCTCCCGCATTTGACAGATGCGGGAAGCTTCAGGGGGGTGCAGGGGACAAATTGTCCCCGCCACTTTCCGGGCTTTGCCGGGAAAGTGCATAACATCAGATCGCTTATCTCTCCCGCATCCGAAAGATGCGGGAAGCTTCAGGGGGGTGCAGGGGAAAAATTGTCCCCGCCACTTTCCGGGCCTTGCCCGAAAAGTGCATAACATCAGTGTATAATTCGTCAAAATTAAAAAAGTGATAATTATGATGAAACGAATAGCAGCGCGATCTTTGCATGCGCTAAAGGCAGCCGAGATGATCGAAGGGTTGCAGGCTTTTTTTGTCCGAAATCTGGACGATATCAGCGAAACGCTTGGAAATCGGCAAAAATTTCAACCCGTTGAATGGTTCCGTGATGAGGGGTCTCATGGCGGCGGTATTCGATACATTGCGACCGATACGACCCTTTTTAACCGTGCTTCGGTCAATTATTCCCAAGTTCATTATGATGATGATACGATGAAAAAACTCTCTTCAGCGACGGCCGTCTCGACCATTATTCATCCGCTTAACCCCCTCGTCCCTTCGATGCATATGCACATCAGCTGGACTGAAATGCGAGATGGCAAAGGGTACTGGCGGATCATGGCCGACCTAAACCCCAGCAATTTCGATGTTTCCGATAAAGAGCGGTTTACTAAAGCGCTTCGTGAAGCGGCAGCGGAACACTATGAGCAGGGGAGCGCCGAAGGGGATCGTTATTTCTTCATCCCCGCATTGGGGCGCCATCGGGGAGTTTCCCATTTTTACCTTGAAAATTACAACAGCGGCGATAATGACGGCGATATGAAGTTTGCCCGATCATTCGGTGAAGCGGTGATCCGAATCTACATCGATATTATCCGTGAAGCGATAGCCTCCCGCTCAGTGATCAGCGAGCGGGATCGTCAGCAGCAATTGGAATATCATACCCTCTATCTTTTACAGGTCCTGACACTTGATCGCGGGACGACATCGGGATTACTGATTCATAATCAGAACGATATCGGAATTTTAGGTTCAATCCCTTCTCATGTCGATAAAGAACTTCTCCAATCGTGGGTCGGAAAACTCCATACCGTTCAGAACCATCTTCTTCAGAGTATTATTGAGGTCTTGCCGGAGGGTAAAGCGGTCCTTGTAGATGATACGGTTAAAAGGGCTTTGGCCAAGAAGGTTCGGGACCATTACCGATCCCATCCCGAAGCGCTTGCGTTGCAGGCGAGCAGCAGCCATATTCCACCGACCGTGAACAATCACCGCTAAGCTGATCAAAAAGCTCTCCTCTAAAAGGAGAGGATTTTTTTGTTTGCTTTTTCGATGTTTAGCAACCGTGACAGTGGGTCGAATGAAGGATATCGGGGCAGGAGGTACCTATATAGATATGTTCCAATCCGCTCTCTTTGCCGATATCAAAAGCTCTTTGGAGTTTTTCCGTGGAGGTCGGCGGAAGATCGTTCATTTTATACATGGGACGAAACGGAATAATGTGCCACGGTATAGCGGTATCCAGACGAGCCAAAAAATCTGAAATTGCGCGAATCTCTTCATCCGCATCATTATGTCCCGGGATCAACGGAGTAGTCAACTCTATCCAGATCCCTTTATTATGCGCATATTGAATCGTATCAAGGACGGGCTGGAGGGATCCGCCGCAGATATTGCGGTAAAACGAATCGCTGTAGGCTTTCAGATCAATGACCATGGCATCGATCAAAGGGGTAATCGTATCAATCGCTTTTTTGGTCTCATATCCGCTTGTGACATAAATATTTTTCAGCCCCGCTTCACGGGCCAGCTTGGCGGTATCAAAACAGTATTCCAGATAGGTCGACGGTTCATTATACGTGTAGGCGATCACTTCACAATCGTATTTTAAAGCGAGATCGACAATTTGCTGCGGAGAAAGGGCCCGTCCGTCAATTGTATGATTATTTTCTTTCGGGTACTGCGAAAGATCATGATTTTCGCAAAAACTGCACGATAAATTGCATCCGATTGTTCCGATTGAGAGTACCCGTGATTCGGGCATAAAATGGAACAACCGCTGTTTCTCGATGGTATCGATATTGACTGCGGCGGCAAGACCGTAGGTTAAGAGTGTCAGCTCTCCATTTTCAACTTGTCGAATAGCACACAGGCCGTATTCACCCTCTTTAAGGGTGCAGGCTTGGCTGCACGCCTCACATAAGATTCTACCGTCACCGAGTTTTTGTGAAAGCCATGCTGTTGCAGCCATTAGAAACTCCTTCATCCGTCAAAAAATAGAAAAATCTTTCTTCGGAATATTATAGCAACACAATATTACTATAAGGACTCAAAATAAATAAAATAAATTAGATCAAAAATTTTAATATAACGGAGGGGGTCTACTCCGGAAAGTTCTCTTTTAGCGTCCGATTAAGTGTATGAAGTGCATCGTCTATCTTGAAATCAGATTTATAGACATCATGAACGGAATAGCTTTTAAGGGGGTGGACTCCGCAAAATTGGAATGTTTTATGCAGTGCAATATTTGCTTGGTCGATACTCATCCCTTCAAAAAAACCGTTTAAGTTATTGAATTCACTCGTCGGGCAATTATAGGTAAAGCTAAGCATGTATTTTTTTCCGTTCATCAGCCCGCCGCTTCCGTATTTTTTGGATTTGTCATCTCTGCTTCGGCCGTCATTGATAAAGGTAACGCTCCCGTTGCCGCCGGAAAAGACTTCATCCATATATTTTTTTGCCAACCACGGCAAACCCATCCAGTATACAGGCGATTGAACGAAAAAAAGGTCAGCCCATTTGAACTTTTCGAGCTCTTCGGCAACGTTATACCCCTCATCAACGACGGTTTCACGAATTTCGTATCCGCGAGCTTCGAAAAATATTTTTGCTTCATTCAGAAGAGTTTTTGTCAAATTGCCGTTGGCAAAACCTTCATATTTTTGGTGAAGGTTTAGGAGGAGGACATGTTTCATGGTATTTTCCTGATATTTAATGTTGAATGGTGAGATTGTACAATGTTCCCCTTTTATTTGGTATTGAAGGGGGGGAGAGCGCGCCTATGTTTACAATTTAACGTAATTTATAGCTTAATTCATTTATAATTTCATAATTTTTTTTAGTTACTGACCTTACGCATCTTGCCCTAGCAAGTGCGTCAAGGGAAGTTAATCTCGCGCATCCGAAAGATACGGGTAGCTTTAGGGGGTTGTAGGGACTTTAGTCCCTGCCATTTTACGGGCTATGAGCGGAAAATGGGTGACATCAGTTAGTTATATTCACGTAAAAAATTTTCTGTTCCACCACAGAGACGTTTTAACAGTCCAAGCGGCTGCCATTTAACGAAAGGGTTTTCCCTTTTTTTGTATTTAAATTCAACAGTATAAAGGAGACGAGATGCAAATCAGCGGTGCACAGATGGTAATCGAAGCACTTATCGCCGAAGAGGTCGAAGTAGTATTCGGCTATCCCGGCGGTGCGATCATGAACGTCTATGATGAGATTTACAAACAGCGCTCTTTTCAGCATATTTTGACTCGTCATGAACAAGCTGCCATTCATGCGGCAGAGGGGTATTCAAAAGCTTCCGGCCGAGTCGGGGTGGCCATGATCACATCCGGTCCCGGTTTTACCAATGCCGTGACCGGTTTGGCAGATGCCTATATGGATTCCATCCCTCTTGTGGTGATTAGTGGTCAGGTACCGATGTCGCTGATCGGTACCGATGCGTTTCAGGAGATCGATGCGGTAGGGATCAGCCGACCGTGTACCAAGCACAACTATCTGGTCACCGATGCGGCTGATCTCCCGCGTGTCCTAAAAGAGGCATTTTATCTGGCCCGTACCGGACGTCCCGGCCCTATCCATGTCGATATTCCCAAGGATGTCACGGCACAAATCGCGACATTCGATTACTCGAAAGAGGTCGAATTGGAGACGTATAAGCCGACAGTCAAAGGGAACGCACGTCAGATTAAAAAAGCGATCGAGGCCATAGCAAATGCCAAGCGTCCACTCTTTTATTTGGGGGGAGGGGTTATTAACGCGAATGCCGCTGAGTCGGTACGCGAATTGTGTCATTTAACCCAAATACCTGCCGTAGAGACCTTTATGGCACGGGGGACATTGCGATACGACGACCCGCTTTTGATATCAATGTTGGGGATGCACGGCTCATATGCCGCAAATATGGCTATGTCGGAAACGGACATGGTAATCGCACTGGGTGCACGCTTTGATGACCGTGTAACGGGAAAGCTCTCCGAATTTGCCAAAAATGCGCAGATTATTCACGTTGATATCGATCCTGCAAGTATCTCCAAGCTGGTCAATGCCCATTTTCCGATTGTCGGCGACGTAAAGAATGTCGTTGAAGCGATGATTCCTCTGGCTAAAGAGCAAATCAATCCGGCACGTTACGAATCATGGCTGGCGACGATTGCAAATTTTAATAAACTTCACCCCCTTGCCTACAAAGAAGAGGGGGATCGGTTGAAACCGCAATGGGTTATTGAACGGATCGGACAGTTATTAGGGGACAAGGCCAATATATCCACCGATGTCGGACAGCATCAGATGTGGAGCGCACAGTTTTATCCCTTTACCCGGCCTCGCCAATGGATCAGTTCCGGCGGACTCGGGACAATGGGATTCGGTTTCCCGGCAGCCCTTGGCGTTAAGCGTGCCGATAGGGAGCGTATCAGTATAAATGTTACAGGAGACGGTTCCATATTGATGAACATTCAGGAGCTGATGACGGCGGTGGAGTATAGACTTCCGGTCATCAACGTCATCTTGAATAACAACTTTTTGGGAATGGTTCGGCAGTGGCAGACAATGTTTTACGACAAGCGCCACTCCTCTACAGACCTCTCGATGCAGCCTGATTTTGTAAAACTGGCAGAGAGTTTCGGCGGTGTCGGTTATCGGGTAAGCACCAAAGAAGAGTTCGATGCCGCCTTGAAAGATGCGATCGAGAAAAATGTTGTCGCGATTATCGATGTTGCCGTCAACCGTTTCGAGAACGTATTGCCGATGGTACCGGCAGGCGGTTCACTCTTTAATATGATGTTAGAGTATAAGGAGAAATAATGGATCAGGAACGTCGCGTTATTTCCGTTATCGTTATGAATGAGGCAAGTGTATTGTCCCGTATTTCAGGCCTTTTTTCAGGGCGTGGTTACAATATCGAATCGTTGACCGTAGCTCCGATTCCCGATTCAAAATACTCCCGTATTACGATTGTAACCGCAGGTTCAGTTCGGGTGATTGAGCAGATTACAAAGCAACTGCACAAGCTGATTCCGGTCTTGAAAGTCTATGAACATGCCGATCTGGTTGAAAAAGAGATGGCTATGGTTAAAATTCCCATGAGTGAGTCGCTGAGTGACATTGAAGCGCTCGCTCATGCGTATAACGGTCGGATTGTTAATGTCGGAAGCGATACGTTGATTGCCATGGTAGCCGATGAACCGATGCGGGTTACCCATTTTTTGGAAGCGATTAAACGGTTCCATCCTAAAGAGATCGTACGCAGCGGTTCTGTAGCACTTGAACGCTAAGGGGTTGTATGACACTTTATGATATAGCACTGCTGATCGGTGCGGAATGCAGCAATACCGATATTGACATTGTCTCCATGAATACTCTGAAAGAGGCAAAAAGAGGGGAGATCTCTTTTTTATCGGATAGCAAATACGAAAAAGAGTTGGCGCTTACTCAGGCATCTGCCGTCATTCTACCGGCCTCGAAAGCACCTCTTCTGCCGGATGGGGTCATTGCTTTGAGTTCAGAAGAGCCTTATTTGAGTGTGGCTAAACTCTCCCGTTATTTTGCCAAGCCGATTAACGACGAACAAACTCCCCCCGCCATTGGAAGTAATGTTGTTATCTATCCAACCGCGCACATTGAAAACGGTTCGGTAATCGGCAACAATACGACGTTGATGAGTGGCGTCTATATCGGTACCAATGTTAAAATCGGCAGCAATGTTACCCTCTATCCCAATGTCGTCATTTATCGGGACTGTATAATCGGCGACAACGTTATTATCCATGCCGGCAGCGTTATCGGAAGTGACGGATTCGGTTATGCGCATACGAAGACGGGAGAGCATGTTAAGCTGTATCAGAATGGAAATGTTATTATCGAAGACGATGTCGAAATCGGGGCGAATACAACGGTAGACTGTGCCGTATTTGGCTCAACTCACATAAAAAGAGGGGTAAAAATCGACAATCTGGTCCAAATCGGACACAATTGTATTATCGGTGAATACTCTATTATGGTATCTCAATCGGGAGTTGCCGGTTCAACAACGTTAGGACGCAATGTGGTGATGGGAGGGCAAAGTGCGACTGCCGGACATCTAACGGTAGCCCCGTTCACAACATTGGCAGCCCGTGCAGGTGTTACAAAAAGTATCAACAAAGGGGGAGTCTACGGGGGATTCCCTTTGATGGAACATAAAATGTGGCTGAAGCTTCAAGCAAAAATTGCTAAAATGATACAATCTTGATATTGGGGGCAGGAATGAAAATAGGAGTACTAACCTGTACACTTGCCGGCGCGTTATTGGCGAATGAAGGTGATCCTATTGATATTCGTATGCCTGATATTGTATTGGATGCGATAAAGCATTGCGAGTGCTTAATAGAGCATGGGAAATGCAATCCGAACGTGATACGGATCAATGCTATGGAAGATGCTCAGCGTGCTCAGTCGGCCGGTTTTGCGGTTGAAGGGCATATTATCCGCTGTGCTTCTGTTGATGAATGCAGCATGCAGTCGCAGGCACTTATTAACGGCGGTATTACCAATTTGGATTTGGGTCCCTATCAGATCAATTACAAATACCATCCCAACCCTATACTGAGCGAATATTTTGATGATTCGAGTTCGCGGGAGCAGGCCAATGCTATTTTAACCAAGCTGGTTAAGAGTTTTGGTTATTCTTGGGAGACATTGGGGCGTTATCATCACTTCAGCGCAACCGATCGTACCCGTAATGAGAAGTATTACCGCAAAATGTACGCGTACATCTACAGCGGCAACACTAAAGCAAAAGATTCAGAATAATTTTTTAAGATAGCTTTCGTTAAACTCTTTCTTTAATAGAATATACCCAAACAGGAGAGAGTATGAGTCATGAAGCAACGGTTATAAAAGAGATCCCTTTGTACGGTACAAAAAAAGGGTTGATTAGTGTCAGCAAAGTGGATGAGCCTTATGGGGCAGGGAGCGATAGTGTTGCCAGTATCGGCATTTCGCTTTCGGGAGATGCTAAAAATCCGGAGTGGAAAGTTCATATTCCGATGGGCAATATTGACGAGTTGGTAGAAACATTAAAATCGATTAAATAAGCAATAGCCAAGAGGCAAAAAGATGCTGTTTGCACCTTTTTTGCCTTCCCCCCGGCGAGGGGAGAGTTTTCGGAATCCGTTATGGGTGGCGGCTTGACGCGACGAAAGCGGCAATTCGTTTGATTCCTTCGCGGATGCTTTCGATATCGGTTGCGAAACTGAAGCGAAAATACCCCTCGCTTCCAAATCCGACACCGGGAACGACGGCTACACCCTGATCCTCTAAAAGTCCTTTACAAAATTCCATAGAATCGTTACTGACGGCTTTAATGTTGACAAACAGATAAAAGGCCCCTGCGGGAGAGAGGACGGAGAGGCCGTCGATCTCATTAAAGAGTTTGACCGCTTCGTCACGCCGCGCTTTGAAAGCGATACGCATGGCTTCGATATCAGCATCTGCCGCACCGTTGAGACCTGCAATGGCCGCTTTTTGGGTAATACTGTTGATATTGGAGGTACTTTGGCTCTGTAGTTTTTTGGTCGCCTGAATGAGCTCGGTGTTGGCTGCCGCCATGTAGCCGAAACGCCAGCCGGTCATTGCAACCGATTTGCTCAGCCCATTGATGGTGACGGTACGCTGAAACATATCGTCACTTACGGCTGCCGCTGAGGCAAATTCTCCGTCGTAAATCAGTTTTTCATACATTTCATCGCTGGCAACGATGATGCTTGTCCCCTCAAGCACTTTGCCGAGGGCAACAAGTTCATCATGCGAATAAACGGCACCTGTCGGGTTGGACGGAGAGGTGAGAATCACCATTTTAGTATGAGGTGTAATCGCATTTTTGAGCTGTTCGGGGGTGATTTTAAATCCACTGGCATCATCGGTCATGATCTCGATAACGCTTCCTCCGCAGTACTGAACAAGTTCGGGATAGGTTACCCAGTAAGGGGCCGGAATAATGACTTCATCGCCCGCCTGAATGGTTGCGGCAAAAAGATTGTAAAGAGAGTGTTTCGCCCCGTTACTGGCAATGATTTGATTGGGCTTGTATTCCAATCCGTTGTCTCGCTTAAGTTTGAGGGCAATGGCTGCTTTAAGATCAGGAATACCGTCAACGGCGGTATATTTGGTAAAACCTGAATTAATGGCCGAGACGGCTGCATCTTTAATGACTTGAGGTGTATCAAAATCAGGTTCACCCGCAGAAAAACTCAGGATATTTTTCCCTTGTGCTTTTAACTCTTGCGCGAGTGTGGTAATAGCGATGGTAATCGATTCGGAGAGTGTATTGACGCGATCGGTTAGCATGGTCAGCCCTTGTAAAAAATTTCGGAATTATAACACGGATACCATTAAAAATTTTACCGTTATAAGAATAAAAACTGACCTTGTATACCCTACCTTAACAGGTACTTCATAATCTCCCGTATCCGAAAGATACGGGAAGCTTTAGGGGGTTGTAGGGACTTTAGTCCCTGCCACTTTCCGGGCTATACCCGGAAAGCGCGTAACATCGGTGCCTTTAGAAAAATGTCGGGTCCAGAAATTGCGGTTTTCCGGTATGAAAACCTTGCGCATAGGTGATGCCCAAATCGGTTATATTTTGTAATATTTCTTCGGACGCTACAAACTCTGCGACGGTGTCGACACCGATACGATTGGCAAAATCAACAATCGCTTCAACCACAATACGATGACGCGCATTTTGATCGATCGATTTGATAAGGGAACCGTCAATTTTGAGGATATCAACATTGAGCTTGAGAATATTTTCAAAGTTTGAATATCCTGTTCCGAAATCGTCGATCGCTATTTTGGCCCCCATCGCTTTCATACGGGTAATAAAGAGTTCTACTTTTTCAAAGTTTTCGATCCCTTCGGATTCAAGTATTTCAAAAATAACACGTTCAGCGGTACCGGTTTGCCGGAGAATATTTTCGATGGTAGTGATGGTGCCGTTGTCCAGAATGTCGCTGCCGGAAAGGTTGATCGAAAATTGTTCATGCCGCGTTGCAAAAAGGGTGCATGCCTGATACACAACTTCTTGGGTAATATGATGATAGAGTTTTGTTTTTTGGGCAATCGATAAAAATTCATAAGGGCCGATCAGGGTGCCGTCTTCGTTTCGGATACGGACCAACGTCTCATATTTTTCGATTTTACCACTTTTACACGATACAATCGGTTGATATTGGCAAACAATCCGGTGCTCGACTAATGCCTGGCGAATACGTGCAGACATAGCTATATTGGTTTGATATTGGGCTTCAACCCCTTCAGTATGGTCATAAGCCTTAAAAGGTTTTTTGAGCGCTCTAGCCTGATTGAGCGCGACATCGGCGTGAATCAGAGGCTTTTCACTGTTAATGGCCAGACCAACCGTGACCCGAACGTGAACCGTCTCTTCTGAAATGAGAAAAAGTTTTTCGCTTAGCAAAGAGATGAGTCTTTCCATATCGTGGCGGAATTGTTCGGGTGAGTTTCCTTCTCGAAGGCGAAAAGCAAACTCGTCTCCGCCGATACGGTAAGGGGAGAGCTTCATCTCTTGAAGCCATCTTCCGATTTGGCTAAGGAGCCAATCGCCGGCATCTATCCCGAAAAAATCGTTGATCTCTTTGAAATCATCAATGTTAAGGATGGCAACCGTGCTTCGGGGCATTTGGGAGAGATCTTGTTGGAGTTTAAAACGGTTTGGCAATCCTGTTAAATTGTCATTATAGAGCTGCCGTGTTGCTTCGAGTGTTTTTTCACTCACTTCGCGTTGTAAATTGGTATTAATCGATTGTAATTTTTCTGAATACTCCGCAACACTGTTTTGCATGGTTTCAAAAGCATGAATAATTTGGGTAAATTCCGATTGGGTGGAGGGGAAATCAAAACGGATGTATTCGCCGGGTTTAAAATTTCTTACTTTTCTTGCGATGATTTTAATCGGGAGCAAAAGACGGTTGATCCATAGGAGCATCAGCCAAAACACAATGACCGTACCGAATGAGAGCCATAAGTAGAGGGTATAAAAACGGTTCATCGTTTTTGTAAACTCTTCTCCCGAATAGGTGAGAAGGATGGAGCCAATCGGTTTGAAGGTTGAGGGTTCCAAAATTTTTTTGGATATTTGTATCGATTCATAAGGGAAAGAACTCTCTTCTTGACGGTAATTCAGAACAACTCTCCCTTCGTTATCGATTATTTTCAAAGCGATTATCTCTTTCATCCGGGTAATGGATGAAATCTTCTCTCCCATATCGTTAATACCCAGAAAAAGGGAGATAGCAACCGATGATTTCACCGCATCGATAAGGAGGGAGGCTTTTTCTTCTTGGGAGTTTAGGGTCAAATCACGGACGATGTGGAACGTTACCAGGGTAATGGTTGTAAAAATAACAATGGTAACGACAGAGAATGTCGAAATTATTTTTGTTGAAAGGCGGGTTTTATCCAAAAAAATCATTCAATAAGCCTCGCAATTTGAAATAAGGTTTCGTTGAAACGGATTTTTGACAATTTTAAGACATTTTTGTTAAGATAAATCACGGTTGTCCGTTCAATCGCAATAGAACCTAAAATTCCGTTGTCAAGATCTTTCGGGTCATACGAAAAGGTAGGGACACTGTTAGAAATACCCCATGCCGAAATTTGGGAAATGGAGTATTTACCCATCTGGGTCAGGTAGGCAAACGCAATATCATGGCGGTTAATGAGCTCCTCTACGGGGAGAGCTACGGCACTAAAGCTGAGATTACCTATTCTCCCGCCGTAATAACCATTGATCTCTTCCGCAATTTTTTTAGCACTATTTTTGTTTTTATCTTCATAAACAACCGCCAGAATAGTTTTGTTGGCCGGATTGTGGAGCGCTGCTTGAGTGTCCAGCACCATGATTTTAGGGATCATTCGGACGTAGGTGTTTACCAGAAGTACATCTTCCCCTTTGGCGATACAGAGGAGAAAGCTTAGGAATACGAAATAACGGATCAAAATTTCCATCCCGCACGTATCCAAACGGTACGATTTGCAATCGGATAGTCATCTTTATAGGTTGCGGACGGAGAGGGGTACCGTACAACCGTATTGCCGATGTTTTTAATAACACCTTGTAGATACCACCCGGTGCGGGTATCCATATTCCATCCTAAAGAGGCATCTATCGTCGTATAGGAATCGAGCGGCTCACGTATATCATGATAACGTTTTTTACTGCCGACGTAATGCAAAACGGTACCTGCGCTCCACTCTTCGCCAAGATCATAGCTATACGCTGCTTTAACCAGATGGGAGGCGGTATGGGGGAGATGGCTTTCGACTCCGCTAAGATCATGTGCTTCACCATGGATGTAGCTGTAGGAAAGGATCAGGTTGTCTTCTTGGGTGAGCTTGCCGTGAAGCTCCGCTTCCGCTCCGTGGATAATACTCTTTCCGAAGTTTTGGAACTGCCCGGTGTGATCCCGAACAATCTGTTGAGCGTTGTCCATATAAAAAATATTGAGCCCCGACGTCAGATGTGGGCCCAATATTCGGAGATATTGTGTTTCGATCGAATGGACCCGTTCATAGAGAAGATCCGGATTTCCGGTCCCATAGGGGCTAGGGGCGAGGTACATCTCCTGAAAAGAGGGATAACGGTTGTCGCAGGCCACCATTAATTTGAAAATATCGCTCCGTGTCGGTTGATAGACGATTGCGGCACGCCCGTAGATGTGCGATTGAATATCGGAGGTACGCATGGTTCCGAGTGTCAAAGCAACGGCTGTTGCATCGTTTAGCGTGATTGTATCGGAGAGGTAAAGGTTCGTGATTTGACGTTTCGCATTGTCTGCATTGATAAAGGCACGGGGGGTACCCGAATAATCGACCATACCGATTCCCGTATCTTTATCGGTCGTTCGGGAGTACATGTCAACGGCTTCATCCCACGTCGATTCAACTCCGGCCGTGATCCGATGCGCTTCAAAACCGTCGTAATTAAAGGAGCCGCCTCCGCTGATGCGGCGATTTTTCACCATTAAAGAGGCCCAATATCCCTCCTTCAAAGTAACACCGCCATAGATAAATCCCGGCGGAAGAGGGCGGCTATCACTGATCCAGCTGTTTTGCATGATCGAGGTTTTGAAAATGAGACGCATCTGCTGTGATAGGGGAAGGGTATATTTGCCCTGAATATACCAAGACGGCTGCTGGAGTTTACCTTCCGGATTGGGAAGAATATTGAGATTTCCGAACGCACTTCCGGTTTGATAATCGTTGTATCGCCCGCGTAATTCGAATCCGCCGTTTTCATAAGCGATCCCAAAACCGCTTTGGTCCATCCCTAATTGCCCATATCCGCTACGTCCGATCGCATCGGTAACGCTGATCGGGGTCTCCTTCTCGTGACGCTGGGTAAATGCATCCAAAGAAAGCTTCCACCCTTTTTCCTGATATCGGCTCCATCCTCCTAATCCCAAAGCCCCTTCGCTACCGGCCCAGCTAAACAAAGTGCCGTTCTCTTTGCTCAGAGGGTCGTGATGGGCATGGGTAATGACATTGATGGTTCCGGCATATCCGTTCACCCCTTCGATGAAACTGCCCGAACCCCGGACCACTTCGAGTCGTTCAATCAGCTCAATCGGCAGATCAAGATAGCTGTTGTAATTACTGAAAAGGGAATCGTTAACGACAAATCCGTCAATTGCGATGGTCGACTGGCCGTAGGCATTAGGGTTTGAACCGCGAAAAATCGGGCTACGATTATTCATCGTATTGGTAGCCATATCAACACCGGGGATAAGGGTAAGGGCTTCTCCCAAAGTCTTTATTCCCAGCTTGGAGAGTTCATCACTCCGTAAAATAGAGAGGATAAACGGCTGATAATCAACATTTTGATTCGCCTGACTTGCTAACAATGCCGTCTGAACGATATCATCGTTTAAAGACGTCAGGATAGGGGCTTCTGAACCATTTAAAGTGAATACTAGAGAAAAAGGGAGTATGTACGTTAAATATTTCACATTATCACTTTATTTGTATAATTTGTTTATTCTGACATAAGTGTATTTAAAATGTGTTAAATAGAGTAGAATGAAGTATTCACTCTACTAAAATCGTTTTGTTTTTCCCCTCTTGTTTTGCACGGTAAAGGGCATCATCGGCACGGGCAATAAAGGCATCAACCGTATCATTGAGATGGTGAATCGTAGCTCCGATGCTCACCGTCATTTGAATCGATTTACCCGAATAGATGAGATGGCTGTGTTCAATTTTGGCACGGATTTTATCGGCGATACTAAAGGCCTGATTGTATTCACAGCGTGATAAAACGACCACAAACTCTTCACCGCCGTAGCGATACACCTTGTCTCCTGAACGGATAATGGATTTAATGCTGTGTGCCATATAGTAGAGGACTTTATCACCTGCAATATGACCGTGGGTATCGTTGAGCGCTTTAAAATTATCGGCATCGATCATGAGTAACACGACGGGAAGCTGTTTCGTACGTCCCGCATCCGTGATGCTATCGAGATCTTGAATGAGCCCTTTTCGATTGGTTACCTGAGTAAGGGGGTCGGTAACGGTTTCTATAACGGCTTTTTGAAGTTCGGCAGTGAGTTCATCGATTTTGTGCTGTGCTCTTTTAAGTTCATCGGACATATCACTGCTTAAATGGGTGAGACCGTCGACGAGTCCGCTGCACTGCTCTGCCGGATTTTTACTCGCCTGCTTGAGGTAATTTTCCTGTAGACGGGCAACATGGGAAATATCGGCATGGGTCTCGATAAAACTCATGACGGAGCGATTGGCGATCGTAAGATATTTACATTCGGTACAATGGGTTTCATTGACTAAATCGTGTTTCACATTCTCGGATGAAGTGGGAGATTCATCTTTAATGTCCGCAATCTCGTCAAAATATTTTTTATAGTGTTTCGGATAAGGCGGGATTTTTAATGCTCGCATCATAGCCATTGTGCGATCATGAATAGCTGTGATAGTGTCAAATTCTATATCTTCGCTCATGCCATTCTCTTTAGTCGGATATTTAATGGAATGATTGTACCATCTTTTAAAAGTATTTCGTTGGGTATAATTGCGCAAAGGAGCTTTTTATGTTTTCTGAAGCAGGATTTCTTGGGACGCGTGCCCTATTTTTTATGGATTTGGTGACTCTTTATTTCGCGATTCTTCCTATTTTATTAGGTTTATCGATACGTCAGGCGGTTATCGGAAAAATTGCCCTTCATTACCGTTCGCAAATGGCAATTTTGGGATTAACCATTATAATGGTGATTATTTTTGAACTTGGAGTACGGATTAGCGGCGGGTTTGTTGAATACGTTAAAATTTCCCCAATTTCCTATGATTTTCTCCTTCTGTTTCTGGCGGTCCATATTTTTATCGCTTTGATGTCGGTCGGAGGGTGGATCTATCTGATCATAACCTCGTACCGTACCTATAAGCAGCTTGGCAGATCAGGGATGGATAAACATCGTCGGTTGGGAAAATGGATCTTTGCCGCCATGACATTGACGTCAATCATGGGGTGCAGTATCTATCTGTTTTTATTTGTAGTATGATCGGTAATCAAAAAACAAAACCGATCGAAAGGACGAGTAAAAGGGCATTGGTAGCAAAGAGCAGTACATTGTCAATCGAAAAGCTGCTCTCCTCATTTTTCTCGGCAGAAGGGATAGCTTCGCTTGCACTTTCCTGCAAAATATTCTCGCTGATCGGTTTCGATAGCTCTATGCTTGTTTGCTCAATCGGAATCATCGGAACAACCGGTTTTTCGATTTTATAATTCGTGTAGGTCGGTTTTACCTGTGGTTTCACACTCTTGGTAGCCGGCGATGCATCACGAGGAACTCCATCTATTTTTTGTGTTTGCGGAGTTTGCTCATTAAGAAGTGAACCGATCGTAATCGGTTCGGTTTTAAGAGCTTGCGGCTCTGTTTTTGAGAGGGGAAGCGGTTTAATTTCATTTTTCGGTACGATGAGCGCCACGGAACTTTCACGGGAAACGGTGCTCTCTGTACTGCTCTTTAACACCGGTTTTTTGGGAAGGAGAAGTCTAATGGGATTGATCGCAAGCTCTTGATCGGTAGTGATATAAATGTTAAGGGTGGCATTTTTAATCTCTTGTTCGAGAATAACGGCTCTGGCTTTTTCAAATCCCAAGCTTTTGTACTTATAATTGATTTTAGTGAGGAGATCTTCTAGTTTGGCGTAGGTGTATGTCCTTTGTTCATCCTCTTGAACCGTTTTTTGCAGAACGGCGGTTGCGACGCGTACATTACCGGAAATAACAATTTTTTTGACATAAACGGTGTTGTCATCCGATCTTGAAAGAGTATCGCTTATCGGTTTGGCCAGAGAAACCGGTTCAACAGCGGTATCGGCACGATAAGGTGTTTCACTGCCGTATACCAATATATTACATACCAATAGGCTTAACCCTATAAATCTACTCATTTATTTTCCTGTTGAAAATTGATAGTGAACTATTTTTAAAGGTTATTTTAGTGTAAAAGGGATTAAATATTCTTGGTATTGTTTAGATAATATGAATTATGAACAAGAAGAGAAGAAGATTGTAAAAGGCTATTCGCCTTCTACAAAAAATAATGAAACGTCAGGTTATGCTCCCGGATCAAGAGCATACGGATTATTCAGCTGTTTCTGCTTCAGCTTCTACTGCAACTTCTACCGGGGTAGATTCCCATACACCGTGTTTTGTGCAGTAGCCGTGTGCTACGAGGGTTAATTTTTTACCCATAGGGACGATGTTGAAGGTAACTTCGGCATGGTTTTTCTCATTTCCAAGTGTACCCGGGATGAAATCGGCACGTGCAAGCAACGTTTCGCCGTTGTACAACGCGATGTTTGCGATAAAGTGGTCGAAATCGTCCGGATGAGAGTATTCATTCCCCATCTTTACGGTAACCGCAAATTTTTCCCCTTTTTTAGCCGTGCTTGCGCAGTGGATAAACGGTGAGTGACGGTCAATATAATCTTTTTTGGCTTCGCGATCAACAGTGCTGATATCGACGTAACGGTTAATAGTTGGCATTTTGATTCCTTTTTTGGTGTTTGATAGGGGCATTGTACATCGATAAACTTTTAACTAGACCTAAAGAGGATACTTTATCTCTGAATTAATTTTTTCCAAAGCAACAGCGATTTTTAACCAATGTGGCGGTAAAATCGGCATTTTAAAAATGATGATGGATGAACTATGCTAAAACCTCTTTTGATTGAAATCGGTGTCGAAGAACTCCCCGCAGTTCCGCTGCTTAAGGAACTTGCAGAGATCGAAAAAAAATGGGCGTCTGTTTTGGAAAAAAACGCGCTTCTATGTGAATTTGAATTTTATTATACGCCGCGTCGCCTTGTCCTGTGGCACCGCGAATTTAAAGCGCGTCAGGATGACCGTACCGAAGAGTTCTACGGCGCACCCGTCGAGATCGCGATCAAAGAGGGGACACCGACCCCTGCTGCACTCGGATTTGCAAAAAAATGCGGCGTCGAATTCGATCAGATTTCGCGTGCCCAAAAAGGGGGCAAAGAGGTCCTCTATTTTCAGCAAACTCTCAGCGGAAAACCGTCCGAAGAGCTTCTGGGCGAAATGATTCCTCAATGGATCAAAAGTCTCAACTTCGGTAAATCGATGCGCTGGGGCTCATCGCATGAGAGCTTTATCCGCCCGATCCGATGGGTAAATGTGATGTTGGAGAATGACGTCGTCGATATCGAACTCTACGGCGTCCGCTCATCCGCGCATACCCACGTCCACCGTATCAGCCATTTTGAAGCCAAAAAAGTCGAGTCGATTCACCATTATTTTGAGCTGTTAAAAGAGGGTGCGGTTACCCTCTATCCGCAAGAACGTCGCGAGAGTATTTTGAATGCTTTTGCAAAACTTGAACAGGATAACGGTATTACGATCGAGATCGACGAAGAGCTTCTCGACGAAGTGGTTGCGATTACCGAACATCCGACACCGCTGTTGGGAAGTTTCGATGAGAGTTTTCTCGAATTGCCTCCCGAAGTCATCATCACCTCGATGAAAGAGCATCAACGCTATTTCCCTGTTTTTAAAGAGGGTAAGCTGATCAACGCTTTCGTCGTCGTTTCCAATGCTCTTTGCGAAGATTTTACCAAAGTGATCGAAGGGAATCAGCGGGTATTGCGTCCGCGTCTCTCCGATGCTCTGTTCTTTTACCGTAACGACCTCAAAAAAGGGCTCAGCACGACCGGATTAGAGAAAGTGGTCTTTATGAACGGATTGGGGACTCTCGCCGATAAAATCAAGCGCGAGCATGTGGTCGCTTCGACGATTGCAAACTTGATATATGATAATATCAATCCTAACCATTTGGAGCGGGCCATGGAGTTGGCAAAAGCCGATTTGATGAGCGAGATGGTCTATGAGTTTACTGAGCTTCAGGGACTTATGGGATATTACTACGCCCTTGCTCTGGGGGAATCTGCCGAAGTAGCGACGGCGATTAAAGAGCAGTATCTCCCGACGGGGGAGGAGAGTGCATTGCCAAACACGATGCTCAGCGCGATCGTTGCGATGGCGATGAAAGTCGATACCTTGATCGGAATGTTCAGCATCGGTGAGATTCCGACCGGTTCACGTGATCCGTTTGCCCTCCGCCGTGCCGTCAACGGAATCATCAAAATCGCCGTCGCACACCAAATCCCGCTCAATTTCTCTACTCTGATCGATCAGCTATCGTCCCTGTATCCGCAAGGAAAAGAGTTTAAAAAGAACATTGAGACGTTTATCATCGAACGTCTAGCGGGAGCGTATGTCTGTGTTAATCCATCCATTATCCAATCGGTTATGGCGAAAGATGCTCACGTAGAGCTCGATGTTCTCGAAATCGACCGTAAAATCCGCGCCGTCAACACCATCGCATCCTCTGAGTCGTTTGTCGAAGCATTTTCCACCTTTAAACGGGTCAGCAATATTCTCAAAGACGAAGCGATGGACAAAGGGTTCAGCGTCAACGAAGCGTTGTTTGAAAACGATGCCGAACGCCATCTCTACGTATCGGCGAAAGCGGCTATGGATGCAGAGTATGAAACCCTCGAAGAGCGTTTGGATGCTCTCTTCGCCCTCAAAGCTCCGCTTGATACTTTCTTCGACAATGTTATGGTTAATGCCGAGGATTTGAGCATCCGTGCTAACCGTAAAGCGTTGGTCGGAATGATCTATGCAGAGATTTATTCGATTGCCGACATTAAAAATATTACCCTTTAATTCTTCGTATCATAGCTAAAGGGCGTAAGAATCTCGAAGAGGTTCCCGACTCGATCGGGAATCTAAAAAAATCATTTTTTTGCTATTATATGTATAAGTTTAGAAATATTTTTATTTTTGTCGTTAAAAAAACGTATAAAAAATCTTTTAAAGAATAAGCTTTGGATTTTAAAATGATTGAAAAGGATATACATGGCTAGTATTCAAGGATTTAGTGTAAAAAACTTTGGCCCACTAAAAAATATTAGTATGGGTAAACTTTGGAATACACAAAATGCAGAAGCGTTAACTCCTTTAACGGCTGTTATTGGCAAAAATGGAGTAGGTAAAAGTACCCTTTTTGATGTATTTGGATTCCTTTCGGATTGTTTAAAATACGGTGTTGAAGAATCATGTGATATGAATGGTAGAGGTGGTTTTGAAAAACTAAGATCACAAGGTAGTACTGAGCCAATTGAATTTCAAATTTATTATAAACAAGAAACCAATGCAAGACCTATTACGTATGAATTAGCAATTGATTTAGACAAGGAACTCAGACCATATATCAAATATGAACGTTTAAGACAAAGACGAAAAGGAGAAAAAACAGGAAGACCTTTTTCCTTTTTACTCTTAATTGAAGGAAAAGGATTTGTATGGAAAGGGGAACAGGGGGGACGTTTAATTACTGAAGATTCCAGTACTTTATCATTTGAATCACTTTTAAAATTATTAGAAGAAGACCAAAATGAAATCGAAGGTTCTGAAACGGAGTCAATTGAACTTTCTGACAAAAGGAAATTGGGTATTGCGACTTTGGGCTCACTGACACAACATCCAAGAATTTCTGAATTTAGAAAATTTATTGAAGATTGGTATTTAAGTTATTTTACCCCTGATGCGGCACGTAGTTTACCAATGGCAGGTCCGCAAAAACATTTGAATATACATGGTGACAATATTGGAAATGTTGTTCAATACATGGAGAGAGAGCACAAACCAAAATTTAAAAAAATTTTAGAACGTATTGCAAACAAAATTCCAGGTATTGAAAAAATTGACACTATAAAAACAGCAGATGGAAGATTATTGCTACGATTCAATGATAAAAATTTTGAAGATCCATTTTTTGCACAAAAAATGTCGGATGGTACACTCAAAGTTTTTGCATACCTTTTACTTATGGAGAATCCTACACCACCTCCCTTTATTTGTATTGAAGAACCTGAAAATGGTTTATATCATAAGCTTCTTGAAACACTTGCTGAAGAATTTCGAGAACATGCAACTGGTAAAAAAGGGGGATCGCAAGTATTTGTTACAACACATCAGCCGTATTTGGTTGATGCACTCAAGCCAAATGAAGTTTGGATACTGGTAAAAGGCAATGATGGGTTTTCGCGAATACATCGAGCGAGTGATAATGTATTATTGAATAATCTTGTTGAAGAAGGATTACCTCTTGGTGGGCTGTGGTACAGTGACTATCTGGAAGTATGAGTAAGCAATGCATATTGAAATTTTAATTGAAGATTTATCTGGTAAAAAAATGCTTGAAATTCTTATGCAGCGCCTTGTTGGTGCTGACATTACGTACGATATTCATAAATATAAAGGCATTGGTCATTTACCGAAGAATATATCTGATGCAAGAAATGCAGGATCAAAAGCTTTATTAAATAACTTGCCAAAGCTTTTAAACGGTTTGGGTAAAACATTCCAAGGATATGAAGAAAATTATCCAGCTGTTGTATTTGTAATTATGGATTTGGATAAAAATAATTTTTCAATATTTCGTAATCAATTATTAGAGGTTTTAGATGCTTGTGATACAAAACCAGAAACAAAATTTTGTATTGCCATAGAAGAGGGTGAAGCTTGGTTACTTGGTGATATAAATGCAATAAGAACAGCCTATCCAAATGCAAAAACTTCCATCTTAAATTCATATGAGAATGATAGTATCTGCGGAACATGGGAAGTGTTAGCTGATGCTATTCATCCATTAGGTTCATCTGGCTTAAAATCTGGAGGCATTCAAGTATCTGGTACTGCTAAATGTGAATGGGCCGAAAAGATAACACCTTATATGGATTTAGATAACAATCTATCACCAAGCTTTAATTATTTTTATTCCAAGATGAATGAAATAGTTAAAGATATATCCTAATTTAAGATGAATATTTTTCCAATCTGAACCGAAGCCGATTATGCAAAAGCACTATCTCGTATCGAAATGCTGATAGACGCGGAATATGGTACGCTAGAGGGGAATGAGCTCGATATTTTTACAACCCTTGTCGAGAATTACGAAACCAAACATTTTCCGATCCCCGCGTGTGATCCCGTTGAGGCGATCCGATTTCAGATGGAGCAGATGGGACTTGAGGCAAAAGACCTGATCCCCATTATCGGTTCGCGATCCAAAGTCTCTGAGATTTTAAACCATAAACATCAGCTCTCTATTTCTATGATTCATAACTTGCACGCTCAATTGAATGTGCCGTATGAATCACTGATCGGTGCGTAATTGGATATTTTCCAATATAAAACAAAGTTCATGTTATACTTTCTACAAAAAAAGAGGAGGGCGACAAAGTGATTAATATCAAAGAACTACAACCGCTGATCGTTGAGCGACTCCTCTCACTAAACCCTGAAAAAATCATCCTCTTTGGAAGCTACGCATACGGAACACCTCGTAATGATAGTGACATCGATCTGTTTTTAGTCAAAGATAACGCCGAAGAGAATATCGAAGCATCCGCATTGATGAAACTCAGAGATTTGATGAAAGAATACAAAATTGGGTTTGATGTTTTATCCGCTAGCAGCCGATTTTTATCGGAGAGAAGCGATCCGTTTTACAAAGAGGACATTTTGTCCAAAGGGTTAGTCATTTATGGCAAATAAGCCTCATGCGATAGAGTGGGTAGAAAAAGCGTACCACGATCTCGATTCGGCTAAAATTCTCTACGAAGCGGGTCATTTTACCGATACGATAGGGTATATTCTCCATCAAAGTATCGAAAAGCTGTATAAATCATGTTTGGCGTATGAAAACGTCGCTATTGTAAAAACGCATAACCTCGTTGAGTTAAACGAGCTTGTAGAGGATTGGATAGAATTGGTAGATGCTGAAATTCATCTCCTCGCCATCGCTACAACTTATCATACGAAGCAACGATACCCATCACCGCATAAACGCCTCCCCCCAAGAGAAGAGATAAAAGAGATATTGGATTTGAACATTCAACTATTTATGACTGTTTGTCAAAAATTAGGCATCGAAGCAGGTATGTTTGGAGTATGATGTCATCATCATCGGTGCGGGGATAAACGGCTGTTGTAGCGCCTATACGCTCGCCCAAGCAGGTTTAAACGTTGCTCTGATCGATCAGGACGGTATTGCCTCGGGTGGCAGCGGTGCGGCAGGGGCGTTTATCTCCCCGAAAATCTCCAAAGCCGGTGCGCTTAAAGAGATCATGGAGCGTGCGCACGCTGAAGCACTCGAATTCTACACGACCCGTTTTCCCCGATTTACCCTCACCAAGCCTCTTTTGCATATCGCAAATAGCCCCCAAGAATCTGACAAACTCGAACATTTTAAACGCGAAACCTCTTTGCAGCACTCACCGATTGATGATGCGTTACAGTCGCTCCTAACCGAGGAAGCGTCAAATGACAGCGCTGTGTATTTTACCGAAGGGGCGGTGGTCGATGCGCAGGGGGTTTGCCGCTCGATGGCGGAGGGGATCGATTTTTATCCACTTAAAGTAGAACAGCTGATCCATAGGGATGAAGTGTGGCAGGTCGGTGATTTGAATGCCAAACATCTTGTTCTCGCACTTGGTGCGTATCCGAAACTTTTACCCATTGATTACGTGGGATTACGGGGGATTTGGGGTCATCGGATCGATATCGAGACCTCTACCCACGTCCCCTGCATCCTGCACCACCATGTCTCTATCTCTCCGACGACCAAAGAGGGGATTGTCGCCATCGGTGCGACGCATGACGTCCATTACTCCCCCTTTTTAGGGGAATTGTACGACGTAGAGCAGGGGAGAGCGGTACTGTTGGAAAAAGCGTCCAAAACATTAACATTAAATAATATTAATATCATCAACGACTATACGGGGTTGCGGTCGGGTTCAAACGATTATCTCCCGATGCTCGGGAATTTGGTCGATGCGGATGCGACTTTGCTTTGTTATCCCCATCTGCGCCACGGAAAAGCGGTTGATCCGGCAGACTACGTCTATTATCCCCAACTGACGATGATCAACGGCTCCGGCGGATACGGATTCGTACTGGCGCCGTATCTGGCAAAACGGCTCAAAGAGTACCTTGTCGATGGAAAAGCGCTGAATCTTGCACTCTCTCCGTCACGCTTTTTTCCGCGATGGGCCAAAAAACATCAGTCGTAGACGACGACTCCGTAGTGGTCATCAATCCGGTAAAAACGGGAATCGGCCGTAATGATCAAATCATCCAGCCGTCCCAAACGGGCATAGTTGCTTTTTTCGATTTTAATCCCGTTTTCGAGAAAAAAACGTTTGAGATTGACGAATTTGATATCGTTGACAAATTTGTATTCAAACTGGTTGTACAGCCGCATCTTTTTATAGCTAAAAATATGACTGTCCATATTGAGCTGCGAAGCGGCGTATTGGGTCGGGAGATAGCCGGAGAGATCGGTAAGATCGTTTTGAATATGGGCGTATTTCGGAGGAAGGGTATTTTTTTCGATAAAAACATAACGGTTCACTTTAATATGATGACTCTCATTCCAGTAGGAATAGGCCGGAGCGCTGAGACCAAGCTTATGGCTCATCTCTTTCCAGAGCCAATGCTTATCCAAAAGTGAATAGAATGCGGACATCTTTGAAGAACCTATTCCATTCCTGCAGTATCATTAAATGCAAGCCGTTTGGCGTACAAAAAGCGCTGCTTATAATATCCTTTGTCGATGGAGTCGAATTGGACTTTTCGGGAGTTGTATGATGCATGGATAATTTGCCCCTCTCCCGCATAGATAGCAACATGGGAGGGATCGGATTTATAGGTTCGGTAAAAGAGGAGATCGCCTACCTGTAGATCGCCGAGCTCAACCTTCTCCCCGAGTTGAGCCTGTTCTGCAGCGCTGTGGGGCAAAGAGACACCGAATTGGCGATAAACTTGCTGGGTAAATCCGGAACAATCGGTACGACTGTCGTCTTTATCGCCGAATCCATAAGGCGTTCCGAGAAACTCTTTCGCCTTGGCCAGAAGATTTTCTTTGACGCTTTTGATATTCTTAAAGATGGTTTTTCGCTCAGCCGGTGCTTCGGCCGTTTTTTGGTCTGAACATAGATTCGGTGCGGGTGTCGGTTTGTTGATCACTAAAAAAGGGGTGCTGTCTGCACCAATCGTATCCTTATCGCTTACAACGGGTTTTTGCGGTAGCGGTTCTGTAGCAATGATGATTTTTGGAGGAGTGAGAGGTTTTACCGCAGTGATGGGAGCCATCAATTTTTTAAAAGCGGTTTCATCGATTTTTTGCGTTTCCGCTGAGCGTTTCAACTCTCGTTCATATTCTAAGAATAATGAAGGCTCACGCCTTTGCGTTTCCGCATGAGCGGAAAGGGTGAGTAAAATTAACGGTATGGGCATCCATGTTTTGACCATGCAGCCTCCTTACTTTTGTCTCTCTCTCAAGTATTATAGGTTAAAAAACTTTATGTTTTATTATAATCTTTCAAATTTATCGAAAGGATATGGTACACTTCTTTTAAAAACAGATAATGAATGGACGGTAATTTATATGCGTGAAGCAATCGTATTATTGAATATGGGAGGGCCGAACAATCTCAATGAGGTTGAGATGTTTTTGACCAATATGTTCAATGACCCGTATATATTGAGAATGAAGAGTAAGGCTTTGCGAAAATTTGTTGCCGGTCTGATCACCTGGACGCGTGTCGAAAAATCTCAGGAAATTTATCGTCAAATCGGAGGAAAATCTCCCCTCGTCGCCTTGACCCGTTCGCTCGTCGCCAAACTCAAAGAGGTGGTGGAGGAAGAGACTGCCGTCGATTTTGTCATGCGCTACACTCCGCCTATGGCCGAAGAGGTATGTCTGCGGTTAAAAGAGGGGGGAATCGATAAGGTGTATCTGATTCCGTTGTATCCGCAATATTCGTCGACGACTACCCAGTCGTCGATTGACGATTTCGAAATGACGGCACGCCGTATCGGATGGTCTCCGATTACGATCGAGATGAAACATTTTTTTACCAATGCCACGTATAACCGTTGTTTGTTGACGTTGATTCAGGATGCTCTCAAGAGCGATGATTCGCATGGATTCGAACTTATTTTTTCAGCACACGGTTTGCCGCAAAAAGTGGTTGATGAGGGGGATCCGTACCAACGTCATGTCATTGCCCATGTCGAATTGATGAAAGATCTGTTTCACGAAGAGGGGATCTATTTTCGGGGGGTCCATTTGGCGTATCAATCTAAAGTGGGGCCGATGCAATGGCTTGAACCTTCGTTGGAATCGATGCTCCGTTCCCTTAACGGGAAAAAAGTGATTATCGTCCCGATCGCTTTTTCCATCGATAATTCCGAAACCGATTTTGAGCTCTCTATTGAATACGCCGAGGTAGCCCATGAACTCGGTTTTGAAGATTATCGCGTATGCCGATGTCCGAACGACCATCCGTTGTTTGTTCAAACGCTCAAAGAGATTTATCAGAAGATGCGATAGTGAATCGTACACGGAGCAGTTTTAGTGTGAAACGTTTTTTAAAAATTTACCTTACGCACCTGATTTTAGCAAGTACGTCAAAGGGAGTTTTCTCCCGCATTCGACAGATGCGGGAAGCTTTAGGGGGTTGTAGGGACTTTAGTCCCTGCCACTTTCCGGGCTTTGCGCGAAAAGTGCGTAACATCAGTTAGGAACAGATAAATGGGCCGAATAGCTATTTTCGACATGGACGGGACATTGATCGATTCGGGACGGGATATCACCCTCTCGATCAATTATGTTCGGGAACGATGTTACGGTTTGCCTCCCCTTAGCATTACGGAGGTAGTAGATGCGATTAATGCCCCCTGTCGCAATCTCTCCGAAATTTTTTACGCGACGACGACGTATGAAGCATCCGCGCGCAACCGTTTTGAAGAGCACTACTACGATCAGTGTATCCAAAACGTCACTTCTTATGAGGGGATTGAGGATGTCTTGAAATATTTGACGCAGCAGGGATTTTCGATGGGGGTGGCTACGAATGCTCCTGGGATCTTTGCTAGACGGATGTTAAACCATTTAGGGCTGAGTGATTTTTTTTCATTGATTGTCGGTGCGGATGATGTCCAGACCCCTAAGCCTCATCCGCAGATGCTCCAAAAAATATTGGAGTATCACGCGTTTGATTCGGGTACGGATTATGCTTGGATGATCGGCGATAACTCCAAAGATATGGAAGCTGCCGAACAAGCGGGTATTCTGGGGATCTTTGCCGGATGGGGGTTTAGTTCGCAAGGGGCGGGGGATTATTTCGCCGAACATCCCAAAGAGCTGCTGCGCATCATCACAGAAGGGAAATAATTAATGTTTTTACCGGATATTTTATTCGTGATCGGAGTTATGTCTCTCCTTTTTTTACGCTACATTAATATTTACAAGGAGCGCACTAAAATCAATTATACCCCTATTGTTCTAGCTGTCGGTATGATCGGAGGGCTACTCCATTTTATCCTTTTTGCCGAAGAGCCCGTCTGGCTTCTAATACTCAAAGAGTCATTGATCCCCTTGTCGGTAGGGATTGTTTTATCCGCCATCATGACGGCAATGTATCAGGCTCAGAAGGGGATAAATTCTCAGGAAAATCAATTCCGTCTTGAGACGGTGGTAGAGGGCATCGAAGCGCAGGCCCATATGCTCAGAGAATATGATAAACATTTAGCGGCCATAGCGAGAATGGAAGACTCTACCCACGATCAGCTTCGCATTATCTTTAAAGAGGAAGTGGATGCCCTGCATGTGATCCAGAGCAATCAGAAACATTTCATCAGCAAGATTGAAGCACTTCTCGCCCAGCAACAGCTCTCTATGGAAAAATTTGAGGAGTTTACCCTCACCGAACTTCCGGGACTGGATAATATTGTTCACCGTCATATTGATTTACTACGGGTTGCGGAGCAGGACCATTTTAATCAATTGAAACTCGTGACAAAATCGACGTGCGAAGGGAATAAAGAGGTTTACGTACAATTGAAAGCCATGGAAGAAAGCATCCGCCTCCTCCGGCAAAATCAGGCTCCGGACCGGACCGTTGCGCTGTTGCAAAAAGAGCTCAATGCTATTATTACCGAGTTTGCACGCCATATACAGGCATTGGGGTCAAAAAGTGAAGGGATTATGACGACGCTGCTTGAAAATGATGCCCTTTTGAGAGGTTCGCGTGAACAAAGTGAATTGATTATGCAGCAAATGGTCCTCTCCTCGAAACAGATGCGAGAGATGAGCTTCCATTCCAAAGAACTGTATACCACTTTTAAGCCGCTTGGAACGATGTTTGCCTCTGCGGAAGAGCTGTATCGTGATTTTTTGGGGGCTCGCGGCAAATTGGGGGAGTTGATCGTAACGTTAGAGTCATATGAAAAGCAAGAGCATCGTGTTATGCGTGACAATCTGGAGCGTTTGGCATCCGAAGTGGGGCAGCAGCTCTCCCTTTTATCCCAGGCTCTTCCCAAACGTGAAAAATCGGAGCCGTTTGATCCCAGAAATATTCATGAACTTTCCGGAAAAGTAAAACTGCATCGGAGTTATATGGAAGATCTGAACGAACATTAAGGAGCTTTTCCCTTTTGAAGCCGTTGAAAACCCAATTTGGGTACAATGTCAAAAAATACAAAGGTGCGGCATGGTGGAATTTTACGAGATGCGCGATGATGAAAATACACCGTATCGATGCGAGGTTGAACTGGAGCTGATAGAGGAGGCTCCACTGGAAGAGAAACCGTGGCTTTTATGGTTTTTTGTTAAAAGCGACGAGCCCTTTGGGAGCCGTTTTAGCGCTTTCAGAGAAGAGCTGATCCAGACACTCGATAGCTCATTGAAGGCTCAATTTGCGGGGGCGCTGATCAAAGAGGGGTGGATAGAGTTTTATTTTTATGCCTCTTCCCCCAAACGATTTGAAAATTTAACCTCCGAAGTGCTTGCACGCCACGGCAACTATCCCTATGAGAGGGGCTCTTCCAAAGATGCCAAATGGGAGATGTATCTGGAGCGGCTCTATCCCGACGGTTATGCAATGCTCCGTATCCAAAACCGCCGCACGATTGAATCGCTGATGGAAGCGGGTGATGATTTGAGCCTGAAGCGTCCGGTAGAACATTACCTCTTTTTTCAGACGAAAAGTGCGATGGAGCGTTCGGTCTCCTTTTTGGCCGCACATGGTTTTGAACTCAAAGAGTCCCTTAAAGATGATGAGAGTGATTATGCCTACGGTGCTGTTTTGACAAAAGTAGACGCGATTATCCCCGAAGAGGTCGAAGAGACGACCGCCCTTATTTATGATAATTCTCTTCAGGAACACGGCCATTATGAAGGGTGGAGCACGGTACTGGGCTAATGGCGGGTATCTGGAGAGAAAAAGGGGTGATCCCTTATGTTATTGCCCTTTTTTTGAATGCCCTGACCGATTTGGGGCATAAAATCATTATTCAAAATACCGTTTTTAAAATTTACGACGATCAAGAGCAGATTATCTATACCGCTATTTTGAATGCGTTGATTTTACTCCCCTTTATCGCTTTGTTTACCCCCTCCGGATATCTATCGCACCGATTTTCAAAAGTACGGGTCATGCGCTACGGTGCTTTGGGTGCCGTAGTCATTACATTACTGATAACCGCTTCGTATTATCAGGGGTGGTTTTGGGGAGCATTCGCCCTTACGCTGGTATTGGCGGCTCAAAGTGCCCTCTACTCCCCCGCTAAATACGGATACATCAAAGAGCTGGCCGGAGAAAAAAAGATCAGTGCCCTGAATGCGATTGTTCAGTCGTTTACGACGGTGGCGATCTTGTCGGGGATTATTGTGTATACGGTATTGTTTGAAAACGCCCTCACTTCACCATACGCTAGCGAAGCCGATATCCTCTATCAGATTGCCCCGTTGGGATGGCTCTTGGTAGGGGGGAGTATTGTCGAATGTTTACTCCTTTTACGTGTCAAAGAGGTTGCGGCTTCATCGGACGTCACCTTCGATTTTCATAAATATCTTACAGGGCGATATTTCGGCAAAAACTGGCTTCTGCTCCGCCGAAAACGGGAAATTTTTGAAGCGATCCTCTTTTTGTCCCTTTTCTGGTCTATTTCTCAGGTCATTCTGGCCTCTTTCGGTGCCTATGCCAAAAGTACTTTGGGGATCCAGAATACGATTGTCGTTCAGGGGCTTATGGCGCTGGCTGCGGTGGGCATTATTATAGGATCGGTGATAGCGACTCGGATTTCACGCCATTATCTTCACAAAGGTCTTATTGTCCTGGGAGCGATGATCCTTACCGTGACATTGATGATTTTACCGAATACCCACGATTTGAGGATGATCGGCGCGACATTTTTTGGTTTCGGTATCGGGGGAGCAATGCTCATCGTCGCTTTGAACGCCTTGATCCAGTCGGATACGCCGAGTGCCCATTTGCCGTTTGTTCTGGCCGGGAACAATTGGGTCCAAAATGTCTGTATGGTCGCAGCCCTTCTTCTGACAACCCTGTCGGCGTATTTCGGATTTGAAGCACTCTGGATCTTTTATGGGATGCTGGGTGTTTCGCTTTTGCTGAGTATCGGGACCGTGATTCGGTACAAAGATTACTTTATCTGGCTCCTTTTTGAATGGCTCCTTGCGTTGCGTTACAACATCATTCCGCTCCACCCTCATAATGTCCCCCGGACGGGAGCCGTACTGATGCTGGGGAACCATATCAGCTGGATCGACTGGATACTGGTACAGGTAGGGGTAGAGCGGCGTATCCGCTACCTGATGGAGCGTTCCATTTACGAAAAGCCGTTTATCCGTCCGGTCATGAAAATCGGAGAGGTGATCCCCATCTCCTCTACCGGAGCAAAAGAGGCCTTTAAACATGCCCGTATCCGTTTGCAAAACCGTGATATCATTGCTCTGTTTCCCGAAGGGTCCATCAGCCATGACGGAGAGATCGGGAAAATATATCCCGGTTATCGGGTAATTGCCGCCCATCAGGAGGGGGTGATTGTCCCTTTTTACATCGACGGGATTTACGGAAGCGTTTTTTCACGATCAGCGCACCGCCATAGCCCCTCACGATCCTGGTTTCGGCGCAACGTTCGGGTCATTTACGGCGATCCGATTTCGATTCAAAGCGATCCGGAAACGGTGTATAATGCGATTATGACTCTAAAGGAGAGATATGGCACTCAATAAGCCCAAATATACGTTATTTAAAAACACCGGCTACGCCCTCGAAGGGTTGGTCGAAGTGACCCGAAATGAACCGTCGTTTCGTTTGCAGATTCTAGTATTTCTGGGGGGATTGGCCGCTGCATGGATTTTACCTTTGAGCTATATCCACAGTGCGGTTTTAACCGCCTCCCTTTTTATCCCCGTCATTGCGGAGATTATTAACAGTGCCATAGAGCGGACCGTCGATTTGGTGACCTTTGACCATCATGAACTGGCCAAGCGTGCCAAAGATGCGGGTGCGGGACTGGTCTTCATCGCGTTGGGGATGATGGCGACGATCTGGGGATTGACCCTTTACCACGCATTTTTTCTGTAACATTTTCGTAAGAGATTTTTACCTATAATTACACTATCTTTATTTTCAGGGGTTTTGCAATGGCAACAGCACTCATTATCGGCGCCGGCGGAGTAGGGCGCGTCGTGGCACATAAATGTGTCATGAACAACGATGTATTCGATCGTATCATTTTGGCAAGCCGAAGTATCGGACGCTGCGAAGAGATCCAAAGCGAATTGCCCGAAGGTGCACTCGAAATCACAACCGTAGATGCGGACAATACACAAGAGGTCATCGATCTTATCCATAAATTCAATCCCGATATTCTGATCAATGTCGCTCTTCCGTATCAGGATCTGACAATTATGGATGCGTGTATCGCGACAAAAACCCCTTATCTCGATACCGCTAACTACGAACATCCGGACGAAGCGAAGTTCGAATACAAACTCCAGTGGGAGAGAGACACCGCGTTCAAAGAGGCGGGAATCATGGGACTGCTCGGAAGCGGATTCGATCCCGGTGCGACGAACGTATTTTGTGCGTATGCCCAAAAACACTATTTTGACGAGATCCATACGATCGATATCCTCGACTGCAACGCGGGGGACCACGGCTACCCGTTTGCGACCAACTTCAATCCCGAGATCAATCTGCGCGAAGTGAGTGCAAAAGGGCGCTACTGGGAGAACGGCGAGTGGATCGAGACGGCTCCGATGGAGATCATGCAGGTGTGGGATTATCCCGAAGTGGGACCCAAAGACAGCTACCTCCTTTATCACGAAGAGATGGAGTCATTGGTCAAACATATCAAAGGGCTTAAGCGAATCCGCTTTTTTATGACGTTCGGACAAAGCTATCTGACCCATATGAAATGCCTTGAAAACGTCGGTATGCTAGGGATTGAGCCGGTCATGCACAAAGGGATGGAGATCGTTCCGATCGAATTTCTAAAAACCCTCCTCCCCGATCCGGCATCACTGGGCCCTCGTACCAAAGGGAAAACCAATATCGGTATCGTAGCCGAAGGGCTCAAAGAGGGCAAAAAGCGTAAAATCTACATCTATCAGGTGAAAGATCACGAAGCGTGCTACGCCGAAGTCAAATCGCAGGGGGTTTCGTACACGACCGGTGTCCCTGCGGTGATCGGTGCGAAGCTGATGGTCGAAGGAAAATGGAGCGGCATCGGTGTGTTCAATATGGAACAGATGGATCCCGATTTCTTTATGGACGAGATGAATACCCAGGGGCTCCCTTGGAACGTTATCGAGATGGACGTTTAAGCGTTCTTCTCCCCGCAGCGGTGTTGCACCGCTGATCTTCTTTCCTCCTCCCATTACTTTAAATCGTGATCACCACAGTTTTTCCTGAAACAACGCACTCATATACCCGACAACACGGGACGTCTCCCCGGAGGCATCGGCACTGGTGCGGTAATCAAGCACCGCACTTTCCAGATTCCCTTTTTGTGCCGCCAGCAGCATCGCTTCCACACCGATAATACCGCACGCTTCACACCCTTCGCCAAGCAGAGCGGTATCGATCCGCTCTACGGCGCTCAGACACCGCTGATCGATGACATTAGCCGTATGAAGCGGATGAAAATGGCTTAAATCGGTACTGATAACCACACCGTATTTTTGATATTGCAGCAGGTAGGAGATGATCGGTTCGATTAAAGCGGGATCGCAATCGCCGTAAACCAATTCCACTATCTTCACCTCCGGAAAATAGTGCCGGATAAAGGGCATTTGAACTTCGGTACTGTGCTCATGATGGGCTTGAGGATAGCTGATGACACCGAATCGCTCTTGCAATAATCCTACCAAATCACGGTCGACGTTCAAATCGCCCAGCGGAGTCTGATATTTATCGCTATCCGATACGCTGATCCCTCCGAATCCGACACGGTGGGAGGGACCGATAACGACAATGGTGTCCACCGGTGAACCGGCGAGGATCCGATAGGCTATGTTCGCGGTAAAGCCTGAGTAGACCCATCCGGCATGGGGGACGATAACGGCATAGGTGACGAGGGTATTATATCGCCATACCGCTTCTTGTGACTGCTCCAGAATGTGATTAAAACGGCGAATCATCTCTCCGATGGATTCCGTGTCGGCAGGGTAAAAGCTCCCGGCGACGCTCATGGTTCGATTTTTCATCAGTGTTCCTCCAATTGGTTTATGTCTCGACAACATAGCGGGTGGCATTCAAATAGATGGTATAAAGTTGCTGAGAGGTGAGATGGACTTTAGGGGCCAAATACTCGATAATCGTTTGAATTTTCTCACTGGTTTCCAATTTTTCGGTTACGCTCAGTAACCGTCCCAGATAGCCCTTATGCGATAAAAGGGCCTCATTGATCGGATGGCTGAGCTGGATATTTTCAATAATGGATTCCATGGGAATCTGCAAATAGGTATCGATCAAAGAGAGGCTTCCGGTCAAGAACGCCTCATCCGCCAATTCGGGCTTGCCGCAGGCCTTGGCCAAATCGTGCATCATTTTTGCTCTGAATTTGGCAGCATCAAAAATAGCCTCTTTAAAGAGCCGATTTTCGGTTCCGGCGTACAAAAACAGTCCCAGCCACGAGCGCAAACGTGAGGGGCCCAATAAGATGAGAATCTGTTTGATACTGGTAATCTCATGGGAAAAGAGGAAAGCCGCCGAGTTGACGTATCGTAATAGATTGAAGGTTACTTCAGGATAAAGCGAAAATTTATGGGTGAGGGTGTCGATATCGGAGGTATCATGAAAGGTATTGATCAGATCGATAACATTTCCCAAGGAGGGTTCGATTTTCTTGCCGGTGATAACGGTCGGCTTTTCAAAAAAATAGCCTTGATAATAATCGAATCCTGATTGCTTGCACCGCTCAAACATCTCCATGGTTTCAACTTTTTCGGCCAGCAATTTAACGTTATACGATTTAAACTGATTGACAATCTCCTCGATGCTGTAATCATGGATGAGCAATAGATCAATTTTAATAATATCAATGTAGGGAAAGAGGAGTTTGAAATACTCAAAGTTCTCACTCTTGCAGCAAAAATCATCCAAGGCGAAGCGGTACCCCATCTCATACAGACGCTGAACCTTTTCGACAATGGCTACGGACATTTTCGTATACTCTAAAATTTCAAAGATAAAGTTCTCTTTAGGGAGGGAGAGGAGGGCGTCACTGAGAATCGTATGGTCATCGATATTGATAAATCCAATTTTTTTCCCGATGATGGAGGAAAATCCCAAATTATGGATCAGATTGATGATCACGCGGGCCGTTGCTTTGGCATCATCCGAGATTACCGCGCTGTTTGACCCTTCGTTACGATAGAGAAGTTCGTATCCGAAACAGCTCCCTTCGTTATTGAAAATCGGTTGTCTCCCAAGAAAAACATCTGTTTCAATCATTATCAACCCTTATATATTGTCATTGTAGGTAAATATTTCTTAAAGCGACTTGCACCCTTGTTTTCTTTCGATCAATTTTCTTTTATCTTATCAACCTGATAGGTATAAATTTCCGGATGGTACGCTATCGGATTAGCATTTATCCCCGCTTTCATCCCCAGATGGGCAAAAAACGTTTCAAAATCATTTAGCTCTTCCCATACCTGCGGCAAGAAAGTGGCTTGATGATTTCCATACCGGAGTATAACGCCGTCAATTCCGGGTCGAATAATCTTTTTGAGTTCATCTTCATCCCGGTATTCTACCGATTGAGGATCAGTGAGAAGGGAAACTTCGATTTGTATCGCATCGGCTTCCGCTGAATTCAGAGGAGGGAACCTCGGATCATGAAATGCGGCAGACTCGGCATTGGAAATCAGATCGTCCAATAACGGGCGATGGGCTATCAGAGACCCGATGCATCCGCGCAAATGGCCATGGAGGGTCAGGGTGACAAAGGTGGCTTTTTTTTCAGAGAGTTCGGGATGGATAGAGAGGAGAGAACCTTTATCGATTTTTCGACCCTCCAAACAGGCTCCGATAGCATCTTTTGCGATTTGAATACAGTATTGAGGGACCATATTAGACCTTATTTAACGATTTTAGGTATGTGGGCTCTATTTTACACAATTTTTTCCCCATAATCGCTACAAATTAAGGTAATATTTTACGATATAGAATAAATTAGACAATTTTGATAGATAAAGAGCAACAGAAAAGATGGATAGACGATCATTTTTAGCCTACACCGCGCTATTTGGCAGCAGTATTGCCTTTGGGATGACGGAAGAGTTTGACGATACGATAGTACGCAGCGGAGCGACCCGAACAACCGTTTCGTTGTTGGATAAACTGAATACGGTCCAAGATCGGGTGGGGTACGTTCAGTTCAATGCGATCAGTTTTGATGAGATGCTGAAAGTGGCACACTATTGCAACAAGCCCCTGAACCAATCCGAAATCGGCTACATTGAAGCCATTTTTTACGGTGATCCCCGCCGTTACGGGTTTTACGGCGAACGTACAGTCCCCAGTCTCACCGCCGTCACCCCCAAAAGCGATTTGCAGTACATCAGTAAAACGGGCCATTTTCTCCTAAAAGGTGCCGCGATAGAGAAATATACGAGCATCAAAAAACTTCTGGGCAACGACGTCATTCTCACATCCGGGGTACGTGCACCGGTAAAACAGCTCTACCTTTTTATGAAAAAGATGGTCAATGAAGGGGGAGATCTGCGCGCCACTTCAACGTCCATTGCCCCTCCCGGATTCACTTTCCACAGCGTCGGGGATTTTGATATCGGCAAAGCGGGCTACGGACAGTACAATTTTACCGAACGGTTTCAAGAGACCGATGTCTTTAAAAAACTGTACGATCAGGGGTATATCACGATACGCTATACCAGCAACAACCCTTTCGGTGTCCGCTATGAGCCCTGGCATATCAAGGTGACCGGAGGAAATGAAACAGCCTGAAAAGCGTAAGCTCTCCTTTTTTCTGACTTCAAAGTTTCTGCCGAAATAACTCTATGGTACAATCACGCGAATAAAACAAGGATGAACCGATGAGTACCATTGATCTTACACAGTTACCCCACACGCCGTGCTATATTTGCGAAGAGGCTCTTTTAGAAAACAATCTTCAACTTTTACAGCGCGTGCAGCGCGAATCGGGAGCCAAGATCATCCTTGCGCTCAAAGGGTTCGCCATGTGGTCAACTTTTGATCTTATCGGCCAATATCTTCACGGATGCACCGCCAGCGGTCTTCATGAGGCAAAACTGGCCCGAGAGAAGATGAATAAAGAGGTGCACACCTATTCGCCGGCATTCAAAGATGAAGAGATTGACGAGATCGCCCGTATCAGCGACGATATCGTTTTTAATTCCCCCAGCCAGTTCCACCGCTATTATGATCGGGTTAAAGCGCTCAATCCGAAAATTTCGGTCTCGCTGCGCGTCAATCCGGAGTACTCCTCCTCTCCGGTCGATTTGTATAACCCTTGCGGACTTTTTAGCCGATTGGGGACAACGGCGGCCAATTTTGACCCCTCCATCGTCTCCAAGCTTGACGGATTAAATTTCCACGCACTGTGTGAACAAAATGTCGATGCACTGGAGGGGGTTTTGGCGGCGTTCGAGGAGAAATTCGGCGCTTATATCGATGGGATGAAATACATCAATTTCGGCGGAGGTCACCATATCACCCGAGCCGATTATGATGTGGAGCGTTTGATCGAAGTGATCCGGGAATTTAAAAAGCGGCATAACGATATTACCGTCTATCTGGAACCGGGTGAAGCGGTGGGATGGCAGACGGGGCCGCTGGTGGCATCGGTCCTGGATATCGTCCATAACGGGATGAGTGTGGCGATTTTGGATTCTTCAGCCGAAGCGCATATGCCCGATACGCTAGCGATGCCTTATCGGGCCGCCGTTCGCGGTGCCGGTGAGCCCGGAGAGAAACCGTACACGTACCGATTTGGCGGAAATACCTGTCTGGCAGGGGATATTATGGGAGACTACTCGTTTGATGCGCCGTTACAGGTCGGGGATAAAATTATTTTTGAAGATCAGATCCACTATACGTTTGTAAAAAATACGACGTTTAACGGGATCAAGCTCCCCTCCCTCGCCATCTGGACCAAAGAGGGGAGATTAAAGATGGTTCATGAATTCGGATACGAGGATTATCGAGACCGTCTCTCTTAAGGTTATACAATCTCATCGCGCAACATTTTGATGATTTCATGCTCTCTCTTGGCAATGTATTTGCCAAGCTCATCCTCTTGCTGCGGGGTGAGATTCATTTTAAAATGGTATTTGTACCCGCTCTCATAGGAAGATTTGAAAATAAACTTTCCGCTGATCGCATTGGCATGTCCCATTACCTCTTGAGGGAAATGGAGGATCACATTGGAATCTATCGCAAGGGGATAGAGCTCTTTTCCGATTGCGGCAAGACCGCCGAGTGAAATATCAAACAGCTCAAATTTGAGATGGGTGCCATTGGAGGTGAGGAGAATATCAAAAGGCTTTGAGGGCTGCACGCGGATGCTTTGCCGATGGAAGAGGGAGGTTTCAAGCTGATCAAAGCGGTTGAGTTCAAGAAACCGCTCCCCGTTGATCATCTTGGTGCTAACGGCGGCATACACATCATTCACAAACTGACCGTTTTTAAGGAGATAGATGCCGTTTTGCAAAAGGGCGGCTGTCTCCTGAATCGGATGCGTTTTAATAATAACGCTTTGGGTATCCGTATGGACAATTTTGGCTTTATATTGGATCGGAACACCGTAATAGGTATTTAACACCATAATCGGTTCATTGTGTTGCCGGAGCGTTTCCAAAGCATTGATAAGGGTGTCTTCAAAAATAAACAATGTCTCATCATGGCCGCTCTTATCGACAACATAGGCTATAAATCTTTCGATTGTATTGGTGAATGCGATAATTTTCCCCCATTCGCCGCCGGTACCGTAAAAAGATTTGACATAATAACTCAAGACAATGTAAAAAACATCGCTCAAAAACGGTTCGATCGCTTCAGAGGTTTGGAGGAGATTGTGAACCCCTTTCATCTCTTCTAAAATTTTTTTCTCTTTAGCAAAAAACAGGGCATCAAAGAGCGGCACTATGATGAGTTGAAACTCTTTGATGGGTACAGGATTCTTTACGGATTCAGTATACACTTTCCAGGCAGCTTTTATAAAAATACTCCGAAAGGTCTGTGTATCAAAATTCGGATGGACTAAATTCGTAAAAAAAGAGAACTCCCCGCTCTGTTCCATAGTTACTCCACTACCTGAAATGTAAGTGCTGCTTTAATCGCATTGGTATAACTTAGCCCGAGGGCTTTGTTCTGATACGCAATATCAAATGCCGTCCCATGATCGACGGAAGTTCGGATTAGGGGGAGCCCAAGCGATACATTGATCCCTTCGTCAAAATAGAGCGCTTTAAGCGGAGCAAGCCCCTGATCGTGGTACATCGCCACGACCGTTTTAAAATAGGCACGGCTTCTGGGGGTAAATGCGATGTCCGGAACGATAGGTCCCTGGAAAACCTCTTTTCCGATAGCGCTATTTGCCCGCTCTATCGCCTCCTCAATGAGACGCTCTTCATCTCCCAGCACACCGTTGTCTCCGGCATGGGGATTTAGGCCCAAAACCGCAACGGGGGAACGTTGAAGGGTACGGTTTAACCGGAGTAAAAAATCGTATAGTTTATCCGTCTGAATGTGCTGTGGAACCTCACGCAAAGGGATGTGTTCCGTAAAAAGGGCGACGTAAAGCTCTTCACATCCCAGCATCATGATCGCATCGGAGTGGAGTAAATCACGTAAAGCGTCGGTATGTCCGACATACGGGAGACCGGCCATCATCCACGCCTCTTTATGGATCGGAAGGGTAGTGATGGCGTCTGCTTCTCCCGAAGTGGCCAAAGCAATGGCACAGAGAAACGAATCATAGCTGTAACGGCCGCTTTGCGGACACACTACCCCCGGACGGATCGTAAACTCACCGGCAACCTCGTGACAAACAAAGGTATCCGGCAGCCCTCTTTCCAGTAAATGGGCAGCCTGCTGCGCCATTGCACGACTGATACAGTAGAGGGGACGGCACACTGCAAGGATAGTTTCATGCCCCTTTAAGAGTATTTCAAATCCTACGCCGTTGAGATCTCCGACGCTGATGGCGATGGTTTTTAACGTTTGCATAATACTTTCATATCTTTGATAGCAGTGGCGAGTCCGGTAAACACCGAACGCGCAATGATGCTCTGACCGATATTGAGTTCCTCGATCGTATCAATGCCGACAATGGCGGTGACGTTTTGATAATTAAGTCCGTGCCCTGCAGCTACTTTAAGCCCAAGCGAACGGGCATAATTGGCCGCTTCCACAATATCTCCGTACGCTTGTTCCAGCCGTCCATCCAACTCGGAGCGGCTAAGGTTCAGCGATTCGATCGCATGGTGGGAGTGGGGAAGAGAGCTGTGGCGCATCGCATAAAGATTTGCATAACTTCCGGTATGCAGTTCTACCCACTGAACCCCTAAGCGCTCCGATAACGTTATCGCATCACGTGTCGGATCGATAAACAGGGAGATCTCAATTTCTGAAGCTTTGAGCTTTTCGATCGCACCGGCTATGGCATCAAAACTCCCTGCGATATCAAGCCCCCCTTCGGTGGTTACCTCTTCGCGTTTCTCAGGGACTAGGGTGGCACGATGGGGACGTAATGCAGAGACGATATCGATGATAGAGGGATCAATGGCACATTCGAGATTGACCGGAAGGGGGGAAGAGGCGATGATCCGACGGGCATCTTCATCATGGATATGGCGGCGATCTTCGCGCAAATGGATCGTAATCTGATCGGCTCCGTTTTGGGCACAGATGGAGAGAGCCATTAACGGATCGGGATCATTGATTTTACGGGCTTCGCGCAATACGGCGATATGGTCGATATTGACTCCGAATAACATATTGGGGCGATGATTGGGCATGAGAATCCTTTGCTATATAGTTGATATGTCTAATTAAAACAGCTTATAGGTGTTGAGCCTATTATTGTACCCCAAAATAGATGATTCAGGAATTCAAAGAGGCCCGACCTGCTAAATCATAGGTGTTTTTATGATACGGCAGTTTCGTTTAAATAAAACCTAATCAAGGGCTATTTTCCCCGTTTTGCGTAAAACTCTTTTTTAAATTCGAGAAATTTTCCGGCAATGATCGCATCCCGTGCCTGAGCGACCAACGACAGGTAATAGTGGAGATTATGGAGCGATGCGAGGCGAAAATAGGTGATCTCACGCGATCGGAAAAGGTGGTGAAGATAGGCGCGGCTGTAGCGGCGGCAGGTGTAGCAGTCGCAGGCGGGATCGATCGGCTCGCTGTCGAACTTGTAGGCGGCCCCTTTGATGTTGACTTTTCCGAATGAGGTAAAGAGGGTACCGTTGCGGGCGTTGCGGGTCGGCATGACGCAGTCGAACATGTCGACCCCCCGCTCGATGTTTTCGACGAGGTCTTCGGGAGTTCCGACCCCCATCAGATAGCGGGGCTTATTGGTCGGCATCAGCGGCGTTGTATGCTCGACCGTGTCGTACATCAACTGATTTGTTTCACCGACGGAGAGTCCGCCGATCGCAAATCCGTCATAATCCATCGCACAGAGCTCTTCGGCGGACCGGGTACGGAAATTGAGATCGGTCCCCCCCTGAATGATCGCAAAAATATTTTGGTCGATCCCGATCCCCTTGGTCTGATTGTTACGATGGTAATCGATGGACTGCTTCGCCCACTGGGTCGTCCGCTCGATCGATTTTTTAATCCGTTCCTGCGTCGCGGGAAGGGCGACGAGATCATCGAGTATCATCATAATATCGCTGTTCAGGTTGTTTTGGATATCGATCACTTTTTCGGGGGTGAAAAAGTGCTTGCTTCCGTCGATGTGACTGCGAAACTCGATCCCCGTTTCGGTCGGTTTGGAGATATCGCTGAGGCTGAATGCCTGAAATCCCCCGCTGTCGGTCAGAAAGCTGTTCGGGTAGGTCGTATAGCCGTGCAGACCTCCCAGTTTGGCTACTGTCTCATCTCCGGGACGCAGGTACATGTGATAGGTGTTGGCAAGGATGATCTGGGTTCCGAGGATCTCGGTCATGTCGGCCATGTCGAGTGCCTTGACGCTCCCGACGGTCCCTACGGGCATAAAGATCGGCGTCTGTATCGTGGAGTGTGCCGTCGTGATGGTGCAGGCGCGCGCGTTGCCGCAGGTGGCGTCGATGTGAAATTCCATAAAGAACCTTCGTTTTTACGCAATTTTATCGTACATTGGCCATATAGGCAACTCCAAAGCATTTAGATATTATAATATCGAATAACTTTAACGTATCTAGGATTGTCTTATGAGCATTGAACACTCTCAGAGCGCTTTTGAAAAAGCCCAACAATTGATTCCAGGCGGCGTAAACTCCCCTGTTCGTGCCTTTAAAAGTGTCGGCGGTATCCCCCGCTTCATTGCAAGCGGAGAGGGTGGATATCTGATTGATATCGATAACAACCGTTATGTGGACTATGTTCAGAGCTGGGGGCCGTTGATTTTCGGTCACCGCGACGAAAGCATTGAAAATGCCGTTATTGATGCGGTTAAACGGGGATTGAGCTTTGGAGCGCCGACGGAAGCTGAGAGTGAGCTGGCCGAGTTGATCATCTCCATTTACGATTCCATCGAAAAAATCCGCTTTGTGAGTAGCGGTACCGAAGCGGTCATGAGTGCGATCCGTCTTGCGCGCGGTTTTACGGGGCGTGACGATATCGTGAAATTCACCGGGTGCTACCACGGTCACAGCGATGCGCTTTTGGTTCAGGCAGGTTCGGGGGCGGTGACGTTCGGTACGCCGAGTTCACCGGGGGTTCCGGCCGATTTTACGAAGCACACCCTGTTGGCCGAATACAATAACATCGACTCGGTTCGCCAATGTTTCGCCGACAGCCCGGGAATCGCCTGTGTTATCATCGAGCCCATAGCCGGGAATATGGGTCTCGTTCCGGCAACCAAAGATTTTCTCGCCGAGCTGCGCGCGGTGTGTAACGAATACGGTGCCCTTTTGATTTTTGACGAAGTGATGAGCGGATTTCGTGCCTGCTTGCACGGAGCCGAGAGCATCACGGGGACCAAGCCTGATCTTGTAACGCTGGGCAAAGTGATCGGCGGCGGTATGCCCGTCGGCGCATTCGGCGGCCGTCGCGACATTATGGCTCACCTCTCACCCGAGGGGGGGGTCTATCAGGCGGGGACACTCAGCGGCAATCCAGTAGCCATGGCGGCGGGGCTTGCGGCGATCCGCAAACTCAAATCCAACGCCCGCCTTTACACGGTTCTCGAAGAACGGGCCAAGCGGTTGACGGAGGGGTTTGCCAATGCGGCAAAAGAGAACGCCATCCCCTTACAAACCGATGTGCGCGGTTCGATGTTCGGATTTTTCTTCGCGGAAAATCATATTGCCAATTTTGCCGATGCACTGACGAGCGATACGGACCGTTTTGCCCGTTTTCATGCAGCGATGCTGGATGAAGGGTTTTATTTTGCCTGTTCGCAGTTTGAGACCGGATTCATCTGCAGCGCAACGACCGACGCAATGATCGAAGAGACCATTGCCGCAGCGGACAAAATTTTCAAAGAATTATAAAAGTGTCGGAACCTTGTTTCGACAGTGTATAAAGGATGTCAATGGAAAGTGAAGAACAAAAGCCGAGGATAAAACCGATCATCGAAGGGGCAGAGAGCCTCTCTCTGGGAATTTCGATGGTAGTGGCCGTATTGATCGGTGTGGCTATCGGCTTGGGATTAAAAAAACTTTTTGGTATCGACTGGTTATTGTGGATCGGTGTTGCCATCGGTATTGCCGCCGCATTTATGAATGTATTTAAAGCCTACAGCAAGCAGTACAAAGAGTTCGAAAAACTGGCTAAAGATCCGCGATACAATATGGGGAAAAAACAGGACGATGACGATGATGACGAGGATTAAAAAACCTCTTGCCCTTTTTCTAGGGGCACAGGGAGCCGCTTTGGCGCTGCTACTCCTTTCGACGCAAAGTTATCTCAATTTTACGGTAGCGATGATGTCGTCGATGCTTATCGTGGCCGGTTCACTCTACTCGTACCGGAATATGATCCGACAACGCACTGAAGAGGTCGATCTCGAAGATAACAAAGACATAATCGATATGATGGACGATCCTTACGATCTCTACGAAGAAGAGCGGATGGAAGAGATCACCGATATCAAAGCCATGATCAAAGCGGAAAAAGCCCGCCAAAAGGGCAACGTCATCCAAAATACGACAAAAAACGTTTCGGCATGGGTATCGGTTTACCGTCTGATTCCGTATGCGTTTTTAGTTTTGGGATTTATTGCGCTGCAAAACAATCATGCTTTATCGGTATTGCCCTATCTCGTAGGGCTTGCGGCGGGAATAGCCCTCGGTTACCTGATCGCGCGAGACCTTTTTATTTCACAATCATCGGAATATTGATCATAATTTTTGTCTCTTTGACATCGGTAAAGAGATTATTCTTTTCCGCAAGCTGGCTGATTTCGGAGAGGTATTTACGGTTGATGGATTCGGAAATCACCTCAATGGAGAAGAGGGAGTGTTTTTCCCCTTCATATTTAATATGCTCCCCGACACGGAAAAAGAGACGCGTAACGATCTTTTCATTTCCGGACATAGAGAGGTATATTTTGTTCAGCAGTTTGATGAACAGTTCCGTTTGAAGACGAATCTCCGGAATGGTCGGGTCAAGCTCTTTGGTGTATTTGGTTTGGCTTCCGATAGAGTTGGAGCTGATACACAGGTCGATTAGGGTGTAAATATTGACCAATTGCCCTTCGGGCTTTTGTTTGGTAAACTGAAAAGAGGGGAGCTGATAGAGACGGATTCCGATCTGCTCTTCGTCCTCGTAACCGACCGTTATCCCGAAAAACTTGAATCGGCCGAATTCCAGTTCCAGAAATGTGGTTTTAAAACCGAAGGAAGAGTTGGCATACGTCGTGGCAATCTTGTAAATCGCGGAGCCATCAATCGCACCGAGAAGATACTGTGCTTCGGTGTTGAGTGAGACAATTTTACCGCTTGAGTTAAATAGGATAAACGGATTGAAATCAAATTCAATCCATTGCTGATCGAATGTCATTAGTCCTCGATATAGTTTTTCAGTTTACGACCCACTTTCGGGTGTTTGAGTTTCTTAATCGCACTGCTTTCGATCTGACGAACACGTTCGCGGGTCACATTAAGCTCTTTGCCAATCTCTTCGAGGGTTCGGTCACTCTCGTCTTCCATAATTCCGAAACGCATTTTGATAACCGCTTTTTCCCGCTCGTTGAGCTGTTCGAGTACCCCTTCGATTTGTACCTTAAGGTCGTCTTTGAGTACGGCATCGGATGGAGAGATCGACATTTTATCTTCGATGAAATCCCCGAAACGTCCGTCTTCTTCATTTCCGATCGGGGCTTCAAGAGAGATCGGCTCTTTGGTTATTTTGATAACGTTTTTAACTTTCTCGACCGATAAACCGACCTCTTCCGCGATGGTTTCGACATCCGGCTCTTTTCCGTGTTCCTGGAGATGTTTGCGCATAATCTTGTTGATCCGGTTGATCGTCTCGATCATGTGAATCGGGATACGGATCGTTCGCGCCTGATCGGCGATGGCCCGGCTGATCGCCTGACGGATCCACCAGGTCGCGTAGGTCGAGAACTTGTACCCTTTTTGGTATTCGAACTTATCGACCGCTTTCATCAAACCGATGTTCCCCTCCTGAATTAGGTCAAGGAACGGAAGGCCTCGGTTCGTGTAGCGTTTGGCGATCGAGACGACGAGACGGAGGTTTGATTTCGCCATACGGGTTTTGGAAACTTCGGAGATGTTTTTCCCCCGTTTGATCTGCTCGAGGATATCGGCCAATTTCTCAGGCTCCATATTGAAGCCCCCCTTGGAAGCCTCTTTGGTCTGGATCAGCTTTTTGATCTCCATATAGGTGCTGACCATGGTGGCTTCGGGGACTTTGGTCGCGATCTCTTCTTTCGTCAAATCACAGATTTTGGCCAAAATCAGGGTGTGATTTTTTTTCAGCTGATCGTTAAAGAGGGGAAGCTTGTATTCCAGACGTTTCAGCTCACGGTCAAATCCCTCGTCGCTTCGAAGCGCCGTCTCCATTGAACGGACAAGCTCATTGATCAGTTTGGAGGTAGGTCCCAGATCGAGAAGGGCATCTTTGAGCATTTTCTTCTTGAAACTGACATTCATAAAGAAAAGGACATATTCTCCGTCCATCTCATCGATAGAACACTCTTCAAGCATCTTTTCGGTTGCTTTGACCCAATCTTTTTTCGCTTTTTCAAGCGCTTTAAAAGAGGTTATGACTTTTTCTACCCGTTTTCGGTCTTTTGCGGAAGGGGCTTTGTCAGTAGCGTCCGTATCGTCGCTGTCATCATCATTTTCATCATCATCATGATCGTCCCCTTCCTCTTCTTCGAAGCTTTTGAAAAGCTCTTTGACCCGTCGTTCCCGATTAATAAGGGGATCTTTGTAGTCTAGGATAAAATCGATCAGATAGGGGACGGAGCAGATTGCATCAATAATGATCCCTTCTCCCATCTCCATCCGCTTGGAGATCTCAACCTCTTCTTCTTTGGTTAAGAGAGGGATCTGTCCCATTTCACGCAAATACATCCGTACGGGAGAGTCGGAACGGGACCACTCAAGCAATTCATGCTGCTTGAGAATGTCAAACTCCTCATTGCTCGCTTCTTCGATGTATTTGAGCTGTGCGGCCCGTTTGGCCGCTGCCTCTTGCTGATTGAGCATTTTTGCATGTTCAGAAGAGGTGAAAAGGCAAATTTTATGTTTTTGAGCCAATTTTAAAACGCTTTTGGCTTGGGCAAGGGTCGGTTGTTTATCGAACGGTTCAACGATTGTCTCATAGGTGATACAATTTTTGGATTTGTGTTCGGTAAATAAGGTTTCGAGATGTTTATTTAGATCTTTGGCACTCATGATTGTCGGAGGACTCCCTTGCGGTTTAAAAGAGGTGGATTATACCGAAATATTTCTTAAGATAATGTTTGGGATTTTCCAATGTTCTTAAGATATAAACTGACCTTACGCAGCTTGTCTAAACAAGTGCGAAAAGGTTAGTAATCTCCCGCATCCGGAAGATGCGGGTAGCTTTAGGGGGTTGTATGGGTGAAAAGCGTCAAAAAAGCCAACTGCTTGGCTTTTTTAGCTTTGGAACCCAAGCCGATGCACGAAGTGCCGGCTGGGCCGTCCCTGCCACTTTACGGGCTTTGCCCGGAAAGTGCGTAATATCTGATATAAAGATGGAACAAAGTTTGCTTTATTCTTCCAATATTGCCGAAGGATAGAGAATGCAGACCGGATATTATGCAGCAACAGGTGGAATGGTAACGCAATTCAACCGTATGGATACCATCGCTTCCAATCTTGCCAATGCAAACACGACGGGGTTCAAGCGCGATCAGCTCATTGCGGGGGACTTTGCCCGTTTGTACAAAGCAGCGCAAGATGAGCTGCCGTTGGCGAATAATACGAAGGAAGCAGCCCAATATTTCAATCGTTCTTTAGCCCGTGTCCCGATGATCGTAGACGGATATACCGATCATACCCTCGGTTCGATGCAAAAAACCGACAATACGTTTGATCTTGCTTTGAGCAAAGAGGGGCAGTTTTTTGCGGTAAAGACCCCGCAAGGGATCCGTTTGACACGTGACGGCTCATTTACGCTGAATGACGAAGGGAAACTCGTTACCAAAAAAGGGTATGAAGTTCTTCCAAGCGATTATGTGCAAACCCAGGCAACGATCACCCTTAATCCGCAGGACGAAACGGTCACGATTGATAAAAACGGCCAGCTCGCTACCAATCTTCCCGGTTCGAATCAGATGGTTGCCGGTAAAAAAATCATGGTGGTTGAACCGCAAAATGTCCGAATGCTGATCAAGGAGGGGGAGAATCTGTATCTCCCGGATCCGAATGATCCATTGACGCCGGCGACGCAATCCGGCAGTGTTATGCAGGGGTTTGTCGAAAAAAGCAATGTCAATACCGTCAACGAGATGGTTGCGCTGATCGAGGCCAACCGTCTTGTCGGAATGTATCAAAAAGCGATGGACGCGCAGATGAATGATATGAATAACGATGCTATTCAAAAAATAGCCGGTAAAAACTAAGGAGACCTGAACCATGATGCAATCACTTTATACGAGTTCTACCGGAATGTTGTCGATGCAGACTCAAATCGATACAACCGCCAATAACATTGCCAACGTCAATACGATGGGGTATAAAAAATCGCGTGCCGAATTTGCCGATTTGATGTACAAAGTCATGACCTATGCGGGTACCTCTACCAGCGATACGACCCGCTCGCCCACCGGAGTTGAAGTGGGTCTGGGGGTACGCCCGACAGCTATTAACAAAATTTTTTCAGAAGGGAGCCTGAAACAGACGGAAAATCCGCTGGATATGGCGATCACCGGAAAAGGCTTTTTTAAGATTCAACTCCCCAGCGGTGCGGAAGCGTATACCCGTAACGGTTCGTTCAAGATCGATCAGAACGGTACATTGGTGAATTCAGACGGTTATACCATTATTCCCGAAGTGGTCATTCCGGAGGATGCGGTCAATATCAGTGTCGGAGCGGACGGGATCGTGAGCGTTACCCAAGCCGGCCAGGCACAATCGACACAAGTCGGACAAATTTCTCTGACAAACTTTATCAATCCGGCCGGTTTGCATGCGATGGGAGACAATCTCTTTTCCGAAACCGACAGCTCCGGGCAACCGGTAGAGGGGACCCCCGGGATTAACGGGTTGGGGACGGTTCGGCAGGGATTTGTCGAGTTGAGTAACGTACAGCTTGTTGTCGAACTGACCGACCTGATCACGGCGCAACGTGCTTATGACGCCAATTCAAAAGTTATTACGACCAGCGATGAGATGCTTTCAACGACCAACAGTCTTAAACGCTAGTAGCGGATCTTTTGTATGAGGATACGCCATAGCGCTCTTTCCTGAGAAAATCGTAACCATCTGATCTCAAAACTGATGTTACGCACTTTTCGGGCAAAGCCCGTAAAGTGGCGGGGACAATTTGTCCCCTGCACCCCCCCAAAGCTACCCGCATCTGTCAGATGCGCGAGAAAAACTGCCTTTTAAGCACTTGCTAGGGCAAAGTGCGTAAGGTCAGATCAAAAATATTTCTGCACATTCGATTGCCGTATAAAGCTATTTGCAGTATAATGAAGCGAAAAAATATTATTTATTAATTTTTTTTAATCTATAATCTTGATTATGTGCATGAGACATTTTCTCAAAACGGAGTAGGGGTGCCAAAACGCAATAGAGCCAAAACGACACGGGTTACACCTGCCGTTGTTTCCAACTTCCCCATTGTCGGTATCGGTGCATCTGCCGGAGGGTTGGCCGCGTTTGAAGCGTTTTTTTCGGGGATACCCTTAAACATCGACCCCGGTATGGCGTTTGTACTGGTTCAGCATCTCTCTCCCGATCACACCAGTATGCTGGCGGAACTGGTTCAGCGTTATACCCGTATGGTAGTGGTAGAAGTTGAAGACGGGATGAAGGTGGAGCCCAACTGTGTCTATATTATCCCTCCGGGGCGTAATATGGCTTTTTTAAACGGCTCCCTCCAGCTGTTGGAACCTACAGCCGGTCATGGTCATCGTCTGCCGATCGATTTTTTCTTTCACTCTCTGGCGCAGGATTTGCACGAACGTTCCATCGGTATTATCCTCTCCGGAACCGGAAGTGACGGTACTCAGGGGATAAGTGCGATTAAAGAAGAGGGGGGGATGGTCATGGCTCAGACACCTGAAACGACGGAGTACGACGGTATGCCGCTCAGTGCCATCGCAACGGGTCTTGTTGATTCTATCCTCTCTCCCTCTGAAATGGCCAATCAGCTCATCGTTTATACGGTCAATACGTTTGGAAATCATGAGGGCTACCAAACCGGATCGCAACCTAAATTTCACAATATGATGGATAAAATTTTTATTCTACTGCGTTCCCAGACCGGACATGATTTTTCCCAATACAAACCCAGTACCATTGGGCGACGCATTGAGCGGCGTCTCGCCATCCATCAGATTGAATCGATTGACGAATATGTCAAATACCTCCAGCAAACACCTCTCGAAGTAGAGGCGCTGTTTCATGATTTATTAATCGGCGTCACTAATTTTTTTCGTGATCCGGAAGCGTTTGTTGTATTGCAAGAGGTGATCCTCCCCAAGCTTTTTGCCCTCAAAGCTGAAAGAGAAGTACTTCGCATCTGGTGCGTCGGATGTTCAACCGGTGAAGAGGCCTATTCGATCGCTATTTTGCTAAAAGAGCACATGGAGACGCAGCAGTTAAACGTTCTTGTACAACTGTTTGCCACCGATATCGATGCGCATGCGATCGCCATTGCCCGAAGCGGCATCTATCCCGCCGCCATCGCTGCGGATATTTCACCCGAAAGATTGAAACGTTTTTTCATAGCCGAACCCGATGGCAGCTACCGTATCCATAAAAGCATCCGCGATATGTTGATCTTTTCGGAACAAAACATTAGCAAAGATCCCCCGTTTTCCAAACTTGATCTTATCAGCTGCCGTAATCTTCTGATCTATATGAATTCCGATTTGCAAAAAAAGATTATCCCCCTTTTTCACTACGCCCTCAATCCGGAGGGGATTCTTTTCCTGGGATCGTCTGAAAGCATCGGAGAATTTAGTAATCTTTTTACCATTTTGGATCAAAAATCAAAATTCTTTCAGTGTAAAGAGGAGATGAACACTTCACAGCGCACCCTCTTGGATCGGACACTTCTCAATGCCGGAATTACCCGCACCTTTGCTATGCGAACGGTCGAAAAAAACAATGTTGCCGAGAAACTGCCGCTACGTGAGCTGATGGAACAAACACTGTTACGGCGAATACCGCTTTCAGGCGCCATTGTCAATGAGCAGGGGGATATCGTCTATTTGCATGGGCGAACGGGGATGTATCTGGAACTTCCAACCGGCGAAATGGGTGTCTATAATATTTTGAAAACGGCTCGTGAGGGGCTACGCCGTGATTTGACCATGGCACTGCATGCCGCGATCTCATCCCATGAGAGCGTTAGCTCCAACTTTTTGCACGTACAGAACCTGGGGATGACTCTGACGCTTCATCTGAGTTCGAAAACAGCTCTGAGGGAATCTCCGTTATACATTGTCATTTTTGAGGAAGTCATACCCGAGCACTCCATCACCGAGGGGGCGATTGAGTATCCGGCCCTAGGGACAAAACCTACGGATGAGGGGAAACGGATTGCGATGCTGCAGCAAGAGCTGTATGAGCAAGAGGCGTTTCTTCAAATTGCCAACCGAAAACTCGAAACCTCAAACGAAGAGCTAAAATCCTATAATGAAGAGATGCAATCGCTCAACGAGGAGCTCCAATCGACCAACGAAGAGCTCGAAACCTCCAAAGAAGAGCTTCAATCTCTCAATGAAGAGTTATCGACCGTCAACACCGAACTCCAAACCAAAGTGGCCGATTTGTCGCATGCCAATAATGATATGAACAACTTGCTGGCGGGGACCAATATCGGTACAGTTTTTGTCGATCATAAACTGTGTATTCTCCGTTTCACCCCCGCCGTCACGAACATCATCCACCTGATCCTCACCGATTTAGGGAGACCTGTAGGGCATATCGCCTCCAATATGATGGGGTACGACACCTTTGTTTCTGACATACAGTCGGTTTTAAATACTCTGATCCCCAAAGAAGCAGAAGTACAAACGCGCGAAGGGAAATGGTATTCGATGCGCATCCAGCCTTATCGCACTATCGAAAACGTTATTGAGGGGGCGGTGATATCCTTTATCGACATCTCCGAAATTGTACAGATGCGCGAAGAACTCCAAAAAGCCAATAGATTGAGCCGATTGGCGATTGTTGTTCATGACGCCATCGATGCCATCACTGTGCAGGATTTGGATGGACACATGCTGGCCTGGAATCCCGGTGCCGTACGGATGTATGGCTGGAGCGAAGAAGAAGCTTTGCGTATGAATGTGCGGGATCGGATCGCAGGAGCAGATCGGGAAGAGGAGATATTTAAAATAAAACAGTTGAGCCGTTCGGAGATTTTGGAACCCTACAGTTCACAGCGGATTTGCAAGGACCGTTCCGTTTCCGACGTTCGGATAACATCAACGGCTTTGGTTAACAGTGCCGGAGAGATGTATGCCATTGCGACGACGGAACGTTTGATTCCGAAAAAAAATACAAAGAGAACGGATGCCTAAATATCTCTCTGTCGCTGATGAGACTCAAACCCTGCGCCATAAAGCAGAAGAGATCGTCAGTGCGAACGAACAGCATGATAGCAAAGCCATATCACCCGAAGAGACATCTCGGTTGCTCCACGAATTGCAAGTTCATCAGATTGAATTGGAGATGCAAAACGATGAACTGTGTCAAATACAAAATAAACTGGATGATGAACGGAATAACTATTTCAATCTCTACGATTTGGCACCGGTGAGTTATTACACGCTTTCGACAGAGGGGATTATTTTAAATGCCAATCTTGCAACATCAACACGCTTGGGGATCAGCCGAAACAAACTGATCGGCAGACCCATTTCACACTACATCTACAAAGAGGATCAGGACAACTACTATTTCTATCGACAAAAATTAATTCAATCATCGGAAGAGATATCCTGCGATGTACGAATGGTAAGGGCGGATAAAACCCTATTTTGGGCCCATTTGGTGACGGTTAGACGTGAGAATGAGCACCATATACCTGAATACCGTGTTGTACTCTACGATATTACGGAAGAAAAAAAGCAAAACGATTTGATTGCAAGAGCCGAAAGAGAGTGGACGGACGCGTTTGACGCCATCCAAGACGGCGTGATGCTCCATGATAAGGAGAACAATATTATGCGTGCTAATCAAGCGTATAAAGAGCTTTCCGGTGCTAAAAAGTTCAAAGAGATTATCGGAAAACCGTACTATGAAGTTTTCCCCAAACGCGACGGAGCGATGGATGAGGGGATTCAGGAACATGGTCAATTTTCAGAAGAAGAGTTTACCCTCGATAATGGCCATATTTTTAAATCACGCACCTACCCGGTATTCAATAATGCCGGAGATTACAGTTTCGGGATTCTTCTCTTTGAAGATATCACCGACTTGCGGCACAAAGAAAACGAGATTGTACAATTAAATTCTACCTTGAAACTGATCAGCCGTTGCAATGAGCTTTTGGTGCGCAGTACGAGTGAAAAAGCGTTGCTGACGTCGATTTGCACCGAAATTATCAGTTCAGAGAAGTATGATTTTGCCGGTGTCTATGTCAAACATGACCAATTGATAAAATGCGACTATTACTCATTTTCGGAGCAGCGGATCTTGCAGCTTGAAGAAATTGATTTTACCAGTGACATCTACCGTGGATGCCCTATCAACATCTGTATCAATCAAAACAACATTATTACTATCAATGATATTGATAACGATCCGAAATGGTCCGAGTATCTCAAAAGCCATCGGGAGGTTTGCCCCGCAACACCTTATGACATGAAAGGATCGATGCTGATTCTTCCGCTCACTCATAATACCGTTAGCCTGGGCGCCGTCGCCATCTATTCGAAATCCCCGCAATTATTCGACAACCAAAAATCAAGCCTTTTTAAAGAACTTTCGGACGATATGGCGTATGGTATACATACCCTTCGACTTCGTAGAAATTTAACCGAATTAAATCTTGATCGTGACAAGATGATAATTCAGCTCCATGAAAGTCTTGAAGGGACGGTCCGTTCTATTGCCATGATGGTAGAAGCACGTGATACCTATACGGCAGGGCACCAAAATCGTGTGGCCCAATTAGCCGTTGCTATTGCCAAAGAGATGGATTTGAGTGAAAGTAAAATTGAGGGTTTAAGCTTGGCCGCATCCATTCATGATCTGGGAAAAATAAAAATCCCGGCCGAAATATTGAGCAAACCGGGACAATTAAGCACGATTGAATATCTGTTTATCCAAACCCATCCCGAAGTGGGCTATGAAATTCTCAAAGAGGTTAAATTTCCATGGCCGATTGCTGAAATTATCCGACAGCATCACGAAAAGGTGGACGGATCAGGTTATCCAAGCGGGCTCAAAGGGGAGAATATTTTACTTGAGTCTCGAATTTTAGCGGTTGCGGACATTGTCGAAGCGATGGCCTCTCATCGTCCCTACCGTGCCGCATTGGGAATCAATGCGGCGTTGGATGAGATTAAAAAGGGACGTGGAGTCAAGTTGGATGCTGCCGTGGTCGATGTGTGCGTCTCTCTTTTCGAAGAGAAACACTTTGATTTTTTGTAGAGAAGCTTTTGAGCAGGGTTAATCGTACGGTTTCTCCTTCTCTTCACTTTTTTCCCCTTTGTTGCCCCCCCATGGAGAGTCTAACAACGCCGGTATTTGCGAAGCAAGAAGCGGTCTAAAATAATAGTACCCCTGAGCGATTGGACACCCCTCTTGAAGTAAAAACTTCCCTTGTGCTTCGGTTTCAATCCCCTCCGCTACGATTTTAAGTTGCAGCCCTTTGCAAAGGTGGATAATGGATTTGACGATTTCACCGTCTGCCTGATTATAGGGGAGATTATCGACAAACGATTTATCGATTTTGAGTTTATTGATGGGTAGATTTTTCAGATAGGCCAACGAGGAGTATCCGGTACCGAAATCGTCAATGGCCAATTTCAAACCGCTCTCAGAAAGCTGTGTGAGGATATTTTTAGAATATTCCGGGTTGTTCATAATAATACTTTCGGTCAATTCAAGTTCAATCCAATCGGGATTGCATCGGTATTGTTTCAAGAGAGCGGGGACCACTTTTTCCAAATTACCGTGGATCAGCTGTTTGGCTGAAATATTGACGGCAATGTATCCCGGATTCAGCCCTTGAGATCTCCATTGCATCATTTGTCGGCACGCCTCTTCGAGGATCCATTCACCGATTTCGATAATCAAACCGGTCTCTTCGGCAATCGGAATAAATTTAAGAGGCGAGATCAGCCCGATCTCCGGATTATTCCATCGTATCAGGGCTTCAAATCCGATGATTTCTCCGCGTGACATATCCACCTGCGGCTGATAATAGAGGATCAATTCATCATGGGAGAGTGCTTTGCGTAAACTGTTTTCGAGTGTTAACCGTTCATAAACCCGCTGCGTCATCTCCTGCGTGTAAAACTTATAGGTATTTTTCCCTTCTGCTTTCGCCTGATACATGGCCGAATCGGCATTACGAAGCAACTCCTCGGCATTATGGGCGTCTTTTGGAAAAAAGCTGGCTCCTGCGCTGCACGTGATAAAAATTTCATAACTATCAATCATTAACGGATCACTTAGCATTTTCAAGAACCGTTTGATAATCACTTCCGTATCGTGAAAATTCTGAGCATTTTCAACGATAATGGCAAATTCATCCCCGCCGAATCGGGCAATGGACTCCTTTCCGATGGCTTCATTGAGCCGGATCGCAACCTCTTGCAAAACGCGGTCCCCGATACTGTGTCCGAAAGAGTCATTGATCTCTTTAAATCGGTCTAAATCGATAAACCACACGGCAAACGGTTCAGATGTATCCTTATGGCGTCCGATCAGCTGCGTCAGTTTCTCTACAAAATGGAGCCGATTCGGTATATCCGTCAAAGAGTCATAGTGGGCGGAATACTCCAGAATATCTCTTTGCGATACCAGTATTTTTTGTTTCTCTTCGAGTTCGGCAAGGGCAATTCTCAGGTTGACCTGTATCCCCAGCAAATTGTTCTCCGCTTTTTTAATCGTTCGAGAGACGATATACGCCAAAACGATGAGGAGTAAAAAAGTGATAGCGATGACCCATATGATCATCAATTTTGCTTCGGCGATATGTTTGTCCGCTTGTGAAGTGTTATTGAACTGAAAGGTGTAGAGTTCATCCAGTAAAAAATCTTCATATTGTTTCAGATAAGCGATATTATTGTTCAAATCCCGTATCTTGATATAATATACACTGTTCTCGTTGGCGTTCAGACCTTCCCCCAAACGTCTTAAGAGTGATTTTTCCATCATATTTTGTTTGGAAAAATTTTCATCTTTCAACAGAATTTCTATTTTTTCAAGTTCTGACAACACGATATTTCGAAATTGAAACCACTCTTTTTTATCTCCGATTGAAGGGGTTAACACAGCAAAGCGTTTATTGAACTCCTCTTTGGATTGGATGAGCGTATGGGTCTGTTTTTCCAGATCTGAGGTGGTCAGGAGCCGTTCCGTATCGTATTTCAGAACAAACAGGGCTTCATACGCCGATTTGCTCAACTGTTGATCGGCGATGATCTGTTCATAATCGCGCAGCAGCAACAGTAACAAGGTGCCAACGGCAATAGAGCCCCCCAATATGGCTGCAAAACTGAAATTGGCGATTTTCCGAAGCGTTAGGGTGTTGAACATATTAGTTGAGTGAGGATTTATAAAAGGCGCTTTGTTTTCGGCGCCCCATTTTATCCGTAATGTTTTCCCATTTTTCAGCAGCACGGTTGAGTGCTTCTTGCGGTGTCAGCTCTCCCATTACCGCTTTGTAGGCGTAGCTGTCGATCGCTTGGTAATATTCTCCGGCCCCCGGTATCGTAATGTCGTAAACAACATTCGGATTGGAGAGCGAAACGGTGATCGCATCGAGATACGCTTTGGCCGACGGTGTTGAAAAACCGGCACGGTTCCATGCGGAGGGGTCATTGAAATGGGAATAGCGGGAGGGATTGACGGCCGTACCGTTCGTTGCCGTCAGCACTTTTGTCATCTGCTTCGAAGTCATGTGCGCCGCAAAGGCAAACGCAAGCTCTTTGTTTTTAGAATCTTTATTCACTAGGAACATCCAGTTTCCGCTGATGGACGAGACACGGTTCGGACGCTTTTCCCATGTAAAGGTTTTCGAATTGTATACCGTATCGGAGCCCGGTATCTGAGCATAGCCGACTTTCTCTTTGACAATCGAAACGGGCGAGTTGGCGGCAAAAATACCCATGTCTGCCCAATCCATTGCCATTGCCACTTCCCCGGAGACGAAACTGTTACGGACGTCATGCCCTGCAAAACTTGCCATACCCGGAGGGCCGAAACGGATAAAATCGACATAATCATTCAGGGCTTTGACGAATGCGGGATTGTTGATACGCGGCTTCATCGTTTCCGGATCGAAATAATAGGCTTTGTCGTCGGGATGCTTCGCATACGCGGCAGCTTGTGCCAAAAACTGAAGCATGGAGATATCATTTTTGACCCTGAGCCCGGCCATTCCATACTCGATTTTACCGTCTCCGTCCCAATCCCATCCGTTAAAAAATTCGGCGACCTCTCTGAATGCTTTCCAGGTTGCGGGAGGGGCCAGAGGATATCCGTATCGATCTTGAAAAGCGGATCGATTCTTTGGATTTTCAAAAATATCTTTTCGATAATAAAGATTGATACAATCGCCGTCATAAGGGAGTCCGTAAGCTTTGCCGTTCCAGGATAAAACGCTATTGCGGTAAATGGGTAAAACGTCTTCCCAGTCAATCTCCTTTTTGATCGCTTCGGGGATGGGTTCAATGTGGTTATTTCCCAATAAAGTTCCGTTCCACATTGAGATAACGACAAAAATATCATAATTCAGATTTGGATCCTTTAGGGATTGATCGATTTTTTCGATGGTTTCATTCCAACTCGGGGTGACAACGCGAACTTTCCCCCCCGTTTTTTTCTCAAAAGCTCCGATTTCATCCAAAATCGGCCCTCGGATCAATCTCGCTTCCAGAGTCGGCACAATAAGGACAATGGATTGCCCTTCATACGGTTTTTTGACCGAAGAGGGTGACCCCTTCTCCGTCTCTTTCGTAGAATCGCATCCCGTTAAAAAAAAGAGGGCACTGACCAAACCGATCATAACGACAGCAATCTTCATCCTCGTTGGTAGCTCCGATACTTATAATTTCATTAAAAGAATAAAATATTCTGAAAAATATACTAAACACGTAGAATATAATAGAGGTGATTTTGTTTACCTTAACAAATTCAAAACAAAGATCTTAGATCACGCTATTTGGTAAACGCAACCAAAGGAGGAGCCGCGCTTTAAAACTCTTTCAACTCTTATAGGCTATAATCCCTTTAATTTTACGTACCAGAGGAAGTTTGATGCAAAAAATTGAAGGGAAAGTTTGGAATTTCGGTAAAGATATCGATACCGACCTCATTATTGCCGCCCGTTATCTGAATACTTCGAATCCGCAAGAGCTTGCTAAACACGTCATGGAAGATGCCGATCCGACATTTGTAACCAAAATGGCTCCGGGTGATATTATCGTTGCCGATGAAAACTTCGGATGCGGTTCATCGCGCGAACATGCTCCGATCGCCCTTAAAGCTGCCGGGGTTGCGGCTATTATTGCGCCGACGTTTGCCCGAATTTTTTACCGCAACGCGTTTAATATGGGATTGCCGATTTTTGAGCTTCCGGAGAGTTTGGAAATCAAAGAGGGGGAGAGTGTCAGTATCGATATGGATGCAGGGACAATCACCAATACTACAACGGGCAAACATTATCGCTTTACCCCCATTCCGCCGTTCATGCAAGAGTTGCTGAGTGCCGGGGGATTGATGAACTACGCAAATGCAGAAATTGCCGCACAGGAGAAATAAGGATGAAAAGCTATACGATTGCACTGATCAAAGGGGACGGTATCGGCCCTGAAATTATCGATGAAGCGGTAAAAGTTCTCGATGCCGTGGCCTCGTGCGAAGATATCGAGTTCAATTACAAAGAAGCATTGATGGGGGGGTGCGCTTTTGATGCAACAGGCGATCCGCTCCCCCAAGAGACCATCGATATTTCATTGAGCAGCGACGCCGTCTTATTCGGTGCCATCGGCGGCCAAAAATGGGACACCCTCCCCAGAGAAAAACGTCCGGAAAGCGGTTTGCTCCGTTTCCGTAAAGAGCTCGGCGTATTTGCGAATCTCCGTCCGGCAACCGTATATGACGAACTAATCAATGCCAGTTCATTGAAACCTGAGATCGTTAAAGGGGTCGATTTGATGGTGGTACGTGAGCTTATCGGCGGCATCTATTTCGGTGAGCCCAAGGGGCGCGACGAAAACAAGGGATGGAACACGATGGTCTACAGCCGTGACGAAGTGATCCGGATTGCTCACGTAGCCTTTAAAATTGCGATGGAGCGCTCCAAGCGTGTGTGCTCCGTCGATAAAGCCAATGTCCTAGACGTAAGCCAGTTATGGCGCGAAGTGGTTGAAGAGGTGGCAAAAGAGTATCCGGAAGTGGAACTCAGCCACATGTACGTCGATAATGCGGCCATGCAGCTGATCCGTGATCCGAAACAGTTTGACGTCATTCTGACCGGGAATATTTTCGGAGATATTTTGAGCGATGAAGCCAGTATGCTTTCGGGTTCGATCGGTCTGCTTCCGTCCGCTTCGGTCGGTTCCGCGATCGGTGTATACGAACCGATTCACGGTTCAGCTCCCGACATCGCGGGGCAGGGGATCGCCAATCCGATTGCGACCATCGCCAGCGCATCGATGATGCTCCGGTTTGCATTGAATGAGCATCGCGCTGCTGACCGTATTGATTACGGTATCAAACAAGCGCTGGCTGAGGGGTATCGCACAAAAGACATCGGCAATTTTGATGCCAAAGAGATCTGCTCTACCAGTGAAATGGGTTCAATTATCGCTAATTTTGCTGCAAAATGCAAACTCTAACCCTTGCCAATATTTATGAACTTCAGGGGCTTAAAGAAGATGCCCTTGAAATTTACAAAGAGATTTTAAAAAAAGACCCCAGTAATACCGATGCAAAAATTGCGGTGCGCCGCCTTTCGGGGATGCGGAAAAAATTTCTCGGGGTCAATAACGAAATGAAAGCTTTTTTTGTCCAAATGGATGATGAAGCCGAGTTTATTCAATTTGAAAGGTGGTTGATGCGCGCATGGAATTAAAAGATGTCATTTTATCTACATTAGCCGAAATCGAAGAGATCACGACCGCTCCCGAACCGATTGAATCCCCCATATTCGTCAAAAAAGATGAGCCTCTAGCGTATCGTCATGAAAAAGAAGAGATATTCACCGAACCCGAGCCGCACGTACGGGATGATGAAGCACGGATGCTTGAAGGGATACGGGAACGGTTGCTTGTTTTGTTTGAAGGGTTTCAGTCTCCTAATAATGTTCAGATTGAAGCCAAAGTCGATTTGACACTGAATTTTTTTGAATACCTTTTAGCGACCATCGACAACCGATTAGATACCATTAAAAAGTGATGATTGACGCATGAATGAACAATACCGGATACTGATCCATTGCAATGATGAAAAAGGGCTCGTTTATAAAGTATCGAGTATCTTATTTCACCGGAATCTCAATATTATCTCGAATAACGAATTTGTGGACAAAGGGCAAAATAAATTTTTTATGCGCAGTGTCGTCGCCGGTGAAATCGATCCCGACGCCCTTCGAAACGAGCTTGCCGCCGCACTGCCAAGCGGTGCTAATCTGGAGGTGATCGTCCCCCGTAAAAAACGGATTGTCCTGATGGCTACAAAAGAGTCCCATGCCCTCGGTGATATTTTGATCCGTTACGAAGCGGGAGAGCTGGACGCGATTATCGTAGGGGTCGTCTCGAATTACGATCTTCTTGAGCCGCTGGTCACCAAATTCGATATTCCGTTTTATACCGTCTCGCATGTAGGGTGCGACCGCGATGAACATGAACGGCGGGTATTGGAACAGCTCTCTTTATTCGGTGAAATCGATTATATTGTCTTGGCCAAATACATGCGTATCTTGACGCCGCGCTTTGTCGAAGCGTATGAAGATAAAATCATTAATATCCATCACTCGTTTCTCCCTGCATTTATCGGTGCCAATCCGTATAAACAAGCGTATGAGAGGGGGGTGAAGATTATCGGTGCCACCGCCCATTTTGTCAATAACCATTTGGACGAAGGTCCGATTATCGCGCAAGACGTTATCCATGTCAATCATGCCTACGGATGGGAAGAGATGCAGCGTTCGGGACGCGATGTCGAAAAAATCGTCCTCTCCAAAGCATTGAAATTGGCACTCGAAGACCGGATTTTTGTCCACACCAATAAAACGATAATTTTTTAAATGTTTCATATTGTTTTAGTTCATCCCCAAATCCCGAACAATACCGGAGCAATCGGTCGCCTTTGCGTCAATACCGGCTCCTCGTTGCATCTTATCAAACCCATCGGTTTTGATATCGATGAAAAAGCGGTGCGACGCGCCGGACTTGATTATTGGCATAAAATCGATTTGCATGTGTGGGAGAATCTTGAAGCGTTTTTTCAAGCACATCCTCCAAGCAAAAAATGCTATTTTGCCACGACAAAAACCGATACCCCTTATTTCCAGATGCCGTTTGCTCCGGGAGATTATCTCTTTTTCGGAAGCGAAACGGCCGGTATACCGGCTGAAGTGCTGCAACAGTTCCCCGATCAGTGCATGACGATCCCCATGACGAGAGAGGGGCGCAGCCTCAATCTCGCCATCAGTACCGGCATCATCGTGTATGAAGCGATCAAGCAAAATTTTGAAACCTACAAAGAGGAGATGTAATGCTACAGATACTCGATTCCCTTATGCTCCTTTTATTTGTCCTTTTCCTCATCTATATTTTTCGGGGATATCACCTCTCCAAACGTAAACAAGACGCAAAGGATACGACGGATAGTTCCAATCCATCCGATAACAGCGGGGAGAAAAGTTAAAAAAGCTTTTCCGCCCACTCTTCCATTTTCGATTCAAATCTCTCCATCCAGCCATTTGCTCTACGAATAACCTTTGCCATTGCACGCTCCTTTTTGGTTTTCTCTTTTTATATGTGACAAATCGTATAGAAAATGGTGCGATAGAGAAAAAAATATTTCATTTTGACATATTAAAGCCAATTATGTGTCATAATTCCTACAATACCCTATCCATACGAAGGAGGAGTGAACGATGAAAACATTTTCCGATATCGTCGAGACGATTAAAGATATCGTTTCCGGAGAATTTCCGGATAAAAAAGTTTTTGATAAAGATATTGCTGAATTATTGGAAATTTCACAAATGAATTTTGCAACGATGAAAAAACGCAATAAAATTCCTTTTACCGAGTTGCTCGATTTTTGTGCCAAACGTTCCATTGCGATCAACTGGCTTTTGTACAACCAATCCCCCGAAAGTTTGATTGAACCGACGAATCGCTTTTACATGGTCCGATATTTTTCGTCGGTCAATGCTTCAGCCGGAGGCGGTGCCGAAAACGATGAACTGGAGTTCCAGCCGTTAATGCTGGAAGAAAGTTTTGTCCTCTCATTGGGGGGCGAACGGGAACTGCGCAACATCGAAGCGATTAATGTCAGCGGTGATTCGATGGAACCCTCATTCAGTTACAGCGATATCGTTTTTGTCAACCGATCGAAATGCGATGTCAGCCGTGGCGGAATCTTTACGATACGTACCGAACACGGCCTTTTTATTAAAAGAGTACAAGTGCGGATTGATGGTAAACTGGATATTATTTCGGATAATAAAGACTATCCCGTCTACGTCGCGCGTAAAGATGAAGTAGAAATCATCGGCCGTGTCGTAGGACGTTTTGGCGGTGTGGAATAGGGTATCGTACCGCTCGTATCCTATCGTCTTAGTTGTTGTTGAATATGCCCATAACGGATGAATGGAAAATATGCTGTATAAAATTGGAATCGTAGGAATTCTGGTATGGTTTGGCGGATGTGCTCAGATCGAGTCGCCGAAAGAGAAAGAGCCCCGTGTTGCTTTGCCGCCGGCCCCTTTTTGCAAAGAGAATAATGTAACCGAAGAGTTACTTTTGCAGGAAATGGAGATCGATCTCCCCGAAGTGACCAAAAAGGTAAGCGATCTTGAGTATTATCCGCAGAGTATTGAACCTTATGTGATGCACAACGACTTTAATCAGACGGAACCCTACCCGATTCAGAAACATTTCGAAGAGAACTATTACCGTCCCTGGTCGTATACCGCCGCATCCATCTGTACACAGGATGTACAATGGCCGATTCGCGCTTTTCAGGGGGGGTATGGCAGTAATCTAAAACCGATCGATCCGCAATGGCTCAATGAGATGTCGGTACAAAGCAATTTTCAGGCCTATTCTACCGTTAATCAGTATGCCCTGACGACCAAATGGATGAATCTTCGGACGTTTCCGACCCACAAACCTCTCTACCGCAATCCGGCTCTTCCGGGAGAGGGGTTTCCGTTCGATCTGCTCCAAAACAGCAGTGTTGCGTTTAATGAACCCCTCTTTATTTCCCACTATTCTCAAGACGGAGGGTGGGCCTATGTTTTTACGAATAATGCGTCCGGATGGGTAGAGAGCAACGGAATTATTCCGGTTACGGCCGCGCAAATCCAATCGATACGGGAAAAACCCAAAGTTTTTATGACGGAAGACAAGGTCCCGCTCTACGATAAAAACAACCGCTTTATCGTCTATTCGCGGGTGGGGATGCTCCTCCCGTTATTGCGAGAAGACGATCACTATTTTTATCTCCTCTTTTTTTATCCTGACGGCAATCGCGGCGAGCTCACCGTTGCGAAACATTCGGCACACGTCGGATTTCATTTATTCAATAAAGAGGATATCATCAAAATAGGGACGCAAATGTTGCGCAATACCTACGGATGGGGCGGCATGTTTGAAGAGCGCGATTGTTCCTCTATGATTCGTGAAATGTTCACCCCTTTTGGGATCTGGCTGCCAAGAAATTCAGCGTCACAGGCTAAAAAAGGGGAAGTTATCTCCCTGAAGGAACTAAACAATAGCCAAAAAATCGCTCTTATTAAAGAACGTGGGGTCCCTTTTGAAACGATTCTGTACAAAAAAGGGCATGTGTTGCTTTATATCGGAACGCTAAACGATACCGTCATGGTGATGCATAATATCTGGGGAATCCGTACCATCGATCCAAACGGGAAAAAAGGGAGAGTTATTATCGGTAAGGCGGTGATCAGCACTCTTGAATTGGGTTCAGACGTAGAAAGCTTTGACCGCAATACCATGCTGCTGACATCGCTTCTCAGTATGAATATCTTTACCAAAGAGCCCGCTCTCCCCCCCATCGTACTGGCAAAGAAGAAGGGTAAGCGGGTTAAGCTTTAATATCCAATAAAGAGCCCATCACATTATTCTGGGTCTGAATTGCTTTTACATTGGCTTCATTGATGTTCTGTATCATCATTTGATCGGTGAGCTCTTTGGTCAAATTGGTTTGAGACTGCGCCGATCCATTATCGGTTGCCAACGTTGTGTCGGCTTTTGTTCCGCCGTCTTTGGTTTCATTGACGGTTGTATTTCGCGGTACGTAATTATCGGTATTGACATTCGCTACGTTCGCGGCACTGTTATTCATGTACGTCTGATTTGAAAGCATCGAAGAGACATTTGAACTAATCATAATGAACCCCTTTTTTTTAATACCTGATGTTATGCACTTTCTAGGCAAAGCCCAGAACCTATTAAGGCAAGGCGCGTAAGACCAGTTAATATCTAAAGTATAAGCTCCACTCCCTTAAAAGGGAGTATCAGAAATAAATTAGTGAAGATCGGCGTTCAGTTTGACTTCACGCGTAGATCGACGGGCCAAAAGGGCTCCGTTTTGGGAATCTTGACGGAAATGGAGCCCGTTAAGAGCGGAGAGTTCCGAACCTTTAAACGTATCGCTCTCTTTTAATTGAACGTCCGGATTTGCGGCCTGAATCAATGCCAACTGATCCGGGGCAATTGAAATTTTTGTCCCTGCGAGAATTGCGATTCCGGCGTCAAGGATACATCCGTCACCCAACGGGATACCGCATACACTGTTTGCCCCCAGCAAAGAGTTCTTACCGATGGTAATCGGGTTGCCGTCGGTGCCGCTGAGAACTCCGAGAATGGATGCTCCCCCGCCCACATCGGAACCGTCACCGACAACCGCTGAACTCGAAATTCGCCCCTCTACCATACTGACTCCGGTCGTTCCCGCGTTGAAATTGATATAGCTTGCTCCGGGCATAACGGTTGTACCGGCATGCAGCTGTGCACCGAAACGGACTTTTGAATCATCCAGAATTCGGGTATTGTTGGCAGGGATAATGTGTTGCAGGAAGCGGGGAAATTTATCGACGAAATCGATTTTCGGGTATTCATCGGCAAATTTCAGTTCGATCTCATTGGCCCGCAACCACTCCAGTTCGATCGGTTGCCCATCAGACCATGCTACGTTGGTCAATGCACCGAATGCGCCGTTGAGATTTAAAGAGCGCAAAGGCGCTTTGGAAGTGGAGAGGGCATACAATTTCAAATAGGTCGCCTCAGCGCTGACGCACGGTGCATCGGCGAAAATAAAGACCAAACGAAATTCCCCCTCACGCATACCGTACTCTTTGATCCGGGTGTAAAGGGCTGAAACAACCTGAATATTTTTATGTGCCTCTCCGTACGCTTCATCGGAATAGGGGGTGAATGCGTTCAGACACCCCTCCAAAAATTTCAAAGTGACCGGAACGATCACTTCATTGGCGGTAAAATCGATCGTGAATCCCTGTTCCTGTGCGCTTTTGATAAAAATTGCGGCACTCCCGAAATTTTCATTCCAGTTGATATGGGGGTAGGTCGCTTGAAGAACCTTATCCGAATTGAGTTGTCCGACATCGACACGACAAATTCCGAATCCAAGAGGATTTTTGTACCCACTGCTGTTTTGAATCTCTTGTACACAGGCTTTAAATGAAGTTTCAGTCTCTAAAATTTCCATACGTTACTCTCTCTTGACAAAATTTAGTGTGGAATCTTATCATAAATTCAGCAGTGCTTTATCCACAAAGCCGAAGGTGTAACCGGAGTGTTAGGTGTTCCGTGGTAAGATTTGCATTATCTCTATTACAGAACGGTTCCCTAAAATTAAAGCATGATTCAAACGATACCCATCGAAAAATTTCTTGATACCTTCAATGGTTATGATCTGATCATTGATGCCCGCAGCCCGCGTGAATTCGGAGAATCGCATATCCCGAACGCCAAAAACTTTTACGCTCTGAATGATGAAGAGCATCACGAAGTGGGGAGCGTGTACAAGCAAAAAACCCCTTTTGAAGCACGGGTACTCGGGGCATCTTATGTCTGTGGCAATGCCGCCCGTCATATCCATGACATCTATCCCTCCTTCACCCCGAATTCAAAAATAGCGATCTATTGTGCCCGTGGCGGGATGCGTTCTTCATCGTTGGGGATTATCCTCTCAAGTATAGGATATCCGATCGATCGGGTGATCGGGGGATACAAAGCGTATCGGACCTACATCACCCGTTCTCTTGATGCACCCCCCGCCGTGAATTTCATCACCCTCTCCGGAAATACGGGATGCGGCAAAAGTGACCTGCTGCAGGAACTGGAAAATGTCATCGACCTCGAAAAAATGGCAAACCATTACGGCTCCGTATTCGGAGACGTCAACGGGGAACAACCGACCCAAAAAGAGTTTCAAAATCGTCTTGCGCACGCTTTGTTCGGATTGAATCCGGATCAGGGGGCATTTATCGAAGCGGAGAGTAAACGGATCGGGAAAATCAGTTTGCCCGGAGCCCTTTATAAGCAGATGGAAAAAGGGTTCCGTATTGAGATTACCGCCCCGATCGAGCAACGGATAGAACGGATTATGCGGATGTACGATACGATGGATGAGCCGTTTTTTAGCGCACGGATGGAACGAATTTCCCCTTACATCAGCCGTGATGACAGAGCATCCGCTATGGCCGCTTTTGACAATCGCGAACTCGATCGTGTAGCTGAAATTTTATTGACACGCTATTACGATAAGGTCTACAAAATCACCCTCAAGCCGGATATGACACTCTGCAATGATGACCTATTGAAAACCGTTGAAAGCTTAAAAGCCCTTCAATCGGAGCAAAAAATATGAAAGAAAAAATCTCCCTGATAGAGGCAACCGTTTTAGAGAAACATCGACAAAGTCGAACGCTTCGCTTGTTTTGTAGCGCAGCGGCTAGCGGAGGCAAGGGGATTTTATCCCCTTGGCGTTTATCATGATGAACAACAGCGCCCAATTAACCAAATTTGTCCGTGCCTCAGGGTGCGCCGCCAAACTCTCTCCCGGATCGCTTGAAGATGTCACCTGCCATCTGAAATCGTTTCATAAAGATTTGATTGTCGGATTTGAAGGAAACGAAGATGCCGGAGTCTATCGGATCGATCAAAATCTGGCAATCGTACAGACGGTTGATTTTATCACCCCGGTGGTGGACGACCCTTTTATCTACGGACAGATTGCGGCGGCCAATTCACTCAGCGATGTTTTTGCGATGGGCGGCGATCCGAAAACGGCCCTCAACGTTGTGGGGTTCGACGGTAAGAACCAGAATACCGAGGTATTGAACGAGATATTACGCGGCGGGGCGAGCAAGGTGCACGAGTGCGGAGCGGTAATCGTCGGAGGGCATACGATTGAAACTCCCGAGATGATTTATGGCCTCTCGTGTACCGGATTCGTCCATCCGGATGCGATACTGCGAAACAATACGGTGAGGGAAGGGGACCTGATCGTTTTGACAAAACCTCTGGGACTGGGGATTTTGATCACCGCGATCAAAGCCGATCTCTTAGACGATGCAACAACGATGCGCGTAGCGGAAACGATGCGGACCCTCAACTACAAAGCCTCTTTGATCGCACGCGAATTTCATGCCCATGCGTGTACCGATGTGACCGGATTCGGATTTCTGGGGCATCTAAAAGAGATGGGGGGAAAAAACCACACGATCGAAGTGGAAGCGGCAGCGGTCCCCCTCTTTTCTGAAGCTCTTGAAATGGCGGCTATGGGGATTATCCCGGCCGGAAGCTATGCAAACAAAGAGTATCTGGAATCCAAAGTACGCTTTACACGCACTATCGGACCGGATCTGGAGATGATTTTGTTCGACGCGCAGACATCGGGGGGGCTTTTGATCTCGGCAACGGCTGAAAATGCTCGCCGTATTGCGCAACGCTGTATCGAAGAAGGGGTTCCTGCTTCGATTGTCGCGCAGGTAATCACCAAAACGGATGCCGATATTATCGTACGTTGAGCCATCGGCCTTATACAAAATCATTTTGATCTGCCAAAGGGGAGTAAATGGAAAGACGTGAATTTTTAACCAAATCCGCCGTTGCGGGGGCCGTATTGTGTTCCCCCTCTTTTTTAAGCGCCACGGCGGCCCAAACGATTACAGAGAATTCGGCCGTGTATGCGATCGGGTTGCAATGCGATCTCTCTCACTATACCGGTAAAGAGTGCGCGGTGTGGATTCCGATCCCCTCCGATATCACCGGATTTCAACGCATCCTTGAATTCGGGACGAGAACAGATGCCGAGCGTGCTTTTGAAACAGACGCCAACCGCTATGAAGCCCGTACATTTTATGCCCATTGGGACAAAAAGAGTCTCCCTAAGACCCTAGAAATAGCGATGAAGGTGATGCTGAAGGATCGTCAATGCGATTGGAGACGCAAACGGATCTCTCCCGATGCCGTTAACAAAGCGGCTCTCTTTCTGGCACCGACGGCCCATCTGCCGACCGACGGGGCCATTGCGAATGTGGCTAAAAAAATCGTCGGGAATGAAAAAAAGCCTCTCGCAAAAGCGAAGAGAATTTACGATTGGGTTGTGGCTAACAGTTACCGGGATGAGAGCGTGCACGGATGCGGGGTAGGAAGTCCCAATGCAATGCTTGCCGAATTGGAAAAAAACGGACATATGGGGGGGAAATGTCTGGATATGTCGGCGTTGTGCGTCGCATTGATGCGTGCGTCGGGTATTCCCGCACGCGAAGTGTTGGGGATTCGCGTCGGGCCGTCACGGTTTTCTGCCGCATTCGGATCGGGTGAGACTATCACCAAAGCGCAGCACTGCAAGGTGGAATTTTTCATTGCGACGATGGGATGGATACCGTGCGATCCTGCCGATATCACCAAGCTGGTACTCAAAGAGGGGATCGATCGCACCTCACCCCGTGCCCGTGAACTGAGTGAGAAGTTTTTCGGCTTTTGGGAAAACAATTGGCTGGCTCTGAACCATGCGCGTGATTTTGATCTCTACCCCGCCAATGCCCAAGGGATGCTTGATTCGTTCGGTTACCCCTACGGTGAAGTAGACGGCGAATATCTCGATCCGTTTGATCCTGCCGCCTATCGCTATACGATCTCCTCCAAAAAAGGGGTGGAATGATTCTCGATTGTCGTGATATGGATTGTCCCCGGCCGGTATTGGAGACGAAAAAAGCCCTTGATGCACTCCCCGCCGATGCAGTACTGAACGTGGAGGTCAATACCCTCTCAGGGCGTGAAAACTGCAAACGTTTTGCCCTCTCGCAAAAATGTACCTATACCGAAGAGCCTCTGAGTGACGGTGCGACGCGTCTGATCATCGTCAAAGGGATGGGATACCAAGAGCGCCCCCGGGAGGAGAACCCTCTGGACGCAATGATGCAGCAGGAGCGGCGCGGTGCGGTACTGGTCTTGACCGGTGCGCTGGTGACGGCACTCTTATCCGCCTCCTGTTGCCTCGTTCCGACCCTGTTTATGGTTTTCGGGATCTCGTTTGCCGGGATTATCAATGTTGCCGCACTGGAGGGGTACCGGTGGATTTTTACCGCCATTGCGGTCATGATGCTGAGTATCGGCTTTTATCAAATGGTGATCAAAAAGCAGATCGAATGCGACTGCGAACCGAGTCTCACCTCCAAAATTCTGGTGGTTCTCTTTTGGATACTCTTTTTGATCAGCCTTGCCGCACTCTCTTATCCTTATTATGAGGGGTGGATATGGGGAGAATAGCGGCACTCTTAGTCGTATGCACAACGCTCCTTTGCGCAACAGAGTGGACCCTCCGTATCGGAGGGATGCACTGCATCGCCTGTACGCTGGCGGTCAAAAAGGCACTGTTGGGTGTCCCCGGTGTCCAAAAGGCAAAAGTCAATTTTAAAAACGAATCGGCAACCGTGAGCGCCGATGAGAGCGTTACACTGCGGATGATGCAAGATGCCGTGGCGCAAACGGGATATACGGCCAAAGCAATCCTCCCTTAATACCCTTTCGCGTAAGCCCGCCACCCTCCTCACCATCGCCTTTTTGATGAAAATTCGGGAAGGGAGAAAATATTTTGAAAAAAATTGCCGATATAGACAACTATGGAATACAATGACACGATGAAACACTCTATGGAACAAGCGGAGATCATGGCCCTTTTTTTTAGAAGCTATTTTCTTTACACCGATATTGCCGGCAAACACGGTTTATCGGAGGAAGATCGGCTTCGCATTCGCGGATACCGGATGCTCATGCGTATACTCGGCCACTACAGCAAAGAGAAGCAGATCCGATCTGAGATTCTCCTGGACGCGTTGAGTGCTCTGCTGGAACATTCTCAGGGGGCACTTTCCGAAGTGATCGAGGAGAGTATCCGTTTTATCGAAAGCCGGCTGCAAAGTGAGCCGGAGAAACAACCGCTTCTTGTCAAATATGCCTGAGATTTTTGCCCCAAACCGCTACCGATTAGCGCTCTCTTTTTTAAAAATCAGATTTTTAAGGCTTCGCTCTTCATCGCGTGAGGGGAAGCTCTCCAGATTTTCAAGCCGCTGAATATAATGAAACTCGGGGGCATTTTCCCGAAAAAGTGTTTTGATGAACTCGGTACCCAGCTCGGGTGCATTGAGCGCGGAGAGGACGATACACTCCTGCGCCGCGAGTTCATTAAGACGACGGATGATTTTTTCATAATCGGATGTTGCCGCAAACGACCCTTTCTGAAAACTGGGGGGATCGATGATGATAAGATCATACGGACCCCCTTTGCGGATACGGCTCCACGATTTTAGGATATTATAGGGCATGAATTGAACTTTTTTCGTATCAAGTCCGTTAATACGGTGGTTTTCCCGGCCGATAGAGAGAACCCCTTTATTCATATCAACATTGACGACCGATGCCGCACCCCCCTGCATCGCGGCAACGGAGAAAGAACAGGTGTAGGCAAAAAGGTTCAATACCTTTTTGCCTTTTGCATTCTGACGAACGAATTCTCTCCCCTTTTTCATATCGGGGAAAAAACCGATATTTTGGCTATTGAGGAAGTTAAGGGTATATTTGAGATTATTCTCGATTGCAAACGTCTCTGGCGGAAGTGCTCCGGCAACCACTTCGGAAGGGGCTCCGTCGCGGTAGCGCTGCTGGATAATCAGCGCGTCCCATTTTTTTTCCCTCTCAAACACCTTTTGCAATAAAGCGACAATCGCGTCCTCCTCGCCATCTGCGGAATAAAAAGTGGCAAAAAGGACCCGATCCGCACTCTCAACACTCAAAAAAGCGTACCCGTCATAAAAATTTCCCCGTCCGTGGAACAATCGGATGTATTCGTCCGTTTTGTTCTGTATATTGCCTATTAACAGCTGATGTAAATCGTCTAAGTTCATTTAAATATCTTTGGTAAAAGTAGTGCAATTATAGTGATATTTTCATTCAACGGATTGCAAAAATACAATAGGGATAAATAGCTTACTCATTCCTATTTACCTCTCCTCGCACAAATCTTGCAATGCTCCTTATAACAAGGAGTTGTCATGGAATTTTCCCTCAGCAAACATGAACACAAACCGCTTCAGGTCAACCCGATCAAACACTCCCAGCCGATGGGGGCGACCCTCGCCTATCTGGGGGTCAAAGATTGTATGCCGCTGATGCATTCCGCACAGGGGTGCGCTTCGTATACCAAGGTCTTTTTTACCCGCCATTTTAATGAGCCGATCGCCATCCGCAACACGTCGGTCAGCGACATCACCGCCGTGCTCGACGGAGGGGATTACTCCATCCTGATGGCGATTGAAAATATCCAGAACAAAGAGAAAAATCTAAAACCTTCAATGATCGGACTGCATACGACCGGTTTGACCGAAACCAAAGGGGATGATGTCCGTGGCGTCGGAAGCCATATCGAAATCCCTTATGTCTTTGTCAACACCCCCGATTATGAGGGGGGAATGGAGAGCGGATGGGGACTGACCGTCAAAGCGATGATCGAACAGCTCACCGAACCCTCTTTGAGCGTCAAACCCAACAAACTGGTGATCTTACCCCATCTAAGTATGCAGCCGATTGAAGTGGAGAAGATAAAAACACTCTGCGAGGATTTCGGCTTTGAAACCTATGCCCTTCCGGACCTCTCTACCTCACTGGACGGCTATTGGGATGAGGGGCAGGGGAAACTGGCCAACGGCGGGATAACGGTCGATGAGATACGTACACTGGCCACATGCGCAACGGTGATCACCATCGGACAATCGATGAAAAAATCGGCCGTAGCGCTTCAGGGCAAAAACCCTCAAATCGAACATCTCCATTTCAATCATGTCATGGGGCTTGATGCGTGTGACAATTTTGTCGCTGCATTGATGAAAATCCGACAAACTGAACCCAAACCGCTGATCAAGCGATGGCGCGCTCGGCTCCAAGATGCGATGCTAGATTCTCATTTCCTAATCGGGAGCTCCCATTTCGTCGTGACGGGGGAACCCGATATGCTCAGCGGGATATGTGCGCTGCTGCGCAGTGTCGGCGGAACGATCACGGCGGCGGTTTCTACGACGTTTAGTGATGTTTTGCATACGATTGAGGCGGAGAATGTTTTTGTCGGGGATCTGGAAGACGCACGCCGTTTCTTTGGTCAAGCCGACATGGTTATCAGTAATTTCCATGCAGAACGAATCTTGCATATGTATCACAATACGGCACTCGTGATCCGAGGATTTCCGAATTATGAAGAGCTTGGGAATCAGCTCAAAAACGATCAGCTGTATGAAGGAAGCGCTTACTTTTTATTCGAAATCGCCAATGAACTGAGAAAGGCAAAACATGAATCTTGAAAATTCCGCTCCGGAGGGAGCAAGCTTTAGTGCCATAGCGGCTAGCGAAAGCGAACTGGGCTTTGCTCAGGTCGCGACTAAAAAAAATGATAGCACTAAAATCAAAGTAGAGGGGAACGGAACAATGGATAGCGCTTTGAAAGTTGCTTTTGCGACCAAAGATATGGAAGAGATCAATGCCCATTTCGGCGGTGCAAAAGAGTTTGTCGTTTACAACGTCTCAAAAGAGGGATTTGAGCTTTCTGAAGTCATTAAGACCGATACCTCGGATAAAGAGGATGATGATAAGACCGATTTTCGTGTTCGTGCATTGAAAGGGGTCAATATAATGTATTCTGAAAGTATCGGCGGAACGGCAGCGGCAAAAGTGATTCGAGCCGGTATTCATCCGATGAAAGTGAACGAACCGACATTGATCGTTGATGTTCTCAATAGCCTCGTCACAATGATCAATGGTAATCCGCCCCCATGGGTAAAACGGATTATTCAGATGAAAACCGAACACGACGTTCGACAGGATAGATGGGCCGAAGGGGAATAGAGAGATGGATCCCCGGATCAAGTCCGGGGATGACGGGATTTGTCATTCCCGCGAAGGCGGGAATCCAGCTAAAAAATTAAAGGATTTTCAAAATGGAAGCAGAAAACAAATTAAGTGAATTCGGATTAGAGATCGTACGCCAGATTCGGGCACTCGATCAGTTCGGCAACTGGGCAAAGATGAGCGATGAAGAGTTGTTGATCAAAAAATACGTCAAAACCAAAGAAGAGTTAAAACTGGTCCCTTTGATCGCCGACATCGATGAAATGATGATCAACGATATCAAAATGATCTACAAAGCCGTTGCCCTCTCTTATGAGCGTAAAACCGGTGTCGTGTGCAATGTCATTATGGAGATGAGTCATGAGGGATTCGGCCGATGTGCCGTCATCGCCGATCGCATCTGTATCGTTAACAAATATTTCAAAGACGCCCACCGCTTCAGCTATCGAACCCTCGAAGCACTTTTCGAAGACGGTGACAAAACATTGGCAAATGCGATCGAGATTTACGAACAATACAAACCGTGCATTAAATAACTGACCTTACGCACCTTGTCTAAACACGTGCGAAAAGGTTGATAATCTCCCGTATCTGACAGATACGGGAAGCTTTAGGGGGTTGTAGGGACTTTAGTCCCTGCCACTTTACGGGCTTTGCCCGAAAAGTGCGTAACATTAGTTAAATAAGATAAAGGAGAAATCAAATGGCAAAGATAGGGATCTTTTTTGGAAGCAGCAGCGGTGTGACACGCGGTGCGGCAGAGTTGTTGGGAGAACAATTTCCGGGTTCGGAGCTGATCGATATGGAAGAAGATTATGACGGAGTCGATCAATTCGAGGATTTCGATGTATTAATTCTCGGGTCTTCTACATGGGGACAGGGTGATCCGCAACGCGACTGGGTCGATCCTCTGTATGAACTTGATAACGACCGTCCTGATCTAAGCGGTAAAAAAGTAGCATTTTTCGGTGCGGGGGACCAAAAAACCCATGGAGAGCATTTTGTCAGTGCTTTGGGAAAAATGCATGACCTTTTTGTCTCTTTGGGGGCGGAAGCGTACGGATATACCTCCACCGGCGGATTTGATTATGAACATTCACTGGCGGAACGTGACGGAAAATTCTGCGGGTTGGCCTTTGATGATGTCAATCAGGAAGAGTTAACGGAAGAACGGGTTATAAGTTGGGCTTCACAGCTCAAAAGCGAAATGGGATTGTAGAGCAAAAATTGCACTGCACATACAAAAGGAGTACAGAATGGGAACATTAGCCGAATTTCAAACGATTACCGATACCGAAGATTTTTTCGATTTTTTTGATCTTGCCTACGATGAGCGTCTGGTCCAGGTCAAGCGATTTCATATGATGAAAAAATTTGGCGAAATGGTTGAAAAAGCCAAAGGACATGATATGGGAGGCGACGATAAATTGCTTGAATATTATAAATTTGCTCTGATCAGTGTCTATAAAAATTTTGAAAACGGCTATAGCCCATCGGCTGCGGATGTGTGGGATATGTTTGATAAACCGAGCGGTTGCGGTACTTGCAGTACTTCAAGCAGCTGTAATGATATTGAGGAGGTCAGTCATGGAGTCCACGCCTGTGTCAGCCAAGCCCCAATCAGTTTTTGAACACAAGGGGAGCGAAGCCCCCCATGTTACGCTGGCCGCTGAGGCACTGAAGCTTGCCTCTGACGAGGCAGATCTAAATCGATCAGATATTGAACTGCCGATTAACAATGAAGCACGTAAAACGAATCTCTATAAAATGTCCACCAAAGATGAGATCCTTTCGGTTTTCAGAGTCGGACAAAGAGTGCGTCTTGTAAAAGCAATTCGAAACGACGGAACCTATCCGCACGCAAAAGTCGGTGATGTTCTTGTTGAAGCCGGTTCGGAAGGGTATGTCCGTAAAATCGGCGATTTTTTGCAGACCATACGGGTGTACGAAGTGAACTTTATTGAAGAAGGGTTGACGTTCGGATGCCGTGAAGCGGAGCTGGAAAGTGCCCTTGAAGATGACGGTTATGACGAAGTGGCCGAAGAGCTTAAATGGCTTAAAGAACATCGTGCCGCGAGAGCCGCTGAAAAAGCGGCGCAATCTCAAGAAGGGGAGGGGTAATTCACTTTTTGAGATTTGTGCATCCTTTATCGATACGAAATGCCATGAGCGTATCGATAAAATCGAGTTCGTAGATATCGGAAAGCTTTGAAAAGGGATGCCCCCTTCCAAAGCCGGATGGTAACGTTGCCAAAGGGGCTTTGCCTCTTTGAGTGAATCATAAATCTAGGGAGGAGTCAAAATGGTAAACGTCATTTTTTGTGGATTCGGCGGAGGCCAGGACAAACGTGTTTTTGCAAAAGCCGGAGATTTGTTGTTACGCGTTGCCGAAAGCAACGGGATCAAAATACCGACGGATTGTACCGACGGAATGTGCGCGAGCTGTGCCGTACGGATCGAAGATATCTCAAATGATGAGGCAATCGCTTCGACGGAAGAGGACTATTCATCCAAAGGGCAAGCAGTCTATATGGATGATAAAGAGCTTGAAACATTGATGCAAATGGGTGCAATCAATAAAAAAGAGGCGGAAGTCGCACAACAGTTCAATCGTCCGACACCGGTACGCCTTGCGTGCCAATGCGTCATTAAAGAGTCTATTCTGGTTAAACCGTATAACTAAAATCGGCTGAGTTTGACTTTACGCACTTTGCCTTAACAGGTACTTCAAGGGGAATTAATCTCCCGTATCCGAAAGATACGGGTAGCTTTAGGGGGGTGCGTAACATCAGTAAGTACTAAAAGTACATGCGAAAGTGTGTACGGGTTTCTTGCAAAAGGAACTTAGCGTTAGCGTAGTTTCATCCGTTTACGGATGAAACATAAAAAATAATATAAAACAAGGGGTTGAGATGACAACACGCGTAGAAATTATAAATGACTTTTTGGCTATCAATGTCAAACCGGGCAAAACGATTCAAGATATCGTAGAAGCTTCAGGAAGTGCTTTACCATTCGGATGCCGTGACGGTGAGTGTGGAACCTGTGTCGTAATGATCGAATCGGGGATGGAATTTATGAGTGAAATCAACGAAAAAGAGAAAACGGTATTGAAAACAGTCGGCGAAACGAGTCCGAAAGCACGTTTGGCATGCCAAATGAAAGTTGTATCGCCTAACGGTTTGGTACGTATCAAATATTAAGTTCTATTGGTTTCGAGTGCCGAAAGTGTCTAGCCCGCAGTGGTTTGACCGTCAATAGAACGGGCCCTTTGACTCCAAGTCTCTATAAGTGAGGAAACTCACTTGTAAGAGCTTTTCATCCTGCCGCATATGGCACTAAAACCTCTCTCCCGAGGCACATTTCTCTATATTGCCTCTTTTTTAATCATGTTAATGATGATAATTTAACTATAATTTTGATTAGAACAAAATATGCTGTAAGTTTTGAAAACAAACTTATTTAGATAGGTGATTATCATGCGAACGACACTCTCTTATAAACAAAAACAATTACCCCGACTCTCGATGCAGACATGGCTTCCGCTGCTTCAATGTTCCTTAAACGATTTGGAAAAGCATCTTCAGGTTATTACAAACGAAAACCCGTGTATTGATATGAAATCGGGATTTGAAGAGTCGAATGCCCAGGCAGGCGGTACATCGGCATACGGTGCATTTCAAAACTACGTCTCCAATGCGTCAAGCGAGCAGATCGAGTGGCTCAGTATCGCATCAACCTCTTTATATGAAAAACTGGACGATCAGATCGTCGCACCGCTCTTTCCGACGCCGATTTCCCAGAAAATAGCCCGTCAGATCATTTATTACATTAACGATGAAGGATATTTTGAAGGGAGCGTCGAAGAGGTTGCTGAGCAATGCGATACCGACCCCCATACGGTGGAGCGGGTACGCCAGCGATTTGCCCATCTTGAACCTTCCGGCGTAGGGGCGGTGGATTACAAAGAGTCGTTTTTGTTCCAGCTGGGCGATTATGATCTCGACGATGAGTTGAGTATTCTACTCGGGGCGATGATTTTACAGTTTGACAAGATGGAAAAGTTTATCAACCACCCCCGCCTTGCCGATGCCAAACATATTTTGCAGCATCTTAAAAACCCTCCCGCATTGGAGTACATGGAGCCTGAGACCCAGATCACTCCCGACCTTTTCGTCGAATTTGTCGGATCGGAGCTCAATATCCGTATCAATCACGCCTTTTATCCCGATTTGCAGGTAAACATGATCGATAAATACGACAATTTTGCCAAACAAAAATTCAAAGAGGCGCGGGAGCTGGTCAAACTTCTCGATCTGCGCAAAGCAACCCTCTACAACATAGCGCTGGTCCTCATCGAAAAGCAGTATGCTTTTTTTATGGGGGGAGAGCTCAAACCGCTCCGTCTTCAAGACGTCGCCGATGAACTGGGATTTAACGAATCGACGATCTCACGGGCTATTTCGGATAAATACATTCAGACGGAGCGGGGGCTTTTGGCATTCAAAGAGTTTTTTTCAAACTCCATCGGAGAAGTATCCACCTCGGAGATAAAACATTTTCTCCAGCGCCTCGTCAGCAGTGAAGAAAAAGAAAATCCGTTCAGCGACAAAGATCTGCATGAAACGATTGAAGAGCGCTTCGGGGTCAAAATGGTCCGTCGGCTCATTGCCAAATACCGTCAGGAACTTGACATCCCCTCGTACAAAGAGCGGCAGTTTTTGTATAAACTGGAGCTGATTTAAAATAATCACGGATGTTACGCAAAATAATAATTATTTTTGATTCCATTAATATACCTCGTCGTGGGTTCCGATATCCATCGGGATAATCTCTTTGTCAGTGATGATAAACTCAATAATCATGCGATAACTCATCGTGATTGAAACCGAATGGTAATCCGACTTTTTCCCTTGCAATTTGTGTAAACGTAAAGAGGGATGAAAAGGATTGTCTTCCAGTATTACCATCGTTTTTTTATAACGCTCATAAACATCAGGATGACGTTTGAAACATTTCAATGCTTTTGTCTTGAAATCATCGGTCAGTTTAATCGTGTAGGGCATTTTCTATCTCTTTAAAATGCGCCTCTAAATCGGTGGTGTATCGTCCTGCCGCAATATCTGCCATGGCATTGTCATACGCTTTGTCGAGTTCCATTGCCCGGAGTTCTTTATAACGTTCGATATCGATTACAACGTATTTGTTTTTACCCCGTACATTGATGATGACCTCTTCAGCTTTCTCGAACAGTTTATCGAAGAGGGAAACCCCTTTGGTCTTTACTTCGTTTGCCATTACTACCACAATCGTCTCCTTAATAGTACTATTAATTATATTATATAGAGTATTTTATAATTTGCCCTTAAATGCGCGGTCGAGATATTCGACACTATGGGTTTGGATGTCGAGAGGTGGGAGGGTAATTTCAAACTCATACAGAATGAAGCGATGATGATAGAGCGGATCGGATATATTCACAATAATCCCGTTAAACGGGGATATGTGGATGAAGCGTCACACTGACGTTACAGCAGTGCACGGAACTATGAAGGCAAGGAGGGACTTATCGATGTTGAACGAATGTGGTAACCGAAAAAAGGTTTCAGATATCAGTATGCAACGTGGACGTTGGGAACGTTGGGAACGAAATGATGCGAAGCAGTGCTTCGCATCGACATAAGATCAGTAATGCATGATTTGCAGACGGGGGGCGTAGGCTACCTCTTCGAATTTTTTCGCAAAAGCGCGAAACGATTCGGTGTATTGGCGCCCCCCTGCGGGATCGTTGATTCGCAGGAAGGTCCCATCTACCGTCCCGTCTCCGTAGATACCGCGAATAACACGGGCATGGATTGCCCACAGAGCGCCGGGTGCTTCGTCGGCGACGGCGATCAGGGGGCCGTGATTTTCGATCAGTGAACGCAGTCCGCTAATCGTATAGCTCATCGGCGGCTCTGCGGTTAGGCCACAGGCTGAGGCGAATGCGTCGTGTTCCGCACCGGGAAGACCCACATTGTTGTCGAACATGGTGCGGTATTTGGCACCGGCTGTGTCCATGGCCGTCTGGATCGTATAGGTGGCGTTATCGTGCCATGAGAGCATCATCGTAGCCACTGTCGCCCAGCAGGTCATGTTGGAGGGTTGCGCAATGATGGGGACCAGTCCGGGGACGGTATAATCAAAGGAACTGCCGCTTCCGGTGGTGGCGGTCTCTTTGATCTGGATACTGGCACCGGCACCGTCTTGCAGCATAATATTCGACTGGGATTTGGCTCCTTGCGCTTTAATGAGTTCTTTGACTTCGGGTTGTTCGGTCAGAGAAGCGGCTTTGTTTGTCGGCTCTCCGACGAGAGAGCTCAAGGCACTGTAGGAGAGTTTATTGGCCTGATCTTTCGAGATTTGCTGCTCAGTTTCGGCCTGCTGGATCGTTTTGAGGGTTTTGCCAATATCTTTTTTCATCCCCTGCTGTTTTTGGATATCGGCGGCGATATTGGCCAGATCGGTCACACTTTTTGAGGTGGTCTCCAGCGCTTTGATCGCGTTGGACTGTGTTCCCGCCAAGCCTGTCATGTCTTTAAAAGCGTCGCTTTTGCCCAGCAGCGAGTAGGCTGCGGCGAGCCCGGTCGGATCGGGAGCTGAGGGGGCATTTTGCATTGTTATGATGCTGGTAGGGAAGTCTTTGACCTGTAGATTCCCCGGATCGCTGCGGCGGCTGTCGGTCGAAACGGTGCCGATCGCGGTCGGTTTGGTTCCGCAGGGAGCATCCTCAAATCGCCAGTGGCGGCTGTCGTCGATCTCTTCGCAGCTGTTGCAGCGTCCCATGACCGATTCGGCATAGACCCCTTTGGTCGGGACACTGATACGGAATGGATCGGGTTTGGCAGTGGGTTGATAAAAGCCCATAAGGTCTTCAACTCCTCGGAACACCGGATCAAGCCGCTCTCCGGGAACCACTTTAAGGATCAGGTTGTTGCCGACGATCCCCATAATTTTGTTCTCTACGACGCTCGCGACGCTCCGCCCGCCCGAGTTGGGGGCGATGTATCCATCAAGCAGTCCGAAGAGGCGGCTGCCGTCCATGCTTCCCCAGATCAGTTTGTGCGACATCTCCATATGTTCGTTTAAAAACGCAATCAGCGCAGCTGCGGCTTCGCGGTCCTCTTTACGCGGGTTGCGTTGTTCGTTGGTATTCATCGGGGTGTAGAGGAGGGCCGCATCGGTCGTGTAGACGATGGTGAATCCCCCATGGATTTCGACGCTATTAATGATGTCGTTGTTGATGTGGGCGTTTCGTAAAATATACTCACTCATGTGCACCGTGCGATAATGGAGATAGCCGGAACGGAGGATGATTTTCGATGCGGCTGTCACTATCGTATTGGCTCGGAAACGGAGATGTTTGATTTGGCGTCGGGTGATGTTCTGGAGGCTCTTGCTGGCAATACTCACCTGCAAAGGAGCGCGTTTGCGGTAGGTGGAGAGGATCGTATAGTCTAGATCGAGTCTCACCTCCGCACCGTTATCGGCGATGGCGTCGATTTGAAGGGTCTCGATAAACGAGCGGACGATGGCGGGGGCATACTGCTCCTCGAAAATCGCGTCTTTCTCCGCCTCACTCAGAGGAACTTCCTGTTCGAGATGAAAGACCATTTTACCGATAAACCACGGAAAAGGGATCGAGAGATCGTATTCTTCGGTTTTGGTCGCCTCTTCGACACTCTTGATATAGGGGCGTTTGAAGTCGAAAGTGATCGTAAAATTTCCGCTAAACTCTTCGATAGTTTCGTCGCAGTAGCTTCCGACCGGAAAATCGGAGTTGGCATAATTGGTCTCGATCCTCTCGATCGCATCGAATCCTCTGCGCAGTTTGGTTCCATAGATGCCGCGTCGCAGAGTATTGCTCCAGCGGAGTACTTTGGCGTGATCAAAATGGCTCATCGGCAGCGGCACGAACAGACACTCCTGTACATCGGCGAGGTTCTGCTCGATCGCATAATGGCGGAGCACTTCGAAATACTCCACCGTCATCGCGTGACAATGGTTGTTGTTTTTGATCACTTCGGTCTGGACGCTCAGGTTTTCATTTTGTCCCACCGTCTGGATGACGGTGCTTCGCTGCCCCCGTAGCGACGAGGCGGACTGGGAGACGTTATCTTGCAACCGGTTCAAAGAACTTCCCGAGAGATTGCGGGCCGAGTTTTGGCTGGCGGTCGAGGTGGACGATGCCCCCGAGTGGGAGACGCCGCCGGCGATACCGAAGGCGATACCGGAGATAAATCCCCCTACACCTCCACCGATCCCGCCGCTGGTGGAACTGGTTTTATTGGTGGAGCGGGCATTAATGTTTTCGCTGAAGGAGGAGTTGATGATCTCACTGATATCTCTATCGCGGGAGATCTCGGCTTCGAGCGACTCGTAAACGCTCTGGTTTTCACTCCGCCCGGCACGCTCATTGCGGTCCCAGTCGAGAATAGCGATCTGTTTTTCCTGGCATGGGGCGAGGGGGAGACTGTAGAGGAGGTCCCCGAGCGAATAGCCGTCGGCTTTCCATTGCTGTTTAAAATGGAGGAGATGGCCGTGGGCAATCGTCGTATTTTCGTAAACCGTCGGCGTTTCGTCCCAGTCGATGCTGTTTTCGACACTGAGTTCGCGGCGTCCGGGATGGTTGGTGATGTAGGCCCGTTCGATCTCTTCGATTTTGGTAATGGCACGGTAGATTTGTCGTTTGGTCGAAATCAGGGAGTCTTTGATCGTGCTGTAATGGCGGAGGAAATAGTCGTCTTCGAGTGAAACCATAAAATTAGCACCGGAACGGTAAAAGCTATGAAACTCTTCGAGAAGATTCAAAAATGCCGTGATGCTGTTGAGGAAAATGTCGTAATACGACCGGATCGACATAATCTCTCCCAACGAAAAAATCGATTGGTTCCGCAGGGTCTCTTTGATCTCGTCGTACTGTTTTAAGAGGCACATGATCCCCATATTCTGTTGCTTTTCGGCGGGTGGACAGGGTTCGAAGTTATGGGAGCTCTCCTCTTTTGCCTGAGAAAGTTCGCTCACCGTGCGGCGAAGGTATCCCAGAAACTCTTCTTGGTTTTGCGATTCGGGGGTCTCCTTATCGATGGCAACGATCAGTTTTTCGCATTTGTTCTCCACCAGGGTAATGACGGTGTGATCGGCATAGGGTTGGGCGATCATCTGGTCGAGTTCGGAGATAAACGTGGAGAGTGCCCGGGTGAGCTTGGCGCTGTCTTTCACAAATTGGGCATATTCGCGGATATGCCCCAGCAGGGACTGCAGGCTTTTACGGTTGAGGGTGTCGTTGGCCGTGAGGGTTTCGCAGTAGCTTTTTACCTCCTCTACACCGTATTTTCCGCAGTAGGCCGAGGCAAGTTTGGCATGCAGGGTTTGGAGTTTTTTCTTCCGTTTTTCCTGTTCGGCGAGGATTTTGAGGATGTCGGTAAAATCGATCCCTCTTTTTACTCCGAGAAGGTCTCTGGTGTTGACTTTCAGCTCCCGTGCGCCCAATGCGACTTTGAGATGATAAACGGGTGCGGCGGTAAAGGTTGTTTGAGCCGTAACGGACGAAGCATCGCTCATTTTGTACATTTTTACCTGCTGTTCTTCCTGTGCAGCCGTTTTCTCTTCATCGATCGTATAGGGGATTAGCGAGAGGGTGCTCAGGGAGTTGTTGAGGTTACTGAAAAGGGTGAAGAGGCCATCGGAAATACTAAAGAGCTCTTCACGGATTTTTTTGCTCTCTTTGGTCGTGATGGTGAGCCCTTTGATCTCGGGTTCGGTGGTGCGGACACTATGGTAAAAGCTGAACTCTTCGAGGGTACGGTTCGGGATGGTAAAATCGATGCATTTCCCCCCAAGATCCTGTGAAAAAGCCGAAGAGCCTACCAGCTCGTCACTATCGGGGAGGGCCGGGACACAGCACTGTTCTGCCAAATCCTCCGGAAGAGCCGAGAGATCGGTGACAAGGAGGACGTTTTTAGGGAGTTTTTTCTCCTCCAGAGGGATGGAGAGGGGTTGCGATTCGAGGCCGGCAATAACGCCGTAAGCCTGCTGATGGGTAAGCGAATCGATTTTTCCGTAAAAATAACCCTGTTTATCGGTGATGGCCGAAAAGACGGGGCGGAATGTTGCCGTACTGAACGGAGCATTGGGATCGTCGCTGACCATAATGATGACGTGCAGCCCGCTCCCCTTTTTTTCGCCGGAGAGGTCGATTACCTTTCCGTTAATTTTCCGTAAGGACTGGGTAGTCGGGCTGGAGAGGTTGAAGACGATCACCTTGGGATCGACTTTGATCACCAGAGGCTCAGAAACATCCGGGGCGCTTTCGGTAATCAATGCCGCCTGGAGACTGCCATAAGAATAAATCTGTTTCCCCAGCATCGAACCATCAGGAGCGTAAACTTCGAGGGTAATGGACTCTTCGGTGATGAGATTCTGCATCGGCAAGAAAAAACGGAAGGCCCCGTTTTCTTCGACGTCGATACGGTCTTTACTGTAGACTGAGCTGCCGCTGATGAGCTGGATGTAGCTGACTTTGAGAAAATGGCCCTGATATTCGTCGTGGATGGTACGACTGTCGGTTGGTTTTAAAACACCGTTAATGCTGTAACGTTTCATACTAAACCTTTAAAATGTGATACGGCCACTTTAGCATATCGTTGTTTACTATTTCTTAATGGTAAAAAAGAATATCACAAAATGAAATGAATCAAAGTCGACAAATACGATCAGGACATATTTTGCAAGAGGAAAAATAATTTGGGAAAAATATGAGTAAAATACTCAGGTAAGAGAGATGAATAATCGTTTTTTCTTATTTTCTAAAAATAAAGTTATTCTAGGGTTGATTTTGGAGGATGAAAGCGGTAGTTGTCAGACGCGGAAACCTTCAAGGCCACGGATGTACGCTATGCGATCATTTTTGAGCACTAAAACGATCAGGAGAATACAGAAAAATGAATCTTTACGAAAAACTCAGTAAAAATATCCATCTGTTTACAGATTAACTGATGTTACGCACTTTACGCGCATAGCCCGTAAAGTGGCAGGGACTAGGGTCCCTACAACCCCCTAAAGCTTCCCGCATCTTCCGGATGCGTGAGAATAATTCCCCTTTTCGCACTTGCTAAAGCAAGGTGCGCAAGGTCAGATATTAAAATAAACATACTATAATATGCCCTATATCTAAATATATTAGATAATACATACTATAGGATGTTTATGCTTGAACTAAAAACACCTTTCGAATTCATCGAAGAACTCATTGATACTATCGAAAAAACGCGTAAGCGGAAAAAACTGAGACAACAAGACCTTTGTGAGCTTGCCGGTCTTTCGATTGCTACTTATCAAAAGTTCATCTATCAGAAAAAGATCGCTCTGATCTCACTGGTACAGGTATTATATGCGCTGGATATGATAAAAAATTTGGAAGGGTTGATAGCCTATGATGAGATCCAAAGTCTCGACGACATCCGAGATGCTGCCAATAAAAACCCTCTACCAAAACGGGTAAGGAAATAATATGGAAAAACCATTAGAAGTCGTTGCTTATCTTTATGAGCATAAGATTGGAACCATGATCATGCATATGGGTCGAATCTATTTCGAATACGACTCTGTGTTTACATCTCTCGAACTTGAAATATCCCCTCTGAAATTGAATACCAAAAAAATTACCGGTGCGTATACCAATCCTGATTCACCCGATTACTATCATGGGATGAGTGGTGTGTTTTTCCACTCTCTTCCGGATAAGCATGGAATGCCATTTATTGACCGCTACTTTGAGCGACAGGGAGTTGCTTCCGATAAAGTGACATTACTACAAAAGCTAACGTTCATCGCTGATCGCGGTATGGGTGCCATAGAGTATGCACCGAAAGAACATCAAGACGTTATTGATGCAGCAATCGCTCTTAGCGCAAAAGAATTATGTGAAGAGATGCGATATGTACTTGAAGATGATAATAAGGGTTCCATGGTCGCAGAGTTCATGAACATTATCAATAATGCTTCACCCATCGGTGGTGCTCGACCTAAACTGCTGATCACTTACAGTAAACAAACCGGTGAAATCCGTAGCAATAGTGCCAAGCTTGATGATGGATTTATCCGTTCTATCTTAAAATTTGATGAGTCATACCCCAATGGCTCTGGAATAAATGAAAGTATTGAGTTAACAAAACTAGAACACCTGCACATGACTCTCGCGCGTGAGTGTGGAATCACGATACCCGACATGATCCTAATTGAAGAAAGTGGGGAACACCATCTCGTCTTTGCACGATACGATAGAGATGAAAACGATAAAAAAATCCATGTGTGCAGTGCGGCCGGTTTGCTGCATAAAGATATCAGCGTTCCTCAAGTCATGTCGTATGAGGAACTTCTTAAACTAACCAATTTGATATGTAAAAGCCAAGCTGACGTAGAGGAAATGTATCGGCGTATGGTATTCAACGCGTTATCCTTTAATGTCGATGACCATGCGAAAAACTTTGAATTTATGATGGATCGAAATGGAAAATGGCGTCTTGCACCGGCGTATGATGTCACTTATTCTAAAGGAGCCGTAAAAGAACACCTTACTACAATCAACGGTAAGGGTTCCAATTTTACTATTGATGATTTTTTGGCAGTCGCCAAGAAAAATCTTATTGATGAAAAGAATGCGAAAAAGATTATCGATACTATTGCTGAAAAACTCTCAACATACGAAAAAAGAGCTCAAATAGCCCAAATCAGTCAATCTGAAGCAACCAAGATCGGTGAGGAAATCCGATTGCAGTTAATTGGTATGAAGCTTATTATTTAATATACCAGTGAAATCAGTTTTTCTGAACTACAGTCCGCCGCATCGACAAGCTTAAAACTTCGCGGATACGATGTCGTCTATAACAGCGAGATCGCCTACAATGTCAACCTCCGCTCCCTCACCCTCACTATGTCCGCCGATATCACACACTTATCAAATAATAATTATTTAAAACAAAATATATTTACTTATATATCTAAAAGTGATACTATAAATAATTATTTTTATTTATTAAATTTAAATCAAAGGGAAGCAGCAGCTATTGGCTACAAAACTCCCAATGAGGTTTACTATCAAGCTGACAATAATCTAGTCTCTAAAGGAGTAAAACTGTTACCACTGGTATTGTAAAGAGGTGGAATTAAAAAACTTGATTTATTGGTCTTGGAAAAAGGGTTCATTATAGGTGGAGATGACTCTCCAAATTGCAGAGGGTTCAGACCCGAAGAGTTTGAAAAATCCATTACCCCTAATATTGGAAAAAATGGAACGTTACAAGATTCCTCCAAGGTCAATATTAAGGGTTATTTAAACAAATATTAGTGGGCTATAGTTGACATGTGGCCTTGGCGATTCTTAAACTAAAAAGGAGAAGTAAAAAATGAAAAATACTCTAATGTCAACCGTCATGGTTATTGCGGGGACACTATCACAAGCTCATGGCGAAGAGACACTGATCGATTACTTTATGAAGAAAAGTAAAACTATGTATGTGATTGCGGAAACTCCAAAAGAGGTGATTTTAAAGGTTCCGGCTACTGGAGAGATACTATTTTTCGGAACCGCTAAAGATCAAGAGGCCATGGTGGATTATTGCAAAGACATTAACGGAAAAGCGGTACTTTCTTCGGTCGAAAATGAAGTATTTGAACCTATTTATAATGATCGTCACGTTAATGCAACCTGCATATCCGATAACGGGAAAGGTTTCGTAGCAAAATTTTATCAACCCGAATACTCATGGAGTATGATTTATGATCATGCATGGCTTGATATCAAATTCGATTCTCCTCAGCCAACGGGAAATTTCATGAAATACCTCATTAAAAGGAAAGGGTTAGACCAATTCAATAATCTTGAGGATTTTGGCGGCAAACGTGCAAATTTCACTAGATTGGAAGATGGGATTGGGTATTGCACCAACAAGGGGGGAAAATACTTGATGAGTACCGATGAGACTCTGGGGTATGCTTTGGATGTCAGCAGCTATTATATTGCAATGGCCAATAAACTCGGAAATTTTAAGAATGAGTATTCTTTTGGGCGACATTGGTGTGTGGATACAACCCATAAAGAGGATGAATTCAGCGTAACCGTTTCTCAGGACAACATAGGTCGATATTTTAAAGTGAAGCCCGGAGCTGATCGCAGCGAAATAAAACTCTTCGATGGCCCCCTTCCTCCTTATTTTGAAAAAGTATCGGATTCACAAAATAGAGAGAAAAATACGCTGCAACGTTCTATCAATAACGATGTATCAATGTCAAAACAGCCAGGACAAAACGATAACGACCTTGCCAAAAAAGTATTTTCTGCAAAAAACAACGTTCTCGCCCGACAAAACGGAGCGGTGATGGAAGGAATTTATCTGGGGCAAAACGATCAAGGGTGCCATCTTGCCGCCTTGACGAAATCAGTCGATCGCCCCTATGGCCACCAATATCTTTACGGAAATAAAAACATGCCTGAACGAATCATGGGATTTAAACAATGTCGTGATGAAACAATTGAATATATCGGAGAATCGTTCGAAACCAATTTTCCAGTATCCATCGAGAGTGAATATAATCGCGTGTTAAACTCATGTAAGATACGTGGAATGGCAATGGGAAGCTATTTAGGCTACAACATTGATTGTCAACGACAGGGGCCAACTAATGAACCATTGTATGAAATTATGATCGTTAAGAAAGACAAGCTCGTTACTAGAGTCATTGAAAAATAATTGCGTCATAGCAATTCGATGTTAAATGGTTCTTTCTTTTCCTCGTTCCCAAGCTCCAGCTTGGGAATGCATATGAAAGCTTACCTGTAAGGAGTGTGTAAAATGGGTCGAAGCCGTTACAAAGTCTATGAACCGACACATCCGCATTTTATAACATGTACCGTACTGCACTGGATACCGCTCTTTACCCGGACGGAGAGTGTAGGGATTCTTTTTGATAGCCTGCGATATTTGCACCAACATGACAACTTTAAACTCTTTGCCTACGTCATTTTGGAAAATCATCTGCACATGATCGCCGGTAGTGATAATATTTCCCAAAGTATGAAAAGGTTTAAAAGCTATACCGCCAAGGCACTGCTCGAACTCTTGCATGTAAACCGCGCCAAAACCATTCTCGATCAACTTGCCTTTTATAAAAAAGCCCATAAGAGTGAAACCCACTATCAAGTATGGCAGGAGGGATCAGGCTTCAAACTCATACAAAATGAAGCGATGATGATAGAGCGGATCGAATATATTCACAATAATCCCGTTAAACGAGGATATGTGGATGAAGCGTCACACTGGCGTTACAGCAGTGCACGGAACTATGAAGGCAAGGAGGGACTTATCGATGTTGAACGAATGTGGTAACCGAAAAAAAGTTTTAGATATTAGTATGCATTCCCAACGTGGACGTTGGGAACGAGGGGAACGATAGACTCGAATTGAGAATCCTGACAACCGGTGCAATCGAATCGGATGGGAATATCAGCGGCAGTGTTACGCTAACGCATCCTTATGACAGTGATCTTACTATCATACTGCATACTGAGGATGGAAGCGCAACATCGGCAGAGGATTATTATGCCGATTCGGCTATCACGGTACGCATTGCGAAAGGGGAACGGCAGGGAAACTTCACGGTTAAACTCAAAAATGATGAGAAGAGTGAACCGACGGAAGCCTTTACCGTAAAAATAGACAGCGTTAGTACATCGGGTGAACCGGTTGCCTATACTCTTCTTCAGGATATACAACCGTTTGTGATCAAAGATGATGATAATACAATAAAAATACGATTTAGCGATGCCCCTCAGACGGAAGAAAAAGGGGAGAAACTGATTTTTGGCGTGACCCTTGAATCAACAATACCGCTGGATGAAGCGTTAAGTATTCAAACAAATCTGGGGGCAGTAACGTTTGAAGCAGGGGAAACCTTCAAAACCATCGACCACACTTGGCAAGACGACCTCAAAGATGAACCGGATGAAATCATAGAACTCTACCCTGCCGGAAGCTACTCACCTGAACATTTGAAGGTATCTTTTGAAAACACCGCCACCGGAACCATCCTCGATGATGATGAGCCGATCGAAGTGACCTTTTCCGATGCACAGGCGGGTGAGGGGGACGGTGAGATCGTTTTTACCGTTACGCTCTCTAAAGCACTGAGCAAAGATGATCTCACCATCGACTACGAAACCTTCGACGAAAGCGCTACATCCGGAGAAGATTACAGCGGTCAACGAGGGTCGATTACTATCCCCAAGGGGCAAACCACTGCTCAAATCACCCTTCAACTCCTCGAAGATACTATGCCGGAATATTTGGAATCGTTTATCCTGAGTCCATCGGGACGTGATTACAGTGCAATCGCTGAAACCATCCTCTTTAAAAATCAGGGGATGGGAACCATCACCGATAACGATGAACTAGGGATATCGGTATTCGGCTCTATCGTCAAAGAATCCGATGGGATAGCTAAGGGGGCGATCACTCTGACACAAACCTTCGATCATGATATCATCGTCCGACTCTATACCCAAGACGGCAGCGCAACGGAGGGGGAAAAGTTCGATTACCTCTCCCCCGGACATGATGATCCGGAAGGTCTCTTTGAGGTGATAGTCGCGGCCAACACCGATTATGCATCCTTTGATATCAAAATCAATCCAGACGGGTTCATCGAACAAAGCGAAGATTTTAACGTCCTTGTCAAAGAGGTCGTCACCTACGATACCAAAACACCAATCGACTTTTTAATGATCGATACGCAATCTACCTTTATCGAAGGGGACGATAAAATAAAGATCATCGTCGACGATGCACATGCCGTAGAGAACGAGGAGCTTATTACCTTTACCGTTCGACTCGAAAACGAGTTGCAAGACGATATCACGATCAACCTTGCCATGCTCGACGGAAGTGCAAAATTAGGATTGGATTATTACCGTAATCCTGAACTTTCCGTATTCATTCCCAAACATACCAAATCTCTCACCTATTCCGTCCCGCTGAAAAACGATGAATCGGCAGAGCCGACTCTCCGAGAGCACTTTACCCTCGTACCCGTATCGTATCGGGACAAAGCGGATAAAGATATCCTCCTAACCAATTCCGTATCGGGAAAAGGGACCATTACCGATGATGACGGGACACTCACAATCACTATCTCCGATAACTGGGCATGGGAACGCGAAAAAGAAATGAGCTTTAAGGTTTCGATAGACTCCGATTATCCGTTGGAGAAACCGTTGAGTGTTTGGCTTAATGTAGGTAATTCTCCTCAAATGGTTGTTTTTAACAATAATATCACACAGTTGTCAAATAATAATATATTTAAACTAAATACGTTTACTTTTACTTCAAAAAGTGATACTATCAATAATTGTTTTTATCTATTGAATTTAAATCAAAGGAAATCAGCATGAAAAAGTGGCTCATAGGAATAGTTTTTCTCTTAGGTGTCGTTATCGCGGCAAAACAGTTAAGTCAACACGACTACTCATCCGCTAAGCAATTAGCCGATACGGGAAATTATCAGGCATTTTATTCTGGAATCAAAGAAGATGTTGCTAAAGGGGATGAAGAAGCAACTAATCTTTTGATGGATTATTTTCTTAAAGCGGTTCAAGATGGAGATATTGCTGAGGCTAAATATTATTTAGATCAGGATCGAAGTCTTATTAATAAGACTGATAAAGATGGCGTAAGAGCAATGGATGCGGCATTGGTTGGAAATGTGATTCAAGTTGAAATGATGAAATTTCTTTTAGCATATCAGCCTGAATTGAACTATAAAATTCCATATTTCAAGAATATGAGTTTGCTCCAAATGATCGCTACAAATAATAACCTGTCCAGTGGGGATGTATTAGCTAAGTATTTAATTGACCATGGAGCAAATGTTAATTTTTATAACGTAGAAGGGGATTCAAGCAATTCCCCACTTTTATTGAGTTATTCGTCAGATAATTTTGAAGTTTTTAAAGTACTGATCCAGTATGGTGCCAATATAAAGGATGATAAATTCGCTGATGACAAGCATCATCTATTAGGTTTAATTGCTGGGAGTTATGTATTAGAACTGAAGAAAAATATTCAAAATTTAAAAGCAATATATTCTACTCCTTTGTCACCCGAAGTTGTATCTATTGTACAAAGTCAAGCTTATAGAGCAATAGATTCAAGAAATATGACATATTTGACGCTTATATTTCAGACAAAAAAAATCAGCGATATGGATCCACGTGGGTTATCAAAGCTTGCTCAATACTATGCGGCAACGAATGAAATAGATGGAATGAAACTTTTAATAGATCATGGATTATGTCAATATAAAGAAATTTGTGTTGATGCAATTCAAAAAGCAACATTCAATAATAACCGTGCAATTTTATCCATAATCAAATAAATAGGAGTTTTAGATGTCTATTAAAATAAATCCTCAGTGGTCTCAAGAAGAAAAAGATGCAGCTGAAAGAATCAACAAATATAATGATACTTATGAAGTTTTGTCAGTAGAAAATGAACATGCCCTTATTGATGCATTGGTAGATTGGTTTAGTTTTTTGCCCCAATTATGGGGACCAAATGGTGATGCAGCAAAAGAAGCACTTCACTCTACTCTAAATAATGTACTTAATCACAAAAATGCACTCGAAGAAGCCATGAAACAATTAGAGCCTGAAAATGGCGGTGGAACTGGTGGGCATCCCGTCCCCTATGACCCAGAGACTCCCCAACCTCACGATCCCCTCGTCCTCGACCTAAACCAAGATGGAAAAATCTCTACCATCGCACTCTCAGATTCCCAAGTCTACTTCGACATCACGGGTGATGGTGTTAAAGAGAGAGTAGGGTGGATAGCACCCGAAGACGCCCTTCTCGTCTATGATAAAAATATGAACGGCAAGATAGACGGAGTGAGTGAAGTCTTCGGTAAAGACGGTCTGAGCGGTTTCGCAGAACTACGCGCCGTTGCCGATACCAACTATGATAACATCATCGATCGCCGTGACGCACTCTTCAGCCAGCTCAAAGTGTGGCAAGACCTGAACCAAGACGGGATCAGCCAAGCGAATGAACTAAAAACTCTCTCCCAATCAGGGGTAAAAAACATCGAACTCAACGTCATCGGCACCAACATCAATCTTAATGGAAATATTCTTTCCGAAGCGGGACGCTACGGTGACAGTGCAGGAGATCGTGAACTCGCTGCCGATATACAGCTCCTCACTATCGAACGTGCAGTCATTTCCAATACCCCAGATACCTATGAGATCGATCCGATCACCGAAACACTTCCTGGGATGAGAGGATACAGCTATGTAGACAATAGCTTCAAATCCTATAACCTCGATCCGAAGCTAAAAGAGTTAGCGCTCACTTTTATGAACGACAAAGAGACTGCCAGTGCTAACTTCGGAGAATTTATCCTCCGATGGTCTGGGTTTTACGATATGGCAAAAAGCAAAGGGATTAGCGAAGAGCAGTTCTCCCCTTATCTCTCAGATCACTCCCCGATCAAACTGTGGATACTGGAACGGTTCGTAGGATCGAAAAAAGAGGCATGGAGAACCGAAGCCCATATCCGTGAAAACACCAACGGAGGCTACCATACCCAAAGCTTCGGAAACGAAGCATACATCACCGAACATTTCAATCTCCTCATGGAACGCTACGAAGCAATGTTCGCCATCCAAGCCTATTACACCGATGTGTTCAGCGATACTCACTACGATATAAATATAGATGAATTCGTGATCAATGATAACACTGCATTTGCCACTAAATTCACAGAGTATCTCAATAACACCACAATCCCTCAAACCGATAAACTCTACCTAGCCTCGATGATGAACAATCTGGAGGGAACATTCATGCATTTCGATGCGGCGGCAATAATTGACTCGATCAGCGATACAACCCTTAAAAGTACCGTATCCGATATCATGGAGGAGAAGATACACTTTCAGTTTGCCAAAGAGAGCGGGATTTACAGCTATGCCAATACTCTCGTATACGGTGATGATTCAGCGGAGATGCTCACGATCAATTCTAGCGGTGCGGTGACGATGATCGCTGGCGGTGGAGACGATCTCATACGGGACAATGCGGGGGAAAATACTACCTATATCTACCGTAAAGGTGACGGAAGCGACACGATCTACGATACGGGTGGAGTCGATACTCTAAAATTGGAAGACATTACGCTAGATGATGTGAATATCGAGGTGAAATATACCGATCTCATTATCACTTTCAAATCCAATCTCACTGATCAAATCCGAATCGTGGATTGGAAAAAACTCTCCAACCGAATCGAGACGATCCGATTCATAGGAGAGAACCAAGTCGATCTTAACGAACTGTTGTTTCCAAAAACCGAAGGAGACGATTACATCGAACGGACCAACGGCAACGATACCATCGATGCACTGGGAGGAAACGATACTGTTTACGCATTTGCCGGAAACGATACCATCATCGCAGGGGAAGGAAATGATACCGTCTATGCCGGAGATGGAAATGATATGATCAAAGGAGACGGTGGAGCCGACAAGCTCTACGGGGAAGCGGGCAATGACACTCTCATTGGCGGAAGCGGAGACGATCTGCTCGATGGCGGTGCGGGTAACGATACGTATATTTATAACCTCGGAGACGGACATGATATGATTATCGATGCGTCGGGGAGTGACACCCTCCGATTCGGTGAGGGGATCAGTGCAGATATGCTCACAGTGCACACACTAGCCAATGGCGATAGAATCATCGGTATCCAGGAGGAACAAAAAACATTTGAAAACTTAAGTGATACGATCAAGATACGAGGATGGAACAATGCGACCAACCATATCGAGACGGTTCTTTTGAACGATGGTACAGCCGTCAATCTCGATGCTCTTCAGACCGCTACCGAGGGTGATGATACGCTGACTTTCGGAGATGGAGGCATAATATTGGATGCTCTAGCCGGAAACGACGTCATTACTGCCGAAAATGGAACCAATCAAATCATCGCAGGTGAGGGCAATGATACTATCACTACGGGAGGCGGAGCAGATACGATTATAGGTGGAACGGGTAATGACACGATAAATTCTGGAGTCGGTAATGACACGTTAAACGGTAATGAAGGGGATGATACCCTCATAGCAGGTGAGGGCAATGATACTCTATCTGGTGGAACCGGAGTCGATACCTTGCAAGGAGGGATGGGTGATGATCTCTATCTCTACAATCGAGGAGACGGCAAAGATACCATTATCGATGAATACCGTTACGGCTATAACGGCTCCTCTCAATCTAATGCCGGAAATGATACAGTGACATTCGGCACAACTATCGCTATTGAAGATCTGATCGCCCGTGTTGTCGGTGATGATCTGATTATCGGTATTAAAGAGGGAACTAAATCGTTTGATAAGCTAAGTGATCTCCTCACAATCAAAAACTGGGTCAACACCAACAACCGTATTGAAACAATCACCCTTAATGACAAAAGTATCGTCGATTTAGCAACTATTCAATTCGCGACTGAAGGATCGGATAATCTCATTTATGGTGACAATGCAACGACACTCGATACATTTGGCGGTGATGATACGGTCGTTACAGGTTCAGCCGCCGATACGCTCCACGCAGGTGTGGGCAATGATACGCTACGCAGTGGCGGAGGCGATGACACGCTATATGGTGATGGCGGAAATGATACCCTCATTGCAGGAAGTGGAAATGATACACTTAATGGTGGTGAAGGTAATGATACGATCACCGGTGAAAACGGAAATGATACATTAGCAGGTAATACAGGTGAGGATACTCTGCTCGGTGGGCTAGGGGATGATCTCTATCTCTTTAACCTCGGAGACGGACGTGATACGATCATCGACGAGTATACCTACGGTTCAGGAGGAAACGACACTCTGAGATTCGGTGAGGGAATCACCAAAGCCGATCTCGTTGCTCGTTCGGTGTCTGGAAGTAATGATCTGCAAATCGCCATCCGTGAAAGCGGCAAAGGGTTCGATGCCCTCAGTGATATCGTGACCCTCAAGAACTGGTTTGATGCTAACAAGCGTGTTGAGAACCTCACCCTCTTTGACGGTACGGTTGTTTCTCTTAACGAAATGCAAGGGGGAACCGATGGGGACGATTATCTCGTCTTCGGTGACGGGGATACGGTGATTGATGCCATGGGCGGTAACGATACGGTGATCAGCGCCAATGGTAATGATACGTTGTCTGGCGGAGCAGGAAATGATATTCTTATCTCCAATAACGGCAATGACACTCTAGAAGGCGGTGAAGGCAACGACACCCTCAAAGCGGGAGCCGGAAACGATACCCTAATCGGCGGGACAGGAGCGGATGTTCTGGAAGGGGGCGCAGGAAATGATACCTACCGCTTTGGTCGCGGTGACGGCAAAGATCGAATTATCGATTCTACCGGAAACGATACGATCAAATTTGCAGACGGGATCACAAAAGATAATCTTATCGCACGCTTCGTTAGCGGAAGCGATGATTTGCAAATCGGTATCAGTGAAGATGGGAAAACCTTTGATCAGCTCAGTGATGTTATCACACTCACCGGATGGCGTAATGGTGGACAGCGTGTTGAAAACTTCTTGCTCAATAATGGCACCATAATAACGCTAACCGATATCGAACGCTCTACTACGGGAGATGATTATCTCGTATTCGGGGATGAAGGGGTAAGCGTTGATGCACTCGCAGGAAACGATACTCTTATCTCCGGTGAGGGTGCTGATGCACTGAACGGCGGAACAGGTAATGACACTATACTAAGCGGCAAAGGGAACGATGCCCTAAGCGGGGGTGCCGGCAGCGATATTCTTAAAGGGGGGAATGGTAATGATACGTACCTCTATAATCGAGGGGATGGAAGCGACACGATCTTCGATGAATTAGGAACCGATACCCTCACGTTCGGAGAGGGGATCACTAAAGATGATCTGATCTTTAAACAAAAAGGGTACGATCTCATCGTGATGCTCAAAGAGACGGGTAAAACTGCGGGGCAGCTTACCGATGTTATTACACTGACCAACTGGTTCTCCGACAATCCGGTCGAGACGTTTAGCTTTGCGGATGGAAGCACATGGAGCAACTCCGAGATCGCAGCCAAACTGGTCAATATCAACATGCAAGATACTCTGTTTAGTAAAATCGGCTCCGTGATGCGCGGCGGTGCGAGTGACGATATCTACGTCTATAATCAAGGTGATTTTACCGTGGTCGTGGATGATCAATATTTCAAAAACAACATTGCAATTGATGCGGGGCACGATAAGCTAGTATTCGCGTCAGGGATCAATCGAAGCAATGTCATTATCGGTGTAAACGGTGATAATCTAGTCCTTAAAATCCAAAGCATTAGTACCAATGAGCAGCTTCAAGACATCGTTGTTATCAAAGATTGGAAAAATCCACTCAGAGGGATCGAAGAGATCATTTTTAGTGATGGAGAAACACTGATTATTGACAAGACAGCGACCTATCCGGAAATCACACTCAGTACCGCATGGACTAATAATCGCTATTACATCTACGGAAATGATAATGATACGGTAACAGGCACCAATTATGATGAAGTGTTTGAAACCAACGGGGGTAATGATACAATCAATGCCGGTAGCGGAAACGACCGAATTTACGCAGGCGAGGGCAATGACACGATTGAAGGTAATGCCGGAAACGACACGATCGTGATGGGAACAGGTGATGATTACGTCACTGATGCTTCTGGCGATGATGTTTATCTCTTTAGTCGTGGTGATGGCAAAGATATCGTAAGTGATTTTGCGGGTAATGATCTCGTTTACTTTGGTGAGGGGATCAAAGCGGATGATTTAATGCTTCGTCAATACGGTAACGATCTTGTAGTCGGTCTAAAAGACGGACTGAAAAGTTTCTATAACCTTTCAGATAAATTGACGCTGAAAAACTGGTTCACTGCTGCAAACCGAATCGAGACGTTCAAATTTACCGATAACTCCACGATCGATATGGATAGTATTGTCAGTCGTATCGGAACCGATAACAATGACACGATCAGCGGTATCGACAGTCGTAACGACACGCTTAACGGTGGAAAAGGCAATGATACGCTCAACGGACTCGATGGTGATGATACATTAAACGGCGGAGCGGGTAGCGATACCCTAAACGGTGGAAATGGAAATGATATCTACTTGTTTGGACGTGGCGATGGCAATGACATCGTCACGGATACGGCAGGAGTCGATCGTATACGATTGGGCGAAGGAATCGGGAAAAACGATATTCGTATCGAGAGAGTTGCAAACGATCTCGTGATTTCGATTCTGGAAATGGGTGGAACGGGTATCGTTACCGATAGCATGATCCTCAAAGATTGGAGTGATGTCAATAAACGGGTCGAGATTATTGAGCTTTATGACGGTATGAAAATTCAGCCGGAAGATATTTTACCGTTTACTGATGGGATTGAAAGCTATAGTTTCGGCGCGGAGGACAACGTCATTCATGCATTAGGTGGAAATGACACGATTATAGCCGGAGCAGGTAATGACACGGTTTACGGAGATGCTGGTAATGATACTCTTTACGGTCAATTGGGTGATGATATTCTCGATGGCGGAGCGGGTAACGACAGTTTGCAGGGGCGTAGCGGAAACGATACCTACCTCTTTGGACGAGGAGACGGTAAAGATACCGTTCGTGAGAATGATTTCGAGAACACTTCGTATGGCAATGATACTTTAAAATTCAAAGAAGGGATTACAGCGAATGATATCCTAATTAAGCAAGTTGGACATCATCTCGTCATCGGGCTCAAAGAAGAGGGGAAAACCTTTGCGCAGCTAAGTGATGTGATTACCCTTGAGAATTGGTCAGGAAATGACCTTAATTATCACGAAAAAGGATACAACTATAATGCTGTTTATGGAATTGAGAACTTTACTTTCAGTGACGGAACAATATGGGCGACTGCTGACATCGTAGCCCACATTAGTACCGATGAGAATGATGTAATCTTAGGGCTCGATGGAAATGATACCCTCCATGGAGGTAAAGGAGATGATACCCTTTACGGTCGTCTAGGCGATGACACCTATCTCTTTAATCGTGGAGACGGTAAAGATACTGTTTATGACAGCATGGGGAACTACTATAATAGTTATGCGGCTGGCAATGATACCTTGAAGCTCGGCTCAAATATCGATAAAAACAGCGTCGTATTCCTCATGAGCGGCGGAAATCTAATCGTCGATACCGGTAACGGTGATACCATCACTATCCAATCACAAACATCTGTAAATAACCGAATCGAAACCATCGTTTCTGATAATGCAGCTTATATGACCTATATCGATATCGAACGGGTCATTCAGGATGCGCAAATCTATGCGGATGAAAACGGCATTACGTTAACAGCCGATAATATCCGTACTAATACGCAGTTGATGAGCATCATGTCCAGCCTCTGGCGTGATACCCTTCCAGAGATGGGTTACGGTGCACCGATCGTACTGGATCTGAATGGCAACGGAAAAACCTCCGTCTCCCTCACCGATTCCCATACGTATTTCGACTACGCAACGGACGGTCTCAAAGAACACACGGCATGGATTGAAAAAGGAGATGCACTTCTAGCCCGTGACATTAACAACGACGGACTCATCAATGACGGAAGTGAACTCTTCGGAGACAAGACCAAACTCGCTGACGGTTCATTGGCAGCTGATGGTTATGCCGCATTAGCACAGCACGATACCAACGGTGATAGTGTGATCGATAAAAACGATACCGATTTCCGCAGTTTAAAAATCTGGAAAGATGCTAATACCAACGGTAAAACCGATGCAAATGAATTGATTGATCTCACAGTGGCAGGAATCACGTCGCTCTCACTTAACCGTACTGATGGCAGTGTCTATGCGCAAACCACCGAGAACGGTAACATCGTCACCAACGAGACCAATTACACCAGTATCGGTGCTACGGGTACGATGCGCGATGTATGGTTTAAAATTGATGCAACCGATACGATTACCGATAACGATACTGTTCATGGAACAACAGATTCCGAAACTCTCAGTGGGGATGTTGGAAATGATACCTATGTGATCGCCTATGGAGGCGGTGCAGATATTATCGATGATAACGGTAACGGTGCCGATACGATCAAATTCCTAAGTGGCATCACGGCTGATCGCCTGATCGTCCAATGGGTACGCGGTACCGATGATCTACGTATCGGTATACGTGAAAACGCTGAAGATGATACCCCAATTACTGAACTTGCCAATACTATTACGATCAAAAACTGGTTTAATGAAACAGGGTCTATCGAGCAGTTTGGTTTTAGTGACGGAACAACGCTTAACCGCCAAAAAATATACGATCTGTTGTTGAATGCCGAAGGGGATTTAACATTACGTGTCCTTGACAAAGACAGCAGCCTTAGCGGTAATGCCGGTAATGATGTGCTATATGGTGTAGCAGGCAACGAACTATTGATCTCAAAAGAGGGGGATGATTATCTACGTGGTTTAGCGGGCGATGATTATCTTAATGCAGGAGCAGAGGATGATACACTCGAAGGTGGCATCGGAGCCGATACCTTAGAAGGAGGAATCGGTGATGATTATTACCTCTTTGATAAAGGGGACGAAAAAGACCTTATCATCGATGCTAATGGCAATGACACTTTGTATTTCGGTGCAGGTATTAAAAGCCGTGATGTGCTTATCAACGAAGTGGGTGAGGATTTAGTCCTAACCTTCGGGTATGATGAAGGAAAAGGTATCGATGATATCGACCAGATCACAATCAAAAACTGGAATGTAACTGATTTTAAAATCGAATCATTGAGTTTTAGCGATGGTAAATCTTACACTGTAGCTGCATTGATCGAAAAAAATACTAACCATGCACCGGAGATGTTCTTCGAAGAGGGCGAACATAATCTCGGTAAAGAGCGCAGTGCGAAGGGGATATTGCTTGCTAATGATATTGATGAAGATAGTTTAACCTATAGCGTTGTTGATGTACCGAGCATGGGGACAATCAATATTAATCAATATGGCATTTGGAGTTACGAAAGTACGTCACGCGAAGCGGGAACCGATACGATTACGATTGCGATTCAAGACAGTCGCGGCGGAGAGGTGAGAACAACTTTGAGTTTTACAATGGAAGCGCTCAACCTTACCCCCCAAGCCCCAACCGAAGTCACCAACACCCTCCACGACATCCGAACCCTCAGCGGCAATGTCGGTGCGACGGATGGTGAGGGTGACGTATTGACCTACACCGTCAGTACCGCCTCAGCACACGGAACCCTCAGCATCAATGAGACTGGGGTTTGGAGTTACGCGGCAGCCGATGGCTATATGGGTAGTGACAGTGCCGTGATCACCATTGATGACGGCAACGGCGGCACAGCTATCCAAACCCTGAATTTCGACGTCCGAGTATCGGCTCCGACATTGCTAGAGTGTACGTCCGATCTTCTTGAAGATACAGAAACATCCGGAGCTCTCAATGTTGTAAACCCAATTGGCGGAGCATTAACCTACGAAGTTCTAACTGCAACCACTAACGGAGACTTCACCCTCGATGTTGACGGAAACTGGAACTATAACCCCAGTCAAGACGACAACGGAACTGACTCTGTACTCGTTAAAGTAACCAACGAATACGGCCTCAGTACAACCGCAACGCTCAACCTCTCCATCGAAGCGGTGAACGATACCCCGATTCTCTCAACTCCAATAGCCGATCAGCGGATTGAGTCCGGTAAATTATTCAGTTTTACGGTTCCGGGTACACCCTTTGTTGATGCGGATGGTGATGTATTGAGTTATACGGCGTCATTGAGCGATGGAACGGCTCTTCCCTCTTGGCTGACGTTTGACAAGGATACCCGAACCTTTCAGGGGACGGCACCGAGTACCGATGCCGGTAAAATCCATACCGTTGCCCTGACTGCGACCGATGCGGCAGGGGAGAGCGTAACGGACACTATGGATCTTAAAGTGATTCTTCCGATTGTCCGGGGGAGTGCATCCCTAGATTATCTCTACGGAACCGACGGCGGGGAGGATACGCTGTACGGACTGGGCGGAAACGATTATATGTTCGCCTTTGCCGGAGACGATACCATGGACGGAGGGACAGAGGCTGACTTTTTATACGCCGGGGACGGTATCGATACACTCATCGGAGGAGAGGGAAATGACTATATGTTCGGTGAGAACGGAGACGACACCCTCTACGGCGGTGAGGGAAATGACTATATGCTCGGTGAGAACGGAAACGACACTCTCGACGGCAATAGCGGAAATGACCGAATAAGCGGCGGAGCCGGTAATGACCTCTATCTGTTCGATATCGGATCGGGTCAGGATGTGATTAATGACATTGCCGGTACCGGAGCAAATGTTAATATTGTTCGAATGGGGAGCGGTATATTAACATCGGACATCATTCTAGAGCGTGTTACCCAGTCCGGCGTCACCTTGCGGATTGCAGGGACGAGTGATCAGGTGACCTTGGAAAACTGGTTCTTAAATCCTATGTATCGAGGCACCAATATCGAGTTTGCCGATGGAACGGTATGGGATGATACGGTATTGTCCAGCGCACAATGGGGTGTCATTCCGGTGCAGACGGGTACTGCATCCCGGGATTATCTCTACGGAACCGACGGCGGGGAGGATACGCTGTACGGACTAGGCGGAAACGATTATATGTTCGCCTTTGCCGGAGACGATACCATGGACGGAGGGGCAGAGGCTGACTTTTTATACGCCGGGGACGGAATCGATACACTCATCGGAGGAGAGGGAAATGACTATATGTTCGGTGAGAACGGAAACGACACCCTCTACGGCGGTGAGGGAAATGACTATATGTTTGGTGAGAACGGTAACGACACACTCATCGGCAATAGCGGAAATGACCAAATGAGCGGCGGAGCCGGTAATGACCTCTATCTGTTCGATATCGGATCGGGTCAGGATATCATTAATGAGTCAACAGGGAGCGATACCGTTAAATTTGGAACCGGCATTGCCAAGAGCGATATCGCTTTTTTTATGGAGGGATCCTCACTTCTTGTGGATATCGGAGGGGAAGAGTACTTTACCGTGA
>NZ_JALNYS010000009.1 GCF_023229695.1 Sulfuricurvum sp.
CCGACCTGATCGGTGAGATCTCCATCTCCGGCCGTGAACAAGCAGAGGGGATGAACCAGATCAATCAGGCTATGGGACAAGTGGATCAAGTGACCCAACAAGTGGCCGCCAACTCCGAAGAGGCGGCGGCCGCCGCCGAAGAGCTCAACGCCCAAGCCAGCGCAATGATGGAGACGATTGCCGTACTGGCCCAAATGGTGGGGATGCAGAGCGAAACCCATGTCCCCGCACCGAAACGGCAACAACGCAGTTCTCTGGAACTCAAACCCTCAAGCGCCCCGCGTAAAAGCGCTCAAATTTATCTATGATGCAGAATAGAGCTAACCATTTTGACACCATCGCCGATGAATTTAACGGCCTTTGGCAAATGACCCCGGATTATCGAAACTGGATGAGCGAAACCATTGTCTCTGTTCTGGATTTGCGCTCCGATGAATGTTTTGTCGATCTGGGAGGGGGAACGGGATCCTACACCCGACTCATCGCCAAAAAAGCGGATCTGCAAAGCCCTGCACTCTGTGTTGAACCATCAAAAAAGATGCTCTCTCAAATCGAAGAATCCGATCATCTCAAACCGGTACATGCCGATGCATTATCCTTTTGCACAAGCGAAATCCGCTACGACAAAATCCTCCTCAAAGAGATGATCCATTTTGTTGAAGAGAGAAAAGCTTTATTTCAAGGGATTAAACGGCAGCTTTGCGAAAACGGAAGGGTATTGATCGTTACCCGTCCGAAAAATACCCCTCTGCCGTTTTTTACTGCGGCATTAGAGCGATTTGCCCAAGGGCAGCCTTCCGTTGAATCGCTTGAAAAAGAGCTTGAAGATGCCGGCCTACGCCCCTTTTCACGCACCGAGGAGTTCTCCTTCGGTATCTCCAAAGAGCGGTGGTACGGTATGCTACGAAACCGTTTTATGTCCAATCTTCAGAACTTTACCGATGAAGAGATCGAAGAGGGGATCGTTCAGCTGGAAAAAACGTTTGAAGCACAAACAATTATCGCGTTTAGAGACCGGATCATCTTTATCTGCGGGGAACCGCTCTAAGCTCCGGCTTAGTTACTGACCTTACGCACCTTGTCTAAACAAGTGCGAAAAGGTTAGTAATCTCCCGTATCCGAAAGATACGGGAAGCTTTAGGGGGTTGTATGGGTGAAAAGCGTCAAAAAAGCCAACTGCTTGGCTTTTTTAGCTTAGGAGCCGATGCACGAAGTGCCGGCTGGGCCGTCCCTGCCACTTTCCGGGCTATGAGCGAAAAGTGCGTAACATCACTTAGTTATTCGTTCCGCGTATCACCCGTTTCACATCATCGAACCCTTCGCTCACCCCTTGATTAAACTCTTTTGCACTGCACCCTCCCAGTATAACAACCGTAAGCAGTGAGATCATCACGTAACGCATCCATTCTCCTAATTTTTTTGAAATTATAGCTATCTTACGGTTTGCATTTGGTTTGCACCCTCTTTTTTTTCGGAGAGCAACATAAATCACAAAAAAATTACTTTTTTTTCCCTAATCACCCCATTTTCGCTACAATAACCGCTCCATTAAAAAATGACTTGCAGTTATGAAAAAGGTAAGCGATTTGTTCCGATATCTTCTTCCCGAAAAGGGTGATTTTGCCGTCACAGCAGAGCAGATTCGCCTCCTCTACCATCAAGGAAATACGATCCAGATATTGGGGATAGTGGCGGCGGGTGTCAGTGTAATTATGTTCTGGAACGTAGCGGATCATCTTCTCCTCTCCCTTTGGTTCACTGCTCTTTTTCTCCTCTCCGTTATCCGCCTTATCGCCAATTTTCGCTTTACCCAAATCTCTTTTGAGAATCCCGACACCTTCAATAAATGGAAAAATATCTATCTTTTGGGGACCTTTCTCTCCGGATGCCTATGGAGTATGCTTGCATTTTTTTACGATCCCTCCTGGCCTGCCCCCAATCAGGTGATGTTATTTATCCTCTTTACCGGCATTATTGCGGGTGCTTTAAACAGTAACTCCTCCGTATTTATCGCTTTCCCCGCGTTCTACCTCCCGCTGGTTTTTAGCCTGATGTACGTTATGCTGAGCCAAACGGATGAGGGGTTTTATCCCCTCTTGACGCTCTTCATCATATATACCGCATTGATGTATATCTCTTCGCTCAAATACCATAACCGCCTGACACACTCGCTCCGATTGCGGTTCGAAAATGAACAGCTGGCGGAAAAACTGGCCCAATACAACAAAAGGTTGTTGGAACTTGCCGACACGGACGAACTGACCGGCCTCCATAACCGACGTTCACTCAACCGATATCTCAGGATGGCATCGAATCAACATTTTCTAGATCAGCACTCTCTCTCACTCATTTTTATCGATTTGGACTACTTCAAACAATACAATGACACCTATGGGCATGAACGGGGGGATCAGTGTCTGGTCCAAATCGCCACCATTCTTAAATCCAATGCGCGCCAATCCAGCGACATGATGACACGCTACGGAGGCGAAGAGTTCACCCTGATACTGGCCAACACAAACGCACGGCAGGCACGCCTGATAGCCGAAAGGATCCGACAGGATCTGAATCAGCTGCATCTTCCCCATGCAGCGTCACCGATCTCCGATCACGTTACAATCAGTATCGGCATCGTGACGATGATCCCCCAACAACCCGACAGTTGCGCACATCTCCTCTCTATCGCGGACAAAGCCCTTTATGAAGCCAAAAAAACGGGACGAAACCGTATCGTTCATGCTTCCGAAGAGTCATTTGCTGATAAAGCCGATTAAATAGGGACCGGTAATGGAGATTACCGCTTGCGAAATCCGAACAGTTCGAGCGAACTTTTCGTCGCGCGGGCGATGATGCTCTGCTCCGGCCGAAACATCGCGTTCGATATCACTTTCACGCACTCCGTGATCCCCTCAAACCCGTGATCGGGGTAGGTGCTTTGCAATACGATTTGATCCATACTCATGGCACTGAGCACCTCCGTATCGAACGCCCCGACATTGCCCGCACCCATGGCGAGCAAAAAATTCGGCAATGCGGGGTACTCCTGCGTCGCATTGAGGATGATCCCCCGGCATTCGCCCAACAAAGCGATGAGCCCCTCATTCAGCACCGATTCGTCAATGACAACCGGTTTGTCGGAAATCGGAAGGAGTCCACCGTCTTCCTCACTTTTTATCGAGAACGCAACGCAGCGATTGTCCGCTTTAGCGCGCAAATGGAGCGGAACGGAGTAGAAGAGACTCCCGTATTCTTCCGCAAGCGCTTTGGTCTCATCGATCTCGACAAGCGATGAAGGGTGGAGAATAAACATCTGCACCATCGACTCTTCGATGATATCCTCCAGATTATCGATGAACTCCGCATCGGCACGGTATAAATTGACGTCGATCGTCATGTTTCCCCTTTGAACGGTTATCCCTCAGGGTATGCAAATGCGGTTCCAGCCACAGGGGAGCGGGACGGGTTAAAGAGGTGTTTAATGCTATTTCAATGAAGCCAATACTAACCCATCTATCTCATTTTCACTGAGATTTTCGAAATCACATTTATCATAGATAAACAATAAGTAGAGTTCATTATCGATGAGTTTGAAATAGGTGATGAGTCGATAGCCACCGCTTTTGCCACTTTTTTTGTCTGAGTTGGCAATGCGCGCTTTATACACTCCATCACCCAAATGAACCCCTAAATCTTCTTCATGCTCGATATTGTCGACAAACTTCGCACAATCATCTTCGATATGTCGAAATCGTTTTTTGAGTTTTTTTACGGATTTGGAAAATTTTTCGGTCTCAAAGATAACGACGGAGGAGAGTTTTTTCACTTTATCGTTCGGATACTTTTTACCCGTCCGGCTTTGACATCCTCAAAAGCTTCTTTGATATTATTTTGCAGAGTTTCAATCTCTTGGGATTTTTTATCTTCGGCGATTTTTACCGCTTTTTTCGGGAGCATATCCACAAATGCGACAAATCGATCAAAATAATCATCACTGATTTTAAGTGTCAGTGTACGCATTTTATACTCCTTGTAAATTCATTATGGAAATTATAGCACAAACGGAGAAATGGGAATGATGAGCAGGGAAATGGAACGAGTTAAAGAGGTGTTTTGATTTTTATGATGAGCTTATAGACTCCGATCCCGATCACAATCCCTATACAATCTGCGACAATATCCATGAGAGAACAAAATCTATTGGGGATAAAGTATTGTGTTATCTCGATTTGGAAACCGACGAGTAGCAAAAGAGCGCTTTTCGCGCGTGTGGATAGATGTGTATATGCCAAACTTAACAATACATAGAGGGTAAAAAAAGCGATAAGGTGGTTTTGTTTATCCCAAAAGCTCGCTACCATTTCGATATTTTGTGGCGTAATGGCGAGATATTCGATACCTAAAAATGCTGTGTAAAACGCTGTTTTAAAAAGATTTATTTTCACTAAGTTCCTATGTCATTCACTTCGAAGTATAGATGTTTATTGCAATAGAGCCAAAAAGCGAGGATCACTATAGAGGGATTTTAAAAATGCCTCGATCCCTCGTGTAAAGTTTTGTCCTGTCGCATTGCACACATTTGCCGCAACAAAGTATGTACCGTATTCGTGTTTGTAAGAAAATGTTTCACTTTTATTATTGTTTGAGAGGGTCATTTCATATTCCCATGTGGCTGTGCCGACCGTATTGAAATTGGTTTTGATGCTATCTATAGCCGTCCTTTCGCACCCAATTCTTTGAATTAATTTGCGTATTTTTAGCCGATAAAGAGCTGTTTTCATGTAATTTCAGAGAAAAAGTTCATTTTTTTAAGAGCTTATTCAGGATCATATTGATCTCTTATTGAGTCAATAGATGGCAAAGCTATTCAAGCAAGTAAATTTGTATGCAGATTAAAACCAATGTTCCTATTCATAAATTTAAAATCAGTTCATAAAACCCCGTAAAATAGGGATTTTTAATTATTCAAATAGAGGTGCGAAAGGACGGCTATAGAGATAACTACTCCGTCTTTGTCAGATAAAATCCCCCCTTGCGCCAACTCTTGTGAAAATGCTTTTTCGATTACACTCTCAAATGTTTCGGATTGCGTTGTAACGATAGGAAACCATCCTCGGCATAGTAGACTGTTGGAGCTTGTATTTTCGTCCACTTTGTTCCGCAAAACAATGTGAATATTTTTTTCTTTTAGGGTTGATAGTACCGATACGTTTTTAGCGGCTACTTGATAGGTGTCGATTGGCATCCTGCTGGAGGGTTGAAGTAAAAGCACCTGACCCCACACACTGCTTGAAAAAATAATCGCCACTAAAAAAACAAAACCTCTCATGAGTCCTCTTTCCGATAATTTATCTGATAGTATCTTATCTCGTTGTATTTTGTCAAATTAGGCGTAGGAAGTGGAACGGGTAAAAGAGATATTTTAGTCAATTTTGAAAAAAGTCAGATAAAATAATTTTCACTTATTCTCTTCAAAGGTATATAATGAATCTCAGTAAAATAGAACAAGAAGAATATTGTACGTTTTTATTATTTAAACGTCATGTAGAAGTTTTACATACTTTACGCCCTGATTTATATATGTCATTTGGGAATGATGAGCATACTTTTAGCATAAAAGGAGAAGATGCAAAAGGTATGGATGACTATGAGTCAAAAAGGCAAATAGTAATGGCATTAAATGCTTCTATCATCCTAAACACAACAAGTTTTTTTGAAGGTTTTTTAGAAAATATTCTACTTAGAAAAATTGGAAAAACAACCTCTCTTCCTGAGCATATAAAAAGTATTATCGAAGAATATCAACAACAAATATTACGAATAAGCTCATTTGCTGAATTCAAAAAGTACTTTCAAAAGCTTTTTCACAAAAAAATCACTGACGTCCTTAATATGAAAAAAAATGATTTAGATTTTATTGATAAGTTCTATACTGTAAGGCATTTATTATCTCATGGTTCATGTTTAGATACTGCATCAATAAAATTAGAAATAGGCAGAAAGCTTTTTCATACGGATAGTGCTTACATCGCATTGATGAAAGCCATGCAAGAAAGATACTCCCATAAATATGATTTGAATATTGATTTTATGAGCCTATTAAATTTCAGTGAAGTTATAGATGATTTTAGTAACACAATTTTTGATATTGCAACAGAATTAGCTGAAGAATTGAAAAAAAATAACTTGATTGATTCTTCAGGATTCTGGGGAGATTTTTCAGGACGAGGAATGTGGGGGGAAATTTAATCTACTCTTTTAATCTTAAAGGCTATTTGAAAGTGTACTAATTTTAACTTCTTTCCCCTTACTATTCCCCTTCACATGCTCCACTATCATCCCATGAAACCGCGCAAACGCGGTGGGAAGTACAAAACAAAATAAAAATATCTTGACAAATCATGATATTATCATTATAGTATCTATATGAAATCGTTAAAATTTGAATGGGACGAACCAAAAGCGTCGTCAAATATCACCAAACACGGCGTATCATTTGAAGAAGCCAAAACGGTATTTGATGATGATTTTGCCCGTATGATTCCCGATCCTGACCATTCGGAACAAGAAGAACGATTTATCTTGTTGGGGATGAGCTATACACTAAAAATATTAGCGGTAGTCCATTGCTACAGAGATCAAGAGGGAATAATACGGATCATATCCGCCAGACGATCGACCAAAAACGAAGAACGCCAATACAAGGAGCTATTACAATGAGAGAAGAATACGATTTTTCACAATCCGTCCAAAATCCCTATGCCAAAGCGGTAAAAAAACAGATTTCGCTCAATGTCGAAGTAGAGACGATAGAGTATTTCAAACAACTTGCCCTCAAAACGGGATTACCGTATCAAACGCTGATGAATTCGTATCTAACCGACTGTGCCATCCGACACGTCGAACCGCAGGTTAAATGGTCGAGCTGATCCGCTCTACATTGACCGCTTTCCCCTTACAATTGCTCTTCACATACTCCACAATCATCCCGTGAAACCGCGCAAACGCGGCAGGGAGCTGTACCTCATCAAAAGAATTTCTCACCCCTGCTTCGCACCACTCGCTCATATCATCATAACTCTCGAACTCATACCCAAACGCGTTTAACAGCCGCGCCGTGTAGCTATCAACGACCATAGCAGGACGCTCGCAGGCGTAGCATAGTATGGAATCCGCTGTCTCAGGGCCGATCCCTTTTTGAGATAACAGCCAGTCACGATCTACGCTGAGTGAAAAAGTCTCGAAATCGCCGAAATCCTCGATCATGTTATGGGACAAACGGATGAGATTGGAAGCTTTGGCTTTAAACAATCCGCTCGGACGGATCAGCTCCATCAGTACTTCAACATCGCAATGAGCTAAAGCATCAGGAGATAAGAGTCCGTTATTACGAAGATGATCGAGAGAGATTTGGACCCGAGACCATTGGGTGTTTTGGGTGAGGAGGGCACCGACGACCACCTCAAAAGTGCCGTAGGCGGGCCACCATAGCGGCGGGGAGTTTTCGAGGAGTTTAAGACGCTCTAATGCGCAAAAAAGCTCCCACGAATCGTGCAGCTCCACCTTATCCCTCTCTCCACGCATCGGTGCGGATGGTTCTGCCGTCGTCGAAAATTTTGAGCTTGAACGCTTCGGTGCATCTCCCCTCTTCGAGGTTCATGATGGCGATCTGGAGAATCTTGCGGCACTTTTCGGGGACTTCAAACCGTCCGGCCATACCGGTGAGGAACCGTTCCAACGGCACTTTGGCATCCATCCCGATGACGTTGTCGCGGCATCCGGAGAGGCCGATGTCGGTGACGTACGCCGTGCCGTGAGCAATCTGCAAGTCGTCGCTCCCTACGTGGGTGTGGGTCCCCATGATGCCGCTCACTTGTCCTTGGAGGAGCATCATCATCCCCCGCTTCTCGCTGGAGGCTTCGGCGTGAAAATCGAGGAAGATGTGTTTTACCCCCTCTGCTTTAAGCTGGGCAACGGTGTCGCGGGCGCAGCGGAACGCGTTATCGACGTAGGGCATCCCGTAGTGCCCCATGATGTTGAGGACCGCCAGTTTCTCTCCCGCAACGTCGAAAATGCGGCATCCGCTCCCCGGAACCCCCTCGGGGTAGTTGTGCGGACGCAGCAGGGGGAGCGACTCAAGGAGGGGGAGGATGTCTTTTTTATCCCACGTGTGGTTCCCTCCGCTCATGCAGTCGATCCCGCTCTCCAGCAGCTCATGGGCATTTTTGACGGTCAGCCCGAAGCCGTGGGAAGCATTTTCGTAGTTGGCGATGACGAAATCGATAGCGTGCTCGCGGCGTAGTTTTTTAAGATGCTCTTTGATCATCACCCGTCCCGGACGGCCGACGATATCCCCGATAAAGGCTAGTTTCAATTCTTCTCCTCCTGTAATTCTTCACGCAGCTTTTTCTGCCCTTTGCGGTAGCTGTCACTGTCGCCGTATTCAAAAAAGTTTTTGTAGTTGCTGTGCATGATTTTCACCCGCGATGCATGGCGGATCGGGCACCAATACTGCTCCGTCCGCCCCGCGATCTCGCTGACATAGCCCATCAGCCCGTTGAAGTAGCCGCAATAGAGGCAGTTGAGCTTTTCGATCGCATTCAGATACCCCAGACGGTGACGGTCGATGATGATGTAATCGCTCCGCTTTACTTTAATAATCTTATACACCGGAAAACAGAGCGCCTGATAAAGCGTTACCACACCATCTAAAAACAGAGCCGGAATCAGGCAGGCCCAGATAAAGGGGACGGTAAGGAGGTGGAGGGCCGGCGTCGTTAGCAGATAACGCAGCAATCCTTCCCGGTCACGACGGTACGAGGCGAGGATCTCTTCACCCTTTTTGGTGATTTCGCAGGTAAACGTTTCATACTCTTTGTGCAGTTCGGATTCAAGTTCGGCTTCAAGCACTTTGATTTTAGCAACCAGTTCATCAATTTTGGTATGCTCCATCCCTCATCCCTTATTATAAATATCCGCCCTAAGCAAGGTGAGCTTAAGTGCTCAAGCATACTCAACTCCATGAAACTATACAACAAGATTGCCAAAGGTCTCGTAAGCCCTATGAGCGCAGTGTCCCTTCCCGCGATCCTAGACTGACTTTCCGGGTAATAACTGAGATCTTACGCACCTTGTCTAAAGAAGTGCGAAAAGGTTAGTAATCTCCCGTATCCGAAAGATACGGGTAGCTTTAGGGGGTTGTATGGGTGAAAAGCGTCAAAAAAGCCAACTGCTTGGCTTTTTTAACATCAGGTATTAAGTTAATTTCCGACGGATACGATACGATCGCGTCCGCTCTCTTTTGCCTGATACAAAGCCCTGTCTGCCAGCTTGATTAAATTATGATATTCACTCATCTCATTCGGCACGATACTTCCTATCCCGAAGCTCATGGTCACCGGTTTCAATTTCACATCATGATATTCAAATCCATTTGCCGCTTTAAGGTTATTTTGAATCGTACGGCCCAGCTCTTCCGTCCCCATAAGATCCGTATCATACAAAACGATAATAAACTCTTCACCGCCGTATCGCGCAATAAAATCGGTACTTCTCTTAATCGATGACTGAATGATCCGTGCGACGTCTTTAAGTACAAAATCCCCAATGATATGGCCATAGATATCATTCACCTGCTTAAAATGGTCAATATCCGACATAATAATCGAGATATTGACCGAATTACGCTTCGCAAGCTCCCATATCTTCTGGAGATGATTCTCAAGATGCCTTCGATTCGGAAGCTGTGTCAAAGGATCCGTCGTGGAAAGTTCCTGAAGTTTCAAGTTTGCGTCCTGAAGTTCTTTGGTCCGTTCTTCGACTTTTAACGCCAAAGATTTATTAATCTCATCTAGCATGACGGTAAAGGTATTGATATTCTCCACCATCCCGACAATAGCGTTATGGATAATTCCGACTTCATCTTTTCGATCGGTTTTAGTCAGGGCAAAATGGTTGCTATAGGGATCGTACTGTAGGACATTTTCACTCAGCTTTTTCAAAAACGTGAACTCTTTTCGAATATAAAAGATAAACCCGGCCAAAATAATCAAAGCAATCGCAAAAATTTTAATGGAAACGTATTGATTTTTTTGAAGCATAACCTGATATTCATGATGATCGAAAAAGAGAGAAACGGTTGCGATTTTTTCACCGGTTACCGGATCTTTGATCGATTCGACTGCATGATAGATACCGTCAATGTGCGGTGTAGACGCTATCAGTCCCCCCTGCGTATGGTGGTAAAGCATTTGACCGTCTGCTCCGGTGAGGTCAAACCGAAGTAAATCCGGATTTTGTTTGACAATCTTTGTCAGATACTCCTGATTTGCACTCTCCAGTCCCAAAGAAATATTCAATCCGATGACAGGTGAAATCGTATCGATCAGCAGTTTGTTTTTCGCTTTTTTGGATTCCAGAAACTGCGCCACAAGATTCTGAGAAAATTCGTACCGCTCCAAACCTACCAATAACAATGCGAAAAAGATAGCACCGAAAATCATTTTTATCTCTATACTGATATTTCGCATTATCGGCCATCTCCTTTCGAATAGATTTTGGATATTTGGACCAATGCATTGTCCAGTTCAATTCTACTTTGTTGCAGTGCGCCGATATTGAAGTAGGGAGTCACTTGTCTTCCGAGAAAAAGGGAAGAATCGACTCCATATTCAAGATAATTCGGATTATAAGAGACTGAAAATATCCCGTTTTTATTCAAATAATGGACCGTAGCGGTTATTGTCCGCAAATCGGTGTCAAACATGAACGCAATCTGGCTTTTCCGGCATACCTCGATATTATTATATTCACTCATAAGCAATTCAATCGGATAGTTTTTAATGCCGGAAGGATAATTTTTTCGGATTTTCTGAATGAGCGCATAAGCATCTCTTTCATCCAGCTTCTCATGTACAATACAAATATTAAGCTGATGTTGGATGCTGTTTTTCTGGGAGCTCATCAGGACAAAACGGGGAATTATTTTTGAAAAAATCTCTAAGGTATTCTCATCATACGAAGATCCATACGATGCATTGAAGAGAAGGCTTATGGTGATAAAAGCAAAAAAGACAAAACGTTGGATCAAAACTTTCTCCCCCAATCACGGCCATTTAATGTATTTTTACTGACCTTTTGACACAAGGTCCACCCCCCATGACAAAACGTTTCATCCTATTATAGTGTTTTATTGACATCCTTCTCTACATCTTATCCAAATAATCTCACCAATATCAACGATTTTAAGTCTCTTTGAGTAATTTGGCAAAAAAAATCGTAAATATAAAGCACAGTGAACCTGTATTACAATTGCACATGCAACGACTCAAATATTTACACCACTACAACGAAGAGATACGGCATCAGGTGCGGCAATTGATCGATCAAGAGACGTTGGGGGGGTATATCCTCTCCCGTTATCCCGAATGTCACCCTTATGCTACCGACAAAACCCTCTATGATTACGTCGTAGGGTTCAAAAACACCCATTTTCGCCAATCGTCACCGATCTCAAAAGTCTACTATGACACCAAAATCCGTGATCTTCAGTCGGCGTTGGGGACCCATACCTTCGTTTCGAGGGTGCAGGGGGGGAGACTCAAAGCCAAAAACGAGATCCGAATCTCCCATCTTTTTAAAAAAGTGCCTGAACCGTTTCTACGGATGATCGTCGTCCATGAACTGGCCCATTTCAAAGAAAAAGAGCATAACAAAGCGTTTTACAAGCTCTGCACCCACATCGAACCCCATTATCATCAGATCGAATTCGATGTGCGCCTCTATCTCACCTATCTCGATACCGCCATGCACCCTCTTTGGGCCCGGTAACGATCACTCCCCTTCGATGAAGGGTTAGGGTAAACGTTATCCCCTCACCGCTTTTCCAGCAAAAGCAGTACCTCATAATGTTCCGTATGGGGAAACATATCAAACAGCTGCACCTGCACACACCGATACGAGCTCAACCGCTCCAAATCTTTTGCCAGAGTAAGCGCATTGCAGCTTGAATAGAGGATGTGGGAGGGGGAGATGCTCTCCACCCATTCGCATAACTGCTCACCGATCCCTCTGCGAGGGGGATTAACAATAATCACATCTGCTTTACTGTGCGTATCGGTACTGAAACTCACCGCATCAAGTGCCTCAAACCGGATGTTCTCAAATCCGATGAGTTTTGCCGAATCGCGCGCACAGGCAATCGCTTCGGATTCAATCTCAATTCCGATAATCTCACGCTCCGGCGCAGCACAATGGAGGGCAAATCCCCCCACTCCGCAAAAAAGGTCCCAGATAGTTTTGGGCTGTATCCCATCAATCCACTCCGCCGCATGCTTATAGAGTTTCCCCGCCACTTCGGGGTTGGTCTGAAAAAAACTTTTGGGACGGATAAAGAGGGGAATACCGCCCAGCCGCTCTTCGATACGGGTTTTTTCGGTCAAAAAAATCTCCTCCTCCCCCTCTAAAATCGCCATCGGAACCGGCTGAATATTGACGCTCACCACCTCTCTCTCACTAAATGCGGCCATCAACTCATCAAGGGCCCGCTGAAGCCGGCCGATCACTCCATGGGATCGCAAGACAAAACGGAGCATCATCGTTCCGTTCGCCGAACTTCGGGTCAAGAGGACGTATTTCAATTCCCCTTTACGCTTTTGAACATCATACGCTTTGATCCCCAGATCCCTCAGCCACTGCTGGATAAAGGAGAGGGCGTGCTGCATTGCCTCATCGTACAACGGGCACCCGATCAGGCTCACCTCTTCGTTGATTCCGAGAATAACCCCTTCGGCACTCTCTAAAGCGACCATTTTGGCTTTATTCCGAAACTTTGTTGCAGGGCCGGCAACCGCAGGGAGCCATTTCTCCGGAGCGAATGGGTCCAATAACCGGTGCAGACTTTCACTTTTACGGGCCAACTGCTCCGCGTAGGGGAGATCGATCCACGTGCAAGAACGGCATTGATGGGCATCATAATAACGACAAAAACCCATTAGAACCCCTTCGGTTTCGCGGTGCGCAAATAGTGAAGCACCGACCCGATAAGATCGTCATCGTCTTTGCTTTTGCTCTGTAGCGTCTCTTTGGAGCCGTTTTGATACTCGATCGTTATATTTTGGTTGTAGTTGCTCACCATTTTGATCTTTTTCTCGATGCAGAGGAGTTTGATCACCATGATCTCGAAAAACTGCTTCGTAGGGGTATCGGATTTGCCGAAACGGTCCCCCACCTCCTCTTCGATCTCATAAATTTCCGAAGGGGCCTCGCAATGGCTGAGACGGCGGTAGAGTTCGAGGCGCAAACGGTCTTCGCTCACCACCTCGTCGCTAATGAAAGCGCTAACGGTGAGTTTAATATCCACTTTTGCCCGTACTGCGGTCGTTTGATTGGTGAGAATCTTGATCGCATCCTCCAGCATCCGCAGATACAGGCTGTAGCCGATGTTTTTGATATGACCGCTTTGGGCATCTCCGACGAGGTTCCCCCCTCCCCGGATCTCAAGATCGTGATACGCCAGCATCGAACCGCTTCCGAGAAAAGAGTTTGATTCGAGGGCGACAAGCCGTTTTTTCGCCTCTTCGGTGAGGTTATCCTTGTCATCGACGATGAAATAGGCATACCCCTCGGTATGCCCCCGTCCGACCCGTCCGCGCAGCTGATGCAGATCGGCCATTCCGAAGCGGTCTGCCCCGTCGATGATCATCGTGTTGACGGTGGGCATGTGGATTCCCGATTCGATAATCGAGGTGGCCAGCAGGACGTCGTACTCTCTGTTGGCGAATTTTGCCAGCTCCTCTTCGGTTTCATTGGCACCGATTTTCGAGTGGAGGATCAATATCCGGAGATTGGGGAGGATCGCTTTGAGTTCTCCCGATTTGATCACCATCGAATCGATCGAATTGTGGACGTAAAACACCTGCCCGCCCCGGCGCAGTTCGCGTAAAATCACCTCTTTGATCAGCTTTTCGTCGTAGTTTTTTACAAAAGTCCGGACCCCCAGCCGCTCGGAAGGAGGGGTGAGGAGTTCGGACATCGTTTTGATCGAGCTGAGGGCCTGATTGAGGCTACGGGGGATCGGGGTCGCACTCATGGAGAGGAGGTGGACGTTTTCGTAGAGACTCTTGAGCTTCTCTTTTTGCTTCACCCCGAATTTGTGTTCTTCATCGATTATTACCACCCCCAGCGTCGAACAGCTCACCCCGAAAAGGGCATGGGTCCCGACGATACAGTCGAGTTCCCCCGCCGCGAATGCTTTGAGCGCCGCATTTTTCTCTTTCGTGCTGACAAAGCGGTCCAGTTTCGCGATTCGCAGCCCAAACGGGGCCAGACGGTTTTTCAGCGACTGGTAATGCTGTGAACTTAGCAGCGTCGTCGGGACGACGAGAAGCGACTGATACCCTCCCCGTGCCGCCGCAAAAATGGCATTCATCGCCACTTCGGTTTTGCCGAATCCCACATCCCCGCTCAACAACCGGTCCATAATCTGCCCCGATCTCAGGTCGCGGACGATGGAGTCGATGGCGCTGCTTTGATCGGGGGTATACTCAAATCCCGCCCCGGCTTGAAACCGCTTGAGTTCCCCCGCATCGACCGTTATCACCGCCGCTTTGAGCAATGCACGACTCGCGGCGACACCGACGATTTCCGAAGCAATCTCAAACAATCGGGCTTTAACCGACTCTTTGAGCTTACCGAAACTCCCTTTCCCCAATCGATCGAGTACGGGAAGGGAACCCGAAGCGATGTAGCGGTCGATCGTATCGAGATTTTCCACCGGAAGGAGAAGTTTGTCGTCCCCCATGTATTTGATGACGACCAGATCTTTGATCCCCCCCAGAATCTCCGCCTGTTCTACCCCGTCAAATATCCCGACGCCGTACTCTTCGTGGACGACGTAATCCCCCACTTTGATATCATCGAGAAGAATCGTCGTTTTTCGGCGGCGCCGCTTTTTTTCGTGGCGATTAAGAGAGACAATCACCTCATCGGGACCGACGAGGTTGAGGACGATCCCCGATTTTCGGACATTCAACCCCTGCAGATCAAAAATTCCCGCCCCTTTGATTTGCGCGTCGCTTGCGGCAATCAGGGTAAATTTTTTATTTTTATGGACGCTTCGCAGCATGTCGAGATTCGGGGCAATGAGCGGTTGGTATTTTAGCGCTTCGGGGATCACCTCTGCTTCGAGCCGTTCACGGGGTAACAAAGGGGCATTCGACCCGTACGATTCGTCCAACAGCGCTTTCATCTCCCGGATCCGCAGGACCGATTTGCCGTCGGTAAAATCAACCCCCTCCTCTCCCATGACCCAAAGTCCCAAAGAGGCAATATCTTTGACAAAACTGTCGCTCTGCGCCGCAGCAATCGCCTTCTCAAACCGATTGAACTGCTCTTCGTCGAGGGAGAAAAAGGCACTGGTCACCTCGATGGAGACCAATTCCTCTTTTTCGGTCCGCTGTGTCTCGACGTCGAACGCTTTGATCTCCTCCACTTCATCGTCGAACAGACTGATGCGGTAGGGATGCTCATGCGTCGGGATAAAGATATCGAAAATATCGCCACGGTGCGACACCTCCCCCTCCATCTCCACCATATCGACAAACGTATATCCCCAGCGGTGCAGCATCTCTTTAAAACTGCCAAGATCGATGCGTGAAGCAAATTCGATCGTCGTACTCTGAAGCAGTTTTGCATTCGGAAGCGGATAGAGGAGGGTTTTGAGCGGTGAAATGACCAACGGTTTTTTGGCACTGCCGTAATAGCGACGGAGTGCTCCGAAAAGGGCAAACAGCTCTTCGCCAAATGGACGGAGATCGTCCAGATACATCGCACGAAAATCGGGAAATACGATGGACTCAATCTCTAAAAAACGGGCAACATCGGCAAGTTCGGAGGCCTCTTTGGCATCTTCGCAGATAATAATGTCGCACCGCTTTTTTCCATGTGCTTTGAGATATTCATAAAACCGTTCTTGTGACATTATTTTCCTCTTCGCTTGTTAGTCAAAATCTTTTTTCAAATCGTTTGCTCATTTTAATTCAGCCTCGTTTTCTCTAACTTTAAATTTTCACCTGATAATTTGTGAACCCCATCATACTTTTATTGATTCGATGTTTATCTGCCAATTCCAATACATCTTTCATTAATACACTATTTGGCTCTATCTTCTTTAAAATATAGTCACACATGACAATCGTGTTATAAATCGATCCCAACAAATTTTTATTGCACTGATTCTCTAAAATTTTCGGTATACCAAACGTAATTTCGGATGTATGATTATAGAGCCGGCTATGATGGGCGATGTGATTTCTGATAGTTGAGAGATGGTACAGTACCGATTCAAAAATTTTCATGTCCAAATCATAACATCGTGCGATTTCTCTTTTGACTTTGGTATTTTTAATATTTTTCGTCAACTGCGAGAGCAATCCGAAAGTCATCACTTCGACGCATACCCACAGCGGAGGAAGTTCCTCTGCGTATTTTTCACGGTAATGTTTGATAAAATTCCGATCTTTTTGCCGCTCTATCTCCGATTGCAGTTTTGCATACGATTGAGCGAAATAATACCCATTCGTAAAGTTTTCCGTTTTGAGCGGATGGGGGCCATGCGCTTGGGCAAGATAATACGCAAACTTGGTTTTCGCCGATATTTCGATCGTTTCCAATGCCTGATACAACAACCCTTTTAAACCACTGTCAAAGAGATAGAGATTGATAATATCTTCGAAATAGAGGTTTGATTCAAAACTATCATCCGGTTGTTTGAACGGGAGCCAGTATCCGCTTAGGCGGTAATAGTTCAGATTGAGCAGATAATGTTTTGCCTGATCTTCATCACGAAACAACATACCGCGAGATTTCAGCAGTTCGATTTGTTCATCTATGGTTTTAAAGGATTTGTTATACGATTGAGGAAGATCTGAGGTCATTTATAGTCCTCCCCCTGTGAGCATTGTAAAGAGGCTTGGGAGGCTCTATCGATGTAATGATAGTCTCTATAAACTAAATGTATACTAAAATTTATTGTATTGTTAAGATAACTGCTCATTTAGTTCTTCCTCTCCCATCGTTTGCTCACGCTTTCCTTTCATCGGTATTTTTCTCCCACTCTCCTGAGTGGGAGAGTATAGCATTTGTCTGCATTCCCACTTGGAAAGTGGGAACGAGAAAGAGACAACTTATTTTACCCTCTTTAAAAACGCTTCGGCCACGCTAAAAGAGCCGAAGACGAGGTACTCTTTCTCTTGCTCTATTGCTTCGAATCCTCTGTACGGAATCGCCAAATCGTTCAAAGCCTTTTCCAGAAACTCGCGTTGCACGATCCGATTTTCATTCACATCGATGATCTCCACCGATTCGATGATCGGGGAGAGGATCGAGAGGATCTCTCCATAATCCTTGTCACGGTAGGTGTTGTAGACCAGCGTCACCTTTTTTCCCGCATACGCTTCGGCAATCGCCGCAGCTGCCAGAGCATTATGCCCGACATCAAGCGTCACGTTCGGGGCGATTTTGGTCAATCTTCCGAAAAGGGCTTCTTGGTCAAACATATCCTCTTTCACTTCATATCCCAAGAGGGTGTAAGCGGCCATCGCCAATTCCAGATTATCGCGCAAATAGTCGCTGAGACCGTTTTTTAAGGCAAGCTGCAATGCAAGATTCTGATCTTCCGGATTTGTAATCTCTACAACACGGTGCAGTCGGCACCCTTTTTCCTCGGCAATAGCTTCTGCAATCGTTTCGACTTCGGGATGTTTTTGTTTTCCGAGTAAGGCGGTATGTTCCATACTGCGCAATTTCGTCGAAGCGATGGAGTTGATGGTGTTTCCCAAAAATGTCGAATGATCAAAATCGATCGGGGTAAAAACGGAGAGTATTTTGTCAAAAACGTTGGTGGCGTCGTATTCCCCGCCCAGTCCCGCTTCCAGAACAACGTATTCGCACCCTTCATATGCGATCATCGCAACCAGCGTCGTATACTCGAAATAACTCAAAGACTCTGCGATTGCAGAGTCCATCACGCTCAGCAGCTTTTGGTGGGACGTTTCGAGAAGAATATCGGAAATCTCTTCGCCGTCGATCCATATCCGTTCGTTAAACCGCAGGATATGCGGTGAAGTGTAGTGCCCAACCTTTTTTCCGGTACGCTGCAGCGCACGGCTTAAAAACCGTCCGGTCGACCCCTTGCCGTTGGTACCGACGATGTGGATGATTTTGGGCAACGTCAAAAAAGGGCGAAGCGATTCATAGGCTCCGGGGAACCTTCCGTAATCGATTACATCGTAATAAAGGGGCTTCTTGGCTAAAAATTGATCTAAATTCATGCAGGTTCGATGCGGTTACGCCCTTTTCTCTTGGCATCGTACAACCGTTCATCCGCCCCGTTGACAAGCGCTTTAAGGGAGGGATAATCGCCGCGCTGGGCGACACCGCCGCTCACCGTCACCTCGATCCGTTTTCCCTGATACATAAAATGGGCCGACTCGACATGGGAACGCACTTTTTCACAAAATATTTTTCCCCCCTCGATATCGGTATCCCCTAAAATAGTGAGAAACTCTTCGCCGCCGTATCTCCCGACGACATCACTCGTTCTCGCCTCTTGTTTGAGAATTTTGGCAAAAGCAATCAACACCGAATCCCCCGCCTCGTGTCCGTAGGTATCATTCACCGCTTTGAAATAATCCAAATCAAACATCGCGATGCAAAACCCCCGCTCATACCGGCTGAATTCCGCATCCTTAATGATCATCTGCTCTTCAATCGCCCGCTTATTGGCAAGTTTCGTCAAAAAATCTTCACGAGAAGCCTGTGTCGCATGCGCCAGTTCCGCTTCAAGCGTCGTGATCCGTTCACCCATTTCGGTTACTTTGCTGTTATGTACCTTAAGATCCCGGCTCAAGACTTCCACTTTCTCTTCCAATGCACTGGCGATCACATAAAGCCGCTTATGGGCACTCTTGAAATCACCCGGCTTATTCCCCTCCAATGCTTCCAGATCACGTTTTACGTTTTGAATTTCACTCGTCGAATTTTCACTCTTTTCAATCAGATCGATCAATTGGATCGATAATTTTCCCAGTAGCTGATCCAAGACATGCACCATCTCTTCAACGCTCCGTTTGTCAAGGGCAATTCGCATCATAATGGCGGATCTAACCTCTTTTTCAAACGAATCTGCCGATACGTACTCCGGATTTTCTTTCAATTTTTTCGATAGCTGCGCGGCTTCTTCGTTCAAACTCGGTGCAATCGAGGGGACCAAAGAGGTGATCAGCATACGGACGATTTTGGCGTTAACGTCGGCCGTTTCTGGGGCGGCTTCGAATTTCAACCCTTCAATCGTTTTTTTCAGATTGTTGGTATCCACCTCGCCGTGAGGGGCCAACTTTCGTAAAAAAGTGTCATCGTAAATGGATAAAAAATTGTTCCATGCCTGTTTCAAATAATCGATTTGATTAACGCCCGCTTTGGCATCCAATACCGTAATGGTTTTTTTTGCCAGAGCGGATGCTTCGGGGTTGTGAAGAATATCAATACTTTGCGCCATTTTTTTGGACAAATCGCACAATTGTTCAAGAAGCATCGATGCCTCGTTCGGGCTCAGGCGGTTCAGTTTGGAAATTAAAAAACGGATCAGTTCGGCGGATGTTCTTACACGGTATTGCTTAATTTCATCGACCGTTTTTTTGTCGAAAAGGGGGAGAAAACGGTCAATGCCGCTGCAATCTTCAACCGTGACACCCGCTTTTTTGGCTTCGATACAAAATGCCTCGGCATACGCATCGGGCGTCCATACTTTCCCCTCGGATTTGAGCCGCTCAATGGTATTGCGGATAATTTGGTTAATGGTCATCCACTACTCCTTAGACAATCGGGCACCCTGAGCGGAAACCTCGGCGACAAACGTATCAATCGCTTTTTGGGCCCCCTGAGAAATGGCTTCAAATCGGGACTGATCGGAGATAATCGAATTGGGCTCAATATCAAAATCGTAAATTCCGTGCGTCGTATAGGTACTCTTCTCCCCGTTGAGCGTTTTATCGATACTCATACTGACGGTTGTCCGGTAGGTCACGACATAGCCGTTGGTATCGTAACGCAAAGGGGTAAAAGCAACCGAAGAGACCGCGATTTTCAGATGGGTCAGCGCTTCATTTTTTGATTTCAACGCCGTCCGAAATTTTGTAATCACCGCCCGATCCACCGCATCTTTGATCAGGACCGTATTTTGAGGGTCTTCCATTGAGATCACCACGTCGGTGCTCACACTCTCACCTACCACCGATTTTGCATAATACGATGCCGGTGCATAGCCGCAGCCGGTGATGGCCAAGATCAATCCAAGTACCCATACGCGCATCATTACCCTTTAATAACGAGATTCACCAATTTGCCCGGTATGACAATCGATTTGACAATCTCTTTCCCCTCCAGCCATTTTTCAACGGCACCTTTTGCCGCTTCGATAACCGCCTCTTCACTCGCCGTAACACTGACTTCAATTGTAGCACGATTTTTGCCGTTGATCGAAACCCCGAGGGTAAGGGCTTCGACCTCAAACACCTCTTCGCACACGCTCTGGGCACCGAGATTTTTGCCGCTGAAAAGGGTGTGGGAAAGCTCCCAGCACAGATGCGGAACGATCGGTTCCATGATCGAGGTCAAAATCCAATACCCCTCACTCCACACCTCACGATTATTTTGCTCATTCAGCGCATTCATCGCTTCCATGACTCCGGCAATCATCGTATTGAACGTATAACGCTCTTCGTACACTTCCTGTGCACGCTTCAATGCTTCATACACTTTCTTACGGGCATGTTTCTCCTCTTTGGAGAGAGACGCATGGTCAATTTTAGGAATCGTATTGCTTTTATTGACGTTTTGGCTTCGATCGGCGAATCGTTTCAGAAAGCGAAATGCCCCCTCGACCGCGCTGTCGTTCCACTCCAGCTCCTGCGTCGGAGGGGCGGCGAAGAGGATAAAGAGCCGCGCCGTATCGGCACCGTATTTTTGGATCAATGCATCGGGATCGACGGTATTTCCCTTCGACTTGGACATCTTCGCCCCGTCTTTGAGAACCATCCCCTGCGTCAGAAGCTTCTCGAAAGGTTCATCAAATGAGACGTACCCGAGATCCCGGAACACTTTGGTAAAAAACCGCGCATACAGCAGATGCAAGATGGCGTGTTCGATCCCGCCGATATAGTGGTCGACTCCCATCCAGTATCGGATCTGCTCACCGGAGAACGCTTCGCGCTCCCAGTTTTCCGGCGATGCGCAAAAGCGGAGGAAATACCAGCTTGACTCGACGAAGGTATCCATCGTATCGGTTTCGCGCAGAGCCTCTTTGCCGCATTTCGGACAGCTGCAGTGCTTCCATGTCGGATGTTTCTCCAGCGGATTCCCCTCGCCCGTAATCACGATGTCTTCAGGAAGGGCGATAGGAAGATTCTCTTTCTTCTCCATAACCAGACCGCAATCGTCGCAGTGGACGAACGGAATAGGAGCGCCCCAATAGCGCTGGCGCGATACGCCCCAGTCTTTGAGTTTGTAATTGGTCGTTTTCTGCCCCAGTTTCAAACTCTCGAAATACTCAATGATCTTGCTCTGCGCCTCTTTGGAATTGATCCCGTCAAACTGCTCTGAGTTAAACAGTACGCCCGCTTCGGTATAGGCTTTGCTCACATCCGCTTCACCCTCAGCCGGCTTGATCACGGCATGAATCGGCAAGCTGTATTTCTGTGCGAAATCAAAATCCCGCTCATCATGGGCAGGAACCGCCATTACCGCACCGCTGCCGTAGTCCATCAGGACGAAATTGGCGATCCATACCGGAATAGATTCATTCGTTAGCGGATGGATAACATTCAGCCCCAGAGCCAAACCGCTTTTTTCTTTTTGTCGATCGATCGAAGAGCTGTTTTTCATCTCCTGAATCTGCTCGATGCTCTGCGCATCCAGCAAGCCGTTATCAATCATATAGGAGACGATCGGGTGCTCAGGAGCCAAGGCGGTGTACGATACACCGTAGATCGTATCGGGACGGGTCGTAAAGACATCGAAACGCTCAAACGCTCCGCCCAGTTTTGCTTTGCTTGCTTCATCGAAAAAGAGATCGAACGCCAGACCGTTCGATTTTCCGATCCAGTTCTCCTGCATCGTCAAAACCTGCTTCGGCCAGCCCCCCTCCAGCTTTTTCAGATCTTCCAGCAATTCGTCGCCGTATTGGGTGATCTTAAAATAGTACTGATTCATATCTTTTTTGACGATCGGGGTATCGCATCTCCAGCAACATCCGTCCACGACCTGCTCGTTTGCCAACACCGTCAAATCGTGCGGACACCAGTTGAGAAGGCCTTTTTTACGATACAACAGCCCTTTTTCATACATATCGATGATAAAGCCCTGCTCAAACTTCGTATAGAGTTCATCGCTCGTCGCCAGCATCCGCTCCTGCGAAAACGAGAAACCTAAAGAAGCGAACTCCTTTTTCATATAATCGATATTGTCATACGTCCACCCTTTGGGATGGGAACCGTTTTTGATCGCCGCGTTTTCAGCAGGCATACCGAAACTGTCAAAACCGATCGGGTGAAGGACATTAAACCCCTGCTGACGGTAATATCGGGCAAAAGCGTCGCTGAGGGTATAATTTCTCACATGCCCCATATGGAGCCGCCCGCTGGGGAACGGGAACATGCTGAGGATATACTTTTTGGGCTTGGAAAAATCGTTGGAGGGTTCAAACGCCTTGGTCTCAGACCAAGTACACTGCCATGCAGCTTCGATAGAGGCAGGGGAATAATTCAAAAAAAACTCCTATTGTTTTAGAACGCCAAAAGGGGCAAAATCACTTTTGACTACGCTAGCCTCTGTGAGGCAAATTAGCACCGATAATTATACGACACCCTGTTCAAATTGGGCGCGCATTTTCTCTTTTTCGGCATGCTGACGTCTCTTCTCCGCCTGTGCCGCTTTGGCTTGGGCCACATCGTAACCGAACCAGATCAAAAACGGGGAAGCGACGAAAATCGAGCTGTAGGCTCCGAAAATAACCCCGATCAGCATTGCGAAGCTGAATCCGTGGATAATTTCTCCCCCAAACAAGAACAGCGTCAAGACGACAAAGAATACGGTGGTAATGGTTAAAATTGTTCGCGAGAGGGTATTGGTAACACTCTCGTTGATAATTACCGACATTTGATACTTACCGCTCTCTTTGGTATCATGGATCGTTTCGCGGATACGGTCGAAAATTACAATCGTATCATTGATCGAAAATCCTAAAATGGTCAACAGCGCTGCTAAAACGGTCAAATCAAACTCAACGTTAAAGAGGCTCACCATCCCCGCCGTAATCAATACGTCGTGAACCAACGCAATAATCGAAGCAACGGCAAAACGCCATTCAAACCGAAACGCGACGTAGATCAAAATACCGATCACCGAGAACAGTAGGGCAATCGTCCCCTGGGTCTGAAGCTCTTTTCCCACTTTCGGCCCCACCATATCTACGCGGCGTATCTCAAATTTTCCGGTTCCGCTGAGGGCATCAGAGACTTGCGCAGCCGTGTCTTTAGTCACATCAGCCGTCGTATTTTGCAAGCGCAATACGATTTCGCTCGAAGAACCGAATTCCTGAATCCCCGCCGAAGCAAACGGTGTGGTTGAGAGGTGTTTGCGGATTTCGTCTATCCGTACCGGCGCCTCGTATTTCACCTGTACAACGGTACCGCCGGCAAAATCAATCCCGTAGACAAACCCTTTGGTCACTATTAAATAGATAGCGACCAACGAGATCACTAATGAAAATGCAAAAACGGGTTTGACCCATCCCATAAAGTTAAACGCTTTTCGGGCTCTAAAAAATTCCATGTTTACCCCTTATGTCCGAGACGAATCCCGAACCATCGATTCATATTCCCGCTCTTTTCAATACGGTTCATGAGCATTTGGAAAATCCCGTGGCTCCCCATAATCGCCGTAAACATCGATACCAATATCCCTACGGCAAGGGTTACGGCAAACCCTTTGATCGGCCCGGTTCCGTACACGTACAAAGCAACCGCAGCGATCAATGTCGTGAGATTCGCGTCCACAAGGGTGCTGAGGGCATTATCGTACCCCCCCTCGATTGCACGACGGACCGAGGCCCCTTCCCGAAGGAGTTCCCGTATCCGTTCGTTGATAATAACGTTAGCATCCACTGCCATCCCGACAGTCAAGACGATACCCGCCATCCCCGGTAAGGTTAAGGTTGCACCGAAAAGGGCCATAAATGCGATAATCAAAATAATATTGACCACCATCACCGTTGTGGCCACCACTCCGGAGTACCCGTAATAGGTGATCATAAAGAAAACAACCAAAGCAGCACCCGTCGCAAATGCCACCAGGCTCGCTTTGATACTGTCCGCACCCAGACTCGGGCCGACGGAACGTTTTTCCATCATGTAGATCGGAGCGAGAAGTGCGCCGGAACGGAGGGCAATCGCTAGGTCGTTTGCCTCTTCAACCGTATAGTTGCCGCTGATCTGCCCGCTTCCTCCGCCGATCCGTTCATTGATGACGGGGGCCGAATAGACTTTTCCGTCCAGAACGATCGCGAGGCGTTTGCCGACACTTTTACCGGTGAAATCACCGAAGATTTGTGCCCCTTGGGAATTAAGCGAAAAATTGATGACGGGACGGTTGTTCTGATCGTACCCCACCTGTGCATCGGTCAACATCGTCCCGTCCAGAATCGGGATATCGTTCACCAGATGTTTCATCTTCGGCTGCAACGCATCTTCGAGGATTTTGTCTCCGAAACTGGCCGCTTCGGCATCGTCCAACTCCATCACCCGCATCGCGCGGTCTTCATCGACTGCCATGAGTTCAAGTTTCGCCGCACGCGAGATCAACTCACGTGCCCGCTGCTCTTCCTGAGGGGTTTTAATCCCCGGTAATTCTACGAGGATTTTATCGACCCCCTGCTTGGCAACCGTCGGTTCGGCCAAACCGAACTGATCCAGACGGTTTCGAATCGTCTCAATCGCCTGATCGATCGCCTGAACTTTGAGTTTTTCGACCGATTCAGGTGTTACCGACAACACGTATTTCCCCTCCGAAGCATGGACAATGGTCCCTTCCACGCTTTTGAGGTATTCATCGATTACCGTTGTATCGTCATTATCCAGTAATTCAAAGGTAACGGTACGATCCTGAACACTAATCCCGTCCAATAAAATATCGTTATGCTCACCGAAATGTTTCAAACCCGATGCGATCGATTTGAGCTGCGAATCAACCGCTTCTTCGGTTTTCACCCCAAGAAGCATATGCAATCCCCCCTGCAGATCAAGGCCGAGAGTCACTTTTTTCCCCTCGGAACTCTGAGTAAACGAAGGGAGTGAAAAAATCAATCCGAAGATTGTTGCCAGGAGCAGTAATATAACGCGGTAATTAAGCTTCATCCTCGTACTTTCTTGCGACGGCATCTTTTACCAATCGCCCCTCAACGTCGTTATTAAATTTTACGGCAAAGAAATGTTCTTCCACTTTTTTGATTTCAACGATCAAACCGCCGCTGGTGACCACTTTATCCCCTTTTACTAGGGCATCCAGCATCTCTTTATGCTTTTTTGCCTGCTGCTGCTGTGGACGGATGATTACAAAATACATGATTGCAATCAAAAAGACAAACGGTAGGAGTTGACTAACAATTTCCATAGGTATCCTTAATTCGGGTAATATCGCCGCATTATACTCAAAAGTGTTTAACATCGCTATAATTGCGCCATGAAGTTACTACCCATTACCTGGCGCCTCTATCTCTTTTTGCCGCTTTTGATCGCAGCGGCATTTTCCTCCTTTATCTATTGCGAACACGTTGGGTACACTTCCCGTCTGTTCAATACCCTGATGGCACTCGGTGCTCTTTACGGCCTCCTCCATGCTCCAAAACGGGTTATCCCCGTTGCCGGATTTTGGATCGGTCTGCTATGGTGCTACTGGATCGGCTTTAGTTTCGAGTTTTATAACCTTAAATGGGCTATTTGGCCGATTGCCTTTGGCTTTGGGATCGTATATGCCCTCTTTTACGGGGTGATGGGGTTAACCCACAATCCATTGTTCCGTGCACTCATACTTTTCGGCCTCACTTTTATCTGGCCGATGGATTTCAACTGGATGCAGCCGGAGCTGATCTTTGTCGAGAGCTACCTCGGTTTTGAAAAATGGCAATTTCTCCTGATCCTCATTGCCATCGCTTCCAGCGCCTATTTTTCGGGATTTAAGAAATTGCTTCCGGCTCTTATCCTTCCGATCGTATGGCAAACCCCCTATTCCCCCCCTCCGATGCCGCCGCTGAAGGTCAAGCTCATCACCACCGACACCCCGCAGGACCTAAAATGGGAACCATCGGAGCAATTGAGGCTAACCCGTGAAAATCTCACTTATATCCAAGAAGCTGCTGAATCAGGCTACGATTTAATCGTCCTTCCCGAAGCGGCATTCGCCCTCTACATGAACCGTCATCCAAAACTAACGGCCCGCTTGCAACAACTCTCTTATAAAATTCCTATTTTGACCGGTACCCTTTACAATGACAATGGGTTACACTATAACGTCACCTATCTCTTCCAAAACGGAACGGCCACCATGGCCAAGAAAACGGTCCTCGTCCCGTTCGGAGAGTACATCCCCCTCCCCGGTTTTTTACGCGAGTGGATCAATCAAGCAGTTTTTGACGGAGCTTCCGATTTCCTCACGGCCGATAAACCGACCGATTTCACCATCAAGGGGATTAAATTTCGTAATGCAATCTGCTACGAAGCAACCCGCGAAGAGCTGTATACCCCCGAGGTGCGCTATATGATCGCTACCAGCAATAACGGATGGTTCACCCCTTCCATAGAACCGACCCTCCAAAAACTTCTGATCCGATTTTATGCCCGTAAAAATCACACCATTGTGTTTCATTCGGCAAACGGTGGGGGAAGCGGTATAGTGTACTAATCCACTATGGATTAAAGAATTTCATAAGAGTTTCCTACTACAATCTAACCCATCTTTAATATCAGCGGAGACCTTATGAACATTGCGTCCAATATCACCGAACTTATCGGAAACACCCCTCTTGTACGGTTGAATGCTCTGTGTGAGGAGTATGATGCTGTCATAATAGGAAAATGCGAATTTATGAATCCAACCAGTTCGGTCAAAGACCGGATTGGATACAACATGATTAAAACCGCCATGGAGGAAGGGAAAATCAATGCCGATACCCTCATCGTCGAACCGACCAGCGGCAATACCGGTATCGCCCTTGCTTCAATCTGTGCCGCTTTAAATCTGAATCTTACCCTCACCATGCCCGAATCCATGAGCATCGAACGACGTAATCTCCTCAAAGCGCTTGGGGCAAATCTTGTCCTTACCCCCGCATCTTTAGGGATGAAAGGGGCGATTGATGAAGCCAATCTCATTGTTGAATCGCTCCAAAACGCCGTTGTTCTCCAACAATTTTCCAACCCCGCCAATCCGGCTATCCATCGTACCACCACGGCACAGGAGATTCTTCGGGATACCGGAGGAAAGGTTGATATTTTCATTGCCGCCGTCGGCACCGGGGGGACCCTGACCGGTACCGGAGAGGCGCTTCGTGCCGTACTTTCCGATATTGAGATTATCGCCGTCGAGCCCAAAGACTCCGCCGTCCTCTCCGGAGGGAAAGCGGGCGCCCATAAGATACAGGGGATCGGAGCGGGATTTGTCCCCGAGGTTCTCAATACCGCTTTGTACAACGAAGTGATCACCGTCAGTAACGAAGACGCCATCGCTATGGCCAAGAGTCTGGCCAAAAACGAAGGGATCCTCGTCGGCATCTCTGCCGGTGCCAATGCCCATGCTGCGGCTCTGGTTGCCTCGCGTCCCGAAAACAAGGGGAAAACCATCGTCACCATCCTCTGTGATACGGCAGAACGTTATTTAAGTACCCCTCTCTTTGAAAATTAAATGTTTCTGGAGACGATTCTCTGCAGGGAGGGGAAAGCTCACCATCTCCCCTACCATCAGCGGCGTCTTGACGCTACGCTGCGGATATTAGGATTTACCCGAAAGTACACGTTGAGCCGGCTTATCACCCCTCCGCAAAGCGGGGTTTACCGCTGCCGATTCCTCTATGACGGTTTGGATTTCACGATTGAATACCACCCCTATGTTCCCAGAACAATCTCCTCCTTGCGTGTACTCATCGACGATACCATCAACTATCCTTTGAAAACTACCGAGCGTGAAGCGCTTGAAGCGCTCTATCGGCAGCGCGACGGATGCGACGATGTCGTGATCGTCCGCAACGGCTTTCTAAGCGATACCACCGTTGCAAATATCGCCGTCTTTGACGGATACCGTTGGTTAACGCCGGAGAAACCACTTCTCGAAGGGACGACACGATCACGCCTGATCGAGGAGGGGACCCTTTTTCCTGCACCGCTTCGGCTTGATGATATTGCCGCTGCCCGTAAAATTGCCGTCATGAATGCACTCATGGGATTTGTTGAAGTCGAAAATGGTATAATTATTTAAAAAGCAGGTCTGAACACAATGCTATTCGACATTATTAAAAGCCCTTCGTATGCCCGATTAATGGAAACGCACATCCGCGATATGCTATTTTACCTCTTTGAAAATGAACAAAACTTCGGGATCTTATGTAAAATCGAGCACCTTGAGTTTGACCCGCCCCTTCCAAAATACATTAGTGACGAATTTAGAGCGATGACCCTCTTTTTCCTTGCCGGCTATACCTTTGAAAGTGCCCGGATCAACAATGACATTTTGATTTTCGAAGCGGGATTCGGTCAGGAAAACATAGGGAGCTTCGTCAGCGTCCCTCTCCTCTCCATTGTACAGATTATTATCGATGACACCCCTGCTTTTGTCAACCTCGCCCTTTTGCAAGAGCGTCAGAGCATACCGGAAAAAGAGAAAAATGAAGGGGTTGTAAATTCGATGAACTCATTCCTCTCGAACCCGGAAAATCAAAAGTTTCTGAAAAAATAAAACGTGTAGTACGATAGAAGAGAGAAATGAGTGACTGAGCTTACGCACCTTGCATTAACCGGTGCGTAAGGGGAGCGCTATAACTTTAATCCAAGCAGGTATGTTACGACATTATCGATAAAGGCATCGTGCTTGCGCTCTTTGCTGTAAGCGATATAAAACTTCCGTTTGATTTTAAAATTCTTGATTCGCGCCTCAAACAGTTTCCCCTCCTCCACTTCATCGCTGATAACATGCCGTGAAATCACCGAAACAACCGGGCGCGGAGCCTCTTTCGGAGAGCGGAGAATCGTCTCTTTGATCGCGGTAGAACTCGCCACCACACCAATGACACTAAAACCGGAGCACTCTACTCCGATCTCTTCGAATACTTCCGCAGTAAGTTTTCGGGTGTGGGAATTTTCATCACGGCAGATCCAGTCGAACTTGTACAAATCCTCTTTGCGCAGCTGCTTGGGGAGCGGCTGATTGGAAAAAATAACCAACTCATCCTCTTCCCATTCCCGATAAATAATCCCCTCTTTAAAGATAGGAGATTCGATCAGCGCAATATCGATCTGCTTTTCCAGAAGCTGATCGATAATCTCTTCCGAAAACGCCACACGGATATGAACTTCATTGTTAATTTTCTCTTTGAGCTTCCCGAGATAAGAGGGGAGGACGTAGTTTCCGATCGCATAGGATGCTCCGATGATAAACGTAAACTCTTTGTTGATAATCTTCAAAAGCTCTTTTTCGCTCGATTGGATCGCTTTCTCAAGCTTTATGGCAATTCGATAAAGATCTTCACCCTCTTTGGTGAGCTTGATCCCGTTTTTTTTGCGTTCGACAACACGGGTATCAAGATAATCCTCGATAAATTTTATCTGCTGCGTTACGGCAGGCTGTGAGATTCCCAATTTTGCGGATGCTTTTGAAAAACTTTTTTCTCTGACAACCGTCAAAAAAGTGATTAGTTTTGCAAAATCTTTTAACATAATATTTCCTATAAGTTAAATCTATAGACATATTATAACATATAATTATACACATTGCAAGAGAGTTTCTCTCCTATTTCTCTTAGGAAAATTGGGCTATAATAAGACAATCTAAGGAGCCGAAGTATGGATACAATTCTCGAAGGTCTTAACGATGCCCAACGCAGTGCGGTAGAACAAATCGACGGTCCTTTGCTTATTTTAGCGGGAGCGGGAAGCGGAAAGACCAAAACCATCACCTCCCGTTTGGCCTATCTGTTGGATACCGTAGGGGTCCCTGCAAGCAATACCCTCACCCTCACCTTTACGAATAAAGCGGCAAAAGAGATGCGCCAGCGGGCCATGGGATTGATACGGCAGAATTCGTTTCCTCCGTTGTTGTGTACCTTTCATAAATTTGGACTCCTCTTTTTAAAATTTCACATTCACCTTCTCGGACGTGCCAATAATTTTGTCGTTATCGATACCGATGACAAAAAAAAGATTCTGAAGCGAATCAATGCGGACCTGCCGCTCCCCCTCATCGCAAGTGAAATATCCCGTTACAAAAATTCGTTGATTGACCCTCAGGAAGCCTATGCCCAAGCCGAACTGACCAATTACAAGCATATTGCCAAAATTTATGAAGAGTATGAAGCGTATCTGCTAAAAAACAACCTTGTCGACTTCGATGATCTACTGTGCCTCACCTATCGCCTCCTCGACGAGCACACCGATTTGTGCCGGGAAACCAGTGAAAAATACCGCTATATCATGATCGATGAGTATCAAGATACGAATGAGCTGCAGCTTCGTCTCCTTCAAAAGCTCTGCTCTACCCACGATAATCTCTGCGTCGTAGGAGATGATGACCAGAGTATCTACGGTTGGCGCGGTGCCCACGTACGCAATATCCTCGAATTTGATCAAGATTTTCAAAATGCCACCGTTGTCAAACTTGAGCACAATTACCGCTCTACCCAGCCTATCCTGACGGTAGCCAACGCCCTGATCGAGCATAACCGTTCCCGTTTGGGAAAAACGCTGATTGCGACAAAAAGCGGTGGAGACGATGTCGCGACCATAACCTCCCATGATGAGAGTGAAGAGTCACGTAAAATCGCCTCCGCCATCCGTTCCCTTCTTGCCCAAGGGGTTCGTGCCAACGAAATTGCCGTTTTATACCGTATTAACGCCCTCAGCCGATCCCTTGAAGAGGGGCTAAACCGGGCCGGAATTGCCTATAAACTGGTAGGAGGGTTGCGTTTCTATGACCGTGCCGAGATCAAAGACCTTATCAGCTATTTACGGGTCATTACCAATGTCCATGACAACTTCTCGCTGAAGCGGATTATCAACAAACCCAAACGGGGGTTGGGAAAAGCCTCCATCGATAAACTTGAGCTCTCGGCGCTTCAGTCGGGGAGGTCAATGTTCGAGTTCATCTCTACCTTAAGCGACAGCGAACTCGAAGCCCTCGTACGGAAAAAAAGTGCCCAGGAACTGCGTGAATTTATCCATGAAATTTACGAACTGCGTTCCGTTGCCGAAGAAGCGATGTACCGTTTCATCGATCTGCTCGAAGAGCGCTTCAAAATTAAAGAGACCCTCAAAGGGCTTCCGGATGAGAGCGACAAAATTTCTAATATCGATGAATTTTACGGTCTCTTTCGCGATTACGTCAAACAAAATCCGGATGCGGCTTTGGCCGAGTTTCTCAACGATATTACCCTTCAGAGCGAACAAGATCAGGTAGAGGGGGAAAGCATCTATATCATGAGTATCCACGCTTCCAAAGGGCTGGAATTTGAGCACCTGTTTGTCATCGGGATGGAGGAGGGATTTTTGCCGCTGATCGGTGATGGAAGCGATCTCGAAGAGGAGCGGCGTCTCGGCTATGTTGCTTTTACCCGTGCAAAAAGCAATCTTACCCTCTCGAACGTTAATAGCCGATTTTACAAAGGGCGACGTACCGATCTGCAAAAAAGCCGTTTTATCAACGAAGCGGGATTGTGTGAAGGCTCCTTGATTTTAGAAAAAAATACCTCCTTTAAAAAAGGGGACTTGGTCCGTCACAAAATCTTCGGTGCCGGGCGGGTCGAGGGGGTCAGCAAATCGGGACGCGAATTTAAACTTCTCCTTAATTTCGGCGGAACCAAACGGGAAATTCTAGCCTCATTTGTGGAGAAACTCTAATTGAAAAATCAAAATCGTCTTTTCGTTGCCTATAAACCGACAGGAATGAGTTCCAATCAGCTCCTAAGCCGAATCAAACGGCGGTACGGTATTAAAAAGGCGGGGTATTCCGGCACCCTCGATCCCTTTGCCAAAGGGGTACTCATCATCGCGTTCGGCAATCACGGACGACTGTTCCGTTTTTTAAACAAAGCGCCCAAACGCTATCGCGCCACCTTATGGCTGGGAGCCTATTCTCCGACACTCGACATCGAACAGATCGAACAAATCGACACCCTCCCCCCGTTTCCGGAGGAGACGCTTCGGTCCGTAATCGATTCGCTCCGGGGTGAGCTCACCTATCTCCCCCCGAAATTCAGCGCCAAACGACTCAACGGCAAACGGGCGTATGAATTCGCACGCGCCGGCATCGAAGTCGAACTCAAATCCGTCACGTCCACCGTCCACGACATCCGTCTTCTCCATTACCGCCATCCGTTCGTGACGTTTGAAGCGACCGTTTCGGAGGGGAGCTACATCCGCTCTCTGGGCGAGATGATCGCCGACAAACTGGGGTGTGCCGGTTCTCTGAGCGCTTTGGAACGGCTTAACGAGGGGCAGTTCATCTATACCGATGAAGCGCCGATTGATATCAAAACAGCCCTAGCACTCCCCAAAAATCGTTATAATGGCGTCCTTGAATCGGTTCTATTGGGACAACCCTTGCTGCGGGAAGATTTTGAGTTTCAAGAAGAGGGTATTTACTGGATCGACAACGGTCAAACCCTCTCTATTTTAGAGATCACCCCCGAAGGTGTCCATTATTTACTGAATAAGGTTGAAGCATGCTGATACTCTCGCGCAAAACGGATGAATCTATCGTGATCGCGGATACGATTGTTGTCAAAATCATCTCCATTGAAAAAGGGGTGGTTAAACTCGGCATCGATGCACCGACGAATATACGGATACTCCGTAGCGAATTGATTCGGGCGGTTGAAGATTCCAACAAAGAGGCTTCACGATCCAAAGATGAATCCCTACTTCAACAACTTGTCCAAAAACTCCGATTATGAACCGATACCGCGCCTACGCCAAAGTCAACATTTTTCTTAAAATTACCGGAATGCGGGGAGAGTATCATACTCTGAGTTCCCGCTTTATGCGGGTCAATTCCCTCTTCGATACCCTCTGGTTTGAGAGTAAATCGACCCCCGAATTTGAAATACGGGGCAATTTCGACTGTAACGTCCACTCCAATACAATCTATAAAGCCTATAAGCACCTTCTCTCCGTCACCCGTTCCGACACTCTTTCATCCTTTTTTGAAAACAATGCGGTATGCGTCGAAAAAAATATCCCCTCATTCGCAGGTCTCGGCGGCGGAAGCTCCGATGCAGCAACCTTTTTAAAGATGTGTAACGAAACATTGCAATTGGGTCTGAATATCGATACCTTAGCCGAAATAGGGGCGAATATCGGTGCGGATGTCCCCTTTTTCGTTTACGGCTATGAAAGCGCCAATGTCAGCGGTATCGGAGAAATAGTTGAACGCTTCGATGAGTCTCTCATCGATTTTGAGGTGGTTACCCCCGATATACAGATTAGCACCCCTGCGGTATACCGATACTATCGTGAACATCTCTATGCGCCAATCAGCAGCACAGAAGCCTCACAACTCGAATCAACCCCTTCGCGCACTATTCTCGCCGCTATAGATCCCAAAGAGGCAAACGATCTGTACCGTTCCGCACTCGGATGCTATCGTGAACTAACCGAAAAAGAGGGGTGGTTTTTCTCAGGCAGCGGCAGCAGTTTTTTTAGGATCATAAATTAGTCTTCATTTTTGTATTGACAATACATCTACAACTTGTTACAATCGGATATAAATAAAGGATAGTCATGTCCAAAATAATTCGTTGGAATGAAGAGAAAAATCAACTCCTCCAACTCCAACGAAATATCAGTTTTGAACACGTGTTAAAGAAGATCGAAAACGATGAGATCATCGATCGATATGTTCATCCCAATACTGAGAAATACCCCAATCAACAAATTTTTGTCATCGAGATGGGTGAGTATGTATGGTATATCCCTTTTGTCGAGACGGAGGATGAAATATTTTTAAAATCGATCATTCCGAGCCGAAAACCAAATGCTGCTTACGGAGGCACAAAAAATGAAAAATGAACCAATCTACCTCGACCAAGAGGAAAATGAACTCCTCGGTGAAATAGAGGGTGGAGAATGGATGAGTAAACCACTCTCAGCACAAGAACGCAATGAATATCAGAACAATGCAAAATACACCAAATCGTTACAAGAAAAACGGCAAACGACCATCCGATTTTCGGTTAGCGATTTAGCGGCTATCAAAGCAAAATCTAAAGAGATGGGAATCGGGTATCAAAACCTAATCCAAGCTCTCGTCCATAACTATGCCGTAGGAAAAATAAAGCTCGAAGCCTAAAAGGTTTCATACGCTATCATTCGATACTTATTTTCAAGGATACAAGCGTGGGTGAAAACATCGCCACCAATAAAAAAGCTTTTTTTGACTACTACATCGAAGAGAAATTTGAAGCAGGTCTCGTCCTTCAGGGTTCCGAAGTCAAAGCCTTGCGCGCCGGACGGGTCAATCTCAAAGAGGGATTTATCAAAATCGTCCGAGGTGAAGCTTTTGTCTTTAATGTCCATATCGGGGTATTGGATACAACCCATCACTTCTATTCTCATGAAGAGCGCGGAAGCCGTAAACTCCTTCTCCACAAGAAACAGATCGATAAAATGTTCAAAGCGGTCGAAAAAGAGGGATTTACCCTCGTACCTTTGAGTATTTACTTCAATGATCGAAACCTCGCCAAAATGCAGGTTGCCATCGTTAAAGGGAAAAAGCTTTACGATAAACGGGATGACCTCAAAGAAAAAAGCCTCAAACGGGATATGGAACGCGCACTAAAAGGAGAATAACAATGGTCGAATTACACGAACTCCATCTACAAGACCTTCAAAATCCGCTCCATCCCTCTACTTTCGAAGAGTATAAAGATTATCGGATTCTCGTCCTGCGTCTGCCCGAAAAAATGAGCCAAAAATCAAAAATAACCTCTTACGGATTTATTCTTGCCGAAGATTCCGTCTACTTTTATGATAAAAAGCACAAAGACTTTAACCAACTTCCCGATGCACTCGATGAGATGTACCGTTTTTTAGACGGTAAGATTGATACCTTGATGCATGACATTGAAACCATTCAAGAGATCATTGTATCGCTTGAAGAGAACCTCTACAGCAAGTTTAGCTCTGCATTTATGGATCAATGGCATAATCTCAAAAAAGAACTCTCCCGCTCGGAACGTATCATTTTAAAAGCGGTCGACACATTAAGACTCTTTATTGCAAAGTCAAAAATATCCGATCAATTTCCGCTCAATGAATTTAGTGATCTGCACGAACACTTAGAACGAACTCTCCGTTCCAATATCGCCGCAAACGATCAGCTCGACAATCTCTACCGCTACTACAATCTCCGTTCCGGCGATCGGATGAACCGCAGTATCTATATCCTCACGATTATCTCCGTCATATTCCTGCCGCTGAACCTCGTCGTCGGTTTTTTCGGTATGAATACAGGTGGACTCCCCTTTCAAGGACACCCGCTTGGAACGGCCTATGCCTTCATGACCATGATCATTTTTGCTGCCATACTCACAACAGCAGTATTGTGGAAAATCAAAAAATCATAACGGTGCCTGATCAAATTGCAATGGCATAAATTATTGTATGAAGAAAATAAATAAGTGAATGAGGAAAAGAAGTTGCCGCTCAAAAGAGCGACAAAGGGGATTATTTGCGGCGAATTTCTTTAATACGCGCTGCTTTACCCGCAAGGTCACGAAGATAAAACAATTTAGCGCGACGAACGCGACCACGGCGAAGAACTTCGATTTTTTCTAAGCTGTCGCTGTAGATTGGGAAAACACGCTCAATACCGACGCCGTTAGCACCGATTTTACGTACCGTAATGGTTCTTCCCGTACCTTCTCCACGAATAGAGATACATATACCCTCGTAATTTTGTACACGAGATTTATCACCCTCTTTAATTGTAACGGCCAAACGAAGTGTGTCGCCCGCACGGAAAAGTGGGATATTTTTTTCTGCGATTTGCGCTTGCTCGAAGCTAGCAATGTACTTATTTTTCATAAGATATCCTTATTTTATGCTTTAGAAGCTGCTCAGGTCTGAAGTATTTTGTTTTGCATTCAGACAGGGCCGATTTTAGTTCTAGAATTTTACTGTGGTTTCCCTTTAAATATTCTGATGGAACGACCAAATCATCATATAAAGGGGGCTTACCAAACGATGGTGCTTCTAAAAGTGCCGTTTCAAAACTCTCGTATTCTAGAGATTCGCTATTGCCTAACACACCGTCGAGATTGCGCACGATGGCATCGGTCATGACCAGCGAGGGTAACTCACCTCCGGTAAGGACATAATCACCGATACTGAATACCTCGTCGGCAAACGTTTCGATCACCCTCTCATCAATCCCTTCATAGCGACCGCTGACAAAAACAACATGCTCTTTTTCAGCCAATCGCTTGGCATCGTTTTGGGTAAAAGGTTTCCCGACCGGGGCAGCAAAGATGATATGCGCCTCTCTCCCCAACGTATTTAACGTATCAAACAACGGCTGAGGGGTCATAACCATTCCGGCACCCCCCCCTACCGCCGTATCATCGACTTTATGGTGACGTGAGGCACTGTAATCTCTAGGGTTGAGGAAACCCACCTGAAAACGACCGGCCTCGATTCCCCTCTTCAGAATGGAGTCTTGAAAATACCCCTCGATCAGATTAGAGAAAAGGGTGACATAGGTAAAGCGCATCAGGAAGCTTCCAGCAGATCCAATCCGCCCGATACATAGATACGCTTCGATTCTATATCACTTCTTTCAATAAATCGATCGATATAAGGGATTAGAAACGTTGCCGAAAGCCCTTTGGAAACCAAAGAGGGATCGGTAGTGACCAAAAGATAATCCAACGGCCCGATCCGCTCAATCTCCTGCACCGTTCCCAATCGGATCTCCCCTTCCCTTACCTCAAGACCGATAAAGTCAAACCAGAAAAACTCTTCCTTCCCCAAAGCGCATCGTTCCCGTGTCGCTTCAGGAGTCGTAAAAAGCCGGGTATTCGTCATCGTCTTGGCCGACTCAGGAGTTTCAAATCCTGCCAAACGGACCAGCTCACGCTCCGGACTGTAGCTTAGAATTTTTATTTCAACCCCTTTATCGGTGATGAACGTGGCATTCTTGACAAACTGTTCGGGAAAGTCGGTATGGAGGTTCAGCTTCATATCCCCTTTAAGGCCGACAATCCGGCCAAGGGTGGCGACATGAAGCAAATGGGTATCGGGTGAATTACGAAAGCGGTTCGACATTGATTCGGTAACTTTTGCCATCTTTGGCTTTGCATCCGGAAATGACCGTTTTAATCGCTCCGATCATTTTCCCCTCTTTGCCGATCAGCTTGCCTACGTCTGCCTGATTGGCATACAAGACAATCTCATTCACTTCGTCACCGTCATGCGCTTCAACTCTGATCTGATCAGGATAGGTCGCCACGAGTCGGGCGAATCCCGCAACGAAGTCGGCTACCATTTTTATTTACCGGTAATTTTTTTAACGCGGTCAGACATTTGTGCGCCGACACTGAGCCAATAGCTCAAACGTTCTTCGTCTACTTTGGTAGTGATAGGGTCTGTCATCGGGTTATAGTATCCGATCAATTCGATCCAACCGCCGTCACGACGTTTGCGGCTATCGGTTACCGCGATACGGTAGAAAGGTTGTTTTTTACGTCCCATACGGGTTAAGCGAATGACTGTTGCCATGTGTGTTTCCTTTTAAAGTATAAATGTTTCGCGCCAAGTAGTTTAGAAGCCTGTTTTACCCACAAAAGTAAAAGAAAAGCATCTAAGCCGCTTTAAACGCTAAAGTATCCGTTTTAACAAGCGGATACTTTAGCGTTTAAGGGCGCTTATTATCGCGGTATACGCGCCCCTTGCATCTGACCCATCATATTTTGAAGGTCCTGCATCCCTTTTTTCCCGGAAAACCGTTTTGCCATTTTCGAAGCATTTTTAAACTGCTTCAAGATCCGGTTTACTTCGACGATCGAGAGACCGCACCCTTTGGCCAAACGGGCTTTACGGCTATTGTTTAAGAGTTCCGGATCTTCACGCTCTTTCATCGTCATTGATGAGACCAACGCTTTGATACGTTTCAACTCACCGGAGTTTTCAAGATCAACATCCTTAAGAGCCGTTGCCATGTTGCCCATCCCGGGGATCATCCCCAGAATAGACTTCATACTCCCCATTTTTTTGAGGCTCTCCATCTGTTCGAGGAAATCATTGAAATTGAATTCCCCTTTTTTGATCTTTTTGCTCAGCGCTTTTGCTTTTTTCTCATCAATGACCGATGCGGTTTTTTCGGCAAGCCCTTCGATGTCACCTAGCCCCATAAGGCGGTTGACGATACGATCGGGGAGGAACACCTCGAGGTCTTCCATCTTCTCGCCCGCACCGATAAAGCGCAGCGGTACCTGAATCTGCGACGCGATTCCCAGAGCCACGCCCCCTTTGGAATCCCCGTCGTATTTGGTCAGAATCACCCCGTCGATGCCGATCTTCTGGTTGAAGGTATCGGCGGTACGGACCGCATCCTGCCCGGCCAGTGAATCGGCGACGTAGAAAATCTCGTGCGGCTGTGCGACCGCTTTCACTTCGGAAAGTTCGCTCATCAACGCATCATCAATCGCCAAACGTCCGGCGGTGTCGATCAAAACGACGTCAACCAGCGCTTTTTTGGCGTGTTCCAGTGCCCCACGGACCACCTCGACGGGGTTTTTCGTCACTTCATCACTGTAGAGTTCGACATCAATCGCACCGCACACCTGACGCAGCTGCTCGACCGCTGCCAGACGCTGAAGGTCGGCTGCGACAACGAGAACCCGTTTTTTCTGGCGCACCTTGAGCCAGTTGGCCAGCTTTCCGGTCGTCGTCGTTTTACCCGATCCCTGCAAACCGGTCATTAAAATAACCGTCGGTGCTACAGGGGCGAATACGAACCCTGCTTTCCCCTTTACGTCCAAAAGGGTATAGAGCGACGTACGCAAGGCACTCAGAAACTGATCTTTTCCGATTACACCCTGCTTCATCTGATGTTCAACCGAATCGATAAGATCTTTGACCACCTTATGGTGGACATCGGCTTTCAGGAGAGCTTTCTTAAGCTCTCCCAATGCTTTGGTCAACGCCTTTTCGTCGTCATGAAAACGGATTTTGCGTATCGCTGATGTAAACGATTCTGTCAGTGTTTCAAACACTCTAACTCCTAAATGCTTTGATGCAGGGTCTATTAAGTGTCGAATTCTACTTAAACTATGCTTAGAATATGCTTTTTAGCTGCCGAAATGTCCAAATACCTTCGGTTCCGGGGCTTCGAACGTTCTTCCCATCAACGTCACTTTTTTAGCATGGAGCATCACCCTCTTTGACTGCCGCCCGCCGTAACTCTCATCGCCGATAATCGGATGCTGTGCATATTTCAGGTGTGCCCGTATCTGATGGGTGCGGCCGTGGTGGATGATCAGCTGTACCTTGGTTTTTTTTGCCGATACTTCGAGAGGCGTCACTTCCGTAATGGCCGGTTTCCCTTTTTTGGAAACTTTCGTATACGCTTTGTTTCCGCTCTTTTCGGTAATCAGAGGCTGATCAATCACAAACGGTTCGCTGATGATCCCCTCAACCCATGCGACGTACTCTTTGTACACCTGATCTTTTTTGAATTCGCCGATTGCTTTGAGACGAAACTCTTCATTTTTGACCAGCATCAATACCCCGCTCGTTTCACGGTCTAACCGATGAAGCAGCTGCGACCCTTTAAACTGCCGTTCAATCTCGTCCGAATTGACGAATGCCGGCTTATCGACAACGATCAAATCGTCATCTTCGAAAATCGGACGCACTTTTTCCACTTTATGGACAATAAAGGTGGTCTTCGGGCTAATCTCACCCCGTGCAATCATCACTTTCGAATTGCCGACATAGACTAATCCCCGGTCAATCAGCGATTTGGCTTCGGAATTGGATATCCCCTCTTGTGCCGCCAATACTTTGTATGCTTTTTCTTTCATTCTGTTTTCTCCGTTTTTAAAAACTGTAGTACTCTCTCTAAATCAATCGTCTCATTCACTTGAGACGGAGGATAATGTTCTGAATGGACCAATGCCTCTGCAATGGATTCCATCGTGACAAATTGTACATGCGAAACGTATTTAAAGAGTTCCCGCTGTAAAAAAATCTCTTTTCCCGTAATAATCTTGCACCCGAAATGGGCCGGTTCCAGCGGATTATGTCCGCCGATCGGGACAAATGCCCCCCCAAGTATGGCCACATCACTGATGGCGTAGAGGTTGTTCAATTCCCCCATTGCATCGATCAGGGTGATGTCGGCATGAATCTCCCGCGAATCGCTCCAGCGTGAAAGACTCAACTCTCCGCACACCCGGCCGATCAGCTCACCTACCTTGACAAACCGTTCCGGATGGCGCGGTACGACCAGCAGTTTTGCATCTTTATTGCGTTTTTTGTATGCCAAAAAAGCTTCAAGGATCTTCTCCTCTTCCCCCTCATGGGTACTTGCCGCGACGATCAGCGTACCCTCAGGCTTGGGAATATCACGTGACGCGACGATTTTTTGTGCCAGTTTAATGTTTCCAACCACTTCGACGTTGCGTGCACCCAAAGCAATAAATCGGGCCATATCTTCGCTGCTTTGGCAAAAAATGCGCTCACAGTTTTCCAGTAAAAGGCGATAAAACCACCGCATCCGAAAATATTTCGGGAAACTCCGTTCACTGATGCGGGCATTCAGAGCGATCACCCTGCCCCCTCGTGTATGGGCCAGCCGAAACAATAAATACCAGAATTCCGCCTCCAGTACAACAACCGTTTTCGGGGCGCGGATCCAAAACCAAAGCCACAATTCATACGGAAGATAGCGGACCTGCGCTCTGTATTTTAATGCCGCCTCAAATCCGGTATGGGTAATTACGCTGATTGCAACGGATCTATTCTCCAGCCCTTCCAAAATCGGGGCAATCGCTTTTGCCTCGCCCAGAGAACAGACATGAAACCAGATATCATGTGGGGCAAACGGGGGATTTTTCCAACCAAAAAAACGTGCGGGGAGTGAATCTCGGTATTTTTTTTTGAGTGAAAAAATCAACAAAAGGGGAAGTGCGATGACGTATAAAAACGCCGCCGACACCGTGTAGAAAAGGTCAAAGAAGACGTTACGCACCGACAGCGTCAGAAGACGGTTCGAGGAATAAGATGCGTCCGCAGTGAGGGCAAGTGGTAATATCTTCCCCCTTGATCACATCGGAATAGACTTTGTCGCTGACAATCATGTAACACCCCATGCACGCTTGGTTACGTACCGGAACCGCTGTGGTGTTTTTTGCCCAACGGCGGATTTTTTGGTAAAACGAAAGCCCTTTTTGGTTCATCGCACCGACCAAAGCCTGTTTTTTTGCAAAAACTTCTTTCCGTTCTTCGTCGATTTGTCCCAATTTGATATCCACTTCAGCTTTTACGGTAGAGAGGTTCCCCTCAATATCGCTTGCTTTGGTTTCAAGTTCATCAATTTTCGCTTGTTTGTGCGCAATCAATTTTTCCAAACGGGCAATCTCTTCGTTTGCAAAGTTGACCTGCTCTTTTGCAATCTCTTCTTCAAGCTGAAGCGATTTCATCTCCCGCTCGGTTTTAATCTCGGCGCTTTTTTTACTGTTTTCAACCAATTTCGCAGAAAGCTCTGCCAAATGAAGCTCATTTTTCTGTTTTTTGAGTTGTTCGTCTTTGATCTCTTGGGTTAGTGAGGAGATCTCGTCCACAACGCCTTTTTTCGCCGCCAAAAGGGCATCATATTGGAGGCTTGCTTCCTCTATCTGAGGTTCAAACGCATCAATCTCTTTATCAATCATAGAGAGGTCGATCAGCTGTTGTAAATGTTTATTCATCGGTTTCCTTTGTCGGAGTGACATGTCGCGAGTGCCCTATAAATAGGTGAAAGGGTTCTTTGATGGCGAAATTATAACACTCAATCCTAAATTTTTCAAATGTTCGGCTAAAATCTCCCCAAAAAAGCGCTCGCTTTCGTAATGTCCGATGTCAATCATCGAGAGTCCAAGCGCTTTTGCCTCCATCGCATCGTGGTATTTAATATCACCCGTCAAAAAACAATCGGCCTCAACCGACCGCAGCAACGAAGCTCCTGAACCGCTCACCAATGCACAGGTGTGAATATGCGAATGGGACTGCACTCCCCGTATATGTTCCAATCCTAACGATTTTTTGATTCTGGCGGCAAACACGGCAAACGGTTCATCCACTTCAAGATAGGCGGCGAAACCCTCTTTTTTAATCATCGGATACCCTAATATCCGTGTTGCAACATAATCGTTCAGATGGGTTTGATCGAAATTGGTGTGCATGGCGATATTGGCGATATTTTTACGGATCATCGGAATCAGCATATTGGCCGGATAGTGATGGGATTGAAGCTGCTTAACCCCTCCGAAAATAATCGGATGGTGGGTAATGAGCAAGGTATTCTCCTCCAGCGAATCGATCAGTTCCGCATCAATATCGATGGAGAGCACCACCCGAGAAATCTCCTGGGAAAAATCGCCGACCATTAACCCCGAGTTGTCCCATTTCTCCTGAAGTTCAAAAGGGGACAACCGATCCAAAAATGTGTAGATTTCGCGTACCGTCATTTTTCATACGACCTTTTTTTCCGTTTTACCCGGATGTAGATCGATTGGGAACCTGAGAGCGGATCGGAGGTTTTAAACTCGAACTCCCCCAGCCCTTCAATCAGATCGCCCAGTTTTTTATACCCGTAATTGCGAGGATCGAATTCGGGAGATTTATTAATCAGATTTTGCCCTATGGCTCCGAGGTAAGACCATCCCGCTTCATTGGCGGTATCTTCGACCGCATTGCGCACCAGAGCCAATACCGCATTGGTATCGTAATTAATTTTTGAAGAGGCGGAGGGGGTATTCTGGGCATTCGGTATCCGACGAAGGTTTTCGGTATAAATAAATTTATCGCACGCGCCGATGAACGATTTGGGCGTTTTTTGTTCCCCGAAACCGTATACTTTTACCCCGGATTCACGAATTCGACTCGCGAGACGGGTAAAATCGCTGTCACTGGAGACGATGCAAAACCCGTCAAAATTCTTGGTATACAGCAGGTCCATCGCATCTATGATCATGGCGCTGTCGGTCGCATTTTTTCCCGTTGTATAGGCAAACTGCTGCATCGGGTGGAGTCCGTACTCCAGCAATACGTTTTTCCAGCTTTTCAATTGGATATCGGTCCAATCGCCGTAAATACGCTTAACGCTGGCAATTCCGTGTGCCGCAATCTCATCCAATAACCCTGCGATAATAGAGGGCTGTGAATTATCCGCATCGATCAATACCGCCAGACGGGCCTGATTATCGGTATTCACTTTTTCCCCCGCAACGCTTCGAGTGCTTCGCGTGCCTGAGGGAAATCGCTCTGAAGCTCAAGGGCTTTGAGATACATTTCGCCGGCTTTAAGCGTATTGCCCATATCACTGAGCAAATTGCCGTAATTGAAATAGGTCTGAGGATATGCGGCATCAATCGCAAGAGCTTTTTCATAATGTTCCTGCGCCAATGCCCTCTCCCCCTCAATCCGGTACAAAGAGGCCAGTGCGTTGTGGGTTAGATCATCCCGTTCATCCAAAAGCAGTGAACGTTTGTACAACGCTATTGCTTCAGAAGTTTCACCCGTTTTGGCCGTCACAAATGCAAGCTTATTGAGAATTTCGCTACTGTTTTCATCTTGCTGCACGGCTTGTTGAAGTCTCTCTTTGGCAGTGGAGAGCTCCCCCTTTTGATATGCCTCATCCGCCTCCTCCACTAATGCTAGAGAGGAGGGAAAAGGGATATTTTCATCCTCAAAACTATGCGGTTCCGAAGGTTCCGAATCTTCTAAGTTTTGTACATGTCGAAAAATCTGATACGCAAAAAAAAGTGTCGCCCCAAACATTAAAATTTGAAAAATACTCATATCTCCCCTTTTTGTTACCTAAGTATAATATAATAACAGTACAATCACTAATTAAAGTAGTCACTATGCCCCATAATTATAAAGATCCAGCACTCTATATCAACCGTGAACTCTCATGGCTCCAATTCAATACCCGTGTTCTCAAGCAGGCGCAGGAAGAGTCTCTTCCGCTGTTTGAACGACTCAAATTTTTAGCGATTTACGGAACCAATCTTGACGAATTTTACATGATCCGTGTCGCGGGACTCAAAAAACTTTTCAGTGCAGGGGTCAACGTCTCCGGCGCCGACCGCTTCACCCCGCTGCATCAGCTCCGTGGGATTCGTGAATACCTCCATAACGAACAGCAAGTCGTCGAACACTGTTTGCAGGGGATTATGAAAGAACTCGAGAAAGAGGGGATTTTTTTCAAATCGTACAAAGAGGTGACCCCGCAGCAGCGCCAATATCTTGACCGCTATTTTTTCGAAAACATCTATCCTGTCGTCATCCCCATCGCTGTCGATGCGACCCATCCGTTCCCCCATCTCAACAATCTCGGATTCGGGCAGATCGTTAAACTACGAGACAAAGAGGACGCCAACATTGAGCGCTACGGGATCATCCGCATTCCGAGGGTTCTACCCCGCTTCGTCGATATCGACAACCGGATCTACATCCCGATCGGGAGCATTGTCGCCGAACACATTCAGGATCTTTTCCCCGGGTACGAACTAATCAAATTTGCCGCCTTCCGGGTCACCCGAAATGCCGATATCGCGATCGAAGAGGAGGAGGCCGATGATTTTATGGAGATCCTCGAAGAGGGGCTGAAACTCCGTAAAAAAGGGGAATTGGTACGCCTTGAGCTGAGCATCCATGCCGACGATGATCTTCTGAACTTCTTCAACCGCCATGCGAATGTCTACAAAGACGACATCTACCGCTTCCAGACCTACCTGAACCTGGGAAGCCTCTGGCAGGTGGTCGGCAACAAAGATTTTGCCCACCTCACAAGCCCCAGTTTCAAACCCCGCAATCTCCCCCCTCTGGACGCCGATGAGAGCCTCTATGCAACACTGGACAAACAAGATCTCCTCCTCTATCATCCGTTTGAAAGTTTCGAACCGGTTGTCCGATTCATTCAGGTGGCGGCCAAAGACCCTGATGTCGTCTCCATCAAAATGACCCTTTATCGCTCAGGATCGAATTCACCGATCGTCCATGCCCTCGTCAGTGCCGCCGAATCAGGCAAACAAGTCACCGTCATGGTCGAGCTCAAAGCCCGTTTCGACGAAGAGAACAACCTCCATTGGGCCAAGGCGCTTGAAAATGCGGGTGCGCACGTCATCTACGGAATTACCGGGTTTAAAGTTCATGCCAAGGCGGCTCTGATCACCCGCCGTGTCGACGGAAAGCTCAAACAATACGCCCACATCGGAACCGGGAACTACAACCCCTCCACCGCGACGATCTATACCGATATCAGCTACATGACGTCCAATGACGCCATCACCTACGATTTAACCCGATTTTTTCACTTTCTTACCGGATTTAGTAAAAAAGGGAAACTGGCCGAACTCTATATGGCTCCGACGCAGATCAAACCCAAAATTCTCTCTCTCATCCAAAATGAGACCCGTATGGGGAGCGAAGGGGTGATCATCGCCAAGATGAACGCATTGGTCGACGAGGATATCATCCGCGCGCTTTACAAAGCCTCTCAGGCGGGTGTCAAAATCGAACTGATTATCCGTGGGATCTGCTGCCTGCGCCCCGGTATACCGGGAATAAGCGAAAATATTCGTGTTATTTCAATCATCGGTAAATATCTCGAACACGCGCGTATTTTTTATTTTAAACACGCAACGCCGCAAACCTATATTTCAAGTGCCGATTGGATGCCTCGAAACCTCCTGCGACGGATCGAACTCCTCACGCCGATCAATACCGAAGAGGCTTCCAATAAATTAATCCAGATTTTACAACTGCAGTGTTCCGACAATCTCCTTGCCCATGAGCTTCAAAGCGACGGCACCTACCTGAAAGTGAAGCACGAGAAGGAGAATATGATCGACAGCCATAAAATTGTTGAAACCCACACCAATAAAGTCTATAATTCGGTCAAAAAACAGGCTCCCAATTATATTCGGCAACTTACGACACGGCTGTTCAAAGAGAGCTAAAAAGGAAATTCATGATCGGAAATTATCTCAATTATACCCCTACGATGAAAGAACGGGTTTGGATAGCGGATTCGGCTGATGTCATCGGACGGGTCACTATGGGGGAGGATGTCAGTATCTGGTTCGGGTGTGTCGTGCGCGGCGATGTCCACTTCATCCAAATCGGGGATCGCAGCAATATACAAGACCTCAGCATGTTGCACGTCACCCATCATAAAAAAGAGGATATGAGCGATGGCCATCCGACCATAATCGGCAACGATGTCACCGTCGGTCACCGTGTCATGCTCCACGGATGCACGATCGAAGACGGCTGCCTCATCGGTATGAGCGCTACGATCTTAGACGGTGCCATCATCGGTAAAGAGTCGATCGTCGGAGCGGGAGCACTCGTGACGAAAAACAAAATCTTCCCGCCGAGATCACTGATCATGGGAAGTCCTGCAAAAGTCGTTCGGGAGCTCACCGATGATGAAGTAGCCGAACTTTACGCATCCGCAAAACGGTATGTGAGTTTTAAAGAGAACTACCGCGCTCCGAATGAGTGAATTCAATCTCGTTGTTGCTGCCGATATTCTCGGTATCATCGCCTTCACGTTAAGCGGTTTTCTCGTCGGCGTACGCAATACCCTCGATTTGCTTGGACTCATTATCTCTGCTTCGCTAACCGCACTGGGAGGGGGAGTCGTACGGGATGTCATTTTGGACCGTACCCCTTTTGCTTTTAACGAATACTACCCTGCCATCACCGTTATCACGACCATTGCATTCGCATTTGCCTTTCGCCTCTACCGGCGTGAACAGTTGGAACGGCAATGGCTGTTTGTCATCAGCGATACGATCGGTCTCGTCGCCTTCAGTATTACCGGGGCATTATTGGCCATCGATGCGGGATTCAATTTCTTCGGGGTGATTATCCTCAGCTTTCTCACCGCCATCGGAGGAGGAGTTCTGCGCGATATCCTGATCAATCAGGTTCCCGCCGTATTGGTCAGCGATTTTTACGGCTCGATAGCGTTAATCGTTTCGGTTTTACTCCTTATCCTCAGCCCATGGATCGGTCTCTCAACCCCTACCGTCGCCACCGTCGCGGCAGTTGCCGTTGCACTGCGGTTATTGGCCTATATCAAAGGGTGGCACCTTCCCACCCTCAAAACGGAAATCTAATGCAAAAATTTAAAATCATCCTTCTCTTAATCGTTGCAGCGGGGGTTATCGATGTCGGCCGCTATTTCATCTATCCGAATATCTCCGATCTCAAGGAGATACGCCCCATCCCGACCGCCTTTATGGAGTATCGTCAAAACGAATGGGCAGACAACAATCAAGATATCCAAATGGAGTACAAATGGGTCACTTTTTCTCAAATCTCCCCCAATGTTATCAAAGCGGTTCTCATCGGCGAAGATGATAAATTTTGGAATCATGACGGTTTCGATGTAGAGGGGATGGAGCAGGCATTGGAGCGCAGCCTGAAAAAAGGGTCCGTCGCCGGAGGGAGTACCATCAGCCAACAGCTCTCCAAAAATCTCTACCTCTCCCCGAGTAAAAATCCGGTGCGAAAACTAAAAGAGGCCATTATTACCTGGAGAATTGAAAATACCCTCTCCAAACGGCGTATTCTGGAAATTTACCTCAACATTGCCGAATGGGGCGAGGGAATATTCGGAATCGAAGCGGCGGCACGCCATTACTATCATAAAAGCGCTGCCTGTTTAAGCGGGCGCGAAGCGGCCCGTTTGGCGGCCGTCTTGCCCAATCCGATCAAATACAATCCTACCGGAAATCAAAAATATGTGAAAAATAGATCCAAAATTATCTATAAAATTATGCAGCGGCGCGGTATCGTTATCCCGGAATACAAAGAGGTGATGCATCCACCGAAAGAGGAGATCAATACCGATCAAACAGAACTCAATCAAAGTGTCGCCGATCCGTTTTGTGAAACACAGGAGTCCCCGCTCTCTTCGGAGCCCGAGGCAACCATTCCGCCGACCGGCGATAATGAGGAGAACGGGTCTTTGACCTTTTGAGTTATCCCCCTTTTATGTTACACTACCCTAAGTGCTTAGGAGGTTTTGCTCATGGATAAACGTAGCTTTCTTAAATTTTTTGCCGCCGCTTCGGGTTCTCTCGCACTCGGGAGAGGGGGCGAACTTTCCGCTTCTTCTCTTAGCGGTACGACCAGTCCCCAAGAGCTGCAGCACTTGGCCCAAAAAATGTTTGCCGAAGTGATCTCCCAAAACGACTATTATGTCAACCGCCAGGGATCGACATTTTTCGAACGGTTCAAAGATTCGCAACACCCCCGTGCTACAGTGATCGGATGTTCGGATTCCCGTTTCCAAAGTGATGCGCTCGACGCAACCGCTGAAAATGATCTTTTTGTCATCCGCAATATCGGAAATCAATTCAGTTCGAACATGGGGAGCGTCGAGTACGGCATACGGCACTTAAATACACCGCTCTTACTGATCGTCGGCCACTCGCGCTGCGGTGCCATCAAAGCGGCATTAAGCGATTATTCGGCTGAAGGTCCGCACATCATCCAAGAGCTCGATTCCCTCTCCCTTTCGGTTCGTAAAACCTCGCTCAGCGGTACCGAAGAGACCCAATGGCTTGCTGCCGTTGTGGGCAACGTTCACCAACAAGCCTTCTATGCTCAAAAAGAGTTTAAACAGGATGTAGAAAGCGGCAAACTCACCATTGTCGGAGTCGTTTACGATTTGGCCAATGATTTCAACAATGGGTACGGAAGACTCAAAATCGTCAACATCAACGGTGAAACCAATCCTGAAAAACTGATTCAGTTCCCTCTTATGAAATCAGTCTTTAGGCCCGTACACGTGTAAGTGAAATAGATGTTATAATTCTTGAATCAACTTTCCTCAAAAAGGGGACAATATGTTAGCCTATCATCTTGAATTAGAAGACGAATCTGTAGCAGATAAAGTGATTGCATTTCTTAAATCACTTCCCGAGAATACTGTAAAACTCTCAAAAGAAGAGTATGACGAAGAATTAGAAGCACTAATCGATGAGGGTTTTAAATCTCCAGTTATCGGAACACACGAAGAGGTATTTGCCAAATTGAGCGCAAAATATGCCTCATAATATCGTCTATCTCGAACACGCTTACACTGATCTTGAAGTCATTTTAGATCATATCACAGAAGATTCCCCCTCTCGTGCCGTCAAATACCTCGAATTTCTCAAAAATGGCATTGCGAAATTAGCTAATTTTCCCCACTTGGGTGTTATGTGCAAACGTAAACATATCCGTAGAGAATGCCGTGTTCTCATCATCGAAAATTATCTCGTTTTTTACAAAACCAACGAATCTTCAAAAACTATTATCATCGGAAGGGTTTTACATCGCAGTATCAATTACAAAACAAAAAAGCTTTTTTAAAATTTCTAAATCATTATGCAAAGCTTCGCGGTCGAGGATGTGAAAAAGATGCTTCAAGAAAGTATGGAAAAGTTAGAAAGTGCGGGGGAAAATACAAAGGGGGCCAAGGGGTAAAACCCCTCGGCTACACTCAATTGAGCATAGGTGCATAAATGCACAAAAGTAATAGTGCTAGTATATACTTATCCATAAAGACCCCCTCATTGTGATTTTTGGAGGGCAAAAAAAAAGGTCGAGGGGTAATTAATCCCTCGACCTTAGCGTTACCGCTCCATCAATCACAATGAAAAGTTATACTAGCAAAAAAATTATACCATATTTTCAACCAACAAAACTCAATTTTTTACACGCCTAAGAACACCCCATCCGATCAGCGATGTCACGGCGATCAAATACGCCGGGGCAAAGGGGTCTCCGCTCAGTTTCTCAAGTGAGGTCATCAGTGCGGGGGTAATCCCGCCGACTATCCCCGCAGCACTTCCTAGTATGACGGCCGTAAACGAAGCCCTGTAGCCATGATACGACAATACCTGCACCGTAGCCGCAAAAATCGGGGCTTGAAATGCGCATAACAGTATCACCAAAGCCAGCGTACCCGCCAATGCACCCCAGTATCCCGTCATACTCATCCCGTACAAAAGCGGGTAAATCCCCAGAGCAAGCGATAAAGCGGCCATCCGCATCACCCGAAGCGAACCGATCTTATCCGCCGCCATTGCCATCAAAGGGATAAAAATTGCCCCGACAATGATCGATATCGTATTGATCTGTCCGGCTTCCGGTTTGCTCAGATGGGCACTCCCCTCCAACCAGATCGGAAGATAGACAAAAATAGTGTAATAAAAAATCCAAATTGCCGATGCTACGGTCAAAAACTGCCAAAACTCACGGCGGTGATGACGCAAAATCGCCACGATGGGGACTGTTTTATCTTCGCTTGGGGCATAGTCATCGGTTAAGTTGCGGCGCAGATACAATCCGGCCGCCGCAATCACAATACTCACCCAAAACGGGATTCTCCATCCCCACTCCCCCATCGCCTCTTCACCCAGATACCACAACAACGCTCCGCAGAGCCCTGATCCCAGTGCCATACCGATTTTCGCGCCGACAGAGACAAAAGAGCCGTATAGGTTTTGACGATTCACAGACGATTGTTCTACCAGATAGACAATGGAACTGGCATACTCTCCCCCGACCGAGAGCCCTTGAATCATCCGAAGGGCGACAAGGAGTATCGGGGCCATAATCCCGATCTGTGCATAGGTCGGCAAAAAGCCGATCAAAAAGGTGGGCAGAGCCATCAGTACCAAAGAACTCATCAGCGCAAAGCGCCGACCGATCCGATCACCGATATGCCCAAAGACCAAAGCCCCTACGGGGCGCATGATCATCCCGGCCGCAAATGCTCCGAACGAACCCAATAAGGAGAGAAACGGATCGTCAGAGGGGAAAAAGAGATTTCCCATCATCACCGCCAAAAAACCGATGAGGGCGAAATCGTAATATTCAATGACATTTCCGATAATCCCTGCGGCGATAATTTTCTTTTTTGAAGTCATTATATTCCCTCTAATATCGCCTTAAAACTCTCAAAAAACGTGTTTTTTGTAGCTTTAGGGGGTTGTAGGGACATTTGTCCCTGCCACTAAAACGGATGAATTCGTTTTAGTACGTAACCTTTATAGGATCCATCCGCCTCCGAGAAGTTTCTCCCCCTCGTAAAAAACACCCGCCTGCCCGGAGGCGACACCCAATACCGGCTCATCCAATTCAACAACAGCCCGGTCACCGTCGACGACGACACGGCATTTGACCGCAGTGGTTCGATAGCGCAGCTTCACCTCACATTCAAACGCCTGACGGGTATCAAACAGATTCACCCGCTCCAACTCGACACGGTGACACTCCAGCGCCTCACGCGGTCCTACAACAATCTGATTCGTGTCGGGTCTGATCTCTACGACAAAATGGGGATCATGCGCTCCGCGAACCGTGAACCCTTTACGCTTGCCGATCGTGTAGTGCATGTACCCTTTATGGGTTCCGACCACGTTCCCTTCCAGATCAAGCACTTCCCCCTCCTGATCGACGGCAGCGTAGGGTTTGAGCACGTCCATATAAGTGGTTTCGACAAAACAGATTTCGCTCGATTCGCTCTGAGACGCAAACGATTCCAACCCTTCAATCCCTGCCGCATACGCTTTAATGTCGCTTTTGTGCTTCTCCCCGAGAGGAAACAGCAGCCTCGGTACCAATTGGGGGTTAATATAAAAAAGGAAATAGCTCTGGTCTTTCGTATCATCCTGCGCTTGAAGAAGATACTGTCCGTCGTGACGGATATAGTGCCCCGTTGCAACGTACTGAGCCCCTAACGTATCGGCAAATGCCACCATCGCACCGAATTTGATGTTACGATTGCACAGTGCACACGGATTCGGAGTTTTCCCCTCGCGGTACGTTTCGATAAACGGCGTAAACACTTTTTCGTTGAATTTCTCTTGCAGATCGAGAATATGGAGCTTCACACCGGCAAAATCGGCCGCTTTTTGGGCGCGTACCTGATGTATCTCATGGTAACCGGGTTTGGAGTGGAGTTTCATGTAAACCCCTTCCACCTCATACCCCTGCTCTTTTAACAAAAGGGTGGATACGGTCGAATCGACACCGCCGCTCATCCCGATCAGCACTTTTTTACCCATTATTCACTCCCTCCCTCGGCATGTTTATCGGCATAATAACTCGAAAGAGCTTTATAGTATTTTGTATTATCCAACCCTTGCTGTTCCATCGTCGAAATTTGAGAAACCAGTGATTTTTCGATTTCACTCACGACCGAAGACAAATCGTCGGTCAGGATAATCAATTTCAGATCACTCTCTTCTATCATCCCCTGCGCCAACACTTTATCACGGATAAACTGTATCAAAGGGGCATAAAATTCGGTCCCGATGACAAAAAGGCGTACCCCCCACACTTTTCGGGTCTGAATCAGGGTCAACGCTTCGAACATCTCATCCAGCGTTCCGAATCCGCCGGGAAAAATAACGTACGCCATCGAATATTTCACCAGCATTACTTTACGGGAGAAGAAATAATCAAAACTGCGCCCTTTCGTAATGTAGGGATTGGGTTGCTGCTCTTCGGGAAGCTCAATATTAAGTCCGATCGACTCAACATTTTCATATTCATAGGCTCCCCGATTTGCCGCTTCCATTATTCCGGGACCTCCGCCGGTGATGACATTATATCCCCTCGCCCCCAACATGCCGGACAACTCCATCGCCATTTGGTAATAAGGATGGGTTTCATCCACGCGGGCACTCCCGAAAATGGTCACCGATGGTCCCAAATCCCCTAATTCGTCAAATCCCTGTACAAAATCGGCAATAATTTTAAAAACACTCCAGACATCCGCTGATTTAATATCCTTGACATAACGGTTACTCTGGTAATTCTTCGTTCTCCCATGACGGCGAGGCATCCCTATCCTTTTAGTTTATTCAGTCGATCCCGTTTTGTTCCGATAGAGGTAATTTGAACGCCGAAGTTTCCATCCACGATCACCACTTCACCCTGTGCGATCACCTTATCATCCACCAAAATATCAAGCGGATCGTTCGCCAGCTGATTGAGCTCGATGACCGATCCGATATCCATGCTTAAAACATCCTTCAAGAGCATTTTTTTCTTCCCGATCCGTACACGGACGGGGAGTTTAATATCCATAATCAGGGCAATATTTTTCATCTCACCGTCATCAAGCGGCTTGGAAAGAGGTGCCGGCGTATCAAAAACACCCCGATTGTCCGAATTTTGCGGAGCAGCCGGGGCTTTGGCGTTTAGGGCATTGTTTATCTGAGAATCAATGACAAACATCATCAGAGAATTAATCGTACCGATCGAAAAACCGAAGACAAACATTTTTGCATAGGCGTCCAGGTTAACCTCTCCGTGTTCCCCTATAAATTCAGCCGATTCAGCCTTGATCGTTAATTTCGGAAGCTCTTTTTGTGATCCGAGTGTCGTGCTCATCGCTCCGAGGATATTCGAGACGATCTCTTTTGCCGCATCCAGATCCTCATCGTCCATCGACTCTTTCGTATCACCCTCACCGCCGAGCATCATATCCCCCAGCGCCGTTGCCAGCTGAGGAGGAATCATGACGATCCCCCGTCCTGAAACATCTCCGCTAAAACTCACCTTGATCAAAGCGATCGGCGGAATGACGTTAGAAACAATCGAGATCTCTTCCGCCTCTTTCAACGTTACCCGAGGAGCTTGCCCCGTCAACCCTTCGATCGTCGCTATCGTCTCATGTGCAAACAGCTCTGCAAAATCATTCATCATCTTCATACTCCTCGGCTAAGGGGCCTCGAATCATCTCTTTCACCCCGCTAATACGCTCTTTACGTTTGGTTTCGAACTCTTTAAGTGCCCGTTTGACTGCATCTTTTTCCGTATCGATAATGGACGTAATCTGAATCGATTTGCGAAACCGTCTCAATCCCATTTCACCGAGGAATCGCTCTTTTCCATCGACACTGACATTGACGACATCATCGGCCGGAATACTGAGACGGATAATATCCCCCTCTCCCAGCTCCAACAATTCACGCAGCGTCAATTCCGCTTCGCCGAGGGTCACCTCCACGTTGACGTGCGCCCCCCCCAGTAACACCTGAAGTTCCTGATTACGGCTTTTTTTCGAACTCTTCTCATTCAGCATCAAGTCACGGCTTGCAAGCTTCGGCAAAACCGGTTCGAGGGCAATGACCGGATAGCAGATGTTCATCATCCCCGAACTGTGCCCGATAATAATCTCCATCACGACCATGACGACAATCTCGTTTTGCGCCACGATCTGAACAACGTTCGGGCTCGATTCTTTCGATTCGATCGTCGGATAGAGGTCGGTGACCGGGCCCCATGCTTCTCGAAGGGTCGCCATCATCACCCGCAACACGGTATCAAACAACGAGAGTTCAATGTCTGAAAACTCCCGGTTTGCCTCAAACGGTTCCCCTTTTCCCCCTAAAATCCGGTCCAGCATCGGAAAAGCGATCGAAGGGTTGATCTCCAATACTCCGTTCCCGTCCAGCGGCTTCATCGAGAAGACGTTAAAACTCGTCGGATTCGGAAGCGACATCAAAAACTCCCCGTACGTCATCTGATCGACCGAATGGAGCTGAATCTCAACAATAGAACGCATAATCGCCGAAATCTGAGAGGCTATCGATCGCGCCATTTTATCATGGATCCCGCGAAATGCACGAAGCTGCTCTTTTGAGACACGGTTTGGCCGTTTGAAATCGTAGAGGGTAATTTGACGTTGCGGAAACAGGTTGTCGACTTCCGCGTCTAATGCACTGTCCCCCTCATCATCAACAACGTCCAAAAGGGCATCAATCTCTTCTTGCGATAGGATGTCCGCCATTATCTCCCTCCAACCGCATCGCGAATGCGCCGGATAACCGTTTTGTGGATCTGCGAAATACGCGACTCGGTAATGTTGACAATTTCGCTGATCTCTTTTAACGTCAGCTCTTCAAAATAATAGAGTTGGATAATAATCTGCTCCCGTTCATCAAAACCGTGCAGCACTTTTTTGATGGAATCAATCAAATCTTCTTGCTCCAACCGTTCCAGCATCCCCCCCTCTTCCGGGGTCCCTAACTGATCGTCCAGGGACATAACGGTATAGATATCGGACGCGATTCGCGCTTCATGAATTTTTTCCTCTTCAATTCCCAAAACGGATGCCAGTTCCCGATTCGAAGGTTCATCATCATGATCGGCCATATACGCTTCGATCGCATGGTCAATCTCTTTGATCAGTTTGCGGCTGGAACGGCTCACTACGTCTAACGATCGAAGGTAATCAAGCATCGCTCCGTATACCCGGGTTTTTGCGTACCCCCAAAACGAATCATTCTGTGCTTCATCGTATCTTCGGGCCAATTTGACCAACTCTTCGGTCCCGATGGCACACAAGTCCATATAATCGATCGAACTGGGGAGTCTCTCTTTCAATCGGAACGACATGGCCTTGACGGCAGGAAGATATTGAAGGGCGAGCTGATCTTCCCGATGTTTTAGCTCCCGGGAATAGGGGTGCGAAGCGCTCATTTTGTCTCCCCTTCCTGTTCGCTGAGCAGTTCCGCCTTATTGTGGTAGAACGCATCGATAAACTGTTCACGCTTATTGATTTCACGGACAAAAGTATCCAGATTACGCTCATGCGACTGTCTAGGAAAAGAGTTCCCTTTGATCCCGAGCGTTTGAAAATAAAATCCGACGCACATGTGGGCAAAAAGGTAAAAAAAAGTGGTGATGAGGAGGGTAAAACCCAAAAAGCTCTCCGGCGATGTCGATTTGAGTACCCCAAATACGATACCGATAAAAAACCCCTGTACCGTTAAAAAAGAGACAAAATTCGAACTCCGCATACTTATCTTTCCTCAAATCATCCACAATTATTCCGCCGTCAAAGGACGACCTTACTGCAAGTATATTAAAAGTGTTCCATTAATCGCTTAAACAGCCCGCCAAGCCCACTCTCTCTGGGATTCACAAGCACATTTCGTTCCAATTTCTTTGCGATACGCTTAACAATTGCTTCTAATTCCAACGACGGAGTCGAGGTTGGAAACTCACGGCTAAAGAGTGCCCGTTTTTTGACACTGTTCACGATTTTCTGATCACTGGAAATTTGTCCCAGATACAGAAGATTCAGCTCTTTTCCGATATTAATTTGCGCCACTTTATGGATTTTGTCAAACAGAGCCTGCGCTTCACGCTGATTCCGTACCTGATTCATAATAACATTAATTTCATTACGGACACGTGAGGTTACCTTGATCGTTGCGTACGCATCGGTAATCGCCGCAGGATCGGGGACGGTCACCACAATCACATCGTCACATGCCCGTAAAAAAAGTTGGATATGTTCTCCGATTCCCGCCCCCGTATCGATAATCATCACATCCAGATCATCCAGCACACTCGACTGATCCATAAAGCGCTCAAACAATCCCGATGAAGCGTACTTAAAAATCTCTTCCCCGCTCTCTCCGGGGATTAAAACAAGATTTTTCTCGATCGGAACCAAAATCTCTTCAACCGTCGCTTCCCCTTTCAGGACATGGAGAATATTCTTTTTAATCTTGACATTGAACATCACATCCAAATTGGCCAATCCGATATCGGCATCGAAAATTCCCACTTTTAGCCCGTATCGGGCCATAATATAAGCCATATTGGAACTTATCGTACTTTTTCCGACCCCGCCCTTTCCGCTGGTGACGGCAATAAAACGGGTTTTTTTAGCAACCGTATTTCGACTCTGATTCACCAGTTCTTCAAGTTTTGCGGCTTGATGGCTCATGATCGTTCACCTTTGCGATATCCTTGCAACAAACAATCCACCAGAAAATCGCTGCTTGCCACAACCAAATCCTCCGGTACCTCTTGCCCCACCGAAAAATAGCTGATGGGAACCTTGGTCTCATACACAAGTGAAAAAATATTGCCGAATCCCCGTGTTTCGTCGAGTTTGGTAAACATCATCGTATCAATCCCCAGCGGTGCAAAGTTTTCATAAGTTGCTTTGAGGTCATCGTATTTAATGGAGCTTGGGAGGACCAAGATCACATCAACACTGTAATCGGTATTATTGGCACGCAAACACTCATGAATTTTTTCAATTTTCCCTTGATCGTACGGAGAGGACCCCATCGTATCAATCAAAATATAGTCACTGTAGCGAAGCGAATTCAGCGCATTGGAAAATTCGGGAGGGTCCACCACCGTTTCGATTCCCAGTTTCATCATGCGGGCATATTGCATCAATTGTTCTACCGCTCCGATACGGTAGGTATCCAGAACCACCAATCCGACTTTGTATTTCTTCTCCAAAAGGTAAGAAAAACGGGCCGCGAGCTTCGCAATGGAGGTTGTTTTGCCGACTCCGGTAGGACCCACGAGCATCAACACTTTTTTAGTGCCGCTTTTGGGAGGGGTTTCAAGACGTACCGGAATCATTTTTCGCATCAGCACTTGGAAATAACGCTTAACCGTTACCGAATTTTCACGCATTCGTGAAGGCATATGTTCCAGTGTCAGCTGCATAATTTGATCGAGATGGGCCTGATCCATCCCGCTTTGTTGAGAAAGGCGGTAAATTTCCGCAAATTCGGGAGGGATCGCCATCTCCATTTTAGGCGCTTTTTCATCCCAAAACATATGCTGGATCAATTTGACTTTATCTCCGAGTTTTTCAATCTCCTCTTTGATTCGCTTCAAATCTTCACTCTCACGGCTGCTTCCGTGATGCAGCAAGCGCTCTTCATCGGTGACTTCGGCAATTTTTGAGATCTGTTTGGCCGCTTCGGAGATATTGTAAAGGACATCACTGCTTTTCTGGGCAAGGGGGCGCTGTTCGCGCAAAGGTTCCGGAGGGGGGCGTCGTCGCGGTTTTTCGGCTATCTCTTCTTCCACTCCGACAACGATCTCATAAAGTGCGCTTTTACCGAGTGATTTTTTCTGTATTTCGCGGGTTTCGATGAGCATCGCCTCTTCACCCACCTCCAGTTGCGCTTTTTTAAGGGCTTCGGCTGGGGTAGAGCCGCTAAATGTCAAAATTTTCATATTCTCTCCGAAAAGTGCGGCGCATGCTCCGCAAAGGGATTCTGACACTAAGGCGCATCCTCCAATGAGGATGCGGAACAATCAATTCCGGATACGTTAGCACCCGATTTTCAAAGAATATCATATCCAAATCAAGGGTTCTGGGAGCATTGGGAAAACTCCGTTTACGGCCGAAGTGTTTTTCAATCCGCCACAATAGCCGTAAAAGCATTCTCGGCTCCAATGATGTTGCGATCTCTATCGTCGTATTGATAAAATCGTCCTGCTCTACGTATCCGAACGGGGGGTTTTTAAGCAATATACCGCTTCGAACCGGCTGAAGCAGACGTTGGCGTCTCAGATAAAACCACAGATGATGCAACCGTCGTCGGGTGTCTTCTACGTTTCCTCCGACACCGAGAACGGCACGGTAACGGAATGAGCGGTGAATAGGGGTGTGCACTGCCGGAAAAACTCGATCCACGTAAATACGATGGTTCTCATCCAGCGTTCTGCACAGCGGCATTGCTTACGCTTGCCCCTCTTGCTGCGCTTCGCGAATGGCCGTAATTTCACTCAAAATCTGGAGCATTCCGACCATCGCCAAATGGTATCCGAACGGACCGAATCCGATAATGGACGAGGTGCACACCGGTGCCGTCATACTTTTTTGACGAAACTCTTCACGGCGGTAAATATTGCTGATATGGACTTCGATAGTCGGCAGCGATACCGCCGTAATCGCGTCACGAATAGCGATCGAGGTGTGGGTGTACGCTGCCGGATTGATGATAATACCGTCAGCATCCCCATAACACTCCTGAATACGGTCAACAATCTCCCCCTCCAAATTGCTTTGGTAAAATTCAATCTCTACACCGCTTTGGGCTGCAACCTCTTTCATCTGTGCATGAATCTGCTCAAGTCGCATCGGTCCGTAAACCTGCTGTTCGCGTACGCCGAGCATATTAAGATTCGGGCCTTGGATTACCACTATTTTCATATTGTACCTTCGGAAATATTTTAGGGGTAGATTATAAGCGGTTATAGATTATAAGGAACTAAATTGCACTAGGAGAAAATCGATTCGACCCTATTTCTCCCCTTCTCTTTTGCACGGTACAACGCCTGATCGGAGCGGTGCAGCATACTCTCCTGAGTATCCCCTTCGACGAATACCGTCACCCCGAACGATGCGGTGACTTTTCCGACGGCGGGAATCTCTAGCATCTCGATAGCGCGGCGAAGTTTCTCAGCCGCATACAGAACTTTCCCGCTATCCACATCCGGGGTCAGTACAACAAACTCTTCCCCTCCCCATCGGGCTAAGACATCACCGGTCCGGACGGTCTGGGAAAGTATATCGGAAACCTCTATCAGTACGCTGTCTCCCGCCTGATGCCCGTAGGTATCATTGACTTTTTTAAAATAGTCCACATCGATGATAATCAAACCGAACGTATACTCTTTCGTCCAATGACGACGCATCAACATCCCTCGGCAAACATCATCAAATTTTTGTCGATTAAACAGTTTGGTCAGGGGATCGGTTACCGACAGCATCTCGATACGCTTTTTATCGGTAATATCGTGATAAATCGCCGTATAACTGATAATTTCGCCATATTCGTCCACAAACGGTGAAATCACCGTATCCATCCATACGCAATCGTTGTTTTTGGTAATGATCTCTACCTCGCCCGACCACCTGTGCTTATTTCTCAAGACCTCTTTCATCTGTTCAAAATCATCGCTGCCTGCATCAAGAGCATAAAATCGGGACAAAGAACCCCCGATCAGCTCCCCCTTCGTGTAACCGAAAAAATCACAAAACGCCTCCGTCGCATCTACGATTTCGCATCCGCTGTCCGTTTTAACAATCATCAGATTGGCATTGATAATCTGTTTGTCTTGTTGAAGTTCGCTGTTGAGGAGGGCAATCTCTTTCATCCGCTGCTGAAGCGTCATCTTGAGCTCATGCAGATCGCTGATATCATGAATCGAGATCATCACTTTTTTTTCTGCGGGAATATACGGGGCTATTGTCACCTGAAGCTGCATAAAGGATAAAAGGGAACTGGTTATTTTGTGCCGGGGAATCTGGATAAATCGATTGCTCAGAGAAGCATCATAAAAGGTAGGGGTATTAAGACGCAGCGTTGTCCGTATTTTTCGCTGTAGCCCTTTGTAATCCACTTCAGGATAAAAGAGCTCCAGATTTTTTTCGATAATCGATTCCGCTTCTATCCCCGTATTGATCTCAAGCCATTTATTCCATGACCAAACGACACACTCTTCATCCACAACCAGCGTCCCGTTTTCCAAAGAGTCGAAAACGATATTACATTGTTTCAGCATATAATTCATGCATACAGTTCTTCAAGCTTTTGATCGATCAGCTCCCGGAGCCGTTGAATCATCCCGTCTTTTGTCAGGATAAAAATCTGACCGCTGATCTTATGGCTTTGGAACTCCATCACCGTACTCACAATAATAATCCGGTGGTAATTGAGGGTCTCTTCCTGAGAGATCAGGTTATTTCCCGAAATTATTTCGGTCGAAGGGGGAAAAAACTGCACTTTGGTATTCAGCTCTTCAGTTAAACGGCTGATAATCGTCGAACTTAAAATATTGGTCAATTCAATAACAGCGTCCAAGATATCGGCATCGCTTGGAACATCCACGTCATACAGATAATGGCCCAGATTGGCCGCCGATTCATTCGTCATGACAAAAACAAACTCCCCGCCGAACACTCCGCCGAACAGCTGTTTGGTGACGTATGAATGCTGATCCGAAGGGACGGCCTCTTCAATATAACTTTTCAGCCCGTCCATATCGCTGATGGAGATATGGGGAATGTGCATCGTCCCAAACGCCTGAAGCAAGTCGGCGATACTGGCCGTCGCATTCCCCATTGCGATATTCATTAACTCTCTCAGCACATCCAAATGGTCGCTTGAAAATTCCGTGGATTCCATGATTTACCTTCGTTTTTAAAAAACCAGCTGCTGAAGTACACCCAGCATTTTATCGGCATTGATCGGTTTGGGAACCATTAATTTCGCCCCCAATGCCAATACCCTCTCCTGCGCCTGTGTCTGGATATCGGCAGAGACCACAACCACCTGCGCTTTGGGATTAATGTGCATCATCCGCTCCAACGCTTCAAAACCATCCATGACCGGCATCGTCAAATCCAGAAAAACAACGCGCGGGCTCTCAGCTTGAAAAACCTCTACCGCAACCGCCCCGTTCTCCGCTTCCAATATTTCCGCAGAAGGCTCATACTCTTTCAATGTCTTAATCAGTGTCAAACGGGCCAATTTGGAATCATCGACTACCAATACCTTCATGAAATACCTCTATTACTCTAATTTTACAATATCTTTAAAATTAACTTAAATATCATTCAAAGTCAATAATTATAACCAAAATTTTTACAAAATAGCTCAATTCGTCCTTATTCCATCCCATTTTTGAGCGGTTTCGCCCTAAAAAGCTTGCTATACTTACACGAAAAATTGCCAAAGGTTTATTGTGAAGATCCTTTTACCCGACGCCCTGTTGACCGGGACCTCTCTTTTACGTCACCACGGTATCGTCTTTGACAAAACCATCCTCGAAGTAGCTCCGAATGAGGTGCTGCGCGAGCGTTATGGGTCAAAGTGCCAAGAACTGGGTGAGGGATCGGTAATTATGCCGGGGCTCATCAATCCGCATGTCCATCTGGAGTTCAGTGCCAACCGCTCTACTTTGACCTACGGAGGATTTATGCCGTGGCTCAACAGTGTCATCGCCAGCCGTGATGAACTGATCAACGAATGTGATGATACGTGTATTCAAAAAGAGATTGAAGAGATGCTTTCGCACGGAATTACTGCTTTCGGTGCAGTGAGTTCTTACGGATATGATCTCAATGCCGCAGCCGCTTGTCCCCAGAAGGTGGTCTTTTTCAACGAACTTATCGGTTCCGATCCTGCAATGGCGGATGCCCTGTATGCCAATTTTCAAGAGCGTCTTTTTGCCTCTCAAACAGTCAAAAGAGAGGGATTTCACCCTTCTATTGCCATCCATTCCCCCTACTCCGTCCATCGGGTATTGATTCAAAAAGCCCTTAAATATGCACAAGAACATGAACTGCGCGTCACCGCCCACTTTATGGAGAGTCTCTCAGAGCGGGAGTGGCTCGATGAAAACGGCGGCGATTTCAAACCATTTTTTGTCAATTTCTTGAAACAGCACCATGCTGCGAACACTCCAGCCGAATTTCTGAGTTATTTTAAAAATGTCCCTACCCTCTTTACCCATGTGATTCATGCCTCAAATGATGAATTAACGCAATTACAAGAGGGGAAGCATACCATCATCCACTGCCCGATTTCCAACCGTCTTCTCGGCAACGGCGCACTCGATTTGGAACGGTTGCAAGCCAATACTATCCGATGGGTAGTCGGAACCGACGGGCTTAGTTCCAACTACACTCTCGATCTCTTCGAAGAGATGAAAATTGCCCTCTTCATGCACCATTCACAAGAACTTATTGCGCTGGCTCAAAAACTTTGGCAAAGCGTTACGGCAGATGCGGCAGAAGCGTTGAAATTAAATTGTGGTAAAATCGTCCCTTCTTACGATGCTGATATCGTTATCGCGCAGGTCGATTATCCTATCAGCGATCAATTACCGCTGCATCTGCTGTTGCGGCCTCCACTGATCGAGTCAGTCTATATTTACGGTGAAAAAGTAAAAGGATAAATATGTTGGAATTGTTCAAAAAAATCGGCTCATGTCTGGCGAACGGAATCCGATTTATCCAAGCCCATTTTAAAGCCACCCTTTTGGTCCTTTTCGTTTTATGGATACTCATCCCCTCCGGCAGTGACGGGATATCTCCCCATAATCTTCAAAAAATCGTCCTCACCGGCCCGATTCTCGATGCGACGCCGATTATCGAACAACTCGACGAAACACGCGAAAACAAAGATGTCAAAGGGGTATTATTCAGCATCGACTCTCCCGGCGGTGCCGTCGCACCGTCAGTGGAGATCGCCTATGCCGTGAAACGGCTCCGTGAAGCCAAGCCTGTCGTCGTGTATGCGGCGGGGATTATGGCCAGCGGCGGATACTATTCGGCCATCTGGGGAAATGAGATCGTCGCCAATCCCGGCAGCATGATCGGCTCCATCGGCGTTATCATGGAAGGAGCCGACATCTCCGAACTGATGAAAAAAGTGGGGGTAAAAACCCAGGTTGTCCATGCGGGAACCTATAAACAGGTGGGGACGTTTGATCGCCCGTGGAGCAGTGTTGAACGGGCAGAACTCGATAAAGTGATCGGCGGAACCTACGATCTCTTCGTCGGAGACGTCGCCCGTGCGCGCAAACTCGACCTGAACCGAAGCGCCGATTTCGCCGATGCCCATATCTTCACCGCCGCTCAGGCCAAAAAGGTCAAGCTGATCGATTCCATCGGTGTCGAATTTGACGCCAAAAACCGTGTCGCCGCACTCTCAAAAGTCAAAGATCCGGTATGGAACAAAGAGGATCCGATGGACCGCTTTTTCAAACGGTTTGCCGCAGAGGGAGCCAGTTTAGCTCATATGTATTTTCCGCCGGTTACATTGAAATAACGGTTATACACTCTTCACAAACGTATAGAGCGTTTTTGGCTCTATATCTACCGAGCCGTTTTTAAATTCCAAACATCCCCACTCTTCATCAACATGAGCGGTATTTGTCTCATCTTTGGATATATATTGCGAAATTAACGGTTCAATATTCGCCTCTTTTTTTTCTCCGTTTTCAAAAATGAAAAGAAATTTATACCCTGAAATATTTTGTGCTTCTTTGAGTTTCATAGTATTACTCCAAGGGTGAAATCGAGTGGAAATTAGCCTAAAAACTGCTCACTACTCACGATATTTAAACCGCAACCATAAAACCCACTGTCGTTGGTGATGATCGTTTCACACCCGTTATGCTTCGCACAAAGGCATTGCAAGGTATCTTCCAAATCCACCCCCTCTGTCAATGCGATATCCACCCCTTCGTGGAGTGTCTCTTTGCCAAAACTCAAAATCTCCCAATCCACCAAAATGACATTTTTGAAAAATTCCAGAGTCTGCGCTTTGCTTTTTGAGATATAAAATAGCGTCGTGAGGATATCTTCACTGATGCAAACACCGCAATCATCCTCGATCAGTTTTTCCATCATACGTATAGCTGGGGAGTGGTTGACTCTGTTGGCATCGATGAGATCAGCGACAATATTGGTATCGAGAAATATCTTTTTACCCATTGAGTTTTTCCAAAGAGACCGATTCTTTTAGCTCTTTGGAAGAGAGATGATTGTATTTTTCATCGATACTCCCTTTTCCGGCATACGCTTTTAGTCTCGATAATTTATCCTCTTTCTCTTTTTTAGACTTTTGTTCCAAATACTCTTTGAACTCTTTGGCATAGGACGGAGAGAGAAAAAGCCCCTTATACTCGTGTGTTTTTTTATCTTCGATATCTACATAATCATAATTTTGCAACATATCGATATTTCTTACTAAATCTCTAATACCTACTATTGTTGTCATATAAACTCCTTATCGTCTTTTAGTACTATATGCCACTATGCTGATAATATCGTTTTTAGTATAAAGATATTCTTAGGATGTAGGATGATTCGTTCTTCTCGCTCCTACTCTTCTGAATTGAAGTGTTTGACATCTACATTATAACGCTTTACGCCCCGATACTCAGACGCGCGATATATCCGCTGCGCGTCTCTCCCGCCTCTTTAGCTTTTGCATCGAGTCTCGCTAACACACGGCGAGGTAGTGTAATATTGACCCTCTCGGCTTTATCATCCAATATAGCAGGATCAATCTCGACAATCGCCCAAATGACCCCTGCATACTCTGCTAATGAGCTGTATCGGCTGACAGGCGACGGAGCGGGTATCGTTTCATTATCATCGAACAGTCCGTCGATATGCAAAGTGATCGCCTCTTTGGCATTATCAATCGCTTCATCGAGAGTGTCACCTGCCGAAAAGCACCCCACAAGATCAGGGACGATCACCCCGAATGCTGTTATCTCATTACCGATTTCGATGGCGATAGGGTAGCGAATCATTTATTCCTCCTTAAGTCCGGCTTGTTTCATAATCGCCCGTACCAGTCCGATCCCCAAATCTTTTTTAGGATGGGGGACGGTGACTCGACCAGTTTTGGTCGGATGTTTGAACTGATGGTGACTTCCGCGCACGGCAACCAATACCCAACCATCAGCCAACATCTTCTTGATTATTTCCGAACTTTTCATGAGACTATTATACTTACTATACACACTATTGTCAAATTTATCTGTAGACTCTGTCTATATTTTTGTAACGTTTTGTTACTAATATGCTATAATTTTATTGATACCAAAAGGAAGACGCGGTGAATCTCTCGGCCGTACCGCCTTTAATTAGGAACGGGTCTTAGAAGGGGATGAGAGTCCTTTGCCTTTTGGCAGTGTATGAAAATAGTGGATGATTTCTGTATTCATCGGTTCACGATTTTATTGCTGAATAAGTTTGAGTAAAATGTTCATGGTTCGACAGGCTCACCACGAACGGCTAGTCCAACTAATTTTTTGCATCCAAATACTTCTTCGCTATTTGTTCAACGATCTCTTCAAACATAGCAAAATCATCTGCCAGAGTATCCCATAAAACCTTGTCATCCAATCCAAAATAATGATGTGTTAGCACATCTCTCATTTTAGCAATTTCGCTCCATGGCACACTGCTAAATTCATCTTGTATCTCTTTGGGTATTTGTTTAACCGCTTCACCGATGTTTTCAAATGCTTTTGCCGTTGCATACACTTTTTCAGTATTCTCGGTAAACTCTTCAAACGTTATATTTGCCGTAAATTTTCGAATATTCTGACACTCAGCGAGAATATCTCTGAGATAAAACTTCCAATCCCTAGACATAAATCATGTCCTTGTAGATATAAGGTTTTAAATCACTTTTGATGGTTTCAGCTCTAACTAAATCGACTTTATGATTGAGATATTTTTCCAGATCAGCGAGATATTTGAGATATTTAAACATCGAAAAGGATTTCCCTTTTTCGATCTCATAGACAATATCAACGTCACTATCGCTCTTCTCTTCACCGCGTGAGAAACTGCCGAACAACCCGACGAGGATCAAGCCATCTTGTTGATAGCGGGGCTTTAGAGCTTTGAGGATTTCAAGAATTTCGTTTTTTGTCATCTCATTCAATTGTATTGATTTTATAGTGATATTGTACACTCAAAAAGGGAAAATCATACTTCTTCGTCATACCCCAAGGGTACAAGAACCTCTACGAGGTTCCCAACCTGATCGGGCGAAGTGCCCTTTAGGGTGAATCCAGAGCTTGGGAGCGAGAGATCATTTGAATTGTTTTATCAAAGTTATATTAAAACTTAAGTAGAATCAGAAAACTCAAAATTCGAGGTATATAATGAAAGTTATTATTTCAATTGCGATTGGCCTAGCAATTTGGTTTGCAATTGGTTCATTTACTTATGAAATAACTCGCAGCCGTGAATTAGCTTGGGTCGTTGGAATTTTATTTGGTGCTACTGCAATATATATAAGTTTTAAAAAACTTGTTAGTACTTCTTTTAAAGAAAGTATTGCAAATGGTGTTGCATATATCAAAACTGCGACTGAAGATATATCATCACTTATAGATGATAAAGATTCAAAGTTTTATGCTACAGCAGAACAAGAAATTAAAGATACTATTATAGATAATGGTTTATGGTCACAAGCATTAGTAAAAGCAAAAGGTGATGAAAATCTTAGAAAAGTAGAATATATGAAATTACGAGTCAAACAATTAAAAAAAGATATATAAATTATATATTATAAGGGCTTAAATGGATTTAGTAACAATCTCAACAGCACTAAGCAGTCTTAAAAGTGCTTATGACTTATCAAAAGTTATAAGTGAAAGCGCTGATTCTTTAGAGCAAGCAGAGATAAAATTAAAACTAGCGGAATTGATGGGTGCATTAGCTGACACAAAAAGTCAAATATCAGATATTAAATTAGAACTAATAACTAAAAATGAAAAAATTCAAGAATTAGAAAATCAAATTAGAATTCAAAATCAAGTAAAATTTGAACAACCATATTATTGGAAAATAACTAATGATAATAGAGATGGACCTTATTGTCAAAAGTGCTATGATGACATCAAAAAACTAATAAGGCTACAAGATGAAAAACATGGTAGTTGGAGATGTTTAGTTTGTTCTTCATATTTTAGAGATAAAAACTACAAAGAAGAAAGTTTTGATGATAGTGATAGCCCTTATAATTCATATGTGTAAGATTTTAAATGCTTAGCGAAAATAGTTTGAAAAAATGCAAGAAAAAACCGAAATGTATATTGAACAAACATCGGTTGAGTTTCTCATTTTTAGAGGATATATAAAGTGGAATTGATAACGCTTATTTTAGGGGGTTTGATTGGTTTTTTATCTGCTATTGGAAAAGATTTATTATTAGAAAAAAAGAAAAATCAGATAAAAATCAAAGACTTTAAACGCCAAAAGCTTGAAGAAATTTTTTTATTAATGGATCAAGTAACACGAGAAGCTATAAAACCATTAAAATATAAAGATTCACTTGATGGAGTGGGAGCAAAACTAGGGATGATAATAAGATTTTATTTTCCAGAGTTAAATACTAGTTATGATCAATTTATACAAGTATTTCTGAGCACGTCACAAAAAACAATGACTTATGACGACAAAATAAGCTTGTCCCAAGAAGAAATACTGGCTTATTATGAAGCACATAGAATTTTCTTAGATAAAGTAGTCCAAGAAGCTAAGCAATATATCTAACGCTTCCTTCCAAGTGAACTGAAATATGTAGAGATATTCCCGTGTCAAGCCCAAAGACCTTACAGAGGTTCTTGTACCCTTTGGGTATGACGAGTAATCTTCACAACCTCTGATGTCACCATAGTTGTATCATTCATCGCATCGAACTGCTCCCCGACACTGAGCGCATCTAAATCAATCACTTTTCCCTCACGGGCGATCTGTGCAAATCCGCTTTTGTTTTTATTTTTGGGATGGTTGGCAGTAAACCCTTGCTCTAGCTGAGTAATCATAAACTGCTTTTGTCGCAGGGTTGATTCGATGCTCTGCGTTAACCGCTCCATCAACGGAGTGATCTCCCGTCGGCTTTGTTCTAGCCGTTGTGTCATCTGTCGGTTCAAACGCTCTCGTAGCTCTTTGATCAGCTCGCGCTGCACCTCTAACCGATGTTCTACTCCGTGGCGGTTAAACGCCTCTTGCATCGAGAGGAGCTGTTCACGTTTGCGCTCCAGCCGCTGCTGTACCATCCCGTAAGCACTGTATCGAATCTCATCGATGCTTTGACGCAGTTCGTTGCGATCGGGTAATATCATCTGCATTGCGGCGCTCGGTGTCGGGGCGCGCATGTCCGCTACATAATCGCTGATCACCCAGTCGATCTCATGACCCACCGCCGACATAACGGGGGTGTTCATTGCGAACATGGCATTGGCAACGATCTCTTCGTTAAACGCCCATAAATCCTCGATGCTTCCGCCGCCCCGTCCGACAACGACCGCAGAGGCGTTTAAGGTATCGGCATATCTCAGAGCATCGGCTATCTGTCCCGCCGCACTTGGTCCTTGAACCAATACATCCAAAACGATGAGTTTGACCAGCGGCCATCGATGTGAGGCGACGCGCTGCATATCTTGCAGTGCGGCCCCCGTCGCGGAGGTGACTAAAATAATCGTTTGGGGAAATTTAGGGAATGTTTTTTTACGGGTCGGGTCGAAGTACCCTTTGGCTTCCAACTTTTGCTTGAGTTGCTCAAACGCTACCGCCAAAGCCCCCGCACCGTAAGGTTCGGCACTAAAGGCGTTGATCTGATACTCGCCGCGCGGTTTATAGAGGCTGAGTGCCCCGTGCAAGACGATATGAGCCCCCTCTTCGAGAGAGAATTTCAAACGGGCGGCATTGCCCTTGAACATCACACATTTAATCGCCGATTCATTGTCTTTTAGGGTGAAATAGATGTGCCCGCTGCCGTGTTTGGTGACGCGGGAGAGCTCCCCCTCGACGCTGACAAATTCGAAGGTTGTCTCTAAAAGGGTCTTAATCTGTTCGTTCAAAGAGGAGACACTTAACATTGTATTTGACATCTTCTATCCCACTATTTTATATCGGTTGCTTTGTATGCTTGTTTTTCATGAGTCGGTGTTGCAGGAAATGCCAATAGTAATTGACGATCCCGTACCATCTCAGTCAAATGTTGCTTACGTAAGGCGTCAGGACTTCTATTGAGAAAATGCGCCAAAACGGATAACGGTATATATTGACCTGAACAAATATCGAGAATGATTCTTCTCATAACTTGTTTCGGCAAACGTCCATCTGTAGTTTCTTCTGCCATAGATAATATAAATTTTAAATACTCAGGGTCTATGTATCTCACATCATCAATCACGGGTGCATCCAGATGATCACTTACCAACCGACCTTGTTCATCTCGAACTGCATCCGATATTCCTAAGCTACCTTCGGATATTCCTAAGCTACCTTCGGATATTCCTAAGCTACCTTCGGATATTCCTAACCTCTGAGGTAAATTATGAGTAAATACATCATCAGGTGTTGGCAATTGTACGCCAGGTAATACATAAACAGTACCTCGTGACTTCCCGGAAGATTCTAAAAATCCATTTTTCACTAATTTCTGCAATGCCATAGATATATCATGAGCATGATCAGAGACAAGCTCAAGCAACCGATTGTGAGTAACCACATTTTCTAAAGCAGCAGTTATCATAGCAGTACGTTCTAATTGATTTAAACTATCAAAATTTTTACCAAACATACGTCGTAAAACTTCTATTACTTCGGTTGGATATAAATCGATCATACGAAGCTCAAGTAATGTTTGTTCAGGTTCATCTTTTTCATATAAAAATGGTGGACGCCATTCTTGACTTTTCCATCCGACAAAGATTTTTGGAACTCCGGAACCTGCGCGTTCTCCAAGCCCGATCATAAGAAACATTTGATGCATTAATCGATTTCTACAATCACTCTCCCCACCTTGCATCACTTGTTCAATCGGAAGACGTAAATTACCTGGATTTCTAAATCCAAACATATCAGGTCGTTTAACAACTAAAATAGAAATTCTTCCTGAATAATCTGCATGAACAATAGTATTTACTAACGCTTCTCGTAGTGCTTCGTGTACGGGAGTATCGTCACGTCGTTGATCTCCTTTGAGTTCAAAAGGAGTCTTCAAATCAGCAACAAGTTTACGATAGACTTTACGGTAAAAATCAAATAAGTTTCCCGACCATGTCCCATCTGGGACAATACGATCTACCCACCGTTTTTCCGTTTTTGCTTCAGGTCTTTCTTGATAATCGACAAAATAATGTGGCATAGCTTCTTGAATTGAAGGCCATTTACCAAACATCAACAATCCTGCTATAGTTAAACCTACTTCTTTTGTCTGGCGGTCTTGTCTCCAACCATTAAGTTGTCTCAAAAACTCAAGTCCATCATAATCAAGAAACGGATGTGTCGGATTACGATCTCTCAACATCTGACGATAAATGCGTAAGCTTTCCAAATCGATATCATCAAGATTATATCCATCTAAAATTTTACTATCCCGAATGTCTTCAACTTGTTCCGCCAACATCCGCTTAACAGTTTCATCATCACACTTTCTATCCCCTTCATGAAGACGTCGATAGGTATTTCCTCCAAAAGGATTAGCATTTAGAAATACAGGTTTTTGATGTCGAGTTGCACGAGGAATATCAATGATTATAATTTCTGCCTCACCGATAGGCAAACGTTGGATATCTTTGTCCACTATGAGATTATGACTTACTTTTTTGGGATTGTTAAGATTATCAAAAAGTTCTTTCACTACTTTTTCTGCATCCGGGACACCTTTTGGCTCAAATACCCCATGCTTTTCTTTGACTCCGAGTATAACAACTCCGCCATGTGTATTAGCGAAAGCGCTGTACGTTTCCCAAAAACTTTCAGGTAGTTTTCCACGTCCATCTTGCCCAATAGCAAGTTTACATTCTAGCTCTACAGATTCAGATAACCATTGTAAATCATCAAGCGAAGATATGGTAACCATTTTTTTCCTTTAACCTACCGCGTGATACAGTAGGCCTTACCACACGATTACTTTTTACGGGCGATCATCAACGTCGAAATGTCCATCGAGAAACTTTTGGAATAGAGCATCTCAAAACCAGCTTCTTCCAACTCTGTTCTCATTTTTCCAACCGTCAAGAATCCCTCAATCGAATCGGGGAGATAGCGGTACGCTTCGTAGTTGTTGGAGATCAATCCACCGATGCGGGGGAGGACATTGTTCATGTACCAATCGCGTATTTTTCCGAGTGTGGAAGGATTTTCATTTTTCATAAATTCCAAAATAACGACCAATCCCCCCGATTTGAGAACACGGTTAAATTCGCGCAATCCCGCTTGGCGTTCTACGACGTTGCGGATACCGTACGAGATACTGATAATGTCCGCAGAGGTGTCTGGCTTGGGAAGCTGTGTTGCGGGAGCAATGTGAAACGACATCTGAGGAAATTTATCCCGTCCCACACCGACCATCCCCTCTGAGGGGTCGATCCCGACAATCTCACGGACAGCGATTCTCGCTTTATCGGCACGCCGTTTCCAATACCCCATCATATCGCCGGTGCCGCACGCCACATCGACAATAGAGTCTATGGACGGACTCAAACAATACCCAAACGCCAAATCGCATGCCTTTCGACGCCAAAAGGTATCGACACCCATACTGAGCACCCGATTGGCACGATCATACGTCGGGGCGATATCGTTGAACATCGAGACGATTTTTTCTTGTTTGGTCATAAAAATTCCTATCTTTTCTTCATCCAAAGGATAATATTATCGGTGATTTTAGCGTGCAGTACCTCAAAATCCTCTTGTACGGTGCCAAGAGTTTGTGTTCCGCCTCCGATTTTAGGAGCAATGTAACTAAGACACCAATCGATGTAGCTAGAGGCACTTTCCATCATCGCTGATCCCCCCTCAATCATAACAAGAGCATATTGTTCGATTCTATCCAATGAAGATTCAATAAATACTTGACGATCCGGGATATGAAAAAGTGGAATCGAACGATCAAACTCTGCATTGCGCGAATAGATCAATACATCGGGAGCGTTCCCCCCGATCAATCTCGCATCGAGTGTCGGTCGATCGATGCGCACCGTATTGCCCCCGATCACAATTAGATCGCATCGGTCACGAAGCGCATGAACATGTTCTCGTGAAGTAACAGAGCTGATCGACCCCTTATCAATCGATCCGTCTAAACGCTGTGCCCATTTAAAAAAGACAAAAGGGGTGTAGTGCCATTTCAAAAACGGCTCCAGCAGTTTTTCCCCTTCATCTTCCAAAATTCCAAATTCACACGCAACTCCGGCTCCCTTTACGATCTCGGCACCGCCTGATGCTATGGGGTTTGGATCTTTCATACTTATATAGAGTTTTTGTATCCCCAAATCACGAATCAGCAAGGCGCATGAGGGGGTTTTTCCGCTATGGGAACACGGTTCCAGTGTCACCGCCATCGATACCGTTTTAAAAATACCGTTGTGATGAGACCGTAGGTAATCGTGTATATAATGGGAATCATCGCTATCAATAATAGCCTTGTCGCCGGATAAGATTGTGTAGGCATCCCGCAGGGCATACACTTCCGCGTGGGGACCGCCCGCTTTTTTATGGGCCGCTACGGAGAGTATCTCACCGTGTTCACCGATACAGACGGCACCGACGGCAGGATTGGGAAAAGTAAGAAGCTGATACTCCCACGCCGCATTAAGGGCAAGGGTCATGGCGTGTGAGGGGTTCATCACCACTCGAAGTAGGTCTTAGCCTTGCTGATCGAGCGGAAAGGGAGAGTGTGTTCCTCCCCCTCTTTGGTTCGGATCGTGATCTCATCGTTTTGGGCACCAATGAGTTCCCCGTCGTATTTGGATTTGTCAATCGTAGAAAGTAGAACCTTTTCGCCGATCGATTGAACAAAATGGGAGAATGTTTTCAGCTTGCGCTCAATCCCGGGAGAACTCACTTCAAGGCGATAATCCCCTCCGACCGGAGGGGTAACGTCCAGAAGCGGTGAGATCAGATGGGTCGCTTCGACACATCGGTCCAGACTCACCCCTCCCGGAGCGGTCACGCTTACACGGAAAATCGTTTGGTCATTTTCATTTAAAATCGCCGTATCGTAGAGGGAGAGTCCTATCGACTCGACCATTTTTTTAATGTCGCTCTCAAGACTCATCTTTTTTCTCCTTGGCAATTTTGGCGAATAACGCCTCTATATTTTGACTCCGTTTCAACGTATCGTCAAAAACAAAGGTCAAGCGGGGCGAACGGAACCACCCCTGATCCCGCATGCAGTGCTCTTCGATAATCGGACGTGCTTTTTCAAGCTGCTTGATAAAAGCGGCCTGCTCTTGCGGCGTGTAATCGTGCGGGTCTAGATAGACTTTCGCATCGCTGCGTCCGCGTGAGCAGCTGACATCAATAACATCTACTTCGCGTACCCGCGCATCGGCCAGCTGCGAAATCGCTTCAGGGATGATCTCTTTGAGGATCGATTCCGTACGTTTGATTTTTATTTGTGCCGGTGTCACAGGGTTACTTTAGTCTCGATTTTTTTGAACGTTTCGATAACGTCACCCACTTTGACATCGGTGTAGCCGTTCAGGACAACACCGCAATCGAACCCTTTGGTTACCTCTTTGACATCGTCTTTGAAACGGCGAAGGGAGGTAAGGTCACCCTCATGGATAACGACACCCTCACGGATAACACGAACCATACCGCCGCGCACGAGTTTACCGTCCACAACCACACATCCGGCAATGGTTCCGGTACCGCGAGGCATTGGGAAGGTATCACGAACTTCCGCTTGCCCGGTATTTTCTTCACGGAATTGCGGTGCCATCATACCGCCGAGCAATAATTTAACATCATCGATCAACTGATAAATGATAGAGTAGGTTTTAATCTCTACCCCCATCTGTTTTGCCATAGCATTTACATTACCCGTAGGACGGACGTTGAACCCTAATAAGGCACAGTTTTCACTGTTGTTAACCAATGCAATGTCATTTTCGGTAATACCGCCGACACCGCTGGAGATCACTTCAACTTTAACCTCTTCGTTGCGCAATTCTGCAAGAGCTGATTTAATCGCTTCGAGAGAACCGTGAACGTCGGTTTTAAGTACCACTTTGAGTGCCTTAATACGACCCTCTGCGATCAACGAGGTCAGATCATCAAAGGATGCTTTAGTACTCAATGAAAGTTCACGGTGACGATCATACTCTGCCCGTTTTTGTGCTACTTCACGCGCTTCACGATCGCTCTCCATCGCCATCATCACTTCACCTGAGGGCGGTACGTCGCTCAAACCGACGACAACGGCTGTTTGACTCGGTCCGATCTCCTGAAGCTGTGCTTTACGATCATTGATCAACGCGCGAACGCGTCCGTATGCACCGCCGCACACGATGTTGTCACCGACACGGAGTGTTCCGTTTTGCACGATAACGGTAGCAACCGGTCCACGCCCTTTTTCCAGAGTAGACTCGACAACAACCGCTTTCGCCATAACATCAGGGTTTGCTTTGAGTTCCATCACTTCCGATTGAAGCAAGATTGCTTCCAAAAGCTCATCAATACCGGTCATTGCTTTAGCCGATACGCCGACGAATTCGACATCTCCGCCCCACTCTGTAGGGTTAAGTCCGAGTTCCGCCATTTGCGCTTTAACCATGTCCGGATTCGCACCCGGTTTATCCATTTTATTAACCGCAACGATTACCGGTACTTTTGCATCTTGTGCATGTTTTACCGATTCGCGGGTTTGAGGCTTAACACCGTCATCCGCCGCAACAACGATTACGATGATATCGGTAAGCTGTGCACCGCGTGAACGCATCGCACTAAACGCTTCGTGCCCCGGAGTATCGAGGAACGTAATCAGTTTCCCTTTTTGTTCTACCGAATACGCACCGATATGCTGGGTAATCCCCCCTGCCTCGCCGTGTGCTACTTTAGCGTTACGGATTGCATCCAAAAGGGATGTTTTACCATGGTCAACGTGCCCCATGATCGTGATAACCGGAGGACGTTCAACCGCACCTTCACTGTCTTCGTGCTCTTCATCATACGCGCTTTCAAGATTAAAGGCATCTTTTGGATCAATGGTCGTGACTTCAACACCGAACTCACTCGCCAAAATTTCGATTTCATCCTTGCCCAAAAAGTCATTTTTGGTAACCATCATTCCAAGGTCAAAAAGGACTTTAATAACGGCAGAAATAGTTTGTCCCACTTTTTCGGCAAATTCATAGACACGGATATCTTCTGCTATTTCGACGTGGGTAACCACTTCGTCTTCTTTTGCATCTTTGGTGTATTTTTTACGGGCTTCACGGGAAACTTTACGCGGTTTACCCCGGTTTGCCCCCTGCTTTTTACCCGCATTGCGTCCGATCGGTTTTTTCTCTTTCGGCTTTTGTTGCTCTTCTTCCGGGATAACGTTTTGACCCAAATCGTTAAGGTCCATCAAAACGACCTGATTGTCATCGTAATCCATAGAGATTTCGGACATCGATCCGCCGAAAATATCGAGTTTTACCCCTTGCTCTTTTTTCTGGACCGGGCTATTGCTCTGAGCTTTTTTGGCCCGTTTCGCTTCTAACTCCTGCTGCGCTTCGGCACTTAATTTCCCGTACTGGGAGACATTAAGATTTTCGTGTCGCACCGGTGCGACAAATTCCTCTTCGATCGGGCGCTTTTTCTTGACAATCTTAAGACCCGAACGTTTCGGAGCTTCCGGGACCGGGGCAACCTCTGCCGCTTCTTCTACGACAGCCCCTTTTTCTACCGCAACGCTAACTTCGGCAATTTCATTCGGTATTACGACGGCTGGAGCCGTTACTTCTTCTTTAACCGGAGCTTTTGTCGCAGGTTTAGGTGCGGAATTCTCGGCAGTTGCGCCGCTCATGATATAGTTCATGATTTTTTCGGCTTCTTCGATCGAAACGGTACTCGAAGCGGTCTTAACGTTCAACCCCATTGCTGCCGCTTTATCGACTACCTCTTTGGAATTGATACCAAGTTCCTTGGCAATTTCATGAACTCTAACTTTATCCATCATTAACGATGATCTCCTTTAACCGATTCATAAGCATCTGGGGCGCACTGCTCTTACATTGACGCGCCAACTGGCCGGGTGTCTTTTTGTGCCCTACGCATGCAGTGCACAAATAAAAACTTCGTCCTTGACCCGTGTAAAACTCGAGAGAGCCTTCGTGACACTGAAGCCGCACGAGAGCAGATTGCGCAAAACGTTCACGACACACTACGCACATACGTACAGGTTGATTTAAATTTGGCGCCATTATACCTAAATTTTCCTTTAATTACCGCTCTACTATTAGTCCGTCGTTATCAAAATTAAGAATCTTGACATCAAAATCTCCAAACGATTCTTTAAATTTATCGGCCATCATTTGCGCATCCTGATCGTAGACCATATTAAAAAACGTCGATCCGCTGCCGGAGAGGGTAGACATCAATGCGCCGTTATCATACGCGATCTTCTGTATTGCGAAGAGTTCCGGAAGCATTTTCATCCGTATCTTTTGATGAAATCGGTCCTGCGTCGAAAGGCGGAGCATCTCCCAGTCTTCATTGAAAAATGCCGATACCGTAACGGCTGTGTGGGAGAGGTTAAAAACCGCGTTCTCTTTACTGTACGACTTCGGAAGCGTCGTTCGCGACTTCGCCGTCGAAATCGGTTTGTTGGGGATCACGACAACCGCTTTGAGGTAATCGGGAAGATGCTTTTGCTGGGAGAAAACTTTTTGTTTCTCCACCATCGCGGCATTAAATCCCCCCATCACGGCCGGGGTGATGTTGTCGGGATGGGTCTCATACACCAGGGCGTGATTTAAAATACGGCGCTTGGAGACCTTGACCCCGGCCGCTTCATGCGCACAGCTGATGGCGCTGACGATTACGGCGGATGAGCTTCCCAATCCACGGGACATCGGAATTTGATTGTAAAACGTAAATTTAAAATTTTGCCGTTTTTGGGTCAAGCGGCGATAATGGTCGTTAAAAATACTGACGAAAAGGTTATTCCCCTTGAGACGGGGATTATTTTCCCCCTCCCCTTTGATGGAGACGGTAAAAAAACGAGACGGCACCAACTCGACTTGATTCCGTAAATCAACAGCAAGACCGAGAGAATCAAATCCCGGTCCCAAATTAGCACTGGTGGCAGGTACACTAATGAACAAAAACTATCCTTATCCTACCGCATCAATTCCGTAATACGGGGCATTATCGGTATCAAAATTTTTCGAGCTTATCGTCCGAGGAAGGGTAAATCCTTTGAGGAGCGGATTCTCCAACGGCACCATCGAAATTGTATTGCTATTTTTAACGAAATAGAGCTTTCCAACTGCTTTGATGGGGTGATTTTCGTTAAAAAAGAAAGCATCCGTCGCCAAAAGGGGGATTTTTTTAACGATGCTCACGGTCTGGAGAAAAAGATAGGTCACTTTGATCCCCATAAAGCTACCGGGCCCTTTGGCATATACCAGACGTTCAACGTGATATTTTTTCAAAAGGGTGTCAAAAATCTCAGGGAGAGCATCCGAACTCATCGCCTCCGTTGAAATCTCTTCGATCAATTCGCCGTTCTCGTATACCCCTACGAGAACCGGTGAGGAGAGGGCGATCACGACCGCTTCATGCATACGCTTTTGCCAGCTCTTTGGATTCGGCACTGACCAATTCAACAATTTCATAATTGGCCGGATCTTTGAGAAGTTCCAACGTCAATTTGTGGTTCAGATCGTGACTCCCCGCAAATGCTTCGTAATTGCCGATAAAATTCATCCCGATCAGCGACATATCACCAATCGCGTCGAGAATTTTATGCCGTACGAATTCATCCCCGAATCGTAACCCTTCCGGATTCAGAACCTTTTTGTCATCCAAAACGACGGCATTTTCCAGACTCCCCCCCAGGGCAAGCCCTTTGGAGCGGAGATACTGCACTTCATGGACGAATCCGAACGTCCGGGCGCGTGCGATTTCGTTTTTGTAATTCTCTTTGGTAAATTTCAAAATGTAACTTTGCTTATCGATGACCGGATGTTGGAATTTAATCGTGAAATCGTAACTTAGGTCATTGGAGGGGGAGAGTTTGACGTATTTATCCCCCTCCTTTACCTCAACCTCTTTTTTAATCCGCATAATTTTTTTCGGAGCATCCTGAGCCACGATCCCCGCTTCATCCAGCAGCATGCAAAAGCTCATCGAAGAACCGTCCATTACCGGTATCTCGTCCGCATCCACAATCACACGGAGGTTGTCAATACCGTACGCATAAATCGCCGAGAGCATATGCTCAATCGTCGAGATAAAAACCCCCTCTTTTCCGATGACGGTCGCCATTTTGGTATCAATAACGTTTGAGGGGGCGAGAGGGATCGAAACGCCGGCATCACTTCGGAAAAAAACAATGCCGCTATTACTCCCCAGCGGTTCCAAACGCAAACGGACGGGAACCCCTTTATGCAGCCCGATTCCGACAAGTTCGACACTTTTGCCGATGGTTGTTTGCATCGTCATCGTTTTCTCCTTTTTAAGACCTATTATACCGTTTTTTTATCTTTGGTTAATATACTGCTTTGCACTCTCGATAACACCGGTAATATTATCGGCAATCCATTTGGTATCCATCCACTCTTCCGGACGCACTTCAATCCCCTGCACCAAAATACCGAAATGGAGATGATCCCCCATTGCATACCCGCTTAACCCGGTTTTGGCAATCTCTTGTTCTGCGGCAACGGCATCATGCTCCTGCACGTGGACTTCGGAACAGTGGCCGTACAACGTATAAAGACCAAATCCGTGATCAACAATCGGAAGGTTTCCGTAAATGCCGTTGGGTTGTGAAAAAACAACTTTCCCGCCGTTTGAAGATTTGATCGGTCCGTTATGAACGCTTGCAAGATCCAGCCCCATATGGTACGCCTGGCTTATGTTCTCCTGCCCTTTATAGCTGTAAATCCGGTGATCCCCGAAATCGGCGACTTTTTGTCCGTTGGCCAGCGGATAAAACGGTGCCGGATTGAAATCGACAACCATTTTACTGGAGACTTTCGAGGTCACTTTATGGATAATTTTTTCATTGTCGGCACGTACTTTTTCGTTGATGATACGAAATTGTTCCAACCGGTCATCTACCCCTGCCGTCTGCTCGTATTCGTTCGCCAGTTCCGCAATTTTGCCGTCCAAAAAGGCATCGCTCAGTTCAATATTCGACGTACGGTAAACGTGGTCTTTCAACCGCAGCGGAACAGAGCCCCGCGTCTCATTTCCCGCACTGTCACGTGCTACTACGGTCGCACTGAAATTTTCACTCTGGACCGGCCAGGCAAGTAAAGAGGCGTAATACCCCTCTTTCATAAACGGCTGCGCCATAAATGTTTTGCCGTAATTGGTCTCGATTTTCAACGTTTGCAGATGCGGATCGGTTGCTTTGAAAATAACGATCGCCGACCCCCCTTTTTGGATTTTATAGGAATTGGCGATAATCGAGAGAACCGGACGACGCTGATCGATCACCAGGGTCAGTTCCTCTTTGAGGGTGTTGCCCATAAACATCCCCCACAAGCTGTTATCGGTCGCTTCGATGGTTAACGTTACCGATTCGGACTCAACGCTGCGCACCCCTTTTGGAGGGAGAACCGTAAAGGTTTTTTTATCGGCGGTGCTTGGGGTGTTCTCATCAACGACAACCCAATCGTCATGCGGCGTGAAGAGGGTCGCTTTAAACGATTTTAAGCCGCTTGCATCTTCAACCTTCACCTGAATCGGGTCTTTAAAGTTCCAATACCCGCTGTGGCTCAGAATCAATTTCGGGTCTTCCCTCTCAAATTTAGGGGAGAACGCGATAAATCCGATCCCTCCGATGACCAATCCACTCAAAATCCATCCGATTATTCCCGAACCTTTTGCCCCTCTTCTCACATCAACTCCTTTTTTATCCTCTGTATAATCTCATCTAAAACCGTTTTATCGCTTCTCTCGATTCTCGTACCTGCTCGGTTAATGTGTCCGCCGCCGCCGGACAATGCCATAATACTCGACGCATCCACCGTCCCATCGGTTTGAAGTGAAATCCTCACCTCCCCTTGCGGATGTTCAATCTGCATGAGCGCTGCTCGCACGGTCGCCAGCTCAAGCGCCTCTTCCAACACCTGCTTGCACTCATAGAGTGTCGCACCGCTTTGTTCCAGATGGCGGGTAGTTACCTCAAAAAGGGCAAGAGCCCCGTCTGCATGAAGCTGCATCTCTTTTAAAAGAATAGCGCGCAGCCGAAGCGATGCCAATGAACGGCGCCGATACATCCACTCTACGCATACCGCATGATCCGCCCCCAGCTTTATCAAATCATGGGCAAGTGCAAAGACTTTGGAGGAGCAAGCAGCGGAACTAAAACATTTCGAATCATCTAAAAGCCCGGCGTAAAGCGAAAGCGCCATTTTACCATTGATTTTTATATCATTGGCAATAAAAAAATCATAAAGGAGCTCCGTCGTACTGATAGCGGCGGTATTGACCAGATTAATCGTTCCGAAAAGGTCATTGCTCCGATGGTGATCGATATTGATCAAAGGCAAAGAGGCCTCACACCCCAACCGATCACGGTTAGCGCAATCAAAACTGATCATCAAATCGGCACCTTGCGGAAAACGGTCGGTTATTTTATCAAACCAGGGGAGAAACGCCAGATTGGGATCGACTCCTTTGGAAGCACAAAAGAGGGTCACTTTTTTGTCTCCCCGAAGAAGGTGGGAATAAAAGGCACATGCCCCCCCCAGCGAATCAGCGTCGGGATTTTGGTGTACAATCAATACGATATGATTTGCTGCATCGATCTGCGAAAGTAGCATTGCTTCCTCCAACCCTGCCATAACAGGAAAATGGGGAGGATTATACCTTTTTTAGGCCAAATAAAATCCATCGGCAGAGCCGGAAATTCAATGGATTATTAGGGATGACTGCGAAGTTGTTGTACTTTAGGAGAGAAATCGAAACATCTGAAAAAAGGGAGATTCAGGTCATCGCAGTCATCAGTAATAATCATTATCGAGGCTGCGGAGATTTACTCCGTAGCCGATTTTAAAACCTGTTCAAAATCTTTTTGAGCCTGCATCAATACCGATTTGGCATCGGCATCTTCGACCCGTGAACTGCTCATCCAGTTGTAGACGCCGGGGAATCCCATCACCATCTCATCCGCATCTTTTTTCTTATAGACCATTAAGGTACACGGTGCGAAAGCCGCCGCTTCCGGACGCGTTTTGGCCACAGTATAGATCACTTTGAGCTTGCAGATCGAATAGGTGTCGTAAAAATCAAAAGGGCTCTCTGCACCGTTTGCACTCAATTCGGATTGGAAATCGGTAAAGTTTGACATCACGAAACCGGCCGGTTTTAATCCGTTCTCAATCATCATCTCCACCTCTTCCTTGTCATTTTTCCAGCTTAGCGCATCGCTTGGACGGACAAACCGGCTGAGCAGCGGCCCCTGTGCCGGGAGCGATGTTTCACTGAAGGTGTGTTTTGCCTTCGGAAGGGTTTTGTTGAGAGTTGCGAGGATCTCTTTTTCGATCAACGCAAACTCCGGGGCATCAAATCCGGCGATCTTCTTTTGTGCCTGCGCACTCAGAACCGATACGTGAAGCTCTTTATCCCCTTTTCGCTGATAAATCCCCACTCCCATCGGAACAAATATTCCGCCGTCCGGATGCGCTTTCACCAAAGAAGCCGCATATTTTTTATGAAAAACCGTCAACAGATTAAACGCCGTAAAATCACTCTGCTGAAACTGTTTCATAAACGGTTCGTTCATCTCACTGTTGCCCGAGATGACAAATCCGTTTGCTTCGAGGGCTTTTTCAACAACCGATGCATTGTATTTTCCATTTGCGTTGGGAACACTAAAAAGGTGCAGGTCACCGCCAAAAAGGGATAAAAGTCCCGCCATGATTGATATAAAAAGAATTTTCATCGTTAACTCCTAAGGTTGAATGTAAAATGCGCCCTCAGTGGCGCGCTCGATCACTTCGGCAATCCCCGCGCTGACGATCTCGACATCGTCGGTCAATGCCGATGCGGGGATTTTTTTGGTCTCCATCGTATTGCCGCATGCGACGAATTCAACCCCGTATTGCTGTAGTGCCCGCACACGTAAAGCCATCTCTTTTTCACTTTTTAAAAGCGTGCGAATACCGTGATAATAGGCAACGATACGCAAGTGGATTTTTTCAGGACCGTAAAATTTAAGGACATTGTTCGCCGTACTAAGACCATGATGAATCGATTCATCATCCCCTTTACTGATCCCCATTACCACTTCACGGGGTTTATCGATGGAAGGGATCGGTTCGGCAAAACGGACATCCCCAAACGCAAGGGTCGAAAACAAACACCCAAAAAACAGCAACCGCTTCATCATTATTCCCACTCCAGTAGCCGATACGAGGCTTCCACATTTGCACGGTGCAGCGTCTCATACATCCGCAAAGATTTAAACTCCTCCATCGTGATTTTTTGGACCGCATCATCAATTCCCACCCCATCTTCGAGCGCCTTGCGGATTTCCGAGCGCATCCGGGTGAGATAGCTATAGGTCATCTCCGTCGTGTTAGCGTCGGTACGGTAACCGTGTCCTCCAATGATCGTCGTGGCATTCAATTCTCTCAACGCATCCAGTGCGTCAATCCACCCGTTGATATTTCCTCCGTTGAGGGAAGGGATACGGTCGTTAAAGACCAAATCTCCGGCAAAGAGAGTTTTTAATTTAGGTAAAAAAATCACCATATCTTTTTCGCTATGGGCTTTTTTCTTCATCAGATGAAGTTCAATCTCCTGATCCCCCACCCGAAGGGTTTGATCCGAATGGATCAGGGTATCGGGAAGTATCGGAACGGTCAGGGCGTACGCTTCGGGAGAGATATGGGTTTGGATTCGGGTAGGAGAATCGATGGTTGCGTTATGTACAAAATCGTCCGAACCCAAAACCTTAACTCCCTTTTGGGCAAAAAATCCGTTTCCCAGCCAATGGTCGTCATGAACATGGGTATTGATAACCCATGCCACCGGCAACGGTTTGATCCGCTGCATCGCTTTATAGCCCGATTCGGCATACGCGTACGATGAGCCGCTGTCGATGACGACATAGGACTCTTTCGTATCGATATAACAGGTATTGACCATATTGCCGTTATTCGTCGTATTCATCACTTCGGGTTCGCCGAAAAAGCAGGTAATACCCGGAGCGACATTTTTCGGTTTGAGATCAAACTCGTATGCGCCGGCACTCGCGGCGATCAGTAACGGCAACAGTATCCGGCGCATCGGTCGATCCTTTAGAAGAGGTAGTTAATTTCGAAACGGTATTCGTTGTACGAGTTGTAATCAATACCGCCGACCGTGGATGGCTGCGCATCGACGGTTGCAAAACGGAGTTTAAACTCGGCATTTGGAATCGCTTTAAATGTTTTCCACATATCGACGTGAAAAATATCACGATCGGTAAATCCGGAGGTAGCTGCTTTAGCATCGTCGAAATTCATATTTTCATAATCGGCGGCCACTTTGAACCCTGAAACAAGACCCGCTTTTCCGAAATCATAAACGGCTTTTAGTGCCCAGTTTTTCGTGTTGGCAATCCAGTCTACCTGCGCCATTGAACGGGTATATCCACCCGTCGGGAATCCGCGCCACGGAGCGATGATATCGGCATCATCGGAGATTTTGGAATATCCGGCAGTCAATTCCAACGGACCGTTAGCGGCTACCAAACGTCCCATAATAATACTTCCATCCGCACTGTTTGGATCGGTATAGCCACCTTTTGCTCCGGTATATGAGGTATTGCCTTTAAATTTACCGCTCAGAGAAGCACCGCCGATGGCACCGGCACCGTCATCCATTTGACGAAGGTAACGAATCCCCGGGGTCAACGTCCATCCATCGCTCACTTTGATTTTATAATTCGCTTCGGCAATCGCGGTATTGACAAAACCGTTCACCCCTACGTACTCTGCATTCAATTTCAAATCAGGGATGGAGGTATTTTGTGCCGTTAGCAATACCATTTCAGGGTTTACATCTTCACCCGCACCGCTGATTAAAGCGGGCGTTAACCCTTTGTGCGCACCCGAATCATCATTTTCATTGTATTTTTCAAAAGCGATAAGACTGTGAAAGTTTTGGTGGTCACGAAGTTTTTGAGACATGATATAACCGGCACGAACCGTCGTATTGGCGATATCTTTGTTTTCGATTACGGCTGCTTCAAAGGTATTGGGAACCATTTTTGTGTCATTCGTTGCCAACATGATACTGTCTATCCCTTGGCGACCGATTTTTACGTCTGTTTTGCCGGCTTTGTATTCGCCGTACGCTTCCGCAAAAACACCGATAGAGCCTTCACTACCGTCGGCACGGGTATGGTAGGTATCTTTACCCGCTTTTCCATAGTTTGCAGTCGGGTTAAAGCCATCCTTATTATCATTATGCAAGGGAACTGTTCCGTAAAAACCTACCGTTGCACCGAATCCTTTATAAAAACCGGTTTTATAGACCAAACTTCCGCCAAGACCCCACATGTTGTTATCCGCCGTAACTCCATTGTTTTGGTTATCCCAATCCCACCAAAATGAGTTTGAGCGGAGGCGTCCGTAGAGTTCACCCCCGGTAAACATCTCACCGATCGAGTTTACCGCGCCCGGAGCTTTTAGGTATTCTACTTGATAATTCCCTTTAACATTACGGTCTTCGGTTTTGAGTGCGTATGCCGATGTCGCTAACAGACAAGTAGCCGCTGCCGCAATACTTAGATTGACTAATTTCATCTTAACTCCTTAAATAATCTTAAAACTGCCTAGCAGCTTTTTGAGCCCTTGCGTGGGCAGCCGCAATCGTAATCCAGAATCTTAACATTACTGTTTCCGTTAATGTTAACATTTTTCTGGCGACGGATATAGGCCGCCGCCACATCGTATACCGGACGGGTCAGCTGCTCTTTGAGATTGGTTCCCGCATTTTGCAGGTTTCCGCCCCATGATGATACCTTATAGATTTTTTTATCCTCCAAAGGTTTCCCTTTGACTAGGATATTCGTGATCCGTTTTCCGCTCGGAGCACCGATCTTGATATCGTAAGTCACACCGCCGAGGCGGCTCATGTCTCCCCCCTGCTGGTACAGAGGGTTCGGATTGAACACGTTATCGGCGATATCTTCCAGCAAACTTCGGATATGTTTCCCCATAAGTTCAAAGGTATACACGTTCGGATAAGTGATCGCCGTCATCCCGTAGACGTCATCCATCGTGATCGGATCCCCCGCCAGTACCGTGGTCCCCCAACGATACCCCGGAGTAAAGGAGATATCCGAATCCATCGTATCGATAATCGCATCGTTGATGAGTTCATCGAACGGCGAATGGAAAGTGTCCCGTTTGTAGAGGACGTTTTTCGTCACGCCAAGCACTTCCCCGAACTCTTTCTCATGCGGTGCGTACAATGCGTTCACGAGTTCGACCCCTTCAGGATCGGCCGGAATAAGGTTTGCCGCTACGGGGATCAGTTTGTACTCGTACCCTTTAACCTTATGGTTTTTGATATCGATATCGAGGCGTCCGACGTATTTGCCGTGACTTCCCGCGATGACGATGACCGTGCCGTTGATGACCGTCGGCTGCGGAGAGGGGTCATGGGTATGGCCGCTGAGGATAAAATCGATCCCCTTCACCTGACGGGCCACCTCCTGGTCGACGCTGAACCCGTCGTGCGACAAGACGACGACACAGTCCACTTTCTCTTCCTGACGCAATTTATCGACGTAGGTTTGAAGGGTATCCAGACGCAATCCGAAACTCCACCCTTGGGTAAACTCTTTCGGATTTGCCGTCGAGGTAAACGGAAACGACTGTCCGATAATCCCGATCTTCGCTCCGCCGCGCTCCATGATCGTGTACGGTTCAAAAATCAGCTCTTCGAAATCATCGGCAAACGAATCGTCCCCGATGATATTTTGGGAGATGAATTTGGCATTGAGCATCTCGATGAGTTCGCGAACCCGTGTCTTGCCGTAGGTAAATTCCCAGTGGCCGACCATGACGTCTACCCCCAGATAATTCTGCGCCTTGACGATCGCCTCCCCGGTCGTTTTGAGAGCCACACCGGTCCCCTGCCACGTATCGCCCGAATCGAGGAGCAATACGTTATCGGCTCCGCGCTCTTTTTTGATATGATTGATGAGGGTTTTCATATGGGCGATCCCCCCCATCTTCCCGAATTTATGGGCCAACGCGTCAAAATTCATAAAAGTATCGAAATAGGCGTCGAGGGTTTTTCCCTTCATCCCGTAGTGTTTTAAAAACGATTCACCGCACAAAAACCCGGGGGTTCCCGTCAGGTTCGGTGCCGAAATCAGGGTTGACGGTTCGCGCCAATAGAGAGGTTTGATGTGCGCATGCATATCGCAAATGTGCAGCAGCGTTACGTTCCCTTTTGCATTAAAACTGTAAATCTCTTTTAATCCCACTTCATCAACCCGTTTCGGAGCCGATGCCGCCGAAGCGGCTGCCGGCAATCCGATCCCGAGGGCAGCGGCTATATGGAAAAAATCTCGTCGTGATACATCCATAACCGACCCCTATCGCTTCACGCCGGGAACTTGGATGGCGTTGCCTTTGGTCTTGTTTGTGATATAGACTTCAAGGGCCACCATCTCTTTGGAACCGAGGGGGATTTTGGCTAAGAGGGCGTTATCCATACACTGCTGAAACCGTTTGTCCAACAGGGTCGTTTCGCTTTTGGTCATACGATACGCCGGCCATGTCCCCGCAGCAGCGGTGACACTTGCACCCAAATCGGGAAGCGGCTGCATCCGTAGACGCTGTCCGACGATATCGGCACTGTGACAGCTGTTGCACGAAAGACCGCGTCCGCCGCGTCGCTGTTCAAATACGTCCTGTCCGAGTGCCATCATCTCTTTCATCGCTTTGTTGGCTTTGACATCAATGTTGGTTTTTTGCTCATTGGCAAGCGATTTGAGGTACGTCGTCATTTTCAGCATCTCTTTGCTCTCGAGTTTCGGAACCGCTTGAGAACGATCCGCCATCGCCATCTGGATCGTTTGAGACAACGTTACGACCCGTTTAGCCGCCTCGACGTAGCGCGGAAAGCCCGCAATGTAAGCGGGAAGATCTTTCTCTTTGACCCCGACCATTTTCGCGTAGGCTTCGGTACCGATCGCGGCGCTGAAGAGTTGTTCCCCCTCGGCTACGTCCATCTCGGCAGGGTTGTTGTCAACCAGTTCGGCATACATTTTTTTATCGGCATCGCTCATACTCAGTTTCTCTTCCGCGTTGAGCGCACCGCACAGTGCCACGGAAAGGAGTGCCGCACAAATAGACAAAGTACGCATCATTTATCCTTTCGGGGTAATTTCGGAGCTGGTCTCGACACTTTGACCTTTATTGTCTTTGGCAATAACTTTTAATGTCCCTGCGGAGGGAACTTTAAAACTGATACTCATCAGAGGATTTACCGACAGCGATTCCCAGATCACCATCTTCGTGATCAATTTATCGTTGAACATGAATTTGACTTCATCGATATAGTGAGCCGGAATCAGGGCCCCCGTATCTTTATCTTTACGCATCCCGGTTTCCATCGGGTGCATCGCCATAAAATCGATTTTAATAATCTCGCCTGCCGCGTAGGTTTTCGGTTTGATTTTAATCAGTGTTTTCATAGTGTTTTCCTTTAATCTTCTTTTTTATAACTGATGTTACGCACTTTTCGGGCAAAGCCCGTAAAGTGGCAGGGACTAGGGTCCCTACAACCCCCTAAAGCTACCCGCATCTTCCGGATGCGGGAGATTACTAACCTTGTCGCACTTGTTTAGACAAGCTGCGTAAGGTCAGTTTATAACTGAAAATAGCCGTCATCCTCGGACTTGGTCCGTGGATCCAGCTGGATTCCCGCCTTCGCGGGAATGACGTTGATTCTAAATCAACCGCATCCGCCGATCGTTACTTTGACGTTTTGTTTCGTGCTCAGGAACGTTCCGTCGCTCATCTCCGCGATCGCCACGATGTCCTGAGTTCCGCCGAGTTTCACACGGGTTCCGAAATACGCCTCTCCGTTGGCCGGGGTCAAATAGATATTGGCACATCGGACATTGCCGTTTTCGATGCCAAAACGTGGATTGCTTTCACATACTCTTTATCGCTCATCGGGCTTTCAACCGTTACTTTTACCGGCACAACCGCACCGTTTTCTGCAATCTCAGGGGCCGAGAGGGTCACTTTAGATGAGGGAGTCAACGGCTTTCCCCCCGTAATGGCCGAAACAGCGGTATCGTAATTCATCTCGTTCGGACTTACCACTTTTTTTGCTTCGTCCGCACCGCTTGCTACATGGGGAAGGAGAGTTGCACATGCCGCTACCGCTCCAAATCTTTTTAAAAATGATCGACGTTCCATTTTTTCTCCTTAATTCATCATTTAAACGCCAACGAGGTAAAACCCCGCCGGCTACGCTAGCCGCTATGGCACTGAAGCTTGTCTCTATCGAGACAGAACTTTACTTTTTAACCGATACGATGTAAGAGGCAAGGTCACACACTTCGCGCTCATTCATCAAGCCGTTCGTCAAATTCACCGTCATGTGCGATGTCGGATTATCCACACGCGGATCGGCAATTTTCTGGTACACAAAAGTACCGTTCCGTACCCCGCTGTCCATATAAAGCGCTTTGTAGTTGCTCAGATCCGGACCGATATTTCCGTACCCTTTCGCCCCTTCGATATTATGACAGGCGACACAGTTGCCGTATTGTTTCTCTTTCCCGTCAGGAAGTATTTTGACCAGCCCTTCGGGTGCGGGCTCTTTTGTCTCTTTTCCGTTCAAATTATGAAAAATGTATTGTCCGCGTGCAATCGCTGCGGGATCATCACTGATACACCCCTGCGGCATCACATAGGTTTTGGCTGAGGGAAGGGCATCTTTTTTTAAAATGGCAGACGCATCGGGACTCTCAATCACTTGCTGCAGATCGGCTGCTCCCAAAAAGGTGGCGATTCCAAGCAGTATCATTTTTCGCATTGGCTCTCCTTGATTCAATTTTCAAGGAGCATTGTAGAGAAGGAGTGTAAAATTAACGTAAAAAAAAAGAAATTAGTAGGTATCTACCCTTACGTATCTTGCTTTACTAAGCGCATCAAGGGAATTTTCTCCCGCATCCGAAAGATGCGGGTAGCGTTTCAGGAAACATCCCTTCGGGAGCGCTTCGCTTGTTTTGGGGGTTGTAGGGACGTCAGTCCCTGCCACTTTACGGGCTTTTCTTTAGTAAGCGCGTAAAGTGGAGTTAATCTCTCGCATCCAAAAGATGCGGGTAGCTTTAGGGGGGTGCAGGGGACAAATTGTCCCCTGCCACTTTACGGGCTTTGCCCGAAAAGTGCGTAACATCAGTTCTTTTGAAAGATCGGAGGGGCAAAACGGTAGCTAAACTGGCTCCCTTTTCCGTATTCTGAATCGATTTGTAGATCAATGCCGGCTTTGTCGATGATCGATTTGACAATATTCAACCCGATTCCAAATCCCCCCTTCTCCTGATTTTCCCGATAATAGCGTTCGAATATCCGACTGACGTCTTCGATCCCGATGCCGTCATCTTTGAACCTCATCACGCAATACTCCTCATGCTTCTCCAGCTTCACCTCGATCTTCCCCTCTTCGTGCGAATACTTAATCGCGTTGGAGAGGTTGTTGTCAATGATCCGCTGCAGCTGGGTCGGATTAAAGGATAATGTGACCTCCTCATCGATGCATACCGAGATCGTGATATTTTTAAGGGCGGCCACCTCCGAAAAATAGTCGATCCTCTCTTGGAGAAAACGGCTCAAATCGATCGGTACATACGCAAACGAAAGCCTCTCGTTTTTGATCAGATAGTCCATGTCGTTGTACAGCGTTGCGAGGGTTTTCGTCGCCGCCTTGATCCGTTGAAGGTATTTATTATGGGGATTGGCCCGATTGTACAGATCGATATTGACGTTGATAATCGAGAGGGGGGTATTGATCTCATGCATCGAATCTTTAATAAACCGGTCCAGCCGTTTGTTGACCCTCTGAAACGGCAAGGCAAAACGGTCCAAAAAATAGAGGGACAACACAAAAAAAATGGAGGTGATAAAAAAGAGGATGATGACGGCATCCTGATAAATAGGGGCATACGCAAGTTTCCCCCCCACGACCAGATAAGCGGCCTCAAAATAGCGCCTCTCCGGTAACGGCACGATCAGATAGCCGTAATTGTCCTGAATATGGTAACCCGCTTTCTGGATCTTCAAAGGGGCCCTAATGAGGGTAAAAACCGGATTGAAGTGTTCATCGTACAGCCCCGATTGAAAGGTCCGAAATCGCGGATAATCAAAAACCTTCTCCTCTTGCTGGCTAAACGTCTCCATGGCCTGCACGATCAGATGCGACTGCTGTTTGAGTTTAAACTCATACTGAATCTCATAGACATATTTCATATACGTGACGTATAGGTAGGTCGGGACCAGCAGCAGCACCGCAATGAGTATCGTATAGAGAAACGCGTTTTTGAGGGCGTAGCGGTTATCGTTCAATGATGTACCCTAATCCTCGACGGTTTTGGATGATCTCGACGGGGAGCTTCTTGCGCAGATTATTGATCTGTACCCGTATGTTGGCCGGATCGACGTATTCTCCCCATATTTCGTCTTGAAACATCTCCACCGATACGATTTGATTGACATGCTTGAGGAGTACCCCCAATATCTCTTTTTCGGTCTTGCTCAATCCGATATTCGCCCCCTTGAAACTCAGCGTAAAGTTTTCGGTATCGTAGATCAGCCCCTGGCCGAAATCGATCTGATTTTCCCCATGGTGGTAATAGCTTTTGAGGGCATGGATAATCCGAAACTGCAATTCGGTCAGGTCAAACGGCTTGCGGATATAATCGCAGCATCCCGATTTGTACCCCTCTTCCAGATTGGCCACATTGACCATAGAGGTGAGGAAAATGGCCGGCGTTTTATTCCCCTCTTTGCGCAGGGTTCGAAGCAGCTCAAATCCGTCTTTCCCCGGAACGTTGACATCCAGAAGGTAGAGATCAAAATGGGTTTCGTAAATCGCTTCATACGCCCTCTCCCCGTTTGAAAATCCGATCACCTCAAATCCGAGATCTTCCAGAAATTCGGTAATACTGACCCGTAACATATACTCGTCTTCCAGCAACAACACCCTCATCGTATCTCCCCTTTTATCTCTTTGGATACCTTATACCCCAGCATCATCCCGATCAACTCCTCTTTGGAATAGCCGTTGAGCCGTTCACGCGCTTCATCCAAAAAGAGTTCCCGATCTTCCGGAGGGACGATATCTTTTAGATAGAGTAAATCATTGTCATAGCTGTTCTGAAACAGTGCGTTTTTCATCGACTTTTTGACCATAACATCGTAGAGTTCGTTTCGGGAGAGGTGCATCAGCAGCGATATATCCTCTTCGTCCGAATGGGCATAGGCTTTAATCTGCTTCGGGGAGAGGGAAAATACAAAGGCCCCGACGATCTCCCCCTCTCCGTTGCTCATCGGCTCATAAAAGAGATAACGCCCTCCGCTGAAAACCGCATGCGTCTGTTTCAACCGTTTAAAATCGATCCCCTCCAGCAGCTTCAAATCGCTTTGGGTATATTTGGTATTGACCAGGATGAAATCTTTTCCGATCGCCGGATTCTCCTGCATAAATACGGCAGTTTCATAAAATTTTTCATCCATCAAAATATACAGATCAATCCCCAATCGGTCGAAATACTCCTGCGCCGTCTCGAAAAAAGAGACCACTTCGACAAAACCGATCATTTTTTCTTTCTGATACACCGGAACCGTCGCCTTGATCCCCAGCTTCCGCCCCACCTCAATCGCCGAACGGGGTTTGCGGTGATTTTGAAAATAGAGGAGATCGGGACGATGAAACTCCAAAGGCATCCCGGCGTACGAGTTGTCCCAGCTACGGGCAAAAATAACATAATCGGAGGTAATAACCTGCGCACGGATCAATGAATTGGTATGGACTTTAATCGATTCCATCCCCTCAGAGAGGATTTTAAACCCCTGATCTTCATCTTCTTGCTCCAAAGCGTTGATCAGTCCCGTATTCTGAGAAAGGATCAGTGCATTTTGCAGCGCGCTGTCGCGCTCTTTGTCCAGCTGATTGTTCAATGCCAATGAGAGCTGATCGCTCAGCCGTTCCAGCGTTTGGGAGGTCACCTTTTGTTCCAAATACCAAAACACCCCCCCCAAACAGAGGATAATCGCCGTAAAAACAATCCCGATCACCCTCTTCTTGGCTATTAGTTCCAAAAACCGCTCCATCAGAGATGATCCTTTCGCTTTTTTCCCATCTTGTAGACGTACGCGAGCACCTCGGCGACTGCGGCAAACATCATGTCCGGAATCGCCCGATCCAACTCCACCTCTTTGTACAGCGAACGGGCCAGCGGAGGATTCTGGACAATATGGACTCCGTTTTCACGGGCCACTTTTTTAATCTGAATCGCAATGTTATCCACCCCTTTCGCGACTACGACGGGGGCAAAATGTTTGGTTTCATCGTATTTGATCGCCACGGCATAATGGGTAGGATTGGTGATAACGACATCGGCAGTCGGAACGGCGGACATCATCCGCTTGCGCGCCGCCTGCATCTGGATTTGACGAATCTTCGCTTTGATATGGGGATCCCCCTCCATATTTTTGTATTCGTCTTTAATCTCCTGCAACGACATTTTCAGCTTGTCAAAATACTCTTTACGGGTGATAAACAGATCCACCAGCGAATAGATAAAGATAATAATCAGCATAACGGCGGCAAGGACGATCGCTTTATCCCTCAGCCACCCCATTTGATCTTGAAGCGTAAATAGTGCTACCGTCGGAAGCTCTTCCATATACCCCCAAAAAAACATAAATCCGACACCAAGTGCCGTCATGGATTTAAAGGTGATTTTAAGCGATTCAATCACTTTTTTAACAGTAAACAGGTTCCCGATCCCTTTGATCGGATCGATTTTTGAAAAATTCGGCATGAGCGGTTTGGTCGTAAAATTAAACCCGATCTGCGCAACCGTCCCCAATACCCCGGCGATCGCAACGATCAACGTAATCGGTATGATCATAATCAGGGATTCGCGGAACGTTACGATCGCCATATCCAGCATCCCTTCCCTGTCCAGAGGGGTTCCGATAAGCGAAAAATAGTAACGGGAGAGGAGAAGCACCCGGTCACTGATAAAATCAAACATGACCAGTAAAGTGAGAATAGCAACAAAAAGGACAGCGACTCCGACAATATCCTGACTTTTGGCAACATTCCCGTCCGCACGGGCATCTTCGATTTTCTTGGCGGTGGGTTCTTCGGTCTTCTCCTGATCGTCAGCCACAGATTAATCCATTTTCATCGATACATCTATCCAATTGGCCTGATGGATCAATGAACCGGTACTGATCGCATCGACGCCGGTTTTAGCGTAATTTTCGATGGTATCGAGCGAAATATTTCCACTCGCTTCGAGCAGCACACGGCTGTGGTATCTCTCTTTGTATTCCACAACGTCGCGAAGCTGATCCGGTGACATATTATCGCACATGACGATATCCGCGCCCGCCGCCATAGCACGTTTCGCCATCTCAAAATCTTCGGCTTCGATCTCGATTTTCGAAGTGAAGGGGATCTTTTGTCGCGCCTGCGCCATAAAGAGTTCGAGGTTGTCGATCGTTTTGAGATGGGTATCTTTGAGCATCAGCGCATCGTCCAGCCCCATCCGGTGGTTCGTCGCCCCCCCGATCCGGGTGGCGTATTTCTCGAACGTCCGAAGCATCGGACGGGTTTTTCGGGTATCGAGGAGCTTGGTTCCATACGGCGCGATCAGATCGACGTATTTGCGGGTCAGCGTCGCAATCGAACTGGCGTGCAGCAGTATGTTCAGCAACGTCCGCTCGATCCGAAGAAGGGTATGCGAATCTCCCTCCAACTCCATCAGCACATCTCCTTTGATGAACCGTTCGCCGTCTTGTTTGTGCCAGACGATGACAAATCCTTCGATATGGGCCAGCACCCGCAGATATTCTTCCCCAGCCAACACACCGTCACTTTTAGCAATGATTTTCGCAGATGCAGAGACAGGATCGGAGACCCGTGCATACAAATCCCCGCGCCCTACGTCTTCGGCCAATACTTCACGGATAAATGGTTCGATCATACGGTTACCTTTTTAACTTTTTTCAGACGTTGATTCAGACGGTAGCTGTCGTCGCTTGAATATACTTACGCAATGCCATATTCATAAGCGTTTGATACCCCTGCTTTTCAGATAACGAGAGCTTTTTAAAATACATCACGATGTCATCATCCAGACGCATACTAACGGAAACTTTATGAGGGGTATAAAAATACCCGCGAACGGCTCCGCTCATATCCACTTCATCAGGAATCTCATATTCCGCTTCCATCTTTAAAAGTTCATCACGCATAGTTTTGTACCTCCTTTGGAGTTGCTTTTCGGGCAGAGATAATACGGATAACAGGCTCTTGATGCTCATCAAAATACAGATGCGCCACCATCGTAATCATCCCTTTTTTGGTTGCACCGATGCTGAACCATCGCTCCTCGCCATACGCATACCGCAGATCAAGCTTCGAAATCATCATCGGATCGTTAAATATCTCCGATGCTTCCTCAAAACTTATCCCATGCTTGATAATATTGGCGCTGTTCTTCGTATCATCCCATTCATATTTCATAAAACAATTTTACTCTTATGTATGGACAATGTCAAGATAAGTGTTTTATAGATTCCGTGTCGTAGCACGGAATGACAGTGGCAATTTATTTTTGATTTCAATATGCCCCTATTTCAAAAAGACAATTTTTATTTTATTGGATAAAAACGTGTAGCTATTGCACAAGCATGTCAAGCGACATTTAAAAATGACCATCTGCGCCAGATAAAAATTTGCTTTTAATAGTAAATCAAATCCTGATAAAAGGGTATTTTTAGCCAAGTGCGCTTCTTGCGCTAGTAGACTAAAATTTTTATCAAAACCAATTTGATGCACTTTTAATTATCCAACCATTTCATAAAGTCGCTCAGGAGCAATATCCGCACCGTTTGCCCATACAATCGTGTCTAAATCACTGTCAAAGCGAACTGTTTGAAAGATTTTCAACTCTTTTAACGGGGCAAAAACCGTCTCTTCATTTTTAGATTTGATGTAATTTTCCAAATCAATTTCCGACTCTTTGCCGTCATTAAATCGAACAAATACACGATAATCACCGCGATATGCGGCATCAACCAACCAAACCATTTCCGACCTCCTATACCAAAGGTTCTATTTTTTGTGGTTCTTTACCTGCACGGGCAAGTTCCCAGTCCGCCAGTAACTCATCACGATGATCGTATGCCCATTCAAGAACTAATGAAACGACTTTTTTTGGTAAATTTCCTTCTTGAATTTTCAATTCATGAATGAGAAAACTAGCTCGATATTCATTGTATTTTACATGAAAATGAGGAGGATTATGTTCATCGTAATAAAACGAGATGATAATCCCCAAGAAACGGCTAACTTCAGGCATCTATTCCTCCTCTAAAATCATACCGCTATCTTCTCGCTTTCTACCTGCTCAAACAATTCGGCTCTAAGTTTTCGTCGCGGAACCAAATCGACATTTCGCCCCAATACCGCTTTTATCTTCTCTTCGAGTTCGATAAATCGGAGTAAATCAGGAGTATCGGAGAAATCGACGAGTAAATCGACATCACTGTTAAGTGTTTGTTCCCCACGGGCGAATGAACCAAAAAGGGCAAGTGATGTAATATGATAGCTCTGCATTATTTCGGGTTTTAAAAGGGTGAGTTTTTGTAAAATAAGCTCTTTTTCGTTCATCTGCTTCACCCTTCAAAAGTTTTCTCTTATTGTAGCATATTGGGGATTTTGAACCATTTTACAGAACTTTAATCTCTTCGATAGAAATATTCAAAATCGTACAAACATCTGCGAATAAGCTATTTGTGAACTCCAGCATAGATTTAATTTCTTCTCTTGAGGGTAACCTTCTATGGGGTGAGGGATACGATTCACGGATATGGTATTCACTTATAATGTCTAAAAAAGAGAGATCACACTCAGGTAGAGTGAATCGATGTTTTATAAGCTTGTATATTTCTATCAAATCGTGAATTTTTACTATTTTACTATTTTCAAATGCTAATATCGATTTTAATGTTATTTCAGTAGAATAATGAATTTCAACGGCAACAATATCGCTGTAATGGTTTAGATCATACAGTAAATTAGCCGTGCTTAAGTGATGCCAACCCTTTGTTAACCACTCTTTAGCTGACGTTTCGTTCATACAACACTTTTCCATTTTGCAGAATGTCTACTTTGTAAAAATAATCTTCCCGTGCATTGATAAAACTCGATGGTGCGGATAAGATATCGATACCGTTGGTATGATGATTCATGATGATGGGTCGCAGTTGTTTTCTTGCTTTTAAATTATAATCTCTGCCATCTTCTATGCTCATATCATCTTTGACCAAAAACAGATCAATGTCACTATCTTCCGTAGGAGTCCCATAGGCATAAGAACCAAACAAGATTATCTTATCAGGATCAAGAGGCTTCAGACATTCAACAATTTCATGTTTGAGCGCTTCAATATCTACCATCTGATCCCTCCTGTTTGTTATTGAGTAAATTATATCCCAAAACTCATCAAGAGATTCAAAACAAAAGGATCAGATATTCAGTATTCACTTTACCAACAATTCCCATCAACTATAATGAAACCTCGCCGCGATGATCCTGATCGTCCCCTCTTCCACTTCATAAATCAGCCGATGTTCGCTGTCGATACGCCGTGACCAACATCCTGAGAGCTCAAATCTCAGCGGTTCGGGTTTACCGACCCCTTCAAAGGGTGTCCGCTGAATCGATTTGATCAGTTCATTGATTTTTTTAACCATTTTTTTATCGGTCGTTTGCCAATAAAGATAATCATCCCACGACTCATCCGTCCAGTGCAGATTCATCGATCAGATCCTTTGCAAACGTTTTACCGCTGCGCGCTTTGGAGAGCGATGTCAAAAGCCGCTCACGGTTGGCACTGTTCGAGAGAAGATACTGACTCTCTTTCATCGCATTATATTCGCTAAAAGGGATCACGACAACGTTTTCTCCCCCTTTACGATGGATAATAACCTCTTCGTTATCGGTATAGACACTGTCAAAGATAGATTTGAGATTGTTGCGTGCCGTTGAATAATTAACCACCTGCATTACATCTCCTTGTACAATATTTTGTTTGCTATATTGTACAACTTTCAAATGATATATGCAAATGCAAACTGGATTCCCCCGCAAGGGGCACAATGCCCGTTTTCACGGGAATGACGGGGGAAATAATGGTGATGACTATAGCGCCATCATCCGTTCAAGGGCAATTTTCGCCCAGTAGGCAGTCTCTTCGTCCACTTCGATCTCGTTGATCGGTGCACCGTCCTCGATCGATTTGAGGGTCAGATACAGATCTTCCAACGTCGTTTCGTTCATCGTCGGGCATTCGGGCTTCGTCGAGGAGAGGACGTAGGTGTTTGCCGGGCGGAGGCGGTTGACCATATTAAACTCGGTTCCCACCGCCACTTTTTGATCTTCGGGAAGCTCTGTAATATATTTGATCAGCTGCGACGTCGATCCGACAAAATCGGCCCGTTCGCAGATGGCGGGATCACACTCGGGATGGACGGCGATTAGAATCCCCGGATATTTGTTTCGGTAAAACTCGATATCCTCCACTGTAAAGAGCTGATGGACGGAGCAGAATCCGTCATAACAGATGATGTCGGCCTCTTTGGGATCGGTTCCGTCTCCGAGTACGCACGATTTCAATCCCATCATGTTGGCGATGTTCTGCCCCAAACAGCGATCAGGGACGAAAAGGATCTTTTTCCCCTCGGCGAGCGCTTTGGTGATGATCATTTTGGCATTGGAGCTGGTGCACACCATCCCCCCCATTTTTCCGACGCGGGCTTTGACATCAGCATTAGAGTTGATATAGGTAATGGGGAGGATATTCTCTTGCGCTATTCCTGCCGCTTCCAGCTTGGCGATCGATTCGTCATAATAGAGGCCGTCGATCATCTTCGCCATCGCGCAACACGCTAATTTCGGCATAACGACCCGTTTGTGAGGACTGAGGATTTTGACACTCTGCCCCATAAATCCGACGCCGCAAAAGACGACGAACTCTTTGTCATCCGCCATGGTCCGTTTGGCCAGCTCCAACGAATCGCCCGTGATGTCCCCCATCTCGAACACTTCGTCACGCTGATAGAAATGGGCGACTACGGTAACGCTGAGACGCTTTTTGAGGTCAATAATTTTTTGTTTTAACGCTTCGGTTGAGATGTCCAAACCTGCATCCTTCTTAAGAACTTGATAAAAGCCATTATAGCTTACTCACATCTAGCCCACCTTGAAGCGGCAAAAAAAAATCTCGATTTTTAGTTCGTTGTAACGATGGGTGATTTATAATGCGCTCCAAAATACGTCCTAAGGTTCTCCATGGAATTTTTATTTAATCTAAACGTCCAATTTTATCTGGCGGCCTATCTCCTCGGCGGTATCCCGTTCGGAATGATTTTGGCCAAACTCTTTGCCGGTGTCAACATCAAAGAAGCAGGTTCCCAAAGCATCGGTGCCACGAATGTATTACGGGTGGTGAAAGAGACCAATCCCGCATTGGCAAAAAAACTGAGTGCCGCTACGTTGGCCCTCGATGCGTTCAAAGGGATTATCGTCGTATTGGCCGCCAAATACTTCGAACTCAGCGACAGTGTCCAGTGGATGGTCGCCGTCCTCGCCGTTATCGGCCACTGCTTCAGCCCTTACCTGTGGTTTGAAGGGGGCAAAGGGGTCGCTACGGGAATGGGCGTCATGGCCGTGATGCTCCCCGTCGAAACCGCTATTGCCTTGGTCGTCTGGGCTGTTGCGGCCAAAACGATCCGTATTTCGTCCCTTTCGTCGATGCTTGGCCTTTTGGCTCTCGTCGTCGCCTCGTTTTTCCTCCATCCGGTTATCTTTCATGCACCGGTATTGTTTATCGCATTTATCCTCTTTTATAAACACATTCCCAATTTTATCCGTCTTTTCAAAGGGGAAGAGACCCGCGTCGCATGAAGATCCTGATCGAGGATCTCACTTTTGACGCGATCATCGGGATACTGCCGCAGGAGCGGACGACGCCGCAACGTGTCCGGATAGAGTGCATCATCGATTACCGCTACAGCGACGGAAATTTTATCAATTATGCCGATGTGGCCCACCATATCGAGCATTCCGTACAGCACAACCGTTTTCAATTGATCGAAGAAGCCCTCGAATCTTTGTCGTCCACACTGAAAATAGAGTTCCCCCTTATCCAGACCCTCACCCTGACACTGCGTAAACCGGACATTCTCGCGAACTGTTCGGTAGGGCTCTCCAACGTTTTTCACTATTAATTTCAGCTAAACTTCTCTTTCGATTTACCTTTTCTTATCCACGAAATCGCTATAATTCCACGATAGAAAAATTCCCATTATACAAAAGGAAACAGATGTACAAATCACTCTTATCGACCCTATTGGCCGGATTTTTACTCGTAGGATGTGCCGGTACCGATACGGGATTGACCAAAGCACAAACCGGTGCCCTTATCGGCGGTGTAGCCGGTGCCATTGCCGGCAAAGCTACCAGCAACCATAGTACCAAACGGACCGTTATCGGCGGAGCCGTCGGAGCCCTTGCCGGTTACGGTATCGGTGCGTATATGGACAAACAGCAAGCCGAACTGAATCAGGAGCTGCAAGGTTCAGGTATCGCCGTACAGCGTAACGGCGATACGATCAATCTGAATATGCCGGGAAACATTACCTTTGATACGGCAAAAGCCAATATCAAACCGAACTTCAATCCGGTTTTGGATGATCTCGGCAACGTTTTAAACAAATACCCCGAAACCATTCTGGAGGTTCAGGGATACACCGACAACGTCGGAAGCGATTCGGACAACCAAAAACTCTCTCTTTCACGGGCCCAGAGCGTCAGCTCGGCACTTGCAAACCGTGGAATAGCCTCCAGCCGGCTCAAATCGGTAGGATACGGAGAGAGTGCCCCTGTCGCGTCCAATGAGTCCCCGGCCGGAAGAGAAAGCAACCGAAGAGTTGAAATCAAGATCATCCCGAATCCTGCCAAGTAACCCTTTTTCCTGCGGAATTCTCAGGCAGCAGCCTGAGAATTCAAACCGTTTTCCCCTCTTAAATACCCTTTTTTACTTAAAATCATACTCCTACCTAAAAGTTTTTTGAAAAAAAGTTTAAAATTTCCTAAAACTGTGCTATAATTACGCCAAAATTTCGCTCCGAGGAACGTGAATGCGCATTCTAATCATTGAAGATGAAGTAACCCTCAACAAAACCCTTGCAGAAGGGCTTAAAGAGTTCGGCTACCAAAGCGATGTCGTCGAGACACTTAAAGACGGTGAGTATTACCTCGATATCCGTAACTACGACCTGATTTTAATGGATTGGATGTTGCCCGACGGTAATAGCGTCGACATCATCCCTGACATCAAAACCAATACCCCAAAAACCGTTATTGTCGTCCTCTCCGCACGTGATGACAACGAAAGCGAAATAGAAGCTCTTCGAGCCGGTGCCGATGACTACATCCGCAAACCGTTTGACTTTGATGTCCTTATTGCCCGTATCGAAGCCCGTTTGCGCTTCGGCGGCAGCAACATCATCGAAATTGACGATTTGATCATCAACCCTGAAGAGGAAAAAATCATTTATAAAGAGAAAGAGATCGAACTAAAAGGGAAACCGTTTGAAGTATTGACTCACCTCGCACGCCACCGTGACCAGATCGTCTCTAAAGAGCAGCTTTTGGATGCGATTTGGGAAGAGCCGGAACTTGTCACTCCAAACGTTATCGAGGTAGCGATCAATCAAATCCGCCAAAAAATGGATAAGCCGCTCGGTATCACCACGATTGAAACCGTTCGTCGAAGAGGCTACCGTTTTTGTTTCCCGAAAGAAGTTAATTAACTACTGATGTTACGCACTTGCTAGGGCAAGGTGCGTAAGGTCATGACCTATTTTACCCCTCTAAGCGTGGAAGCCACACACTAAAACACGTTCTATCCCGCTCATCATCTATTTTTATTTTCCCTAAAAGATGATTTTCAACAATAATTTTAGACATATAAAGGCCAAGCCCCGTCCCGTTCAACTCCTCTTTGGTCGTAAAATAGGGGACGAATACCTCTTCGCGAATCGAGGGATCCACTCCGATACCGTTGTCGCACACCGTTGTAACGATCCACTCTCCCGCTTCATAAATCACAACCGATATTTCTTTGGAGTCCGTTTCGACCCCTTCGCAGGCTTCTTTCGCATTTTTAAGGAGATTCAGATAGACCTGCAGCAATTCATGGGGAAAACCTAAAACCAACCCCTCGGTCGAGGATTCAATTTTTAATCCTATCCCCTTGTTCTCAATCCCTTTTCCGATCATATTCACGGCCTCTTCAAAAACCTGATACGGAGAAAAAATCTCTTTTTGCTTATTGGGCTTAAAAAAATCGGTAAAATCATCGATGGTCTTGGAGAGATAGACCGCTTGGGCAATAATCTCCTCAGCATCCTTCTCAAAGCCTTGAAGATCAACCTCATCGAGTTCGATGTCCATCACCATCTTATTGGCAACCATCGAAAGGGTTGCAACCGGCTGACGCCACTGATGCGCAATCATTCCGATCATTTCCCCCATTGCCGCATGACGCGACTGAAGAATCATCATTTCATCTTTGATTTTATTCTTTTTTATCTCCTCTTTAACCCTGCTTTCGAGAGTAGCGTTAAGTTCTTGTAACTCATTCGTTCGTATCCGGACAATCTCTTCAAGCTCTTCATTCATACTATGCAAATGCTTATGATGCCGAAGCATCGATACGGCCAGAAAAGACAACAAGGTACCCACGATCAATCCCAGTATTCCTATCCCCCATTGAACCTCTCGGGTGTGTCTTTCAACAAGGTGTTTCGAATATTTGAATTTTTCAAGCGGCAGTTCGATACTGATCCCCCCTCGAACGTCGCCAATTCGATAACCCATCTCACCATGACATCCCATACACCCTTTTTCAAAATAGAGGGCACCGACAAACTGAAATTTCTGCTCCTCTCCAAAGCGATAATAGTAGGTTTTAGAGCGATTTTTTTGCAGATATTTCATCGCATCCGTCTCGAACGTATTCGGAGTATTTAAGGGGTTGATCGGTATGAGTGAGGTTAATTTGTAGTGTTCTTGCCGATTCAGATTCGATATTTGCGCAATTTCACGTGTCATCCATGCCGGATTAATCTTGATCATTTTTTCATTTTCTTTGCATGTGATCAGATTCTCTTTCAAATAGGGATTCGGTTGCATAGTGCCGTGCTGTTTGACAAATACCCCGTTATGACTGGCATTCCATCGCCGTACGGCAACCATATCGTCAAAATGGCTGATCGCATCACTGACGACACTTTTTTTTAACATCGCTATCTGCTGCTCCTCAGCACGATTCACCTGCACTATCAGGATAAAGACGATCGTTCCGATCACCCCCCACAAAAATGGCAACACGATCGGCAACCGCATCCACAGATGCGGTTTGCCTTTCGCTCTCAAATGTTCACTCCCCATATTGCAGTCCTTTAAATTCACGGATCAAATCCAGTTGCCGTGCGGCTATGTATTCGACGAGATTTTTATTTTTCTGATCATGAAGTTCATACATAAAAACCACCTCATAGTGATTTGGCTGTTCGCTGATCCGAAATACGGTGGCTTTGGTATTAATGATCAAAGGGCGGTGGGACATCATAAGAACCAAATCGAGAATCACCTCCGTAGAAACACGCATCCCCGAAGGAAGCGATGCGAGCTTAAGCCGGGTAGCGACGATAGAGATATCGAGCATTGCCATATCCGTATCAAATTTATGCCCCTGATAGAGCAAGGTTGCCCGGGCATTCTCATCCGGAAGAACCCGTATGTATTGACGTCGTGTAGGACTGGTCAGGGCAATTTTACACTCCCCCAGTATGACCCTCTGCTGTTCAAAATTGATCTGTTTGATATCGATGGATTCAATGATTATCGGAAATATGTCGGACACCAGAATAATCCGTTTTTCGAACTGTACTGCTTTGAGCTGCATAAAGGTTGTGCTAATGGAGATCTGTTTCTCATCCACTTCCAGTACGACACCGTCATTCGTAATACTCAACCCTTTGTAGAGATTATGAAGTTTGATTTTCGCATTATTGCGTTTGGCCATCTCCAACAAACCGCGCAACGCTTGTTTGTCTTTCTGTACCGCTTCGCGCTCCATGGCACCCGCATCAAAAAGTTTTAAAAGATTCAGTTCGGTAACATCGTTCAACGAGAGGACATAATACTCCTCTTTATCGGGAATTTTTTGAATACTTAAAACGAAATGGTGACTCTTGCCGTTGGTATCGCCGATTTTGACATTAAAAAGCTTGCTGGGGTTTTGTTTCATCTCATTAAACCATTCAACCCCCTCATGATTATAAAGGAAACTGGTGTGTTCCAAAAGCAAATCCCCGAAATTTGTAAATTGTTTTTTAAATATCTCAATACTCGAAGCTCCGAAAAAATCGAGACATGGCTGATTCACCATCACGACCGATTGCTGCCGCAAAAGGATCACCAGATTTTGTTGATAATTAAAAATATTATGCAAATACATATTGAAAAGATTCTCATGCATACGGGAGCGGAACTCATCGGCACAACGGATCAAAACGTCGAGGACATTCTGTATAGTAATCGGCTTCACCAGATAGTCCATTGCGCCGAGTTTTAACGCCTCGTGCAAAAGTTCGTTTTCGTTGTAAGCGGTCGTAAAAATAATTTTGGTTTCCGGGGCGATTTTCAAAATCTCTTTCGCCATTGTCATCCCGTCCATTTTCGGCATTTTAATATCACTAATGACGATACGGGGACGATGCTGCGTATAAAATTCAAGCCCCTCTTTCCCATCGGAAGCACTGATGACGGTGTCAAAAAATTTTTGGAAAAGGGCGGTACCGCGTGTATTTAAACTGACGTTGTCCTCTACATAGAGCAATGTTACGTTATGAAGAGCATTTCGAACTTCTTTTAACGCATTGGGATCTATCATCTCCTACCTCTCTTGCCAATTTACCGGATTACTATAGCAAAAAACTACTATGTTTTATCGATAAAATCGTATATCTCTTGAGCGTATCCTATTCCCTTCAGGTGAAAACAGTGTTCTAAATGAAATGTTTTGTATAATACTCCCCGCTTCAGAAAAAAAGGTGCAGGGAACTTCATCACACACCGCTGTATCCACCTCAAAAAAGGGAAGAACTTTTGTTTTCAAAAAGAAGTATACGGCGCCGTTTTCTTTTCCAGCTTATTGTCGCTTCAGCGGCTCTTGTCATTTTAGTCTCGAGTATTTTGTACCTCTTTATCAAACAATCCATTTACGACGAAAAGCAAGCGGAGCTGATCGGTTTTGCCGAAAATATTGTGGCCTACAAATCGCTCCTCTCCGCGCAACAGCAAACCAGCGCCGATAGCGTCATGGGGCTCAGCGTTGAACTCATCACCCTCACGTCGGATGAAAAACATCTCGATTTTTTTGAAACGACGGCCAATAACAATAAAACGACCCTGACTCTGATCTACCCGTTTGATTTCCTCCACTCCTCGTATCTTAAAATAAGTCGGGACATTACCCCCACCAAACAGCTCTTGCATAAAATACTCAACTCGATTTTTCTCATTAATGCGGTAGGTTTCATTGTTATTATCCTCTACGCCATCGCTTTTTCTAAAATGCTCATTGCCCCCATTACCGCACTTAGCCGGCGTCTGGCCAATATGAACGAACATCTGATCCGTCCCATCAAAGTCGAACAGCTCCCCGATGAATTTGAACCGCTGGGAGAGACGCTCAACCGCCTTATGGCCCGTATCCAGAATTTTGTCAAATACCAAAAAGAGCTCTTTATCGGTGCCGCGCATGAGCTTAAAACTCCCCTTGCCGTTATTAAACTGAAAAATCAGGTGACCCTGATCAAAAAACGGACCCCCGAAGAGTACATCGAAGCGATTAAAATTACCAATCAAAGCGTCGACGAGATGAACAAAATCGTTGCCAATATCCTCCATATAGGGCGACAGGAGGGGGCTCAGCTTGAGATACCGACGGAAGCCGATATTATCAAAATTCTTAAAAAATGGGAGGGGGATTTTGCACTGCTGACCCACAGTGAAAACAAAATTCTCCAAACCCATTTTGAGCCCGATTCCTTTATGGCCCTGTTGCAAGTGACCCTATTTAATCAAATTATCCAAAATTTCCTCCAAAATGCGATGAAATTTACCCCGGAGGGGAAAACGATTCTGTTCCAAAGCCGTCTCAACGATATCGGTATCGTTATCGAAGTTATTGATGAGGGGTGCGGTATTGACGAGAGCGTTGATCTTTTTGCCCCGTTCAAACGTCAGGGGAACAAATCGGGTGCCGGACTCGGCCTTTTCTTAGCCAAAAGTGCGGCGGAAGCGATCGGGGCGGAGATTAGTATCGCCAATCGCACCGACGGCATTGACGGAACGGTGGCACGGATTGTTTTGGCATCCAAACTGTGTTGTGTCCTTCCGAAACGGTAATAAGAAACCATTTAAAAATGCTCAAAGCTTCCTTGCGCTATAAATCGCGGACCGATAAAATTAACGTAAAGGGATTTTTTCCCTTTAATGTTAAAAACTAATAAAATTACCAGAGGTTTAAAGATGCCATTACTCATAGTCGATGAATGTATAGCGTGCGACGCATGTCGCGAAGAGTGTCCTATGGATGCCATCGAAGAGGGTGATCCGATTTACATTATCGATCCGGATCGTTGTACCGAGTGTGTCGGAACCTATGATGAACCGGCGTGTATCGCGGTGTGTCCGGTCGATTGTATCATCCCGGACAAAGACAACGTCGAAACCATGCAAGAGCTTCTCTACAAGCACAATCAGCTTATGGAAGAAGAGCAATAGATGGCAAGTTGTACCGCTATTATCGATATTGGAAGCAATTCCATGCGGATGGCGGTATTTCAAAAAACCAGCCGTTTTGCTTTTCACATTATTCACGAAGTCAAAAGTTCCGTCCGCTTAGGGGAGCATGCCTATAAAAACGGCGGCAATCTTCAACCTCTGCCGATGGAGCGGACGGCACTGGCCCTCGGTGAGTTTTTAACGATCGCAAAATCGTTTGATGCGCGAAAAGTCCTTTGTGTCGCAACCTCCGCCTTACGCGATGCCCCCAATTCGAACGAATTCATTTCCCGCATCCGACGTGAACACTCCCTCTCCATTAAAATCATTGACGGCGCGCGCGAGGCCTATCTGGGAGGGATGGCGTGCGCCAATTTACTCGCACCCATGGAAGCGATCACCGTTGATGTCGGAGGGGGATCGAGTGAATTTGCCCACCTTTGCAACGGCAAAGTGGAATCGATGTTTTCTTTGAATATCGGTACGGTACGGATCAAAGAACTCTTTTTGGATAACAACGATACGGAAGGGGCCATCCGCTACATCGATGAAGCGCTCAAATCGCTCCCCCCCTTCCAAACCGATACCCTCGTCGGGATCGGAGGGACATTTCGGGCACTGACGCGCGCATTGATGAAGAGAGGGGACGCTCCCCTTAAAAAACTCCACGGTTTCACTACCGGTACCGAGACTTTTTCCCAATTCGGCGATCAGATTCTCCAAGCCTCACCGAAAAAACTCAAATCCCTTTATATCAAACCGGACCGTTTTGATACGATCAAACCCGGTACTCTCATTTTGCTGAGGATACTCAAACACCTTCAGGCCAAAAAACTGATTTGTAGCGGCGTAGGGGTACGCGAAGGGGTATTTTTAAGCGATATGCTCCGCAATGCGCGCGACAGATTCCCGGCCAACTACAATCCAAGTGTCCGTTATCTGCTCGATACCTATGCCGTCCATAGCGATCACGGTATCCATTGTGCGGCGTTGGCCAAACGTCTCTTCGAACTCCTCAAAGCTCCGCTTCAAATCGACGAATCGTTTCGTTACGAACTGGTCATTGCGGCGAAACTCCTCCCGATCGGCGTAGGGATTCGATACTACAATTACCGCTACCATAGCCATTATCTGGTCCTCAGCGCCCTGGATTATACCCTGACCCATCATCAGATTGCCCTGATTGCCCATCTGCTCCTCTTTAAAAAAGGGCATACCTCTTCGGAACTGATTGCAAAAAGCAGCTATCGCCCCCTCTTGCCCGATACACGGACGCTCAATGCGATCCACACAATCCTCTGGCTTTCCCACACCCTTCTGGCGCAGCGGCAAAAGTCTCAGGAGATCGCCCTCGCGTATCAAAACGGTGCCCTTGAGATACAAGGAGAGCACCTCTACCTCGCCCGCGAAAAGCTCAAAGATCTCCCTCTTCCGAAAAGTCTCACGCTGACATTTCTGTAAACTCCCCCTCTTGGAGGGTCTATAGGGCTCTTCGCCACCCCTTTAGAATCGCTGTCCGATCGTAAATTCGAAGTGGGCGACACGGTCATCGGTTTGGGTGTTAAGCGGATTGGCGAATACCAATTGAAGCGGCCCGACCGGAGAGAACCACTCCAAGCCGATTCCGTAACCCCCACGCTCCATATTGGTCAATTTGTCGTCCCCGATCCAACCGTAATCGATAAAGGCGGTAGCGCGCATACGTGCTTCGGGAACCAGCGGCACACTCACCTCAAGATTGTGCGAAAAGGTCTGTCTCCCCCCGATTTTCCGAGGCAAGCCGGTCGACGTCTCTCCGTTGATCGGAGAGATGGAATAGCTTTGATATCCGCGAACCGATCCGATCCCCCCCATATAAAACTTTTCGGCCATCGGAAGGAATCCGGTATCTTCGGCATAGTTGAAGCGGGCTTTGTAACGGAAAATGATATCCGCGTCCAGCCATTTCTGGAGTCCCTGATAAAATCCGAAGCTCGTGCGGCTTTTAATAAAATCGGCCTGACCTCCAAGCCCCCCCTTCTCAATACTCTGAGAGAGGGTGATCCCTTCTCGCGGAACGTAGTAATCGTCCGTATTGTCGTAAACGGCCGAAACGAGGAGCGAACTTTTTGAGTAATTCTGATAATAGGTCGGATCGAACAAGAGTCCGGTCGTCGTCGTTGTATTCGTATCAAAATCGCTGTATTGATTCTGGGAGTAGTTGTATCCCAGATTGCCGGTCACATAACGGTTAAAACGGTGCCCCGTACCGAGGCTCATTCCGGTGGAGTTGACCGTATAGGTCGTATACTTCGTTCCGCTTTTGAAAATGGAAAAGTTTCCGCTGAAATCGCTGTCGTTGAGACGCGGATTTGAGATGTTGAACGAATAGTTGCTCGTTCGTACGGAACGCTCCAGATGGAGCCCCATATTAATCCCCGAACCGAAAATATTACGGTCACTCACCGCAACGCTGAGCATGATCCCCCCGAAACTGCCGTATCCGCCACCCAGCTGAATGTTCCCGGTCGGTGCCTCTTTGGTCTGAACGATCAGGTCCATCGTCTCATCGTCGATCCGCTTCTCTTCAATCGTATTGCTCTCAAAATACCCCGTCCGGCCGATCGCATTGCGGGAATCTTTGAGTTTACTCATACCGTAAACATCTCCGGGCCCTAAAAAGAGTTCACGCCGTACAATCCGGTCCAGTGTCCGGCTGTTTCCCGAGACGATCACATTGCGAATCCGCACTTTTTTTCCGGGGATGATCCGATAAACGACATCAACGCTTTTCCCCTCTTTGTCTTTTTTCAAATCGGGTTGAACCTGTACGTAGGCGTATCCCAAATCGGCAATCTCGGTTTTAATCCGATCGGCGTCTTCCCGAAAGGTTTTGATGTTGAACGGTCTGTTTTTTTCCAGCTTAATCACTTTCAGCAACGCTTCGTCTGCGATCACTTTGGTATCCTGAAAAATCAGAATATCGCTTACGCGATACACATCCCCTTCAAATACGGTGTAATCCATTTGCGCTTCGTAACGGTCAAAATCGACTTTGACGAACGGGTCATCCACCTTTGCGTCCAGATATCCGTTCTGCATGTAATAATCCCGGATACGCAACGGATCGTATTGGATCTCCGAAAGCTTCATTTTACCGTCATTACGCCCCCACAGCCATCCCATAAACTGCCGCTCTTTGTTGGCAATCACCGTATTGAACTCTTTGTTGTCGATCCCTTTGGTCCCGACATAACGGAGTTTTTTGATAATGATCTCCGCCCCTTCATTCACGATAAATTTGACCTGCATGCTGCCGTTTTCCAGTTTTTCACTCTCAATCTCGACAACCGAATCGATCTTCCCGTCCTGGCTCAAAGCATCGATAATCCGCTTCTTGGCACTTTCCAACCGCTTTTCATCGAACAGCGACCCTTTCTCTATCTGAAGAAGCGTTTTTTGGGCTTCGGCATCGTTCTCCTTGTACCCTTTAAGCTCGATTTTGGAGATAGAGGGTTTCTCTTTAAAGTGAAACGTTACTTTTCCCCCCTCCTCCTCTGCCCACACATCTTCGAAATACCCCTGATCAAAAAAGTTTTTAGTTGTTTTATCAACTTCGGCAAGATCCAGCGGTTCCCCGATTTTGAGTGTATTAAGACGTTTTGCAGCCGCTTCGGAAATGTGAACCATGCCGTCGTATTCGATCGATTGGACGTTTTGTGTCGATGCATGAAGGAGGGCACTCGCCACTACCAATGAGAGGGTGATTGTTTTCAAGCCAGAATCCGTTGCGTTAAAATAGTCTCCTATTCTATCACCCTAACGATTAATGTTCCGTAAATTTAAACATAAAACGGTTAATATTGCGTTATCACACTTTACACGTCAAAGGTTTTAGCGATGAATGTCGGGATTGTCGGATTGGGATTAATGGGGGGATCAATGGCGCTTGCCCTCAAACATATCTCGTTTATTACTTCCATTATCGGTAGCGATCACAATCCTGAACATCGAGAAATCGCTCTGAAACGGGGACTGGTTGAATCGATCGTCCCCTTTTCAGAACTTAAAGCCCGATGCGATGTCATTTTCTTGGCCGTTCCGGTGGACGGAGTGATCTTTCTTCTGAACGAATGTACCGATCTGGCGGAAAGTCCAATCACCCTGATTGATCTGGGAAGTACCAAAAAACTGATTCTTGATGCCGTCCCTACAGAAATACGGGCCAATTTTGTCGCGGCCCATCCGATGACGGGGACTGAGCATTTCGGCCCGAATGCCGCCCTCGAAGGGCTCTATTGCGACCAAGTCGTCGTTCTATGCGACCTGGAGCACAGCGGAGATACCCAGCGCGATACCGCTCTTCGGATCTTCCGTGCGATCGGAATGCAGGTGCGTACGATGGGGGCGGCGCAGCATGACCGCCATGCCGCGTTTATCAGCCACATGCCCCACGTCATCTCCTATGCAATCGCCAATACCGTTTTGGCACAGGAGGAGAAAGAGAACATCCTTACCCTCGCAGCGGGGGGATTTCGATCCATGAGCCGTCTGGCAAAAAGTTCCCCGGCCATGTGGGAAGATATCTTCCGCCAAAACCGCCGGAATGTCCTCGAAGCGGTCGAACTCTTTGAAACCGAACTCTCAACGATCAAAGAAGCGCTCCGGAATGAAGACTATGCCACCCTGCGCCATGAGATGAAAGAGGCCAACAAGCTGTACGAAATTTTTTCGTAACTGATGTTACGCACTTTCCGGGCAAAGCCCGTAAAGTGGCAGGGACAAATGTCCCTACAACCCCCTAAAGCTTCCCGTATCTTTCGGATACGGGAGATTATACCGTCTATCTTTAACTGTATATACGCATTTTGTCATCCCGTACTTGATACGGGATCCATATCTTGCATTAGATTCCGTGTCGTAGCACGGAATGACGAGAGTATACTTAGTTAATGAAGTTTGGTATTAACCGATTTTTAATTGCACTTTCCGCTCATAGCCCGTAAAGTGGCAAGGACAGCTGTCCCTATACCCTCCTAACGGATCGGGTAGAGACGGGTTATCGAACCGTTTCGGGTGAGGGGTTTGAGCGGGGGATTCGGCTCTAAAAAAGGAGATTGTCCCTCCTCCTTTGCCGTTTTTTTCCCCTCCCGCCCTTTGGTTTGCTCCATCATCGCGACCGCCCGACCGAGATTATAGCGGACATGCTCCGCTAAAACCGGATCGGTCGTATAAATCGTCTCGTACCACTTCTGAGCCTCTGCATAACGCCCGCTGCGGTAGAGGGCATTGGCGAGGTTGTAGCGTATCCGGGCACCGTCGTGCTTTTGCTGATACGATCGAAACAATGCAGCGCTTTTGGGGTACTCCTCCCGTTCGTAGGAGGCTACCGCCTCATCCAGAAGGGTAAAATCAAACACTCCGGCATGGAGCTCCATCCCCTGCACTGCGAAAGAGAGTAGCACCGCCGCTACAGGGACACTGCGCCGTTGGCTCATGGAGGAGAGGGCAATGCCGATCAGAACCATCGCCCCGCCCAGCGGATAAAAAAACAACGGAATCGACGAGGCTTGAGCGTTCTTGTATGCAACCGCCCGAATTTTCTCAACTACTGCGTCCGTCGCTTCCCCCGGTTCCATCGAAATCACCCTCAGATCATTGTCCGCAACAGCCGTAGGAAAAGAGGAGGAGACAAGGATCAAAGGGTCGTCTCCCTCTTCGTAATGGTCCTTCAAGGCTGTGATCAGCCCCTCCCTATCCCCCCGCTCCGTCTGCATGAGCGAAGGATCCATCCCCCTCACCAATTCGGAAACGCCGAAGGTATCACGACTCAGGGGGGCAACGAAATACGAAACGCTATCGTAGGCAACCACCCCCACATTTTCTCCCCGTAATCCAAGGATCAGGGCGATCGCACGCTCTTTGGCGTGAGCAAAATTCTCCGGCGATTGGATCGAGATATCGATCGCGATCAGGACATTGGTGCGCGGTGCGGTGCGCGGTCCCTCTTCGAAGGCTACCGGCCCCGCCATTGCCGTTATCAGCAGCAGCGCGGCGCTTAAAAACAGACGGTTTCTCCCCGCAAGCCCCATCGTCACGGGGGGGGGACGCAAACGCTCCAGCGCATGGAGACTAAAGAGACTCTGTTCGGAACTTTTTTGGGTCATCCATAAATAGAAAAGGGCAACGACCGGAATGACCATCCAGAAAAAAAATTCGGGGTGCAAAAAAGAGAAGCTCACAAGATCCCCTTTTGGTTTCGACCGTAAAGGTAGAGCAGCATCGCCATAAAACCGGCAAACAAGGGGAAAAAATAGTAATACTCGACATACCGTCTCCCCGCTACCGGCTTAACACCGGGATGGCGAGAGTGAAGTGTTTCGATCCACCCTACGGTATCCCCCGCCGGGGGGATAGAGATCTCTATCCCCTTCGGGAGAGCGGGAAGCACGGTTTCGGGACGATCCGAAAAAACAACGGCCCACGTTTCCCTCCCCGCAGAGGGGTTAAAAAAACGTCCGATACCCCGATCCGGAATGTTCCCTCTCTCCTCAGGCACGACATCGTCGAGAATCCGTTGCAAAGCGGCGTGATCTTTCGTCAAAGGGATCCTGATTTCCGATGCCGAAGGGACCCATAATGCAATCGGATCGGTGGAACGCTTGTCGATAAAACGGCGGACATCGGAGAGTACCGCCTCCGTCAATGAGGCCGGATCCAGAATCAGGAGAATATCAACCCTCCCCTCTCTCTCATAGTGCAGCTCTTTGTCCCGTACCGGCGACATCAGGGCAATAATAAACAAAATGATCATCCCCCATTTGGCCACCCATATCCAGAGCTTCGGCTTGACGCCGACATCGCCGAAACGGGCTGCATTAGGATAATAGAGGGGGTTGGAACGCAGAGGACACAGTGCTTCGCACGCCAGAAAAAAAAAGAGGATAAATCCCAGTTTCGGAAACTGGAAATAGATCCCCTCAAGCATCGATGATACTCAGATAAAGACGATAATACCCGATGGTTTCGTCGTCGATATCATCGACGTTCGGGGCGTATTTGTAGGGCTCCAGCCTCTCAAACAGGTTGCGGTACCCTTTTTCACTCCGTTCATTCTCCCGGGCAAAATAGCGTCCGATTTCACACATTGCATAGGCAGCCTTTTTGGGATCGGATAAATCGATCGAAGAGAGCTGCGCATATCGCTGCTGCCGTTCGCTTTCCCCCCTGCGACGGAATTTTTTGACCAAAAAAAGTACCGTACTCACCGCGATCGCGATCGTGATCATGGTGAGTACGATAAAAAAATAGAACGAATAATCGGGGACCGCAACCAGCGGTTTGATATCATACACCGGGATATCGACCATACGCTGGCTCATACGCGCCCCTCGAAGATACGACGAAGCGTCACGGATACATTCGCATCGGTATAGAGTTTGGCCGAACGGATCCCCACTTTCTGAAACCGTTCAAAAAGTGCGGCATCGTGTTCCCGAATTTTTTGGGCGTAGCGCTTTACATTCCGTCCGTTAAAATCCCCCTCCAGAAGAATTCCGGTTTCGGGATCGATGAGCGAGGTATATCCCATCGGTTCAGGCTTCTCTTCGAGACGGTCCCGAACTACCAATGCCACCACTTCATGTTTTTTCGCCAACAGCCGTAAATCAGGAATTTCAAAAAAATCACCGATAATCACGATCAGCGAACGGCGTTTCACCCTTCGGTACAAGGTTGCAGCCATCGCGTTATAATCGGCATGCCGACGGAGCAGCTGCGCCCCCATCACCCGTTCGACGCTCATCGCGACGGCGAAGCGCTTTTTGCTGGGACGTACCTCATCCACGAGGGTTTCCGAAAAGTTGTAATGGGTAAAAAGATCCCCGTTAGAGAGGGCCGAATAGCCGATCAGCGCTACCGCTTCGGCAACGCTCTCGATTTTAAACCGGTCCCGTCCGAAATGGAGACTCCCCCCCAGCATCGCAACCGTTACGACGCTGAGTTCACGCTCTTCTCGAAACACCTTCACATAGGGGCGCTGCATTTTCGCGGTGATGTTCCAGTCGATATGACGGGTATCGTCTCCCGGTATGTACTCGTGCAGCTCAATAAAATCGTACCCCTCCCCCCGAAACAGAGAAGGGTTGTTCCCGATCCGGTCACCGATGATCTGGCGGCGGGCTTTTAACAAAATATGATGACTATTATTCAACTTTCCATCCTTCCCGTCATCCTCGGATTTGATCCGGGGATCCATCCCAAAAAGAAAAGCTGGATTCCCGCTTTCGCGGGAATGACAAAAATATTATTTTCATTAGGGAATTGGTACGGCTTTTACAATCTGCTCGATCAAATTATCAACGTCAATACCTTCGGCTTCCGCTTCGTAACTCAATACAAGACGGTGACGCATCAGCTCTTTGATAACCTGCGCAATATCACTCGGGGTGACAAACGCTTTCCCCCGCAAAAAGGCGACGGCACGGACCGCTTTGAACATATCGATGCTCACCCGGGGAGAGGCCCCGAACTGGATATAGGGGCGGATGGAGTCCAAGCCGAATTTTTCGGGTTCACGAGTCGCCGTTACGAGGGCGATCATATACCGCTCCACCTCTTCATCGATATGGATCTTTGCCACCGCCTCTTTGAGCCGGATGAGGGCGGCGGGATCGATCACCGCATGAATCGTTTCGGAGGTGGCGGAGGCGATACGGCGAGCGATGGAGAGCTCTTCTTCGGCGGTGTTGTACCCCACTTTGATTTTGAGCATAAAACGATCCAGCTGTGCTTCGGGGAGGGGATAAACCCCCTCGTTTTCAATCGGGTTCTGCGTTGCCATGACCAAAAACGGCGGGGATAGCTTAAAGCTTTCATCCCCCAGCGTCACCTGCCGCTCCTGCATCACCTCCAGCAATGCCGACTGCACTTTTGCCGGTGCACGGTTGATCTCATCGGCGAGGAGCAAATTGGTAAAAACGGGCCCTTTTTTAATCTTGAACGCATTATTGTGAGGATCATACACCTCCGCCCCCAAAATATCGCCCGGCAGCAAGTCGGGGGTAAACTGCACCCGCTTAAAATCGAGACCCAATGTCTGAGAGAGGGCTTTGACCGTCGTCGTTTTCGCCAATCCCGGAATCCCCTCGATCAAGATATGTCCGTCGCATAGTAAACCGATCAGCAATCCGTCGATCATCTTCTCTTGGCCGACGACGACTTTGGCAACTTCAGCACGTATTGCATTAATTGTTTCTATCATACTTTTTCCTCCTGTTTTCACTTATAACTTTTACACATTGACAATCCCCAATTCTGCTTCTATCTCTTCGATAGCAGGGAAAGAGGATCTAAGATTTTCAGGTAATATATGGGTAAGCTGATATTCACTCACCCCTATCGGTTTATTTATATCTTTGAGTGCGTATTCTACCACGGTGTCGTTTTTAGATTTGCAAATTAATATCCCGATAGTGGGATTATCTCGCTCATTTTTGATCTCTCCATCCACTGCGGAGACGTAAAAATTGAGTTTTCCTGCAAATTCAGGTTTAAAATCGCTTACTTTGAGTTCTACAACAACATAACAGTAGAGCTTCACATGGTAAAAAAGCAAATCAATCTTAAACTCGCTGCCACCGACATTGAGCTTATATTGCCGTCCGACAAATGAGAACCCCTGCCCCAGTTCCAATAAAAACTTGGTCATATTCTCCATCAGAGCATCTTCCAGCTCTTTTTCATCGTGCCGTGAACGTATATCTAAAAAATCAAAATTATAAGGGTCTTTTAGGGTCTGCATTGCCAAATCTGAGTGAATATCGGGAAGTTTTGTCTCGAAATTGGTAATCGCTTTGCCCTGACGTTCATAAAGTCCGCTTTCGATCTCATGGATTAAAACTGCTCTGGAATAGTTGTTTTGTATCGTCTGATAAAGATAAAATCGTGCTTCGTCACGATTTTTGGATTTGCTCATAATAGCGAGATTATGGCCCCACGGTATTTGAAATAATCGGTCAACAGCTTGTTGGCTTTTTTCATTTTCTATTTGTGCAACAGCTTGTTGCCCACTTAAAACCTCATCGTACCAAAACAGATACCATTGCTTCATGTATTTTATATTCGTTGTCGAAAACCCTTTCATATTCGGGAATTCTTCCTTTAAATCTTTACTCATTGCAGCTATAAAGCCATCCCCCCATGAGGAGTGCTTTTGCTTCTCCACGATCATTCGAGCTATCTCCCAATACAGCCGTAACATCGTTTCATTAACTTGGATATGGGCTTTGATTTGAGCAGATTGGATTTTTGATTTTACGGTATGGATAAACTCTTTGTAATCGGTAATGTTTCGTAAATATTCAGTTTTTACCATCACTCTCTCCTATACCAATCGCTGTAATATTGATGTTTTTGCCAAAAAAGTTTTCTACATGATCTTTGGTTGTAATCGTTAAATTCTCAGCGTCATAACTACACTCAAACCTCGGTGAAAAATTAAACCCCTGCTGATGAATATTTTTATAATCTTCAACCCATAAATAGACTAATTCCATCCAAATTCCTAATTTTGTTTTTCTTTTTTTGGGATGGATCCCCGGGTCAAGCCCGAGGATGACAAACCGTCCGTTTTACCCTTCGACATACCCAAAGGGCACACGTGCTCAGGGCGAACGGTAAAAAACTTATATGTGTTTTAATGGTATCTTTTGTCCCCTTAATTCATCGAAATTCTATTTTGCACCCCATTCGTGGTACAATACTAAAAAAGGAGTTTACCATGCGTACCAGTACCAGCGTCCGAATCGACAACGATGCCAAAGAGATCGCTACCGCTGTGTTGAAACAATACGGCATGAGTCTCAGCGACGGTATCAACCTCTTTTGTAAACAAGTCGCCCTCACCCACTCCATCCCTTTCGAACTCAAAGTCCCAAGCGAGCGGATGAAAATAGCCCTCCAAGAACTCGAAGAGCGCAAGGGTGAGAAATTCACCTCGATGGAAGCGTTAAAACGAGATTTGCTCTCGTGAAATACGATATATTTCGGACGGCATCGTTTAAAAAAGGGTTTAAAAAGCTCTCTTCCAAACACCAAGAAGAGGTCTTTGTCGTTATCGAAATATTAGCCAACGGCGATGTGCTCCCGCAAAAATACAAAGACCATTCTTTGAGCGGAAATTACAAAGGGTGTAAAGAGTGCCATGTACGACCCGATTTATTGCTGATCTACCGAATAAACGAAGGGGTACTCGAACTCACTTTGGTTGAAATCGGCAGTCACTCCGATCTATTTGAATAACTTGCCAACCGCTTTTTAGCTTCCCCTAATCCGATTTCCCCTGCTTCAAGCAAGCCAATCATCTCATTGTAACGCTTTTCTCCCGCAAGGGAGAGGAGGAGTACCAACTCTTTGGATGTTTTGGCTTCATCCCAAAAATACTTTATTTTACGGCGCGGACGGAGTCTCCACAAGCGGCGTACCGCTTCCCCTATCCCCGCACCCCCCAATACCAGCGCGGCATAAAGAGCATAACGCTTCAACGTCGAAGTGTCGCTCAAATCGGGAGGGTCCAAAAGGGTGGAAGGTTCATAGCCTTCGCTGACCTCTACGTGGATGGGAAGAGTTTTGAGCTCTTTGATCCGATTTTCGGCCGTATCAAATACCCTCAATCTCAGCGGCGCGATCACATACGACTTTTCGGCGATCAGGGCAAACTCCTGACGAATCTCCCCTTCGTACCCGTCCGATGCCGGGGTGATCGATTTTTGAGGCGGCTCGGCAAAAACGGTTACTCCGCTGATGTTCAGCTCATAGGGGACGAATTGATCCAGATTGCCCGATCCTCGCACATACACGCTCAGGTGGAACGGCTCATGGGCACGCACCATCGGTCGATCGCTTTTAACCTCAACCGTTATCCGCCCCGTTAAAGCCGCACTGTTCTCTTCCGCCCGAATCCCGACGGCGGGAAGAGACGTTTTTTCATCATTAAAGTCGTATTTTTTGACATTGTCGCGCCCGATCGTCGCATTTTCTATCGATGCAAACGTCGTATGCCGGATCAAAGCCTCCTGCCGCAGATCGATCATCCCCCCACGCAACGGAGTCACCAGAACATCAAACGTCTCTACCCGTCTCCCTTTCACTATCCGGTCATCTTGCGTCAGCATCTGCACCCGGTAGGCATCACTCCCCTGAGGCTTGAACTCGACCGTATAATTGGCCGCGCTCCCCTCAAACGTACAGGTATACCGGATCACTCCGCTTTGACCCACCCGAAGCGACTCGGGCGCTTTGAGGACCTCCCACCGATATGTTTCTCCCCAGAGCGCCGCAGCCGACAACAGCCAAAGCAGGAGAATATTACCAGGGTTTCGTTTCATGCACACTCCTTTGATTAATCAGCTCGTATTGCCGCGAACTGAGGGCAGCTTTTCCTTGCGAAAGGGAGAGGCGCGGGTCGCCTTGGGTCTTTTTCCCCTCATCGCCCCCGCCGCTTGCGGCCGTATCACTCTTCATGTTGCTTCCGCCCCCCTCTTTGCTTTTTTTGTGATCGCCCGAAGGGGGAGCCTGCTCTTGGGAAAATTTATCGTTTTTCTCTTTGCGTACATTGAGCGAGAGGTTGTAATCGGGAACCTCCGCGATAGCGTGCAAATTGGCATCGGCAGCTTTGTCGTAGTGCAGCGTCAGCGATTTGAGAAGCGATTCTCTCGCTTTTTCAAACTCCCGAAGCCGTATGTAACAATTGCCCATATTGTAATAGAGTAGGGATTTAAACAGGGGATTGTTTGATTTGACGCTGCGGTATGCCCCCAGTGCCGCTTCGATTTTCCCCGCTTTATACAAAGCGTTCCCCCGATTGTAACGCGCTTGGGGAGAGTCTATCTCACCGTACAGGGAGGCGGAACGTTCATACCCTTTTTGGAGATACCCGTTTTTTGCCTGATACAAGGTCACAAAATCGAGTACCCCCCCGTTTGCCCCTATCCCGACGAGGGCCAGCAGCCAGGCCAGCCGTTTCGACAGCTTCTCGCCGACCGACGTCATCGCCAGCACAAAAGCCATCAGTGCCAAAACCAGAGGAACGGCAAACAGCTCCCGAGTGCGCATGACACTCGAACTCCCCTCAAAATCCTCATCCCCTGCCCCCTCGATCAAACCGAGTACCCCATCGGTATCGGGGCCGTGGATCAGCTCCCCTTTGTTGGCATGAACCAGTGCCGTGATCGCATCGTTGCGCGAGCTCACGACGATATGCCCCGCCTCGTCTTTGAGCCATTCGCCGCTTTGCGTGGGAAGGGTGCTCCCCCCGGAGGAGGCGAGCATCACGACACTCACCGCCAGATCATTTTCTCGGATAAAATCGGCCTCTTTCTCATACGAGGTTTCGTCTCCCCCGTCGGTGAGTAAAATCACCTGAGGCCGCCGGGCATGGGACATTTTACGGGCCAGTTCAAGGGCGCTCATCACCTGCGTCCCTTTGGTGATAATCTGCGATTCGTCCAGAGCATCGAAAAGGTGTTCCAGCAGTTCGGTATCTTTGGTCAAAGGCGAGAGGATAATCGCACTGGTCGTAAACCCGATCACCCCGAACCGGTCGCGCCGGTCGCGCCGAACCACATCGTGGAGCAGTTTTTTCGCCGCTTCCAATCGACTCGGAAGAATATCGCTCCCCCGCATCGAGTAGGAGAGATCGACGGCGAGGATCACATCCGAACCCTTTTGCTGAACGTCCAGCGGCTTTTGGGGGATCACCGGGCGGGCGAGGGAAATCATCACCAAAACAACCGAAACCAAAAGCCATTGCTGCTGCACATCAAGCCGCCACCGGTAGCGGCGCGCCAAAAGACGATACCCTAGTACCGGTACCAATCCGATTAGCCATAGGGGGGTAAGAAACGTCATAACGCAACCTTTCGGCGCCACGTCAGCCATACCAAAATACCCAAAGCACCCGCAAGAGGCCACTGATAATAAGGGTTGACACGACTGTGCTCCGCACTCTTGATCGACGATTTTTCCATCGAATCGATCGCGTTATATACCGCTTCGAGTTCAGATTGATTGGTTGCGGCGAAAAACTTCCCTCCGCCATCCCTTGCCAGCCGGGAAAGGAGCGCGCTGTCGAACTCCCCTTTTTTCCCGATCCCGATCGTGTAGAGTTTGATATTGGCTTTTTGCACCATGGAAACTGCCTCTTTGGGAGAGACGGCACCGCTGTTGTGCTCCCCGTCGGTGAGGAGGATAATCACTTTTGAGCGGGCTTTCGAATCTTTCAGTGCACGCACCCCCATCGCGATCCCCTCGCCGATCGCCGTATTTTGCCCCGCCATTCCGTGGTTCAGGTAACCGATCATCTCCGCGATGATCTCTTTTTCATAGGTGACGGGGGTAGCGATAAAAGCAAAATCGCCGAATACAACCACCCCTACATTATCCTCAACCCGTTTCGTCACAAAATCGATCGCTATCTTCTGAACGATCTCAAAGCGGCTTTGGCGGTTCTCTTCCGTCCCGAATCCCGAAGCGTTCATCGACCCGCTCCCGTCCAGACTCAAAACGATGTCGATTCCGTTACGATTGCGCGGATCGGAAAAATCGATCACGATGGGTGCGGCCAGCGCCCCTGCCATCAAGGTCACAACAAGCACCTTGATAAGCCACTCGATATTACGCCATTTTCCCACCGTGCCGAAAAAAGAGAGATGGGGAAAATAGTGCTCACGCGCGACCCTTTTGCAGCGGTAAAGACAATAGAGGATCGGCGGTACGACCAGCCACCCCCAGATAAAATCAAACATCCAGATATTCATGCACTAATTATAACCTTTTTAGCGGCACGTCACATTTGCGTCGAAAAGCGCCTCTTCTTTTTTGGCATGACTACACTGCCCTTTGCTCATCACGGCATCACGAAAACGCGTTTGCCATAACAGCGTGTTGTTCATTTTGGCCAAGTGTAAATCATCACGAATAAACTTAGCATCCCCTAACTCTGCATTCGTAAAATCGGTTTTATACAAAAGAGCATCGGTAAAATCGGCTTTCCAGCTTTTCGTCTCTCGAAGATCGGCAAAATTCAGATTGCTCTGTTCCAAATGCGTCCCTTTGAAATTTGCTCCGCGCGCACGGATATGGGTAAGGTCGGAACGTTTCATCGTCCCTTTCCAAAACAATGCCCCCTCCACATTCGCACCGCTGAGATTACAATCATTGAAATCACTCATCTCAAAAAGACTCTCATGCAAATCGGCATTGCTAAGATCACTGCCGTGAAAATCCGCTCCGCTGAAATCCGTTTTGGAGAGATTGGCACCGCGAAGATCACATCCGATGCACTCTTTCTCTTCTAACGCTTTTTTCAGATGCTCCGTATCGTAAGCACTTAAAGTTACCCCTAAAATTGCCGCTAACAAAAGGGTTTTCACTTAATCCCTCGGATACGGCGAAGTTCATTCAAAAACGGCTGTGCCCGCTTGCTTCCGACCAACGTCTCTTTTTTATTCCCCCCCTTATCGATAAAAAACATCGTCGGAATCCCGAAAAAATCATACCCCTCAGGAAGCTTGCTTGTATGAACATTTTTCTCAATCACGACAAAATAGCGATTCAGATACGGTTCCACTGCTGCATCATGAAATACTTTTTGTTTCATATAGGCACATTCGGGACAATCATCCGTAGTATACATCATAAGCACCAGCTTATTTTCTTTCCCTATCGACGCAACCGCACCCTTAAACTGATCGTCATTTTGAATGGCCCCGCCCCACAGAGTGAATACGGATAGACATATCACTATACTTGTTTTTAACATTATAGAAGCCCGCTTGATCTTGGTTTATCACAATATTATCATAATTAGTTATTGAGATCAAGCGTATGAAAATCAGTCGGCTAAAATGAGCGCAGACAATCGGATCTAAATCCCTATTTTACGAATTGATTTCTTTGATTTTTGTAGCACCACGCAGTAAAATGAAACAAAATTATCTTTTTTTGACAAAACCTCTTGACAATAAAAGAGTTTTCCACTATAATTCCCGTCCACAAAGCGTGGAACAAACGTCTCGTTAGCTCAGCCGGTAGAGCATCTCACTTTTAATGAGGGGGTCGATGGTTCGAATCCATCACGGGACACCATATTTACTTTTGTCGTGGCTCCATCATCTAATGGTTAGGATTTCAGATTTTCATTCTGGTCATAGGGGTTCAAATCCCCTTGGAGTCACCACTTTTATCCCCTGCATAATCTATTTTCAACCTCTTTAAGTTTTACAAATGACCGATTTTTTATCCGATCTGATACAATTGTACATTGTAACTTTCAGGATTGTATCCATGTCTCACCCGTTCTTATTTTTACCTTTTTTGTTACAGCCTCATATCTCTTCAAAGGGAAAAACGCGATGAAGCTCCCGACTCGGTGCACCAATGCCCCTATTCTCCGAAAATTTATCTACATAACCTTTATTGCCACCGGTTTAGGGGTACTTTTCGCCATACTCCTCTCTACGCTCATACAGTGGTTTATGCTGCGCGAAGAACTGGTCAAGAACGTTGCGGCTCAGGCATCCGTGATTGCCTCCATCAGCAGCAGAGAACTCCTCTCCAATCACCGTGCAGAAGCGGAAAAAACGGTAAAAGCGCTGGCCAACATCGACAGTATCGAGTTTGCGGGGATCTTCGATAAAGAGGGGAGAAATTTTGCCCTTTATGTACGGCCGGGGGTAACCATGCCGTCCCACCGCCACCAGAGCATCAAAAGCGAATACCATATACACACCGCGACCTATATCGAAATCGTGATTCCCGTCCTATTCAAACAGCAACAAATCGGCATGATCCATGTCCGCTCCAGTATGGCACCGGTATACGAAAAGCTGGAATGGAACATATTCATAGCCGTCGTTGCGGCTACGGTGGCGTTTGTGACGGCGGTGCTGATGATATTCAGCTTACTTCCGGCGATTACCGATCCCTTGCAATACCTGATAACATTAATGAAGCGCGTATCGCGGGAGAATGACTTCACCCTCCGCTCCACGTTGCACCGCAGCGATGAAATCGGAACCCTCTCCGAAGGGTTCAATGCGATGCTCGAACAGATCCAGACACGTGATGTACAGTTGGCACGACACCAAAAAAATCTGGAACGGGAGGTTGCACAACGGACGGCCAAATTGACGGAAGCACAGCGAATCGCCCATCTCGGTAATTGGGAGTGGGATATCCTCAACAATACGCTGGAGTGGTCGGATGAAATCTACCGTATCTTTGGCTTTACCCCGCAGCAATTCGGTGCCACCTACGAGTCGTTCCTCCAAGCCGTCCATCCGGAAGATCGGGAAGCCGTAAAAATCAATGTCCGCGAATCGCTTGAGCAGGGTCGTCCCTACACCATTGACCACCGCATTTTATTGCCCGATGGGAAGGTGCGTTATGTCCATGAACAGGGAGAAATCTCCCGCAATCAGGAGGGGCACCCCATCGTGATGCAAGGGACCGTACAGGATATCACCGAGAGCAAACAGGCGGAAATGGCACTCAAGGACGCCAACGAACAGTTATCGGTCCTCCTCAACTCCTTGCCGATCGCGGTGTACCGCTGCCAGGCGCAAGGGGAGTTTCCCGTCATCTATATGTCTCAGAATGTCACCTCGTTTACAGCGTACGATCCCAAAGATTTTATCGAAACAACCGATTTATGGTTCACCCATATCCATCCGGACGATCTCTCCAAAGTCTCAGAGGGGATGGATATTCTGTTCGATAAAGGGGTCCATACCTATGAGTACCGCTGGTGCAAGGCGGATGGAACCTATATCTGGATCCAAGACTCTCTAAAGCTGATACACGACGCGGATGAAAGACCCGATTATATGGTGGGGATGTGGCAGGATATCACCGAGCGCAAGCACATCGAAGAGGAGATCAGCCTGATGGCAACCACCGACGCACTCACCGGTATTGCCAACCGCAGAGAACTGAACCGGCAACTCGAAAAAGAGATCGAACGCTCCAAACGCTACGGTGTGCCGCTCTCGCTGATCATGTACGATATCGATTATTTTAAACGGGTGAATGATACCTTCGGTCACGATGCGGGCGACCGTGTTTTGCAAACCCTCACCGCTCTCGTCAAATCCAATATTCGTACCGTCGATATCGTTGCACGGTGGGGCGGAGAAGAGTTTATGATTTTAATGCCGCAATCGGATGCGGAGGCTGCCGGCGATGCGGCGGAAAAACTGCGGCAAAAGATTGTCGAGCACCCATTCGAACAAGTCGGGAATCTGACGGTCAGTTTCGGGGTTACTGCATTTACATCGGATGATGATCTCAATGTCTTCTTAAAAAGAGTGGACGATGCCCTTTATCACGCAAAAGAGAACGGACGCAACCGGGTAGAAATCCTCCTCTAACCAAGATTTCATAGGCCATCGGATATGCTACAATCGCATATCCCAATCCTCAGGATTTCACTCAATGTTTAAACTTCTCCCCCTCTTCATCCTACTCTTCTCCCCGTTATTCGGAGACGAACCCCTTCAATGGGGTGAAAATGTCACCGGAGTCGTCACCAGATTTCACTCCTATACCCAAGAGATCGCACTCACGTTTGATGCCTGCGGAGGAAGTATCAGCAGCAGCCAATACGATGCGGAGCTCATCGATTTCCTGATTCATAACCGCATCCCCGCCACCTTGTTTATCAATGCACGGTGGATCGAGAGCAACCCCGATATTTTTGCGGCTCTGGCATCCAATCCCCTCTTCGAAATTGCCAACCACGGAACGGCTCACCGCCCCCTCTCGGTGAACGGCAAAAGCGTCTACGGTATCAGCGGAACCGCATCCAAAGAGGAGGTGATCGGTGAAATCGAGGGGAACAGCGAAAAAATCGAAAAACTGACCGGAAAACGCCCCCTCTTTTTTCGATCTGGCACCGCCTATTACGATGAAATTGCCGTTGAAATCGCCCATAAAGCCGGGGTAGAGATCGGCGGATTTTCGGTTTTAGCCGATGCGGGTGCCACCTTCAGTGCTCCAAAAGTGGCCCGGCAGATCAAAAATGCCCGCAGCGGTGACATCGTCATCGCCCACATGAACCATCCCGAAAGCGGAACCTGCGAGGGGGTCATCGAAGCGATTAGCGCTCTGAAAGCCGAAGGGTTCACGTTTGTCCGCCTCAGCGACGTCAAAGAGCGCCTCGAACGTCTCCCCTGATGCTATAATTGCATCACTTTTCTCTCAGGACTATCATGGAAACCCTTCTTCTTCTCGCGGTCGCCCTTGCAATGGATTCGGTCGCCGTCTCCATCGCAATCGGCTCAAAATACCGAGAGCTTCTTTTTTCAAAAATCGTCCTCATCGCCGCCGTATTCGGATTGTTTCAGGGGGTTATGCCCCTTTTGGGATATCTTGCCGGGATCGGTTTTGCCGACTACGTCCGCTCCTACAGCCACTGGATCGCTTTTGCCCTCCTCACAGGGCTGGGAGGAAAAATGCTCTACGAAGCCTATCAAGATGAACTGGATGGAGAGCTCACCGATCTCTCCAACAAAGCCCTCTTCTCTCTGGCGCTGGCAACGAGCATCGATGCGTTAGCCGTAGGGGTCACCTTCGCCTTTATTCAGACCGACATCCTGCGTGCTTCGCTCATCATCGCACTGGTGACGCTGCTGCTGTGTCTGATAGCAGTCTACATCGGCAAAAAACTCGGATCGTTGCTGGAATCCAAAGCGGAAGTTCTGGGGGGGGTCATCCTGATACTGCTAGGGATAAAAATGCTACTCGAGGGGATGGAAATCGTTTAATCCCATCCGTCTTTCGCATGATGATCATGTTTTGATTTTTTATAACGGCGGGCATTTACCCGTTTTTCGAGCTGATTTTGGGCGTAAAAAAGTTCCTCTTTGATCGTCTCGATCGTCTCTTCCCCTGCGCGGAAATCCAGTATCTTCTGTCCTAACGCTTCGAGTTCGGTATATTCGTCTTTATAGAGCTTGACCGCTTCGTTTTTTTCCAAAAAACGGAAATTGGCATCCACTTTTTGATCATACTGCTCTTTGGTCGCATGATCGCTTTTCGCCAGAAACGATAATATTCCGTTGATAAAACGGCCCAGCAACCGGATATACCGTAGCCGTTTTGAATTCTCTATTTTAGATTCGCGCATGCAACCTCGGTTAATGATTAGGAGTTATAATTATAGCTATAAATAGATAGTAAAGGTTTTATCGATGAAATGGATTTTGGCATTATCCCTTATTGCATCATCACTTCTCGCGGAGTATAGTGCTCAACCTATCGATCAGAAATTAATCAACTCCAAGATTACCATCATCGATATCCGTACTCCCGGAGAGTGGAGAACGACCGGATTGATCAAAGGTTCTATTCCTATTATGTTTTTTGACGAGCAGGGCAACTATAATATGGATGCTTTTCTGAGTGAACTGAACAAAAAGGTGAAGAAAAAAGAGCGTTTCGCCGTTATCTGCAACAGCGGCAACCGTTCTCATACTCTCGGCAGCTATCTTGGCAACCAGCTTGGATACAACGTCGTCAATCTGGAGGGGGGGATTCAATCGGCTATCATCAAAAAAGTTCCCCTTGAGCCCTACAAACGCTAAAGGAGCCGCTAGAGGGCTCCCCTTCTTAGCCGGAGAACTCTAGCGAAGAAAAGCGAGAAGATCGATGTACTCTTTTTCGATAATACTGAGGTTTTCCAGCATCTTCACCTCATCCATACCGGGATTTTCACTCAAAAACTCCCTGCGCCACTGAATATTGTCCTGAAGCTCGGCAAGGCCGGTAGAGAGATACTCCGCCATTTGATCAATCTGTGCTCCGCGAATGACCCCTTCCGTATCGGCTTGATAAAACAATAGTGCATAATCCCCCGTTTCATGGGAAAAACGAAAATCCTCGGCAATATTGTGGATAATCACTTTGATCCGTTCATCTTTTACGATCCGTTTTGCCATAACTACCCTCCCTTCCTCTAAATTTTACCTCGTCATCCGAGGCAGCGGTATTAAAAAAAACTTTCTCATTGTAATGGCTTTTGGTATAGGGTTTGCTTAGGATAATAACTGATCTTACGCACCTTTTTCAAAAGGGGCGAAATAGATCAGTAATCTCCCGCATCCGAAAGATGCGGGTAGCTTCAGGGGGTTGTAGGGACATTTGTCCCTGCCACTTTCTGGGCTTTGCCCAGAAAGTGCGTAACATCAGATAATAATTCAATCATAAGCGATAAAGAGAAGCGTGGAATCCCCTAAATTTAAAACTAAACTCTTCTATTTATTGATTCTTGTAGGACTGGGGCTCACTTTGGCAGGGGTGATCGGCTACTACAATCTTCAGACGATGAAAAAGCACGTCGATACCCTCTATTTCGGTTCTCTCATCCCGTTGAGCGAACTGACCGCCATAACCGACACCTACCATAATACCCTCGGCAAAAGTGTCTATTTATGGAATCAGCACCTGATAGGCGATGAAGAGGCGGCCCGATCGATTACTCTCGGACTCGATACCGTCGATCAGATGTGGAAAAACTATCTTTCCCACGATAAACGTCCCGAAGAGCTCCCGTATGTCGATTATACCGAAGCGCAAATCCAAAACATCCACCGCTATTTTGTCAAAATTCAAGAGCACATTCTCCATCCCGATTCCTCCCGGCAGATTTCAATCCCTATCCTCTCCGAGAATATCGATGCAATCCACCGCACCATTTATCGGCTAATCACCTATGAAAACGCTTCCGCACGCTTTGAACGCTCCCAACTCTTGGCCCATCATGAAAATGCACTCACGCAGTTAAGCACGCTGCTGCTTGTTATTCTGATCCTTGTTATGGGGATCGCATGGAAAATTTTTACCCGTATCGAGAGACAGCAAACCCAGCTTATTGAATCCACCAAAACCCTACAGCATCTTAATTTCAAGCTTGAACAAGCATCCTATACCGATCCCCTCACGGCCCTCTCCAATCGCCGTTATTTCAATCTCATTTTCGAACGGGAATTCAAGCGTGCCGTGCGGTTGGAAAAACCGTTTGTATTTATGATGCTGGATATTGATTTTTTCAAACAGTATAATGACACCTACGGCCATCTTCAGGGAGACCTCGCCCTTCAGGCGGTAGCCAAAACGCTCCAGTTTACCTTGCAGCGGCCGGGCGATTACCCATTCCGTCTGGGGGGGGAAGAGTTCGGCGTTATCATTACCGACAGTAGTTGCGACAACGGAATCCAGATCGGGGAAAAGATACGGGCGAATATAGAGGGGTTGAGAATAGAGCACCGGGGAAGCAAGATTTCGACTATTTTAACCGTATCAATCGGAGGAGTCTGCATCGTGCCGACTCCCGGCATGAGAGACGATGCCCTCATTCATACGGCAGACACCAATCTCTATGCGGCCAAAGAGCGGGGGCGCAATCAGGTCGTCTTCGGCAATACGTTGTAATCTATTTGGATTAAAGCCGATTTTTTTTCTCGAATATTATCTACTCTTCTTTCAGACAAGGAAGCATCTCTTTGATATCAATGCCCCATTCCATAGCAAGCATAACCAAATGCGCTAAATTATAATTGGCTTTATTTTGTCGTAATTCGATACGAGCGATGAAAGAGGTAGAGTTGTGTCCTAAAATATTCGCGAGTTTTAGTTGGCTAATTTTTCGTTCTTTGCGCATTTTTTTGATATGTGCAGTTAGTGCATCGTAGTACGCTTTAACCTCTGCACGCTCTTCTTTTGACACATCAACCGCCACTCACTCTTGGATGATTGATTTTAATGAAATCAGTGAATCAAAACCAATCACTATTAAGTGAGTAAAAAGCTTTACGTAGATACAATTTTTGCAAAATTTTAATAAAGGTTATTAATTAATGAACACAAAGTTTCTATCAATCGCTCTCACTGGAGCAATTTTACTGTCAGGATGTTCATCCAAAGATGTTCACATTGCAAAGGGCAAAGGTGAGAATATGAATTCTCGTGAAATGTCAGTCAATCAAGGAGATGGCTACACAAAGGCTGGAATGATAAATTCCACTAATACAAAATTATTACAAGCTGCAGCTGAAGAAACATCAAAATCTGGTTATCAATATTTTTCATTCACAAGTCCGGCAGTTGTTGCCAATGCAAATATTAATACGACTGATGCATTTTTACTCAAATGTGCAAGTAAAAGTGTTGGAGCAAGCGTTGGTCTAACCGTACTCACTCTTGGAATGGGCGGAGGTCTTATGATGGATGATTGTGACATGTTTGGTGGCGCTACTGGTATAGGTAAAGCGTCAAGTTCAGCATCCTTCACTCTGCATAAGGAAAAACCTACAATAGCTGCTTTGGATGCAAATTTGGTTCTTTCAGATTTAAAATCTAAACAACTTTATAAAGAAAATACAGGTGGAGTAGAATATTCCGAAGTAAAATAAAGGGAGTTATTTGTATGAAAAAAATATCACTCAGCTTGTTTTATACTTTATGACCACCTTGCATTTATCAGCTAATCAAGATGCTGATAAATGCAAGGCACTAAATGGGTCTTGGACTTGGAATGAAGAATTAAATCAGTGGCAATGTGATAATCTTAATGCAACTAACAAAGATGTATATGCTAAATATTTATCCGATTCGATATGTTTAAATCGTTTTTTTAAACCTAAACCCCAGTTTTTCGAGGTTTTCACGCACTTTCGGAGCGATTTCCCCCTGAAACTCCATCCACCCCTCTTTATAGGCACCGCCGCAGGCAAGAGACTTTTTAAGGGTCGAAAGGGTCGTTTGTCCATCCGATTCGCTCAGGCTGAAAGGGCCGACAAGGGTAACTACCTTCCCTTTCCGTTTCTCTTTTTGAAACACGAGACGGTGCTCTCCCGGTTCGAGCAGCGTCACTTTCAAAGAGGCTTTCTCCTCCTCCAGCTTCCACCCCTCATCCCAGGAAGCTCCCAGCTCCAGAGTGAGTTTCGTCCCCCGGCTCATTTCATTTCACCGCAATAGATAAACCGTTTGACTCCGCTTGGAAGGGTTTCATCAAACATGCCAAGAGGGCGAACCCAAAGCCCCCGTTCTCCGTACAACGAGCGATAAACGACAAGATCTTCTCCCGTTTCCGAGTGCTTGGCGACACCGATCACTTCGTAATATTTCCCTTTGTAATGGCGATAAAGCCCTTTTTCAAGCACGCTGTACCCTTTGAACCAGCACACTGAGCCCTTCACCTTGAAGTATCCCTTTATTGGCCATCATTAGAATCGGATTCATGCAATACAGGTTGTTGTCGTAAACGACGACAATCACCTCATCCCCCTCTTGGAGAAAATGGTTCTCACCCAAGTGGGTGTAACGGGTCGCCCCGATGCTGATGATTGCCTGTTTGGGCAAACCGGCCTCTTTCAGATAACGGCTAACCGGTTCGAGGGGTCCGATATCCGTTTGCGTATTGATCTGATCTTTCAGCCAATCGAGTAATTTTTCGTAGAAATAACTGTAACCGAGCAATTCGACATCTTCCCCATAGCGCAATAAGCTTCCGCCCCGTCGAAGAAAAGAGGCGATGCGGTAGCTGTCCATCACCCCCCCCTTTTCAAATCGATCAATCGGAATGAGGGTATCGGAAAGCCCTTTTGACGACTCTCCCCAATTTTTCTTAAAACTGATTTTAGGGGCACCCTCTTTGCGCAGCGAACAGTCATTGTAGGCACCGAAAAATCTCGGTGTAATCTGCAACACCGATCCATCCGCCTCGTACTCAAGGTCACAGATCAGTGCCACTTCCGGTTCAGGCTGAACATTACAGACCTCTTCGGGAAGCCGTATCGTCTTAGCGCTGATCGGATAAACACCCAAAAAATCTTGACGCCCGGGAATATAAAACGGAAAGACCCCTTTGGGACCGTTGGGATCTTCCGTAACGATCTCCTTGAAATCTTCAACCTCACCCGCTTGCTCAAGATGAAGTGCAAAATTTCCGGCAACGCCGAATCCACAATAATTTGTATACGTATTCATTGTTTCACCCCACAAAGTGTGTTTTACGGACATGAACCTGCCACCGCTACCCTTTCGCAGAGTACGGTGCCCCTCTTGAGTTTCTCCCGACCCTATTATAAACTCCCGCTGGCCTTGGCCTCGGCGAACTCTTCGTACGTCCCCGTGAAATCGGTATAGGTGCCGTCGAGATGAAGTTCGATGATACGTCCGGCAAATGCATCGAGCAATTCACGGTCATGGCTCACACAAATGACGTTCCCCTCAAAATCGTACAGCGCTTCTCCCAGAGCGATAATCGCTTCAAGGTCGAGGTGGTTGGTCGGCTCATCGAGAACCAGAAAATTTCCCGCTTCGAGCATCATTTTGGAGAGCATCATACGGTGTTTTTCACCCCCGCTGATTTTTTCGATGCTCTTCTCCTGCTGTTCGCCGTTAAAAAGCATCCGTCCAAGGCAGTTGCGGATCTCGGAGATTTCGCGCTTGGGATCAAACGCACGGAGCCAGTCATACAGCGTCTCCATCCCTTTGATTCGGTCGGCAGTATCCTGCGGGAAATAACTCGGTTCAATCGTCGCCCCCCACTTCACGGTTCCGCCGGTCGGCTTGATCTCTTCCATGATAATTTTGCACAAAGTAGATTTCCCCGCACCGTTGGCACCGATAACGGCGATTTTTTCACCCGGAGTGATTTTGAGGTTGATGTTGTGCAATACATTCAGATCCCCATAGCTATGAGAAATATCGATCACATCAAGCGCTTCATCCCCCATTTGACGTTTCGCTTTAAAAACGATACTCGGATCACGGCGGCTTGAGGGTTTGATATCGTCAATGGTCAATTTGTCCAGCTGTTTTTGACGCGAAGTAGCCTGTTTCGCTTTCGAAGCATTCGCGGAGAATCGGCGGACAAACGCTTCAAGCTGCTCTTTCTCTTTCAGTTTTTTATCCCGTTCCAGCTGTGCCTGATTTGCCATTACCGTAGATGCGAGATACCAGTCATCGTAATTTCCGGTAAATTCGCGAATCTTTTGAAAATCGACATCCAGAATATTGGTCACAACCGCATTAATAAAGTGACGGTCATGCGAAATGACAACCATCGTCCCCTCATGGCGCTGAAGCTCATGTTCCAGCCATCCGATCGTTTCGATATCGAGGTTATTCGTCGGCTCATCCAGAAACAATACATCCGGTTTCGGATACAAAACCTGTGCCAAAAGAACTTTGAATTTGTCCGATGAAGGGAGAGACGACATCAAATCGTTGTGGCGATCTGCCGGGATACCGACGTTTTCCAAAATCTTAGCGATTTGAACGTCATATTCATACGTCGGATCTTCCTCAACACAAATCATTTCGAGTTCGCCCAAACGGTTATTCACCGCATCGTCTTCAAAATCACCCGTCGCATACAGATGTTCTTTCTCTTTGATCGCATCATAGAGCCGTTTGTTTCCCCACAATACCGCATCGGCAATCGTAAAATCTTCAAAAGCAAACTGATTTTGTCCCAAAACACCCACTTTGAGACCCGGTTCGATGGAGATATCCCCATCATACTCTTTAATTTCACCGCTGAGAATTTTTAAACAAGTGGTTTTTCCCGCACCGTTGGCGCCGATAAGGCCGTAACGTTTGTTACGGTCGAGCTTGAGGTTGATCCCCTCGAAAAGAATGCGGCTGCCGAAGCGCATCGTTAATTTGGTAACTTGAACCATGAAAAGCCTTTTAAGGAAGGTTAAAATGTCGCGATTATAACTTAAGCTAGTTTAGTTTTAGATTACCTTTAATAACGAAATAAAAGAAGGAATTTTTAATTGCATTCGCGATACTATATACTCAAAATGAGACCCAAAAGACTTTAGGATATGATGAAAAACGAAGCGACTTTGTATGATGTATTGAACCATTTGCCCGACGGCGTCATTATGCTGGACGAAAGGGGTGTCCTTTTATTCGCCAATGAAGCCTTCACCGAGCTGATAGGGCACGAAAGCAGTCTGTTGGTCGGACTCAACATTTTAAGTCTCCTTGCAAATGTTGACGTTTTTCATGCCTGTATCCAGCAAGTGACCCGAGAGGGGAGATCGATCGATGCCGAAACCGATTTTCTCCATCGTGACGGATCAATCGTCCGAACGGTAAAAAGTGTTCGGATGATTCGGAATGATCAGGACGTCCGTTTTTTTGTCAATATCCGAAATTTAACCGAAACCAATCTTCTCAATAAAGAGCTCCGCCGTTCCAAAGAGCTGATTGAGTATCAGGCACAGGAGCTCTCCACCCTCCTCAATTCAAAAAATCAGGAACTCGAAGAGATACTCGGCAGTATCGACGAAATTATCTGGTACATCGATACGAAATCGTTTGCGCTGCGGTATGTCAATAATGCGGTCGAAATGATTTTCGGTTTTAACAGAGACGCTTTTTTATCCGACAGCGATCTGTGGCAGCAACGGATCCATCCGGACGACCGTGCTTTGGTCCGGACTTTTTTTGAAACCCTCGTCCCCGGTTTGTCTCAGGAGATCCGATTCCGTATTCACCATTCCAATCAGGAACTCCGGTGGCTCAGCAGCCGAATCCACCACCATCCGAAATTGAACCTCTATATCGGTATCACACGCGATATCACGGAACACAAAACCCAAAGTGACGAAATCACCTTTTTAGCCTATTACGATCCTCTTACGATGCTCCCGAACCGAGCCAAACTTAAACTTCAGCTTGAGAGCCGTATCGAACATTCGGCCGGGACCCCTTTTGCCCTGCTATTGCTTGATCTGGATAATTTTAAAAATATTAACGATACGATGGGACACGAAGTGGGCGATCAGATATTGATCGAAGTGAGCCGTCGCCTCCTTCTTGCAAAGGAAGAACACGATTTCTGCGCCCGCTTCGGCGGAGACGAATTCGTCCTCCTCCTCCAGAATGCCGATCCGATTGAAATAGGCCATTTCTGCACCCGGCTAACGGAACACTTTAAAAACCCTTTTACGGTTAATGATATCAGTTTTTATCTCTCCCACTCGATCGGCATCACCTTTTATCCCCAAGACGCCTTTATCGGGGAAGATTTGATCAAACATGCCGATACCGCAATGTATGAGGCCAAAAGCAAAGGGAGAAATCAGTTTGTTTACTATCATACCTCCATGCAGCGCGCGATACACAATTTTCTTCACATAGAATCTTTAGTCCGCGACGGACTCACCCATCACCTTTTCGAACTCTATTTTCAGCCTTTGATCAATTCAAAAGTTCTCGAACTGGAAGGGTTTGAAGCGCTCCTTCGCCTCCCCCACCCGACCGAAGGGTTTGTCCCGCCCGATACCTTTATCTCTGTTGCCGAAACCAATGGAGACATTTTATCCATCGGGGATGAAGTCTTGAAACAAGCGTGCGATTTTATTGAGATTCTCCGCCCTCTTCGGTCAAAACCGTTTTTTGTCGCGATCAATATATCGGCCAAACAGCTCCATCAAGAGCACTTTTCGCGTGAGCTCCTCGACTATCTGCATCAGCGTTCGATCCCTACCTCTTTTTTGAAAATAGAGCTCACCGAGAGTGCCGTTATGGAAAATATAGAGATTGCGAGTGCTCAGCTCGCACAGCTCAAAGCAGGAGGAATCCGTATCGCTCTGGATGACTTCGGTACCGGCTACTCTTCGTTCGCCTATCTTGCACAGCTCCCTATTGATACCCTGAAAATCGATAAATCTTTTATTTTAACCCTCTTTGAGATCGATTCGCACCGACATATCGTCGAAGCAATGTCCAATCTTGCCCATGTACTGGGAATGAGCGTTACGGCGGAAGGGGTAGAAACCCTTAAACATTTTGATTTTTTAATTCATCGGCAGGTGGATACGCTTCAGGGGTATCACCTGTGCCGCCCCCTTCCCAAAACTGAAATACTCCGCCTAATCAAAGCAGAAGCACCCTATTTTACCTCTTCCGGACTCTAAGGGATACCGTTTTACAAAGTTTCCGTTTTGTATTTCTGCCTCGAAGAGGCAAGCTTTAGTGCCCAAGCGGCCAGCGTAGTGCTTTGGGCTTTGCTCAAAGCACGTTTAAAAGAGAGTTCTTCAAGAACTCTAATTATAAAAATGCAACTTATTTTAACATTCTCATAAGATTTCTATGGATACAATTTGCCAAGGATTATGCTGGTTATAGTTCGATTTTTTCACGGAGTACAATGTGACACAAATTTATGTCGGGAATATTCCCTACGGCAAAGACGAAAACGATCTTAAAGATCTTTTCGGACAATACGGTGAAGTGAGTTCAGTCAAATTCGTAAACGATAAAGAGACAGGGCGATTCCGTGGTTTCGGTTTCGTTGAAATGGCAAACCAAGACGAAGCCAACAAAGCGATCACGGCCCTTGAAGGTAATGATTTCGGCGGACGTACACTTCGTGTCAACGAAGCTCGTCCACGCGCGCCACGCCCTCCACGCGATCGCTGGTAAGCACCATGTGAAGCCTTTTTAGGCTTCATTTTCTTTCTCCAAACTTTATTTCACACGTAACATACTCCCTATTTTTCAAAAAAGAGCGATTTCCATGACATACGCATTAGAAAATGAAACTATTGAACTCTATAAATTACTCAAAGTGCTTGACCTCGTCGACACCGGCGGGCAGGCAAAAATGTTGATTGAACACGAACAGGTCAAACGCAACGGTGAAATCGAAACCCGCAAGCGGGCAAAAATCACCAAAGGGGAACAAATCCAAATCGGTGATGTCACGATCAACATCCTCTAAATTATTGTTATTTAACCTTGTTTTGACTATAATTGCTGATCTTATATAAACGGCTCGTACAGAGGTTCGGTAAACTTATGAAAAACACAAAAATGATGATCGTTGGTTTTGTCAGCGCACTCTCGATCAGTATTGCCCTTTCATCGTCTCTTCTCGCTAAAAATAATGTACCTGCCGGGCCGACGGAAGCTTCCGGCGAAGCTTTGCGTCTCCAATCGTTGGCTAAATACACCAAAGTACTCGGTATTGTCGAAATGTACAATGTCGATAACCTCTCCATTGATCAACTCGTTGACAAGTCCCTTCAGGGGATGCTCTCAAATCTGGATGCCCATTCTAGCTTTCTAGACAAAAAAAGCCACGAAAATCTGAAAAGTCAGACCGACGGTGAATTCGGCGGACTTGGGATAACGGTCGGAATGCGGGACAACGCACTGACGGTTATCGCTCCGATCGAAGGGACTCCGGCCGATAAAGCGGGGATGAAAGCGGGTGATATCATCCTAAAAATCAACAATCAGTCTACCCTGAGCATGACGATTGATGATGCGGTGGGGCTGATGCGCGGAAAACCGAAAACTCCGATTGATCTGACCGTAGTCCGCAAAGGGGCCGTCGATCCGATCAAATTTCATATCATTCGTGACATAATTACCGTGGAATCGGTGTATACCCGCACCATTGAGGACTCCGTTCTCTACATTCGTGTGACCAGTTTTGACAAGAAAGTCTCAACCGATGTCAAAGAAGCCATCAAAAAACACGCTGCAAAATCAAAAGGGATTATCCTCGACTTACGCAACAATCCGGGCGGATTGCTCGATCAGGCCGTTGAATTAACCGATCTTTTTGTTGATGAAGGGACGATCGTCTCCCAAAAAGGGCGTAACAAAGCCGATGACATTGCCTACAAAGCGACCAAAAGCGCCACAATAACCGATCTTCCTCTGGTTGTATTGGTCAATGAGGGATCTGCCAGTGCTTCCGAAATTGTCAGCGGTGCGATTCAAGACCTTAAACGGGGGGTTATCGTCGGAGAGAAAACGTTCGGAAAAGGGTCGGTCCAAATTGTAATGCCGATCTCCGAGACCGAAGCGATCAAGCTGACCGTTGCCCGCTATTACCTTCCAAGCGGACGCACCATTCAAGCCGTCGGTGTTACTCCGGACATCGTTGTCGCTTCCGGAGAAGTCAAAAATCACGAGAAGCAGTTCAACATCAAAGAGTCCGATCTTAAAAAACATCTTGAAGGGCAGCTCGAAAAAACAACGCACGATATGATTGATGTTACCGAAGTCAATGCGACCAACAAAACAACGATCACCGCCGATCAGCTAGACAAAGACATTCAACTCAAAGAGGGTGTCGACATTATCAAAGCACTTATCATAGTTAAAGGAAAATAATCATGGAAAAACGCGATCTAATGTACGAAGGGAAGGCAAAACGCCTTTTTACCACGGATGATCCCAATTTGGTTATCGCTGAGTTCAAAGACGATTTGACGGCGTTTAACGGAGCTAAAAAAGCAAGTGAAGCGGGTAAAGGGGCCCTTAACAATAAAATCTCGACCGAACTTTTCAAAATGCTGGCGCAAAACGGCATTGAGTCCCATTTTGTCGAGATGCTCGATGAAACCACTATGCTGTGCAAAAAAGTGGATATTATCCTTATTGAAGTGATTGTCCGGAATGTGGCCACCGGAAGTCTCAGTAAAAATCTCGGAATCCCCGATGGAAAAGTTCTCCCTTTTACCCTCGTTGAATTCGATTATAAAAACGACGCACTGGGGGATCCGAAACTGAACGATCAGCACTGTATGATCCTCGAATTGGTCAAAAACGAAGCAGAACTCGACCAGCTGCGTGCGATGGCACGTCAGGTCAACGATATCTTACGCCCTTATTTTCATGCCAAAGGGCTCAATTTAGTCGATTTCAAACTCGAATTCGGCCGCGATAGCGAAGGTAAAATCATCCTTGCCGATGAGATCAGTCCGGACAACTGCCGGTTCTGGGACCTTGAAACGGGTGAAAAGATGGACAAAGACCGTTTCCGCCAGGGGATGGGGGGACTTAAAGTCGCCTACGAAGAAGTACTAAATAGAATATTGGGGTAATTATGAAAGCAGTTGTAAACGTATTTTTGAAAAATGGAGTCCTTGATTCTCAAGGCAAAGCAGTCCACCACGCCCTTAGCAGTCATGGATTCGGAAGTGTTCATGATGTCCGTGTCGGTAAACAAATCATTATCGAAATGGGTGAAAACAATGCCGAAGAGGCAAAAGAAAAAGTAGCACAAATGTGCGAAGATCTTCTTGCCAATACCGTAATCGAAGATTACACCATTGAGATGCAAGCATGAAAGTCGGCATCATTCAGTTTCCAGGCACCAACTGTGAGTACGATACACAGCACGCCTTCGCGTCATTAGGATGCGAGACGGAAATTCTGTGGCATAAGAATGATACGATTCCCGAAGGGACCGATCTTGTCGTCGTTGCGGGTGGATTCAGCTACGGAGACTATCTTCGCAGCGGCGCCATTGCAAAAATGAGCCCCATTATGAAAGCACTAAAAACATATGCCCACGCCGGGGGAAAAGTACTCGGAATCTGCAACGGTTTTCAGGTTCTAACCGAGACGGGGCTTCTGCCGGGCGCTCTAAAACGGAACGAAGGGCTCCATTTTATCTCACGCCACCATTATCTCAAAGTGGTTGACAACAATAACGAATTTTTACGCCATTGCGAGAGTAATGAAGTGGTCAATATCCCTATCGCCCACCATGACGGCAATTTTTACATTGACGCGGCAGGCTTGGAAGAGCTCTACGCCAACGGACAGGTATTGCTTCAATACAGTGACCGCAACGGCGTCATCGATAATCCAAACGGTTCCGTCGACAGTATCGCCGGTATCTGCAACCGCGAGAAAAACATCTTCGGTTTGATGCCTCATCCGGAGCGTGCGATGGAAACATTGCTGGGTTCTAATGACGGACGGCGTATGCTTGAGGGCTTTTTATCCGCTTGAAAAAGTTACTCCTCCTCATTACATTTCTTTTCTCCACTTTACTGGCAGCCTTCGGTCCTAACC
>NZ_JALNYS010000010.1 GCF_023229695.1 Sulfuricurvum sp.
CCTCTTGATAATCTTGCTTGGTTCCATTCCCACTGTAAAACATTTCAGCCAAATAGAGTTGCGCTTTCATATCCCCTTGCTCTGCCGATTCCTTAAACCAATGAAACGCTTTAGCAGGATCTTTAGCAACTCCTCGGCCGTCATAATACATATAACCCAAATTAAATTGCGCTTTGTCATGCCCCTGTTTTGCCGCTTTTTCAAACCAATGGATAGCGTGTGGGTAATCTTGTTTCGTTACAATCCCTTGATAGTAGAGGCCGCCGAGCGCAAACTGACCATCCGCATCCCCTGCTTCCGCTTTCAGCTGAGCCGATTTGATCGCTCTGTCTTTCATATCCCCGGATTCAGCTGCCATTGCCATTGAACCGAGCAGCAGTGTATTTATTAGTGCAATAGAGAGTATTTTTTTCATCATTATTCCTTAGAGGTAGTCTAGTATCAATTCTATATAGAAAACCATTAATAGTTCTTTAATGTTTTGCAAACAAGTCGATATTCACCCCTTTTCATTTCGGGTGTATTAAGTTTGTGATATTACTTTTTATGACATTTTAAACAAATTGTTATCCCGTTTCCCCCCTCCAGCAAAGCACTTGAATCTGAAGCATGCGGATTATGGCAACTGATGCATTCGAGTTCGTGTCCGGGCCGTGAGGGATCGGGTTTTCCGTGCGTAGGGTGAATTTTGTTTCCGAATGTATTGATAAAATGGTTCCCTTCCCGTTTATCGGTATGGCACGAGGTACAAAGCTCCCACGGTTTGGCTATTAAATAAAAACGGTTAACCGAAGAGTGCGGGTTGTGACACCGGGTACACTTCGCCGCATCCACCGGCATATGGTGAAACCGTTTTGCTTCCCATCTCTCTTTTGCTTTGGTATGGCATTTCAAACACGCCTCACCGATATGGCGGGGAAGTTTAAATTTTGGACCGTTTGCATCGTTATCCTTCTCCCCCGAACCGTTTTGTTTTTGATGGCACGAGGTGCATAGCCAATTGATAGCCGGGGCATGTCCCTCTCCTCGAGCGGTTAGTTTTTTATGGCAGCTGTAACAATTGGATTCTTCCGGATTCTTAAAGGCAATTCCCGAAATTTCGTTCACTTCCATAGTGTGACAGGGTGTACATTTTTTTTCATTAGAAGATAGATGAAAGTCTTTGATCACATAACTTTCGGGAGGGTGTTTATACCGTTTTTCCAAAACACTGTCGTGATAGAGAATAATTGAATATTCTTTGCTCCATCCGTTTTTCCCGTATCCTTTGATCCTAACTCTATTTTCCCCTGCAATCAACGGTACCGTTTTACAATAGGTATCCCTCCCTTTTTCTCGTGCCACCTCAACCGTTTGATTCGCATCGGTTGTAATCACTATTTTTTCAATCGATGGAGATTTAAAAGTGACAACAACCGAAGCCATCTCCTCGTGGTAGATCGAATGATCCATCGGGCTGAGCAATTCCCATCCCTCATTCATCACCTCTTCAGATCCGAAAATGGAATAATAGGAAAACAGGGAAACCATTATTATCAAAAATTTCATTATTGACCTTTACTCTTGAACAAAAATTGATCTCTTCCCAAATCCACCGTGTGTGTTCTGGGTTCATCAAGGAAATAGGGGTTATCCGACGCATGCGGATTATGACATTTTACACAACTTGGCTCCTGAGTTCCGGGACATCGCGAATTATCCCGCATCGAAGGGGGGAATTTTTTATCACCGTGACACTCGGTACACAAAACATTAGGGACTTCACGTATAAACATAGAGTGCTCTGATGCATGCGGATTATGGCATTTATTGCACAAACCTGCATCAAACGGAAGATGTCTGTATTTTTTTCTATCCCATATCTCTTTATTTTTTTCATGACAACCATAACATATCACGTGAATCGGGTCGGGAACATGATATTTAGACATTTCCGACACCCTTTTACCTTTTTCTTCACGCTTGCCGCTATGGCAACTGCTGCACACCCAATTGACTGCGGGAGCATGGGCATATTTGCCCGTAGTTGTTTTTTTATGACACATATAGCAATTAGACTCTTCTACATCGACAAAAGCGACCCCTTTCATCTCATTAAGACTCATATCATGACATTGCTCACACTCTTTTTCACTTTTGTCCGTGTGAAAAAAGGTTTCCTTATAAAATTTAGGGGGCACTTTGTACCCTTTTAAACTCTGTGAGACGTAATACAATTCGCTTTTGGCCTCATAGGCCAGATGCTCCCCTTTATATCCCCAAACCCGTATCGTATTCTCTCCGGGATGAAGTTTAACCGTTTTGGAACAGACATCATCGCACTCCCTTGTCATTTCCAGCGTATACCGTTCGTTTCGATCGGTAAGAATCAAAATTTTGCTGATATTACGGTCATGCACTTTGACGGTAAGCCCGGTATACGCTTCATGATGAATTTTTTTATCTACCGGGTGGAGAATCTCCACCCCTTCACTGGCCCACAATCCGAAAATCACAACCCCAAGTGAGCAAAAAATTTTTAGAATCATCGGATTCCCCCTTACCCCTCTTTCTTTTGCCCGATCCCCTTGGGATTAGCCCGATCATACTCAAACCTCTTATGACAAGCCGGAGCACAGGAGCCGCCATTGGGGGCATCCACAAACCGAAGCGGAAATTTAACGCTGCTAAAATCGGTGTACTCACGAATCAGATGTTTATTTTTCGAGGCATGCTCATCGTGACAGGCACGGCATGCACGCCCTTTACGGTCATTAACGTGTAAATTATGAAGATTGACATCACCGTCTCTAAATTTAGTTATATCGTCATCGGTCGTGAAACGTTCGGTTATTTTGGACTCTTTATGGCATTTAAAACAGAAAAAATCTTTGTTTTCAAGATCGGCATAGAAATTCTTCGTAAACGATTTTTTAAGGATACTGAAATTATCCGAGCCGTGCGGTTCATGACAACCGCTGCATCCCCCCTCTTTTCCGTTAGGATCACGGATCGGCTTATGCCAGTTTGGATTATCTTTCAGATGCTGCCCTATGTTGAGCAGCATCCCCCCGTCTTCATCGGCTTTCAGCGATTTATCATGGCATCCCAGACATACTTGAACCGGGTCTTTTTTCAAAATACTCCGGTAGTTCGAGGAATGGGGATCATGACACTCAAGGCATTTGCCTTTGCTATCGCTCACTGCACCGTGTTTGTACCGGACAGTGTTAATCCATTTGCGCATATCCCTATGATCTTTAATCGAACTGTGGCAATCAAGACAAAACTCCAGCCCCACCTCTTTTTTCATCAATGTTTTATAATTTGACGTATGGGGTTCATGGCATTCCAAGCAACTTTTTTCAGCCGGCTTATGTTTAAACTTGCCGTTCATCGTGATAAATTTTGTCATCCCTTTAGCTTCATTGCCCTTCTCATGACATTTTAAACAGGTGTCGTTGATCGAAGTCCCTCTAAGCATTTTCGGGACATCGGACTGGTGCGGATCGTGGCACGCCGTACATTTGCCCTCTTTTACCGGCTTGTGATCAAATTCTTTGGTATATTTGGTTTTATGACACTCATAACAAATTTCATGAATATTGCTTTTAACCAGTGCTGCCGGGTTGTCTCCCTTGGGAACGTGACAGATTTGGCATGCTCCCATTTTAAACGGTTCGTGCAGGTATTTTTTAAGCGGTTTAAGCTTGGCGGGAATATCTTTAAGATCGATCGGCTTGGCCTCTTTAATCATCATTTTGGTATGGGTAGGTCGCTCTTCGAAACGGATTTCATCTATCGGGATTTCTCTTGGTGCCGCAGGTTCCGGGGACGCTTCCGAAGAGCTGTGCCCCCGATTTTCCAAATCGAGCGCTATCTTATCGATATTCACTTCGGAGAGCTCTTCATCGGTAATATCGATCTTCTCTTCATGATCTTTCTGAAATACGTTGGCAGAAATCTGTTTCATAATCGCGATAAAGCGACCGAATTTTTCTCCTCCCCCTGACTGATAGAGAACCGCAACTATCCCTAAAGCGGCCAAAAGGAGTGCGATTTTTACACCATATTTCTTTATCATTGTTATTTCTCACTTCGTTATTTAGTCATTAACTGATGTTACACACTTTTCGGGCAAAGCCCGTAAAGTGGCGGGGACAATTTGTCCCCTGCACCCCCCTAAAGCTACCCGCATCTTTGCGGGAGATTACTAACCTTGTTATTTCACTCTTCGTTTTTTAGTCATTAACTGATGTTACGCACTTTCCGCTCATACCCCGTGAAGTGGCGGGGACAATTTGTCCCCTGCACCCCTCTAAAGCTACCCGCATCTTTGCGGGAGATTACTAACCTTTTCGCACGTGTTTAGACAAGGTGCGTAAGGTCAGATCAAAGGTAGAAAAAGTAACTGAGCGGGAAGACTAATTAATGTCCTTGATGCCCCATATCCGGCAACGTTGTTTCTGCGTTAAATTTCCCTGCCGGACAAACGGTTTCACTGACCGTGTTGCGCAAAAGATTCTCTTTATCCGCATGGTGAGGGCTATGACACTTATTACAGTCAATCTCTTTGCCTTCTGGCTTCACCCCTGTGATCGGAACATGACATTTGTAACACAGTTCACCCACGGTATGGGTCACAATCGCTGCGGGCTTCGCTCGGTTTGGGGCATGACATATTGCACATGCGCCCATTTCAAACGGCGGATGGATATATTCCTTAAACGGTTTGAGCGCTTCGGGCAAATATTGATAATCAATTTTCTTTGTCGTCCCCGTGTTTGCCTTAATATAGAGAGTTGTAATCTGTTCCAGAGGGCGAGAGTCTCCATGTGTGGCATGCATCAGATTCGTTGCAATATTTTGACTGATGACACCCAATCGGCCAAGCTTTTCCCACCCCCCTACTAGTGTCATTGCGATGATAATAATAATCCCTGCTCCAATAGCAATGATTCTACCTTTAGACAATGGTTTCATTTTTCATCCCTTCCGTTTACTCTGACTCAGGTGAGTCAGCGAGAGCTTCAGGGGCCTCAGGAAGGTACTTCTCAAGCTGATAGTGTCCTACGTGTTTGTGGCAATCAACACATCGCGCCAACTCTTTTCCCTCCTCACCCTGTACGACCAATTTTTTAGCAAAATAGGCTTTATGGGCCGTAAACGCTTTTTTATTCGGTCGGGTTCCTCTGAGAAGGTTTTCATGACAATGCAAACATCCCGAATCGTATACCCAGTTTCGACGTTCATCCCGTCTCTCATGCCAATCAATTTTAGAGGTATCATGGGTCGATTCAACCCATACATCCCAGATTCCGGTCCGTGCTTTCTGAACCAGATACCCCAGCGTCGATTCATGCGGAAGATGACAGTCGGCACATTTGGCCATGACACCGCTGTGACCGTATCCTCCATGAACGTCATTGCTATAGGCTTCCGCCATCGGCTTCATCGAATGGCATGCGGAACAAAAATTAACTCCGGATGTCTCCTGAACGGCCACTACCGTTACAAACGACACGACAAGCCCGACAATAACTCCACCCCCCGCCAAAGCAGCCAGCCCGCCCCAGCCGAACCAAAATTTTTTTTTCGGCTTTTCTCTTAGATCGGTACTGTTTTCCGATTCCATCATAAGAGCACCCCTTTAGTTTTAAATAATATATTTAATAAATATTTTTCATTTTCACATAATAATATTTAAATGGAGATTAGCACCGTTAAAATTGCGTAAAAAAAGAGACTTTAAAGATCAATATGGAAATTTATGTGAGGAATATTTGATGTATGCAAGAAGTGAAAAGAGGGGAACGCGTGCTTACAGCGCAGAGGTTACCCCTCTGCTGTATTTGTATTTTTTAAACTTCCGCTTACTGCGTGTCGATTTCGAGAAGCAAGGGCAATCAATACGAACACCGTAGCTACCGCATAATAGACCCAAACCGGTACCGGTACCGGATCACCCGCTGCATACGAATGAAGACCAGAGAGATAATAGTTGACCCCGAAGTAGGTCATAATAACTGAACTGTACGCAACCACAGAAGCAACGGTAAATGAGAATACCGAATTCAATTTAGGGATAAACCGTAGATGGACGACCGCCGCATACACGAGAATCGTCACCAACGCCCATGTCTCTTTCGGATCCCATCCCCAATATCGTCCCCACGATTCGTTTGCCCAGACACCTCCCAAAAAGTTTCCGACCGTTACCAGCGAGAGGCCGATAATCATCGACATTTCACTGATACGTGTCGATTCGCGGATACTGATGACAATCTGCCGCTTCGTCTCAGGATTGGAAACTCTCCCTAGCATAATAAAGAGAACCAGAGAGATCAGCCCTAACAATGCGCTTAATCCCAAAAATCCATAACTCGATGTAATAATAGAGACATGAATCGAGAGCCAGTACGATTTAAGTACCGGGACCAAATTGGTGATCTGCGGATCAAGCCAGCTCAAATGGGCAACAAAGAGGGCCGTACCCGATAAAATACCTGTCGAAGCAACCGCAAATTCAGATTGGCGCGCAAACATAATACCGGCCAGAATAATGGTCCATGAAATATACACCATGGATTCATACCCGTCACTCCAGGGAGCATGTCCGGAGATATACCATCGGAGGGCAAGATTGGCCGTATGGGCAATAAATCCTAAAACCAAAACACCCAAAACAATTTTTTGAGCCGTAGCCAGATTCAGCGTCGGCTTGAACAAACGGGCAAAGATAAGCCCCAGTAAAATCAGACCCGCCACTAAATACAGAGGGATCAGCCGTTCAAAAACAGCGGCTTTATTGTAAAACAACTCCGCTGCTACACTGAACTCCGATGGATAGACCTCTACACCGTTGATTTTTTGGTAAGCGATGATTTTTTTAAGAGCATTATTCGCCGTTGACCAATCCCCTTTTTCAAACCCTTCGCTCATCCCGACAAAATTATCCTGAAGAATCTGAGTAATTTGAGCAACATTCTCTTGCGGAAACTCTTTTAACGCATTGCCCGGACTATACCATGTATGAGCTTTATCCCCTTCAAGAGGAAAAATTCTCATAAAATCACTGGTATAAATATTATAGGCAATGTTCAGCTTTTCATCCAGTTTAATTAACTCTTTATCCAATTCATCCCGTTCAGCCGGACGTTTTCGGATCGCTTCATCGACTGCCGAAGCAAGTTTGTATTGTCCGCTTTGATCAGTAACATCGGTAAAGGCAATGTATTTCTTATCCGCTGAAACCCCTAACAACTCTTTTATTTTAGGGTGTTTGATCTTGATCATCGCAATTTTTTGCCACAATACCGGTTTGGAAGCCATACCGACAATGACCTGATTGTGCGAAAGCCCCATAACCGTACTTTGGCCGGAGAGCTTATTTACCAAATCGATGGCAATCGAATCCATCGGTTTAATTCGTCCGCCGGGGTCTTGCACCAAAAGCGATCCGAAGTTTTCGGCATAATCGTAATCCATTTTCTTAACGGTTTCGATCACACTTGGAAGATCCATCTCCTGATCTTTTTCATACCCTGCGTACGCATGTGCCGGTTGTGCCGTCAACAAAAGAGCGCTTATGGCGAATACGGCCATGAGGGATGCGGCGGTACGGTCATATCGGGTACGTGCCAATTTACCGAATCGGCTATTCGGATTAAAGAAATTCAAAAAGAGCCCTAGCGCCAACAAAATATACCCCAGATAGGTCGGAGTTTTCCCCGGATCATGGTTGACGGAGAGGATCGTTCCCATTTCATCGCGGTCAAACGAAGATTGGAAGAATTTATAGCCGCCGTGTTCGAGTGGGTTATTCATAAAAATCCTAAACGGTTCATTTTTCCCTGCAGCAGGATCGATCAGCGTCACATGACTCTCATACGACGAAGGGCTCATAGAACCCGGATATTTTTCCATGGCAAAATCGTCCAGTTTGAGAGAAAACGGCAATTCAATCTGCTTGGCTCCCCATTCCAATGAAATATCCGCGTCACCCAAACGGAAGTTCTCCGTAAACCCTTTGAACCGTTTTCCCTGCCCCATTAGGGCAACTTCACGTTTTTGGCCGTCATATTCCGCTTCAACAATCAGTGCGGAGAGCTCCTCCCCTTTCATCTGCATATCCATTTTCATCGACGCACGGTACTCATCTTCGGAGATTACCTTGACCGTACCGTGAGAAAGGACCGCTTTTGTCGCTATTTGCACACCGTCTACCGTATAGAGGTGACGTTTTGCGAATTCATCTTCATTACCGGCAGCGGCTGATCCGCTTTGCTGATCATCCATCCGGAGCCAATTGACGTCACGATTGGAAACAAAGGTAAATCTCCCCTCTTTTTCAGAAATGCTCAGATACGAACGGCTTGCGTCCGGAGCTTTGTCAAAATAGATCGCCAACGGTCCGACATCAACAAACTCCCCTTTGCGTAAAAAGAATTTTTCCGGTCCGCCGGGGGTCGGAATAACAAAAGCGATAACAGCACCTTGCGTAGGATCTTCAACCGCTGTTTTCGCCGCTTTTTTGATAAACTCTTTGAAACGAACCGTTACCGCTTTTCCACCGATTTCAAGTTTCTCATCCAAATCACCCTCTTCCAGACCCGCTGCATAAATGTTTTTTTCCGCATGATATTTTTTACCCTCTTTTAACGCATCGATCTGTAAAAAAGCGTCCGAAGAGAGCATCCGATTTTCGGTATCCCCCTCACGTATGTGCATCAAACCTTCATACCCTGTATAACGGGTGATCCCCGCACCGATCAAAATAAATAAAAATGCGGTATGAAAAATCAAGGTTGGAAGTTTTTTAAGCGAGAACATCCGAAAACGGATAATATTCGCCACGATTCCAACCCCTAACAGTATTTGAATCAATTCAAACCACTTGGCTCCGTACACCAATCCCCACGACGTCTCTGCACCGTGATCATTTTCGATAAACGTCGCCGTGCCGCTTGCAGCGGCAAATACGATTAACAAAGCCACTATAAACGGCATCGATATCAGAAATGAACCGATTTTTTTCAATAGATTCCCCATGAATCCCCTTTTGGAAATTTTAAATTACGGTTTTATACCACAATCGCGGTAAACAAAAAGCATCAACGCGATAAATAGAAAAAGATTATAATTAATGTGTTAAAAAAGTAACGTAAAATGGTTACTTTTTCACTTTTAAAAGAGGAGTCTCTTTTTCAGAGAGGATTTTTGCGTCATCCACTTTCCATCTAGGACCGATTTTTACGAGATTGTATTGCATTGCATAATCGGACTGGGTCCAGGGCTGGCTCACCTCTTTGGTCACAATCTGAATATAACGCCAACGCCAACGCTCCTGCGTCGTTACGGTCGCTTTCTCTTTATCGATCCGAATGGGGCCGAAATCGATCTTTTCGATGGAGGAATCCATAAAATAGTTATTTTCATGCCACGACTTCATCCAAATCATCAGTTTTTGGGCCCGTTTTTCGGTCGCAAAAGGTTCCATGTGTTCCACGCGATCTTTTTTCGAAGCAATAATGATCCCCTGCGTATACTGCCGTACACTTTCACGGATCATCGATTCCTCCGAGGCAAAAAGCCCCGTTGAGATAAGAAAAAAAAGTACCGAACCAACAGCTGATTTACGGATACGAATCATACGTAATCCCTGCTTTCGGCCCGCCGCCATGACATCCGTTACCGCCACCTCCGCATCCGTTTGCCCACATATTATCGGAATTGGACGTATAGGTCCCATCTGCGGCACTTTGACGGAAAAACCCTTCAGGTTTAAGCATCCGTCCCGCATCCGTACCGTCAACCGAATAATTGTAAGGCTGCGGCATTGTTTTATACCCTTGCAGCCGCGATACGGGAGAACCGTGCGGTATCGCGACATGACACTCGACACACATCAGTCCTTTCATCCCTCCAGAACCGCCTCCAGATGTTTTGTGGGGATAATTAATCGGATTGTGGCAATTTAGACAAAAAATTTCACCGCTTCCTCCTGCCGGAATATCCGTTATTTTATACAAATTACCACCCGTAACCGCCGTTCCAGTCCCGGATGGACCGGCCGGCCAATATCCGTTTGCCCCTTTAAGCATATAGGATCTGCTTGAACCGTGCGGCCCTTTTACCCCGCTTGTCGTTTCATCTTCCGCACCGTGACAATCGGAGCACATCATCGTTTGCGTTCCGGGACTCGTATTCCATGGTGCCTTTAGGTAAGTTGCTGCGAGAGGCGGCGCATAACGCCCCGCCGCAGTACCGTTTCCTCCGTAGGTCAATGACCCAACCCCCAATATTACCATATTCTTTGATGACATGACTACCGGATGGGCACTTCGGTTATAGGGGTTAAATTCCCATGCCTGATCGGTCGCATATACTCCGGTATGCTTCGAAAGAAGATGACTCGTTTCCCCCCCCCTTCCCGGAGTAGCGGCTCCTAGACCCCAATAGGAGTGGCATTTCATACAAATCTGGTACTCTTTAGTCGAACGTTCCTGCGTTGTAAAGGTGGTCGGCTGCGTCCAGCGGCTCGACCATGAGGGCTCAACACCGGGAACACCGAACAAGGCATATCCCTGTGCCAATCCGGCACTGTTCGAAGGGGTCGTCGGATACCAGTCTGCAGCAGCTGCATGTTTGTTCAACCCCGCCAAATGGGGGTTATGACAGTCTAGACACTCGGCATGTTTTGAGTCGCTCCACTTCAACCCCTTACCGGCCGTATCGTCCGGACGCGTGTTTCCCTCTCCGTAAAGGGTATCAAGATCGGTATGGACGCCATCTATCGTATTGACCGGATGTCCATACGTTCGGTTAAGAATCGATTCAACATCATTACCGCTTGCTCTTGTCCCCGTCCCGTGACACGGCGTCACATTGCGCGCGCTTCCGGCACCCAGATAACAGGTATTTTGTTCCACCTGTCTTAAAATATAGGGTTTGCTGTTCCCTTTGTGCGGGCTGTGGCAATTGACGCAAAACATCATGGCTACATTGACCCCTCCACCTGCACCATTATCGTAAGCGGCCAAGACCGCCGTATCGAAATACGGGGAACCATGAGTATTATGTGCTGAAGGCGGCCCTCCGACCATGGTTTTACTGTGACATGAGGTACACGTCGTAACCACATTGGCCGCCTGAGACGCTCCTCCGGTCACATGTAAAAATTTCTTATTTTCGGTATGCGGATCATGACACGAGGTACACTCGATGTATTGTTTTCCGGTATAACCTGCATAGGTATGAAGTTTAATCGGTGCGGTAGGGGGATTTTTAAGTTCAGCCGTACGTGTACCGCTTCCAAACGCAAGCAACTTGGAGGGATCATATTCAAATCCGACGGGGTGATGTCCTCTCAAATCGGTTCCGATATATCCTTGTGCTGAAGCCGGCATCGTCCCGTTTGGATTCACTGCAGCCGGGTTCATAGCGAGCTGAGTATTCCCCATAAGTGTCCCACGAACCACATAAACCGATCCCACCGCGACGGTGCCGTCATGGCAGCTGAGGCATTGACGTGAAAGGGTTCCCGGTGTCCCGGGGGCCGTTCCCAAATCCGTCGGTGTCGCATAATTCATCCGGTTCAGATAGTCGCTGTTGTACATAGTATAAGAAGATGTCGGCATGCTGCGGTTCCATAACGGCGCCGTACCCGCTTGAGAATTATGGGGAATGTGACAAAAGATGCACACCTCCTGTTCCCCGGTTGCTTTAATTGTTCCGACTCCCGTTGTGGAAAAATTATGCTTTGTATTAATAATGGCAGCTTCTGCCGCACTGACCATAAACAAAGAAATCAATACCGATCTGATAGCATATTGCATTTTCATTGTAGCTCCCCACTTTCCGGATTAGGAAGTTTTTTGATCTTCTGAATCCTCATATTGTAAAAATCGGCGATATAAAGAGTGCCGTCACGGTCAACCACAATATCTTTCGGGGAAGAAAATTCTCCCTTTCTCTCCCCAAAATGGCCAATCACCAACAGTAATTTACCTTCAGGATTAAATATCTGTATTGAATGGAATAAAGAATCAGCAACATAGATATTACCTTCCCTATCCACCGCTACACCTCGCGGACTCCCGAAATTGCCGATTTTATCTCCCAGTTTACCAAACATACGGAGAAATTTTCCATTCGGATCCAGCACCTGTATCCGATGATTCATCGAATCGGCAACATAAAGGTTGCCTGCTTTGTCGAGTGCCAAATAGGTAGGTCGATTAAATTCTCTCTCACCTGACCCTTCCGCACCGATTGTCGTTATAAATTTCCCTTCAAGGGAAAAGACCACAATCACTCCCGAAAGGGTATCCGAGACATAAATTCTCCCCAACTCGTTATTAATGACTAATCCTGTCGGACGGGATATTTTAACCTCTCCTTCACCCAAAGCATAAAGAAACTCCCCTTCAGGTGAAAAGACCGCTATCTTTTCGAGTGCCGAATCGGAAACATAAATACGCCCTTGATTATCGCAAACCACATCAACGGGGGAAATAAACCGCTCTTCACCAAAGCCTTCAATCACCCTCATTTCGTTTTCAGTAGGATCAAATATGAAGAGGGACTGATTGCCGCCGTCTGCGACATACATTTTCCCGTTGGAATCGATATCGATTCCAAAAGGTGCTGCCAGTATTCTGGTCTGATTACCGGCGATATAATCCCAAATCTTTTTCCAAAATCCCGGTTTGATATTTAAATCATCCCCTTTGGTAATCGATCCGACATATTCAAATCGGGCCGGATCGGGAGGTGCGGGCCAAACAATCCGCTCTACCTCAGATGCATGAAGCAGCAATGCCCCAGCACTTACCAACCCAATCCAGATCGAAAGTTTCTTATTCATGACTACCCTTTTTCTAAAATCGTCTCGATATCTTAAAATAAGCCGAGCTTTGGGCTCTGTCTTGACTCGTACCGCCTTTTTGTTGCATATGACGGCCACCCAATGACATCGTAACCATCCGTAATGTATAATTTAATCCCATGCTGGCTGAATAGTTCGTTAAATCACTCACCGAATCCTGCGAAGCAGAAAGCATCGAGTTAAAAAACATCGCTTGGAAAAACTGGTAAGTGAAACTGCTCGAAACATGGGGAGCAACGCGGCTCATACTTGCTTCTTTATCGGATTTCGTAACCGAATACATAACACCTCCTCCCATTGTTAATTTACCTCTAAATCCAATATCCTGTACGTAGTTGATACTGTTGTCTAGCGTTAGTATTTCAGAAGATTGATAACTGAAATTACCATCCATAGCGGATAAAAACTGGTTCTCATCTTTTATATAATAAACGGATAATCGGTAGTTTATATCTTCTGCGATGGTAGAACTCAACATTAGATTTGCGTTAAACCGTTTTGTCTTCTCTTCCAACGTCGAAAAAGAGTCATAATACGACACATTAGCGGAGATATTTGTCTTAATGGATTTAATCATTTTGGAAGCACCGCTTGAGATGGTATAGGAATACATATCTCGATCCCGAGTCGTCATATTCAAATCCGACGGCATATTATTCTTTTCCGTTTTAGCAAAGAGACTTACCCCGGTATTGACGGTAAGGTCGTTTTCCAATGTTTTAGAATAATTTCCACCCAGTGAAGCGCTCCCCATTGTTTGGTCGCCAAACCCTCCGGCAGAACGGTAAAGTGACACATTTTGGGTAGTCATAAATTCAGGCGTCAGTCGATAATTTGAATTACCGCCGATCACTGTATTGGTTATATCTCCCATCTTATTGACATTAAGATTAACACCTCCGTTATACTTGTCGTTCGGAGTCCAGTAGAGATTGGCATTTGCTGTAAGATTTTTAATATTCATATAGCTGCTGTCACGATAGCTCAGTATTGACGTAGCTTTCAACGTTTTATCAATATTCCAATTTCCGTTAATGGTCGCATCACGGTTTTTATCGCTCCACAACTGATTCATGCCGTTACTTTTATCATTGCGTACATAGTCACGGGTAGAATCGCTATACGAAGCCGATACCCCCCCCTCCGTGTAGGATTGGGAGATGGAAACGGTATAATCGTCATTATTACGTGTTTCGCTGTCAAAACTTCCATCTCGCTGAAGGTTTGAATTAGTAAACCCATAGCGAAGGTTTGCACCGGAGAGACGCGCATTACCATTTATACCGTATCGATCCGATGTCTCATTGTAGGAGAGAGATGAACCGGTTTGAACACTCGAATACGGGGTAGTCGTTTTTTCTCCATACACCGAGAATGGATAAACAGTTGCGGATAAGAAATTGGTATTTAAACGATAATTGGAACTTTTCGTACTGTAACTGCCCGATGTTGTACTGGATTCATTTTTAGATTCATTGACGAGAAATGAACCCTGCAAAAGATACGTGAGCAAATTAGGGCTGTAAATCGATCCACGCTTTCCAAGGGTATATCTCTGCGCAAATGAGTTTTGGGTAGCTCTGTTATTTTGATCAGAAATAATATCTTGATTGTAGCTGTATTCAACATTTCCGTAAAGACCACGGGTTAATAAACCGGTCCCCTCTCCGTAAAGATACGGGGTAAGAAAGAGCGGAAGTATCCAGAAAGATGTTGATTTGTCCATAAACAGCATACTTTGAAAAATTACCTAGTAATCTTTGACTGTTTTTTTAACGCATCCAGAAGCGCCTCCATTTTCTCTTTTTCCCGGTTTGTCTTTAACTCATCACGCAATTTCTCTTTAACGGTTTTAAAATCAAGTTGATTCGCATCTTTTCGATCAATCAGATGAAAAATAAAATAGCCGATATCGGTCTCCACTATGGAGCTCGTCTCCCCTTTTTTAAGGGCGAAAGCGACATTTTCGGCCGTAACGTTTTCAATTCTCCCTTTGTGAATCATACCGAGATTCCCCCCCTTGACACGCGTCATATCATTGGAGTATTTTTCTGCCACAAGTTCAAAATCATCACCCGCTTTGATCTTTGCCATTGCGTCATTAATCCGCTTTTTGGCAATTTCTCCCCCATTTTTTATTTCGGGATCGTTACGGGTATAAATCATTTGAACATTGATTTTTTCAGGCTCTTTAAATTTGTATTTATTTTTTTCATAATACTCCTTTAAATCATTATCCGAGAATGCGACTTCAATCTTCTTTTTATACAGCTTTCCAATCGATAGTTCTGCCATCAATTCGTACCGTAAATCATTCTCAGACATACCGGCTTGCGTAAGAACGCGCAATAAATTTTTACGCCCCGAGTACCCTTTAACAATGGTCTCTTCCGCATCGGATAACTCCTTTGCCGATACGACAATCCCTTCATTTTTTGCCTCTTGAGACAAAAGCTCTTTGTTGATCAGTTGATCAATCGCCTTTTTTTCCAATTCTTTTTTCTTCTCATCGGTAACAGTCGCATGATAACTCGACTGGGGGATCAATGCACGCACTTCCCTGTCGACCCGTTTTTGACCGATTGCGATTCCATTGACGGTAGCAACAACTTTTTCAGGGACCGCAGCAGCTTCAACGCTGCAAACCGATAGTAATATCGCCAGAATAGTATTTAAACTATTTATTTTCATTTTTTCTCCAAAAGCTCTTGATATTCGTTGGGGTGGGCATTTTTCCATCTGTCACTGATGTATTGAAATACCTGAACCCGGGCGGCAAACCCTTCGGTCGTATAGAGACGATCTTCTTCATCGCAATATAGACCGGTAGGGAGTTGAAACGTCCCGGGAGTCGTTCCGGTACTGCCGAAATAGAGGAGAAGCTCCCCTTTATCATTAAAAATCTGAATATTGTTAAAGGCTCCGTCTGCAGCATAAATATGCCCTTCCGTATCAACGGCTACCCCTTTTGGACGGGCAAACATACCCGGTCGGTCCCCAAGTTTTCCGAATTTTGAGATAAACTTTCCATTTTTATCAAAAATCTGAATACGAAAATTTTGGGTATCCCCGACAACAAGATTACCGTTTCGACGGTCAATATTGATATTTGTCGGAAAATTAAACTCCCCGTCTTCTTCTCCCCGTTTTCCGATCGTATACATTTTCCGCCCGTCCAGAGAATAGACTTTTATATTGTGTTCCAAGGTGTCCACCACATACAATATCCCCAGTTCCCGATTGATGGCAATTCCGGTAGGACGGTAGAACTCATCCTTCTCTCCAAAAGCTTTTTGAAACGTTCCGTTAAGATCGTACACATAGACCCTTTTTAACTTTGCATCCGATACGTATACCAACCCTTTTCCGTCAAACGCGACGCTAACGGGTAAAGCAAGCCGTCCAGTCGATTGATCGCCGATAAAAGAGACTTTTTTGAGTAAAGGGTCAAAAACAAAAACAACCCCTTGGGCCGTATCGGTCGCATAAATCTTCTCTTTGTACGCACTCACACTGTAGGGTTTTACCATATTTTTTGTAAACGCACTCTCTTCTCCGATGAAAGAGTCCAACGCGCTCCTATCGGTAAAATCCATTTCCCCCCGATAGCTTGCTATGTGAAAAATCTTTGGCAAATCGGGAAGCGAAGGTGCTACAAATCGTTCCTCTTTTTTTGGCCCCGGTGCCGCACATCCACTCCACACTATAGGCAGTATTAACAAACCCAATATGTAAATTGCATTTTTGATCATCATCTCCTCCGCAAACAGTATTTTAAAGTATTATACTCTATTTAAATTCAGAAATGAAAATCATTATAAAAAAATATTATAGGACATTTACATTTGTAAATTTAAAAAATAAAATATGGATCCCCCCTTGCGGGGGGATAATGAAAAGGAGAAGTAGATTATTTCCCGTGACAACCGAGGCAGAGAGCACTTCCGGCATTTGTCGTACGAAGGAATGTTGGATTTGTCCCTTCGTGTGGATCGTGACAACTGCTACACTCCACGTTGCCGCCGCGAAGCAGGTTAGCAATCGTACCAGCACCAGCCCATCCGCTCAACGTCGTACTGACCGCTTTTAAGCTTGCATTACCTTCATTGTACGGAATAGATACCGGGTGGTCATTTGACAAATCGGTACCGATCTGAGTAAGTCCCGCCGGCATTTTGAATGCAGTACCCGCTCCCGTTGCTCCGAATGCCGCATATTGCTGATTACCCGCATTGTATCCGCCGGAACCCGGCATATTGACCATGGAGTTGATCGCACTGGCACCGTCATGACAACTCAAACACGCCATTGAAGGGTTGTTCGGCTGCTGCGCCGTTGCCGTGCCGGCGATGGTAACTCCCGCCTGATTTGCAGCTGTTCTACCGTACATTGTAAATGCACCTGCTGCTGTATCCGATTTCTTATTCCACAACGGAGCACCGCTAAAGGCTGTGTTCGCGGCGTGCGGAGTATGACAGTAGACACAAATCTCGTTGTTACTATCACCGGTAGCAGATTTAATCGTACCACTTCCTCCGGATGAAAGGTTGTGTTTTGTAATAGTAATGTTGGACACTGCAAAAGCACTTGTCGCACTCAGGGCCGCAATAAGAGCAGCCGACTTAATAACTCTTTCAAAGGTAAACATAACGCACCTCCATTAATTTTAATGCAACCAAATTGTAATCCCATATTACTTAAGCGTCAATTAAGCTAATTAATAAAATTGTTATCAGTTACATTAGAGTCTATTATATGAAACAACTTTGTGATAAACTAGATGAATAATTGAAAGGATAAATACTCTTGAGAACCCTATTATAGGGGCGGAGTGGGGAATATGTGTGTTTAGAGCGTTGAAGCTCTAAACAGTAATATTAAAAAAAATAATTTAATGAGACTTCACTTTTGGTGACAGCGGTTGCAGACACTAAAAGCCGTTTTGCCTTTAGTACGGAGAAGATAGATCCCTTCGGATCCATGAGGGTCGTGGCAGCCGGAGCAGACCAGTTCTCGTCCCGGGCGTGCGGGATCGGGTTTTCCTCGGGTCGGATGGGAACTGGCACGGACGAAACTGCTGATCACGTGAACGCCGGATGCCTTTTCGGAATGGCATGTCGTACACAAATCCCATATCGGCTTACGGGTGAAGAATATCTCATTTGATGAGTGGGGATTATGGCATCGGTTACATCGCCCGTCACGAACCGGGCCGTGTTCCGATTTGCGGGCAAACCAAATCGCCTTAATATTTTCATGGCAACTGAAACAACGCTCCATTATCGGGTTGGGGGCGGCGTATTTGGATTGACCGGTCTCCTCATTCCCGTATTCCCCTTCTTGTCCCGTATGGCATTCGGTACACAACCAGTTCACCGAAGGGGCATGCGCTTTTGCCCGATTCACCAGATTTTTATGACATTGAAAACAGGTGGAATCTTCGGGATTATCGGGAACCACATGTTGGGCAGCACTTTGTATCATTTTGTGGCATGTCTTACAAAGTTGCTCTTCTTTGTCCATATGAAATGAGACTTTTTTGTATCCCGAAGGGGCTTCCTGAAAGCCGGCAAAAACCTCTGCACGGTAAAAAACCGATGCGCTTTTGCTTTCACCTTTTTCATTATTGGCATAAGGGGTAACACTTATACGGTTTTCCCCCATTTTAGCTTTAAGCGATTGGCAATATATCCGCTTTCCCGCTTTCAGATCGCGGAATACTTCAACACCTTCCCCATCGGTAAATCCGATTTTGGTGACGGATGGATCCGTGATTTTGACGACCACCGAAATTTCACTCTCATCCACAATGCTTTTCACAGCGGGTCGTATAATCTCAAGTGATGATGCAGCTAAAGGGGTGGATCCGATGATCAGGAAAAAAAGAGTAACGACAGAGACGAGGGGGATTTTTCCCCTCTTTGAAGAAAGAAAACCCATTTATTTAAGATTTTCTTTTGGAGTTTCACGATCGTAATGTCGACGCGCATGACAGGCCGGAGCACACGAACCGCCCGTAGGTGTCTCAATATAACGAATCGGGAAGTTAATCGCACCGAAACTTGTTTTTAGCCGAAGGTGATGCGGATACTCTTTCGTGCCGTGGAAATCGTGACATGCGCGGCAAGTGCGCCCTTTGTCTTTGTTTACGTGGACAAAGTGCATGTTTTTAGTACCGTTACGGAAGTTTGTTGCCGTAGTGGTTGCAGCATCCTGAATCTTGGCCGGCTCATGACACTCAAAACAGATATAGCTTTTTTCGTCAAATTTTGCATAAAACGATTCCGGAAACGGCTTCTTGAGCATTCTTAAGTTGTCGGATCCATGCGGATTGTGGCATGCCGCACAATCTCCCCACAAAATCGGTCCATGATGATCCGGATGTTCTTTCAGGTGTTTGTCCATGTTGATCAATTTACTTCCGTCTTGTTCCATTTTGTCGTTGTGACAGGAGAGACATAGGTCTTTCGAGGTATCTTTAATCAACATTCTTGGGGTGTCCGTTCCGTGCGGATTGTGACATTCCAGACATTTTCTCGGACGTTCCAATGCGCCGTGTTTATGGGTGACACTTGCCAAATGCTCTTTTTTCTCAACGTGACACATCAGACACAAGTCCATTTTCCCGTCTGCTTTGAGCTGAAACTTATAATCCTCGGTGTGCGGATCGTGACAGTTGGTACATTGATCTTGTACCGGAGGATGGATATGTTTGGTGTTTTTCAGGAAATGCCCTTTATCGGCATGACACGAGGTACAGAGCTGATTAATGCTCGGGAATCGTAACAGTTTCATATTTTCCGATTCGTGCGGATTATGACACGCGGTACACGCCCCTGCCCCTACCGGCCCATGAATAAATTTTTTGGTATCTTTTGCTTCATGACACTGATAACACAAATCGGGCATGTCCATTTTTAATGCACCGCTTTTAGCGTCTTTTTCCGTATGACAGAAAGAACAGTCTTTGTCATCTTTGGCCATCTGATACGGCGGGTGGACCACTTTTGCGGCGCTTTTCATATTCGGCTCAAAATCGGCTGACGTACTGCTCTGATTCGCTTTATCCGTTCCTGCCGTTGCTATAACCGCTAGCATTAAGCCACCGACAGCTGCCGCTGTCAGTATAATTTTTTTCATGTGTTTAACCATTACCTGTTTCCTTCACTATTCACTGATGCTACACACTTTCCGGGCAAAGCCCGTAAAGTGGCAGGGACTAAAGTCCCTACAACCCCCTGAAGCTACCCGCATCTTTCGGATGCGGGAGATTACTAACCTTTTCGCACTTGTTTAGAGAAGGTGCGTAAGGTCAGCAGTTCAGCTATATCCTAAAAATCAACGCGCATATACGATTGAATGATAAACCGGGCGAGAGAACGGTATTCGTCTTCGTAAAGGTTCCCGATTTTCATCAATTGCGGCTGCATTACCCCTGCGCGTTCCGGATAAACAATCGGCTGCCCCTGCCCTTTTAAATAGGCGACCAATCCGTTCTCGTTGGCATTGTAACGAATTCCGATCGTTCGGACTGAGGGTCCGATCGTTTCCATATCACGTTGATGACACATCACGCATCCTCGATCATTAAAAATCGCTTCGCCGGCTGATTTATCAACCGCACCGAAGAGAAACGTACTCCATGCCATTGCAGCCACTACCATGATTTTTTTCATTGTACCCTCCGTCTCTTTCGCTAAAGTTTTAAACTATTACAAACTGTAATGCATAACCAAACGCATTGAATAACTTTACATCATATCAGAAAGCAATAATTGATGTCAATAAAAAAGGGCGATTTGTACCGCTATTTGGGGTATAAATCGCCACTTTCGAAATATGATTTTCTCACTTATAACATTAGTATCACATTAGCTAAATTTATATAGATAAATTTTATCGTATTGAACAACTTTAGAGCTATCCTTAAGTCGCTGATGCTAAAATAATGCATTAAATATACTTAGGGGTTATCAATGATTCGTAAACATACTGTTGCATTAGGGCTTAGTGCCTGTTTTATCCTTAGCGGATGTAATGACAAAATTGAAGAGGCCAATCAAATGCCTGAAAAAGCGGCAACCGAAGTTCCTGCTCAAGCACCTGAAGCTCCGTCGCAAGCTCAATCGGTAGAAACACCGGCTATGGGAGGAGAACCGCAAGTGACACCTCCGGCAGAACCGTTGAAACCGATAGAGATGAAGAGTCAAACGAAAGCTGCTCCGCAGGCTGCAAAAGGGACCACTACCGTAGCCGATCTTTTTGCCAAAAAGCAAGAATTGAACGGAAAATCTGTTGTTATCAAAGGTAATGTCGTTAAAGTCTCCGACGGTATCATGGGGAAATCCTGGATTCATATTCAAGACGGCACCGGTGGCAAAGAGACCAGCGATATCGTCTTTACCTCATCCACCCAAACCGCAACGGTCGGCGATCATGTTACCGCCAAAGGGACGGTTGCCATCGATAAAGATTTCGGTTACGGCTATTTTTACTCCGTTATCGTCGAAGATGCTACATTTTCTCATTAATAATATTATGCACTTTTCGGGCATAGCCCGTAAAGTGGCGGGGGACGGCCCAGCCGGCACTTCGTGCATCGGCTCCTAAGCTAAAAAAGCCAAGCAGTTGACTTTTTTGACGCTTTTCACCCCTGCACCCCCCTGAAGCTACCCGCATCTTTCCGATGCGTGAGAAACACCCAAGCTGATATTACACATGAAAATACGCGAGCATGAGCCCGCGCGGAAACAAAACACTAGGATTATGAAGTATGCCCCGAGAAGGGGCGAGGAGAAGAGTTTTTTAAAACTTCAACGCAGCAATCACACGGAAAGTATCGGTTGTTTTATCCGTAGTATCCGTCGCTTTAACGTTTTTATCAAACTGTGTATAGATCGCCGTCAAATCAACAGGACCTGCTTTGGTTTTTGCAACAACGTCCCACGCTGTAAAATCGGTATTAAGCGTACTTGCACGGGCGACAGCGGCAAGGGCATCTGTGTTTGCACCCGTTTTAGCCGAAGCATAACTCGTAGAGAGGACTACTCCCGGTATCAACTTCGTCGATGCGCCCACTTTCCAGGCATCGGTATCCGGGGCGGCCGCAATTTCTCCGTCCATGTAAACGCTTCCAAGAGAGGTATAGACGCTCGATTTGTCCCCTGTCGCTACGTTGGAAAACCCAAGGGTACCGCTACTGACGGTTGAGTAAGCGGCATACACATTAAAGCCGGAAAGATCCATTGCCGCTTTAATGGCCAATACATTTGAATCTTTCTTCACCGCATCTAAATTTTCAGCACCTGCAGGATAACCGGCAGCTACAACCGTCCCCTGTGATAGTTTTGGTATCATACCCGCATATTGAACACCCACGTTAATTGTATCCATGATTTTCGTATCTGCTTGCAACCAATACGCATCCGCGATGCTAGGGACATTATAATACCACACCTGAACCGTCGTATTCGGAAGAGATGAATTGACGGCGGCAAATGCGTAAGCACCGTCGGTTCCGAATGTACTGAATTTTCCACCGTGTGCTACGGTTGAATTCCGTCCAGCGGGTGCTAGTAAGCCGACACCGTTATGTTTGCCTACCCAAGCACCGACCAATGTCGTATTCGGAAGATCGTTATTCAACAATACCGCCGCTTCAAACGTATTGGAAACGATGTTCCAGTCTTCCGAGAATGCCAATGGCGTATTCAATGCCTGACGGCCCACTTTTGCCGTTGTTTTATCCATCGTATAGGCTAAATAAGCCTCTTCAACCCATGACTGATCATCCAACTGTGTCGCAACAGATGCACCGGAATTGTCAAATTTAGCCGCCGGGATTGCTCCCACCAAATTGTTTTCCAATCCAAGGGTAGAGAGGGCAGTCCCTTTTACACCGACACTCAGATTTTTCATCAAATCAGCCGTTGCTCCAACGCTTAGCTTTACTTCTGCTACACTATTGGCATCTTTATTAAAAAAAGTTTGCTCAGACTGAGAACCTGCTCCTGTCCCGGCAGCCGGGCCGCTGAACTCTGATGTTTGATACCAAAGTTTAGCATCGCCATTCATTTTTACGTTATCGACTGCGAATACGCTTGATCCCAAGGCCATTACAGCGATAAGACTCATTTTTACCATTTTCATCCCTACTCCTTAAAAAAAGCGTTCAGAATTAAATTATTTCTGAAACTTGAGGCTATCATAACAATTGCAACATAAATTTTTCTTTATCTGGATCAAAAATATCAACGAAGCACTTTTTTTTTGAAAAAAAGTGTAGTTTGAAGACAAAAAAGTATTTTTTGAAGATTCCCGACAAGCGGGAATGTCACTTTCCCTTATGGAGATGGATCCCCGGGTCAAGCCCGAGGATGACGGAAAACGAATCGAGTGCGTAAGATCCGTTACCAGTTACGAATACGGATATGACACGATGTACACTGTTTAAGCAATTGCGTATAATCTTCCAGTGCATCATCCATCCGTCCTGCTTCAATGGAGGCAATCATATCATCCGAATAGAGCCGCAGCATGCTTGCCGTTTTTTGGGCAAACTTATACGCATACACCTGATCTTTCGGTAATATCCATTTAATATCTTCGCTCTCCAATGTTTTAAGGGTTCCCTGAAGCTTTTTCACCCCCGTTTTCATATCGTCGGACGAACTGTAAAGCCCGCCTCGTTGAATCTGCTCCATGGCATCAAGCATGGTGCGCATATCCTTCATCAGCATACTGCGATGATCCGTACCCGCTGCCTGAAGCGATCCGAAAAGTGAAGCCGCCAAGAGAAGTGCCGTTAAACCTTTTTTCATCGTGACCCCTTTTAATATTGGATAAGCTCTTTGGAGTATTCGGTCAATTTAACCGTTTTGGCGGATAGGGAAACCAATGTTTTTGCTTCCGCCATTCCCCCGTAAAACTCTTTTAATTCCGGTCTGAATGCCTTAAAGTAATCCTGAAATTTGTCGGAACCTAAAATTCCGACAGCCCATAAGGTGTCATCAGCGGCATGTTCCAGAACAACTGCGGCAAGAGGCTGCGTAGCGGCACCGCCAAGCACCTTTGCCCCCGCACCGGCATCAAATGCCGATAAATGGGAGGAACAGACAATAATCCCGCTTTTTTCATACGCCATCGTTTTTTGCGATGTCGGAACATAACCGAAAAAACTGTCGTTCGGGGTGGGATGGGTCATCTGATGGGTACATATGGCAACGTAGGCCACAATCGTTCGATCTTTTCCGACACCGCTTTCCCAGAGATATTTTTCTTTGTTTTCCGATTCCAGCTCTACTTTCTGTGCCGTTGCTTTTGGAAGGTTTACCAACAAACACGGGGTCGATGCGTAGGGATAATTAAAGATGTAACTGGTTTCTTTAGCCAAGGTCGAAGCCTTGATGGGAGCACCGGAGGCATCGACCAATTGGGTTTTTTCATACGTTTTGTAAAGTCTGCCGTCTTCGGCACGAAGTTCATTGCGGATCAATGACGGATTTACCGCTATCACGGCTGTCCCTGCCGCCACAATTTTCAAAAAATTCCTTCTGTCCATGAGTCCGTCCGTTTGTAATTATGATCTGATCTTACGCACATTATTGGTTTGAGCCATTCAAAGCTGCCTTTGGTTTTGTCATTCCCGACTTCACGTGCCCTTTAGGGTAGATCGGGAATCCAGCTCTCTTATGGGGATGGATCCCCGGGTCAAGCCCGAGGATGACGGAAAACGAATCGAGACGGACCCCAGATCAAGCCCGAGGATGACAGAAAACAAATCCAGTGCGTAACATCAGTTATTATAAATGATACTATAGCGCGAAATGAAGTAAAGAGAGTTTCTCCCTAGGGGAGAAGAGCGTATTAACCGAATAAATCGCGCATAGCCCCTTTATACCAGTCGTGTGTCGCTTTAGCCAAACCGCTTGTGCGGAATTTACCGCTTTTCTCATCTTTGGGGACGCTTCCCTTGCTCCCGATAACGGGACCTGAAACCATAAATTCATGATTCACCATAATCGCCTCTTCCGGATTTCCGTTTACAAATGAGTAACAGACGTTTGCACTTTTGTACGGAAGGGTCGAAGCGACGCTATAGCTTTTGCCGTGAAGGAGATGGGCTATCTCTTTCGCACACTCTTTACCCGACCAGATCGCCGATTGGCCGCTCGGCGGAATAGCGTGTCCGACAACGTCGCCCACTGCATATACGTCTTTATCGGTAGCGGTTTGGAAAGAGACCGGTTTTTCGGCACTGGTTGCCATTTTGACTTTTTTAAACCAATCCGGAGTAGTTGCTACCCCTGACATTTCAATAATCGGATTCGACTTATTGTGCGGTATTAAATTGAATACGCCGTATTTGATCGTATAGGTCGTTTTAACCCCTTCGGTATCCTCTTTGTCTTTAAAGACGGTTTGAACATAAGTAATCTCTTTTTTATCAAAATCAACATCACTGATTTTACAGTTATCGCGATGTTCGACATTGCCGTTATTGACCTCTTTCCATGCTTCTTTAAACGCGGCCCCTTTAGCAATTTCGGCCGTTTCGTTCAGAATAATGACTTTGCCGCCAAGCCCTTCGTTTTTCAAATAGTTAGCGATCATGCTGGCACGTTCAAACGGTGCCGGAGGACAGCGGTATTTTCCGGCCGGAACGGTAATGACGACATCCCCCTCTTCCAGATTTTTCACCAAACGATCCAGCGCGATGTGTTCACCACCCGGGACTAATGCTGCCGGAGCAACACGGCGTGCTTTAGCGATTTTTGCATCGGACCACTCCGGAAATTGCCCTTTGTAGTCATAACATATTCCCGGTGCGAGAACCAAGATATCGTATCCGACATCCCCTTTGGAGGTATGAACCACTTTGGCCGCACGATCAATCCCGGTTACGGTCGTATGCAGCATACCGTATCCAAAATTTTCTACCGCTTGCGCGTAATCGTGGGTCAAAGTACCGAGATTAACCCCTTTAATCCCGCCGAGATTCGCATTTGAAAACGGACACGACATAAAGCTATCATTTTTCTCGATTATCGCCACATCAAAATTTGAATCAATTTTTTTGAGTTCTTTGGCAACGGTCAAACCGCCCCAGCCTCCCCCGATGATCAGTACTTGATGTTTCCCGATCATTTTTCCAGCCGGGGCTGCCGAAGCCGATGGAGCAGCAACACCGCCCGTTGCCGCACATCCGGATACAGCAGCTGCCGCCGCACTGATCCCTGCAAATTTTAGTAAGTCACGTCTTGAGATCGTCATTGTGGAATTCTCCTTGATGTACAAATGTTGAGTGATAAGCTATGATTTCATAGTCTGCACAATCATAATCATCCTATTCTTAAAATTGTATAATAAGTTATAAATTTTTGATAAATTTATAAAATAACATATTCTGATACCAAGAAAAGTGCTCAAAGGTGACAAATCAGAGAAATGGTATAATTCTTTTACGTTGACAGCTGATGTTACGCACTTGTTTAGACAAGGTGCGTAAGGTCAGTTAACAGATATCCAAAAAATTGATTTCAGAGAAGAGGGACCGTATTTATGAAAATTTCAGAGTGCCACTCATTAGAAGATGTTCGCTGCCATATTGACCGGCTGGATGATCAAATTGTCGAACTGATTGCCGCGCGCAATGCTTATGTCAAACAAGCGGCACTGTTTAAGCACTCCATCGATGAAATAAAAGGGGATGAACGGATGGAAGCGGTCATGGACCGTGTCCGTTCTCGTGCGATGGAATTCGGTGTTTCACCCAATCTTTTATCTAGCCTCTATAAAACCATGATCGATGCGATGGTGGAAGCGGAAATTGCGGAGTTTCGTAACGCTAAATCATTATGATGTTACACACTTTCCGGGCAAAGCCCGTAAAGTGGCAGGGACTAGCGTCCCTACAACCCCCTGAAGCTTCCCGCATCTTCCGGATGCGGGAGAGATAACCGATCTGATGTTATGAACTTTTCGCTCATAGCCCGTAAAGTGGCAGGGACTAAAGTCCCTACAACCCCCTGAAGCTTCCTGCATCTTTCGGATGCGGGAGAATAATTTCCCATGTTGCACTTGCTAGGGCAAGGTGCGTAACATCAGTTATTGATCAAGCAGTGATGTTAAAAATGGCTCCACTCTCCCCTGCAAAGGGCCATGATGACTTTCCCTTCTAAAACCTCGTTTTTATACAAACTATGATGATGGACAACCGGAGTAGCTGTGTTCGGATCAAACAACACCAAATCTCCCTTTTGTCCTACCTCAATCAAACCTCTCGAAATTCCCGCCTGTGCTGCCGGAGCACGTGAAGCCAGATCAATCAAACGGCTCATACTCACCAAACCGCTTTTCACAAGATGGGTATAGCACAACGGTAAATACTCCGTAATCGATGTCGTTCCGAAACTGGCATCAAAAAAAGTGATGTCCTTATGAACATCGGAATTCGGCTGGTGCAATGCGGTAAGAGAATTGATTTTCCCCTCTTTTAGAGCCTCTCTCAAAAAACTCTGTTTCTCGGCGTTTACCAAAGGGGGATTTATTTTCGCATCCGAATCAAATCCGTTGCAGGCTTTGTCGCTGTGGAGAAGATGGTGAATGGAGACTTCGCACTGCACATCGATACCTTGTGCGGCGGCCTGGGCAATCAGTTCAACCGAACGGGGTTCGGTAACACTTTTAAAAATAATCGTAATCTCAAAATGACGTGCGATTTCTATCATTGCGGCGATATGGACAATTTCGCTTAGAGGGGATATCCCCGGAAGTCCCAAGCGGGTTGCCGCATCTCCGTCGCTCATCACACCGCTCTCAAACAGACTTTTGTCCTCCGCTTTGTAAAACAGCGGTCTTTTGGCCATTTTTAAATATTGGGCAATACGGCTGATAAGGTTATAATCGGTGAGGGTCGAGGTATGGACCGCTAACGCCCCTCTTTTGAGCATAATGGCGATATTGGACAATGCTCCCGATTCATTCAATGCACTGAGCGTTGTCTCGATTGTCGCTCCGTTTGCAAGATTGCGATGCTGCTGAACAAATTCCAGTGTGATCTCATTATCAATACGCGGATGAGAATCACTGGCAAGAATGACGGTACTCACCCCCCCCTTTAATGCACGTCGTGACAGGGACTCAAGATTTTTACCGCTGAGCTGAGAATCTTTGAGCCGTACATTGGTATCTACCAATCCGGGAAGTAAATAGCATCCGGATCCCGCGATCATTTCATGATCGGTAAGATTTTCTCCAATCTGGGTAATGAGACCCTCTTCGATTCTTACATCTCCTTTGCGCTCCCCTTGTGCATCACAGATAATGACGTCCGAAATGACCATATTAACTCCCGTTCGCTATAATTACGTTATTTTAATCTAAGAAACGTTTAAAAAGGGTTAGAGTGCAAAAATTCATCATGATCTTAATGACGATAATGCCCCTTGTGGCTGCACCCGCTCCCTACGATGAAGGGAAAAAACTCTACTTTTCAAAAGGGTGCAACGGATGCCACGGTGTATCGGCGGCCGGAACGCATGAATACCCTTCTCTTGCGTATCGGCGCAAAACGTTTCTGGAATATAAGCTCAAAAATTTTCGCGCCAAACGGGGAAACAGCCAGCAATCCGAACTCATGATCCCTTTCGCGCTCCAACTGACGGACAAGGAGATTGATCTGCTGACAACATTTTTGAGTGAGTTTCATGAAAACAAAAGTAACAATAAAAATGAATTTACTATTCGAGGGGATGGGGGATCATGAAACTTCTTGTCAGTGCACTGGAACATTCCGCCAATATCCATTTTGGCTATTTGGTCAAAGAATTAGGGGATGAGATAGAGCTATCCGGTATTTTTGACGCTTCGCTGGGGGAGAGTATCGTCGATTTGCGCGCTACTTCGGTGATGGGATTTGTGGATGCGCTGAAAAAACTCCCGTTTTTTTTCCGGCTCAAAAATACGATGGTTGAATTGGCCGGTGCGGCCGATAAAGTGCTGCTCATCGATTCTTCCGGATTTAATCTGCCGCTGGCACGGGCTATCCGTAAACGTTATCCCGATAAAGAGATCATTTATTATATCCTCCCCCAAGCATGGGCATGGAAAAAAAAACGGATACCGATCCTCGAACAAACCATCACGAAACTTGCCTCTATCTTGCCGTTCGAACCCTCGTACTATTCCAAAAACGCCCCTATTGAATATGTAGGGCATCCTCTGCTCGACGAGATTACGATTCAAAAAAACAATCTTCTCCCCACCGGAAAAATCACCTTTATGCCCGGCAGTCGTCCGGGGGAAATAAAACGACTCATGGGTGCTTTTCGTGAAGTTCGCGGGATGCTGACATGCCGTGCACTGCTGGTAATTCCCTCCCATTTCACACCGGAACAAATCCGGGAACTGTACGGAGACATCTCGGCATTTGAAATTACCCATGAAGCGCACCGGAGTCTGGCTGATTCTGATTTTGCATTTATCTGCAGCGGTACGGCAACACTCGAAGCGGCACTCATCGGTACCCCGTTTATCCTCGCCTACATCGCCAAACCGCTCGATTACGCCATTGCCAAGAGACTGGTAAAACTGAACTATGTCGGACTTGGAAATATCTTATTTTCCCATAAATATCATCGACCGCTCCATCCGGAATTTCTTCAAAACGAAGTCAATGGACAAAATCTGTATAATACCTATCTCCAAATGGATAAAGAGGCATTTTTTCAGGATGCCAAAAGGCTGCGGGACCTGCTAGGGCACGGCAGCGCAAAACGTGTCAGCACACTTATTAAGGAAGAACATGACTAGACTTTTCTTATGGGCAAAAACCCGAATTCGCCGCTATACGGATGAAAAAATCATCCCTTATATCTTTACACTTGCAGATGGTCCGTTGTTATTTCGTGATCTTCTCAAAACCAATAAAATGTACCAAGACGGGCTTAAACTGGAGGGGAAAATTCCCGGCTTTAAAATGAGTGTGGGGAGAAGCTATATTGTCTTTATTATTATTTGGCATTTGATAGTTTTGCCGACATCTGCCATTTTTCACAAAACACTGATTAAAATTGATTGCCATTTGCTTATTATTATGGCGGTATTGTTTACCGGAATGTTTTTTGCAACCTATGCAATCTTCAAAGAGTACCTTCTCGATACCGTAGCCCTAAAAATTATCAAAAGCGCATGGGAGAACCATTTTCCCCATTTTGATTATGATCTGCATGCGAAAGAGGTGGCAAAGATCTATTCGGATGCACTCGAAAAAGAGATACCGCACAAAAATATGCAGCTCTACATCATGGAGCGTTTAATTAGCGCTTCTACCTAAATTATGCACTTTTCGCTCAAAGCCCGTAAAGTGGCAGGGACTAAAGTCCCTACAACCCCCTGAAGCTACCCGCATCTTTCGGATGCGGGAGAAATAACTGATCTAATATTATGCACTTTTCGCTCAAAGCCCGTAAAGTGGCGGGGACAATTTGTCCCCTGCACCCCCCTGAAGCTACCCGCATCTGTCAAATGCGGGAGAGATTAAAGAACCTCTCCTTTCGGAACTATTTGATATTTCTCAATATTCCCATAAAAGTAGGGATATTTGCCCCTCCGTCATGACGCCCCAACTTTTTCTCTTTTGCATCGATAAAATGAAATGTCGGGGTACCGATGTACCCTAATCCATCCGGAAGGGGATCGTTATGGATATCGATATGGACCGGTACAAATCTTTTTTCGATGGCCAAAGAGACCGCTTTCTCTTCAAATACGATATCTTCCATGTATTCGCATGCAGGGCACCCTTCTCTGGAGAGCATTACCATGACGTATTTCTTCTCTTTTTTCGCCTGAGCCAATGCAGCATCGTATGACGGTGCCCATTTGAGTTCTCCCCATGCCGAGGAAGCGATCAAAATCAATCCTAATAGCAAATATCTCATATTATTCTCCTTCTACTTGTTGCAAATGGGTTAAAAATTCCTGCGGCTCTTTAAATCCGATGATATCGGCACTTTTCAACCGTATCCCCTCCTCATCAAAAAAGAGGATCGCCGGAGGTCCGAAAATACCGAATTTTTCACTGATGGTTTTCGATGCTTCGTCATTTGCCGTCAAATCGACCTGAACCAATACAAATGCGTCCATCGCCGTTTTCACATGTTCATCGCTGAACGTCTGCGCTTCAAACTCTTTACAGGAGGTGCACCAGTCGGCATAAAAATCGACCATCACCTTTTTCCCTTTATTTTTTTCCACAATCGCGTTTAGTTCCTCAAGAGAAGTGATTTTGAGAAAGCTTTTATGGGGTGCGTCTTTGACCTCAATCACCGACTTGGATGGGATAAACATCTCCAAAGGGCGGAGCGGACTTGTCGCTCCGCTGATCCCCCCTACCAACAATACAATCGCGTACAACAGAGCGATAAAAGCAAAAGCTTTTTTATTGGACTGAATACTCCATCCCCGCTGATCTTTCAACGGTTCCAGTGCCCCCATGTTGATAGCAACCAAAGCTGCAAGGATTCCCCACAACAATACGGTAATGCTCTCCTCCACAATACGGCTTACCATCCAGATAGCAACGCCGATAAGCATAACCCCGAAAATGGATTTGATCGTATCCATCCAGGCACCCGGACGCGGCATAAACTTGCCTGCCGTTATCCCGACAATCAGTAAAGGGATCCCCATACCGATACTCAAAGCAAACAACGCCGCACCGCCTAAAAATGCGTCTCCGGTCTGACCGATATAGATAAGAGCTCCGGCAAGCGGTGCCGCGACACAGGGGCCGACAATCAAAGCCGATAAAAAGCCCATGATGGCTATACCGAGGATTCCCCCTTTTTTACCGCTTACACGTGATATGCGAGACTGAATACTATTCGGAATCTGCAATTCGTAGAGATCAAACATCGATAACGACAAAACGACAAAGATAAGGGCAATAAGTGTAATGATCCATGGGGTCTGAAATGCCGCTTGCAGGTTAGCTCCGAAAAGCCCGGCCAAAATCCCGGCAATCGTATAGGCAACCGCCATCGAAAGGACATACACCAAAGAGAGGAAAAAAGCCCGTTTTGTCCCGATTCCCGATCCTTGCGCCACAATGACCGATGAGATAATCGGAATCATCGGAAAGACACACGGAGTCAATGCCAGAAGCAATCCGAATCCAAAGAAACTCAGGAGAATCACCCATAGATTCCCCCCTTTGATCACACCGGCAATTTGGTCCGTTTCTGATTGTTTGGCACCATTGCTTATTTCTTTTTCAACTGCCGATGCAATCTGATCACTGCCACTGCTCTGTGAGTCATCGGCCGTTTCCGATACAACCGCTAGCGGCAATTGTGTACCGTCGACGGAGATTTCGAGTACGCTCTCCTGCGGCTCATAGCACAAGCCTGCGGAGGAGCACCCTTGAAACGAAACATTGAGGCGAACTTTTTGTTCAGAGCTGAGCTCTTTATCGGCACTTAAATCGATTTGAAAAACGGGGGTCGTATCGTATACCGGATCCCCTTCATGGTCTACCGTCGGCGTAGATGTTTTGGGTGAACCGATATTAACCCCATCTTTCGTATCCGCATCTTCGATTTTGACTTTATCGGCATAAAGATATATCTTTTCTCCCAATCTAATCTCAACCTGAACCCTCTTTCCGTCAATTTGAGTGATTTTGGGGTTAAACGCCTCTTCAGGCTGGAGAAAACCGACACCCCATGCACTCAAAGAGATCAATAAAATGAGTATAAACCGCATTTATAAACCTTAGTGTAATTTTATACCTTAATTTTATCACATCTAGCTGTTAGCTTGCTCACACAGCAACATTGTTAATAATTTTCAGCTTTACCATAGCCTCTCATGCTACACTATCCCAATTTTTCCATGGAGTTTGATTATGCCCAATCGCTTAGCCCTTGAGGATTCCCCCTACCTGCAACAACACAAAGATAACCCTCTTGACTGGTACGGATGGTGTGACGAAGCCTTTGAAAGAGCTAAAAAGGAGCATAAAGCGATCTTTATCTCCATCGGATACAGCAGCTGCCATTGGTGTCATGTGATGGAGCATGAAGTGTTTGAGAATACCGAAATCGCCGCCTTTGTCAATCAGCATTTCATCTGCATCAAAGTCGACCGCGAAGAGCGCCCCGATATCGACAAACACTATCAGGAGCTCCATATGCTCCTCAACCGCCGTTCAGGCGGATGGCCCCTCTCCATCTTTTGCACGCCGGAAAACAAACCCTTTTACGCCGCCACCTATATCCCCCCTTACAATCGAGACAAAAGCATGGGGTTCAGCGAACTGACGGCAATCATTGCCGAGAAAGTGGCCCAAAAAGACGAAAAACTGTTTCAAAATGCCGACGAAATCAGTGGATTTCTCCGTCCGAAAAACGAGCCTGTGCAGGCAACCGCCCTAAACGATAAAATCATCACACAATTTTTATTGCAGGCTCAGCACAATTACGACAGCGATCACGGGGGATTTTCAAAAGCTCCGAAGTTTCCCCACACTTCAACACTTGAAACCCTTATGACTTTGGATCGTTTGAGACCGAATACTACCATCCGCACCATCCTTACCCACACTCTGGATACAATGGCACTGGGGGGGATGTACGATCTCGTTGACGGCGGATTTTGCCGATACGCTACCGACGAAGCGTGGCTGGTCCCCCATTTTGAAAAGATGGGATACGATAATGCTCTGTTGTGTGCACTCTATGCCAAAGCGGGACTCCTCTACGAGAATGAACACTATCTTCAAGTCGCACAGGAGAGCGCCGAGTTTATGCTTCGCTTTATGATGGAAGATGACCTCTTTTACAGTGCGAGCGACGCCGACAGTGAGGGGAAAGAGGGGAAATATTTCGTCTACCGCTACGATGAGATAGTTCGGGCATTGGAACAATGCGGCGTATCCGACATTGACGAAGCGGCGAAGCATATCGGAGCTACGCCGGAAGGAAATTTCGAGGGGCACTGTATTCTCCGCCTCTCCTCACCCCAGCGTCCGGCATGGTTTGAAGCACTGAAAGAGGAGCTTCAAAAACTCCGGCTTGCACGTACCTATCCCTTTATCGACCGCAAAGTGATCACGGCATGGAATGCAATGATGATCCGCGCCCTTTTAATCGTCGGAAAAGTGGCTCCGAAATATACAACCCAAGCCCTCAAAAGTCTCGATACCCTCCTCTCTACCATGGAAAAAAACGGCGCACTACAACACTCTACCCTGATCCACAAAGCGCCTAAAATCGATGCTTTTTTAGAAGATTACGCCTACTTGTGCCAGAGCCTTATCGAAGCGTACCAATCCACCCTCGATGAGCGCTATCTAATCACGGTACAGCGTTATGCCCACAAAGCCCTCGAACACTTTTATGAGGAGGGGAAATGGTATTTCAGCCGGGGGGCATTTCCGACACTCGCCGAGTTCGATGACGGTACCTACCCCAGTGCATTGGCGGTAATGGTCGATGTACTGCTGAGTCTGGGAATGCTGATCGATCCGAAATACCGCCGTTTTGCATTCAAAACTCTCGAATATGCGTCGATCAAACTAATGAAAACCCCGATCTATTATCCGAAGCTCACCGAACAGGCAATCCGCTATATCCATGAAGAGCGTCTGGTGAAAGGTTCAACCGAACAGCTCTCAGCGATTCAAAAACCGTTTTCCCATCCGTTTGTATTGCTCAAAAACGATGAAACCGTAGAAGGATTTTTGATTTGCGGTGAAAATTCCTGTTATTCAACCACAAAGGATCCGATTCAACTTGACGAACTGATCCGCTCAACGATATAATAGAGTTCTTGCTGAACTCTACTTTTAAACGTGCTTTGAGCAAAACCCAAAGCACTACGCTAGCCGCTATGGCACTAAAGCTTGCCTCTTCGAGGCAGAAGACTTCTTGCAGAACAAGGTGATGCAAGAAGCCTAATGAAAAAAATAAGGAGTAAGTATGGGTGCAAAAAGTTCTATGGCAAAATCCGAAATCATTGAAGTCGAAAAGATTGAAGAGGTTGTCCACGACGATCGTCGTAAATCAGCAGAAGAGAATCGGATAGAACAGCGAAAACATACCGGAAAAGAGGAGCGTCTTCCGATTTGGGTTAAAAAATCGGTGTTGGATTATGAAGCGGAGCTCAAAAAACTTCAGATTGAACTGCTTAAACTCCAGAATCATGTCAAAGAACAAGGGCTTAAAATTTTAATGATCTTCGAAGGGCGCGATGCCGCCGGCAAAGGGGGGACGATAAAGCGGATTACCGAGCACCTGAATCCCCGAGGTGCCCGTATTGTCGCACTGGAAAAACCTTCCGATGTTGAAAAAACGCAATGGTATTTTCAGCGCTATATTCAACATCTCCCCAGCGCCGGCGAAATCGTCTTCTTTGACCGCAGCTGGTACAATCGCGCAGGTGTTGAACCGGTCATGGGATTTTGCAGTGACGAAGAGCACAAAGAATTTTTGAATCAGGTGGGCGAATTTGAACGGATGCTGGTTAACTCAGGGATTATCTTATTTAAATTTTATTTTTCCGTTTCGAAAAATGAGCAGGCCAAACGGTTCAAAGAGCGAAAAACCGATCCGCTGAAACAATACAAACTCTCCCCCGTCGATGCAAAATCCCAAGAGTTATGGGATCAATATACGGTTGCAAAACACTCCATGCTTCGCGCTTCCCACACCGGAAATGCCCCTTGGATCATCATCCGTTCGGACAATAAAAAGAAAGCCCGAACCAACTGCATCAAACATATTTTGTCATGCGTTCAATACCCTTCACGAAGTCAACCGAATTTGCAAACCTCTAAAAAGATTTTGATTTGGGGGGATGAGGAGATCAAGCGAATGGAATCGAGTATGTCACACAAAAAGAGTGAACATGTTAACGAGAGGGGTTAAACCCCACGGAGGATTTAGAGAAATTTGAGAATCTCATTTTCGATATTCTCTTTTTCAATAACGCTCCCCTGGGTAACGGGTTTTGTAAACAAGCCGTTAATCATCGGAGGGATCGAAATTTTTGCCGTCTCCGAAATCAATTTGAGCGCATCGATATCATGGATATCCGTTTCACCGGTCAGTGCATTGGCGATGGTGGGAGAAAACTTGGTCCACTCCGCCGTTGAATAGACGATTGTCTTAAGCGGTTGAGTCGCACAGCAATCATACGCTTTGAAACAGGTGGCGGTATGGGGGTCCATCAGATAGCCGCTGTCAAATGCTTCTTTTATGTACCCTTTCCCCTCTGCACCGTTGCAGTAATCGGCAGAAAAGATCCCTTGAAGCTTCATGGTTTCATCATCAGTGAGGGTATAAAAACGGTCATTTTCAAGTCCTTGCAGCAGCTCTTTTGTACGATCTGAGCCAAAGAAATCAAATAAAATACGCTCTACATTGCTCGAAATCAGAATATCCATTGCCGGTGAAGTCGTCGCTATCACTTTTTCACCGCGCAGATCGTAACGCCCTGTATTGATCAGACGGGTCAGGACGTTGTTTTCATTGGATGCAATGATGATTTTTTCAACCGGCAATCCCATTTTGTAGGCGTAATAGCCGCCCAAAGCATTTCCGAAATTTCCGCTTGGAACATCCAGATAAACTTTCTCACCCATCGTAATCACATTTTGCCGAACCAGTTCGAGATAGCTATGGATATGATAAATGATTTGAAAAATAATACGGCCGAAATTCACCGAGTTGGCCGCAGAAAGGGAGATTTTTTTTGCTCTCAGGGCATCTTTGAAGGGGGTGGAAGCCAGAAGACGTTTGAGAGCGCTTTGGGCATCGTCAAAATCCCCTTTGATCCCGATCACTTTGAGATTCGGTGCATCTTCCGTGACCATTTGTAAACGCTGTACATCAGAAGTACCGCCGTCAGGATACAAACATACGACACGGACATTCGGACGGTTTTTAAATGTCTCTAGAGCCGCAGGGCCGGTATCTCCGCTTGTTGCAGCGAGAATAAGATACTCTTCACCCCGTTTTTGGGCAATGGAAGAGAGGAGAATTCCAAAAGGCTGTAACGCCATGTCTTTAAATGCTCTCGTCGGCCCGTGATAAAGTTCGCTCACGTAGAGGTCATCGCGCACTTTGACAACAGGGACCGGGTTAGAAGGGTCGTCAAACGTATCGTACAACGCCAATGCTTCATCGATGATCGAAGGGGCAATGTCAATTTCAAGGGTTGTCAAAAGATCCTTTGCCAGCTCTTTGTACGAAGAGTCCCGATGTTTGGCAAGAAACGCCTCACCTAAATGAGGAAGCGTTTCAGGAACATACAATCCCCCAAACGATGCGATCGGGCTCAAAATCGCCTCTGAAAAGGTGATCGCCTGTGGATGGATTCCGTCATTTCCGCGTGTTTCGATAAATTTCATTGTGCCACTTTATAAAATTTTTCGCAATTATAACAAAGGAGGGATCAGGGATGGCTTAGGAGTAAAATGATTTTGCCAAACGCTTTCCATTAATTTTATCCTGGGTTAGCGAAAAGGGGTTCATTGAGAGAAATTTTGAAAAGCTGTTAAAATTTTAACGATTGCACATGAGTGGTGCGGCCGAGAGGACTTGAACCTCCACAGCGTTTCCGCCACTAGAACCTGAATCTAGCGTGTCTACCAATTTCACCACGACCGCATTGTTGTAGAGAAGGGGGGAAGTATAGCCAACTTAGCCTTAATCCGGAGTTTTTCTCCCAAAAAGGAGAAAAAGTTTAGAGGACGATCTGGGTCCCTACCCCATCGGAGGTAAAAATTTCGAGTAAAATGGCATGCTCGATCCGTCCGTCGATGATGTGGGCTTTATTCACCCCTCCATCAACCGCTTCCAGACAGGCATCCACTTTCGGGACCATCCCGCCGCTAATCGTCCCGTCCCCTTTGAGCGCTTCAACCTCTCCTTCGGTAAGGGTCGAAAAAAGCTCTTTCTCTTTGTTCAATACACCCGGAGTGTCGGTCATAAAAATCACCTTGCACGCCCCGATCGCCGCAGCGATCGCCGATGCGGCGAGGTCGGCATTGATGTTGTATCCCGGATGTCCGACAATCTCATCGGCTCCGATGGGGGCGATGACGGGGATAAACCCTTCGCGCAGAAGATTGTGGATCACATCGGCTTTAACGTCGGTGACCCGTCCGGTGAGGCCGAATTTTGCTTCATCTTTGGGCTTGGCTTTAAGAAAATGGGCATCTTTACCGCTGATTCCGATCGCTTTGGCTCCGTAGGAATTGAGCAGCGAAGTGATCTCTTTGTTGATCTCTCCGCTGAGGACCATCTCGACGATCCGCATGACATCGGGGGTACTCACCCGTTCTCCGTCGATAAATTCGGTCGGAATTTTCAAATCCCCCAGCAGCTGGCTGATCCGATTTCCACCGCCGTGAACGATCACGACTTTCACCCCTACCAGATGGAGCAAAACGATATCCTGTGCAAACTTTGCTTTCAGATCATCGGAACTTTGTGCCGAACCGCCGTATTTGATGACCACAATCTCGTCTCGGAACTCTTTGATAAACGGCATTGCGTCCATCAGAGTTTTCACGGTTTCAATCTTTTTTATCATGTACATAATCCTTTACGGTAGTAATCAATGCTTCATCCAACTCTAAACTCAGGTCCATGAGCGAGAGGTTGAGATTAAAAGATGCCATTTTAACGAAGTCTTTCTGAGTTACCAAGAGGCTCATTGCTCCGGTACGCTTAATTATCGATTCCAACTCATCCCGGGTAAAAAAATGGTGATCTTCAAAATAGATTTTCTCTTCCACTTTAGGCAAATACGGATCAAGCCTCTCCGGCCGCGCAATGGCCGTAACCAAAACCATTTTTCCCGTTTCATTTTGGATTGTGACCCGACGTCTAAACGATCTCTCTTCTTTTATCCGGATGACCTTTTTTCCGTTCCAAAGGATCTCCCGATACGCTCCGCTGGGAAGACAAAAACGGTTTGGGGTTGCCACATCGATCACAATGTCGAGTTTCTCTATCCCGTGTTTTCCATATCCGTCATCCAGAAAAACCATCTCACATCCCATCGCTTTGGCTTGAGCAATCGCGAGTTCCCGTTTTTCGCTCACGATGACGACAGCGTGTTCAAGACTCTTAGCATAGAGCATCGCTTCATCGCCGCTCATCTCGATATCACGGACGATATCGCCATCTTTGACCACCACCATCCCACGACTTTTGCGGCCGTACCCGCGCAGTACAATTGCCGGTTTTACAAAGTGTTTGGCCAACTCGATGACCAGCGGGGTTTTTCCGCTTCCGCCGACCGTCAAATTGCCGATACTCACAACCGGAATTCCAAAAAACATCGGGCTAGCAAGACGGTAACGGATCAGTGCGATCAGACAATAGAGCCAACTAACGGGGAGAAGGAGAAAGGAGAGGATTTTTTGGCTCAGCGAAGGGTGATACAAATACCCTTCACCCCACCGTACGAACAAGCGCTTCAAACGCGTGTAGATGCTACTTCCAAAATTGCGTCGCAAATCTCTTCAACCTCATCATCGCTCAACGCGGCATAGTTGGGGATAGAGAGAACCTGCTGATAGCTGCGCAGTGCAATCGGAAAATCATTCACCCGTAACGAATATTTGGCTTTGTAATAACTCAAAAGATGAAGCGGTATATAGTGTAATCCGGTTTGAATACCGCGCACAGCCAACTCACGTGCAAATGAATCGCGATTTTTATCCACTTTTATAATATAGAGCGAATAGGAGTGATCTTGATCAACAGCAGGAAGCTTAATATGCGGTGCCCCTTCCAAACGCTCATTGAACCGTTCGGCGATCGCTTGCTGGCGCTCAATATTATCATCTTGTTTTTCGAGTTGAATGAAAATGGTTGCCGCATCAAGCGGGCTGATTGTGTATTGGCTTCCGATATCGGTCACATCATAAATATAGCCTAACGATTCATCATCTACAGTCATCGCATGATGGCGCAGTAACCGCGCACGTTCGATAATCTCCTCATCATCGCTCACCATCATCCCGCCGTTGCAGACATTACGGCGAAGATGGGGGCTGAAATCGAAACAGGTGATATCGGCCCCCGTAGAACCGATTTTTTGACCTTTGTACGTTGCCCCTAAAGCATCGGACGCATCTTCAATAATCTTAACGTCATATTTTCGGGCAATTTCATAGAGGCGATCGAGATCGACACTTTGTCCCGCAATATGCGATACGATTACCCCTTTAAGTTTTTTCGACTTATTGACTGCCAGATAGGCTTCAAGTTTATCCAGATCAATATTAAACGATTCGGCATTGATATCGATAAAAATCGGCTCGGCATCAAAATGACGGACCACTTCCGGTATCGAAGGGAAAGCGTTAATCGAACAGAGCACTTTATCCCCCCGCTTAAGATCGATGGCCAACATGGCCAAATGAAGAGCAGCGGTACCGTGTGATGTTGCAAGGGCGTGAGACACACCGATATACGATTCAAATGCCGCTTCCAAATCGGCGATAATACCCGGAGCCTCTCCGTCAAAAACCTCATCGATTTTTTCTCTCTCGTCACCGCCTACTTCGACACGGTAAAATGGAATATTCATCTTATGCTCCTTTATTTATAGGGTAATATCTCTGGGATAATTAAAATCATGGTTCACGGTACGTGAGGTTAGTTTAGCAATAACCGGCATTTTCCGTTTAAATTGATTTTTATAAATGCGTGTCACTATCATATCAATCAAATCGCTGTTTTCACCCTCATTGACCATATCTTCGTGTGTATGTCGCTCTTCAACGTAACGTTTTAGCACACGGTCCAAATCGGCATACGGATAACCGATCTCCTCTTCATCGCTTTGTCCGGCCCATAAATCTGCCGAAGGGGGTTTTGCAATAATCGAATGGGGCACCTTTAAATACTCCGCAAGTTCAAACACTTCGGTTTTGTACAGATCGCCGATCGGATTGATCGCACTGGCCAAATCGCCGTAGAGCGTTCCATACCCAAGCATCAGTTCGCTTTTGTTGCTGGTCCCCAGTACCAAAGCCCCCTCACGCGCCGAGATATCGAACAGCGTCGCCATCCGAAGCCGCGCTGAGAGATTACCGACGCGAAGCGGCGTCATATCCGGATTTTCGTAAGCACGGAGCATCGGCTCGATCGTGTGCGTTTCACACCGTATCCCGAATGCATTGCACAATTCGTCCGCATCATCCAGACTGTTTTGCGATGAGTAGTGCGAGGGCATCTTGAGACACAGCAAATCTTCACCGAATGCACGACTCGCCAATACGGCAACCACCGCCGAATCAAGCCCCCCGCTCAAACCGACGACCACTTTGTTCAACCCCGTCTTGCGAACCTCCTGGCTCAAAAATTCGGTCAGATATCGGCTAATCAATTCGTATTTGCTCACCCTGTAACCTTATCACTTTTTTAACATTTTGCATTATAACTAACTTTTGTAACTCAGCGTTAACATTTGGTTGGGGAAATTTTTTCCAGCTCATCTGGATCAAATCCGGCCTGCCGTCTTGCTTCACAATTGATCGCAATTTTACGGGGAAAGCTTTGGGGATAATGGCGTTCGATAATCTCAAAATAGATCGACGGCTCTACGCCGGCACGTATGCACGCCTCCTGAAACCAGCGGTCCCCTTTTCGGACATGGTCCACCTCTTCTTCCAGAATAACGTGCAATGCCGCCACGATCTTTTGAATCATCGGATCCGCTCTGTGAGAGTCGAGTTTGCGTAAGATCTGGGGGGTCGCATCCAATCCGTTTGCTTCGAGATAGCGCGGCACGACCGCCATCCGCTCTACCAAATCCAAGGTTCGCATCGAAGCTTCAAACAACGCATCGTGAACAAGATATTCGCCGTAACGGCTCCCCAATTCACGCAATAACCCTTCGATCATCTCAAAATGGCGTACTTCATCGTCGGCCACTTCCAGCCAATCGTTTTCAAACGATTCCCCGCACTCACGAAAGCGATAAAGCGCATCCAATGCCAGATCGATCGCGCTGTATTCGATATGGGCAATCGCATGCAGCAACAGGGTTTGCCCCTTTGCCGTCCCCAGATTTGTCCGTCTTGGGACCTCCTTGGGATCAATAACCGTACAAAACGGACGATACGAGGGGGCCGTAAAAACGGTTATCTTCGCATCCGGGCGACGAACAATTCGACCCTCCCGGTACGTTCGGTAGAACGCCCTGAAGAGGGCAATTTTTTGATCCGGCGCCGAAGCGGTTAAAATGGTTTCAAGGGTTGAGTAGAGTTCCATAGTGCTATTATGATAGAATTTTGCTAAAAAAGAGTCAAAATGGAAATTCTAAAACGCCCGATGGGCGATTATCAAACCAATTGCTATATTGTAAAAATCGACGGTAAAGAGCTAATTATCGATCCGGGGATGGGGGCGACCGAGTGGGTAATGGCCAATGTTTCCCATCCGGTCGCCATCCTCAATACCCACGGCCATTTTGACCATGTCTGGAGCAATCAGGAGCTCAAAGAGAAGCTGAATATCCCCCTTTATACTCCGAAAGGGGATACTTTCTTACTCCAAAGCAGCACCTTTATGCCGGGGCTTCCCCCCTCGACTCCCGATATTGAAGTGGAAGGGGACGAGAGTTTTGAGATCGAAGGGATCGCCGTAAAATTTCACCATTTTCCGGGGCATTGCCCCGGATGTTCGATGATTGAGATCGACGATGCGATATTCAGCGGGGATTTTATCTTCCATAACTCTATCGGTCGGTGGGATTTTCCCTACTCCGACGGTGATGCGATGAAACAGAGTCTGCAGAAATTTTCCCGGATGCAATCGTCCAAAACCCTTTATCCGGGTCACGGCGGCCCGACCACCGTTCCCGCAGAGCAGCGCAATATCGACTATTGGATGCGGGCCATCTAAGCTCTATTCAATATTTTTCATTAAATCGAGCCGCAAAACATGCCGCTCGGTGACGACGGTTTTAAACTCCCCTTCAAATACTTTGATCTCATGAACGAACCCTTTGACCGTCACGTTGCGCTTGCGCCCGTCAGACTGCTGCTCTTTCGCCTCAAAAATGACGATATCCCCTACCCGTACCGGGGCCAGAAACATACAATTGCATGCCGCCAATACGACGTTGGGCTCATTCACTGCCGCCATTGCGGCAAAATCAGCCGCACTGAAAATGAACCCTCCGTGCACCAGCCCCACGTCATCGGCTTGCATCGTTTCGATCGTTTCTAACGCAACCCGCGCATACCCCCCCTCTAATCTTTCGATGTAACCGCTGTAAACCGTATTGATTTTTTCATGCGTGTTGAGAGAAACTTGCGTATGGGGAATCACATGCTGCGGTTCCTGTGTTACTTTTTTTGCCAAAATTACCCCTTCTTGATTCGTACATATCCCCGCTTCGGTGCGGGGTAACCTTCAACGGTTTTGCTATTATCGTCCGGATCCAGAAAATCTTCAAGACTGTACGATTCGATCCACTCCGTTTTACGTTGTTCGTCGGATGTCGTGATAACCGTCCCCAGCACTTCAAAAGATTTAAATCCGGCACGATAGCACCAATTTTCAAGGGCTTTAAGGGTCGGAACGAAATAGACGTTGGTGATTTTGGAATAACTCTCTTTTGGGGTAAGGGCATAGGGCTCATCCCCATCAATGATAAACGTATCAAGGTACACTTCCCCCCTCTCTTCAAGCCCCTGCCCTAATGTTTTCAACATAGCGATCGGATCGCTGCGGTGGTAAAGAACACCAAGACAAAAGATGACGTCAAATTTTTCTTCATAAAAGGGTAAATGTTCCACCCCCAGCAATTCGTACACGATATCGCTCTTCACGTAATGATTAATAAAATCAAACTGCGATTTAAAGAGTGCCGAAGGGTCAAAACCGACCACTTTTGCCGGATCATCTTCCAGAAAACGGAACATATAATAGCCGTTGTTGCATCCGATATCGGCCACTTTTTTACCGCGTAAATCAAAATGGGGACGGAGAAAATTGTATTTTTGATTGCTGCGCCATTCGGTATCAATAAAAAGGCCGAACAGATCAAACGGCCCCTTTCGCCATGGCATCATCATCCGAGCCGCTTTTTCAATGGCCTCCAAATCTACCGCATTTGCACTCGTCAGTTTCACGGTATCTGCAAGGGCAACCTCCGTATCGATAAGCGGCAGAGCATTTAACGCTTCACGAACCGGTGCGATATTTTTCCACGTCATCCATTTTTGCCGCTCCTCTCGAATCTCATTTAAATTCATTCTTTATTCCTCCAGCTTCTCTTTGTAATTGTCTTTGCTTATTTTAATTCACTGATGTTACGCACTTTCCGGGCGAAGCCCAGAAAGTGGCAGGGACAGATGTCCCCTGCACCCCCCTAAAGCTACCCGTATCTTTCGGATACGGGAGATTAACTCCCCTTGAAGTACCTGTTAAGGTAAAGTGCGTAAGGTCAGTTAATTCAGTTTCTCTTAGTTGCCTTCTTCTAAAAGCTTTTGCGCAATTATTCTTTATTATGGATAGCTCTTTTGATTTGTCCAAACTAAGCTTTAACCGCTCATAAAGCCCGCTGTCAAACTGCCGTTTCATTTCACGCAATGTCCAACTGTTCCCAACCGCTTCGATTTCGTAAAAATTCCGCTCATCGATGTTATCAATACGGGTCAAAAAGATATAGTGAGACCAGCTAAGTTTGAATTTGTGAGACACTGTCTCACTTTTTTGAAACGCAAGATAAAACCGCCGCATATTTTTGAGGTTATCTTCTGAAAATCCTTTTCCAAACTCTCTGACCAGCTCATCGGAGAGGTTCTTTAAAATAGCTTTCCCATAGGTTGCACGAGATTCACCGTGTTGTTCTTCTTCAACAATCCGTTTTCCTATCTGCCAGTAGGTTTGGGTCATCGTGGTATTGATCGTACTGTAAACATGCGTTCTGGCTTGATGAAGGAGTGTTTTGATCTCTTCGTAAAAGTGGTTTAGTTTGTCGATATTGCTCATTTATTTTCTCCTCTTCAATCGTTTGCCCATTTTAATTCAGCCAATTCTTGTTTTCGTTTTGTATTATTTCAAATGCTTTTTTTCATCAAAATTGACTATTTCTATCTCTTTTTTGAGTTTTATTTCATGGTCAAAATTATTGATTGACGATTATCACCCCATCCGATTTTTAAAAAAGTGACAAATCTTGTGCCGCACTGCTAAAGTAAGGATATTATAGCTAATCACTACAGATAACCCACAATTTTTAGCAATTTTTGGATAAAATCTCCCTATGCGAATCGAAAAAAAAGCCACCCTTATCTCCAGCAGTGTTGCGTTTATCCTCGTAACATTAAAACTGACCGTCGGCGTGATCAGCGGTTCCGTTGCCGTTTTGGCATCCGCAATCGATTCCTTGCTGGACCTTGTGGTTTCGGCCTTCAACTATTTTGCCCTTCACAATTCCGACAAAGAACCGGACGAAAAATTCAATTTCGGCCGTCGCAAACTCGAACCGCTTGCTGCCGTGATCGAAGGGACGATCATCACCCTTTCGGCACTGTTTATCCTCTATGAAGCGATCTCCAAAATGGTACAGGGGAGCCCGATCACCCATTTAAATGCTTCAGTAATGGTGATGATCGCTTCGATCGTGATCACGACAGGTTTGGTTTTATTTTTAAACTATGTTGCCGGCAAAACAGGAAATATGGTTATCAAAGCCGATGCATTGCACTATAAAACGGACCTCCTCAGCAACGGTGCCGTTTTGGCCTCATTGGCTTTCATTTCTCTCACCGATTACACCCTTATCGATCCGATTCTCGGAGTCGGTATCAGCGCTTATATGCTCTATTCCGCATTTCCTCTGATCAAAGAGGGGATTTTAATGCTTCTGGATGCCGCACTTGATCCGCAGAGTGTCCATAAAATAAACAAACTGCTCAACTCTTATCTGGATATCAGCGGCCATCATGATCTTAGAACGCGCCAATCGGGTTCGGACATCTATATCAGCGTCCATATCGTTTTTAGTATCTCGACCTCCCTTTACGATGCCCATCTTGTCGGAGACCGGATCGAACTCGCACTGCAGTCGCTTTTCCCGGACCAAACGGTCCATGCCCTGATTCACCTCGATCCGTATGATGATTCGAATATGGAAGATTTAGATTAATAATTGACCTTACGCAGCTTGTCTAAACAAGTGCGACAAGGTTTGTAATCTCCCGCATCCGGAAGATGCGGGTAGCTTTAGGGGGTTGTAGGGACCCTAGTCCCTGCCACTTTACGGGCTTTGCCCGAAAAGTGCGTAACATCAGTTAATAAAGGATTTATGTATGTACCGCTTCGCTCTCTTCTCCTTGTCTGTCACCTCATCGTTGCTTCTTGCCCAACCGTTCACGCAAGAAGAGGCTGTTCAACACGGTTCTGCCGTATCTGCCGCATTGGTTCAAAGACTCAGCACGGAGTTAAAAGGGCAAATGGAGCTTGGCGGACCGATGGCCGCACTCCGTTTTTGTTCGCTCTATGCCCTCTCCCTCACCGATCATGTCGCCAAAGATTCCAACGCCACCCTCAAACGGGTCAGTCTGCACAATCGCAATCCGGTCAATGCCCCGACAGCAGATGAGAAGAAACTCCTAGAGAAATGGGAAGCGATGCAGCATGCCAACCAACCGCTCCCCGGATATGAAACCAAACGTCTTGAAAACGGAGATTACCATTTTTACAAACCGATTCTTATCACAAATGAAGCGTGTTTAAAGTGTCACGGGGAGATAGCGGCCGGGTCTCCTCTTGCCAAGGCGATCAAAGCGATCTATCCCGACGACAAGGCAACCGGATACAAAATGGGCAATTTACGGGGGATGATTGTCGTTACCTTGCCGAATCGCCCCTAACGGGCATATTCGACCACACGGCTTTCACGAATAACATTCACTTTGATCTCGCCGGGAAACTGCACTTTTTGAGAAATCTCATCGGCAATCTCACGAGCGAGTAAAGCGGTTTCATCATCACTGACACTTTGTGCACTGACGATTACCCGCACTTCTCTCCCTGCATTGATCGCATACGCCTGCTTGACCCCGATCTTTTGGGTCGCAATCTCTTCGATCTCACTGACGCGGCGTAAAAAACTCTCCAATACTTCACGGCGGGCCCCCGGTCTGGCAGCGGATAACGTATCGGCCGCACATACCGCCGCGCATTCGATACTTTTGATCTCTTCATACCCGTGATGGGCATAAACCGCATTAATGACCACCGGATCTTCACTGTAACGTCGGCACAGTTCCGCCCCGATATCGACATGACTCCCGCCGCTCTCTTGCGTCAGTGTTTTGCCGATGTCGTGCAATAATCCGGCACGACGTGCCAATTTCGGGTCCCCTCCCATCTCAGCGGCCATAATTCCGGCCAGATGGGCCACTTCCAGAGTATGCGCCAACGCATTTTGGCCGTAGCTGGAACGGTATCGCAGCCGTCCGATCAATTTGACCAGCTCCGCATGTACCCCGGCAATTCCCAGTTCAAAAAGGACCTCTTCCCCTTCACGCTGTGTCGATTCTTCAAACTCATCGCATACCTTTTGGTATACCTCTTCAATCCGTGCCGGCTGGATACGTCCGTCTTCGATTAATAGTTCGATGGTTCTCGTCGCAATCGCACGACGATAAAGATTAAACGAACTGACGATAATCGCATTCGGAGTGTCATCAATAATGATATCCACTCCGGACACCATCTCAAGCGCTTTGATATTGCGCCCCTCTTTTCCGATAATCCGCCCTTTTAATTCATCATCATCCAAATGGATGACGCTAATGAGCCTTTCGGCCGCATATTCGCCGGCGAAGCGTGATGTTGCCTGCGCCAAGATATAATTGGCTTTTCGTCTCAGCTGCTCTTTGGTCTGCTCTTCCAAGAGACGAAATTCGCGGGCAAGCTCCAGACGTGCACTCTCCCGTAATTGTTCCAAAAGGATCATTTTTGCATCGTACGCCGATAAGCCGGCGCGCTGCTCGATGACCTCCATCATTTGTTCACTTTTTTGACGGTAATCGTCTTTTAATTTCTCCAAAGCACGTTCATTACGTTCTACATTGAGCCGTCTATTTTCAACCGCAGAACGCTCTGCAGCTATCCGCTCCTGCTCATTTTGCCGAAAACGATCATAATTGAGCTCATTTTGGTGTACTTTTGCTTCCCGATCAGCGAGATCCTTTTTAACTTGCGCATAAGCATCGTTATATTTTCTCTCCGCCTCTTTCTCGATTTCGCGAGAACGGACAGATGAACGTTCCAACATGACCTGAGCTTCATTCTCGATTGCTTTAGCTTTGGCCTTCGCCTGTTCCAGATACAGATCAAAATGGGCGGCGGTAATTTTTTTTGAAATTAAAAATCCGACTACTCCGCCGAGGGTGGCGATACTGCCCCCTACGAGTAGTTCGTTTAACATGAAAATCCTCTAAGCTTTGCACCCCGCGCGGCGTTATCAGCAGGTCGCCTTGCACGTCATAATCATCACACAAATTTTCTTTGGTTTGACACTCGCATGACTGAATAAATATTGTAAACGGTTTGGCTTTCAGAGTCGGAAAAAATCGATCATACATCCCTTTACCGAAACCGATTCGGCATAACGACCCGTCAACACCCACCACAGGGACAATGGCTATATCTATTAAATTTATCTTTTTACGTGAATCCCGAGGCTCATATATACCAAAAGCTTTACGTTCCAACGGGTATCTCAATGGTACCATTTTGAAACTGACGCCATCCATAAACGGTAAAAAAACTTCACTTCCCCCTCGACAACCGGCAATTGTTTTACGAATATCGGATTCGAATCCCATCGGCCAATATGCCAGAATCCTCTTTCCGCCGATTTGTTTTAATACGTGTTTCAAAAAGGCGTTTACCTTTGCATCGCGAGAGCGTTTTGAATGCGTATGAGAGTATTTAAGCCGTTTGAGACAATGGGCCCGAAAATCGCTTTTGGTCACTTTTTACCTTTGCTTCGTTATAATCTTCATTATTTTACTCTAAAAAGGTTTTGTATGCGTTTTTCAACCTTCATAATCCCTATCCTCTCTTTCACGCTTTTAATTCAGGGGTGCGGTAACGACTCCTCGGAAGAGACTATGGTGTCGACTGCCGAATATACGATCATGGATACGCAGGGCAAATCGTACAGCGTTGAAAAAAGAGGGGGTAATTTCACCCTTGATGCGGGAAAAGAGAAAGTGGTTTTATTTGATATCTTCGCGACATGGTGCCCACCCTGCCGGGCAGAAGTACAACATCTCGGCAACCTCCAAAAAAAATACGGCGACAAGCTGATTGTTATGGGGCTTACGATCGAAGAGGATAAAAGCAATGCCGAACTCGAAGCGTTTCGGAAAAAATACAAGGGCGGCGATTATCTTATCGCCAACAAAGCCGACAACCAAAAACTCTCCCGCGCCATTGCTTCAACGATCGGTGTAGGACAGCAATTCCCGATACCGCTAATGGTCCTCTATAAAAACGGTCAATACGTCACCCATTATTCGGGTGCGACTCTCGAAGAGATCATGGATCACGATATCGCTCAGGCACTGGAGAAATAGGTATGTTCGGATTTATCAAAAAAGGGCTTCGGAAAACGATTGAGGCCATTTCAGCTATCGTACCCGAAAAAAAACTCAAAATATCCAAAGATGAGCTGGAAAATATCCTCCTCGAAGCCGACGTTGAATACGATCTGGTCGAAATCATCCTTCGCGAACTCTACCAAAATGAGGTGAGCCGTGAACAGTTGCGTTCCAAACTCCTCGCTACGCTCAGTTTCGCCCAAAACACCCTCCCCGACAATCCCGACAAACCGACCGTCACCCTTATCATCGGCGTCAACGGAGCCGGTAAAACAACCACCATTGCCAAACTCGCCCAACGCTATCTCAACAGCGGTGAGCGGGTCATCCTCGGCGCGGCGGATACCTTCCGCGCTGCCGCTATCGAACAGCTCACCCGCTGGGCCGATAAACTGGATGTGCCGATCGTCTCCTCACGTCAGGGGCATGATCCCAGCGCCGTCGCCTTTGATACGATCGAATCGGCAAAGTCGAGAGGTTTTGAGCAGGTGATCATCGATACCGCCGGACGGCTCCATACCCAGACCAATCTCGGAAACGAGCTCAAAAAAATCGTCCGTATCTGTGACAAAGCCCACAGCGGAGCTCCGCACCGCAAAATCCTGATCCTCGATGGGACACAGGGAAGCTCCGCCATCGCGCAAGCCAAAGCATTCAACGAAATGATCGGCATCGACGGGATCATCATCACCAAACTCGACGGCACGGCGAAGGGGGGATCGGTATTCTCGATCGCTTATGCCCTCTCTTTACCCATCCTCTATATCGGCGTCGGTGAACAGCCGGAGCATTTGATACCGTTTGACAAATACGAGTTTGTGGACGGGATTTTGGATGCTATTTTTGGGGAAGAAAAGAGAAACTAACCCCATCTATTGACATTTTTATGTAATTACTTTATGATTACATAAACACTCATTGAGGAGTACCTTATGACTATGCTCATCAAAATCGGCAACTCACAAGGGGTTCGTATCCCCAAAGCAATCATCAAACAGGCTCATCTAGAAAATTCTCCTCTCGAATTTGAGGTCACCGCACAGGGGCTTCTCCTCAAACCCGTCCAAAAAAAACCGCGCGAGGGGTGGGAGGAACAGATTAAAAAAGCCCTTCTCGAATCTCCCGAAGAAGAGGAAATTTTTCTCGGGGATGATCTCGACTTCAAGGGATGGGAGTGGTGATTAAACGGTTTGATATTTGGCTTGTATCCCTTGATCCTACTTTAGGCAGTGAAATACAGAAAACACGTCCCTGCGTTATTATCTCCCCCAATGAAATGAATCTTTTGCGCACCGTTATCGTTGCACCTTTAACCAGCAAAGGATTTGATTTTCCTATGCGTGTTAAAATCAATTTTGATAACAAAGAGGGGCTGATTTTACTGGATCAAATTCGGAGTGTTGATAAACAACGTCTTGTCAAAAAAGTTGGAACAATTGAGTCAAAGATTGCTGAAGACATTTGCCTCAAACTTCAAGAAATATTTGAATACGAAAGATAAATCATGGCCAAGAAAAAAAACGTCCTCTTCGAATGTCAGCACTGCGGATTTACTACTCCAAAATGGATGGGTAAATGTACCAATTGCGGCGGGTGGGACAGTTTTGTCGAGTTGAATGAACAACAGCAGGATATTATCAAGCTCACCTCCTCGTCCTCCCCATCAGCAGGGGCAAAAGCCAAAGAGATCACCCAAATCGTCGAAGAGCATACCGAACGCTACACCAGCGACGACGCTGAACTCGACATGGTTCTCGGCGGGGGAGTGGTCCCCGGTTCATTGGTCCTCATCGGCGGAAGCCCGGGGGTGGGGAAATCGACGTTACTCCTCAAAATCGGTTCCAATCTGGCCAAACAAAATCGCAACGTCCTCTATGTCTCCGGCGAAGAGAGCGAAGGGCAGATCAAGCTGCGGGCCAACCGCTTGGGAGCCAATGTCGATAACCTCTACCTGTTGGCAGAAATCCGTCTCGAACAAGTCCTCTCCGAACTGCATGAGCGCTCTTATGAGTGTATCATTATCGACTCGATCCAGACGCTCTATTCTGAGACTATCGCCTCCGCTCCCGGCTCCGTAACACAGGTACGGCAGATCACTTTTGATCTGATGCGCATCGCCAAAGAGCGTCGTATCGCGATCTTTATCATCGGCCACATCACCAAAGAGGGTTCCATCGCAGGGCCGCGCGTACTCGAACACATGGTCGACGTCGTCTTGTATTTCGAAGGGGACAGCGCCCAAGAGCTGCGAATTCTACGCGGATTTAAAAACCGTTTCGGCCCCACCAGCGAGATCGGGGTTTTCGAGATGCGTTCAGAGGGGCTGGTATCGGCCAAAGACCTCTCTTCACGCTTTTTCAACCGCACCAAATCGCAAAGCGGTTCGGCCCTCACCGTCATCATGGAGGGGTCACGTCCCATCGTCCTCGAAGTGCAGGCACTCGTCAGCGATACCCATGCCCCTAACCCGAAACGGCAAGCGACCGGATTTGAGAACAACCGCCTCAACATGCTCCTCGCCCTCTTGGAGCGCAAACTGGAGATTCCCCTCAACAGCTACGACGTCTTTATTAATATCACCGGCGGTATCAAAATCACCGAAACCTCTGCCGATCTGGCGATCCTCGCCGCTATCATCAGCAGTTTTCGCAATCGCGCGATCTCCAAAGAGACGGTATTTATCGGAGAAGTCTCCCTTGTCGGCGATATACGGGAGGTATTCCAGCTCGATCAACGGCTCAAAGAGGCCGCATCGCAGCAAATCACCAAAGCGTTGATTCCGAAAAAACCGCTCGAAAAAACCACGATGAAGTGTTATGAAATCGATGAAGTGAGTAAACTTTTGGAGTGGTTTTAACCAAATAATGGCTATAATTGACCACTTTTTTTGACAGAGGAAATCCGTATGCCAACTTGCTCCATTTTTGCAGACCACAAATCCGAAGAGCGTTATTGCAAGCTCTCATTAGTTTACTCAACCGAAGATGAGAGACAAATGATTGAAACGGCCATTGAAACAAGCACCCCGCTCTGTTCGATCGAGCCCAATATCTACGGTGGAGACGTTACCAACGGGAAAAAAATGATTACGATTGAATATCACGATGATTGTGACCGCGAAGGGGGAAAAGTATTCGATCAGATTATCTCTCAGCTAGGGATACAAGAGTGTCACTAAGTCAAGACAATTCCACACAGGCCGCGCAACGGCTGAAGAAATTTGCAAACGGGAATGAAACGTTCCAAAAAAGCTACTTTAAAAAGCATGAAGCACAGCTTTTAAGTTTGGTAAAGGACGGGCAACATCCTCGGGCATTGTTCATCGGGTGTTCCGATTCGCGTGTCATTCCCGATTTAATCGTCCAATCCAATCCGGGAGACCTTTTCGTCATCCGCAATGTCGGCAATTTCGTTGCCCCCTACAAACCGGACGAAGACTTTCACTCGACCGCTGCGGGGATCGAATATGCGGTAGGGGTGTTAAAAGTTTCGGAAATTATCATTTGCGGACATTCCCACTGCGGTGCTATTGCGGCGCTGTATGAGTCCTCCTGCGATTCTTCCATGGTTCATACCTACAAATGGCTTACCCTTGGAGAGAAAGCCAAATCGATGGCGTTGGTCGCTTTGGGTGAAACGACCTCACACGAAGAGCTTCTCCGTGCTACTGAGCACCTCTCCATCGTTACCCAGATCGAAAATCTCCTCACCTACCCCTATGTTAAAAAGCTGGTTGACGAAGAGAAACTCTTTATTCACGGCTGGTATTACGATATCGGAACCGGTGGGATTGAATATTACGATCCCGATTCCTACCAATTCCGCCCGTTAAGTGATTTGATCAAATAAGCGATTTATCTGTTTTAAATCCCCATCGATCAAATCACCAATCCAGGTACAAAAAGAGGGAGGAGAGGAAATAGTTGGCGACAAAAATAGCCACAGCAGAATAGACGACCGCATAAATCGTCGACTCCCCTACTCCGCGCGCTCCCCCCGCCGTGTGATAACCGATATAACTCCCGATAGAACTGACGATAAATCCAAAAACCGCCGCTTTGATCACTCCGGTTAGAATGTCATTGAACTCACCCAAGCGCGAAAGTGTCTCCTGATAGGCATTGGGATTAATCCCCAACACATGCGTCGAGATCAAATAAGCAGCACTGATGGCAATAAAATCGAACCAGATAACCAGCAGCGGCAACGATATAACGGTTGCTACGATTCGGGGGGTAATCAGATACTCTTTTGAATTAACCCCTAAAATATCGATCGCATCAATCTGTTCACTGACCCTCATCGTTCCGAGTTCCGCCGCCATGGCACTGATAGAACGTGAAATCAGCATCAGAGAGGCAAAAACCGGGCCAAGCTCTTTCGTAATGGATAAAAAAATGGTATACCCGATGAAATTATCCACACCAAATTGATGCAGTCCGCTGTAAAGCTGAATCGCTTCTACCATCCCGGTAAAAAGAGCCGTTAACGTCACAACTCCCATACACCCGAAACCGATCACTTCAATTTGGGTCAGGAGAATTTTCGGACGTTTCAAAACATGCGGATACAATTTAAAAAGGGTAAGTTGGAATAAGATAAACGTGCCGAATTTCTCAACGCTGTCATAAAGGTTAAGAAATGGGCGACCGACAAAACTCAATAATCTCTCAACCATATACCCATCCTTATTTTAATCCTCTAAGTTTACCAAAACAAACCAAATTTCAAAGGTTTCAAGATACAATAAAGAATTAATTTCGGAAGAAGGAGCCATGGATGGCTGAAAAAGAGAAAGAACACGACGATAAATCCGCTGAATCGGGTGAAAAGAAAAAATCGGGGAATATGCTCCTTATTATAATTATTATCGTTTTAGTATTACTTCTGGTGATCGGCGGAATTGTCGCCATGCTGATGTTGGGCAATCATGACGCGGAGCCGGCTGCAGAGAACGGAACCAAAAAAGAGGCCTCTGCCCACCCTGAGCAAGAGGCACCGGCCAAAGAAGAGCATAGCAGCGAAGGGGGACACGCTTCAGTGGGAGGGACTGAGGTCGGGTTAATGTTTCCGCTGGAATCGTTTACCGTCAATCTCCTCTCCGAAAGCGGACGACGTTATCTCAAAGTTGAGATGAATTTAGAGATCGAGGGGGAAGAACTCAGCCCTGAGCTGGAAGAGAAAAAACCGATCTTCCGGGATATTATTATTCGCCTATTGTCGTCCAAATCCCTTGAAGAGATCTCAACCGTCAAAGGAAAAGAAAAAATCAAAGATGAGATCGTTAGCGAAATCAATACCCGGCTCAAAGACGGTAAGGTTCTTAACGTCTACTTTACCGATTTTGTCGTTCAATAATTCTCAATGATCGGAATCGACCTCATTAAAATTGATCGGATGAAGTCCTTTATGGAGCGTTTCGGCGATCGGGGGCTCCAACGGTTTCTATCCGGTGAAGAGATTGTTTTTATCAAAAATCCACGCAATGCCGCAGGTTTTTGGGCAGCAAAAGAGGCGTGTGCCAAAGCCCTTGGATGCGGCATCGGTGCGGAATGCGGTTTTCATGACATCCTCCTCTCCAAAACACCCAAAGGTGCTCCGATGATTACCCTGAGTCCGCGTCTTCAAAAAACGTTTACCATTGCTGAGAGTTCCCTCTCCATTACCCATGACGGGGAATACGCAATCGCCGTGGTTGTCTTAAAGTAATGATTTTTTTTCAGTTAAGGTGGGTTTGATGGGACTACGAGGTAAAATTATCGGTGCAATGGCTGCACTTGGCCTTATTGCCAGCCTTCTGTATGCCTTATACGCCTACACGGCCCAGAAATCGCTTTACGCTCAATTGATGGATCAAAAAGTGAAACTGGCCGCACAGGCCGCACAACTTTATTGCGGAAACGGTCTGGTAGATCGTTTCGACTCTAACCATCCGATGGATCCGCAAGAGCATCTGGGTATGATTCGTACCCTCAGTACGCTTGCCTGGGATAACGATGTCGAGTATCTCTATTTGATGGTCCAAGAGGAGGGGAAGATTTATACCTTTCTCAGCAGTGCGACACGCGATGAACTCAAAGCCGCAGAGCAGGACCCTTTCTATACCGAATATGAGGGGAGTGATGCTATTAAAAAAGGATTTAAAGAGAATAATGAATTTTACGAAGACACGATCGACAGTTACGGCCATTTTCGCTCTTATCTCAAAAGCTACACATCCCGTAATGGAAAAATCTATTTGATCGGTGCAGATATCAAACTGGATAATATTCAAGCCAATCTGAACCGTATTCTTTTGCAAACCCTCGGTATCATGCTCCTTGTCACCCTTTTAGCGACCCTTTTTGCCGGACTTGTTTCCAAAGCGATGGTCCGTAATGTTACCCTCATTACGAATCACACTGCCGGCCTTGCCTCCAACAAAGATTTAAATCAGCAGCAGTATATTAACAGCAACGATGAAATCGGTACCATGTCCTCTTCACTAAATCACCTAATAGAAACCGTCAAACAGACTCTCAATGAGGCAAAAGAGGTCTCTCTTCGTAATGAGACACTCTCTACGGAGCTAAAAAACGATGCAGCCGATATTAGCCGACAAAGTGAAACCTCTCGAAGTGCTGTTGCCAAAAACCGGCAGTCCATTGAGACGATCGACACCCGATTGGACCTCATATCCAAAGAGTCGCTTCGTGCCATGGATATGCTTGGACAAGTTGATCAACGCCTTGAGCATACCCAAGGGATCATTCATGCCGTAGCCCGGGAAGCCAGAAATGCAGCGGAACAAAGTGCCGATATGGCCCAGAATCTTCAACGGCTGGAGAGTGAAGCCAATCAAATTCGCGGTATCCTCTCCATCATCGGCGATATTGCCGATCAGACCAATCTTCTTGCACTCAACGCCGCTATCGAAGCGGCCAGAGCAGGTGAGCATGGACGGGGATTTGCGGTGGTTGCCGATGAAGTGAGAAAACTAGCCGTAAATACCCAAAAAAGCCTTGTTGAGATTAATGCAACCGTAAATATCATTATCAATTCCGTAGCCGATATAGCAAGCGGTATCGAGAAAAGTTCCCGGAGTATTATCCATCTGGCACAGGCAAGCGATGAATCCGAAGCGGTTGTTCTGGATGGCAATCAAGCAATGCGCCGCGTGGTATCGGCAATGAAAGAGGCGCAACAAGGATATATCGAGATTGCAGACGTTACCCGCCATGCCGCTACCCAAATGGGACGTATTGAAAACGACAGTATCGCGAACGTCACCAGAATACGTCACATGGAAGAGGTTATTGCCGAGGTAAGCACCCTTGCCGCACGGCTTCAAGAGAAACTAAATGTTTTCAAGACATAAACCGAAACAATTTCACATTAACCAGAGGAACCAAAAAAGCATGGAATACAATGAATTAATCACCCTCCAAAAATATGCGGCAGTTAACCGTCTTCCCATCCACACCGTTATCAAAAAAACGATGAGCGGCGAGTTTGCGACCGTAGAAAAAGAGGAAAACGGAAAAAAGAAAACCTATATTGTCCTTCAAACCTCGGATTCGCACCAAAAGGGTGAAACCTCTTCAATGGAGAAGGATACGGATCAGGAAGTGGAGATCGACTACAAAAAAGAGTACGAAGCACTCCATACACAATATCTGATCCTCAAGACCAAATATGAAAAACTGCTACAAACGCAATCCGCCGACTAAACTCACCCTCCGCCGACAAAATCGAGTAATTCGATCACATCGTCTTTCTTGAGGATCGCTTTGTCCCACTGTTCTTGTTTGACAATCTCCATGTTGAGGGCTGCTGCCATCACCTTGGATTCAAGCCCCAGAGTGTGGATTAGAGTGTGGAGGGTTGATCCCTCTTCCATATCGCGTGATTCACCGTTTACTTTAACCTGCATAATTTTTCCTACATATAGAGTTTAATCATTGAAGCGACCAGCGTATTTTTTTTCGCAACAGCGAAATCGTATGGGGTTGCTCCGTCGTTATTTTTGAGATGAGGGTCAGCTTTTGCCTTAAGCAAAAAATCGGCTACCGCCTCGTTGCCGCTGAACGCCGCCTGATGCAGCGGAGTGATTCCGTCGTTATTCGCCAGATTCACATCGGCACCGCGAAGAATCACAAAAGTGACAAGCTCAATATTTTTTTTCTTGACCGCTAAAATCAGCGGAGTATTCCCCTGATAATCCTGCGCATCGATCAAGGCACCGTAATCCAGAAGCAGCTGCGCACTTTCGATGTCCCCCATCTTGATTGCTACGTGCAATGCGGTAAGCCCCGCTTCATTTTGTTCATCCGCATTGTTACGATTTTTCAGATGATTTTGGACTTTCTCACGATTGCCTTCAAACACCCCTTCGTGCAACACCCCCGCAAAAGCGACACTAAAGGATAAACACAATAACGCCCATCGTCTCATCCTCTACCCTTTTACAAAACGGATCATTTTAAACCGTTCCCCCATCAGCGAGGGGGTGATCAAAATCTTCACTTTTTCCAACTCTTGAGCATAGATTGCTTCGGGGGCCTTCTCTTTAAGCATTGAGAGCAAATCCAAAATCCCCATATTTACCAGCGCCGCCAGCTGTGTCGCATACGCTTCACAGCGTACCCCTTCGGATGCAAAAGCATCCTTCACATGCGAAAAATTAACATCATAGGTGATATCACTCTTACCGAAAGCTTCCGAGAGTTTCAGTGCCTCGTCAAAAAGGGGATAGACCTGATGCTCCTGATAAACGCGAATCGAAAAATCGCTCCGAGCTTCCAATTCTCCGTAATCGAAACTCATAAACTCGAATCGCTTGGCCGAATCCGCCATCTCGCGGGCAAACGATTCGTATCCTACCGCGATTTCTCCCCGATCTTTTTTATATTTTCGGGCATGTTCGAGTGCTTCAGGAGAGTCTAGGTCAAAAACAACTTTATCCCCCTCCACACGACCGATTTTACCTTGATACAACAGATCGCACCCGAATGCATCGAAAATCTCATTGGCAATAAAAAAAGCCGATTCCGATTCAATCTCCTTTAAATCAGAATAGTGCTCCAAGACTACCGCATTGCCGAACGATTCGTCAAAATAGTCTCTTTGGTGCTTTTGCAGGGTACTAAAACGCTCTACGATTCCGAAACGGAGTGTCTGCAGCAACTGCGGACGAAGAGTATGGATAAATTCGATAATATCGGCCAAAAGATAACCGTGATGGGCACCGATTTCGCAAATAAGCGAATCGGATCTCAAAAATCCTTCATCGATTCGCTTAATAATATGTTTGGCTATCGTCCCGCCAAAAAATTTCGAGGTACTGACGGCGGTATAAAAATCCCCTTTTTTACCGATCGGACGGTAGGCGGCATAATAGCCACTCTCTCCGTAGAGCCACTGATTCATATACTCACTAAAATGCACTACTTCCCTTTATAATCTTTTCATCGCATTCTCTAAACGTGAAAACCCTTGATTGATTTCATCTTTCGTAATGGTAAGGGGAGGGAGAAAACGCAAAGTATTACGCCCTGCTTTGAGGACCAATACACCCGCTTCACGCCCTGCATTGATAATCTTAGCGAGAGTATCCGCATCCACGACACGCAATCCCCGCATCATACCGAACCCGACATGTTCCAAAAACACCGCCGGATGTTTTGCGGCAAAGGTATTGAGCGCCTCTTCGAAATAGATTAGGATATGATCGAGTTCTCCGCTTTGTTTGAGTTCATCGAGGATATTCAGTACCTCGTTCGCCGCTGCGGTCGAAAGGTAATTTCCTCCGAACGTCGAACCGTGGTCGCCGGGTGCAAAAATATTTTTCTTACTTGTCATGACGACACCGATCGGAACCCCCCCGCCAAGCCCTTTGGCCAGGGTAATCACATCCGGTTCAATACCATAAAGATTGGATGCCAGAAACTCTCCGGTCCGATATATCCCGGTTTGCACTTCATCCACCATCAACAAAATATCGCGTGATTTAAGCATCGCGGCCAAAGCCTGTACTTTAGCACGATCCAACGGTTGGACTCCCCCCTCCCCTTGAACCAATTCAATCATGACCGCTACGGTATGATCATCGATCAGCGACTCAATTTCGTCAATGTTTTTAGCATACACGAATCCATCAGGAAAAGGGCCGAAATAGTTATGCATCGACTCCTGCCCCGTTGCCTTGAGGGCGGTGATGGTGCGCCCATGAAACGAGTGCTCCAGCGTTATGATTTTATACCGTTTCGGGGTACCGTCCACCTCTCCGTATTTGCGGGCAATTTTAATCGCCCCTTCGTTCGCTTCGGCACCGCTGTTACCGAAAAAACATTTCATATCGTATCCGCTCATTTCTACAATTTTTTTCGCACATTCACCCTGTGGCTCAATGTAATATAAATTCGAAACATGAATCACTTTAGAGACCTGGTCGCAAATTGCTTTGGTTAGACGCTCATTACCGTGCCCTACGCTGCACACTGCAATACCGGCGGCAAAATCGATATATTCATTCCCTTCGCTGTCCATCAATATCGCATTCTTACCTTCGGTAAAACTCACATTCTGGCGTCCATACGTCGGCAAAACATAGTTGTCAAAATTTTTATTTAGCATTTTTCTACCTTTATTTTAGTTTCTTGATACACCGCACTCATCCCCTCATCACTGAGCTGACTCGGGGTCAGATGGTTGACGCCTACCGTACCTGAATAGATGAGGAGACAATCTCTTCGAAGTCGCTCATCGTATTTAACCTCCATTACAACCGAACCGTTCGGTGATTGGAGCACTACCCTCTCCCCCTGCGAAAACCCGCAATCGGGATGAAAATAGACCCCGCTCGGACGTCGAAACTGCGAATTGAGCGATCCCGAAAATTTTGCCGTTATGAGAAAGAACCCTTCACTCTGATCCATACTCAAATCAATTTCGTCCATAAATTCAAACTCACCCGAATCGGTTGCAAACCCTTTTTCATAAGGGACGGCAGGACGACTTCGACGGTACCCTACCCCTTCAACCGTCTCTATCTGTGACGCTAAAAGGGCCAGCGCTTCCTCTTCCGAGGGGATCATCAATCCGAAATGATTCGATAAAAAAGCGGCCAAATCGTACTCCGAGATACCGATCTCGCTCTGATGTATCTGACGCATCGGTTGCATGGTATAATCGCCGTAGGAGCTGCGTACATCGCTCTTTTCATCAAAACTTTTTGCGGGGATAACCAAATCGGCGCTCCTTGCCGTCTCATTATCGTGAAGTCCGAAATAGACCCTGTATCCGGCTTGAGCAAACTCTCTTTCCACTTTCGAAGAATCGGGCATCTGTGCGAGGGGATTCCCCCCCTGAATGAATACGCATCCGTATCGTGAAAAATCTACGGCGGGTTTTGCAACACGTTTTGAGATACTCCGAAACGGCAGTTCAATCCCCTTTAACGAATCTCCCAGATAACTGACACCCGATCCCCTTTTGCCAAAAAGCCCCAAAAGCGCTCCGAAGGCATCAATCGAACGGAGGACATCGGCACCGTTGCGGTATTTTTGAACCCCTGCTCCGACTAGAATCGCCGTTCTTTTCCCTCGAACAATCTCTAAAACCGCACCGATATCCCCTAAGGAGAGATCTATCATATCAAGAGTCGCTTTAATCCGCACCGTTTGCGTCAATTCGTAAAAGTCATTATAGCCGGTCCCAAACTCCTCTAAAAAATCAACGTCATGCATCCCTTCAATCATAGCAAAACGGCTCAACAGCAATGCCAAATGGACGTCACAATGGGGCTTGATCTGAAGATGCAAATCCGCTTGCTGTGCCAGTGCCGTTTTGATCGGGTCAATAACAATGATTTTTTTTCCGCTCAATATCGGCACTAGATGCGAATGGGTTACATGCAGGTTGCGTCCCCATACGACAATCACTTCCGCTTCGGTAAGCATCGATGGCGAAAGGACCCAATTTTCTCCGCGACCGAGCAATACCCCAGCTTCACCCGCCCCGTCACATAAAGAGCCTTTAGTGCCGGTAGCGTCCATAGCGGCAAAAAAATGTTCAACGGAACGCTGCATTAAACCGATATTGCCGCTTCCCCGATAGTAAAGGGTTTCGGGTGATTTTTGAAGAAAATCCGCCAACATCCCCAATGCCTCATCCATCGAAATTTCACCCCCTCTAAAACTCGGAGTGAGAAGACGTTGCGTCTTTGAGTAATGGTTCAGGTGCGGGCACAGATATCCGTTTGTAACCGGATGATTTTTGTCGCCTCGAAAACGGCCTGACGTCTCAACGACAATACGGCAAGCATCATAACAATCCAACGGACAGGCTGTAATCTGGTTCATCCATGAGCTTCTTTATTTGCATTTATTCGTAAAACACCATTTCCCGGAGATATATATTTTAATTCTCCGAAGAATTTAACTATATTTTACACTTCCCACCCTTTATATTTTAGTAAAAAAAACCACTGATTAGGATATGATTAAAGAATACAAATATATTGAGGTCATTATGTCGCTTTTGGAAAATGTTGATGCTGCTACCAATCTGGCAAAAAACAATGAAGTACAGCTTTTAGTCTTTAAAATTGATGCGTCGGAGGGTTCCCCCTATTATGCTATCAACGTTTTTAAAACCCGTGAAGTTGTCGAGGCGAAGCGCCATCACCTTACCCTTATCCCGGGAACGCACCCCCTTTTGGAGGGGAGTATTGTTTTGCGTGAAGTCCAAATTCCGATCCTAAATCTTCCAAAATGGCTCGGTGTAGAGCTTGATCCGGTAAAGAAAAAAACCTCAAATCTTTTAATCTGCGATTTCAACGGAGTTATTATCGGGATTCGGATCATGTACGCCTATCGCGTCATTAAGAAAAACTGGAGCGAAATGCACGCACCCGACTCCTATAGTCTGGGCGACGAGGGGCTTGTGATCAACGATACCCGTCTTGATGACGGAAGTTTATGCCTCGTCCTTGATTATGAAAAACTTCTTTCCGAAGTGATCCCTCAGGCAATGGTCAATGTGGATAAAGCGCTTGAAGGGATTAAAAACCTCCCCATGCCCGAAAAACTGAAAAACGGTACCGTTTTGATTGCCGAAGACTCAAAAACAGCGCAGCGCCATCTCCGCAATATTTTCGACCGTGCCCATTTAAGCTACCAGATTTTCAATAACGGCAAGGATTTGATCGAGTTTGTCACCCGTCATCCCGACCCTGCATCCATTCCCGCTGTTATTACCGATATCGAAATGCCTGAGATGTCGGGATTTACCGTTATACAGCGTCTCAAAGCCAATCCCCTTACCAAAGCGATCCCCATTATCGTCAACAGTTCAATGACCGGAGAAAATAACAAACGCGAAGCGGCAGGACTCGGAGCTGACGGCTTTATCGATAAAACCAAGAGTGAAAATATTTTGCCGTTGATTATCATGAAAATGGAAGCGGCAAAGCAGAAATTACTCTCCTGATCTTACGCACTTTTAAAGAAAAGTCCCTAATACGGCAGAGGTGAATTGGAACAAGCGAAGTGTTCTGAAGGGGATGTTTCCACAGAAACGCTACCCGCATCTTCGGGATGCGGGAGAAAGAAAAAATTAATCCAGAATAGCCAAAACTTGACCGGCTTCGATCTTATCGTTCGGCTTGACCAAAATACTGCTCAGCACTCCCTCGCGCGGTGCAACAACATCGATCTCCATTTTCATTGCTTCAAGAATCATAATTTTATCACCTGCATTCACCTTTGATCCCGCTTGCGCTACAAGCTTGAAAACAGAACCCGGAAGCTCCGCGCAGATTGCATTAGCATTCGCTACAGGCGCTGCAACCGGTGCCGCTGCAACCGGTGCCGCCGGAGCTGCTGCTACGGTAACTGCAGGTGCAGTTTGAACGCTGGCGTTTCCGCCTACGATTTGTACATTATATTGTTGTCCGTCTACGATTACAGTATAGGTTCCGTTTGCCATAATATTATTCTCCTGTGGTAGTGTTGATTGAAGTGTTTCTTGTGCCGCTTTCGGGCTGTTTTTTCGAACATTGAGTGTTGCTTCCCCTTTAAGGAAAGCAATCCCTTTAATATCGCATGAAGCAGCGATGAAAATATTTTCATCGCTGACTTCAATCCCTTCTTCCTCCAAACGCCGGCTCCAGTAAGCGATTGATTTGGTCTCATCGCGATCCGCAATATCGATGGCATTGTCCGTCGTCGGTTCAAGCTTAAGCTGTTCATGCGCGATGCGAACCACTTCCGCATCGGGAGCGGTAGGTGTTTTACCGAAATAGCCCAGTACCATTTTCCCATACCCGGGGGCAATTTTTTTCCATGGACCCATCAACGCATTGTTGAGTGCCTGCTGGAAGTAAAACTGTGATACCGGAGTTACGGAGGTACCGTATCCCCCTTTTTCCACCACTTCGCGCATTGCACGAATCACTTCGGGATAACGGTCTAACATATTGTTATCGCGCATCATCTGCGTATTTGCGGTCAACGCACCGCCCGGCATCGGAGAAAACGGAATCAAAGGCGATACTTGTGTCGCTTCCGGCGGCATAAAATACTCTTTCAGGCAATCTTGAAGCGTATCTTCATATTGTAAGATTTTTTCCAATTCCAATCCGCCAAGATCAAAGTTTTTACCTTTGACTGCATGTAACATTGTCAAAATATCAGGCTGAGATGTCCCTCCGCTCACCGGAGCCGCCGCCATATCGATACCGTCAATACCTGCATCCAATGCCGCCAGATAGCACGCAACACTCACACCGGCCGTCTCATGGGTGTGAAGACGCAGATGGGTCCCCTCCGGAACTAAGCGGCGTGCCATTTGAATCGTTTCGTACACTTTTTGAGGGCTGGAAGTTCCGCTCGCGTCTTTGAAACAGATTGAACTGTACGGAATGCCGGAATCTAAAATTTCACGCAATGTTTTCTCATAAAACGCAACATCATGTGCACCGACACACCCGGGAGGAAGGTCCATCATCGTGACAACCACTTCATGCTTCAGTCCATGATAAGCGATCCGTTCACCCGAATATTTCAAATTCTCGACATCATTCAACGCATCAAAATTTCGAATGGTCGTCGTACCGTGTTTTTTGAACATTTTTGCGTGCAGATCCACCAATTCACGGCTTCCCGTATCCAGCATCACCGTATTAACACCGCGCGCAAGTGTCTGTAAATTGGCATCCGGTCCGACGATAGCACGGAAACGGTCCATCATCTCAAATGCATTTTCGTTCAGATAAAAGAAAAGACTTTGAAAACGGGCACCGCCCCCAAATTCGAAATGCCGGATTCCCGCCTCTTTAGCCGCTTCAACCGCAGGGAAGAAATCTTCCATTAGTACCCGTCCGCCAAAAACAGATTGAAATCCGTCACGAAAGGTCGTATCCATCACATCGATGTATTTTTTTGCCATTTTCTGTATAACCCCTACTTCTTTAGATTATTATGGTGATGAATTGCTGCAACAACAGCGGCCACGCCGATTAAACCGCCGTTTTGAGTTTTCTCAAGTTCATGGTGGTGGATGGCGGCTGCGATTGCGGCAACCTTGGCTTTTACATCATTCTTCTCTTGAGTATGATGATGAAGAGCGGCAGCGATAGCTGCTATTTTTGCACCTTGTTGCCGTTCATTAAAGGAAACATCGGAAGCCCCTGCGGCAACTTCAGTTGCAAACTTTCGAGATTCCGGGAGATTTTTGGATTGAAATAGTGAAAAATATTTCTTTATTTTAGTCAGTAATTCCACTCTTTTGTATCCCCTTATTAATTTGCACACGTAATTACACGGTTTGAGATTCTAGTATAAAGTTCATTAAAAAAGATTTACTGAACCCGGTTTCAAAGAACCTTTTAGTTTCTTTCGTTACAATTCGCCCCATTATTTCACGCACGGAGGAGTCTCTTATGGATCTAAATAAAATCGGTTACGGTGAAAATCCCGATAAAGTTAAAGCAATTATCGAAATTGCATGCGGATCGAACATCAAGTATGAGGTTGAAAAAGAGAGCGGTGCTCTGGTCCTTGACCGTGTCATGCACTCGGCTATGTACTATCCGGCAAACTACGGCTTTGTCAACAAAACCCTTTCTCAAGACGGAGATCCGGCTGATATCTTGATCCTTACCGAGTATCCGATGGTGGAGGGGTGTGTTACCAACTGCCGGTTGGTCGGTGTGTTAATTATGGAAGACGAAAGCGGTATCGATGAAAAACTGCTGGCTGTTCCGACGTCAAAAATCGATCCTACCTTTGAAGAGATTCAAGACCTCGGTGATATTCCGAAACATACTTTGGCAAAAATCAAAAACTTTTTTGAAACGTATAAAATGTTGGAGCCGGGCAAATGGGTAAAAGTCAAAGGATTTGAGGACAAAGCATCAGCGACTAAAATCCTAGAAGACGCCATCAACAACTATAAAGAATAATCCGGTATGATCGATTTCGGTACCCAAGATTTTTTTGCCTATGCGATATTCGGGCTTATTCTTAATTTTATTTTTTCCATTGCGTTCGGTATCTATCTGAGCAAAAATATCGGTATCGAAGAGATGATGCTCTCCAAAGGCGAACGCGAGCAACCTTGGTGGATGGGGTTAACCCTCGCCGTTCCGTTTGCGAAAATGGCCATAACCCTCTATCGGGTTGCTATTTTACAGATCTATTTCCTTGATCAGGGGAGAACCCATAAAGATTTTTGGGTCTACCTCACCACAGAGGATTAAGTTTTACTTACTTCTCTTTTTTTAGACACTCTTTCACTTTATCGGTCGGATGAAACCCTTTTTTCTGACGTTGGGCCCCTTGCTGAGCTCTCATAAACCTCCATTTCCATTCACGATTGTCCAATTTCGGATCCATCATTGCAATCCCCCGCGAAAGGAGCATCTCGCTGTAGGTTTCCAAACCGTTGGCATAGAGGAGACACCCCTCCGTGATCTGCTCAAAATGGTACGATTGCCCGATAATCAGATGCTCTTTTGCAAATACCCTCTCATGCGGAGAGTTCTGATAAAACGTATCGACCGCTTGAGCGCACTCTTTTGAAGTTTTCGCCATCGTTTCCAACGGTACGACTCCGAAAGGGGTGCACGAGACGATGGTGTTTTTGTAGAGGAGATTGAGTTTCCCGTTATCCTCAATCGATTTCAGCATTCCGAGCGAAATTTCACCGTACAGGGGCAGCCCACTCATCAGGAAAAGAATAAATGTTTCTTTTTTACCCATTTTTTTCCTTTTTTTCGAAAATTTCTTACTCCGAAACTTAAAGTAAGCGAGGATATAATCATTTTTTCTAACATTTTTTACCTATTTAATCCGCCAACCTTAAACTGCCACATCCCTGTACCATGGTGGCTAATGGGCTATTTCTATTTGTTTTTCTTAACATATTCATTTAAGAAGATGACACCATTGTCCAAAGCCAACTATTCCCCTAAAATTTCACATCTACATTAAGAGGTGCGAATATTGAGATTTTTACTATTGATCATTTCCATGACACTGACCCTTTTGGCTTCCGATAGCAGCCAAAAAATCTCCCCCAAACAGCTTCACGTCCTTCAGACGGTTCGAGATGTTGCTAAAAGTATACCGGATAAAAACGGTAAGACCTATGAGAACGATCTGAGTGCTATTTGTCTGACCGAAAGCAGCGCGGGAACCTATGTCATCGGCGATTTTCGACATAAAAAATCATTTACCAAAGCATCACTCGGAGCCATGCAGATACAGGTAATAACGGCTCGCCATGTCTCAGAGCATGTTAAATCGCTCCGCTGGATCGGTACCCTTAGCGACGTTCAGCTGGCAGGACGATTACTCGGTGATGTCAAACTCTCCGCAAAAATTGCGACCCATTACGTTATTTTACTTCATAAAAATCGGACCGGCCATTTTTACGCTATCAGCGGTTATAACGGAGGGCTTACCAATCGCCCCTATTATGAGCGTGTTATGAAAAACAAAGAAATAGTCGAACGTCTTGTCGTTGAGGGGAAATTGTCGTAAAGATTTTCGTTATAATATCTCCATGTTTTCGGAGGAGGTACATCGATGGATGATGAAAAACTTAAACTGATTCTTGCCGTCTTGGGTGGAATTGTTTTTAGTCTCGTTTTTGTACTTCTGGCATTTGTCCTCCCGTTGCAGGGAGCTCCCCTTAGCGAACCGCTTCAGACGGAACAACCGCTTCAGCACTAAACTCGGTTTTATACTTTCCTCTCGTTGACCATTGCTTCAAGATAGCCATACATCTCTTGACTGTGCTCTTCCATCTTTTCAAAATTGGCAATTATTGTTTGATGATTCTCAATCACCTTGTCTACCGGATCGATAAAAGAGAGATTTAGATTAACGTAGCGGTGAATCTCGCTATGGGGTTTTTCAATTTTTGAATAAGCTTGCGTCTTACCGAACTTTTCTTTTGCAAACCCGTTATACCATTGCCCTAAACGGCATTCGGCATGGTTTTGAATATCCATCCGTTTATGACGACGGACAATTGAAGTATAGGCATTGGACTTATAGATGGTATGGTCGATTTTGGCGAGGAGGACATAGACCATATTCTCAATTGCATTGGCATACGATGAGGCCATTTTTGCATCATGGCTAAATTGATTGAAGGTGGACCTGAATGTTTCGATGCTCTCGACGGAATTTTGGGCAATCGAATCGGTCAGCTCGGCACTCTCTTGAAGATCGGAAGCATCTTGCTGTAACGTTTGAATCGAGATCGCAATTTCACTCGTCGCTTTCTGCGTCCTTTCGGCAAGTTTTCGGACCTCATCGGCAACGACGGCAAATCCCCGTCCGTGTTCACCCGCCCGTGCCGCTTCGATAGCGGCATTCAGGGCGAGAAGGTTTGTTTGTTCGGCAATCTCTTTGATCAAACCGACAATCGACGTAATCTCGCGGGTTTTTTCATTCAGGATATGAATACTCGATGCCGAAGTGTTTGCACTCAAAATCAGTTCATGCAATTTATCGTTGATTTCCTGAATCGCTCCGATACTACCGTCGGCATTTTGCTCCGTTTGGTAGCTGATCTCAACAATTTTTTTAATATTTTCGATAGAGTGATTCAGATCTTTTTGAAGAAGGCCCAGCTCTCCGATTACCCCATGCCCGATTTTTCCGATCGCATTGTTGATATCGGTTGTAAGAATCGCCCCCGTGTCACTTTCCATATTGGCAATAGCACGATTTGTCGTAATCACATTCTCTTTAAATTTCCCCTGAAAAAGGGTCTCTTCAATTTTGCGGTAACCGCTTTTTTCACTCGCATGTTCGATGGAGGTTGATACTTCCGACATGTATTGGGAGAGTTGATGGGCAAAACTGTTAAAACTCAAACGCATTTTTTCAAGCTCCCCCCCCTCTTCAAAGTCTTCCAAGCGGCGCTCAAGTTTCCCCGCCTCGGCATCGGTCAATACATCGGTAAATTTTTTGATCGTCGATTGAACATGCCGGATGTTCATAAACATATACCATGCCAGCGCAAAATTGGCGATATTAATAACGCGCATGATGTCAAACCCATAATGATAAATCTCGATGAGCAATGCAACCGTAAAAATAAAAAGCGAAACCATATTCGCATACTGAATTTTGGAAAGTGATGACAACCGTTCCATCCTAACCCTTTATATGACTTTTTTCTTTACGCTGATTATAGCCAACATGACACCGACTTAATCACAAATAAATTACATTTATCCAATTTTTTTCCTCCGTTGCAACGGAAAGGGGAGCGCTTTAAAATAGAAACGAACCATTTACCATTATAAATAGCCATAAGCCAACCCTTTAAAAATCTGGATATACTATAACAATTATTTTGAGATTTTGAAAAGGCAGTGTGTGAACATAAACGTTTCGAATTTTTCCCCTCTCACCCAACATTGCCAAAATATCCGCCATATTTTGATTGTGGAGGATTCTTTAACCCTTTCCCATCACCTTAAAGAGCAAATTGACAGAAAATTTTCGTTCGACTGCGACACGGCACGTACCAAACAAGAGGCCGAAGAAAGGATTCGGCACAAACGGTACGATCTCATTATTTCCGATATCAATCTACCCGACTGTGACGGCAAATTTATCCGCGAATTGATCAACAACGGCCATCGCATTATCGTCATGACCGGGGTAACGGATGAAGAGAAACGCTCAAAAATTATCACCCTCCCCATTGTCGATTATGTGGTTAAAAACGACGCCAAAACTCTGGTCAATTATTTGACCCGAACGATACAAAGATTGAATGAGAATCAGCATACCGTTATCGGCATTTGTGACGATTCGGCAACTTCACGGCAGATCATGATCCACATGATTGAATCCCAGAATCTTCAATACATTGAATTTGAAGACGGTCAACAGGTGATTGACTACCTTTCGGACCGAAGTGTCAAAATGGACATTTTACTCACCGATTATCTTATGCCCAATATCGACGGGCTTGAACTGGTTCGGCGGATACGTCACACCTTTTTAAGCGAAGAGTTCCCTATCCTATCTATCTCCGCCTCTGAACGCCCCCATATACTCGCACAGTTTTTAAAAGCGGGGGCGAACGATTATATCCCCAAAAATGCCGAGAATGAAGAGTTCCTGACCCGACTGAATATGACGCTCGATCACCTCTATACCAACCGTCGGAACCAATCGCTGATGGAAGAGCTCGGAAAAGCAGCTACCCACGATTTTCTGACACAGCTTTACAACCGTACCTATTTTTTCTCTCAGATACCGCACATTACGGCCAATGCTTCACGTCAAAAAAAGCCGTACGGAATTTTAATGCTCGATATCGACCATTTTAAAAAAATCAACGATACCTATGGGCACTATGCCGGAGACAAAGCGATTCAGCATCTGGCAATGGTACTCATGGACATCAGCCGAACATCCGATTATTGTTTTCGATGGGGAGGGGAAGAGTTTTTGATTTTAATTCCGATTTGTGAAACATCCCAGGAGCTTCTGCACTTCGGCGAACGGATACGCAACACCGTCGAAAAATCAAAAATCCGTATTGCAGAGGAGAATTTCATCTTTCAAATAACCATCAGTATCGGCGGTATACTAGGGTCGGATAATGATGTACAAAGCCTTATTTCCAAAGCGGACGAGATGCTTTACACCGCGAAAAAATCGGGACGTAATTGCGTCAAAATATACGAAATGTAATCTCTTTTATCGGTTTTTCATTGGGAGCAGAACTTGAGTCAAATTTTTTTATTAGCACTGGTTGCGGCCCTCTTTTACTGGGTCTACAAAAGCTATTCACGCTATCAAAACAGTGAATACTCTCCCAAGCAGTTTCGAAGTTTCGTTCTGACCAAAGAGGCTCTCGCCAAAAGCGAATTGGGGCTCTTTGTCGCACTGGTTGCCAAAGTAGCCAAAGCAGACGGACGGATCGACGAACTCGAAGCCGAAGTGATCGGCAATATGTTCAATGACATCAGCACCCTTTTTCCCGATCCGATAAGCGCCAAAACATTTCTCAAAGAGATTTTTACGGCGGAAAAACAGCGATCGGACACTATTGAGCCTGTCGCGCGCGTCCTCTTTGAATTGATCCGAAACGATCCCCATAAGCGGGTCCAAATGATGCAGTATCTTGTCAATCTGGCTTACATCGACGGGACGCTCAGCCGTTTAGAAGAGGAGATGCTCACTAAAATTGCCGTCTATCTCCATTTTAACGCCCAGGAACTCACCTCGATGCTGGAACTGTTCGGATCGTTTCACCGTCAAAGCTTCAAGGAGAGTTCACTCGATCACGCCTATTCTCTTTTGAACCTCACCAAAAGCTCAAGCGACGAAGAGCTTAAAAAAGCCTACCGGGCTCTGGTGAAACAGCACCATCCCGATATCATCAAGGCACAAGGGGCCAGCGAAGATTATATCCAGGCCGCAACCTCCAAAGTTCAGGAGATTAATGCCGCATACGAATTGATCAAAAAAACACGGGGAATTTGACGGAGACGCTGATGATTCTGTACAACCGACAAAGAGATCTCTTCCGCTACTTTAGGATAGCCTCTCCCTTATGATACATCTGAACACCGACAGCAAATTAACCATTTTAATGCCGCACCAGAACAAGGCCCTTGCGGAAGCGATCAAAAATGCCACCCCCCAGCAGCTGGATCAACTCCGAGAGGGGAAAGATGTCAAGAGTCTCCTTACCTCCGTTTTTCACGACAAAACGACCGCTTCCAAATCGGATCAGACCCTCCTTGAGATCCTTAAAAACGGGGCTGCTTTTAAAAATATGGGAAATGTTGCCGATGAGCTCAAAACTCTCGTAACTAGCCTGAAAAATTCCCCGGATCTTGCCCTGAAATCGTCCACGTTGGAGGGATTTGCCAAAAAAATGGATTCGCTCAACGGCAATACCCTCAAAACTCAGATGGACAACAGCGGTATTTTTATGGAATCGAAAATCGGTTCCGCCGCCCAAATCGTCCCGACCCTTCAGGAAAAACTGCAGACACTTCAAACTCTCCTCACCAAAAGCACCCTCCCCGAAGCCAAAAAGATCGGTGGCGCCCTCGAGGCCCTCGTGAGCACAATCGATCCGAATCAACCCCTCACTACCCTCCAGAGTGCCGAAACACTCACGAATGAGCTGAAAAAAATCACCGATTCCCTCCAAAAATTCATCACAAAAGGGGATGTTTTGTATTCCAAAGAGATGGGGGGGATGGTCCAAAAACTCGATCTTCTCCTCGCTCAGCCCCCTCTCTCGTTTCAGGAGATCAAAGCGACCCTCTCCCAACTCTACGGAGCCCTCCTCTCCAGCGCTGCCTCCGATGCCAACGCTCTGCTCGATACCCTCGAACGGCTGCTGAAACAGGTCGCCAATCCGTCTGAAGAGTCTCTCCCTCTCCTTAAAGAGTTGAGTGTAAAGCTTCGCAACACCCTCGCTTCGGGTGAAGCGACCTTCAGGGAAAGCGGCAAACTGGCCGCAAAACTGGGAGAGTTTTCCCATCCTAACGATCTCTTAATCGATAAGGTACTCCAAGAATCGATGGAAGGGGATCTCAAATCGGGGCTGATGAAACTTTCCGAAGAGCTTCAAAACAGCACGTCCCCCCATAGCGAAGAGCTTTTAAAACAGGTCGATAAACTCCTCACCCAAATTGATTATCATCAACTCCTATCCGCTCTGGACCATTCGACGTCACTCTATTTCCCTTTTGAGTGGGATCAGCTGGAAAACGGATCGCTCGCGTTTAAAAAAGTAGAGAATAACAAATTTTATTGCGAAATCAATCTTCAACTCAAAGAGTACGGTGAGCTGAACTTGTTGATGGCTTTGTACGATAAAAATCAGATCGAAATCCAGGCCCATACCGAAACACCGCAACTGAAAACATTGTTGCAAGAGAATGTGGGGGAGTTGCGGGGATTGCTGATCGATGCGGGGCTCTCGCCCCGACGAATCCGTTTTTTTGAGATGAAGGAGTCCCCCTGCGCTTCTGCTGAACCCTACGGCTCCTTCGGTTCGGATCTGGGATTTGAGGTCAAGGTATGAAGAAAGCGGTCGCACTGCGCTACAACACCGAAAAAGAGAAAGCCCCCCGCGTCGTTGCCTCCGGTAAAGGGGCCACGGCCGAAAACATTATCAAAATTGCAGAGCTTCATAACCTCCCCATCCAAAAAGATGAAGATCTCGTCGAACTTCTCAGCAAAATAGAGATTGACCGGGAAGTCCCCGAAGCGTTTTACAAAGCGGTCGCCGAGGTCTTCAGTTTTGTCTATAAAATGACCAAAAAGGTTAAAACTTAACCCCTTCATACCGGTCATAGATCCATTCCGCCACAGCTTGGCGCTCTTCATCGCTTAGCTTCCCTTTGAGTGATGGCATGATGCCGAACCGCTCGATCGCCATCGGATGGCACATGCTGTATTGAACGCTCGGATTTTCGATATAGTCTTTGATAAAGGCGATAACGACACGCCGTTTGACATCTTGGTCCTCCTCTTTGATCACGATGTTCTCCTTCAGCCGGTTGGAGACTTCAATCATCGGAGGGGCTTTGAGATTTTTAAGATTTTTCAATACCAAACTTTTTTCCATGATCTCCACGTGACAGTGCATACAGTTCTTTTGATACACCCCATACCCCTCAACCGCCCATAAAGCATATCCCGATACCAGTAACACTAACCCTAATTTCATTCTTTCTCTCCTCCCTGATAATAACGGCATTGTACCAAACGGGGATCCTCCCGATGGTCGATCAAAATCTTTTTCACCCGATCCTGCCACATTATCCCAAATGTTTCAACCGCACTCGCCTCGGCACGCCCCGATATAATCAGCGGGAGTAGCTCACCCATCTCCCCCTCTACCGGAACCATCGAAGGGTTGTAGGAGAGGATGACGCGCTCTTGCGTATCGACCCGCTCCAGCACCATCTCCCCCTCGATATCGGCATCAAAGCACAGGAGCCCGCGTCGATCGAACATCCCCCCCAATCCGTGGAAACCGCCGCTCTGCGCCGCCCCCGTTATCATCGATGCGACATTGGCGACCACTCCGATCGTCCCCTCGCCGAGTTTCCCCCTCATCTGAATCTTAATCTCGCCGCGAACGGGGGTATCCTCACCGTAAAGTTCTGTGACCCCTTTTCTAACCATCAAGTAGGCACCCGCTACGGTAGGGCAGGAGTGACCTGCAAGTTTGACAATATCTTCGTAGGTATACGTCAATATTCCTTTTTCAGCTGCTCCCAATAACCGGGACAGGGGATCGCTCATTGTAATCGAAGGGACATCATTAAAAAAATCAGGTGTTTTCATCGGTTTCACTTTTATTATATTAGAGTTCTTGTAGAACTCTCTTTCAAACGTGCTTTGAGCAAAGCCCAAAGCACTACGCTAGCCGCTATGGCGCTAAAGCTTGCCTCTTCGAGGCAGAAAACTTCTTGCATAACAAGGTTATGCAAGAAGTCTATTTATTACACACTTTTCGCTCATAGCCCGGAAAGTGGCGGGGACAATCTGTCCTCTGCACCCCCTTGAAGCTACCCGCATCTTTCGGATGCGGGAGATTATAGGGGCTAACGGTGGTTTTCGTATTGATACCGATCAAGATTTTGTTGTTTCAATGATTCAGGGTTCCAATGCTACACTTACGGTATGAAAAAAATAACTACCCCCTTTTGGGAAACAAAACAGCTCAAAGAACTTACCCATGAAGAGTGGGAAGCGTTATGCGACGGATGCGGTTTATGCTGTCTTCACAAAATGCAAGACGAAGAGGAGGAGGATGCTCCCGTAGTGCTCACGCGCGTCGTCTGCCGCTGTTATGATATTAAAGCGGGGCAATGCAGTGATTATCCCAACCGCCATGAAAAAGTAGAAGGGTGTACCGCCCTCACTCCCGATCGGGCCGCCGAATTTGACTGGCTCCCCGAAACCTGTGCCTACCGGCTACGCCACCATAATCTCCCTCTCCCCTCATGGCACCCTCTGATCAGCGGGTCACGTGAGCGTGTCCGTTTGTATGGAGTCCATGCCCTCGATCCCGTTCTGGAAACGGACGATATCGATCTGGAAGAGTATATCATCGATCCATAGTTCAACCACTACAGAAAAATTTGTCAATTCGTAGAGTATAATTTCTTTTTTATAAATATTATAATCCGATGTTTTATCCAAAAACATCCCCGAAAAGGAAAATGATGAATGTTAATCTAATTCGAAAAGTGTGCCGCCCCTTTCGCATCCTCTTGGGAGTCTCTCTGATCAGTTACGGCGTCTATAGCGGGAATATGTGGTTTTTTCTGGGAGCGGTTCCGCTGATCGCCGGAATCTTGAACTTCTGCCCTCTTTGTAAAATCACAGGACAATGTGACATTCTCTAACTGATGTTATACACTTTCCGGGCAAAGCCCGTAAAGTGGCAGGGACTAAAGTCCCTACAACCCCCTAAAGCTACCCGCATCTTTCGGATGCGGGAGAGAGTATCAACCTGATGTTATGCACTTTCCGGGCAAAGCCCGTAAAGTGGCAGGGGGGAGAGAGAGGTTTGAACTTTTTTTTGATACAATCAAGTAGTTCAACCAATCTCACCGGAGAGGAATCACAATGTCTTCACCTGCATGGATGTCCCATAAACTCGATGACGGAAGGGTTGCCTGCGACGCATGCAGCCAGCATTGCAAGCTGCAGGAGGGGGAATACGGCATCTGCGGTATCCGCCGGGTCGAAAACGGCGAGCTCCGGCTGCTGACCTACGGCATTGCCGCTGCGGTAAACGTCGATCCGGTCGAAAAAAAGCCGATGTTCCATTTTCTCCCCGGATCACGGATCTTCTCGTTCGGAACGGTCGGATGCAATTTTTCGTGCCAATTCTGCCAAAACGCCGATATCTCCCAGTATCCCAAAGAGCACCCGCACCGGATCATCGGCCGTCCCCTCTCCCCTGCCGAAGCGGTCGCAACCGCACTCGAATACGGGTGTGACAGCATCGCCTACACCTACAACGAACCGGTCGTCTTTTTCGAATACACCTACGATACGGCCCGCCTCGCCCACGAAGCGGGGCTGAAAAACGTCTACGTCACCAGCGGCTACGAGACCCGAAAAGCGATCGATACCCTCGCCCCCTATCTGGACGGGATGAACATCGACATCAAAGGCTACACCCAATCATTTTACAAGGATATCTGCGGCGCGTCTCTCAAACCGGTCCTCGATGCGGTCGAATACGCCCATTCCAAAGGGATCTGGATCGAAACGACGACGCTGCTGATTCCGGGGCTGAACGACTCACAAGAGGAGATCCGCTCCATTGCCCATTTTCAAGCTGCACTGAGCCCCGACATCCCCTGGCACATCAGCGCCTTTCATCCGATGTACAAGATGCAAGATCGCCCCCGCACCCCTCCCGAAACCCTCCGCCGCGCGTATGAAATCGGCAAGGAGGAGGGGCTTCGCTACGTCTATGTCGGCAACATCGACGACGAAGCACGCGAATCGACCTACTGTCCCGGATGCGGAAAAATGGTGATCGACCGTCAGGGGCACATCGGGCAGTACATCACCAACCATCTCGTCGAGAAAAACCGCTGCCCGTATTGCGCTACCGCAATCGCCGGGGTGTGGAGCTAAAAATAGGGCGCTTTAGAATAACCGCCCGATTTTTCGAAAGCCCATCGCGTACATCACCCCTCCCACGGCGGTGACTCCCAGAAAATAGGGCCACAGATCGCCCCATTGGGTCCCCCGGTAAAAAATGCTTTCGCTCCCTTCAATGTAATAGCGCAAAGGGGAAGCGTACGACAACAGCTGCAACAGCGGGTGCATTGCGTGGATCGGAGTCCATGCACCGCTTAAAAAAATCATCGGCATCATGATGATGATCGAGAGCTGCGCCACCTGCATCACATCCCGCGCGACCGCCGCGATAAACAGCCCGATTCCGGCAGTGGCAAAAACATAAAAAAAACTCAGCACCATAAACGCGGCAAACGATCCGTTCATCGGGGTTTCAAACATTCCGAATACAACAAATCCCAGCGAAATGACGATCCCGACCATCACGATGATCACCTGCGAAAACGATTTCGCCAGAATAATGAGCTTCGGGTCAACCGGCATCAGCAGCATAATATCCCACGTCCCCTGCTCTTTCTCCCGGACAAAGACCACCGCCGTCAAAATAACCGTCAGCATCGTAATGATGGAGAGCATCTCCGTCAGCGCCATAAAGGTGTGGTTGTCGGCGTTGGGGTTGAAGAGTTTGTGCGAAGCGATCTCCAACAAGAGATTGACCCCTGAAAGATCCAGCACGATATTTTGAAGATACCCCAGTGTCGTATAGGCCTGCGACGCCGCCGTCGCATCCACCAATACGTCCAGCTGCGTCCGCTTCCCCCCCCGCCAGTTTTTCTCAAAATCGGCGTTGAAGACGATCCCGATAATGATCTCTTTGTTAAAAATGGCCCGGCTTAACTGCTGCTGTGAATCAAACCGTTTCGGCGGGAGAAATTCGGGAGCATGCAGACGGGTAAGGATCTTTTGGCTCATCCCCCCTCCGGTGAGATCGACGTACCCTACCGCGACATTGCGCGGATTGATCTCGATGCCGCTTCCGGCGATATAGACTTCGACGCTAAAGGCATACAATACGACAAAAACCAGCTGCCACGAGCGGATAAAAGCGATCAGCTCTTTCCCGACGATTGCCCAGAATATCTTGGTCATTTCAGCTCCTTGCGCAGCAGCAGGCTTCCCAAAGTCAGCAAACCGGCTCCATAGAGGGCCAAAATGGCCAGATACCCCTGCGTTTTGGCCGAAGCCAGCCCCTCTCCCACGAGAAAAACGTCATAGAGGATATGATTGTAATACATGACGGGGAAGATATGGGCCTCCACCCGAGACATCCCGATCATCGACGAGATCGGCATGATAATCCCCGAATACAAAAAGCCCGGGATAATCGTAATAATAACGGTCAACACCACCGCGACGATCTGGGTGCGGGTGATAATGGAGATCAGCATCCCGATGGAGAGGCTGATAATGATATAAAACTCCGACGCGATCCAGTAGAGGAGAAAACTCCCCCGAAACGGAACCTCAAACAGATAGACCGCCCATAAAAACACAATAAAAATGTTCACCGAATGGAGGAGAAAAACGGGGATCATTTTCGCGCTCAGAAACTCCGCTTTGGCAACCGGGGAAGCGTAAAAGTTGAACATCGTCCCCCGCTCTTTCTCCTTGACGATCAGCAATGCCGCCAGAATCGCCGGTGCGACAAGGAGGACAAGGCCGATCAGCCCCGGCACAATCGCATCCTCATCCCGCATCGCCTGATTGAACAAACTTCGCTGATTGATCTGGATTATCCCTTTTGCAAGCCCCGGAGCGACGCTCGAAGCCGCGTCCAGAACCACCCCTTTGACATAATTCTCCATCGTCACTCCCCGGCTGGGAAACGCCGCATCGACGTACACCCCGATCTGCGTCGGCTGCGCGTGCAAAAGCCGTTTTTCGAACGATTCGGGGATGATGATGATCAGATCGCTCTCGCCCCGTTTGATCCGGCGAAGCGCCTCATCCTCGCTCACCGAAGAGAGGGTCACGTCAAAATATTTGGAGTGTTCGAATTTGCTGACAAGCTGATGGGAAATGGGGCTTTGATCGTTATCGAGTATCAGCGTCCGCGCATGGGTCACCTCCATACGGATCCCGTAACCGAACAAAAACAGGATCATCGAGGGCATCAAATAGACCATGATGATGAACCGCGAACGGACCAGTTCGGTCAGCTCTTTGAGGATGTACGCCTTGATCACCCCTATTTTCATCGGTAATACTCCCGAAAAATATCCTCAAACGTCCGGGCATCCGGATGGAGTGCGTAGAGGTTGGCAACCGTATCATCGGCCACTTTTCCCCCCTCGCGCAGCAACACGACCCGATCGCAAAATTCCGCTTCGCTCATGTAGTGGGTCGTAATCAAAATCGCAATCCCCCATTTCTCCTTTAAAGCGCTCAGCAGCTCCCAAAACTGCGATCGTGCGATCGCATCGACGCCCGAGGTCGGCTCATCCAAAAACAATACCGCCGGTTCGTGCAACAAGGCGGCTGCCAGAGAGAAGCGCTGGTTAATCCCCAGCGGAAGCTCCGTCGGAACCGAATCGAGATAGTTCGAAAATCCCAGTTCGGACGCATACCGGGAGATCCGCTTGAGCGCGGTATCGATCGGGATCTGCCGCATCGCGGCAAAATACAAAAGATTTTCGCGGATCGTCATGTCGTTGTAGAGGGCAAAATGTTGGCTCACGTATCCGATGGAGGCTTTGAGCGCCTGACGGTCATCGGTATTTCGGATCGCTCTGCCGAAGAGCTTGAGCTCCCCGCCATCAATCGAATGGAGCCCCAGCAGCATTTTGATAAAGGTGGTTTTCCCCGCGCCGTTCGCCCCCAACAATCCTACAATCTCTCCGCGTTTGAGCTGAAGATCGATCCGGTCGTTGGCGACAAACGGACCGAACATCTTGGTCAGCGAATAAGCTTCCATCAGTACCGGATTCCCGTTCTCCTCACTGTCGCGCCGGGTGATCTCAACCGGAGGAGGTGCTCGATTTGTCCGTAGCGCATTCACAAAAAAGAGAGATTCTAACGTTGGTTCGGCATGCTCGGCTGAAAGCGGTAGGAGCGAATAGCTCCTTTCCAACGTCGTAATCGTCCCCTCCGGAGCCTCAGGAGTCCGGAGATAGGTCATCTCCCGGACCGATTCGATCAGCTCTTTTGCACTCCCCTGCGCAATGATCTCCCCCTCATCAAACAGCAATACCCGATCCATCCGCGCCGCCTCTTCCATATAGGCGGTGCTGACCAGAGCAATCGTCCCCTCTTCGCGACGGATCTGATCGAGAATCTCCCACAGTTCAATCCGGCTCATCGGGTCCACCCCCGTCGTCGGTTCATCGAGTATCAGCAGTTTCGGACGGTGGAGCAGCGAACAGATGAGGGAGAGTTTTTGCATCATCCCCCCGCTCAGGTTTCCGGCCCGGAACTCCCTGAATTTTTCGAGTCCCGCCATTTTCAGCAACCGGGTTTTGTAGGTGTGATACGCTTCATCCTGGGGTACATTGCGGATATCGGCGAAAAACCGCAAATGCTCATCGACGGTGAGAAGATCGTACAGCACCAGTCCGATCCCCTGCGGCATCAGGCTGATCAGGGATTTAACCCCTTCGGCCTCTTTGGGGGAGCGGTAAGCGTGTTGATCGAAACGGACTTCCCCTTCAAACGCGATCACCCCCGCAATGGCATGCATTAGCGAACTTTTGCCGGCTCCGTCGGCACCGATAAAGCCGATAATCTCCCCTTTTTCGGCCTCAAACGAGACGTTTTTGATGGAAACTTTCTCTTTATGCCGAACCGTAACCCGATCAATTTTCAGCGTTCCCATCGTCTCACACGTCCCTTTATTCGGGAACTTCGCGCAACGATGCGGGGAGCCCCTTGCCATCTAGCGATATGACTCCCACGGCCGGCAACCCCATTTTCAACAAAGGGTTGGACTCCAACGGTTTGAGATGGACGGCAAAAACCCGCTGAATCCGGTCGCTGGCGACACTCACCTCTTTGGGGGTAAATTCGGCCTTTTGCTCGATCCTGACCACTTTGGCTTTAATCGGCCGATCCGGATAAGCATCCAGAAACAAGACGGCAGCGTCTCCCATTTTGATTTTTCCGTTCTGGAGGGTATCGACAAAAATTTTCAGGTAAAGCTTCCCCGGATCGATCAGTGCCGCAATCGGCATCCCCGCACCGATGACCTCTCCGGAATTGGCGATTTTTTCGACCACGTACCCCTCTATCGGCGAAACGATTTTCATCTCCGCCAACACGGCATCCATCTCTTTTTTCCCGGCTTCGAACCCTTTGATCCCCGATTCCAGCGCCTCTATCCCCCGTTCAAACGCTGTAATCTTCCCCTGCGATACCGATGCATCGATTTGATCGCTTCGAGAGATTTCAAGAGCTTTTTCCAGCTGTTCGCGTTTTTGAATCAGACCGGAGAGCTGCTCATCGTCCGTATGGGCTTTTAACCGTGCAAGTTCGTATTGCCGTTTTTCGATCAAACGGTTCTCGAAAAGGTTTTTCATCCGCTGCGCGTCCTCTTCGCTTTGCGTGACAACGCTTTTTTGGGCATGGATCATCGAATCGAGTTCATCTCTCTGACGCTGTTTGATGATGACATTGGCATCGGCTTTGACCAGAATCTGGGGGAGCGTTTTCTTGGCCATCGCCAATTCGATCCGTTTTGAGGCCAGTTCGGCGTTACGGGCTTCGAGCTGCGCCTCGATCTGTTCTGCTTTAGCCTCCTGTTCGGCACTGCCGATGATGGCAATCACCTCCCCCCTCTTCACCCCATCCCCGTTCTCTTTGAGAATCTGTTCGATCCGTCCGGGATATTTGACGTTCAGGTTGATCAGATCACCGTCAATCCGTCCGCTCCCCTGCACCAGATTCTCCGGAAGAACACGGGCATGCAACTTTGCATACATCATCACCGCCGCACCGATAAAAAGTACCGCGATCAACACTCCCATCCCATATTTGCGGACGACCATCTCCCCTCCTCCACTTTCGTTCACGACCCTCCCCCCTAAAGGGGAGGGGAAGTTCCCTGATTGTAATCTCTCCTAGCTTAAGGGGAAATCTAATGTTGATGTTGCCAGTGGATTATTTAATCCGTTCAAGACTATAATTTTTTCAAAAATGTGCAGATAACAACGGCACACAATTCCAAGGAGGTAGGATGAAACCGCTCTTTTTTTTACTCTCTCCCGTGTTGCTATGGGGAGAGAGTTATCAGGAGGTGATCCGTTCCTGCGATAATTCTTTACTCCTCAAAAGTGCCGATCAGCTCACCGACAGTGCCCGGGAATACTACCGTGCCGCCGAAGGGAAAAATCTTCCGACGATCGATCTGCGCCTCTCTGCCGCAAAACTCTACACCACCCCGACGATGACCTTTAAAATGCCGCCGCTCTATACCCCCATGCAAGCGCCCGTAGCGACCAAAGAGCATGTGGAGGGGGAAGTGATCCTCACCTATCCCCTCTTCAGCGGCTTTGCCATCCGCGCATCCATCGACAAGGCCCGCCTGACCCACGAAAAACTATTCTTGCAAGCCGCCGATGCCAAACGCAACCTCTACATCGACGCCACCCGCCTCTACAGCTCCATCGCTGCGGCCGATGCGATCATCGAAGCCCAAACCGAGGCGAAAAAAGCGATCACAGACTCCTATGAAAAAGCCAAAGGGCTTTATGAGCAGGGGCTTCTCGCCCCCGCCGGGCTTTATACCATCGAAGCAAAACGCTACGCAATCGAGGCAGAGCTCTTTGATACCCAAAATAAAAAAGCGCAGGCACTCAACCATCTCACCTATCTCACCGGTATAACCCTCACGGGTGCCCTCATAGCGACCGATACGCTGAGGGTACCCGCACGCGACGATCTGATCGCCTCAGCCCTGAGCCGGCGCGAAGATATCCTCTCTCTCGCCAAAGCGCTCAATATTGCGCAAACCGACATAGCTCTGGCAAAAAGTCGATACTATCCGACCGTTGCACTGGTCGGTTCCCTCAAACATCAGGGCAATACCCTCTCCCTGAACGGGGACGGTTTTACAAACGCCGACAAAAGCTACGCCGGGCTCAGTGCCAGTTGGAATCTCTTTAACGGGATGAGCGATCTGCATACCCTTCAGGCGGCGGAAGCGGCACAACTCGCTTCCGCCCTCACGCTGGAAGAGTATAAACAGCGTGTCAAAACCGAAATCGACAATGCCTATCTGGATCTCGAAACCCTGCAAAAACGGCTGATCAGTGCCACAATGCAGGTAAAAGCGGCCCAAGAGTATGCCCGACTGACCCAAGGGAGATTTGAAAATCAGCTCGCAAGCGCTGATGAGCTGAGCCGTGCCATCGCCGATCTCTCGGCAGCAAAAGCCGCGAACGCGAATCTGCAAAGCGAACGGTTCAATCAAAATGCGACCCTTTGGCTCAGAGGGGGATTGGAAACCTACCGTGATAATGTGCTAAAATGATCAGAGCTGATGGGGTGTTGAGACTTTTCAAAGACTTTTATATGTAATACTTTTGTGATATAATTTTATCAAAAGTGAGGGAAGATGGATCATCCGGTTTTTGTCAAATTTCGAGATACACAAAACAATACTCTGGCCAATCTTCTGGAGGTACAGACCACGCTGATTTTGGAAGGGTGGAAAAATCAGCCGCGTGTCAAAAATGTCCTCCTTAAACAAAAAATTGATCCCGATTTTTTTATCAAACATTTCGGTGCCCGCGTCCTCGAATATTTTATCGGAGTATTACGGCAGGAAAAACTGCCGGGACAATGCCCCGTCATCATCGTCATGCTGAAATTTTTCGGCAATCACGGGCTCGGACTCGACGACATCTATCAAATCTGTGCCGGCAAACGCAATACCGTCATCCATACCCTTCTCGCAAACGGCATCGCCCATGACGACATACTGTTTGTAACCGCCATCGAACAGTTCGACATCAACTTTACCGGTGTTATCCAAGAGTACATCGCGTTAACGCAGGAGAAAAGATATCCGCATCACGATGAAAAACTACTCACCTGCAATCTAGATCCCATACCGACAATAGACCCTATCCTCATCAACGACTATTTTGCCGTTACCGATCCCTCTCAGGATAAAGAAAAAGTCCTCTTTCGCATCGACGATGCCGATGACATCCTCGAATATTTCAGCGAAATGTCCGAACAGCTCTCCCTTGCCGCGCTCCATCGCAATCCGGAGCCGATTCTCTATGTCGCCGCGATTTTTTCCAAAGTCGCTTCGATTTTGCTCCACTATACCCCCTACCTCGACTCTCTGGCCGCAAGCATGAGCGAACTCTCTACGGCCATGTATCAGCATACCGATCCTTTTATGTCACTCCTTCTCGAAATGCAAGACGGAGTGCTGAAACTCTTTGACGGTGTCAATGCCGATATGGACCGTTACATCCAGCGCTTCAGCGTCGAAAATATCGCCATGAAAAATACCCACCACATCCATGAACCGACCTCCCTGAGCATACGGCAGATCATCGAGATGTTCGCCCCTTCCGCAGCGCTAGAGGATGGGATCGATTTTTTTTAGGTAATGAAGCCAGTTATGAAAACCTCTCGGTACAGCTTCATATTCCACTCAAAGTGTTGGTGCCGAAAGTATCAGCGTAAAATTTTAACGCTCAGTTTTATAAAATCGATGATCCCTATCAAGGTAAACAACATAAAAAGTATTTTTATCAAATAACATTCGCGTAGTAGGATGAGAATTATTATGATACTCTTCAGGGATAACAAAACCGATTACCCTAACGAGATTTTCTAAATGGAATCGCGCCCATTCAGCTTGATGTGGAATATGTTTAGGCTGTGTAAAATCACTATTTACTGGAAATGAACCATATATTTCAAGAACATGAAATGAACCTACATTCTGTTTTGTCCAAAATTCTAAAGATTCCTTAGAATAATTTTTCATTTTTTCAAGTAATTTTATTAACTCAAAATGTTCCCAATCTTCAAAATTCTGACTTATGCCATCTTGTACATCAAAATAGCTAAAGTTAAATTTGCATCTTTTCGTCAAATCATTGCTTGAATCTACTAATGAAATAATTGGGATTGAAGCTAAAAACCCTTCTTTTCTATGATTTTTAAATTTTCCCATTTTATGCCGTCAATTTTGGTTTTCCGCCAATTTTACCGGCTTTATATATAGGAGTAATAGGTCGATCATTACGAAGAATATCACCCGGAATTTCATCTAGCCGATACAAAAAGCTTTCGTTATCTTCTTTATTGACTAATACAACTCGATATTTCCCCAGCTTATCCATAATATCCGTATTATGTGTTGTAAAAATCAATTGTGCGTTCTTAACATTTTTCACTGGATCATCAAAAAAGTCAACAAGCATAGGCAAAATATCAGGATGTAAATTAATATCGAATTCATCCAATATTAATGTTCGACCATGCCTAAGAGCAATGGCATAATTTCCTAACTGTAAATAAAGTGATTTGGTACCACTCGATTGTTCATAAAAAGTTAATATTTTTGAGTCACTGCTATTATTCCTAAAATAAAAAATTGGAAAATATACAATATTCCCGGTATCATCTTGTCTGTCTAATATTTTTATATTATCAATACCTGTATCAGATTGCTTTAATACTTTAATAACAAACTCAAAAATATCCTGATTATCATAATAGAATTTGGAGATTGTATCATGGTCATGTAATGGTTGTTCATTTCGACCAAAGGGACTAACATTTGTTTTAATTGATTGGAAAAGTTGAGCCAACGGTTTAATACAATTAATTTCATACTGCAAAGCCATACTTATTATAGAAACATTACTTCTAATTTTTATAGTTTTTAATTCATCAAATTCACTAATTGTGCTAATAGTATTTTTTTCTCTCTGTATTATTTGAACATCTCGCTTTTGTTTTCTCGATATTTTTTCCGAAATAACTTCATCTTCTGTAAGAATTAGTTCATATGAATATTCAATATTATCTTGCAAAAAAGCTATAAATATCTCGATGGGAGCATCACAACGAAAAAAACTTCTAATTAAAATTTTTTCCTCTGGTTTAATCTCACTAAATGAGTTAAGAACAAACGATTGAATAAATTGGAGTAATTTTAAAACATTTGTCTTTCCTGATGCATTTGCACCTTTGATAGCAAGAACATTAAAAGCGACATTTTGTCCTGTCTTTTGATCATTTGAACGCAAATTAATTTCAAACCCTTCTTTAAAAGAATAGAAGTTTTTAGCACCAAATTCTAAAATCATTCTGTTTCCCTATATTGTCAATATTTTTTACTTTTTATTGTAAAAATAATACTCTTATTTAAATAATATGTCAAATATGACAAAAATTACGTTTTAAAATAACAAACAATGACTTCACTAAAATTCACCCCTCCCCTTTATCAACTCTCCCCCGCATCTTCTTAATATTCCCGTGCATCGTCATGACGCTTTTGATCAGTTTCCGGAGCCTCGTCTTTGTTCTCTTCCTCACTTCTCGATTCCTGAGAAGCCGGTTAACGCTTCATTCAAACAACATGATATAATAGTTGCGAACATAATGATTTTTTTTATTGTGCAAGGGGCATCCTAATGACACAAACCATCGATATCCTAAAGAAAGAGCTCGAAACGACGCAGCGTGCACTGGCCGAATCCACAAAAGATCGCCTCCTCAGAGAGGCTGAAGTGAATCGGCTAACCGAAGAGTTGCTCAAAACGCGTCATCAGATCGAATATGCCGAACAAGAGTGGATTGCCGCGTTGGACGTGGTGGAAGATTTGATCTTTATCCACGACAAAGATTTCCGCATCCTGAGGTGCAACCGCGCTTATCAACACTACGCCTCCCTCCCTTTCAAACACATCATCGGCCAACCCTATTTTGAAATTTTCCCCAAAACCCACCTCCCTTTGCCCCAGTGTCTCAATAGCATCGAGAATGAAATCCGGGGAGATGAAGATCTGATTGAGGTGAACGGTACCGATTTTCGTTCACGTTCCTATCCGATCCATAACGAATCGGGGGAGTATCTCTATTCCGTACATATCCTCGAAGATATCACGGAACGCAAAAATTTTATCAGCGCATTGCGCGAGAGCGAGGAAAAATTTCGCAGCATCACCACTACGGCCCAAGATGCCATCCTCATGATGGACGATGCGGGGAAAATCACCTATTGGAACCACGCGGCCGAAACACTGTTCGGCTACTCCGAAGAAGAGGCCACCGGTCAACTTTTACATACGCTGATCGCCCCTGAGCGGTTTCATGCCGCCCACGATCATGCTTTCGTCCATTTCAAAAAAACGGGGCAAGGGGCGGCTGTCGGAAAGACACTCGAATTAACCGCTCTGCGAAGAGGGGGGGATGAATTTCCGATAGAGCTCTCCCTCTCATCCGTCATGAAAAACGGCCATTGGAATGCGATCGGTATCATCCGCGATATTTCCGAACGGAAAAATGCCGAAATTCTGATTCAACGCGAACGGGACTTTTCCGAACGTTTGATTGCGACGGCACCGGTCATTATCCTGATCCTCGATCCAAGAGGGCGTATCGTCCGGTTCAATCACTACATGGAAACACTTTCAGGCTATTCTCTTCACGAAGTTGAAGGGGAAGATTGGTTTAATACCTTTCTTCCCGAACCGGATCGGGAAAAAACAAGAGCGTTGTTTCTGGAAGCCATCGATGATATCCAGACACAGGGGAATGTTAATACGCTGATAACGAAACAGAAAGAAGAGCGGCAGATCGAATGGTATGACAAAACCCTGAAGGATGAAGAGGGGGGCACCATAGGGCTGATCGCTATAGGGACGGATGTCACTGAGCGCATAGCGGCGCAGGAGGTGCTGAAACTGTTTCGTACCCTCCTCGACCACTCCAGCGATGCGATCGAAGTCCTTGATCCCCTGACGCTCCGGTTCGTGGATGTGAATGAGACCGCGTGCCGCGCTCTGGGATACACCCGTGAGGAGTTGCTGTCGATGAGTGTCCGTGCTATCGATCCCGCAATAACCGAGTCTCAATTGCAACAGCTGGATCATGAAGTGAAAACAGAGGGGGCCGTCTTATTTGAAACCCGCCATCGTCGCAAAGACGGTTCCGAATTTCCGGTCGAGATCAGTATGTCCCTCGTTCAAAATGCCCATGAATATCGGGTTGCTATTGTACGGGATATCACGGAACGCAAAAATGCCGAACAATCCCTCAATCGTGCCAATCAAGCCCTTAAAACCCTCTCTGCGGGAAATCTGGCACTGGTACGGGCGACCGATGAAGATGAACTGCTGAAAACGGTCACAAAGGTCATTGTTCAAGAGGGGGGATACGCGCTGGCGGTGGTCGACTATGCCAACGAGGACCTTCAAAAGAGCATTACCCCTATGGCATGGGCAGGTTTCGAGGAGGAGCAATATTGGATAGAACATCTTAGCTGGGGCGATAACGAAGAGGGGCAGATGCCGGTTGGCAAAGCGATACGAAGCGCAAAGGTACAGCTGTGCCGAAATATCGCACACGAATCGGAATCTACACGCTGGAGAGAGGCCGCCTTGGCTCACGGCTATCTCTCCAGCATCGCCCTTCCCCTCTCTCATGCCGGCAAGACGTTCGGGGCTCTGAACATTTATAGCTCCGAGAACAAGGCGTTTGATGAAGAAGAGGTCCGGCTGCTGGAGGAGCTCTCCAATGACCTCGCCTACGGTATCATCACTCTGCGTACCCGTGTGGAACATGAAAACCATTCGATCATCCTGCAACAGAGCCTTGAACAATCGATTCAGACGATCGCGGCGACCGTCGAGGCACGCGATCCCTATACCGCCGGTCATCAGCGGCGCGTGAGCGAACTGGCAACGGCTATCGCCGTAGAAATGGGCTTGCCCAAAGAACAGGTCAACGGCATCCATCTCGCCTCCATCATCCACGATCTGGGAAAAATACAGATACCATCGGAGATCCTCTCCAAACCCGGCAAACTCAACACTATCGAGTTTATGCTCATACAGACCCACCCGCAGGCAGGATATGATATTCTCAAAGAGGTCACGTTCCCCTGGCCGATTGCCCGGATGATTCTACAGCATCACGAAAAACTCGACGGTTCGGGGTATCCGCAGGGGCTGGTGGCGGATCAGATCTTACTCGAAGCAAAAATCATCACGGTATCCGACGTCGTCGAAGCAATGTCTTCCCACCGCCCCTACCGACCGGCGCTGGGGATTAATGCGGCGCTTGAGGAGATCAAACGGGGGAGAGGAATCGTCTATGACCCGAGCGTCGTCGATGCCTGTCTCCATCTTTTTAATGAAAAAGGGTTTCGCTTTAGCAGTTAAGAGTAGACTCATTTCACCCCTCCCCTTTGTCAACTCTCCCCCGCATCTGCTTGATGTTCCCGTGCTTCGTCTTACTGTCGAGGCGTCGCTTCTGAGAGTTGCGGGTCGGTTTGGTCGCTTTACGCTTTTTTTGCGTCGCCATGACGCTTTTGATCAGTTCCCTGAGCCGCTCCAGCGCCGCTTCCTTGTTCTCTTCCTGACTTCGTGATTCTTGTGATTTGATGTTGAGTATCCCCTCTTTCGTAATCCGGTGGTCGGTGAGGGACAGCAGCCGTTCTTTGTAGCGCTCCGGGAGCGATGAGGCGTTGATGTCGAAGCGCAGATGGATCGCGGTGGAGACTTTGTTGACGTTCTGCCCTCCGGCTCCCTGGGAGCGGATGGCGGATATCTCGATCTCGCCGTCGGGGATGGTGAGAGACTCGGTGATTTCCGGCATGATTAGCGCAAGACCAGATAGGCGCCCGAAGCGACCAGCAGCGCCCCGATCATTTTCGTGACATCCAGCGGCTGCGCCATTGCGAGGATGCCGAAATGGCCGATCACAATCGCTGCCGCCATCTGCCCGGCGATAAAAAGGGTGACCGTCGAAAGAGGGCCGATCCGGGGGAATGCCAGTGCCATCGCCGCGATAACCACTATCCCGCACACTCCCCCCACGAGGATCGAAGGGCTCATCTGTGCCCATTCGATTTTCCCTGCCTCTCGTCCGGCTAAAAACAGATAGTACGCTATCGCCCCGACCATGACCACAGAGGCATTGACGAGAAGGATGGTTTTGAGATCGAGTTTTTGCTCCCAATGGCCGTTAAAGAGGCTTTGGAGGGACGATGCGATCCCGGCACCGAAAGCGATCAGTAGATAAAAAAGTTTCATCGTGTCTCACTTGGAAAAAGATGGGCCAAATCGGCATCGGTATTGGCATTATACAAGATGTTCGGATCGTCGACCGGAATCATCACGGTACTCTCCCGGTGTGCTTCCAGCCACCGATCCAGCCGTTCAACCCCCGAAGAGGGAATCGTTTGTGCAAGCGCGGCGTCGATAAGTACGGGATGCCCGCTGCGCCCCTCGTATACCGGAATAATGATCGGTGCGTCCAAAGCATCCATCCGCTTCACCAACAAAGCCGCCAGCGGCACGTCGAGGGGATGGATCAGCAGTTTTCCCTCCGAAGGGGATTTACCCAAAGCGGCGCACAGGGAGGAAAACATCCCCTTTTTTGGGGCAGGGTTCTGCACGATGCAAAGATTCTCCCTCTCCCCTACCGCCGCACGCACCGCTTCGGCATGATAGCCGATAACGACGATAACCTGATCCGCCCCGCCGGCGAGGAGAGCCTCAATCTGATGGACGACGAGAGGAATACCCCCGATCCTATACAGCTGTTTCGGAGTTGTCGTGCGTGTCGAAGCGCCGGCGGCGAGGAGGATCGCCGTGATCATAGCGCGAGGATCTGTGCCGCGATGCTGATGGCGATCTCGCCGGGGAGTTTATTCCCGATCCCCTCCGCTCCGGCCGGGCAGAAAAACCGTTCCATCCGCTCTTCACAGACCGCGTGAGCGCGCAGGTGTTCCCGTAGCCGCTCCCCTTTGTTACGGCTTCCGATCACTCCAAGATAGCGCCACTGAAGGGGGATAAGAGCACTCAGTATCCGGGTATCCTGATGGGCCGAGAATCCGGCAACGACGCATACGAGGTTCTCCTCCTGCAATAACGCCTCAGCCGCTTGTTCAAACGGCAGGGATACGATCTCGATCCCCTCCGGCCAGTCGAACTTCTCCAGTGTCTGGGGTCTCTCCTCGATCACCCGTACGTGAAACGACGTCTGCGCCATCACCGATGCGAGGGCATGGCCGATATGACCGCCGCCGAAGATGACGAGCCGCCGCAAGGGGGCAACGTATTCCAAAAACACCTTCACCCCTCCGCCGCATCCGCTCTGGGGATAACGGTATTCGAAGATTTCGCTCCCGCCGTGGATGAGGAGCGTGTGCGAGGCGGCGATAACGGCCGCTTCGAGGACACCGCCCCCGATCGTTCCCCTTGCGTTTCCCGTGCGGGGAATGATCATTTTTGCCCCCGCTTCGCGCGGGGCGGACCCCGCACACTCGATCAGGGTCGCGAGGACGAAGGGAACCCCCTCATCGTGCAGCGCTTGGGCATCATCAATCCAGCGCATCGGCAAACTCCTCTATCATGTTGGCCGTCACCGCGAGGCGGTACTCCGCGCTCCCCCGCAAACCGCTGTGCGGATCGATATCGCGCTTCAGAGCATCCAGTATGTCTTCACGTTCGGGTATTCCCTCGGCGAAGAGCGCTTCGACACCCTTCATCCGTCGCGGCGAAGGGGCAAGCGATGCGCCGCACAGACGCACCTCCCACCCCTCATCCCTTTTTTTCGACCCGAGGGCAACCAATGACGCGACGGAGATATTTAGCGCGCTTCGCCGCCCGATTTTGCGGTAATAGTGGGTGTTCCACTCTTGAGAGGGAATACTAATCGAGGTAATAATCTCCCCCGCCTCAAGCGCCGTATGCCCCGGGGAGAGGATCAGTTCATCGACACTGCAATGGCGCTGTGTCTGCGCACTCTCGATCCCGATCCGGGCTCCGAGCGCCAGCAGCACCGGAACGAGATCGGCGGCAGGTGAAGCGTGGGCGATATTTCCCCCCACCGTCGCGACGTTGCGGATCTGACGGGAGCCGAATTCCATGCAAGCCCGCTTAAAAACGGGGAAAATTACCCCCATCTGCGGATGTTCCATGATCTCTGCCACGGTTGCCATCGCCCCGATCGATACCTCATTTGCCTCAATCCGGATCGATTTTAACGAATCGATTTTTCCCAGTCCGATTACCCCTTCGCACCCTTTTTTCGATTGAAGTTCAAGCAGTAAATCGCTCCCCCCGGCAAGGATTCGATAAAGGGGATTCTCGCCGGCAAAACGGAGCGCCTCTTCCAGCGTACGGGGGACGAATGCGTTCATTGCTCCTCCCCTGATGCATCGACAATCGCTTCGATGATTTTCTGATACCCGGTACAACGGCACAGATTCCCGTCCAGCGCCGTTTTCACCGCTTCAGGATCGGGGGAACCGCCGTTTCGGAGATAATCGTAAGCCGCCATGACCAATCCGGGGGTACAGAACCCGCACTGAGCCGCGTCGTGGCGCTCAAAGCTCTCCCGAAGATTCCGGGTTTTCTCCATCAGAGCCTCCAGCGTCGTGACTTCGACGCCCTGAAGCGAGAGGACGGGGTAGATACAGCTATTGACGAGACGACCGTCGACGAACACGGCACACGCCCCGCACTCCCCCTCGCCGCACCCCTCTTTGCACGAAGTAATGTTGAGATGACGACGCAGAAGTTCGAGAAGGGAGAGTGTCGGTTCGGTTGCCACTTCGACCGGATGGCCGTTGAGGGTAAAGCTGAGTTTCATCGCAATGCCTCCAAAATCGTCTGCGGCGTGATGGGGAGTTTCGTGATCCTCATCCCCAGCGCATCGGCTACGGCGTTGGCGATCGCCGCACCTGCACCGTCCATCGGCAGTTCCCCGAGCCCTTTGGGCTTTTCGTCGCTCTGCACAAATACGGCCCGCATCGGCGGCACATCGGCGGCGACGGGGATCATATAATCACAGAGTCGAGGATTCAGCAACCGTCCGTCGCGATAGATCAGCTCTTCGGTCAGGGCATATCCCATCGCCTGCACCATCCCGCCGTACACCTGCCCCTGTGCCAAAAGGGGGTTGACGACCCTGCCGATGTCGCTGAGGGCGTAGAGCTCCATCACCCGCACCCGGTAGCTGATCGGATCGATCTGTACTTCGGCAACCGTGCACCCCAGAGAGTAGCCCAGATAGGCATCTCCGCGATAATGCTCCTCATCCCACACGATGTCGCCGGGGGGAGAAAATACCGATTCAAATACCCTCTCTCCCCCCCGTTTTAGATGGTGTTTCAACGCCGTACGAAACGCTTCGTCATCGGCATAAAAGTTCAATGCCTCCCGAAGTTTCCGGGCGGCGCGGCACAGCAAATCGCCGATCACCATCGTCGTCCGGGAGGCGACGGTAGGGCCGCTGTCGCTCCCCGTCGCGGTATTGGGGAGGGCGTAGTCGATCAGTTCCGCAGAGATCCCCAGCTCCTGCGCCACCAGTGCCGGAAGAACGGTCGAGGCACCCTGCCCTATCTCGGTGCTGATAATACGGATCGTGACCCGCCCCGACTCTCCCGCTTCCAGCCGGACCCGGCTGGCCAAAAACGACTCCCCGCTTCCGGTGAAGCCCCCCCCATGCATAAAGAGGGCCATCCCGATCCCCCGCAAAGGGGTAGTGCCGACACTCAGGGCGTCACGCCGACGGGTATAATCGGATTCGGATGCCGCACGCTCCAGTAGATCTCTCAATGCATCGGCTTCGCGAATGGGGGCTCCGGTGAGGGTCGTGCTCCCCGCACCGGGGAGATGACGGCGGCGAAAATCGAGAGGATCTTCCCCGATCCAGCGGGCCAGATCGTCCATATGCCGTTCAAGGGCGAAAATCGCCTGCGGCGCCCCAAAGCCGCGAAACGCTCCGGAGGGGGGGGTATTGGTCGCGAGGGCCCGGGCGAGAAGTGAGACGGAGGAAAAATCGTAAAGGCCGCAGGCATGGAGCGCCCCGCGCGAAAGGACGACGGGGGAGAGGGTACAATAGGCCCCCGCATCGATCTCGAAATTTACCTCCATCGCCGCGATCTTTCCGTTCGGGTCTATGGCAGTACGGTAGGAGATCCGTGCGGGGTGGCGTTTGGTCGTATAGGCCATATCCTCGCTTCGGCCGTAGACAATCCGGACGTTACGGCCGCTTTTACGGGCCAGCAGCCAGACATATCCGGCGATCAGGGAGGGGTAATCCTCTTTGCCCCCGAATCCGCCGCCGGTCGGGGTCTGCTCTATTTCGACCGTCTCGCCGCTGAGCCGTTTCAACGCACCCGCGACATAGCCGGGGCACTGCATCGACCCCTTGACGACGATCACCCCTTCGCGGTAGAGGGCTTCCATCCCCTGCGGTTCGAGGTAGAGGTGCTCTTGTCCCGCCGTTTCGTAGAGCCCCTCGAACAGACGCTGCGCCGGATCGGAAAAAACGGCTTGGGTATCCCCTTTGGTAATCTCGATCGTTTTAAAGCTGTTGTCGTTACCGAAGACGGTGATGGCATTGGAGGAGGCCGCTTCCAGTGAAAGAAGCGGCTCCAGAGGATCGGCTTCGATGCGGATATGTTTCAGCGCATCGCGCAAAAGGGGGAGATCGGCGCAAGCGATCAGGGCAAGAGGCTCACCGTAGAATCGGATCTCACCCCCCGATAAAAACGGCTGATCCTCCATCAATCCGGGGCAAACATTTTCGCCGGGGATATCGGCCGGCTCAACGATGACGAAAGGGGACCAGTCAAAGGCCGGATCGTAGAGGATCCGGCGTAAAATCCCCCTTGCGACCGTACTGCGGACGATAGCGCCGTGCAGCCCCTCGAATGGGAGATCGTCCAGATACCCCAGAGTCCCGGCAATCTTCGGCCAAGCATCGCGCCGCAGCAAACCGTTTTGCACCGCCCTCTATTCCTCTCTTTTTTTACGGCTGACGTAGTTGAGTACCGCCATCGAAACGATCAGGATTCCGACCCCGCTGATAAGATAAAAAGCATAATTCATATTGCGGATATCGTTAATCGCCACCTTAAACACCACCATCAGCGATTCGATCGAGAGGGCAATGATGATCGAGGTGAGAAATTTCGTCAGGGTCGCGTACTCATGCCCCTCCTCCAGCGTCAGGGAACGGTAAAATACCTCCTGCTCCAGAATCGTCTTCGCCAGATCGTAGATCGCAATCGCGAGGGTAATCCCGATGATCGATTTGAAAACATAATGGAGGGTTTCGTCTCCGAAATAGATCACCGCTTTGACAAATCCGATCAATCCGTAAACCCCCAAAAAGAGTGCCAGCAATACCAATCCTCCCCCCAGCAGCGCATAGACCGATACCGAGAGCTTGGAAATAAGGCGGTCACTGTCGATCAGGTGCATTTTGGTCAATACCGCGACGAGGTCGAGATCAAATACGGCAATTTTTCCGTCCGGATATTTATGGGCGATTGACACTTTCGGCTGGCCGCTGTTGGCGCAGATATAGGGATTGGAGATATAGTTGCCGTGATCGTCGAACCGGATACGGTTGATAAAATAGCCCCGGTCACTCCCCTGCATCGACGCATCGTGACCCGATCGGCGCCACGTCGGGGTAATCTGTTCCCCTTTGGGGTCCATAACGTAAAGATCGCTCAGGCAAGGGAGCCGTTTGAAAAAGTTTTTTACCTGTACCTCATCAAAATCGTGTTGGGGAGTGTCGCTGATCGTCGTCAGTAAAAATCCCTCCACCGCTTCACGGTTGGCCCGGTAAATCTGCATCATCTGTTTCATTCGTATTTCCCAACGTTATAAAAGTTGTTTAGTGTACCCAAATTGCCGAGTCGATGTCAAAAAAAATAAGGTTATGCAAGAAGTCTAATATGTGCTATGATCTTTCATTGCAAAAAATCTTCCAAAAAGGATCTCTAATGGCACCACGGACGGATCTGGATATCAAGGAGTTTGCGACACTCCTCCAAACCGAAAAAGAGAGAATTCAGAAAAATATCGAAGCGCTTAAAACGGAGGTACACAGTATCGGAAGCGAAAATGATGTCGGGGATGACGAGGACCTCTCCGAGAGGCAAATTGACAATACCAACGATCAGGCGCTTCTCAATCGGCTGAATACGGAGATGCAGGAGATCGAAGCCGCATTAGGGCGTATTCACTCCGGCACCTACGGTTTATGCGAAAAAACCGGGGAACCGATCCCCCTTAAGCGCTTAAGAGCGTATCCCTCGGCACGCACCGTCGTCGGGGCTTAACCCTTTTATCGTCATGTATACCAATCAGCAGCTGATCGACCATTTGATCCGCTCCGGCATCCTGCGCACCCCTTGCCTGATCAGGGCCTTTGAACGGTGCGACCGCATCCTTTTTGTCCCCGAACCGTTTCAAAAAGATGCGTACGGTGACTACCCCCTCCACATCGGCGAGGGGCAAACCATATCGCAGCCTTTTACGGTCGCCGTTATGCTCGAAATGCTCGCCCCCCCTGAAAATGGGCAGGTATTGGATATCGGATCGGGATCGGGATGGACGACGGCGCTTCTGGCGGCGGCGGTCGGAGAAAGCGGTCGGGTAGAGGGGGTGGAGCGGATCGCTTCACTGGTCGACTACGGCCGTACAAATCTGGCCAAAGTACACATCCGCAATGCGACGATAGAGCCGGCCGACCCCTCCGCTCTAGGAAAGCCGGGGCACCTATATGACCGGATACTCGTCTCCGCCAGTGCCCCCGAACTGCCGGTATCCCTGATCGATCAGCTCAAAACGGGGGGGATACTGGTCATTCCGATCCAAAACAGCATCTGGCGCATCACCAAAAACGGGGAGGGAAAAATCGAAGCGTACGAACTGAACGGATTTCGTTTTGTCCCCCTGATTGTCCCTTAGAATATCGCCGTTTATTGGATGTCGATTTGTTTGGCTGAAACGCTTGGCAATGCTTTTTTAGGGAGGGTGATTTCAAGAACTCCGTCTTTATTCTCGGCATGAATATTTTCGGCATCAACGGTGTCGGGCAGGACAAAACTGCGGGTAAAGCTGCCGAAACTACTCTCTATCTTGTAGTAGTTCTCTTTTTTAACCTCCTCTTTGCTCTTCCGCTCCCCTTTGAGGGTTAAGAGATTATTTTCCACTTTAACGCTGATATCCTCTTTTTTTACCCCCGGAAGATCCACATCGATATGGTAGGCGTACTCCCCCTCTCTCGTGTTCACCGACGGGGTAAAGTTCGACAACACCTCTTTATTCAGATCGGATGAAAACGCGTCACTGATTCTCTTTTCAAGCGTGCGTAACTCATGAAACGGGTCAAATCGTGTAAGTAACATAGAAGATCCTTTTTCCGAAAATTTGCAGAAATGGGCGACAATCGTCACTCTATCTACATCCGATCACTTTAACCCAGAATCCTTAAACATTCAATAAAATAAAATAGATTGCAACCAAACTGTAACCAAAAAATTATCCCGATTCAAAACGTCTTACACGATTTTAACAGGGCCGAAGGGGTCGTATATGCTACAATAAGTTTGATTGATACCGCTAGAAGAGGATATGATGATCGAGCCTTACCGATGCCCCAACCCCTCCTATACCGTCTACATCCTCCGGTGCAGCGACGGAACCCTCTACACCGGGATTTCCCTCGATCCGCTCAAACGGGTCCAAGAGCACAACGCCTCTGCCAAAGGGGCCAAATATACCCGTTCGCGACGCCCCGTGAGCCTCGTCTATCAGGAGAGCTGCGGGACGAAAAGCGACGCCCTCAAACAAGAAGCCGCGATTAAAAAACTCTCCAAGATTCAGAAAGAAGCACTCGTAACGGGGACAAAGGGAGGTATCTCTAAAGGGCGGGGAGGATTATCGTAAAACACGCCCCCTCCCCCTCATTGGAAGCATGCAATACCCCTTTATGATGCTCTTCGATGATCGTCTTGGACATGTACAGACCGATTCCCGTCCCTTTTCCCTCCTCTTTGGTCGAAAAATAGGGGTCAAAAATCCGGGGAAGAACCGCCTGAGGGATCCCTCCGCCGTTGTCTTGCAGGGTCAGGACGATATGGCTTCCCTTTCTGAGGAGACGGATGTGAATCTTTTTCTCCTTCACCGCGCGCTCCTCTAACACATCCCGGGCGTTATTCAGCAGATTAAGGATCACCTGAGAGAACTCGTTTTTATACCCCCTCACTTCCAAAGAGGGGTCAATCCGGATATCGACGCCAATCCCCTGTTGGGTAAAAGCGACATCGACCAATCCATAGGCCTCATCCACCGTATCCTTTAGATTAAACGCTCCGATCTCTTTGTCGGGTTTGAAAAAGTTTCGGAAGTCATCGATCGTCGTCGACATTTTCCGGATCAATACCTCCGCTTTAGCGGTCGATTTCTGAAGAAATTCAGACGTCAGCTCCTCATAATCGTACGCATCCTTGACATTGATGCAAATCAGGCTTAACGCGTTAAGCGGCTGACGCCACTGGTGGGCGATATTGCCGATCATCTCCCCCATTCCCGCCATACGCGACTGCTGCATCATAATCGCCTCTTGCTCACGCCGTTTGGAAATCTCCGTCGCAACCTGCGCCTCCAAATCATTTTTATACCGTTCCAGCTCCTCTTTTTGGCGATTCAGCGTCTCAACCATCTGGTTGAAGGAATCGGCGATCTCTCCGAGTTCGTCTCTGGCGGCCAGATCCATCCGCGCACCGGCATCCCCGTTGGCAATTTTGGCGATGGTATCCGACATCGATGCGATCGGACTAATGACACGCTGTCTCAAAAAAATGATAATCGCAATAATAACGATCATAATGGCCGACAAACGGAGGAAAAGCGACTCGTACGCATTGAGATACTCATCATCCAGTGCTCTGCTGTACGAGACCGAGATCACAAGGGTACCGTATCCGTCATGATGGAGTTCCCCCCTCTTGGGGGGCATTCTGACCGAAAAAAATCCTTGCAGCGTCCGATGGTGCCGATCATGCACAATGATATTGGTACCGCTTTTGGCAACTTTCCCTACGGCCTCCTCATCCCCTTTGAAAAGGGGGTCGCTGCGGTGATAGACACTGCCCGAGGCAATGGTCTCGTTGTGACGATCCAGCAACAGCAGATCCGTCATCGAACCGGTCAGGTAGAGACTGAACAACCGTCTGATCTCCTGCTGCTGTATCGGCAAGCTGTTTTTTTCACGGAGAATCTGTTCGATTTGTGCCGAAAGACGGTTTCCGTCCGAACGCAGAAGCAGCTGAAAGTTGTTGTAGATCGACGTCTCTCTACTTTTGAGGGTATAGGCGATTTCACCGATCGTGAAACAAAGGGTCAAAAAAATAATCCATAGCGGCAGCGCGTACCGCAACGAGAGCCGCTTAAACATCACTCAGCGCCGTTGTATTCGTGGGTAAAAAAGTGTTCAAACGTCACCTCTTTTCGCAAAAGTCCCTGAGAACGCATACTCTCGATCAACCCTCGGGAGGTTTTGTACAGCGATCCGGGATGGCGGTTCAGCATCCATGCCGATTCGTCACGGCTGGGTATCTTGATCCCCTCCAAAGAGCGGACAAACATCGCTTCGGATATCCCTTCCAACGCGGCAATCCGCTTATGAGCATCCCGGGGATTTTTTTTCATGTAGGCTACGGATCGGTACCACCCCTCGACCAGATGTTCAATCGATCCTTTTTTCGCTTTGAGGACCGTGTCACTGGCGATCAGAACGTCGACGATTTCTCCGGGCATTTGGGTACTGTCAAACAACACCGCTCCCCCCTGCGCTTCCAACTGCTCTTTGACCGGGTTGTAGGTGATCAGCGCATCGGCCTGATCGGTGGAAAATACCTGCAATTGAAAATCATAATTGACGGGGATAACGGTGACATCGGCATGGGTTAAGCCGCCGAAGGCCAAAAAACGTTCCAGTATGTAGGCGCTTAGTGCCGACTCCTCCGCTGCGATCCGTTTCCCTTTGAGCTGATCGGGACGGGTGATCCCCTCTTTGGCGACAACACCGTCCCCTCCGTTTGAAAAATCGCACACCAAAAAAGCGCGGATATCGGGATTCTCCTGCGCATAGACCAGACTCTCGTCAATCGTCAGGGCAGCAACATCGATCGTCCCGTTGCGTATCGCCCCCAAAACATCGATAATCGAGGGGAAACGGATAATTTTGATCTCCTCTTTCGGATAATACCCCAACAAATCGGCCAGAGCCAACGGCTCATATCCCGGCCAGGAGACGATCCCTACCCTCACCTCTTCGGGCTTTTTCACCAGAGAACACCCCGTCAACAGCCATAACACCGCCATCAGAACCATCAGCTGTTTCACCCGTTCTCCCCCGGATCGGGTAAAAACACTTTGATCATGTGCATCAGTTTTGCCAACTCAACCGGCTTGCCGACGCACCCGCTTACCCCTAATTCCATAATGGCTTCCAACCGCGAATCCGATGCATTGAACGCGGTCAACGCAATAATCGGGATCTTTGGATCGATTGCTTTGACACGGCGTATCAGTTCAATCCCGTCCATCACCGGCATCTGGACATCGGTCAAAATCATATCGGGCTTTTCGATCCTCAGTATCTCCAGCGCTTCGGCTCCGTTTGTCGCGGCAAAAAAACGTTTCGTTCTGCGCCCGAGGTACAATGAGAGCTCTTCGCGGATATCCTCATCATCCTCGACATACAAAAGGGTAATATTTAATTGTTCCCGCACTCCGGCTCCTTCGCTTCGATCGTATCACGGTATTGTTCCCGCACCGCCAAAAACTCTTCCAAATGGTCAAAAAAGATACTCACCAGCACGGGATCAAAATGGCGTCCCGACTCTTCGCGGATCAATCCCAGAATTTTATCGAGTTCCCACGCTTTTTTATAAACACGGTCGCTTCCCAGAGCGTCAAATACATCGGCAATGGCGGTGATCCGGCCGTAGATGTGGATATCCTCCCCCGATTTTTTATTCGGATAGCCGCTTCCGTCCCATTTTTCATGATGTTCGCGCGCCACCGTCGCCGCCGCTTTGAGAATCGGACGTTCGGAGTGTTTGAGCATCTCGTACCCCAAATCGGCATGGGTTTTCATAATATCGAACTCTTCATGGGTGAGCTGCCCCGGTTTGTTGAGAATCGCATCGGGTATCCCCACTTTCCCGATATCGTGCATCGGAGAGGCCTGCTTGAGCAATTCGGCTTCCGCCTCATCCAATCCGTAATGAAGAGCCAGAATACGGGAGTACTCGGCGACCCGCTTGACATGGTTCCCCGTCTCTTTGCTCCGGCTCTCCCCGATGGAGCCCATCGTAAAGACCACTTCGCGCTGCGTCGCTTCGATTTCTTTGTTCAGGTGGACGATTTCAGAGACATCGTGGCACAGACTCATAAATTCGACAATCTCCCCCGCCGTATCGAGAATCGGGATGACCGCCGTATCCAGATAACACCATGTACCGTCTTTTCGGACGTATTTCAGGCTCCCCTGCCAAATCTGTTTCTCCTGAATCGTCTTCCATAACGTGTCATACACCGCCTCATCCCCATCCAAGGGACGGAATATCCGGTGCGTTTTTCCGATCAGTTCGGAAGACGCATACCCCAAAAGATCGCAAAACATCGTATTAACGTACGTCATTTTCCCTTCGCCGTCGGTTCGGGAGATGGCGCTGTTGATATTGATCGCTTTTTCGTATTCGCGGATCGCCGTCACCTTTTCATTCAGAGTCGTATAGCTGCGGTCAAGCTGCTGTTCGAGCACCTCACGATACATTTTCAGCTCCGTCACATCATAACGGATCGCAATGTATTCGCGGATCTCCCCCTCTTCGTCGCGCAATCCCAGAATCGTCGTGTCCAGATAAAACGTCTCACCCGATTTGGCCCGGTCTTTGACAATGCCGCGCCAAACCTTTCCGGTTTGAATGGTCTCCCATATCTCTTTAAACACCGCAGATTTCATCTGCGGATGGCGAACGATACTGTGCGATTTTCCGATCAACTCCTCTTTGGTATATCCGCTGATGGTACAAAAGGGCTCATTGGCGTAGGTAATTATCCCTCGCGCATCGGTTTTGGTTACCAGAGCACTGACATCCACAACGGTGCGATAGTGTTCCAGAAGGCGTGATTGTTTCGTGACGGTGTCACGATCATAAAGCCGCTGCGCCTCCTTGAGAACCGTTTTGGCCAGACGATCGGGATCGACGGGCTTGGGGACATACCCGTCAATCCCGATATTGATCGCTTCTCCCAGCTGATGACGGTCTCCGAGTGCGGTGCAGAGGATGATCGGGGTGTCGGGGCTCATCGCTTTGATCGCTCTGGACATTGCCAATCCGTCCATGACCGGCATCGTCACATCGGTCAAAATCAGGTCGGGCCTCTCTTTTTCAAACAGCTCCAGCCCCTCGGCGCCGTTGGCGGCCACCAACAGTTTTCCGACGCGAAGTTCCAGATAGGTGGAGAGCTCTTCACGCGTCTCCTCTTCGTCCTCTACGTACAGCATCGTCAGATTGCCCCACACCGTTTGTCTCATATCATTTCCCTTTCGGATGAGGAAGGATGATCACAAATTGCGCCCCCTCGTGCGTGTTGTGGGCGGTGATTTTCCCCCCCATGTGATCTTCGAGTATCATCTTGGTCATATACAATCCGATTCCCGTCCCTTTCCCCTGCTCTTTGGTCGTAAAATAGGGGTCGAATATTTTCGGAAGGACCGCATCGGCAATCCCCCCTCCATTATCCGAAATTGTAATCTCCATCGTCTCCATTCGGCTTTGGACCGTTATACTAATCTTCGGACTTAAGCTCCTTTTCTCGATAAGGACATCCCGGGAATTGGCGATCAGATTGAGCAGTGCCTGAGAAAATTCCCCCGGATATCCGTAGAGCTCCTCTGGCGTATCCAGCTCAAGATCGAGTTCAATGGAGTGGTATTTCAGCGAGGCATCGATCAAAGCGACCGTTTCACGGATCACCGCAGCGGGGGAAAAACTTTTCTTCTCTTTGTCCGCAATAAAAAAATTACGAAAATCATCGATCGTCGTCGACATTTTCTGGATCAACCGCTGCGATTTCACACTGAATTTCTCCATTTTGTCATCGTCTAATGTTTGAAAATCATAGGCATCGCGCAGATTGACAATCGTCAGGCTGAGCGCGTTGAGAGGCTGGCGCCATTGGTGGGCGATGGAGCTGATCATCTCCCCCATCGCCGCCATGCGCGATTGTTCAAAGAGTATCTGGTCTTTTTCCCGGTTTTGGACCACCTGCTCGGCGATCCGCTCTTCGAGTTCGTCGTTGAGTTTCTGAAGCTCCTGTGTCCGGAGCAACACTTTCTCTTCAAGACTCGTATTCATCTTCTCCATCTCATCCAGCGCCGAATTGGCAAACCGGGTCAACGATTTGAGCGTCTTGCTAAAGCCGCTCTCATCGCGAACGGGGAGCCTGCTGCTGCGTCGGTTTTTTTTCTCCGACTCGCTCATCGCGATCATCGTCATACTCTGGTTGAGCATCTCGTTCGATCCGGGGACGTGAAAAAACTCCCCGTAGGTGAAAAAACCGCTGGTCGGTGCCAGCGACTGGAGGGGGAGGATCTCGTTTTCGATCAGCTCAGGCATAAAACGGCGCCGCGCCATCGACGAAAAGACAAAAATCGACTCCATCTCCTCCTCCATCCGTTGCGAAAGCATTTGAGAGGGGTCCAGAATGTTCTCAGGGTTTCCGAATCCGAAACACACCCTGTCGCCGACACGGATACTCCCCGCCAGCGTCACCGAACCGTCCGGATGCAGCGCGACCGGAGCACGGGCGATCTGTAACCCGTTGCGATCGATCATAAAGGGGAATTCGACCGTAGAGCGCGGAATCTCCGCTGCCATTTTTTCGCCGAAATAGCGTCCGTAGACCTGAGCTACCGGCACACCGTCGATCGTATACAGTCGGTTCCCCTCGGCACGGGTGACACCCATCGGACGCCCCAACAGTTCCCATTCGAAACTGTAATCGGTAATGATCCGCAGCCGATCACTCCCCAAAGCGACACCGACAACCCCGTTTTGGACGAAATCATCGTAGGTAAACGCGACCGGCTCTTTAAAACGCCCATCATCCCCGGCAAGCCCCCCGGCGACGATCACCGTATCGCTGATCTCCTCGATCCCCCGGACGATCGCCTCCCCGTCTTGTTTTATCCCCGCCCCGAAAAGGATCAATGCCCGGGTAGAGTCATCGATGAGTCGCGACCCTATTGTTTTGCCGATGGCATACGAATCTTCCCCCCGGATGGCGGCAACGACCGGAACAACGCTCTCAAACTGGGTCAGCGAAATGATGCACTCATGGTTCAACACCCTCCCCTCGCAAATCTCCCCGTCGGTCGTGGCTCCGATCAGCGCGGCATTGGGGAATCGCCCTTTGAGAAGTGAACGCAGTTCATATATAAACGGCGTCTGCAAAATCCCGCAAAAAACCTGAATCAGGAGTGATTTATTATCTTTGATCTTACTGTTTTTCAGGAGAGGAATGAGCTCTTCTACCGTCGTGATCGAAAGATTATGGGTGTGCATCAGCGATCCTCAATGGGGGGGGAAATTATTAATATAATCTCAATTTTACCATTTTTTTGATTTAATTGTGATAATTTTCCCCTCTCATACCCACAAGGAGCCGTTGATTTAGAAACTAATGGTACGCACCTTGCCCTAGAAAGTGCAATATGGGGAATTATTCTCCCGCATCCGGAAGATGCGGGTAGCGTTTCAGGAAACATCCCTTCGGGAGCGCTTCGCTTGTTTTGGGGGTTGTAGGGACCCTAATCCCTGCCACTTTACGGGCGATGAGCGAAAAGTGCGTAACATCAGTTAGAAAAAAAGCCAGAGGAGAAGGAGAACCCCGAATCCAAGATTAAACCAGCTCCCCCCCTCGTTAAACAGCATGATCAGCATCTCATAATAGTACCGCTGCGGGGCGGAAACGGCGGAAAGAAGCGCTTCACGGGCATAAGCGGTAATCTCACCCCCCCAGATAAAGGCGATAATCTCCGGAACGATAAAAAAAAGGAGGACCCCGAAAAATCCCCATACGGTTTTTTCCGGTTTCAACGATTGCAGCGCTTTTTGCGCTTTCGGATTGCGTAGAATCTGTCGGGTTTTCATGATAATGGTCTGTTTCATAGGATGCGAATTTTACCACAGAAATTCGATGACCACGGAGGTTATACCGTCTATCTTTAACTGTACATATGCATTTTGTCATCCCGTACTTGATACGGGATCTATTTCTTGCATTGGATTTTGTGTCGTAGCACGGAATGACGAGAGTATGCCTAGCTAATAAAGTTTGGTATAAGCTAAAAAAGCCAACCTGAAGCTCCCCGTATCTTTCGGATACGGGAGCAAAGTTTCCCTTTTCGCACGTGTTTAAACAAAATGCATAAGGTCAGTTATTCAGGGACTTTTCCGACTTTTAAGCCAATATATTATATTCTGTGAAAATTTATATTATTCCGCAAAGGCATCCGTTGAGAATCCTCCATTTCTCCGACACCCAGCTGGGGTTTAACGATCTTGACATTACCGACGAGACCGGTATCAATCAGCGTGAAGCCGATTTTTACGATGCCTTTACTCAGGTGATCGATGCGATACTCGAAACCAAACCCGATTACGTCATCCACACCGGCGACCTCTTTCACCGCCCTCACCCCTCCAACCGTGCCATCAGCTTTTGTCTGACACAGCTCAAACGTCTTAGTGTCGCTCAGATCCCGACGATCATCATCGCGGGAAACCACTCGACCCCCCGCACCCGCTCCGCCTCCCCGATCCTCGCCGCTCTGCGGACCCTCGATCACATCTATCCCGTATTTGAAGAGCGTTATGAGAAAGTCGTATTTGATGATATCACCTTCCACTGCATCCCCCATATCAACGACGAAGCGGCCAATTTCGCGGCGATCGAAGAGTGCGAAGCCTCGGTGGATGAGGATAAGCGCAATATCATGATGCTCCACTGCTCCGTCGGGGCGCAGTTTATGATGGAGGAGTATGGCGAGCGGGTGTATCCGCGTGAAAAAGAGGATCTGTTTGAAAAAATGGATTACGTCGCCCTCGGACACTGGCACGGATTTGGGAGTGTCGGAAAACACCCTAACGTCTACTATGCCGGATCGAGCGAGCGGACCAGCAGCGCCGATGCCCGTAACGACAAGGGATACGCCCTCATTACACTGGGAGAGAGCCTTGAGGTGACATTTCATCCTATCACTCTCCGTCCCAGTCACCGCCTCCGTATCGATGCCGGGGAATCAGCGGATATTTTCGACACCCTACGCTCTCGTGGTGCATCATTAGACGTTGAGGGGGCGCTTCTCTCCGTCACGATCGAAAACCTGAGCGCGACCCAATCGATCGACATTGCCAACCGCGATATCGAAGGGTGTTTCCCTACCGCACTCAATGTTCAAGTGCAACGTAAGTTCCGACGTAGTGAAGCTTCCGCCGCGACGGAGAGCGTGAACGCCGCCTCGTTGCAGGAATATTTCGGAGCGTTCTTGGAAGAGCAGAGTTCTACACCCGAAGAGTTCACCCGTCTAAATTCCAAAGTTTCGACACTCTTTGCACGCTATGACGAGGTTAATAATGACGCTTGAATCGCTCAAACTCCAGAACTTCAAACGCTACGCCTCGTATGAGATCACTTTTGAGAGCGGTCTGTGCGGCATCCTCGGACGTAACGGTCGTGGGAAATCAACGATCTTTGATGGGGTATTCTTCGCCCTTTACGGGGAAAACCGAACAGACAAAAAATTAATCCCCACCGCCGGAAGCACCGGAGGGGTCAAAGTCGAGCTGAACTTTGAGATCGAGGGGAAAAGCTACACCGCGATACGAGAGTTTCGAGGCAAAGCCCTCACCGCCTACGCCACCCTCAAAGAGGGGGATGCGTCTATCGCCACGGGAGCCAAAGAGGTGACCGCCTCCGTCACCAAACTGCTGGGGATGGGGAAAGAGGCGTTTTTACACACGGTCTTCGCCTCCCAAAAAGAGCTGACGGCTCTGAGCTCCATGAAAAACGACGAGCGCAAAGCGATGATGCGCCGATTGCTGGGATTGGAGAAGATTGACAAAATCGAGGAGATGATCCGCGAGGAGCTGCGCGAACTCAACCGCGAACTCAAAAATGCTTCGGGCTTCTTGCTCAGTGACGACGTTCTCAAACAGCACCGCGACGATCTGGCTTCCAAAACCGCCCTCTCCCAGAGCCTCGAAGCGAACCTCAAAACCCTCACCGAGGAATCACTAAAACTCAAAACCGCCTACGAAGCCGCCAAAGCACTCGTAGAGACCCACCAGAGGGCCAAAGAGGAGCGGCAAAAGAAACTCGATACCCTCGAAAAAGGACAACAGACCCTAACCCTCCACCAAAAACAGCTCATCGAACTCGAAACAGAGCTAAAAACCCTCAATGCCCACCAAAGCCATTACACGGCACAACTACCTCTCAAAACGCAACTTTCATCATTGGAACACTCGCTAAAAGCTCAGGACGAGCTAAAAACCAAATTCCTCCAAAAAGCAGGTTTGGAAAAAGAACAAGAGGAGTTGCGAAAAGGGTACACTGCACGCAAAGAGGAGGTGGCACAGCTCACCAAAACAATCATGCCGCTGGAGGATCTGCAAAAACAGCTCCAAAGTGATCAAACCGCCCTCGCAGAGCTCAAAGCGACCCTTCTGAAACTCGACACCGAGATCACCGCCCTCACCTCTGAGATCGGCTCCCACCGCTCCAATATCGCCAAAGTGACCAAACAGGTCGCCACAATCACCGATCTGGGACGGGAATCCTCCTGCCCCACCTGCACCCGTCCTCTGATGGAGCAGTATGACAGTGTCCTCACCTCGCTCCACACTGAGATCAATGAGGTCTACCAAAAGCAGATCGATCTCCTGCAACTGCGCCTCAACGCCCTGAGCGAGCAAAAAGCCTCTTCTCAAAAGACAAGCGACGAGGCACAGCTCAAATGCAATACAGTTCAAACCCAAATCGCCCTCCTGCTGAGCAAATCCAAAGACCTCCTCAAAGCCCAAGAGCTGTTCCGTGAGGTCGAAACACGGGGGATGAGTAACAAAGCCGCCCTTGCTGAGCTTGGGAGCATCACCTACGATGAAAACGCCCACAATGCACTCAAAGAACAGTATCAAGCTCTCAAACCGCAGGTGGAAGAGCTCATCAAACTCGAAGCCCTCATCGCCACCATCCCGATGAAAACCGAAGCGCTTCAAGCGCTCCAAACCCAGATCAAAACCGATGAGGCTTCTATCGCTTCATTCCAAGCCCTGATCGCCGCCGATACCTACAAAGAGCAGAGCCATACCGAAGCGATTGCCCATGCCAAAGCTTCCGAAACCGCAAAAGATGCCAAAGGGGTCGAACTGAACGGCTTAGTGCTAGAGCAGACCAACATCCGCCGCGACATCGAAGCGATCGACAAAGAGATCAAGCGGGACGAGGCACAGCGAGCCTCTCTGAAAGCCAGAGAAAACGACCGCGATGACTACGAGAAACTCAAAGCGGTCATGAGTGAGTTCAAAACCCATATCAATGCCCGCGTCGCCCCCCGCATCGGTGAAGTCGCCAGCGAGATGTACAGCCGCATCACCCGCGGACGCTATCAGCACATCGAGGTCTCTCCCGAATTCGACTTTTACATCTACGACAACGGCGAACGCTACCCCATCGAGCGGTTCAGCGGCGGAGAGATCGATCTCGCCAATCTCGTACTCCGTATCGCCATCTCCAAAACACTGGGGGAACTCAGCGGCGGCGGTAATATCGGGTTTTTAGCCTTCGACGAGGTATTCGGCTCCCAAGACGAGGAACGGCGCATCCAGATCATGGAAGCGTTTCACACGATCAGCGAATCGTATCGGCAGATATTTCTGATCTCTCATGAAACGGAGATCAAGGAGATGTTTGAGAGAGTGGTGGAGTTGTAAATATGAATGAAATAGTAACAACCGAAAAAAGAAAACAGATGCAATCAGCGGATGTGGTCATATACAATACGGGAGAAATTGAACTTAAAATACCTCTCAATGATAATGATATATGGCTCAGTGCAAACGATATAGCAAGCATATTTGGCGTGAACCGTCCGGCAATCGTAAAGCACATCGGCAATATTTACAAAACGGATGAACTGAGTAAAAATACAACCTGTTCCATTTTGGAACAACTTGCACCAGACGGTAAACTACGAAATATGAACTTTTATAATCTTGATATGATTATCTCGGTGGGCTACAGGATTAACTCAAAAAAAGCAACAAAATTTAGACAGTGGGCGAATGGAGTTCTTAAAAACTATATTCAAAACGGATATGTATTAAACAGTACAAAACTCACAGAGCAGAAAATAACTCTTTTAGAAAATGATTTGAAACTACTTCAAACCAAAATGAAAAATAAACAACTCCAAACAGACGAAAAAATCAACAAACTTTTTGAAGCCATAGAAGAAAAATCGATCAAACCGACGCAAGGTATTTTCTACGACGGAGAGGTTTACGATGCCTATCTTTTTGTCTCAGACCTTATAAAAAGTGCTAAGAAAAGTATCGTCCTCGTCGATAATTACCTCGATGAGAGTGTATTGACCATGCTCTCCAAAAGAGCCCCCGATGTCACCGCCACCCTCTACACCAAAAACATCACGCCGCAATTAGAACTCGACCTCAAAAAATACAATGCCCAATACCCCAAAATCACCCTCAAAAAGTTCGATGCCTCGCACGACCGATTCCTCATCCTCGATAGCAAAGAGCTTTACCACATAGGAGCAAGCTTAAAAGATTTAGGGAAAAAATGGTTCGCTTTTTCGAAGTTTGAGAGGGAGAGTTTTGATATTTTGAGCAGATTAGAGAGGTGATGGGAATGGTGTTTAAAAGTCACGACGAGGAACGGCGGATCCAGATCATGGAAGCGTTTCACACGATCAGCGAATCGTATCGACAGATATTTCTAATCTCTCATGAAACGGAGATCAAGGAGATGTTTGAGAGAGTGGTGGAGTTATAAATATGAATGAAATCGTAACAATGGACGAAGAAAACATCAAAACCAAAATCTTCACCGTCAGAGGGTTGCAAGTGATGCTTGATCGGGATTTGGCAGAGCTTTATGAAGTGGAGACAAAAGTTTTCAATCAAGCAGTCAAAAGAAATGAGAATAGATTTCCCGATGATTTTAGATTTCAGCTGACAACTACGGAAAAAAATGAACTGGTCACAAATTGTGACCGGTTCCATTCACTCAAACATTCAAGCACAAACCCTTATGCATTCACCGAACAAGGGGTATCCATGCTCAGTGCCGTTTTAAAAAGCGATATTGCCGTCGATATCAGTGTAAAAATCATCCGAAGCTTTGTAGCCATGAGAAAACTCATCTCCAATAACGCACTTATATATCAAAGACTCGAAACATTAGAGCAAAAACAATTCTCCAACGATGAAAAATTCAACAAGCTTTTTGAAGCCATAGAAGAAAAATCGATCAAGCCGACGCAAGGTATTTTCTACGACGGAGAGGTGTACGATGCCTATCTCTTCGTCTCAGACCTTATCAAAAGTGCTAAGAAAAGTATCGTGATTGTCGATAATTACCTCGATGAGAGTGTTTTAACCATGCTCTCCAAAAGAGCCCCCGATGTCACCGCCACCCTCTACACCAAAAACATCACGCCGCAATTAGAACTTGACCTCAAAAAACACAACGCCCAATACCCCAAAATCACCCTCAAAAAGTTCGACGCCTCGCACGACCGATTCCTCATCCTCGATGGCAAAGAGCTCTACCACATAGGAGCCAGTCTCAAAGATTTAGGAAAAAAATGGTTCGCTTTTTCGAAATTTGAGAGGGAGAGTTTTGATATTTTGAGTAGGTTGGAGGGGTGATGGAAGCGTTTCACACGATCAGCGAATCGTATCGGCAGATATTTTTGATCTCTCAGAAAAGGGAGATTAAAAAGATGTTTGAGAGAGTGGTGGAGTTGTAAAAAAAATGAAAGGAAGCCCTGATGCCTAACATAACAGTTCTGGAACATAGCGTCACCGTCAACAAAGAAGACTACATCTCCCTGACGGATATCGCAAAATACAAAGACGGCAGCGAGGCCAACGACATTATCCGAAACTGGCTTCGCAATCGAAACACCATCGAATTTCTGGGAATCTGGGAACAGCTCTACAACCCCGATTTTAAACCCGTCGAATTCGACGGGTTTAGAAAAGAGGCGGGGTTGAACAGCTTTACACTAAGCCCTGCAAAGTGGGTCGAAGCGACCAACGCCATCGGTATCGTCTCGAAATCGGGCCGCTACGGCGGAACCTACGCCCATAAAGACATCGCATTCGAATTCGCATCGTGGATTTCGGTGGAGTTCAAGCTCTACCTTATCAAAGAGTTCCAACGTCTCAAAGACGAAGAGCAAAAGCAGCTGGGATGGGATATCCGCCGAAACCTGACCAAGATCAACTACCGTATCCATACCGACGCCATAAAAACCAATCTGATCCCCGAAACACTTACGCCGCAGCAAACGAGCCTCGTTTATGCCAGCGAGGCAGATATCTTGAACATGGCGCTGTTTGGAATGACGGCTAAAACGTGGCGCGAATCCAACCCTGATAAGCAGGGCAATATTCGAGACGATGCCGATATGAGCCAACTGGTCTGTCTGGCGAATCTGGAAACGCTCAACGCACTGTTTATCCAAGACGGGCTGTCACAGCAAGAACGGCTGCAAAGGCTAAACACCATTGCTATCGAGCAGATGCGGATTTTGAATGAAAACAGTATCAAGCGGTTGGCGGAGATGTTTGAGAGAGTGGTGGAGCTTTAATATGCAAAAAGATCAAATGAAGTTTATTACGGTAAAAAATTATCTTGCACAGAATAATTCGTATTTATTATTTCTTGATAAGTCATTTTCTCATATAAAGAACTTAGATCAAACTATTGAATTGAATAATGATTTTTTTATTTTATGTAACAATTTTAGCAAGAACACTGAATTAGAATTATATATTACACTAAATGACTTTTTTAATAATCATCAACTATTTCCCTACGATGAAACTGATATACGAATTCCTATAAAAGTTTTACTGTCTATGGCCACAAGTGTTATTCCTTTAATGAATAGCATCGGAAATATTCCGATATCGTTCTTTATTATTCATAGTGCCATTGATTATGGCGTAAGCCTTCATATTCCTCATCATACATATCATTATAACATTCAAAATACTCTTATTTGTCTATTTGAGATACAAAAAATGGTTCCAGATAAAATTGATAATTATTTTTGCATTTTTCTAACATACATGATTTTATATGCAAAAAAGTATAGTACTGACTATCATTTAGTAAATGACCTAATATATAATATCAGACAAGTCCCAAGCTTATTAGAATCAATTTCTATTGAATATTTTTATCATTTTTTATGTCAAGTATTGGATTGGTGCTATGATAATAAGCATAATGATTTTGAAACATTTTTTTACATTTTAGACAATATAAGAAAAAGTGCAAATGATGAAACAACTGATATTGCAATAGAGTTATGTTTATTTAGATATAGATCAATGGTTGATGAAAACTATGATTACAAGGCTCTTGAAGAATTTTACGTTAAAAATAAAGAGGATATCAGATTAATCGATAAACTTAGAGTATTATCTGAACTCTTTTTAAAGTTAGATCGAGATACATATTTACATTTATTTTCAGATGAAATTGCAAAATTAGATACAAATGATTTAATACAGATGATTGAAGATATTCATCCAAATGTTTTTTCAGCTTACCTAATCAATTTAGCTTTTTATAAAAATGAAGATTTTTTGAATTTTTTACATATTACTTATGGCTGTCCGTCAGATATTTTAAAAATGACAGCTATTTATATTCACTCAAACAATGCAACATATATTTTGGAAAAGTCTATTAACAAGCTAGATATTTCTGATTATGATTTACACTTTAATATCATTCAATACATTAATGAAATTAATAATTTAGGCATTACTGTTTTTGGAGAATCAATTGAACAAAAATTATCTGCGAAATATCAAGCACATAGGGAAAACAAGCCAGATGAAAAATACAAAACTATAGAAATAAAGTTAATTGAAAGTATTGAAAAGTACTATTTTATTCATGCGCATACTTTTGATGACAGTATAAAATTTATATTGCCAATGCAACAAATCAGAGTCCCTCTACAACAATTACTTTTTAAAAAATATAATAAATTATTTCCTATCATTAAAATCGTCGATAAAGAAGTTATTCCTGAAAAGAAGCTCGAAAAAGTCATCCATGTAGTTCTTTCAGTATCAGGGACTTTAGATCAAGAAAAAGAAGTAATTGAGTATTTAAACACATTAACTGATAATATAGAATTTGAGTATAAATATATTGATAATTTTGAAGAATTATTGAGCATTTTAAAATCAGATATATATACAGTGATTTCAATTACTACACATGGCGAAGTGGATACAAGAAACCCATTGAATAATGTCATTAAAGTTGGTAATGAACAAATACCATGGTATCTGTTTGAGCCGAATACATATAATTTAAATAATCAACGATTGCTTTACTTAAACATCTGTGATTCTGGTCACTTTTCCTTGAAAAATGGTTTTATCTTAGAATCATTTTCGACATATTTGACAAATAGCAATCAAGCTACAGTATCACACATGTGGCCTGTAAAGCAAGATTATTCAAGCACTTTTTTGATGATTTTTTTGCATCATTTAATTTCGGCAAGTAGTTTTAAGGAAGCATATACATCAACACTATCACTAGCTATAGACGATAGGTTTGATTCCTATATCAGATATAATAATTTAGAAGATATTGAATTATTTAAAATTTTTCAAAATGCTTCTTTATATAAAAAAAGTATTACTCATTGGGGATCACTTTTGTATCAAGAATGATTATGTTATCAAAATCCTTCTACACCCATGGAATCCAATGTTCAAAATCCCTATGGCTGAAAAAGTACAGCGCTGAAGCGATGGTCAGGGTGCATCAAAAACTCAGAGAGACAACCGCTTTTTGAATGCGTTCGATCCTTTACCCGTTTTAATGTATAATTATTCCCATCACAAAACAGGAGGGATCAGATGGTCGATATCGAAGTGATCAAACATGAAATCGTCGAACGTCTCAAACCACTCGACCCCGATAAAATCATCCTGTTTGGTTCCTACGCTTACGGAACACCCACCGAAGAGAGCGATATTGATCTGTTTTTGGTCAAAGATACCGAGGATCGAAACTATGATGTTGCCGCCAAGATGCGATTACTCGATCTTATCCGAAAATACCGTATTGGTTTTGATATCCTCAGTGCATCAAACCATTTTTTACAATCGAGAGAAGATTATTTTTATAAAGTTGATATCCTCCAAAAGGGAAAAGTAATCTATGAATAAAACAGCAGGGTTCGAGTGGCTCGAAAAAGGGTGGCATTACCTCAGTACGGCTAAACTTCTCCATCAATGCAATCATTACACTGATATTATAGGGGTGGAACTCCACTACAGTATCGAAATATGCTTAAAAGCGATTTTGGCTTATGATAATCAGCCGATCAAAAAAACGCATGAACTTTATGATCTTTATCTATTGGTCTCTGATCAAATCGATCTAAATGACGACGAAATCGCTCTAATTTTGATGGCGACGAAATACCATATTCTCGAAGCCTACCCTACTAGAGATCGCCAGCTACCTCCCGAAGAAGAGATTAAACCAATTTTGGAGTTCGCCGATCAACTATTTGAGCGCATATGCACACTACTCAATATCTCAATCCACGAGATCAAATCAAAGCCGAACTAAACATACGTGTTATAGGTTTTAACAGGAGGGGTCAAGTATTCAATCTTCACTTTTTCCTCTACACTCAAATAGCGTTAAATCCTATAGTTAATACAAAAACCCGAAAAGCCAAAGGGGAATTTTACGCTCATCTCCGATTTCAATATCATCCGCTGCAATGTACCCGTTTACATTCCCTTCCAACTGAGATCCTTTTTTAGAACTTCCCCCTATTTCAAAGACATATTGATCGTTTACGATGAAATCGCCTTTATCGTGATAATGAATTTGATGTGACATCGTTAGCTGGGAAACAAAAAAGCTTTCGCGGATCGAACCGATATCTGCGGAAGCACATAACACATTAAACATATTGGGATTATCCAGCAACAGCTTGTCAGGCTTGTTTACCGCACGCATGCCGCTTCCCCCGCGAACAATATGTATTAAGCTCCCTGCATCCATTCGCTCTAAATATTTGGCTAAAGTCGGCCACGACGTGCCTACAGCTCCACTGAGTTTGGAGATATTGAGCTCATACGGAGAAGTCGAACAAAGCATGTACATCACTTTTTTGAGCTTATCGAGTTTCGAAGGGTCAATATTGAAAATGCCGCACAAATCGGCATCGATGGTAAGGGAGATCACTTCGAGCAGTTTCTGCGGATAATCACTTCGAGATTCCTGATAAAACGGATAACACCCATACTCCAGATAATTGTTAAATTGCTCCAATGGACGAATCCGCTTCATGATCGCGGAGACAATGTCATAATGGTTGCCGAGTATCTCTTCAAGGGTGTAGCTTGGAAAATCTTCACCCGTCTCGATCTCGATGAATTCACGCAAAGACAATACACCCAGATAATGGACAACGGCTCGACGGGATAGATCTCCTTGAGCATGTTCGAGTCTAAGTGCCGATGAACCGGAGAAAATCACTTGAAGATCAAAAACATCGTAAATAGCTTTAAGTGCTGTAGAGAAGCTGTCACTTTTGTGTATCTCATCAATAATCAAAAGCTTGCCGCCGCGCGCATAAAAAGCTTCGGCGATATCGTACAGACTCACACCCGCCATTGCCGGATGATCGCAGCTGATAAACAAAATTTTCGATGGCTCAATGGCGCATAATGAAGCATATTGGCGCAACAGAGTGCTCTTCCCTGCCCCGCGGGGGCCTTTAATACCGATCAGCTTACCTTTGAAGTCTATTTTTTTATAGAGCCATCGCTGATAAGCCGGTATCTCTCTACTGAGTATCTGAGCGGATATTTTTTGAAGAATCGGCAATGACATAAATACCCTTTAATACTATAATATATATTTTACACAAAAATAGCTTTTTGTATTAAGTGTATTTTATAACCAATGGAATTAAATGTCAACTCAAAGGCAAAGGTAAAAGGTATGGGGTCAGGTGATAACTATAACTCATTCCTACTCAGAGAGACAACCGCTTTTTGAATGCATTCAATCCTTTATCCGTTTTAATGTATAATTATTCCCATCACAAAACAGGAGGGATCAGATGGTCGATATCGAAGTAATCAAACACGAAATCATCGAACGTCTCAAACCACTCGATCCCGATAAGATCATCCTGTTCGGCTCCTACGCTTACGGAACACCCACCGAAGAGAGCGATATTGATCTGTTTTTGATCAAAGATATTGATTTAGAAGAGACAAAGAGCTATGAGCTCAATGCGCGAAAAAATATACGTGAATTGATTTATAAATACAAAATCGGTTTTGATATCCTCTCCGCCAATAATGCTTTTTTAGCCTCAAAAGAGGATTATTTCTATAAAGTCGATATTTTACAAAACGGCAAGGTGTTGTATGAACGTCACATCAGCTAAAGATTGGCTCGTCAAATCATGGCATCATTACAGCTCTGCCAAAATTCTTTTTGATGCACATCACTTTACCGATTGCATCGCCATTGACTTGCATTACTCCATCGAAATTTCACTAAAAGCCATATTGGCATATCGCAATGATAAGATTGTCAAATCTCATGATTTATTGGAAATTCATTCACTTATAGCTGAACAAATAGATTTTAACGATGATGAATTGGCTTTATTGGATATTGTCACTCGATACCACGTCAAAGAGTCTTATCCCAATCCTACACGTATCCTCCCTCCCAGAGACGAAATCAAAAAGGTGTTAGAGTTCGCCGATCAACTCTTAGATCGCGTTTGTACGCTACTCAATATCTCTACCCACGAGATCAAATCAGAGCCGAACTAATCAAAAGCTCTATCAACAAAACAATCTGAGAATGGATGCATAAGTGATCGGTTACCGAGACATTCTCCTAACGATTCAATTCTAATTTCCCTCAAGTCAAGCGTTACACCGTCTCAATATCAACAATCTCCACTCTGTCGCACTCTTTTTTAAACAGCTTCCGCCCTTTTGCATTCTCTTCGGCCAGTTCGAGCAGGTCGGCAAAATCGTTTTTACTGACTTCGAAGGTGTAGAGCTCTTTTTCCGTTGCCAGAAGCAACCGGGCCTCTTTATCGTCGCTGCTCAGTGCGATGTTGCGTACCCCTTTGCCGAACTCGCTTTTGATCGCTTTGACGATCTTCTCGTTGTTGAGTAGATCGGACAGGCTGATCGTCATGTCCGTATCGTTGTTGCAGAGTATCTTATAGGTGATGTTCATCGTTCCCTTCACGCTTATACCTTTTTCGTGTTTACCCGATTATAAGTGAAAAGGGCTGAAAAGCGCAAAAAAGTGGCAAAATGCCATCAGGTTCCGGAGGCAAGGTGGGAACGATAACGCTAAAACCGCAAAGCGATTCGCTAACGATTCAATTCTATTTTTTGTTAACACATTTTTATGATAGTATATTCGTTACATAAAAATCACAATCCATAAATATTTTTAATACGATAAAAAGGGGCTGTTTTGAAATACACGTTAAATATCAAAGAGGTAACCCATGCGTTGTCTGAAGCCCTTGATTTCGTCGGGATCGATGATATTTTGCATAGCAAACGAGTCGCCTACATGGCGGCCGAAGTGTCAAAAAAGATCGGATGGAGCGACAAGATCACCGATGATCTGATGTTTATCGGGATGCTTCATGACTGCGGAGTCTCATCCACCGATGTCCATACCCATCTCGTCGGTGAGCTGGACTGGGCCAACTCCCATATTCACTCCATCCGGGGGGAAGATCTGCTCAGAAGAACAAGCGTCTACCGCCGCTTTTCCACCTCTATCCGGTATCACCATACACACTGGGATGCGCTTCCGGACGAATTAAGCCAGGACGAAAAAGAGATCTCCAACCTGATTTATCTCGTGGACCGGGTCGATGCGCTGAGAGCCCAAAACGCAAATGCCAGACCGGAGGATATACAAGCAACGATACGAAAATATGCAGGGTCGCTCTTTAGTCCGGAACTGGTGGAAGCTTTCATTGCTACCTCTTCAAACGGTTCCTTCTGGTTTTATCTGGACAGCGATGCCTTGGGCGAATACGTCGCCGAATGGGTAGAAACCGGCTCGGATGACACCTACACTTTTTTGGAGATAAAAGAGATTTCACTGATGTTCGCCGCTATCGTGGATGCAAAAAGCGTCTTTACCTTTGAGCACTCTATCGGGGTGGCTACGCTATCTCGATATTTGGCGGAGCTGTTTCAACTCCCCCAAGAACGCTGCGAAGAGATAGAGCTGGCGGGACTGCTTCATGACTTGGGCAAGTTAAGGGTTGACGACGCTATTTTAGACAAGCCGGGCCAACTGAACGAAGAGGAGAGATTGATCATGAATCGTCACGGGTTTGATTCGGACATCGTGCTAAGACGGATCAAAGGGTTTAAACGTATCGCCCACATCGCATCGCTTCACCATGAGACGCTGGATGCAAAAGGGTATCCGTACGCGTTGAGCAAAGAGAATATCCCCTTTGAGGCCAGAATCGTGGCCGTAGCCGATATTTTTCAAGCGCTCATACAAAACAGACCCTACAGAGAGGGGATGAGCATGGACGAGGCGTACAGCATCATCCATGAGATGTGTGAGAACGGGAAACTGGATCCCGATATTGTGACAAAACTGAACGAGAATCTGGAAAGCTGTTACGCGAATGCTACGGTTACGTACACAATATCTCAAAACAGCAGCTATGCTATAAGTTAGTCAGCGTATAAAACCATTTTCTAAAATTATACCAAACTTCATTAACTAAGTATACTCTCGTCATTCCGTGCTACGACACGGAATCTAATGCAAGGGATGGATCCCGTATCAAGTACGGGATGACAAAATGCGTATATACAGTTAAAGATAGACGGTATTACAGTGAATAACTGACCTTACGCACCTTCTCTAAACAAGTGCGAAAAGTGCGTAACATCAGTGAATAAGTAATAATTTGATAGAATATTTTTACAACGATACCCCATGGATGGAAAATGAAAGAGTTTAAACTTGAATCGCTGATCGAAGATGCGCGCAATATTAAAGTACTTTACGTAGAAGAACATGCAGGGACACGGCTGAAGCTCGGAAACTTTTTAAAAGAGTATTTCGGCCGCGTCGTTGTCGAACGGTATGCGGACAATGCCCTGAAAATGTTTGAAAGCGGCTATTTTGACATCATCATTACCGATGCCAATCTCCCGGACGCCGACGTCGTGGAGTTTTGTCGCGCAATCAAAAAAACAGCTCCCCGAAAAGAGATCATCATCGTCTCTAAAAATGTGAACCCGCAGCTGATGGTAGAGTTAATCAACATCGGGATATCGGGGTACATTCCCACCCCTTTAAACAAAGAGCTCATTATCAAACTCCTCTCACGGGTCGTTCTGGAAATCGTTGATTTGAAGGCGATGTATCAGTTTCAAGACACCCTGTTGAACAGTTGTCTTCATGAGCATCACGAGGAGGTTTTTCTCCATCACGCGAAAAAAGAGGTGGAAATAGGGGCAGAACCTACGATTCACGATAATCTGGCCCTCCTTTTAAAAGAGTATGCGGTCATATCGGCAAAAGAGTTTTTAGCCACTTACCCTGTCGATATTCAGATGAGTATTGACAAACTTTTAAATATCAACGACGAAATCGACATCTATGTCAATGCACTCCTCAACGAGACAACGCAGGAGCACATCGACACATTAGCGGATATGTTTGGAAATTTTTCGATGATTTTGGATAACATCTATGAGTTTTATAATATCAATTTCATCACGGGCAAACTTGCCGCTATCTTTCGGAATCTGGATGCACATCAATCGTACGAGAAGTACAGCGATGTTTTTTTAGCGATCACTTCAGGGCTGAATGCATGGTGTGAGGCCCTATTTATCGTTCAGGATGCCCCGAATATCCATTTTTTAGATAAATCGTTGCTGGCTGATGCCCTTGTTCTGGAAAATCTGTTTCGAAACGGAACCACTCCCGAAAACGATAATGAGATAGAGTTTTTTTAACCCTTTTGCCTATTTACCGCCCGAGAGCATAAAAACAAAAAATCTGCCGAAAAATCGAAAAATTCGACTATAATTGCGGGGACGATTTTCGATCCCTCAAAGATCACGATCCATTTCCCCCTTTTTTACGCGTCCGTAGCTCAGCTGGATAGAGCACAGGTTTCCGGTACCTGGGGTCAGGGGTTCAAATCCCTTCGGGCGCACCATATTTTTAATAAGTGCTTCTAACCCCCTAATAGAATGATTTTGTCGGGATCGAGAGGTTTAAGGCGTTCAACGATTTCATCCTTTAACTCCCTTCCAAGGCTTTATGCTGTTTTTTATGAGGCAGAATATTCTTGTCGAATGATGGAATTTACAAGCGATTCAAGCTCATCCTGTATACTCTCGACTACAAATTCAAGAAGCTCTTTTGCATCTTTCTTATCCATACACAACCTCGCTTTCGATTGAATGTTTAAACCCCGGGCGCATACGGTTGTGTGCTGTAACAAGATCAACTTTTTTATTCAGGTCTCTCTCGATTTGATTCCATAATCCAGCGACAGCGGAAAGGGTTTTCTTGGTAGTGTGCACGTACAGGTCGATATCACTTTCATCGTTCGCTTCGTCTCTGGCGTAGCTGCCAAAAAGACCGATCTTCTCTACACCATATTTGGTATTAAACTCTTGGATATGAGATTTGAGGTAACTAAGAATGGTTTGTTTGTCGTATTGAGTTGCTCCCATTTTATCCTCCATTGACGCGATTTTTTTTCGAAAATGCAACTTTCCGAATGCCGATCGTTTGATGTATTTCAATCTTCCTGATAGGTCGTATCGACAATCTGTTACGGGATCCAATTCAACCCAGCGCACCTTTTTGCGTACGGCGGTATCGAATACTCCGAATGTCACGGCGACCTCCGGGATCGTCGCAAAATCACGATCCCGTTCAGCTTTTAGCCCTTCAATTTCTTTCAAGGTTATATCAAGTTTAAGCTTTATCTCAGATAAAGCAGAGAGGAGCTAGGTTTCGAACATCATGCCGCACCCCCTTCGTTGTTTTCCGGTAACCACTCACCTACCCATCAAAAGCGAAACTAATATTGCTACAACTTCAACATGAAACTGACTGAATAAAAAGTTACTAAAAAACAACCGAATCACATTACGCCTAAATTTCGTCACATCAGTGTTTCAATCATTTCGCCGGGTGCAGGTTTGTAAAAATAATATCCCTGTATAAAATCGATTCCATGGTCTCGTAAAAACTCCATTTCCTCAACACTTTCTACCCCTTCTGCCAATACTTCCATCTCCAACCCTTTGGATAACGCGATAATCGTTTTGACGATCGTTTGATTTTTTGGTTCGCGGGTGATGTTGCGGACGAATGATATATCGATTTTGAGTTTGTCGATGGGGAGGTTTTTAAGATAGGAGAGGGATGAATAGCCTGTGCCGAAATCATCAATCGAAACATGGAACCCTTTGTCCCGCAACTCTTCCAGGAGTAGAACCATTTTTTCGGGATTTGAAAGGATGGAACGCTCCGTGATTTCAAGCTCTATCCATTCCGGTTTGCAGTGGGTCTCTTCCAGAATACGTTCAAGAATGGATAAGAAATTGGTGTGGGTGAACTGGTGTGCCGAGACATTGACGGCTATACGCCCCGCCAAACGGTTAGAATCAAACCACCGTTTGGCCGTTTTAAAACTCTCGATCAATACAAATTCGCCGATTTCGAGTATAAGACCGCTCTCTTCGGCTATCGGAATAAAACTTGCCGGGGAAATCGGCCCCTGGGGAGAAAACCATCGCAGCAGAGCTTCGACTCCGACGATCTGCCCGCTCTTCGGATCCACCTGAGGCTGATAATAGAGCGACAGTTCATGATTGGAAAGTGCTTTTTTGAGATTGGTGGTTATCGACATCCGGTACAACGCACGCTCTCTTAAATCGCTGTTGTAAAAACTAAACGTGTTCTTGCCGGAACTTTTTGCATTGTACATCGCCGTATCGGCACACTGCAACAGCTCTTCGGTTGTCTGTGCGTCATCGGGATGGATCGCGATACCGATACTGGCAGTGATATAAATTTCCCTTGTTTCGATCGAAAAAGGGTGATTGAACTCACCGGCCAACCGCTCCATCGTCGTTTCAATAAAGCATTCATCATCTTCGTCACCTTGACACGAAACGACAACGACAAACTCATCGCCCCCGTTGCGCACAATGAAAGAAGCGGGAGGAAAAATATTTTGCAGCAAACGGGTCACATCGATCAATAATTTGTCCCCGAACCGATGCCCGTAGGAATCATTGATCTCTTTAAATCCGTCAAGGTCAAGAAACATAAATGCCAGTCTCGTATTTTCTGAAAATTTTTTCTCCATAAACTCATGCAGACTGAGATGATTCGGTAGACCGGTCAGTTCATCGTGGTGGGCCAGATGGTCATAGCGCTCTTTTTCCGTAATGATCCTGATCTGGTCCTCTTTTTGTCGCGTGATATCTTGCATTACCCCTTGCACTTTCGTCACTTTTTCCTCTTCGATGAGAGGAGAGCCAACCGTTCGTACCCATTTATGAGCCCCAGTCGCGCTAATGATCTCCAGTTCCAGATCATACGGCTTGCCCAGAGTGATCGCATCGTGCATCGCTTTCTCAATAATCGGGCGTGATTGCGGTGTGTAAAAATCCAGCCCTTTACGAACATCGATCGTCTCTCCCGGCGGAAGATCGTGAATACGGATAAGTTCGTCCGTCCACGCCCCCTTCATCGTTTTTGTATCGAAACTCCACCCCCCGATTTTAGCGATATGGTTCGTTTGCGACAACAGTTGTTCATGGGCATTTTTACGATATTTTCCCAATTTGACCGCACCCTCTACTCTGGCAATCAACTCACCGCTGTGAAATGGTTTTGAGAGATAATCATCCGCTCCGGAGGTTAGCCCCTGTGCTTTATCACTCTCACCCGCACGGGCTGAGAGCAAAATAATCGGTAAAGAATAGGTATATTCGGCGGAACGGATTTTTTTTAACAATTCGAAACCGTTCAATCTGGGCATCATGACGTCGCTGATGATCAGATCCGGCAAACTTTGTTGACACATCTCCCAGGCATCCTCCCCATCAACCGCCAGTGAGACACTGTAGCCGGCATCTCTTAGAAGCCGTCCGATGAACTCTCTCATATCGGCATTGTCGTCCGCAACAATTACATTCCCTTTCGTATTCTCTGTCGGCTGATCTGAAACTCTATTTTCCCTATTCCAGCGCGTCGCTTCGGCAAGATAGGTTTGCGTATGAAGCGGTCTCTTGTCATCTTCTTTGCCGTTGTGTCCTTCTGGCTGTGTCGAATCGATTTCATGAATCCCCAGCGGCATAAAAACCGTAAACGTCGTCCCCTCTCCCACTGTACTGGCAACCTCGATGTTCCCCCCCTGAAGCTTCACAAGCTCCTGGACCAGAGCCAGACCGATCCCCGTCCCTTCGTACGATTTTCCGTGAGAATTTGCTACCCGGTAAAACCGTTCGAACAGTTTCGGCAGTTCCTCTTCAAGAATCCCTATTCCCGTATCCTGCACTCTCAATACCGCCTGATTGTTCTCGGATCGGATCGATACGGTAATCGATCCGTTGTGGGTAAATTTAAACGCATTGGAGAGGAGATTCAAAACGATTTTTTCCCACATCTCTCTGTCAATTTCGACCCATTCAGGTAAGGGCGGACAATCGACGACCAATCGGACGTGCGCCAATTCCGATGCCGAAGAAAAATTGCTGGCCAAATCGGCTGTCAAGGCCGAAAGATCGGTGGCTTCATACGCCGCTCTCACCCGTCCCGCTTCGATACGGGAAAAATCAAGCAGTGTATTGACCAGCTTCAACAATCGTAAAGCGTTTCGATGGATGATTTCTAGATCCGCAGCGACTCTATCGGCTTCGAGACGGTGACGATTATTTAAAAGCTCCTCCACGGGGGCTATCATAAGGGTCAAAGGCGTTCTGAATTCATGCGAAATATTGGAAAAAAATTCCGTTTTCAGACGATCCAGCTCTTTGAGTTTATCGTTCAGAGCCGCAACCTCTTTTTCTCTCGCTTTGATCAGCCGATTGGCCTCTTTAACCTCGTTGGCCCGTTTCAGAACCTCGGCTTCAAGCCTGTTTGTTTGTATATCCGATGATTGTCCGGCGGTGGTGTTCGCTTCTTTGAGCAAAACAAAATCGGTTACATCTTCCACATTATGGATAATGTATTCAACCTTCCCCTCATCGGCGAATATCGGAGCGTTCACGGGGCTCCAGTATTTTACTTCAAATCCGCCGCTCCCGTCGCGCAACGGAATATCGTATTTTTGCACTCCCATGATATCGGTTCTGCCGTAACGGACTACGCTGTCCAGAGAGATATGCAGATCACTGACCCCACTGACTGACGTGTCACTCGGGTTATCGGGGAAAACGTCAAAAAGCGGCTTTCCGATCACCTGATCACGTACGATTCCCGTCGCCGACAGATAATAATCGTTGACCGCAACGATGGTATAGCTGTCATCGGCGCGAAGGATGAGATAGGGATGGGGACTCGCTTCAAACAGTCGTTTAAAAAAGATAGCGGAGTGATTCATTGATGCCTCCAAACAAAAGAAATTTTATTTTGTTTTATTATACATCTAAATTTTTACGATCGAAATACAAAAATCAGGGATACTATGAGACAGCAATCCTGTTCCTCCCCCTCTCTTTGGCCCGATAGAGATTTTTATCAGCCATATCAATCAGGATTGTTGGATCTGATTCATGGGTCGGATAGGCGATTGCGATACCCGTACTGACAGTGACACGATCGGAGATCGTTGAATCTTGATGCTCTATCGCTTCGTTCCTCAGCATTTCATGAAAACACTCAGCGATCGTCAATGCCCCCTGCAGTGTACTATCCGGCAGAAGAGAGACAAACTCCTCTCCACCGTAGCGGGCTACCATATCGGCAGGACGCCGTAGACAGTTTTTTAAAATAGCGGCGAATTTTTTCAAACACTCATCCCCTGCGAGATGGCCGTAACGATCATTATAGAGCTTGAAAAAATCGATATCAATCATAATCAGCACCAAAGCGACATCTTCACGAGCGGCACGCCGCCACTCTTGCTGCAGATATTCATCGAATCGCCGCCGATTGGGGATGCCGGTGAGGCCGTCATTATTGGCCAGCTCTTTGAGCTGGTGCTGTGCCCGGGCCAAAGCCTCTTTCTCCTGTCGGGCTACGATGATCTGCCCGCAGGTTTTGGCAAGCGGTTTGAGCATCTCGACAATCGTCGAATCGTACCCACCCTCACGGTTTGCCAACCCGATCTCCCCCACCAGAGTAGTGCCGTTAAACACCGGGATCCCCAAAAAAGATTCGATGGGAGGGTGGCCCGGCGGCGTCCCTGCACGTCGGGGATCGTTTGCGGGATCATTACTCAGGAGAACTTTTTTCTCGGTAATGACATGGCCGAAAAGGTTGTCCAGTTTTCGAAATTCAAACCCGGTTCTTTGGTACTGTTCGTACAAGCGATTGGTCTCTTCATCCCATGCGATATTGCTGAGGGCATACGTTTTCAGGTATGGCGCTCCCCCCTCTTCGTACAACACTTCGCCGATCAGCCCAAAAGGGGAATCGGTCAATTTCAAAAGTTCATCCAACAGCTTTTCGTACATATCGAACGGATCGGTATGGACAATAAACTGTGTCTGGAAGTCATCAATCATCTTTAACTGTGTCGTACGCTCTCTTACAATTTCTTCAAGCTGTTCTTCATTCTTTTTCAGCTTCAGATTGCTCTGTTGCAGCATCAATGTCGCTTTACCTGCTATCGCAAGCACCTCAACTTGTTTGACCAAAAAATCCATCAGACTTTTCAAACGCGCTTCAGGGATTACCGGTACCTCCTCAACGGCTGCCAGATACGCTTCACGATTAAAATTCAGCTCCTGCCCCTGCCGGATAAAAAACTCTTTATCCGGTGTTTCAAAAAAGAACTGCCCCGTGAAAAAATTGGCGATATGGTTCCCGTTGATGATAATGGGGACCGCAACGTCTACCAGACCGTTTTTACATTGGTAGACGGTATATGCATCACCCGCTTTGAGAGCGTTCGCCAGTACCGTGTCGCTTTCGATACAGCGGGAGAGCGAATCAGGATTGAGACGGTGAAAAGCGGTACAGATACGCTGCCAGTGCGAAGCGACGAGTACATTCCCCTCCAGATCGATAATGGCCGTAGCAATCGGATAGATCCCCGAAAAACTGTCCCACAACTCCTGCAGAATCTCAATATCAACCAATTCTGAGAATGTCATTCTGAACCTTTTAGTGAAGTTCTTTGCAATTGGGGAAAAGTATAACCGGGTATTGTAACAAAAAGTTAATTTTGTGCAGCAGAGGATGATTCCCGCTCGCGCAGAGGAAGTGGCGGATAAAGGGACTCACTTCGCCGGAAGCGATAATGCGCTCAACGCTTCGTTAATCGTAAAGATTTTTCCCCGGATATCGGTATAACCGAAAGCCTCCAACCGCTCGGTATGCATTTTCAGATACCGCTGTGCATCCTCCAGATTATCAAACAAATAAATGCCGCCGGCCTCTTTTTTTGCTTCGTTTTCGGTCCAGAGTTTGGAAATCAGCCCTTTTTCATGTGCGATCTCTTTGGCCAAATCCGACATTGCCGCCGTCAACTCCTCACCGAACGGTCCGTTATGGGGGAAATCCACTTGGAGAAGGTATCTCATGTTATACTCCTTTGATTGTTTATGGAATCATAATCCATTTCATCTAAATTGTCAACTAGGTTTACAATGTCAATCTGCTTTTTATCGTTAGAGACCAGTAAAATATTCAATGAGCTTATTTTAAACGAGCTCTCAGAGCACGGCTTCGAGGGGCTGAGCAGCGCCCTCGTCGTCCTTTTTCCCTACATCGATGAATACAAAGGGATCACGGCGTCCGCCCTCGCTGCCAAAATCGGCTATACCCGGCAGGCGATGCACAAAAATCTGCTCAAACTCGAATCATTAGGGTACATCACGTTCGAAGCCGGGATAAACAAAAAGGAAAAAGCGATCGTGCTTACCTCCAAAGGGATGAAGCTCATGGAGTGTGCGACGGCTTTTATCGAAAAGACGCAACACGATCTCTCCGAACACGTGGGGGAAAAGAATCTGTACGACTATATACAGCGGCAATCTCAGATTCTAGCCTACCTGAATACGAAAAAATGAGAGTGGGGTGACCCCTCTTTTTGACGAAAAAAGGGGGTGAGATGAGAGTATTTTTACCCGCAGCCAGAGATTATAGCTTCAACTTATGTTATACTATTAATCGTAAATAAAAAAATTAATATCGTTAAAAGACTAAAGCAAAAGATAACAAAATGAGTTTCATCCAAAAACATCCCGCATACCGAAAAGCGCTCATTCCCTTATTACTCTATACCGTTATTACCTCATTTGCCTATGTCATTTCGGCCAAACTGGTAGCCCCCCTCTCATTGAGCGAATCCGCAAGTATCTTCGCCATTTGGCCCCCTACCGGGATTGCCCTTTCTTTCTTGTTTTTTCGGGGGTATATCGTAATTCCCGGTATATTTCTCGGGGCATTCTTGCTAAATCTCACCCTCAGTTCTCCCCTCGTCGCATTCGAAATTGCCATCGGAAATACCCTCGGCCCGATCCTCACCTACTGGTTGATCGGCCGCAATACCAAATACACCATTAAAGATGACATATTTTATGACACCGATACCATTATCGCATTTGTCTTTTACAGCGTCATCGGCGCACTGATCACCTCCGTTATGGGGACGACAATGCTCTACCTCAACGGTTTATTATCATTACATCATCAAATCCTGGGATGGGCGGTGTGGTTTTTCGGGGACCTGATCGGCTTTATGCTGATTGTTCCGATTTTTGTGGCCTATGTCCTTCAGAATACTATCAGTGTCGCTTCCAAAGGGCATATTGTGGAAATCACCCTGATCTTGATCGTCTTAGTCCTCTTCGCGATTATCGTTTTCGGTTCGGGTTATTTTTTCGATAAACGCTATCCGATTGAATATCTCATTTTATTCCCCCTCATCTGGGCCAGTATCCGGCTGCAGTATGGGATCAATTTGATCTTTTTAACCATTGTCAGTGTTTTGGCGATTTTAGGGACGGCATCGGGATACAGTCAATTTTCCATTGAAGGCGATCACAGGCTCTCCCTGATCATGCTGCAGATTTTCATCTTTACCGTCACATTTGCAATCCTCATGATGACGGCACAGCGTTGCTATACCCTCCGATTGCTTCAGGAAAAGGAGCAATTGACCCTCATCGATCCCCTCACTCAGGTCGGCAATCGCCGCTATTTTACCGAAGAGTTTACAAAAGAGCTGGAAAAAAGCGCACGTTACAACCACCCGATTTCGCTCATTATGTTCGATATCGACCATTTTAAAGCGATCAACGATTCGTTGGGGCACCATGCGGGAGATAGCGTTTTACGGGAACTGTCGACACTGATCCATTCGCAGCTGCGCGCCAGCGACTATTTGGCCCGATGGGGGGGAGAAGAATTTACGATTATTCTCCCCGCAACCACCCTCTTAAACGCAGTGGCGACTGCCGAAAAATTGCGCACGGCTATTGAGACCTACCCGTTTCATATTCAGCGGCAGGTGACCTGCAGCTTCGGCGTTATCCAGTGCGACGGCGACTCGATCGACAGCGGATTGGATCGAGTGGACGGGAAACTCTACGAAGCGAAAGCGTCGGGACGAAACCGGGTGGCTTCCTAGAGTAAACCGTTTAACCTCTCTCGCTTCTTGCCGCTAGATTGCTACATCCAATCCGAACACCGCTTTGGCTTCCCCCGATTCGGTGAGGGCGACGGAGGTATTTTGAAGGCGTGCCTGAGTCGCATTGGAGCTGTCTTTGAAATCAAACTCCCCCTTTAGCGCCTGAAGCGACAGGGCGCCGATCCCCACCTCTTTGAGGGTCACGAGACGATCCGTTTCATCGGTTTTAATCCAGAGTTTGAGTGCTTTGAACTGGCTGTCGTTCTCATCGATCCAGCCGTTTTTATCGTCGTCGAGTTGTGCAAGCTCACTAAATCCGTTGCCGCTTTTAGGACCGAAAAGCTCACTCCCGCCGCTTACTTTCCCATCCCGGTTTTTATCCAGTGTCAGAAAACCGTTCTCACCGGCCAAAAGGGGGATATTCTCCACCCCTCCCCCCTCGATCAGATCAAAGGCAAACTTTCCCGTTCCGATCGGAGAGCTTCCGTCAAGCGAAATGACGAGCGGATCGCTCAGCGCATCGCCGGAGCGGAATGTGGTACTCTGGGTCAGATTGAACTCACGGCTGAACTGGAGGTTCAGGGAAAAACTCATCTCTTTCCCCTCCTCGGTTATCACCTTCCCTGAAAACCCCATCGCCAGCGACTGATCTTCATGAAGCGAGTAGGAGCTCATCGCCTCCATCCCCCAGCCGACGCGAGGGGTTCCGTCGTTTGAAAGCTGCAGGGAACCGTTCCCTTCGGCGCGAAACGAGGTCACGGTGATTTTTTTCCCCATCAGCCGCTCCAGAACATTGACAATCGCACGGAGCTTCGGATCCAGTGTCTCTTCCTCACTAAAGGGAGACTCTTTGCTCTGCGCCGGACGGGTTGCGGTGTTTTGAATACGGACCGATTCACGGGACTCTTCGGATCGGTTATAGTGCATTGCGGCGACACTCTCCATCGTACTGGAACCAATTTTCATGATCTTCCCCCTTTTATAGGATGTTACGTACTTTTCGCTCATAGCCCGTAAAGTGGCGGGGACGGCCCAGCCGGTACTGCGTACAACGGCTTGGGTTCCAAAGCTAAAAAAGCCAAGAAGTTGGCTTTTTTAACGCTTTTCACCCCTGCACCCCCCTGAAGCTACCCGTATCTTTCGGATACGGGAGATTATTAACTGATGTTATGCACTTTTCGGGTGCAGGAGATTAACTCCCCTTTTCACACCGGTTAAGACTCGGTTCGTAAGGTCAGCCTTTAACCTATATCGTCCGAAACGGAAAAAAATCAATCACTCCTTGCTTATTCTTGTACCGTTGCTCATCCGGATTTCAGAACTAATAAAAACACATTAAGGCAAAAAATATGCTATTTCGCTTACAATAAACAAATTTCTTCCGCCATTGGTTGCTATTTACCCGAATCAAGGAACTTATATGATCAGCCACACCAAGAATATTCTTGTTGCCGATACCGATATTCATCTCATCGCTTTTCTGCAAGAGGAGATTCAAAACAGACAATTCCACTACTCGTTTGCAGCGGGATACGACTATCTCGTCGATCAGCTGGAGAATGAAACCTTTTTTGCAGCCATCGTCGATTTTGAACTCGAAAACAGCGAGGGGGATAAATTTATCGATTACATCATCACCAAAAATATCCCGACAATCGCTACCGTGAATGAGATGAGTGTAGCACAGTACAACACACTCTCACGCTACCCCATAATCGATTATGTGATCAAAAGCAATCTGGCAGGGAAAAAATATCTCCGCGATCTTCTCCAGGGGCTCGAATATTTTTACCACAAACACATCCTCGTCTGCTGCAACGCTTCGTGTTCTCCGGCATCCGAATCGATCTTGCGGTTATTTCGTTCGCTGCTGTTTCGTCCTATCCTCACGACCTCCGCGTATGACGCGTTACGGATTCTCGATGAAGATGAGTCGATCAAAATCGTCTACGTCAATGAAACGTTGCACGATCAAGAGGGGTTATGGTTGTGCCGGGAGATCAAAAATCGCTATCCTAGCCGGGATATCATCCTTTTCGGGGGTTCTAAAATGGCAATGGATCTCCAACAATTTGAAAAACTTAAAGGGGAATTTTTTAAAAGCGGCGTAACCGATTTTTTCGGGGAGTCGATCGATAAAGAGCGGTTCAATACCCATCTGCTCAATACGACCAAAATACTCAAACAAAAAAAATCTCTCGGCAGCTATATCCAAACGGTAGAGCGCTATGTCCTCATCTCCATTACCAATCTAAACGGGATCATTCTCTATGCCAGCGACGCTTTTTGCGACATCTGCGGTTATTCCAAAGAGGAGCTGATCGGAAAAAGCCACAATATTATCCGCCATCCCGATATGGACCCCTCTATTTTTAAAGATTTATGGAGTACGCTGAAGTCCGGAAAAGGATGGAAAGGGGAGGTCAAAAACCGGAAAAAAAACGGAGACCATTACTGGGTTTCGGTCTCCGTCGAACCGATGTATGACGATACGGGGTCGGTCATCGCCTACCAATCGGTCCGGTTTGATATCACCGATCGAAAAAGGGTGGAAGAGCTCTTGATTACAGACCGTCTGACCGGAATCTTTAACCGCCGCAAATTTGACGAAGTGCTCCACTACGAATTTTCCCAACGGAAACGGCGGGAGAAAGATCTCGCACTCATCATGGTCGATTTCGACCATTTTAAACAGATCAACGACACCTACGGGCATCAAACCGGAGACAACGTCCTGATCCAAACGGCAAAACTGATGCATGCCTCCATACGTTCCAGCGATTCGCTCTACCGCTGGGGCGGCGAAGAGTTCTGTATCATCTGCCCCTCTACCGACAGTGAAGGGGTGATGAATCTGGCGGCAAAAGTCAAAACCGCCATCAACGAATGCGATTTTTGTACCATCGGCAGACAAACGGTCAGTTTGGGCGTTGCACTCGCACAAGAAGAGGATACGGTCGATTTGTTTGTCAAGCGGGTGGACACGGCCCTCTATAAAGCCAAATTCCTCGGAAGAAACCGGATCGAATGGGAATGATCAGCGCTGCAGCGTCGAACAGAGTTTTAAAAACGCTTCGCCGTAACGTTCGAATTTGACCTCGCCTACCCCCCCGACCGTGAGCATCTCGCTCTTCTTGGAAGGGAGTTTTTCGGCCATTTCGTAGAGGGTTTTGTCACTGAAGACGACATAGGGCGGGACATTGTTCACTTTGGCGATTTCGCTTCTAAGCTTGCGCAATTGTTCGAAACGATCGTGATTGTCTCCCGAAGTGTCCCCTTTTTTGAAGGGGGCGGAACCTCTTCTCACATCGGCAAGCCGTTCTTTTCGGATCGATACGGTTTGTTTGTTTTTGATAATCTCCATCCCGTAGCTATCCAGTGAGACGACCCGGTACTCCCCCTGCCGGAGGGCTTTGAGTTCCAAAAGGCGATCGGCGACGGTGAGCCATTGACGGCGGCTTTTCTCTTTGCCGATACCGTAGACCGAGAGGGTATCGTGTCCGTTTTGCTCAATCTTCGGATTCGCCGATCCCATCAGGATATCGACGACGTACTGCACACCGAAGCGCTGGCCGCTGCGGTAGACGCATGAGAGAAGTTTCAGCGACTCTTGGGTGATATCGACACTCTCCCTCTCCGGTTCGAGACAGTTGTCACAGTGGGTTTGACATGCAGATGCCGTATCGTCGAAATATTCGGCGATCAGCTGATGACGGCACACCTGAGAGGAGGCAAATTTCGCCATTGCTTCGAGTTTTTCGAAAGCAAGCTGTTTGTAGGCCGATTCGCTCTGCGACTCGATCATCCGCTTCCGCTCCGCGATATCCGATGCCGAAAACAGCAGTAAGGTAGAAGCGGCCAATCCGTCACGCCCGGCACGCCCGATCTCCTGATAGTAGTTTTCGATTGTCTTGGGGAGCGAGGTGTGGACGACGAAGCGGATGTTGCTTTTGTCGATCCCCATACCGAATGCGACCGTAGCGACGACGACCTGGATCTCATCGTTGAGAAACGCCCGGTAGGTCTCGTTTTTTTGTTCGCTCGCCAGTCCGGCATGATAGGGGCGCGAGGGGATCTTTTTATGGGTGAGAAACTCGGCAATACTCTCCGCCTCTTTACGGGTGAAGGTGTAGACGATACCGCTCTCCCCCTCAAACGTATCGAGGAAACTCAGCAGTTGCTCACGCCCGTTGCCGTTTCGGTGGAGGACGCGAATCATCAGATTATCCCGGCACACTTTTGCCCGGATCACCACGGGGTCGCGGAGACTCAGCTGGGTGAGGATATCGTGCTCGACCGTATGGGTTGCCGTCGCTGTAAACGCCGCAATGGGAACCGTTGGAAAGAGCTCACGCAAACGGTAGAGCTGACGATAATCCTCCCGAAACTCGTGCCCCCATTCGCTGACGCAGTGCGCTTCGTCAACGACGAAAAAATCGATTTTAATCTCGTGTAAAAAGCGTAAAAACTCTCCGTTTTTCAGCCGTTCCGGAGCGACATAGAGGAATTTCACCTTCCCCGCCACCGCACGGCCCATCGTGATACCGATCTCTTCACTGCTCTGCATCGACGACACCATGGCCGCCTCGATACCGAATGCCCCGAGTGCCGTGATCTGATCGTGCATGAGGGCCAGCAGCGGAGAGACGACGACGCTCACCCCCCCCATCAGCAAGGAGGGGAGCTGATAACAAAGCGATTTTCCACCCCCTGTAGGGAGAATCATCATCAGATCCCGCCCGCCAATGATCGCATCGACCGCCTCCTCCTGAAACGTTCGGAAAGAGGAGTGTCCGAATACGGTTTTGAGTACGTTGTATTTTTGTTCCACGGGGGCAGCTCTTCAAACGATAGATTTCGGGAATTATAGTCTAATCCCCAGTTTTAATCCAATCCGGGTAAAATTCAAAAAGATACCATCAAAATAGAGTGATAACCATGCGAACACAAAGAGTCCCTTTCGGAACAAAAAAACCGGGGAAGAAAAATGCCGTTTTTTTAGCCATCTATGTCGATGCCATTTCACCGTGGAAATATTTCAAAGAGGATCTTCGCCATCTCCAATGCCCTGCCCTCATCATGATCGACCGCTGGGACGGACGGATGGGATTTCCGGGGGGAACGGTGGATGAGGGGGAGAGCTTGCTCGAAGCACTGGTAAGGGAGATCAAAGAGGAGATCGGCATCACGATCCGGCCGGAGAAAGTGCACCCCATCGTATCACATGAAAATCGCCTCATCACCCATCTCTACGGCCTCAAAGTTCTCGAAGCGGAGTTTTTACATATTTATTACCATATCCTCAACAACTTCTCCCGATCGATCCTCCTGCACGCTTACGAAGAGGGGGATCAATCCCATTTTATGTCGGAGATCACGGGGATCAAGATCGTCCCTTTGATCCGTCATGAGAATAAAGGGATCAACCGCTTTATCGAAAACGCGTTTGCGGGGGCGACGAGAGAAGACCTTGAAGTTCTCCTTGACGAGATCTTCAACATCAGATTGTAATCCTCTTAACGGACCCGTTTTCCGACGATATCCCCAAACAAAAGAACATCTTCGAGAACCGCTTTTTCACACAGTCCCTCGTTGTCGAGGTTGATCAGCAGTTCCCCGTTGGCACTGGAAAAAATACGGTCATTCAAAATCACTTTCAAAAACTCCCCCTCTTCCCGATCGAGCTCTTTTTTTACCGCCGCAAGCTGCTCTTTTTGGGGAAACACAACATCGATCCGTCCGTCGGTTTTATTTCCGCCGATCGCATTGAAATAGGTGTTCTGGCGCCCTTTTGAATAGTATTTCAGATTAAAAAAGAGGCTTAGGATATCCTCTTTGGCATAATAATCGTTTTGATCCTTCTCTTTATGGGTTTCGCCGTCTGCGACCTCGGTCGTCTCTTTCCAGACGATTTTATTCTGGTGATCGAACGTATAGAATTTGGTGTTTTTCTTGCTGTTTGTTTGCCGGATTTTCATATAGGTATCGGGGATCAATTTGCCGTTTTTCACCGTTCCGCGACTCTCATAGAGCTCAAAACGGTTATTGGAGAGGACTTTTGCGATCCCCGTCGTCCTCGCCTCGACATGGATCGTATAGGTCTGATCGTCTCGTATCTCCAGCCGCGTATCGGCCATCCCCATTTTCTGAAAAACGCCGAAAGAGACCTCGTACGAGGCGGTGAGTGTTTTTGCACCCGCCATTGCCGTCAAAATCAATAAAAGTCCTAAAAATTTTTTCATCCGATCTACCTTTTTTTTATGAAAATTATCGCTTTATCGTGAATCTATTGCGAATTAAAATCTTTTTCACGATGACTCTAACATTTCGCTGATGGCTTTGATCTCATCAACGGAGAGTTCAAATTCAAAGATACGCAAGTCTTCCTTAATATGTTCTGGTGAGGTTGAGCCGTTCAGGGGAACGATCCCGATTTGGGTCAGGTATCGGTAGAGGATTTGAACTTCGTTTCTTCCGTATTTCTCCGCCAGTTCGCGGAATGTTTGACTTCTCAAAAGATGGGGATTGCCGGTCAGGCTCCAGAAACTTTGGTAAATGATCCCCATCTCATCGCACCGGCGGCGCAACTCTATGTCATAACCGCTCTGCGGGTAAAAACGGTTCTGTACCACCGCCGGCTTCACCTCAGCGTCATCGCAGAGCCGCTCAAAGAGCTCCAAATCGTAGCAGTTGCTGATCCCCAGCTGCCGAACCTGGCCGCTGCGGTAGAGCTCCTCCATCGCTCTCCAGACCTTTAAAAGATCGCGGTAGGGGAAAAGCGGGGAGTGGAGCACCAGAGAATCGACGTATTCGGTACGGAGGTTTCGCTTCGACGTTTCAAACGACCGGGCTACCTGAATCTCCAACGGGGCCGAAGGATCATATGGGATACGGTTCGGGTCCTGACCTTCCAGAGGGGTGAATTTGGTTTGGAGAAACAGCTCCTCGCGCCCTATCCCCCGATCGGCCAGCCGAAGGAGTGCCTCCCCCACCAAAAACTCTTCGTAGTGTTTGGGCTGACATGCCGTATCGATCCCCCGAAACCCGCTCATCACGGCCATCTCGACCAGATCGGCCGTCCGCTCTTTTTTCCACGCCGTACCGTAAATCATTTTCGGCATTTTGACATTTTCGGCTGTCATTATAAAAAAGTTATTCTCCATCCCTGCCATCCTCTACTAAAAGTGCGGGAAGTATAATCGGTATCGACTCACAACTTACTTTAACGCTCTCCAGTCTGAAAATGATACCATCTGACCTTACGCACTTGTCTAAACACGTGCGAAAAGGTTAGTAATCTCCCGTATCCGAAAGATACGGGAAGCTTTAGGGGGTTGTATGGGTGAAAAGCGTTAAAAAAGCCAACTGCTTGGCTTTTTTAGCTTTGGAACCCGGCCGATGCACGAAGTTCCGGCTGGGCCATCCCTGCCACTTTACGGGCTTTGCCCGAAAAGTGCGTAACATCAGATACAATGTTAAACGATACTAGAATCAAATACACACATCAAAGGTATCCACACATATCATCTAGCGGTTATTGAGAGAAAAATGGAAGCAGCGTCGAATAAAAAAGGAACCGATAACGAATCAAGCGAAAAAGTGATTTCGCTTGATATCGATACAAAAAGGGTCTCTTCCTCAATTGCCATCAACAGCCAAGAGAGCCCGAAGTTCACGGTCGAAGAGGTCATTGACGAATATTTTGATCACTTCGACGAAAAACTTCACTCTTTCTCCCGCTATGAATCGGCGCAGAAGGCGATTGATTTTCTACGGTTGCGCCGGTTTCTGATGACAACCTACAATACTCTGGTTGAAC
>NZ_JALNYS010000034.1 GCF_023229695.1 Sulfuricurvum sp.
AACCACGTCTTTACGCTGAATATATCCGATATGATCTGCGATACGACGATTGCTCGCCTGCCCGCCTCCAACGCTGACACTAAACTCTATCCCGCCATTTTGACGTTTAGCCGCCGTAAAGGTCAAATCCTGAACTTCATGTGAAAGACAATGCTTGCTGCACCCGCTCACCCCAACCTTGAACTTTCGAGGAAGATTGGAAAACGCCCTATTCTCTCGGTACAAATCATTCAATGCATCGACCAGATCACGGACATCATCGACTTGGTCTTTATCGATACCGTTTACCGGACAGCAGACGATATTACGCGGACAATCTCCCGCGGCCTCGATGGTACTAAGTCCAACGGCAGCCAATCGGGCGAAAATTTGCGGAAGATCCGTCACTTTAATCCAGTGAAATTGGATGTCTTGGCGTGTTGTCAAATCCGCCGTATCCCGTGCCAACTCTTTGGATATTTTCCCGATCTCTGCTAACTGCTCGCGATTGAGATAGCCCCCCTCTACTTTAATACGAAGCATAAAATAGAGAGTCTCATCTTCAGGACCTTGAAGATTTTTATTTTGCGTATACAAACCATACCATTTAAAACGGTCGATATCTTCGGGGTCGATTTCCTCCCCGCTTATCGCATAGCGGGCAATATCGTCTAAAACATCCAATCCGTCTTTTTCACTTTTGATTCGCTCAACACGCTGGGCTTTTGTTTCTGAAGCCATTCGTTACTCCTTATGTAACTATTTCGGCATTCCAATGAGGGAAATGACGTCGAACAAGGGCGTTGAATTCTACCTCGAACTCGGACGCTCCACCTACTTTTTTAGCCTCTTTTTGTGTACTGCCGGTAATCATTCCCGCAGCAACTGTGTTGTTGGTAATTTTGTCAATCAGGATAAATCCTCCCGTTTGACGATTTTCTTCATACGTATCAAAGACCAAAGATGAGCCCAACACTAAACGAACTGAACCAATGTCATTGAGTCCCAATTCATGAGCTTCATGATGGACCTGCGTATTGACATCAACACGATAATCAATCCCCTCTACTACAGCAGAGGTAACTGTTGACGCTCTTTTAAACAAATAGCTTTTCCCTACAATAAAGGGCTCTTCATCCATCCAAACCAAATTTGCCGTAATCGCATCCGATACACTGATGGGTGCACCCGTTTTGATGATTATATTTCCACGGCTGATATCGATCTCTTCATTCAGTGTCAACGTTATCGCTTGCGCGGTAGATGCTGATTCTAAATCTCCATCATACGTCACAATCGCTTTGACCGTAGCATTTTTCCCCGATGGCAATACCGTTATACTCTCACCAACACTGATACTTCCCGAAGCAATCGTCCCGGCAAATCCTCGAAAATCGAGATTGGGACGGTTAACATACTGGATCGCCATTCGAAACGGTGCATCCGGCGATGGCGCAGACAGAGGTACCTCTTCGAGATGCTCTATCAATGTCTTACCCTAATACCATGGAGTATGAACACTGCGGGTAACAACGTTATCCCCCTCCAGCGCAGACATCGGTACTGAATAAATTTTCTCTATCCCAAGTTCTTTTGCAAATGCACGATACTCAGTATCAATTTTTTCAAACACATCCCGGTCATATTTCAAGAGATCCATTTTGTTAATCGCAACAACGACATTGCGAATCCCTAAAAGACGAACAATAAACGAGTGGCGGCGCGTCTGCGTCACAATCCCGTATCGAGCATCAATCAAGATAATCGCCAAATCTGCCGTCGATGCACCCGTAGCCATGTTGCGCGTATATTGCTCATGCCCAGGGGTATCCGCAATAATAAATTTGCGTTTATCGGTCGAAAAATAGCGATACGCTACATCGATCGTAATCCCCTGTTCCCGTTCACTTTGAAGACCATCCACAAGGAGTGCCAGATCGATTCTATCCCCTGTCGTCCCCGATTTTTTACTGTCATTTTTAATACTTTCGAGCTGATCCTCAAAAATCATTTTGGAATCGTGCAAAAGTCTTCCGATTAACGTACTTTTGCCGTCATCGACACTGCCGCACGTTATAAAACGCAACAGCTCTTTATGTTCTTGTTCATGCAGATAGCTTTGAATATTTGAAGCTATCAAATCCGATTGATGTGCCATTAAAAATATCCTTCAATTTTTTTCTTCTCCATGGAGCCTGCCTGATCGGCATCGATCAAACGACCTTGTCTCTCGCTCGTTTTAGTCAGCAACATTTCCTGAATAATATCAGGAAGTGTCACCGCATCACTTGCAACCGCACCCGTCAACGGATAACAGCCCAGCGTTCGAAAACGGACATTCTCGATAACAGGGATTTCTCCCTCTTCCAGAGGAAACCGTTCGTCATCGACCATTATTTTAACCCCGTCACGTTCGACCACAGGTCTGGGCGCGGCAAAATAAAGAGGAACAAGAGGGATCCCTTCGAGATAAATGTATTGCCAAATATCAAGCTCTGTCCAATTGGACAACGGAAACACCCGTATACTTTCCCCTTTATGAATGCGCCCATTGTAAATATTCCACAATTCAGGACGCTGTTTCTTAGGATCCCAACGATGGTTTTTGTCACGGAACGAGTAAATCCGCTCTTTGGCACGGCTTTTTTCTTCATCCCGTCGCGCTCCACCGAAAACAGCATCAAATTTATGCTCGTTCAACGCCTGTTTAAGCCCCTCTGTTTTCATGATATCCGTGTAAACAGAACTCCCGTGTGTAAACGGGGTAACCCCTTTTGCAACTCCCTCAGGATTCACATGCGTCAACAGCGTTAATCCAAGTTCTTCGATACGTCGATCACGAAACTCGATCATCTCTTTAAATTTCCACGTCGTATCAACGTGCAAAAGTGGAAACGGTAACTTTGAAGGATAAAATGCCTTCAATGCCAAATGAAGCATCACAGAGGAGTCTTTCCCGATAGAATAAAGCATCGCCGGATTTTCAAATTCAGCAATGACTTCACGCATAATATGGATCGATTCCGCTTCCAATACTTTAAGATGGGTCAGTTGTTCTTCAGTCATATTACATCCTTTACAATTTCATTAAAATTCATACAAATAAGGCCCAGTCGGCCAAGTCCTCGCGTTGCGACGCACAGTCGTCTCCGCATATTTGACGCAAAATCGCCAATAAAACAGTCATAATCAGCCTCCGTTTAGGTGCAATCCGCACTCTTTATGTTCAGGGTTTTCCCACCACCATCGCCCGGCACGTATATCTTCTCCCTCTTTTACTGCGCGCGTACACGGAGCACATCCGATACTCGGATACCCAAGATCATGCAATGCGTTATAAGGGAGCTTATTTTCTTTGATACAGTTCCAAACGTCTTCTTCACTCCACTCGATCAATAAATTAAGTTTGATCAATCCGTTTGCTTTATCCCACTCGACCAGTCGCATCGTATCTCGCGTCGGTGATTGAGCACGTCGCAGTCCGGTTATCCAGACATCCAATCCTTTTAATGCCCTTTGCAGCGGAGCGATTTTACGAACATGGCAGCACATTTTTCGATTTTCGATACTCTCACGAAATCCGTTGATCCCTTGACGCTGATAAAGAACTTCAATATCCGCAGTATTGGGAAAATAAACATCAATCTTGATGCCATATTTTTTATTTGTCTGATCCATAACGGTATACGTCTCTTCTGCCAATCGCCCCGTATCAAGGGTAAATATTTTACCCTTAGGATTTTGTCTTAGCAGCAAATCAGTCAAGACTTGATCTTCCGCTCCAAAGCTCGTAGCTAAGGCAATCTTCTCTTTATAGGTTTGGGCAAAATATTCCAATATTTTCTCAATCGGTTCATTTTCAAACTTTTTGTTCAATAAATCAATCGTATTTTTCATCGTTA